>NZ_BBNN01000026.1 GCF_000829695.1 Streptomyces sp. NBRC 110035 | reverse complement strand
ACAGGACGGTGCCCGTCGAGATCGGCAGGGCGAACATCGATCCCATCGCTTCGGCCAGCCGCTTCGCCGGCAGGTGCTGATACGCCGACAGGTAGCAGATCGCCGCCCGGACACCGGGTCCGTACACGGCGGCCGCGCTGACCTGCCCGGGAGCCACCGCTGCGGTCACGTGCCCGCAGCCGCAGCGGACCTGGTGCAGCCGGTGCTCGGTGACCTCCGGCGTGATCTCGGGCAGATCGAAGACCTGCCGGGCCCGATACCCCGAACTCGCCACACCCGACAGCGTGTTCCCGCAGCCGTCGCACGCGGACGGATGGTGATCGACTATCGCGTCCGGGTCGCAGACCTGCTCCAGCCGGCCACCCGGATCCCCCTTGGCCCGACCCGGCTTACGGCCAGACGCCTTGCGTAGCGATTTCGGCGCGGGCTTCTTGCGCAGCCCGTCACTCGACGGCGGCTTGGAGGAGTTGCGCGAGTTGACGACGACCTGCCGCTCCAGCTCCGCGATCCGCTCCGCCTGCGCGGACACCAGGATCTTCAACTCCGTGACCAGCGTGGCCAGCTCCTCGTAGGAAGGCGGCGACGGCGGGCTGACGGACACAAGATCAACCTACCCGACCGGAACGGCCACCCCGAACGGCATCGCCGCAACTCAGCAGCCGTCCTAAACAGTCACCGGAAATCGAAGGCGGCTGACGGCCGACGCGGGAAGCTCGTCAACCGGCGCGCTCGGCGAGCAGAGTATGCGGGTTACTGGATTCGTACCAGCCGAGGAATGGAGGACAGACGTCGTAGCCCAGGAGACGCTGCAACTCTTCGGGGTACTCGCGGACCACATCCATCGGCACCGCGAGATACTGATTCTCCTCCTGTCGCATGTTGCCGGCGATATACGACAGGGTCAGCCCGGTACGCGGCTCAGTGGATGCATTATGCCCGCCACCGTGATAGAGACCGCCGAGCCAGATCAGCGCGGATCCGGCCGGCATCTCGGCCGGCACCGCCTCATCGCGCTGCGGCGCCCGCTCGTCGTCCCAGCGGTGACTTCCCGGGATCGTCATGGTCGCGCCGTTCTCGGCAGTGAAATCAGTCATCGCGACCATGACCTGGAGCCGTGTGGTGGGCGCGGGGTAGGGCCGCAGGTGAGAGGTGTCGTCGCGGTGCAGCCACTGCGCACCCTCGTCGGGCCAGATTTGGATCACCTGGGTTGCGCTGACCTGGATGTTGGGTGAGATGTTCACCTGCTGACCGCTGAACCACACCGGTACGGGCTGCTGAATGAGCCGGCGGGCAGCGCCGAGGAACAACGGATGCAGCGCAACGGAGGCCATGTGCCGGCTGCGGGCGAACAGCGAGGACATCCGTTTGGTCTTGTGGCCGGAGAAATCATTGTCGCCGTAGCCGAACTTCTCCAGCGCGGGACCCAGGTCGGCCCAGAGGGCCTCTCGGGTGTCGGGGTCCAGAAATTCCTCCACGACGACTGCACCGTCCTCTTCGAGGAGATTGCAGACTCGGTCGAGATCGGCGTCGGAACGGACCGTGACAAGGTTTTTGTCGGTCATTTGTTTCCCCTCCATGAAGGCGTGCGGTTCAGGACGTGACGTCCTTGAGGCTCTCGGCGCGCTCTGGCTGCCGGAATCGGTTGATCGCGTCGAGATGCTCGTCGCGCATCGCGGTGTCGCGGACGCCCAGCCCCTCGTGCGGTGCCAGGGCCAGCACGCCGACCTTGCCGATGTGCCGGTTGCGATACACGTCGTCGACTGCCTGACCGGCGTGTTGCAGGGTGTACGTCCGGGAGAGGGTGGGGTGGATCTTGCCCTTGGCGATGAGGCGGTTGGACTCCCACGCCTCCCGGTAGTTGGCGAAATGCGATCCGACGATCCGTTTGAGCGACATCCACAGGTAGCGGTTGTCGTACTCGTGGCGGTAGCCAGAGGTGGAGGCACAGGTCACGATGGTGCCGCCCTTGCGGGTGACGTACACCGAGGCGCCGAAGGTGTCCCGGCCGGGATGTTCGAAGACGATGTCGGGGTCCTCCCCGCCGGTGAGCTCCCGGATCCGGCGGCCGAACCGTTTCCATTCCGCCGGGTCCTGTGTGTATTCGTCCTTCCAGAACGTGTAGCCCTCGTCCGCGCGGTCGATGACCGCGTCGGCGCCCATCGCCCGGCAGATGGCGGCCTTGGTCGGGCTGGACACCACGCAGATCGGGTTCGCGCCGCCGGCCAGCGCGAACTGCGTCGCGAACGCCCCCACGCCGCCGGATGCGCCCCAGATGAGCACGTTGTCGCCCTGCTTCATCTGGGCGCCGTTGCGGGAGACCAGCTGCCGGTACGCGGTGGAGGCGACCAGACCGGGCGTGCTCGCCTCCTCCCATGTCAGGTGCGCCGGCTTGGGCATCAGCTGGTTCGCTTTGACCAGCGCCAGTTGGGCCAGGCCGCCGAAGTTGGTCTCGTACCCCCAGATGCGCTGGTCCGGGTCGAGCATCGTGTCGCTGTGTCCGTCGGGCGCCTCCAACTCGGCCGACAGGCAGTGCGCGACGACCTCGTCGCCGGGCTTCCACGCGAACACGCCGGGCCCGGTGCGCAGCACGACTCCGGAGAGGTCGGAGCCGATGACGTGGTAGGGCAGGTCGTGACGACGGGCCAGGGGTGAGCGGCGGCCGTACCGGGCCAGGAACGTGAAGGTCGGCAACGGTTCGAAGAGCGAGGACCACACGGTGTTGTAGTTGACCGAGCTGGCCATCACCGCCACCAGCGCCTCCCCGGGCCCGACTTGGGGAACGGCGACCTCGTCGAGGTGCACCGACCGGCGCGGATCGCGGTCCTCGGCCGCGGCTCCGACGAATATCTCGGCCTCGTCCGCGTGCAGGGTCACCGCGCGGTAGCTCTCCGGCACGGGCAGTGCGGCGAAGTCCGCCGGCCGGGTGTCCGGGTCGAGAACGGCGCTGATGATGTCTTGCATCTGTGCTCCTCCGTGTACGCGACTGCGGAAGCTGGGGGACCGGCGGGCCGCCGCCCGGGTCAGTGCACGAGCCGTCCCATCAGGCGCTTGAGCTCGGCGGCCGGATCGGTGGTGAGTCCGCCGTGCACGGGACTGGTCTGGATCACGGTGCTGCGGGGTGCGGTGAGCCAGCCGAAGCGCGCCCCGCGGGTGCCGGCCCCGGCGGGACCGCCCTCGGGACCGCCCGCACACACCGCGCGGATGGTGTCCAGGGCCGCGGTGACCATGTCGATGTCGACGTCGGGGTCGAGCGCTCGAAGGCGATCGGCGTCGATGTGGACCGCGGCGCAGAGGTAGTCCGCGCCGGGGCAGTAGAGCAGCGCCCCGACGTTGATCTGTTCGCTGCGGTCGACGCGCGGGACGGCACGCAGCAGGGCGTAGTCGAAGCTGAGGACGGACGGCGTGGCGGTGGTCATGCGTCCTCCTCCGGCCACCACGCGCGGGGTCCGGCGCATCGGGTGAGCAGGTAGTCCACGTAGCGTTGCCGCAGGCCGGCCGGGTCCGCGTCCGGGGGAACGGAGTTCATGCCCAGCAGGAAGCTGTCCGGGACCAAGGCGATGATCTCGGTCAGTGCCTCGGCGGTCACCGTCTCGGCGAGTGCGGCGTCGAGTTTGGCGAGGACGGCCGGGTCGAGGGTGGCGACCAGGTCGGCGAGCACGTGCTGGGACAGGTCGTACCGGCGCTCGGCCCAGGCGGTGACGGCCGGCCAGGAGTGCTGGAACAGCAGTGCGGCACCGTGGTCGATGGCCCAGAGCTGGCGGTGCCAGATGATCAGGTTGGGATTGGACCAGGTACGGTCGACGTTGGCGGTCAGCGCGTCCAGCCAGTAGATCCTGGCGGCCTCCTCGGCGGGCGGCTCCCATCCGACTCCGTCGTAACCGACCGAGCCGGGCAGAAAGTCCATGCCCAGGTTCTCGCCGGCGCTGGCCCGCAGCAGTTCCTGGATCTCCTGGTCGGGGTCCCGGCGTGCCATCTCCGGGTCGATGTCGACGGTGACGAGTTCGGGGACGCGGATGCCGAGTCGCCGGCCGAGCTCGCCGACGACGATCTCCGCGACCAGGGCCGCGGTGCCCTGGCCCGCGCCACGGAACTTCACGACGTAGACGCCGTCGTTGTCGGCTTCCACCAAGCCGGGCAGCGATCCGCCCTCACGCAGCGGGGTCAGATACTGCGTTCCTAATACTTTTTGCAACAAAACTCATCCTGCTGGTCGTTGTCGGGCATGGAAACGGTGGTCACACGAGCCGGACGGGCAGTCGTGTGACGGCCTTCAGGAAGCGCGGGCCGACCTCGTCGGGGTCGGCGGCCAGGCGCACGTCGGGGAAGCGCCCGAACAGCTTGTTGAGCGCGATCTCGGTCTCCGCCGTGGCCAGCGACGCCCCGGGGCAGAAGTGGTCGCCGGCGGCGAAGCTCAGCTGCGGGTTGTCGTCGCGGGTGACGTCGAGGACGCGCGGGTTGGTGAAGCGCTCCGGGTCGTTGTTGGCGGCGCCGACCACGAGCTGGATCTGGCCGTCCTTGGGGATGGTCACCCCGTCGATCTCGATCGGCTCCGCGGCGAAGCGCGGCAGGGCCATCTTGATCGGGCCGGAGTAGCGCACCAGCTCGCGCACCGCCCGCACGGTGTTCTCCGGCTGCGTCTTGACCAGCTCCAGCTGGTCGGGGTGGGTCAGGAGGTTGAAGAAGCTGAGCGAGATCGAGTGCCGGACCGTGTCGAGCCCGGCCTGCACCAAAACCAGGACCAGAGCTACGAGTTCGACCTCGTCGAGCTTCTCGGTCTCGTCGCTGACCTGGACCAGGTCGGAGATCAGGTCGTCGCCGGGCTGGGCACGGCGCGCGCCTATCAGCCGGATGACCGTGTCGACCATGCCGTGCAGCGCGGGCGGCAGGATCTCCGGGTCGGGGCGGACGAAAGTGGTGAACGCCTCGGACCACTTCAGCCACTGGTCGCGGTACTTGTCGTCGACGCCGAGGAGTTCACAGATGACCGTGGTGGAGATCGGGTGGGCGTACTCGGCGACGAGGTCCGTCTCGCCTCCGGGGTCCATCCGGTCGAGCAGCTGGTCCGCGAGCGACTCGATCCGGGGGCGCAGGGACTTGACCCGGCGCACCGAGAACGCCCGGTCGATCAGGGACCGCACGCGCCGGTGGTCCTCCGGCACCATCGTCATGATCGTCGAGTCGAAGTACTTGAGCAGCTCCTCGGGCACGCCGCGGCGGCGCATGCTGTCGAGGTGGACGCCCTCCGGCGGGTGGTTGCTGACCCGGCGATCGGCGAACAGGCTGCGGACCGCCTCGTAACGGGTGACGACGTAGACGTCGTTGCCATCGGAGAAGCGACCCGGGCACACCGGTCGGGGCGCTCCTGTCCAGCGTTCCCCCGCCTCGCGGTCGGTCACGAAATTGACGTCGGACAAGTCGAACTCGACGTCCGTCCAATCGAATGTTCCGGTCACCAACATCCCCATTCGCTAGCTTCACAACGCTGATCCGGGTGTTGACGGGGGCCGCTGGCGAGCGGTGCGGCACACTCCGGGTTGAACCAGGCAGCATTCAGATACATGACTGTATCAGAATGCGGTACTGTATCTGAGTTCTCGGAAGGAGGCCGATCATCAGCAAACGACTCACCCGGCAGGAGAGCCGGGAAATCACGCGCCAGGAGCTGCTGCAGGCAGCTGCCGACCTGTTCGCCGAATGCGGCGTCAACGGCACCTCGGTCGAACAGATCGTGGAACGCGCCGGATACACCCGGGGCGCCTTCTACGGCAACTTCGACGGCAAGCAACAGCTGATCCTGGCCCTCCTGGAGCAGCGCACCGAGCGCGAACTGGCCGAGGTACAGGCACTCAGCGCCAACGCCGGCTCGTTCGAGGAGACGATCGAGCACCTGCGCACCTGGCACCGCGAGCGGGACAAGAACTTCGCGAGCTGGCTGGCCCTGCGCACCGAGCTGTGGCTCTACGGCATGCGCGATCCTGCAGTGCTGTCCGTGCTGGCCGACCGCGAGCGCCGCTCCCGCGAGGCGATGACCCAGGCCCTCACGCAGGGTTTCGCCGCCCGCTCGGTCACCCCGCCCGCGCCGGTGGAGCTGCTCGCCCTGATCGTGCACGCCCTGGACGACGGGCTCTCCATCCAGCGCGTGCTCTCGGCCGGCGAGAGCCCGGCCGGGGGCGTCATGGACGTGGTGGATCTGCTGATGCGGTCGTGGACCGCGCTGGCCCGCGCCGGGACCACCGAACCCACCGGTCCGCCCGCCCCGGAGAGCGGCACCACTCCCTGAGCCGTCGGCCGGTCCCTTCTCCCGGCCACGCCATACCGAAGAACTGGAGTACCCCCCATGAGCGAGGAAGCGAAGTCGACGACGGCGGAAGCGGCTCTCGGACCGCCCGTCGCCGCCGACGGTCCGGACCCCAAGCGCTGGCTGGCGCTGATCGTCCTGCTTGCCGCGACTTTCATGGACCTGCTCGACGTCAACATCGTCACCGTGGCGATCCCGAGCATCCAGAAGGACCTCGGCGCCTCCTCGGCCGCCGTCCAGGCGCTGAACGTCGGTTACACCCTGTCCTTCGCGGTCACGCTGATCACCGGCGGCCGTCTCGGCGACATCTTCGGCCGCAAACGGGCCTTCCTGGCCGGCGTCGCCGGCTTCGTCGTGGCCTCGGCCCTGTGCGCCTTCGCCCCCAGCGCCGAAGTCCTGGTGGCGTCCCGAGTGCTGCAGGGCATCACCGCCGCGATCATGGTGCCGCAGGTCCTGGCGATCATCTACGTGACCTTCCCGGCGGAGGAGATCGGCCGGGTCGTCAGCCTGTACGCCAGCATGATCGGCCTGGCCATCGTCGCCGGACCGCTGCTGGGCGGCGTGCTGGTCTCCTGGGATCCGGGCGGCCTGGGATGGCGGACCGTCTTCGTGGTCAACCTGCCGTTCGGCGCGGCCGCCCTGATCGCCGGCGCGATGTGGATGCGCGAGTCGAAGTCGTCCCGTGCCACCCGGCTGGACCTGGTCGGCATGGTGCTGGTGACCACCGGCCTGCTGTTGCTGCTGCTGCCCCTGCTGCGCGGCCGCGAACTCGGCTGGCCGGCCTGGAGCATCGCCTCGCTGATGGCCTCCGTGCCGGTCCTCGTGGCGTTCGTCTACTACGAGCGGTACAAGACCGCCAAGGACAGGTCGCCCCTGGTCGTCCTCTCCCTCTTCAAGATCCGGACCTTCGGTGCCGGGGTCGGCGCGCAGCTGCTGTTCAGCTGCATCCCGGCCGGCTTCTTCCTCAGCTGGACGCTCTACCTGCAGGGCGGTCTCGGCTGGTCGGCGCTGCACACCGGTCTTACCGCGATCCCGTTCTCGCTGGGCGTCCCGATCGCCGGCAACCTCGCCGTCCGCAAGCTGTTCCCCCTCTACGGGCGCAACTGCCTGTTCGCCGGGGCGCTGCTGATGATGGCCGGGCTTCTGCTGTACGCGTGGATCGCCGACCTGGCCGGCGAATCGATCACCTCCTGGCACGCCGTCGTCCCGATGCTGCTGCTCGGCTCCGGCATGGGCATGCTGCTGGCTCCGCTGACCGGCCTGACCCTGAACAACGTCGAGCCGCGGGAGGCGGGCGCGGCGTCCGGCCTGATCAACGCGGCCGGTCAGCTCGGCGCTGCCCTCGGCGTGGCGATCATCGGTGCGATCTTCTTCTCCGGCCTCGCCTCCCATGCGGGCACGGAGGCCGACCGGGTGCTGCCGAGCGTCCCGGCCGTCGCCTCGCAGCAGGCCGAGATCCGCACCTGCGCCGTCGACGCCCACGACCAGGCCGACCTCACCGCCGTGCCCGACACCTGCCGCGCCCTCGGCACCGATGACCCCGCCCAGCAGGAGGTGATCGGAAACGCCCTGGCCGACATCAACTCCGGGACGTTCACCGCCGCCTTCAGCGAAGCCCTCTACTGGGCGTCCGCAGGCCTGGCCGCGGTGATCTGCCTGCTGTTCCTGCTGCCGCGGCAACCGCGGCGCCTGGGAGTGTCCTGACCGTCCCCGTCCCCCCGACACCTGAGGAGCACCACCACCATGCCCCGCAAGAATTACCAGATCATCGTCTACGGCAAATTCGCGCCGCTCGACGACGACCAGCGCGCCAAGTTGCTGGCCGTGGCCGACAAGCACGACCTGTTCCAGTCGAAGTTCACCGAGGAGGGCACCGTCACCTACGAGCGGACCCTGCTCACCTTCACCTTCCGCTGTGTCGTGAAGGCCGACGCCGAGGACAAGATCGACGAGGTCGTCGCCGGGGCCGAGAAACTGGCCACGGCCGCCGTCCGGGACCTCGGCGCCGATGTGCGCGACCTGCGGTCCGTCTGCACCGACCTGGAGACCATCAAGATCAAGCGACGGGGACGATGACGCCCGAGACATTCACCATTCTCCTTTCCGACTCCGCTCTGCGGCGGGTTTTCTCGGCCATAGCCCTGGGCTCGTCGACGTCCGCGGAGATCCTCGCCACGACCGGGCTCGCCGCCCCGGAGGCCGCCCCGGCGATCGGCCGGCTGCTGCGCGAGGGACTGGTCGTCGCCCAGGGCCCGGGCCGGCTGGCCGTCGACGAGGCCGCCCTGGGCGCCGCGGCCGAGACCGCCGGCCTCCGCCTGCAGGAGCAGGCGGAGGCCGAACAGCCCGATCCCGGGCTGCGCGGCTACGTCCGTGGCACGGTGCTGGTCCGGCTGCCGGAGGACGACGACGAGACCCGGCGGGCCGTGCTGGACCACGTCGCGGCGACGACCTTCGAGGCCGACCGGGGGTACGACGAGCGCACCGTGACCGATCTGCTGCGGCCGTGGTGCGAGGGCACCACCGTGGACCCGGTCTCGCTGCGGCGGTTCCTGGTCGACGACGGCTTCCTGCACCGCAAGTCGGGCGCCTACCGGCTCGTCTCCCTCGTCGGGCCCGGCCAGTCATCCTGAACCCGCCGCAACCGGCGAGGACCGCGGGCACCGGACGGCCTCCAGGACGGCGGCCTGGTAGGGCGTGAGCGCCGGCCCCGGCGGGGCGGACGTCGGCCAGTGCGGGTCGCGGCCATACGTGAAGAGCGTGCCGAGCGACGACAGCATGGCCCGGCGTTCGGTCCGCCGACGGCCGGAGGGCAGCACCTCCCCCGGCCGTCCGGCGCTCTCCAGCGTCTGCCGCAGGCTGCTGAGCAGCACCGGATGGGTGCTGACCTCGACGAAGATCTCGTGGCCGTCCTCGGCCAGCCGGCCGGTGGTGGCGGCGAACCGGACCGGCTCGCGCAGGTTGCGCATCCAGTACTCTGGCCCGAGCTCGGTGCCGGGCACCGGCGCCGCGGTCACGGTCGAGTAGATCGGCACCCGTGACGGCACCGGGCTCAGCGAGCGCAGCGCCGTAGCCAGGTCGTCGCGCAATTCGTCGACGTAGTGACTGTGCGAGGCAACCGTGCCCCGCACCATCCGGCAGTAGACGCCGCGCCGGTCAAGGTCCTCGACCAGTGCGGTCAGCGTGGCGGTGTCCCCGGCCAGCACGGTCGAGCGGGGACTGTTCTCCCCGGCGACGCAGATACGGCCTCCGCTGGAGGCGGCCAGGGCGTGCGCGGCCTCGGGCGACAGCTCGGTGGTGGCCAGCGCACCCCGGCCGGCGATGCGCCGCAGCAGGGCGCTGCGGCGGCATGCGATCAGCAGGGCGTCGTCGAGACCGAGCGCTCCGGCCGCGTACCCGGCGGAGATCTCGCCCATGCTGTGCCCGGTCACCGCGTCCGGCTCCACGTGCCAGCTGCGCCACAGGGCCGTCAGGGCGATCTGCAACGACACCATCGTCGGCTGCAGCACGTCGATCTCACCGAGCCGCGATGCCGCCGGGCCGGCCCGTAGCTGCTGGATCACCGAGAAGCCGGCCAGCTCACGTACCCGTTCGTCGCAGTGCCGCAGTGCCACGCGGAAGACCGGCTCGGTGGCCAGCAGCTCCAAGCCCATGCCGTCCCACTGAGCGCCCTGACCGGCGAAGACGAACACCAGTCCCGGTCGGCGGGACAGCGGCGGAGCCGACGCCCGGTCGGCCCACCCCTGTACCAGCTTGTCCAGGCCCGCGGCGAGGTCGTCGTACGACTCGGCGGCGACAGCGGCCCGGTGTGCCAGACCGGTCGTCGCGGCTGCCGCGTCATGGCAGTACCGGGCCAGCGAGGGCAGATCCCGGCCAGCACGGATCCGGCCGACGTGGCCGCGGACCGCGGCGAGCAGGCCGTCCTCGGTCTCGGCGGCGACAGCGAACAGTCGTACGGTCACTTCTCCCCCTCAGACTCGGACGGCGACCTGGTGCCGATAGCTCTCCATCGGCAGGCCGCTCATCCACGGCACGAGGCCCAGTCGGCTGAGCACCTTGATCGAGGCGGGCGGCTGGTAGTCGGCGAACATGCCGCCGAACATGAGGATCTGACTGTGCGTGGCGATCGTGCGCACCAGCGGGTTCATCCGCTGCCGGTCCAGCGTGCGGCGGAAGCGGCTGCCCCGAGCCATCCGACGGCGCACCGCGGCGCGCACCTCACCGGAGACGTCGTGATCGCTGATCCACTTCAGCTGGGGCATCTCCTCGGTGATCCCGCGCATCGTCCGCAGCCGCTGGCGGGTGAACACATCGATGTGGGACAGCGTCCCGCCCGGACCCAGCACCCGCGCGGCCTCGTGCAGAAAGCGGCCCAGATCGGGATACGTGTGCGAGCTCTCGATGTTGATCAGCACATCCACCGAGGAGTCTTCGAACGGCAGCTTCTCGGCATCGCCGTGCACGAAGCGCAGGCTCTCGCCCCGGGCCAGAGTGGCCTCGGCCCGGGCGATCGCCTTCGGCGACAGGTCCAGGCCGGTCATCCGGGCGCCGGGAACGAGCCGGGACAGGAAATTGAGCCCCTCGCCCGTCCCGCAGCCCACCTCGAGGACCGCCCGGCCGGCGCATCCGTCCATACCGTCGGGAAGATCGCGCAGGGCCAGGTAGTAGAGCTGCTCGCTGAAACCGTCGGTGCCGAACTCGGTGAAGCCGGGCAGCCGGACCTCGATCTCGGCGGCCAGGTCAGGGTCGTACATCCCCCAGTTCCACAGCTCGCCGCGGCCGGACAGGGTGGCCGCCATGTCGTAGATGGAGGAGCTGGCCGACTTCATGCCGGCGGCCTCCACCCCCGAACGGGGTGCTCTAGACTCGTCGAGGTTGATGTCCGCCAGACCGGCGGTGAAGGCGGTCATCACATCGGGTTGGCTCATTGTGGTCTCCGAGTTCGCCGGATCGGTGCGGTCACGCGCTGACGGTGTCGCCGCGCATCAGGTCGTCGGCGCCGTCGGGCGCCTCGGCCGGGTCGGAGCCGACGTGCTGCGGCCGGTTGCCGCCGTCGACGAAGACCACGCTCGGCCGGTACGAGCGAGCCTGTTCCTCGGCCATCGCCGCATACGAGATGATGATCACCAGGTCGCCGGGGCTGATCAGCCGGGCCGCCGCGCCGTTGATGCCGACCACACCGCTGCCGGCCGGTCCCTCGATGACGTAGGTGCTGAGCCGGGCGCCGTTGTCGATGTCGACGACGTCGACCTTCTCTCCGGGCAGCAGGTTCGCGGCGGCCATCAGCGTCGAGTCGAGCGTGAGCGAGCCGACGTAGTGCAGATCCGCCTGCGTCACCGTGGCACGGTGAATCTTTGACTTGAGCATCTCTCGGTACACCGGGTGGTCTCCGTTCACCACGTCACCGGCAGCTCGTGGACGCCGTAGATGATCGATTCGGGGTTCGTGCGGATCTGGTCCGCCGATGTCGCCAAGCGCAGCTCGGGCAGCCGCCGGGCCAGCGCCTCGAACGCGATCCGCAGTTCCAGTCGGGCCAGTTGCTGCCCGACGCACTGGTGGATGCCGTAGCCGAACGACAGATGTGCCACCGGCGGCCGGGTGATGTCGAGGCGGTCCGGGTCCTCGCAGAGCGCCGGGTCCCGGTTCGCCGCGGCCAGTGACAGGGACACGGCGTCGCCCTCGGTGAAGTGGTGTCCGTCGAAGTCCATGTCGACGCCGGCCGCGCGAATCGAGCCGGCGTGCATGACCGTCACATAACGCAGCAGTTCTTCCACCGCACCCGCGCCCAGGCCCCCCGGGTCCGCGGCGAGGGCCGCGTACTGGTCGGGGTGGGCCAGCAGGGCGAAGGTGCCCAGCGCGATCATGTTCTTGCTGGTGTCGTAGCCGCCCACGAGCAGCACGCTGCCGATGGTCGCCAGTTCCTCGTCGCTGAGATCGCCGTCGGCGACCAGCGTGCCGAGCAGGTCGTCGGTGGGCTCTTCGCGTTTGGAACGGATCAGCTCCATCAGCTGCCCACCGACGTTCTGCCAGCCGGCGATCGCCTCCTCCGCGCTGGAGTGGACGGTCAGCAGTGCCTTGATGCCCTTGACGAACACGTCCCGCCGGTCGGCGGGGACACCGAGCAGTTCGCAGATCACCAGCCCGGCGACCGGTTCGGCGAACGCGGCGACCAGATCGGTGGGGCCGCCTTCCTCGATCATCCTGCCGAGGTACAGCTCGACGTGCTCGGCCAGCCTCGGCTCCATGGTCCGGGTGCGGCGGGCCGAGAACCAGGCGGTCAGCCGGCGCCGGTAGTGGGTGTGCTCCGGCGGGTCCATCGCCGTGAACATCCCCGGTGCCAGCTCGGTCCGGTCCCCGGCCATCGGCAGCGGAATGGGGGTGCGCAGCAGGTCGCCGCGCGAGCTCATGCCCCGGGAGGCGAGGAGCCGGCGTACCTGGTCGTAGCCGGTGATCAGCCAGCCGAGGTGGCCGTCGGGGAAGACCATGCGGGCCACCGGCTGCTCCGCGCGCAGCTCGGCGAGTTCGGGTGCGGGGGCGAACGGACAGGCGCCCCGGGTCATGGGCAGGCCGTCGACGGAACGAACGGTCTCGGACACAACGCTCTCCTTTGCTACACGCCGGTGAACCCGACGATCTCGGCGGCTTCGGTGATGAGTCGGTCGGCCAGCTGGTCGGCGTGCCGGTCGCGCCAGGCCTCGTACGGGGTGCCGCGCAGCCAGTGGTTGCAGGCGCCCAGCGCCGGCCCGCAGGCCACCTGGTAGTCCGCGACGCGCTCCGGGGTGCCCTCGATCGCCCACCGCTGGGCTTGGGCGCAGTACCAGCGGAAGACCAGGGCCATCCGGCGCTTGGGGTCGGCCGGCTCGCCGGCGGGGACCACCCGCGACGCCAGTTCCTCGAAACCCGCGCCGAAGTAGTCGCGTTCCACCCGGGCCCGGATCTGACCGGGCACGGCGTCCCAGGAGTCGTAGGTCCGCCACAGGTCGTAAAGCTTGCCGGCGCGTACGTGGAAGAGGACGCCCTTGCGCAGCACCCGGGCCCGGCCGCCGAGCTCGAACAGCGCTCCGTACGGGGCGTACGCGGTGTCGTGCACGTCGAGGTTCGGCAGCAGGTCCTTGGCGGCTTCGCTGAGCCCGCTCTCGGCGGTGCAGAGGTTGATCGATCCGGTGAGGACGAAGTCGGCGCCCAGGACGAAAGCGGCGGCGGCCGCCTCCGGAGAGCCGATGCCTCCGCCACCTCCGACGCGTACGTCGGAGGCCACCCCGCCGAGTTGCGCTCGCAGCCGGCGCACCGAGGGCAGCAGCGCGGGCAGTGCTCCCTGGTCGGTGTAGTCGGCGCCGTCGCCGATCGCGCAGATGTCGTCGGCCAGAGCGATCCGCTCGCCGGCCGCGGCTTCCTCGGCGGTGAGCAGTCCGTCGTCGGCCAGCCGTTCCACGAGGGGGCGCGGCGGCGGCGCGAAGAACAGGCGGGCGGTGTCCAGGCGGGTCACCTTGGCCAGCAGCTTGCGTGGCGCGTGCACGGTGCCGTCCGCCAGGACACGGGCACCGGTCAGACGGT
The DNA here is from genome assembly GCF_000829695.1 of Streptomyces sp. NBRC 110035. Taxonomy (GTDB): domain Bacteria; phylum Actinomycetota; class Actinomycetes; order Streptomycetales; family Streptomycetaceae; genus Streptomyces. The sequence goes on along the minus strand of NZ_BBNN01000026.1, from coordinate 183,725 downwards.
GCCTCACCAGTGCGGGGGTCACCTCGACGTAGGTGGCCGCCTCGACGAGGGAGACGTTCTCACGGACCAGCAGGTCGACCAGGTCGGCCTCGGCGCGCGGGTCGAACGGGTCGTAGGTGAGGTTGACCCCGAACGGTGCGGCGGCCCCGGCCGCCGCCCGGATGCCGCGGATCGCGTCGGCGACGTCCGCGAGCGGGAGCCCGGCCGCACCGAAACAGCCGAGCAGGCCGGAGCGGGCCAGTCGGGCGACCAGCTCGACGGAGCTGACACCGTGGTGCATGCCACCGGCGACATAGGCATGCCGGACGCCGTGGTCGCGCCGGAACGCCGCCGAACCCGGCTGGGCGCGCTGCGGCGCCGAAGCACGGACCGGTCCGGTCGGCACCACGATCCGTTCCGGCTCGGGCCGGAGCGGTGTCGCCTCCTCCCGGATCCGGGCGATCAGCTTGGTCAGCACCTGCCCCGGACCCAGTTCGCGGGCCCGGAAGGCGCCTCGGCCCATCAGCAGCCGGATGCTGTCGGTCCATCGCACCGGGGAGACGATCTGCCGGCGCAGCGTGGCGGCCACGGCGTCCGGCGCGTACGGCCGGGCGTCGACGTTGCTGATCACGGGGATCTTCGGGGCGGCGAACGGCGTGGCGTCCAGCAGGCGCCCGAACTCCTCCGCGGCCTGCGCCATGTAGCGGCTGTGGAAGGGGGCGCTGACGTTGAGCGGGGCGCAGCGGGCACCCTTGTCCTTGAACACCGCGAGCGCGCGGTTGACCGCGTCGGCCGGGCCCGCGATGACTGTCTGGGTCGGCGCGTTGTAGTTGGCGATGTCCAGTCCGGACAGCTCGGCATCGCGCAGCACCTCCCGGACCAGGTCGGCGTCGACGGCCGAGACCGCCGCCATCGTGCCGCCGGTAACCTGTCCCATCAGCCGGCCGCGTTCGGCGACCAGGCGCAGCCCGGTCTCGAAGTCGTACACGCCGGCGGCGAACAGGGCGGCGAACTCACCGAGGCTGTGCCCGAGCAGGTAGTCGGGCAGGCGGCCGCCCTCCTGCAGGGCGGCCAGCCAGGTGAGGGCGTCGACCACGTACAGGGCGGGCTGGGTGTACCGGGTGTCGCGCAGGTTGCGGCCGGGGTCCTCCAGACACAGCTCACGGATCGAGTACCCGAGGACGGCGTCGGCCCGTTCGACCAGCTCGGGGAACCGGTCGAAGAGGTCTCGGCCCATTCCCTTGGCCTGAGCGCCCTGGCCGGGGAAGACATAGACGTCGAAGCCGTCTTCCGGGGTGGCCGGGTCGGCCACGGGCGTCTCAGTGATCATGGCGGTCACCTCTGTTCGTCGAGCGGGTGCGGCGATGAGCGAGCGGGTGTCGAGCACCGCCTGGTACAGCACCTCGTCCCGGGCGTACGGGGAGAGCAGCGGCAACACCCGGGACCGGCTGCCCTCGGGAAGCCGGTCCCGCACCAGGTTGGCCATCGACCCGGACGGGCCCAGGTCCAGGAAGAGCAGATCGTCGCGGGCCAGCAGTGGTTCGAGGGCTCGTGTCAGGTCGAACGGCTCGCGCAGGACCTGCCAGAAGTGGGCCGAGTCGGGGCGGTGTATCTCGGTACCGGTCGTTCCGGAGATCAGCGGGATCGTGGCGGGGCGCGGGGTGAGGCGGCCCACGAGCTTCGTGAACGCGTCGCGCACGCCGTCGATCAGCGGTGAGTGGAACGGGTACAGCACCGGGAGCCGCTGGCAGAGCACACCTCCGGCGTTCAGGTGGCGCTCGATGTCGTCGAGCCGGTCGGCCGTGCCCGCGAGCACGAAGTTGTCCGGGCCGTTGACCGCGGCCAGATGAGCCCCGGCCAGTGCGGGATCGCGGTCGACGAGGTCGGCGTCGGCGAGGACCGCCAGCATGCCGCCGCGCGGGCACTCCGCCTCGAAGAGCGCCACTTGTTCCAGCAGCGAGCGCAGGCATTCCTCGGGGTCGAAGATGCCGGCCACCGTGGCGGCGACGACCTCGCCCAGGCTGGCGCCTAGCACCAGCTCCGGCTCGAAGCCGCGGGCGCGCAGCATGCGGGCCAGCGCGTACTCCACCATGAAGATGGCCGGCTGGGTGAGTGACAGTCGGGTCATGGCCGTCTCAGCGCCGCGGCCGTCGCGGTGGATCGCGGTGATGACCGAGTCGTCCTGGACGTCGCGCACCACCGCGTCCAGGGAGTCCAGAGCCTCGCGGAAGACCGGGTCGGCACCGTAGAGCCACCGGCCCATGCCGTGGTACTGGGAGCCCTGGCCCGCGAAGAGGAAGACCGGTGTCAGCATGGTGAGGGGCCCTCCGCGGTCGCTCACGTGAGCCCGCGCAGGCGGCCGGCCAGCGCGGCGGGGGTCGGGTTCTCGAACACGTCGGTGAGAGCCAGCCGGACGCCGGTCTCGTCCTTGATGCGCTGAGCGAGCGAGGCGGCCAGCAGCGAGTGGCCGCCGCTGGTGAAGAAGTGGGTGTCGGCATCCAGGTCCGGCCGGTCGAGGAGCTCGGCGAAGAGCTTGGTGACGGTGGTGGTGAGCGCGTCGCCGCCGTCAGCGCCCGCGGTGTCGCCGCCGGCCGCGGCCGGCTGTAGCGCGGCGAGGTCCGCCAGTGCCAGATAGTCGACCTTGTCGCTTCCGGTGCGCGGGAACGCCTCCACCGCGAGGAACCGGTGCGGTACCACCGAGCGCGGCAGCCGTCGCCGGGCGTGCTCCCAGAGCTCGTCCACCGCCTCGGGCCGGTGCGGCACCTGTACGAAGGCGGCCAGGCTGCCGTCCGTGGCGGGGTCGCCGACCACCAGCACGGCGGCCGCCTCGACGTCCGGATGATCGGACAGCACCGCTTCGATCTCGCCCAGCTCGATCCGGTTGCCGCGCAGCTTCACCTGCCGGTCCATGCGGCCCAACAGGTCGATGCGGCCGTCCAGCAGCCAGCGCGCCACATCTCCCGAGCGGTAGAAGCGTCCCCATGGGGAGTCCGCCCCGAAGCGCTCGGCGGTGAGGTCCGGCCGGCCGTGGTAGCCGGAGGCGACACCGACTCCGGCGACGCACAGCTCGCCGCGCAGGCCGATCGGCAAGGGTTCCCCGTTCGGGCCGGCGATGAAGACCCGGGTGTTGGCGATCGGCGTCCCCACATCCACGCGGTCGCCGGGCTTTGCCGAGACCCGGCCCGCGGTCGCCCAGATCGTGCTCTCCGTCGGACCGTAGACGTTCCACAGTTCGGCGCCCGCCGCGGTCAGGGTCGCGGCCAGCGCGCCGGGCAGGGGCTCACCGCCGCTGAGCAGGGTGCGGCCGGCAAGCAGGTCGGTGATGCGGTCGGCGACCAGTCGCCAGGTGGTCGGTGTCGCCTGCAGGAATCCGATGTCGTGGGCGCGTATCTCCTCGGCCAGCAGGGCTCCGTCGGTGCGGGCCTCGTCGGGCAGCACGACCGTGTGGCCGCCGTGCAGCAGCGGCATCATCAGTTCCAGCGACGAGGTGTCGAAGCTGTACGTACTGAGCCAGCCGGTGGGCCGCGCCGTCGTGGCGACGCCGAAGCGCACCGCGTAGTCGGTGATGTGGTTGACCAGGCTCCGGTGCGTGATCGGGATGCCCTTCGGCCGTCCCGTCGATCCGGACGTGTAGATCACGTACGCCAGGGCGTCCGGGCCGGCCACGCCCGCCCTGTCGGCATCCACGGGAACGGTGGGGACGGCGTCGAGGTCAGGGGCCGGGATCGTGCGCCGGTCGCCGGGCACGGTGAGCCCGGCGCCGGTCACCACCACCCTGGCGCCCGCGTCGTTGAGCTGATAGGCGATCCGCTCCGCCGGGTGGTGCGGGTCCAGCGGCAGGTACGACGCTCCGGCAAGCCATGTGCCGAACACCGCGGCGGCCAGCTCCGCACCACGCGGCAAAAGCAGCGCGACGACGTCGCCGGGGCGGACACCGGCCGCCGTCAGCCGCTCGGCGGTGTGCACGGCGGCGCACCACAGGCGGCCGTAGCTCACCGACTGAACGCCGTCGCGGACCGCGATGGCGTCCGGCTCGGCCGCGGCGCGCTCGGCGAATCCGGCGAGCAGCCGGCGCCAGTTCTCCCCGACGGCGGCATGGATGGCGCCCATGACCGCGGCCGCCACAACATGGGGGTCATGTCGTCCGGTCCGGCGCCGGTTTCGGCGGCAAGGATCTCGGCGAGCTCCAGCTCGTTCTTGTGCTCGAGGAACATGGTCCGGCCGGTCAGGGCGGCCTGCCGGGGAGTGTTCAATGATCGGCGGATCCGATGGTCAAGGAGACGCCAGATGAGCGACACCACCATCGAGCAGATACCGGGCAGTGAGGCGGCGGTGGAGGCCGTGCCGGCGAGTGACGAGCAACTGGTCGCGATGCTCGTGGACCGCGCCCGGTCCGAGGGCTTGCAGCTGACCGGGGAGCGTGGGCTGCTCCAGCTGCTGACCAAGCGGGTCCTGGAGTCCGCCCTGGAGGGCGAGATCACTGATCACCTTGGATACGAGAAGCACGACGCCGAGGGCCGGGGCAGCGGCAACTCCCGCAACGGGAGGCGTGCGAAGACAGTGTTGACCGACGTCGGCCCGGTCGAGGTCAAGGTCCCCCGGGACGCGGCCGGTTCGTTCGAGCCGCAGATCGTCAAGAAGCGGCAGCGGCGCCTGTCCGGGGTGGACGAAATGGTGCTGTCGCTGTCGGCGAAAGGGCTGACGCACGGGGAGATCTCCGCGCATCTCGCCGGGGTGTACGGCGCGGAGATCTCCAAGTCCACGATCTCCACGATCACTGACAGCGTGATGGCCGGCATGACGGAATGGCAGAACCGTCCGCTGGACTGCGTCTACCCGGTCGTCTTCATCGACTGCGTGAACGTGAAGGTCAGGGTTCTGTCGACGATCTTGTGATCCGGTGGTTGGGGCTCATCGTGTCAGCAGGACGCGTTTGCGAAGGAGACCGAGGCTGGCGCGGCCGAACATCTGGCGTTTCAGCATCTTCAGTCGGTTGATGTTGCCCTCGACGGCACCGGAGCTGTGGGGCAGGGACAGCCCGTTGCGGACAGCGTCGAAGTCGCGGCGGAGGTTGCGGGCGAAGCCCGCAAGCGGAGCCAGACTGTCCCGTTCGACGTCGGTGATCCAGTCTTCGAGGTGGTCACCGTGGCGGCCGGTCATCATCGCGGCGAACTTTCTGACGTGAAGAGTGAGCCGGCTGAGCTCGGGATCGCGCTCACGCAGCCGGTGCAGCTTGTCGGCGTCCTCGTCCCGCAGGTGCTCGGGGTGGGTCATGATCCAGGAGGTGACCTCGCGGACCGACGCAGGCTTGGGTCCTGGGTCGGGTGCGTGTCCGTGCCCGGTCCGGTAGCGCCGCAGGTGGCGCTGGACGGCCAACTCACCGCCCGGATAGCCGAGTTCTTGGATCTCTCGGTAGAGCTGGGCGACGTTTCGGATGCCTTCGTTCCAGCGCCGGTGCAGGTGGCCGACGTATGGGTCGACGATATGTGCTCGCTGCAGGCTCTTGGCGACGACATCGTCGGCGGAGCGGGCGCCCACCAGCTTGCGGACGGTGGCCTGGTGCAGTCCGAGTTTTCGGCCGATCGCCGCCTTTGACATCCCCTGTTCCCACAGCTCATGGGCGGCGGCGTGCTGCTCACGCAGCCGGGCCACGATCTTCAGTTCTTTCGGGGGCTGCACCACCTCGGGCTCCGCCGCGGGAGTGTCGTGGCTGCCGGCCCGTGCTGGAGGCGGTTCCGCCGGGCGGGAGCGATGGGCGTTGACCGTCTTCTCGACCGCCTGGCCGAGGTTGGCCCACAGGCGGTAGCGATCCGCGACCTGTTCGGCCTGCGGCGCCCCGACCCGAGCGCCCTCCCCGTAACCGCTGGAACGGTCCCGGCAAATGACCTTCACCTCCGGGTGATCGCGGAGCCAGGCAGCCAGGCCCTCCCCGTCGCGGCCGTCGTAGAGGTGCAGCGGCCGGTGGGTGGCCATGTCGATCAATACCGTGCCGTAGAGGCGGCCCTTGCGGAAGGCGAAGTCGTCGACGCCGAGGACCTCCACCTTGCCTATCTCCGGCTCGGGCAGGGCCCTGACCAGCCGCAACAGCGTGTCCCTGCCTATGGTGAGGCCGACCGCGGACGCCAGTCGGGCTCCTGCCCGGCCGGGGCCGACCCGATCCGCGTCAACACCTCGCGCAGCAGCGGGGTAGGCCGGCTGTGCGGGGTGGTCAGTCCCAAGACCTGCCCGGTGAACGTCACCGCCGTGCAGGCAGGGTTCTCGCGGCGGAAGCGGCGCACGCATAGCTCGATCACGACACCGAGCCCGCCCACGGCGACATCACGCAGTCGGCGTGCGTACCGACCGTGCACCCGGGCCGAGCTCTGACCACACCGGCACGAGCCGGTCGCCGCCCGCACCCGCGTTCTCAGCACCACCTGGTCCGACCACCACTCGACCTCCTCGATCAGCAACGCGGACAGGTAAGGAAACAGCTTCAGGAGCACATCATGAGAGCACGCGATGCATGATCGCGAACAGGCGGAGCAATGTACTCAGCCGTCCGGATCACAAGATCGTCGACAGAACCAAGATCCGGGACGGACAGGTCGCCAACCGGCCCGTCCACACGGCGGTCGCGGTCACCGCCGAGGGACACCGCGACATCCTGGGGATCTGGGCCGGCGACGGCGGCCACTTCCCCAACGAGGCCGCGGCCATGAAGTGCGTCTACATGGCGCTCATGTCGCTGGACCCCACCGGCAAGGGCCGCAAGCGGTGGACCATGCGCTGGAAGGCACCGCTCAACGCCTTCCAGATCGCCTTCGAAGGCCGGCTCACCCCGGCCAACAACTGAACCTCAACAACCAAGATCAGCCGTTAAATTGACACACCCGCAGGAGCCCGGTCCCGCCGCACCGGCCCGGGGTGTTCTTCCTGAACCTGCGGTGCGGTGGTGTGATGACGCGCCCGCCGGTCCACCGCTTCGGGCGTGCGTGCGCAGCGGCGTACGAGGCCGGGCCCATCCCTCGATGTGGTCAGAAAGGGAGAGGAAAGCGGTGGAGGACGGGACCGCTGTGCGGGTCCCGCCCTCCGGGGTGTGGTCCGGTCCGGCCGGTGCGCGGGTCAGACCGAGACGGGGGTCTCGTTTCGCGTCTCCGCGGCCAGCTGCCGGTTCAGCTTCTCACCTTCGATGTCGAGGTCGGGCAGGGCCTTGTCGACGGGCTTGGGCAGCCACCAGGCGGCACGACCGAGCAGTGACATCACCGCCGGGACCAGCGCCATGCGGACGACGAAGGCGTCGATGACCACACCGACGGCGAGGGCGAACCCGATGGACTTGATGATCGGGTCGTCCATCAGGACGAAGCCGCCGAACACGGACGTCATGATGAGCGCGGCGGCCGTGACGACGCGGGCGTTGTGGCCCATGCCGCTGACCATGGCCGCCTGCGGGTCGGCGCCGTGGACGAAGTCCTCGCGCATGCGGGAGACGAGGAAGACCTCGTAGTCCATGGCGAGGCCGAACAGGATGCCGATGAGCAGGATCGGCAGGAAGCTCACCAGCGGGCCGGGGGTGTCGACGCCCACCAGGCCGGCGAGGTGCCCCTCCTGGAAGATGGCGACGGTGATGCCGAAGGTCGCGCCCACGGTGAGAAGGAAGCCCAGGGCTGCCTTCAGCGGTACCAGGACCGACCGGAAGACCAGCATGAGCAGCAGGATGGACAGGCCCACCACCAGAAGCAGATACACCGGCAGGGCGTCGGCGAGCTTCTCCGAGACGTCGATGCCCAGAGCGGTCGCGCCGGTGAGGGCGATGTCGGCGCCCTCGATGTCCACGACCCGGTCGCGGATGTCGTGGACGGCGTCCTCGGTGGCGGCGGCGGTCGGGCCGGCCTCGGGGATGATGGTCAACAGGGCGGTGGTGCCCCGCTCGTTCAGCTGCGGCGGGGCCACGGTCAGAATGCCGTCGGTGTCCTTGATGAGGGCGGTGGCCTTCTCGGCGGCCGCCCCGGTGGACTGCGCGTCCCCACCGCTGACGACGGCGATGAGACGGCCGTTGAAGCCCTCGCCGAAGCCCTCGGACGTCAGGTCGTACGCCTCGCGTGCGGGGGAGCCCTCGGCGGCGGTGCCCGCGTCCGGCAGAGCTATGCGCATGTCCTGGGCCGGGAGGGTGAGCGCGCCCAGCCCGAGGATGCCGACGACCAGGAGCGGGACGCGCACCTTGGTGACGAGCCGGCCCCAGGCGAAACCGAAGCCCTCGGCGACGGTGCCCTCCTCGGCGGTGTACCCGCCCGCGTGACGCTGCTTGCGCGGCAGGATCTTCTTGCCGGCGAAGGCGAGGAAGGCCGGCAGCAGGGTGAGGGCGACCAGCACGGCGACGGCAACGGTGCCCGCCGCGGCCAGGCCCATCACGCTCAGGAAGGGGATGCCGACGACGGAGAGGCCGGCCAGAGCGATGACGACGGTGGCACCGGCGAAGACGACGGCGGAGCCGGCGGTGCCGGTCGCGCGGCCGGCGGCCTCCTCGGGCTGGAGGCCCTCGGCGAGGTACTGGCGGTAGCGGGAGGTGATGAAGAGCGAGTAGTCGATGCCGACAGCCAGGCCCAGCATCAAGGCCAGGACGGGAGCGGTGGAGGTCAGTTCGACGACACCGGTCAGGGAGAAGAGGCCGGCCATGCCGACCGCAACGCCGATCAGCGCGTTCAGCAGGGTCATGCCGGCGGCGACCAGCGAGCCGAAGGTGACGACCAGGACCACCGCGGCGACCAGGACGCCGAGCGCCTCGGTGGAACCGATCTCCACCTCACCGCCCATGACCTCGCCGCCGTGCTCGACCCGCAGGCCCTCGACGTCGGCGCCGACGGCCTCGTAGGCCGACTTCTGCTTGTCGGTGACCTCGTCGGCGGCCTTGTCGAACTGCACCTGGATCAGGGCGTAGCGGCCGTCCTGGGAGACGGAGCCGGTCCGGAACGGGTCCATGGCGGCGGTGACGCCGTCGGTCTCGGAGGCTTCCTTCACCACGAGTGCCACCGCGGCGGGGTCCAGTTCCTCGCCCTCGGGCGCGGCGACGACGATGGTGCCGGTGGCTCCGCCGGCCTGCGGGAACTGCCGGTCGAGGTCGTCCAGCGCCCGCTGGGACTCGGTGCCCGGCATGGAGAACTTGTCGCTGGTCGGGCCCATCAGGGTGGCGGCTCCGACACCCAGCAGAATCAGCAGGAGCAGCCAGACCGCGGCTATTCGGCCTCTTCTGCGGAAGGAGAACCGCCCGAGCCGGTACAGCAAGGTCGCCATGGAGGAAGGGTCTTTCCGTTAGGGGGTCAACTGAGGGTGTGGTCAAGCGTCCGCAGCGCGCTGCGGATCATTTCGGCGCGCAGCACCTCGTCCGGCGCCACCTCGTCATCGGTGGCACTGGTGATGAAGACGGCGCCCAGCACCATCCACGCCGCCACCCGGGCCGGTGCCTGCCGCGAGCGGCCGGCCAGTGCGTCCAGCAGTCCGTCCGCCAGCTCCATGACGTTGAGGTCCTGGTGGCAGGACATCTCGGCTATGTCCTCGAAGAGAAGCCGGATCTCGCGGCGGAACCGCAGCGTCAGGTCCACGTATCCGACGACGGTCTCCTCCACCAGCCGGCCGCCCTCCAGCCCGGCCACGCGGTCGAGCAGCGCGGCGAGGGCGTCCTGGGCCGGGGTCAGCAGCTCGGTGAGGATCTTTTCCTTGCTGGCGAAGTGGTAGAGGAGTGACGCCTTCGAGCAGCCCGCGTCGGAGGCGATGTCCTGCAACGAGGTGCCGCGGAAGCCGTGCACGGCGAACAGTCGCAGTGCCGACTCCAGGATCTGGCCGCGCATGGCAGAGGTGGAGCGTGCCATGCCCCCACCATAACTGTCCGATCGGTCAGAACTGACCGATCGGACAGCGTGCTGTTGTGGCTTGCATCACTCTTCCCGCCCAGGGCCTGTACGGGGCGCACGGGACCGGATTCACCGGCTCGCGCACGGAAGCGCCGCCCCTTGGGGAGTGAGCCTCAGCCAACCTGAACGTGCAGGTCAAGGGGCTGGTGCGACCGGCTCTCGGGACGCTGGTACTACTCGTGGGCAGCTGCCTGAGGCGTAGGTCGTCCGTCAGCGCTCGCGTGGATGCGGGGAACCAATCCCGTCGGAGACATGACGCCGACATGATGTCCGTCATGAAGTTGGTGAAGCGGCTCGGGGGCCTTCTGCTCGTCAGTACTGTGGTTCTTGGCTATTCGCTGCTGTCATGGCGTGGCCCTTGGCGGTTGGACGGAAGCCATCTGTGCACGCGGGGTCTCGAGCCGGCAGACGGCGTGGTCATCACCGGCTCCCGCACCACGCCGGCTGCTCTGGGGGCCGGTGTCCTAGCAGCGGTCGGCCTGTACTACACGCATCGAACGCTGCAGCACACACGGGACAAAGACCGAGTGCGAGCCGAGATCGAACGAGAAGGACAGGTCACCGATCGCTACGTGGAAGCGATCAAACTGCTGGGGTCCGACAACCGCACCGAACGGCTCGGCGGGATCTATGCCCTGCAGCGCATCATGCACGACTCCGCGAAGGACCACACGACGATCGTGAGCGTCCTTGCCGCCTACATACGGACCTACCAGGCCGCGGCAAATGACCAGTTGACGGACTCTGCCGGAATTCAGTAGTCCAGGTCCATATAGTCGATGTCGTTGATTTCGACGTCCGAAAGTTCCCTGGCGCGTCCTCCGCCGTCCTGGAAATAGACGTCCTTGAGCCCTTCGGCGATGATCCCGCGCATCTCCTGGTCGCCGGCCCCGGCGGCGTGGGCGTCGAACAGCCGCTGTGCGTACGCCGGAGGAAGGTGCACGGTGAGTCGCCGGAACCGTCCGTCGTCGGTCGTGCCGACCGGCGCGGTGTACCCGAACCGGGCCCTCGTCTCCACCGTGATCCCGCCCGTGGCGGCGGCCTGCCGCTGCCGACGCTTGCGCACCTGGGGCTGCCACCGCTGCCGTACCGCGTCGTCGATCTTCGCTGCGACGTCGGCGCGGGCGTGCTTGCGCGCGCCGCGCCGGTAGCGGTTCACGGAGTCGGCGGTGACACCGATCTCCTGCGCGACGGCCTTCGCACTGCCCATCTGCCTGAGCAGGTAACGGATCTGGCCCTTGAGCGACTTCGGTGGCTGGCGGGTGAAGCCCTCCCGGCCGGCCCGCTCGATGGCGTCCTCGATCTCCCCCACCGGTCACTCCCCTTCGTCCAGGACGGCGTCGCCGCCCTTGATGTGGCGGGCCGGGTTGAGGCCCTGCTCCATCAGGCCGACCGCCCACAGCATCGACTGGACGCCCTCCAGCTTCACCAGGCCCGGCGAGGGCCCGAGGCGAAAGCCCCCCGGCTGCGGCTTGCCGGATGCGGCGTACGGCAGGAAGTCGAGCGGGCTCTCCCCCGGCGAGGGGTAGACGACGCAGTCGGACAGCACGGCGAGCGGATACAGGCCCGTCATCGCCGCCATGTTGCGCAGCTTGCGGTGCATGTTGATCCGCGCCTTGGAGATGACGGCGGCGCGGATGTCCGGGCGCCAGGTCGGCCGCTGAAGGGCCGGCCACCGCTCGCCCTCCTTGTAGTGGCGGCCCTGCGGGCGCTCGCGCAGTTTGCCCACGCCGCCCTTGACCGTGGCCTTGACCGCGGCGAGCACGGCGGTCAGGACCGGGTCGACGTCCTTGTGCCGCTCCATCGCCGCGAGGAACTCCGCGTCCGGCAGGTCCCGGGTGACGCCGAGGTCGGCGAGCGTGTCGACGTACGCCGTCCTGAGCCGGTCGTGCCACGGGTCGAGGTACGCGCCGGTCTCCCGGCGCAGGTACGCCTCGATCGGATGCACGTTGAAGCCGAGTTCCTGGGCGTAGGCGACGGTGTGCGTCTGGTACCAGGCAGGGCCGGTCGGACGCTCGCCGTCCGGCGTGAACGGCGACGGCAGGCGCGGGTCCGGCTCGATGTGGGACAGGTCCACCAGCCAGGAGCCGGGGATCTTCGGGTTGAACGTCGGAGCACGGAAGTGGTCCGGGGCGGACAGGCCGACGACCAGGCGGGCCGCGGCGGCGAGGAACGCGGTGTTCAGGTCCAGGCCGATCGCGTACGGCAGTGTGCACTCCTCATCGGTGAGCAGGTCCACCGACCGCACCCACTGGTACGCCTCTTCGTTGAGGAACCCACCGGTCCAGCCGGACCGGACGACCACGGGGTGCTCGGGAGTGGCCTCCGGGGGCGCCGGGTCCATCGGCTCCGTCCCGAGGCTCCCCGGGTTGCGGCCGGGCACCCAGTTCCCCGTCGCCGGGTCCCGCACGGCCTTCGTGGGCGGGCGCAGCGCCGTCATCAGCTCCAGGCCCGAGACGGCCGTGCTGCCGCGCGGGGTGATGACCCGGGTCGCGTAGACGCCGAGGACGCGGGCGATGTCGGCCGGTTCCATGTCAGCGACGCCGGGCCAGGACCGCTCGTCGAGGGCGTCCCAGGACAGGACCGCGAGCTGCACGCACTGCCGCTCGCGTCCCTGGGCCTTGCGGTAGATCCGCGCCCACGGGCCGAACCCGCGCTGCGTGAGCTGCCACTTCGCCTTCGCGACCTGCTTGACCACAGGATGACCGTCGGGCAGGCGCAGGGAGCGGCGCTGCTCGTGGCCCTCCAGGCGTTCCGGCAGCCCGAGCTTCACGGCGGCCGTGGCGGTGAGCACGATCAGCGGGTCGGAGTCCTTTCCGTAGCGGTTCAGCTTCGTGGCACCGAGGCCGGACTCCTTGAGGGCCCACTCCACCAGCTCCGGCACGGTGGCCGCCGGGCAGGCGAGCACGATGCCGCCGACGCCGTATGCGGAGCCGTCGCCGTCCAGCACCGCGAGCGGGCCGTGCGGGAAACCCGGGTCGACGGCGGTCTTCACGGTCTTCTTCGCTGCCGGACGACGCGACGGCATCGCCGGGCTCCCGGCCGGCCGGGCGGGGTGCCCGGGGGGAGCCTGGGCGGCGGGACCCTCCACCGACACGGTGGTCTCCGTCTCCGGATCGGGCATGGCGCGGCCGGTGAACGCGACCGGTGTCCCCGGTTGCGGCATGGCGGCCGGGGCAGCGTGGGCAGGGTACTTCGCCGCCCAGCCGTTCAGCAGTCGCTGGTATGCCTCCAGGCGGGGCGACTTCGGCTCGGAGCGGCCGTTCTCGTAGTTCTTCACCGTCTGCGTCGTGGTCTTCAGTGCGGTCGCGAGGCGGGCCTGGCTGATCCCGGCGGCCTCGCGGAGCCGGGCACGTTCCGCCGGGGGCGGGAGCTGCGGCTCCTCCTCCAGCAGCGCGTCCACTGACTCGAACAGCTCTTCCTCGGTGGCCATGCGGATCTCCCTTCGCCCCGCAATTCTAGCAGCCCTTATCCCTTTATTTATCCTGCACATTTACCCGATCAGATTTTTTGTCGGGTGGAGGGGCGCCTCGGGCGGCATCCGCAGGTGCCCCGTGCCGGTGAAGGCTGGTCCTCGCCGCGGAAGCTCGACGGTCGGCGAGTGCGTGCCATCGGCATTCGAGTGGTACGGAAGGGCGAAGTGCGGCTACGGGTGCGGGCTGCAGGCAGCGGTAATCCGCACAGCCAAGCGATGCGATCACTCGATCGTGAGTTGTGGCGCTCTCGCGCCCGGTCCGACCCGATGCTCGGAAGAACGGCGCGTGACCGACGCCGCCGGCATGTCCTGTGGGTGAGGGAGACCATGACGCGAGAAGTGGGACGGCGAGACGGCCTGGACGGGCAGGCGGTGCTGCTGATGGCCGGGTTGGCCGATCTTGCGGTGAGCACGCTGGGTTCTGCCCTGGGGGCGGTGCGGGGCCTGTTACGCCGCTCGGACACCGCAGAGCTCGCGGCGGAGGCCGAGAACGAGCTGGTGGCACGTGGACGCCTGGCGCTGGACCGGTACGCAGCCCTGCCCCCGGCCCATCTGGAGATCCTCGCCCGTCACGCCCTGGCCCGGAAGGCTGCCGATGATGTATGACGGGTGGGCGCCGGCAGCGTTCAAGACCCGCATCGACGAGGTACTGCACCGGTTCGTCGCGCAGGAGGCCGACCGGTTCGCGGCGATCGACCCGCTCCTGGGCCCGGTGGCCGAGCAGTTGGAGGCGGCCGTCGCGGACGGCAAACGGCTGCGGGCGGCGTTCTGCTACTGGGGCTGGCGTGCGGTGGGACAGCCGGACAGCGACGCGCTCGTGCGGGCAGCGGCCTCCATGGAGCTGGTGCACGCCGCCGCTGTCGTGCACGACGACCTCATCGACGACAGTCCGCTGCGGCACGGGCGCCCTACCGCGCACATCGCCCTGCGTGGTGCCGTACGCCGTCGCCCCCGTGCCGACGCCGCCGCGCGGTCGCTCGCGATGCTGGTGGGAGACCTGCTGATGGCGCTGGCCGGGCAGTTGTTCGCCGGCAGCGGCCTGCCTGCCGCATACCTGGCCCGGGCCCGCTCCCTGTGGTCGGTGATGGCCCGCGAGCTGATCGCCGGCGAGTGCCTGGAAATTCTGCGCACCGGAGCCGGTCCGGACACGGCCGCGTCACTGAAGGTGGTCCGTTACAAGACCGCCAAGTACACCGTTGAGCAGCCCATGTTGATCGGCGGCGCCCTGGCCGGGGCGGGCCCGCGACTGCGCGAGGGCTACTCCGCGTACGGTCTGCCGCTGGGTGAGGCGTTCCAGCTTCGGGACGACCTGCTCGGTCTGTTCGGAGACCCGGAACGCACCGGCAAGGCCAACACCGACGACGTGCGCGGCAACCGGCCCACGGCTCTGCTGGCAGAGACCTGGCGCCTCGCCGACGACGAGGACCGCGAACGGCTGCGCGCCCTGCTGGGCCGGCGCCGCCCGGACGCGGATGCCCTGGATGCGGTGCGCGAGGTGACGCGCCGGCTGAAGGCACCCGACCGCATCGAGGACATGATCGGCGCACGCGTCCAGGAGGCACTCGGCGCTCTCGACGAGCTGGACGTGCCAGCGCACGCCGCGAGCGCCCTGACCGCACTGGCGCGGTCCGCCGCGGACCGCCTGTCCTGAACTTTTGCCACCCGGTGGGCACAGCCGGCCGTCGGCCCTCCCGCCGGTCGTCAACGGTACCGAGGAAACAAGGAGCCCTGCCATGACCTACACCGAGGCATCCATGGACGCCCTACGGCACACCGGCGACGAACTCGCCGACGCCACGGTCGCCGCGCTCTTCGAAAGCGGCCAGGTGGGCACGTTCAACACCCTGATGCGCTACGTCTCCACCGTGGGCGCTCCCCTGCCGGACGGACTGCCCGACATCGCCCGGGAGTACCTGGAGTCCACCCGTGTCCCGCCGTCCTGGGTGGACTGGGCGGAAATGGAAAAGGCACGGCTGTTCTTCATCGACAACAACGTGCACATCTCCACCGCGCTGTCCTTCGCCTCGATGCCCGCCTGCTACGTCGTGCCGCACGTGGCGAAACTGCTGTCGGCCACCCACGGGCTGAAGTACCCGTCCAAACGGATGGCGGAGACCGGTCAGTTCACCGTCTACCTGATGCAGCCCGACGCCTTCGAGGCCGGCAGCCGCTTCATCCCCGCCGCCCAGAAGGTCCGCCTCCTGCATGCCTCCATCCGCCACCACCTCAAGCGCGCGAACCAGTGGGACACCACCGCGCTGGGAACGCCGATCTGCCAGGAGGACATGGTAGGCGGGCAGATGTTCTTCTCTCTGCTCGTCCTGGACAGTCTGAACCGCCTCGGCATCCACATGTCACAGGAAGGCGCCGAAGCCTACTACTACGCCTGGCGGGTGGTCGGTGCCATGCTCGGCGTCGACCAGGACGCCGTCCCCGAGACCCTGGAGGAGGCCCGCGCCTTCCTCGACCTGTACATGATCCGGCACATGGGACCCTCCGAGGAGGGCGCGCACCTGACCCGGCAACTCATCGACCTCTACGAGGAAGTGGTGCCCGGCGCCTTCTTCGACCCGATCGTCTCCGCCCTCATCCGCTACCTCGTCGGCGACACCTGCGCCGACTGGCTCCACGTGCCGCAGACCCCGTGGGACACCGTCGTCAAGGCCCTGCCCCACCTCCTCGGCGTTCTCGAAACCATCGAAGACCGCTCCCCGCTCGGTGCCTGGGCCCTGGACCGTCTCGGCCACCTCACCACCGTCTTGGAGCTCTCCTCCCTCACTCGGGGACGCGTCATGCACTACGCCATCCCCGAACAGCTCAAGAAGGACTACGACATCTCCAGCACGGTGCCCCGCACCCGCCGATGGACCCCGCCGGCCGCCACGGTGTCCTGATCACACAGCACTCACGCCTCGGTGGCACCCACGTGAGGTCCGGTGACACGGAACAGCAGGCCCCGACACACAGCTCACAGCTCACAGCTCTGTGTACCGTCCGAGGATCTGGTCCCCCTCTCGGACGATCTGGTCCGGTTCGTTTCCTGTCTCAGGTGGCCTGGTCGTCCCTTGCCGACGAATCCCGAGCGGGGTCACCGGAGCAACGTGGAAGTGTGCGGGCCCTCTGGACCGATGCAGAACATGGTCGAGCGCCGACCGGCCCGCGGGTCCCCGGGTGGCCTTGCCGAGAGGACCCAGGTCCCCTGATCGGCCGGTACTGATGAGTCCCCCCACAGCGCCCGTCCGCCCGTCCTCACCCGCCTCACCCGCCTCACCCGGCCACGAACTCCGGCTCCCACGGCCGCGGCCCCACGCCGTGCTGCCAGCGCAGGAGTTCTTGACCGTCCATGCACACAATGCCGCACTGCTCGGCGTACTCGATCGCGGGAGCGGTGAAGTCGCTGGTGGTGACCACGACGGCGACATCGGCCCCGTGAACGGTGAAACACGTGCCGCCGAACCGCTGCATGTCCTGGGAACCGACTCGGTTGGCGTCGCAGTACCGCTTGCACTGGACGACGACCAGGCGCCCGTCCGGCGTCCTCGCCAAGACGTCGGCGCCCAGGTCGCCGGCCCCGCCCACGACGTCCACGTCGAGGCAGCCGTCGCGTCGGCACAGCTCGGCTATCGCCTGCTCGAACTCGGCGGGGTCCAGCTCCTCGTAGCCGACCTCCCCGGGGTCCGCGGACGCCTCGTTCACGGGCTCAGGGAGCGGGATGGTCCGTTCCGCGTCGGGGCGACCCCCACGGGGACCGGTCCGTGCTGGTACGAGGTCGGCGGCAGGAGCCGGTGGAGCGGTGTCGAGGGCTTCGACCGCCGTGTTCGTGGCCTCGTCCAGGGCTTCCGCGGCGTGGCGCGCGAGCCTCGCCGCCGATATCCGGCGCCTTCTGCGGCAGAAGGCCACGACACCGCCGACGCCCACGAGGACGAGCGCGACAGCCCAGGCAGGACGGCGTTCGGCGGCGGCCGCCGCAGTACGGACAGCCGTGCCCACCAACACCAGGACGACGGCGAGAAGGACGAAGTACAAAGCCGTCGACCGCAGTTCGAACCGGCGGGAGCGGCGCACGGAACGCGAAGCACGTGCGGGTACAGCCATGGTGTTACTTCCCCTCCAAGGGCGACAACGAAGATCAAGGCGCGTCTGCCCAGGTACGGAAGGTTCTATCGAGCCGGTGCGATCACCCGTGTCGCCGAGCATCCGACCGACTTCAATGTCCGGAGGGCCGCCCTGCCTGGTTTTGTCGACGGAATCCGGCACCACGTGTCACTCAGTGCCCTTGGGCAATGAGGCCGGTCGGCCACGAGTCTGCGACCTGGGCGGACTTGACTGGTGGACACGCAGGGCCGTTGGCGGAGCGGTGATGACACTCGTCGCACGGTGATCTCCGGTGAAACCGTCGACGGACTCGCGCGGCATGCCCGCCCGGCTCGCGTGCCGAACGGCTCCCTCGAGCATGTGCGTCAGTGCCCGGCGCAGTGAAACGGTGACGCCGTCGAAGAACGCGCATGCGTTGCCGGCGGCGTCGACGTCGAGGCTCTCGATCGCTTCGTCCCGGCCCGGGAGACCGTTCTGGACGGCACGCCTCAACAAACGGCGCACGGCATCAGTGACCACGACGCCTTCGCCGTCGGCCCGACCTGCGGGGGCAGCCGTCTCGATCACAGCCGAGAGCATCGCGACACGCTACGGCGGCCGGGACGAACCGCTGTCCCACCGCACCGGCCCGCTCCGCACACTGCGTGCAGCAGCAGGGGGACCGCACCTGTCGACGGTTGTGGCCGGACAGCAACCGATCTGCGGGGGTCGCCGACGGGTGGGGCATTCTTCGCTGACGCGCTGCACGTCGGCCGCGACCCCTCGCCGGCTCGCCAGGCCCGCCCCGCGTCTTCCGGTTTCCTGTTCGGCCCCGGCGGTCCATCCGACCCTCTGATCCCGGTTCGTTCCTGGGACAGCGGGACGGCCGTTGCCCACGGAGCACCCGGCGTGCCCCGCCCGCTGACGCCCCGCGGTCCGCGGGACCGGGCGGCCGCGCCCTCCCCGGATGCGGTCGCCAGCCGGAAAAGCCGTTGCGGCCCGCGCCCCTCTCCCGGACCCTAGGCTGTCATGCACTACTCCCTGCGGCCCGCCGCGCTCACGGACGCGCCCGCCATCACCGAACTGCTCAACAAGGTCGACGAGATCGAGATCGGCCGGCCCGAGACCGACCTGCACACTGTCCAGGCCGACCTGAAACATCCCGAGACCGATCTGGAGCGCGACTCGTGGCTCGTGTGGGACGGGGACGAGCTGGTGGCCTACGGCCTGCTGTGGGACGAGTCCGGCGGCGACCGCATCGACATCGACCACTACGTGCTGCCCGACCATCAGCGGCCCGGCGCGCACCTGCTGGAGGTGATGGAGGCCAGAGCGCTGGAGAAGGCAGGGAAGAACGGCGCCGAGCGAGCCGTGGTCCACCTCCACCTCAACGTGGCGCCCACCCTCGACACGCAGCTGCTGCTGACACGGGGCTGGCAGGTCGTACGGCGATATCACGTGAAGCACCGCCCGCTGGACCCCGCGCTGGACGTGGTGCCCGAGGCACCCGCCGGTGTGCGGATACGGAACTGCGGCGCCGAGGAGGACCGGGTCCGCGTCCACGCACTCCACCAGGCTTCCTTCGCCGACCACTTCGACTTCCAGCCGCGCACGTACGACCAGTGGCTGCACGACATCGACGCCGACGCGCTGGACTGGTCCCTGGTGTGGATCGTCTCCACCGACGAGCTGGGGGACGCCGGATTCCTGCTGGCGCGCAACGACCGGGAGGCCTTGGGGTGGATCCCCAGCCTCGGCGTGCTGTCAGGGGCCCGCGGCCTGGGCCTCGGCGGTTTCCTGCTCCGGCACGCCTTCGCGGCCTTCGCGGCACGGGGCCGGGACACCATCGGGCTCGGGGTGGACACCGCGAACACCACCGGGGCTCCCCGGTTGTACGACCGCCACGGGATGACGACCCATTTCGCCGTCGACACCTGGGAGACCGTCCTGCGCTGAGACCGCCGCCGCCCCCGCACCCCGCCGGGTCGGCGGGACGGAGGGACGGGGGACGGGGGACGGAGGGGGACGTCTGGTCGGAGCTTTGAGGAGGCCTCGTCCGTAGCGGGCCGGGTACGCGGTCCGATGCCGCAGCGCGCCCCGTCGCACTCCGGTTCCCGATGCTGCAGTCCCTCCACGGCGAAGCCCGTGGTGGTGGCCGCCGCGCAGGACGCCGGATTGTTGGCGCGGTGGCCCGCATACGGCCGGAACAGCTCGGCGCCGTCCAGCAAGACGAAGGCGGTAACCGGGGACCGATGCGTTTCCCGGGCCGTGGGCCGGTGCTCCGCGGTCTCCCCCGAGACCGTGGGCTCGACGGGCCTGCCTCTCATACGGGAGGCGCCGTGGCCGTCACGGCAGCGGGATGCGGCGATGCCTTCCCTGTGCGCCGCTTGCACCGGGCGGAGGCGAGGCCACTGCGGATCTTTCCTCCGGTAACCGGTCGGGGCACCCACCAGCTCCTGGAGGCGGTGAAGCCCTTCGGCGCCCTTCACCGGCGGTGCGGGGAACGCCGTGACATCCGGTGCGGAGCCGTCCGCACCGGTTGTGTCGTCACGCACGACGTCGGAGCCCGGACGCGGGGACTGGGACCGCGTCCGGGCTCCGACGTCGTCGACGTCACCCCGAGAGGTCGGCCTTGCCGTTGGCCGGCTCGACGGGAGCGGACGGCGTCGGCCGGCTTGCGGACCTGGGTGCCCGGTTCGCGGTCGGTCAGCGCGGCCTGCCGGGCTGCGGCCTTCTCCTGCTCCTGGTGGCGACCGCCTGTTCCGTACCCTGGCGGTATGCGCATGCGCCCCACTCTGAACTGGCTCCCTGCCGATGACCCGTTGCCCGGCACCACGGATCTGGAGCCGGTCGCCGACGCGCTGAGCACCGGTGGTGTGCTGGTACTCAGCGGAGCGGGCATCTCCACGGAGTCGGGCATCCCCGACTACCGGGGCGAGGGCGGGAGCCTGAGTCGGCACACTCCGATGACCTACCAGGACTTCACCGCCGACACCCAGGCCCGGCGCCGGTACTGGGCGCGCAGTCACCTCGGCTGGCGCACCTTCGGCCGCGCCCGCCCCAACGCCGGGCACCGGGCCGTGGCCGCGTTCGCGCGGCACGGCCTGCTCACACGTGTGATCACCCAGAACGTCGACGGCCTGCACCAGGGCGCCGGCAGCGAGGGGGTCGTGGAACTCCACGGAAGCCTGGCCCGGGTCGTCTGCCTTTCCTGCGGCGCTCTCAGCCTGCGCAGCGAACTCGCCCGGCGGCTGGAGGAGGCCAATGCGGGCTTCGAGCCGACGGCCGCCGGAATCAACCCGGACGGCGACGCCGATCTCACCGACGAACAGGTCGAGGGCTTCCGTGTGCTGCCCTGCACGGTCTGCGACGGCGTCCTCAAACCGGACGTGGTGTTCTTCGGCGAAGCAGTTCCGCCTCGGCGGGTCGAGCACTGCCGCACGCTGGTCCGTGAGGCGGCCTCGCTGCTGGTTCTGGGCTCCTCGCTGACGGTGATGTCCGGGCTCCGGTTCGTCCGCCACGCGGCTCAGGCCGGAAAGCCCGTACTGATCGTCAACCGGGACCCCACCCGGGGCGACCGGCACGCCGTCACCCGGGTCGCGCTCCCCCTGGGAACGGCCCTCACCACCCTGGCCGACCGACTGGGCATCCCCGTGGACGACGGGTCGACGGCCTGAGTGAGGCGGTGACGGCTGGGGGAACGTCACGGCCTCATCGAGCAGGTCCCTCGTATCGGCGCAGGGCCGCGACACCAAGCGTGCCTGCGGCACGGGTGGGCGAACCAGGAGTACCGCGGCGCCGGCTTCCCCGCACGGGCAGGCCGCGGTCGGGCTCACCGGGCAATCGCGCCCGGACGCCGTGGTGATGGAGGTGCGTATGCCGGTGCTCGGCGGCCTCGAGGCCGCCGGCCTGCTCGCCGGTGCCGGGAAAACACCCCGGCAGGGTGCCCGTGGCGACCACGTTCAACCTGGACGGGTATGTCCACGAGGCGCTGCGCGCCGGGGCGGGCGGATTCCTGCTCAAGGACGCAGCGCCGGCCCGACTGCTGCACGGCGACGCGTTTTCGCTCGCTCACCGCCGTCGTCACAGCCCTCCACGGGCAGGAGCCGGGCGAGCCGGTCGGTGCGGGTTCGGCGGGCCGCGGCCGTGGAGGTCACCGACCGGGTGGTCGTCCGAGCGACCGCCGACCAGGTGGCTGATCCGTGGAGGACGGCAGACCTCGTCCTCGACACCGCGGGGGTTCTGCCGATCTCAGCCATGGAGCCCGGCATGGTCGACCCCGCACCGCCCGACCACGTCACGGGCCCGGACGCCGGCAGCCTGATGGCCGGGCTGCTCCACAGCATCGACGGCCTGGACGGCCTGGACGGCACCGACAGCGTGGAGACGGTCGCGTTCCTCACCTGCCTCCCGCGCCATGTCGGCATCAGCGGGCCGACCGTCCTGCCCATGGCACGGGCCGTCCGTCCGACGACGGAGGAGAACGCGACGGCTCCCTGCATCGCACGTGCGCGTGTCCCGGCTCACCCTGCCTGCTCCGCCTGCCTTTCCGCACTCGTCGAGGGCACGGCCGGGAAGGTGGCCGGGGTCGGCCGCCGGCAGGACGTGGAGGAGCGGGACCGGTCGGCCCCCTCCGGCAGGAGCGCGCTGCACCGGCGCCGTGCGGGGCCGGCGTCGGCGGCGATCGGCAGGCCCGTATCCAGACGGGCTTCTTACGCGCGGTACCGGGAGACCCGGAATCCCGCGCGGCGGGCGTGGATGGCCGACGACAGGTCGGGAGCGGTCGTGAGACGGCCGATGAAGGGTATAGGGGGTGCCGTCAGGACAAGACCTTCTCCCGTGAGGAACCGAAGATGACCGATGACGCCTACCTCGTTCTGCTGAACGGCACGGCCGTGACGCTCGGCGTGCCCCCCGCGGCCGTCGGGGAACTGGCCTGCATGGAGACCCCCGCGGTCCGGGCATGGCTGCAAGCTCAGGGGGTCACAGCGACGTCCCCCGGGCTACGGCTGGTGCCGCCGGAGGAGACGTCAGTCCTTCCCGACGATGCCGAGCGGCTGCCCGTCCCCCTCGGGGAGGAGGAGCTGAGCCACGTGCGCCGGCATGCCGCGCCGCACAACGTCGCCCGGCTGGAGGAGGAACTGCTGGCCTACCGTTCCTACTCGGACGGCAGGGACGCGCTGCTCGTCCGCGCCCTGGCAGCCGGGGTGCCGGCGCACCGGATCGCGGAACTGACCGGTGAAGACCTGGTCACCGTCAAGGCGTTGGCGCGTTGACACCGTTCCCGCCGGGCCGTGACCGCGACTGGAGGCCGGCCGGCGGTGACGCGCCGCCGGCCGGTGGCCCGCCCTCCGGCCGCCACGGCCCCGCCCGGGGGCCTCGCGTCGGCGGGAGCAGTGACGCAACGTCAAAGAGGATTCTCCGCACGTGTTTTCGCTGTGGACAGGGGCAGCCGGGACACCACGCCGGTACCACGGCGGGCCGGCACGCGCACACCTGAGAGGAGACACATCACATGGTCAGGCCAGACGGCAGCATCCGGGTGGGCACGGCGACCGTGGCCGGTGTTCTGGCCGGCACGGTGCTGGCCGGTTGCGGCACCGTGGGCGGCTCCCCGGCGGGCAAGGAGACGTCCAGCACCCGGGAGCAGGATACGAAGGCCCTCCGTTCCGCCTATGGCAAGACGGCCGAGCAGGACACCGCGCGGGTGACGCTGCGCGTGCAGACTTCGGCCGACGGCACCTCGATGACGGCGAGCGGCCGGGGGACCGTCGACCTGCGGGACGGTGACAGCGTCATGACCCTCAGCGCGCAGGGCGGGCGCGTCGAACAGCGGGTCGTCGACCAAGTGCTCTACCAGAAGCTTCCCCGGAGTGAGGTTCCGGGCGGCAAGCCGTGGATCAGGATCGATTTGCAGAAGGCCGCCGAGCGTCGGGCAGTGGGGGGCCAGTCCGTGAACGATCCTGTCCAGGCAGCGGCGTTCGCCAGGGCGATCGACGGCAAGGACGTGACCCGCGAGGGCACCTCCGAAGTCGGCGAGGTGAACACCACCCACTACCGGGTCGCCGTCGACGTCGCCGAACTCCCCGACGGCGCCACTCTGCGTCGACAACTCGGTCCGACCCTGCCGATGGACGTGTGGCTCGACGGCGACGGCCGCATCCGACGGCAGCAGATCGACATGACGCTCAAGGCCCCCGCCGAGGACGCCGCCACGGACCGGGCCTCGTCGCCTCCTCGGCCGGCGAAGGTGCGCACCGTCATGGAGTTCAGCGACTTCGGTACGGACGTGGAGGCGAAGGCACCACCGCCCCGACAGGTCACCGACCTGACCGGGACGGCCCTCGAACGTGGCCAGACGCAGAACTGATCCGTCTCGTATCGGAGGTAGCGACCATGACATCGACGCAAGGACACCACGGGGGATGGCAGAACGGGCCCGCCGGTGCGGGTGAACGCCGTAACGGGTTCGGTATCGCGGCTCTCGTTCTGGGCCTGGCCGGCGCCGTACTGTTCTGGACCGTACTCGGCGGGATCGTGCTCGGCCTGCCGGCGCTGGTCCTCGGAGTCCTCGGACACCGGCGCGGGAAACGCGGTGTGGCCACCAACGGAACGATGTCCGTGATCGGCGCGGTGATCGGCGCGCTCGCGCTCGTCGCCTCCTCGGTGCTTCTGGCAGTGGGCGCGGCCGTGTTCAGCAGCGACGAGTTCAAGAACTACACCGAGTGCGTCGAGCACGCCGACACCGAAGCCGACCGACGGCAGTGCGCAGAAGACTTCGACCGGGACGTCGACGGCCGGTGAGCCCCGGTGACCCGGGGGCGGCCCTTCCGGGAGGTGCGAATCTTCTCCGACGGCACCGTGCGAGCGCCGGTTGAGCACGGGCCGGCCCTCTCGTCCCGCTCCCCCGCCGGCACGCCGGACGGCCCGGCACCGCGCTCGCGGTGCCGGGCCGTCCGGCAGCGAAGTGGCTCGTCAGCCCTGGCGGGCCTTGAAACGCGGATCCTTCTTGTTGATCACGAACACCCCGCCCCGCCGGCGCACCACTTGGGCGCCCGGCTTGGCCTTCAACGAGCGCAAGGACGTGCGTACCTTCAAAACGTTCTCCTTCCGCGGGGTCGAACAGGAACAGGGGGACGGGACCGTCGGCCTCCCCCCGCGAGGGCCTCCGTCGCGGGGCGACGGAGGCAGGTGTCATCGTTCCTCGCGGAAGAGGACGTGCTCACCGGCGACCGGGTCGTACTTCCGCAGGACCAGCCGGTCGGGGTCGTTCAGACGGTTCTTGCGGGTCACGTAGGTGACTCCCGTACCTACTGTCGACTTCAGCCTGACGACCGGCCTCGCAGTACTGCGTGCCATGAGGTGCTCCTTTCGCGACCGCCCGAGCCCGTTGACTCGAACATGTCAGACGTGGTGGACAACGGTGCCGGCGGGCGCCCTGTTCCGCATCCCACGTTCGGAGGAGGGGACCGCCGCCCACGGCGCGCCCGGCACCTCGCCGGGCGGACCGAAGCCACCGTGCACGTGGTCGTGGAGGGCGGTCGCCTACGCGGCGAAAGGCTCTGCGGGGCTTCAGCCGAACGATCGTCCCTGCAGGCCATGGGTGAGGCCCGGGGACACTGTCCCCTCCACGACCACGATGCCCTCAACACGTCCCCCCTCCTCCTTGTTCCCCGGAGGACGCGTACGTCCGCAGGTCCGAAGTTCCCCCCTGGACCGGTCCTCCGGACCGTCACGCTTCTCGAAGGCCCAGGATGCTGCCGAACAGGTGCCCCTTGGGGAACCGCTGCCTCGGGCGGTGCCGGCTACCAGGTGGCGGGGGGCTCGGAGTGTTCACGTCGCCCCGAGCACCCCGTCACGCGGGTCAGCGGTCTCAGGGTCCGGGGTCAGCGTCGGCTCCTGGAAGCCCAGCCCGCACCGATTCCCGCCACGTGCAGAGCCAGGGCAGTCAGCCCCAGCAGCATCACGTTCGTCGAAGAGAACACATCATTGGTGCCGATGTCCGCCGCGTTGATCAGAAACGCGAAGAAGAACAGCACGGCAGCCACTATGCCAAGCATGAACAGGCTCCTCTCAGACAGGTGAAGCCCGTATGCCCCGCCATCCCCCTCACAAGCCGGAACGCAGGAACCGAGCCGTTCGCGACCTGACCGTGATGCACGGCTGCCGGAAGTCAGCGGCGGTACGCAACGACGAAGCTCCTGGCGGACCCATACCGACCCGGACCACCCGTGCCCCCTCAGGCGCGACCCTCCTGACGGCAGCGCACCCGCTCGACGGAAGGGCGTCAACCGCCCGTGGTCAGGTCTGCGCAGCAGGTCACGACACGGGCGAGACTGCCCTCCTCGGCCAGCAGCCGGCGTTGCGTACGCGCCCCGTCACCCTGTTCGAGAAGACGGGCGATGCCCTCACGGACAAGGTCGTCGTCGCCGTGGTCCACCAGTGTCCCGCGCACGTGCCGGTACAGGGCCCACACCGCCTCGGCGGCGGAGGTCTCCCGCATGGTCCCGGGGTGCAGGAGGGGACCGTCGAGGCCCGAGCGTCCCGCTCGCCACGAGGCAAGGCGCAGCAAACTTGTTCCGACCCTGTCCGGCGGTACACCGTCCTGCCAGGCCCGGGCGGACGTCTCGACCAGAGCACGCGCGAGCGCGGCCAGCAGTACCGGCAACGACGCCTCCAGGCAGACGTCCGCCACACGGATCTCCACGGTGGGGTACCTGGCGGAAAGCCGGGCGTCGAAGTAGACCATGCCCTCGTCACGGAGGACCCCGGTCTCGATCATGGCGGTGACCTGCTGGTGATAGCGGTCGGCGGACCCGAAGATCTCGACCGGGCCGGCGGACGGCCAGCGGTTCCACACCCGGCTGCGGTAGCTGCCGTAGCCGGTGTCCTGGCCCTGCCAGAAGGGCGAGTTGGCGCTCATCGCCGTCAGGACCGCCAGCCACGGGCGGATACGGTCCAGGACGGCCACACCCTCCTCGTCGGAGTCCACCGACACGTGCACGTGACAGCCACACGTCAACTGTTCCTGGGCCGTCAGCCCGAACTGCTCACCCAGCCACCGGTAGCGGATACCGGCACTCAGCGAGGGCTCGACAGCCAGCGGCGAGGTCGCCAGCGCCGTCACCACCGCCCCGGCCGTGGCCGCATACCGCGCCGCGTCCCTCCGGCAGCGGATGATCTCCTCCAGGAGCCGGCCCATCTCCGTCACCGGCTCGGTCGCGAACTCCACCTGCTCCCTCTGAAGCTCCTCCTCGAACCGATGGCCCTTCCCGCGCTCGCCGGACTGCAGGGCCCCGCAGTCCGCCGCCGCAAGCGCCGCGCCGGAGACGGCGACCGGCGCACCACTGACCGGGTCCACCAGCAGCAGTTCCTCCTCCACACCCACGCTCCGCATGCCGCCGCCCTCATCTCCACCTCACCACCACTGCCCCTCCGCCCGAATCGTGGCAGGCACAAGCCCTCACGACAACACGTCCCCCGCACGCACCCCGCCGGACGGACCACCCCCACCACCAGGTCCTCGGCAGGTGTACCGGCCCCTGGCCGTGAGGCGAGTACGTCCGAGGAGCCGGGTTGGTCGTCCCCACCGTCGGGATCACGCGGGAAGGCCTCGAGCGGGCAGTGGCGCACTCCGGCCCCTCCCACTGCGAGCAGGACGACGGGACCGGCCACACCCCATGGAACGGGTGCGTCCGGCCGCCTGAGCCGACCCCCGCCGGGGCGGGGAGCAGGGAATCCACTGCTGGAGCGGCTCGGCCCTGCCGCCGGGCCCCGGGTGGCCGCGAGGCGGGGTCCGGGCCGCCCACCCGACCGGCGGCGTCCCGAAAGCCGGCCGAAGAGCATGCGGCCGACCGTCCGCGGGGAACGGCCACGTCCCAAGGTCCGCTCGAGGCCCACGGATCGAGCCCACGGATCGAGCCCACGGCGCGGAGACGGCCCCACACGCCCCACCGCGCGTCGGCACCGTCCTGGAGATCTGCTTCGCCGATCCCCACAGTCCCCGGCAGCGCGGAGCCGAGGAGAGCACCAACGGCGTGCTCTGCCCGTACGTTCCCGAGCGCACCGACCTCGCGCGGCACAGCCGCAGCGGCCTCGATACCGTCGCCATCGCCCCCAGCCTCCGCTCATGCCGAGGACTACGACTCCACGAAGGCAAGGAGGTCGGGGTTGAGGATCTCCGGGAGGATCGAGAGCATGCCGTGCGGGAGCCCTTCGTACGACTTCAGGGTGCCGCTCTTCGGAAGTTCGACCGACAGGGGCACCGAGTCCGCGTAGGGCACGACTTGGTCGTCCGTGCCGTGCGCGACGAGGGCCGGGACGTCGATCTGCCGGAGGTCAAAGGCCCTTCTCATCGCCGGTGATCGGGCAGCCGCCAACGCGTCCGTAACAGGCTTACCGGCCTGCATCGTTGAGCAGACCGGAACAGGCACAGAGGTGTTCGGTCACCCGTTTCACCACGGTGCGGTCGGGCCCGCACGCCTACCGGACCGGAATGCGGGCCCGACCGCACCGGACTAGCGTGGAAACGAGAGAACGGCAGCCACCAGCGCGCCCCGGGATGTGACGCAGATGCCGGACAAACAGGGGTCCGTATTGACAGCCGCTGCGGAGCGGTCGATGGCGGATGAACTGCGCTCCTCGCTCCTGGGTGAGATGATCGACCGCGGGCATCCCGGCTATGACGGGGCCCGGGCCGTGTGGAACGGGCTGATCGACCGCCGTCCCGCGCTCATCGCCCGGTGCTCCGGCACCGCGGACGTGGTCGAGGCGATACGGGTGGCCCGCGAGTACCGCCCCGTCGTCAGCATCCGCGGTGGCGGGCACCAGGTGGCGGGAAGCGGTGTGTGCGACGACGGGCTGGTGATCGACCTGTCGCGCATGAAGGGTGTACACGTCGATCCCACTGCCCGCACGGCGCGGGCCCAGGCAGGCCTGACCTGGGGTGAACTCGACCGCGAGACGCAACTGCACGCTCTGGCCGCACCGGGCGGGGAGATCTCGGCCACCGGGATCGCCGGTCTCACCCTCGGCGGCGGCTTCGGCTTTGTGATGCGGACGTTCGGTCTGAGCTGCGACAGCGTCCGCTCACTCGAGATCGTCACCGCGGACGGCGTGGTGCGCACGGTGAACCGGGAGGAGGACCCCGAGCTGTTCTGGGCGGCGCGCGGCGCCGGTCGGGGCCTCGGAGTCGTCACCTCCTTCGAGTTCGATCTCCACCCGCTCGGCCCCGAGGTGGCCGGTGTGCTGGTTCTCCACCCCTACGAGCGTGCCGAGGAAGTGCTGCGGGCCTGGCGGGACGCGACGTACACCGCGCCGGAGACGGTCACACCGGAACTCCTGCTCTGGAGCATCCCCGCGGACCCGGCGGTCCCGCAGGAACTGCACCGATCGAACTGCGTGATGGTGGGCGCCGTGTACGGGGGTCCCCCGGGTGACGCCGCCCTCGCCGCACTGGCACCGCAACGCGAACTGGGGCCGCCGCTGATGGACTTGAGCGGAACCATGTCCTACGTCGCGCTGCAGAGCGCCAACACCTGGCGGTTTCCCGACGGCGAACGCTACTTCATGAAGTCGCATTTCCTGGACGAGCTGACCGACGAGGCCATCAGCACCCTGGTGGACTGGCATTCCCGACGGCCCACTCCGGAAAGCCTGGTCGTCGTCCGTACCCTGGGCGGCGCCGTGGCACGCGTCGGTCCCGACGACAGCGCGTTCGCGCATCGGTCCGCGCGCTACAACGTGAGCATCGACGCGGGCTGGCAGGACCCGGCACTGGACGGGACCGCGATCGGATGGGCGCGCTCGGCCTGGGACGCGATGAAACCGTTCTCGAGCGGCGGGACGTACGTCAACTTCGCCGGGCTCGGCGAGGACGCGGGCGAGTTGCGGGGCGCGGTCTTCGGATCGCACGAGGAACGCCTCGAGGGCATCCGGGCCGCGTACGACCCGGAGGGCCTCTTCGGATCAGCCGCGGGCAGGCCCTGAGCAGGTGAACAGACCGCGGTACGGGCGGTCACCCGCCCGGGCCTCGTCCTTCACCGGTGTCGGCCCGCCCGGGACGCCGCCGACGCCCCGCCGCCGGCGCGGTCGCCAGAAGCGGCGACAGGCCGGTGGACGCGCCCGTGAGGTCACGGCCCGGGCCCCGTCCCGGACTGCAGAGTCCGTGGCCCCTGGCGTCGGAGTTGGTTGCGGAGCGGCATGGCATGGGTCCGTGGCCGGTCCCGGAGTTCGCACATGACCGGACGGCCCGCCGGCGGTCCGCATATGTGCGTGCCTTGTCCTTCACGGCCGAGCGCCCGACGCCGCCCGTGCGCTGGACACCGGTGCGCATCCGTGTCCACCCCACCCCGGTCCTGCACGTCGCGCGAGCCGGCGGCAGCCGAGCGGCGGTGCGACCGTCCGGCCCGCACGCCTCGGCACGGCAGAGCCGGTGCCGGAGCTGGGGTCGGGGCCGGGTGCGGATCCGGTTCTGGGCGTGGGCGCGGGCATCATGGTCTGCCGTCTTCCTGGTCCGGCCCTCACGATGGGGCCGGCACCCCGGTCCGGAGCACAGGTCGCACCACCACACACGTCCCGACGGGCCCGGACGCAGCCGGAGTGCCCCGGCGGTAGTGCCTGGGGTACCTCGAGACGGGCAGCCCAGGGGTTGGTGAAGTCCACGGCACTCCAGGAAATCTATGGGCATGACACAACGCAAGGCAGTAATCATTCCCTCGGTCCTCCTCTCCCTCGGCGCCGTGGCCATGGCCGCCCCGGCCGTCGGGGAGGAAGTGGCAGGTGCCCGGACTTCGGTTTCGTCCGCGCAGGCCACCAGGTCCGGGCAGTACGGAGAGACGGTGGTCGATGCCATCGAGCGCAGTGCCCACACACTGCGCAGCACCGGACCCGAAGGCAGCCTGCGCGATCTGAACGCGCTCGGCCGTATGGTCGAGGGCGCTGACGTGGTGGGGCTGGGCGAGGCCACCCATGGGTCGCGGGACTTCTTCCGTATGAAGCACCGGATCTTCCGTTACCTGGTCGAGGAGAAAGGGTTCAGGGCTTTCTCTCTCGAGCTTGCCTGGAGCAGTGGTGTGCGGCTCGACGACTGCGTGGTGAACGGCGAGGGCAGCCTGAAGGACATCGCGCGTGAGGAGTTCCAGGGGTCGTACCGGATCTGGAACGACCAGGACTACCTCGACCTCATCGAGTGGATGCGCGACTACAACCGTCAGCACCCGCACGACCCCGTCCGCTTCACCGGCAACGACATGGGTTACGCCGGGCCGGAGCTGTACGAGCGGGTGACCGACCATGTGGCCCGCCGTCACCCGCGACTGCAGAACCGCGTCGCCGGGCTCTACCGCGGCCTGCCTCCGGCCACCGACGCCGGCACCTACATGCAGGACTACCTCGCACTGCCGCCGGCCGAGCGCAGGGCACGGGCGGAGCGGACCGGGAGGGTGCTCGAACTGCTGCGGGAGCAGCCCTCGGCTCGCGGTGCCGGCAGGCAGGAGCATCTGTGGGCCGTGCAGCACGCCAGAGCCATCCACCAGATGGCCAAGGGCTACTCCTTCGACATCACCGACGAGGCCCAGATCGCGGCGATGATGAAGTTCCGTGACCGGGTGATGGCCGAGAACGTGGCCTGGTGGCACCGGCACACCGGTGACCGGGTCCTGCTGTCGGCACACAATACGCATGTGCCCTACGAGACCTTCGACCTGCGATACCCCAAGTCCCAAGGGGCTTTCCTGCGCGACACGTTCGGCAAGGGCTACGTCAGCATCGGCTTCAGTTTCCACGAGGGCGCCTTCAAGGCGTTCGGCACGGACGACGACGTCGTGCGGACCCACCGCGTCGGTGCCGCGCAACCGGGTTCCAACGAGCACACCCTGGACCAGGCCCGCCAGAGCGACTGCATCCTGGACATGCGCACCGCACCCCGCTCCGTGCGCGACTGGCTGGACCGGCCGCGCGTCACCTACAACATCGGTGCCGGATGGCCCGATCCCATGGAGTACAGGATCGCCCTCGGTGAGGCGCACGACATCCTCATCCACCTCGACGACGTCGAGGCCACCACGTACCTGGGCACCCCCTGAGACGGGCCGTCGGCCGGCGTGGCCGAGGACTTCGCGCAGCCTGCGTGCGAACGGGCCGCCCGGCGTAGCCGAACTCACCGTCCGGGAAACCGCCGTGGTGGCTCGGGGACACCGCCGGCTGCTGTCCGGGCAACGCGGCCGTCGCCACCGCGGTGCGTCCGGTGAGGGTGTCCGGGGCCTCCTCCCCCGCCGCGATCACGATCCGCGCCGAAGCGACGGGGAGCACCTCCGTGCCAAGACGGTGGCCGCCCACCGCCCACGAGTGGTCGGAGAGCAGCGGAGCGTCACGGGAACCGTCGTCCTCGGCCACCATCCCCAGGACGGCGGGGTCAGGTGCGGACCGGGCGAAGCAGCCGGGGATCGCCGCACCTCGTTCCCGGCTCGTGAAGGTCACGGGTGACATGGCACCTGCTCGTCCGCGCCTGGCCGGTGGGACGTCGGCGGCAGAGTCGGGGCTCCGGGTGATCCGCGGTCTGCTGTTCCTGCCGGCTCCGCCTCCGCGTACCACGGTGCGCGCCAACTCCGTCATTGGACGGACCGGTCTCATGGTGCGCTACGGCAGGGAGACGGCCGCCGTCCTCGGCCTCGCCATGGCCGGCCTCAGGTCGTACGGGCGACAGGGCTGAAAAGGTGACGCCGCTTTGGGGGCCCGCTGCCGAGCGGTACGGGAGCCGGCACACGGGCGGGCCGGTCGCGGACGAGTGCGGGTGTGGGTGCGGACAACTCTCCTGTCCCCGGGCTGACCTCCGGATTCTTCCTGTACGCGCATGCTGGCCCGCACAATCGCGTGCAGAATGGAGCAATGCTTCCTTCCGGTACTTCCGCCACACCACCGCCCTGGCACGCTTTGCCCGCGACCGACGCGACGGGCCGGCTCGATGTCGACCCCGGTGCGGGGCTGTCTTCGGAGGAAGCGGCCCGGCGGCTGGCGGAGCACGGGCCGAACCAGTTGGACGAGGCTCCGCGTGAACCCCGGTGGCGGGCCTTCCTCCGGCAGTTCCAGGATCTCCTGATCATCATTCTGCTGGTGGCCGCCGTGGTCAGCCTGCTGGTGTCCCGGGAGTGGGAGACCCCGATCGCGATCGCCGTGGTGGTGCTGCTCAACGCGACGATCGGGTTCGTGCAGGAGTCACGGGCCGAGGCGGCACTGGACGCCCTGCGGGAGATGACGGTCACTCATGCCACGGTCCGCCGCGACGGCCGTCTGAGGCAACTGGCCGCCAGTGAACTGGTCCCCGGGGACGTGGTCACCCTCGCGCCGGGCGACCGGGTGCCCGCGGACGGACGGCTGCTGACGTCGGCTTCCCTGGAGGTGCAGGAGTCCGTCCTGACCGGTGAGGCGCAGGCCGTGGCCAAGAACGCGGGTGCCGAGGTCACGGAGGACGCCCCGCTGGCCGACCGGTTGACGGCGGTGTTCATGAACACCGCCGTCACACGCGGCCGCGGCGAGGTCGCGGTCACCGCCACCGGTATGGATACCGAGACCGGCCGCATCGCCGACATGCTGCACTCGGCCAAGCCCGGTCCGACGCCGCTGCAGCGTCAGATCGACGCGCTCAGCCGCACCCTCGCCCTGATCGCCGGGCTGGTCATCGCGCTTGTGTTCGTCCTCGGCCTGGTGCGGGGGCAGGACTTCGGCGACCTGTTCATCAGTGCCGTGTCGCTGGCGGTCGCGGCCATTCCCGAGGGCCTGCCCGCGGTGGTCGCGTTCACCCTCGCCATGGGCACGGGCCGAATGGCCAAGAAGGGGGCGATCGTCAAGAAACTGGCGTCGGTCGAAACCCTCGGCGGCACCACCCAGATCTGCACGGACAAGACCGGCACACTGACGCTGAACCAGATGACGGCGCGGGAGGTGCTGCTGGCCGGCCGCCGGCTCACCCTCTCCGGCGAGGGCTACTCCTTCGAGGGACGGATCCGCACCACCGACGGACAGCCCCTGCCGCAGACGCTGGACCACGCGCTGACCGCGATGGCCCTGTGCACCGACGCCGTGATCCGCGACGGTGACGTCGTGGGTGACCCGACCGAGGGCGCCCTGGTGGTCCTGGCCGAGAAGGGCGGCATCGACGTGGCCGGGCTGCGGCAGGAGCGGCCGCGGCGGCTGGAGGTCCCCTTCGACTCCGACTACAAGTTCATGGCGACCTTCCACGACTGGACGGACGATTCCGGGCGCGCGGTGGTCCGGTGCTTCGTCAAGGGTGCTCCTGACGTCCTCGCCGGCCGCGCGGACCGCCTCGTCGGCGAGGAGGGGATCCTGCCGTTCGACGACGCGGCCCGCCGCCGGTTCGACGAGGGCAACGCCTCACTCGCCGAGCAGGGCATGCGGGTCATGGCGCTGGGCATGGAGGATTTCCCCGCCGACGGCTTCCGGGCTCCCGAGGACCCCAAGGATCTCCTCGACCGGATCGTGCTGACAGCCATGGTGGGCATCGTCGACCCGCCCCGCCCCGAGGCCCGCGCGGCGATCGCCGAGTGCATCGACGCGGGGATCCGGGTCCGCATGGTCACCGGTGACCATGCGGTGACCGCGGGCGCCATCGCCCGCGAACTCGGTATCCCCGGAGCCGCCGTGACGGGAGCCGAGCTGGACCGCATCGACGACGAAACCGTCCTGGCCGACCGGCTGGACGAGGCGGGTGTCGTCGCCCGGGTGTCCCCCGAGCACAAGATCCGTATCGTCCGGGCACTGCAGGACCGCGGTGACGTGGTCGCGATGACCGGTGACGGTGTCAATGACGCCCCCGCGCTGCGCAAGGCCGACATCGGGGTGGCGATGGGTGTCACGGGGACGGAGGTCACCAAGGAGGCCGGCACGATGGTGCTGACCGACGACAACTTCGCCACCATCGTGTCCGCGGTCCGCGAAGGCCGCGGCATCTACGACAACATCGTGAAGTTCACCCGGTTCCAGGTCTCCACCGCCCTGGGTTTCGTGGCCGTTTTCCTGATCGCCTCACTGACCGGCCTGGCGGGCGGGGCGCCCTTCACCGCCCTGCAGATCCTGTTCGTCAACCTGGTCATGGACGGGCCGCCGGCCATGTCCCTGGGCGTCGACCCGGTCAGCCCGGACGCGATGAAGCGCGCGCCCCGCGCGGCCGGCGAACGGATCCTCAGCAAGCAGCGCCTCGCCCGCATCCTGCTGGCGAGCACGGTGATGGCGGCCGGCACGCTGGCGGTGCTGATCTGGGCCCCGGGCCCGGAGGCGGAGCTGGGAAAGGCGACCGTCGCGGGCACGATGGCCTTCGTCACCTTCGTGTTCTTCCAGGTCTTCAACCTGCTCAACGTGCGGCACGACATCCGCAGCGTGTTCAGCCGGGAAACACTGCAGAACACCTCCGCGTTCGTCGCCACGGGTGCCGTGATCGCCCTGCTCATCGCCATCGTCGAAACCGACGCCCTGCACGGCTTCTTCACCACCACCGACCTCACTCCCGGTCAGTGGCTGGTGTGCGCTGCCGTCGGCTCGGCGATCCTGTGGACCGGCGAGGTGCTCAAGACCGTGTTGCGTGCGCGTGCTCGCGGCGTGCGCGGCACCGGTTCGCAGCAGCCGGCGTCCCGACAGGCGGCATGACGGCAGTGTGTCCGGTGCGCCGGGCGCACTGACCGGGCGGGCGGAGCGGGTGCGTCGCCGGCCGGACCGGCCCCGTGACACACGCGCACCTCGCGGGTTCTGCGCCGTCCGCGACCACCGCGGGAAGGGGCGTACGAGCCCACGGGGCAGGGCTCGTACGCCCCTCGGATCTAACTGGACCGCCGTGGTGCCCCTGCCGGTTCCACAACCGGCTTCCGCGCCGGTTCCGACGCCGCCACGGGCGCGGGGGCCTGCTGCCGGAAGGCCCAGTCCATCTTCGGCTCGAACGCGACGCGGAAGACCTTCCGCACCGGTGCGGTGCACAGGGCGGTCACGACCACGGCGGCGATCGCGGTGACGGTGATCTCGCCGAGCGGAGTGTGGAACCAGTCGTTGCGGGACCAGTGCCAGTGGTTGGCGGCCTGGATGAAGAAGCCGTGCAGCAGGTACCCGTACAGCGTGCCGGCACCCAGCGCGGTGAACCACGTGCGGCGCCGGGGGACGAGGGCGACGAAACAGGCGACGAGGACCGCCGAGCAGCCGAAGATCGCCAGGGTCATGAGCGGCCCGTGCCAGGCGGGCGACCCCAGGTCCTCGGCGCTGGAGTTGTGGAAGAACCAGGCGTAGTCCATCCGGGTCACGGCCCAGTAGGCCACAGCCAGCGCCCCCGCGAACACCGGTACGGCCAGGATGCGCACCTCACGGCGCCGCACCGTCTCGAAGTGCTCCTTCTTCAGCGAGAGGCCGAGCACGAAGTACGGCAGGAACTGCAGGGTGCGGTGGAGGTCGAGGTCCTTGCCGATGGACGGGGCGAGGGTGGCCAGTGCCGCGATGGTGAGGGCGACGGGCAGCGGCCGGCGCAGGGTCTGCCAGATCGGGGTGGTCATCCGCCAGATGAACAGCGCGGCGAGGAACCATGTCAGATACAGGGGGTCCAGCAGGCTGATCGGGCGGTCCGGTTCGTTGTCGCTCCACCGGGTGAAGAAGGTGTACGCCACCTCGAAGACGACGTACGGCACGGCGACGCCGGTGATCAGACGCCTGATCTTCGCCGGGCTCCAGTCGAAGCCGCGCGAGAAGTAGCCGGAGATGATGATGAACGCCGGCATGTGGAAGGCGTAGACCAGGGTGTAGAGCGCCGTGACGGTACGGCTCTCGCTGCGCAGCGGTTCCCACGCGTGACCGACCGCCACCAGCACGATGGCCAGGTACTTGGCGTTGTCGAAGAGCGCGTCCCGCGGTTTCGCCGACGGCCTCTCCCCGTCCGTCCCACCGCCGGCCGGCGCGGAGTCGGCGTGGCTCCTGCCCTTGTCCGGTCTCGTCGGAGGCCCGTCCGTCTCCCCGGGGCTGCGCGAGGGCAGCGTTTCGTTCACGATTCCTTCCTTCGGGAACCCAGACAGAGCAGAACACCTCTTAGGGGAGTTGTGTAAGTGACACGAGAGCAACGACCCGGAGAACCGTAGCTGTGACCGACGTCCGGGTAAACCCGGCCCATGGACAACCGGCCCTCCCCTCGCGTGCGGTGGCGGCGAGGGGGATCCCGTCCGCACCGCAGACGCGGGTGCCCACTTTCGGCCATTCCCGCCGCGTCGGCAGCGGGTGCACGTCTGCCCGGACATCGCCGCCCTATGCTTCTACGTGCTTGTAGAAAGCTTGCGCCGTGCGTCCGCGAGGACGCGCGGCACTGTGTTTACGGAACACTCGCACGTGAAGGAGTGGACGCCCCGATGGTGTTCAAACGACTGCTCGGCTCGCTCGGCGTGGGCGGCCCCACGGTCGACACGGTCCTCGACCCCGGTGCGCCCCGGCCCGGAACCGCACTGACCGGACAGGTCCATCTCAAGGGTGGTGACGCCGACTTCGACATCGAGCACATCACGCTGGAGCTGGTGGCCCGGGTCGAGGCCGAGCACGAGGAGGGGGAGAGCGAGGGTGTCGTCGTCTTCGAGCGGTTCACCGTGGGCGGCGGCTTCCGGCTCGGCGCGGGCGAACTGCGGAGCGTCCCGTTCGCCGTGGCGCTGCCCTGGGAGACCCCCGTCACCGAGCTCCACGGCCAGAGCCTCGGTATCGTTCTGGGCGTGCGGACCGAGCTCGCCGTGGCGGGCGCCAAGGACAAGGGCGACCTGGACCAGCTGAGCGTCGGGCCGCTGCCCGCACAGGAAGCGATCCTCGAGGCGTTCGGCGGGCTCGGGTTCGGCTTCCGGTCCGCCGATCTCGAGTACGGCCGTATCGGCGGCACCGGCCAGCAACTGCCCTTCTACCAGGAGATCGAACTGACCCCGGGGGCGCAGTACGCCCACCAGGTCACCGAGATCGAGGTGACGTTCCTCGCCGGCCCCGGCGGTATGGAGGTCGTGCTGGAGGCGGACAAGCGTGGTGGGCTCTTCTCCTCCGGCCACGACGCGGTGAACCGGTTCACGGTCTCCCACGAGGGTGTCGAGCACCAGGACTGGACCGCGATCGTGGACGAGTGGATGCGCCGGCTCGTGGAGCACCGGGCTTCGTACGGTTCGCACGGCGCTCATGGGCACACCGGGTACCACGGGCACGACGAGCACCACCACGACGGCCACCGCTCCGGCCCCGGCATGGGGACGGTCGTCGCGGCGGGCGCGGCCGGGCTGGCCGTGGGGGTCGTCGGCGGCATGGTCGCGGCCGAGGTCGTCGACGAGGTCGGGGACTTCTTCGAGGGTGACGAGGAGGAGGCGGAGGACGAGGGCTGACCTCATCGGGGCGGGCCGGGCCCACCGGGGCCCGGCCCGCCCGGGCGTGTGCCGCACCCGGGCCCACGGGCGCGGCGCGAGGGCCACCGGGACCTCTCACCGGACGACACCCCACCCCACAGCTTCTACATAATTGTAGAGGTTAGGCTTGCCCGTGCACGGGCGCCTGCTGTGCCGCGTTGTCGGCCGGCAGGCGCGACGACACGACAAGGAGGGGCGTCATGGGCGTCATCGCATGGCTGGTGCTGGGACTGCTCGCAGGGGCGACAGCCAAGGCCGTCCTGCCCGGACGCGATCCGGGCGGACTCATCGGGACGACGGTCATCGGCGTCGCGGGGGCCTTCCTGGGCGGCTGGTTGTCGTCGCAGTTCCTGGACCGGCCTGTGCAGCGGGAGTTCTTCGACGCCGCCACCTGGGGCTCGGCCATCGTGGGCGCGCTTGTCCTGCTCATCGGCTACCGCGTCCTCTTCGGCAACTCACGCAGCTGAGCTTCGGCCGGGAACGGCCCCTCGATCGCGGACGACCGCGAACACTCGACATCACCGAGAACGACCGAGAAGGAGTACCCAGTGGGAGTTTCCCTTTCCAAGGGCGGCAACGTCTCTCTCAGCAAGGAGGCCCCGGGCCTGACCGCGGTCGTGATCGGCCTCGGCTGGGACGTCCGCACCACCACCGGCACCGACTACGACCTCGATGCCTCCGCGCTGCTGCTCAACGCCTCTGGCAGGGTGCCGTCCGACCAGCACTTCGTCTTCTACAACAACCTGAAGAGCCCGGACGGTTCGGTGGAGCACACCGGGGACAACCTCACCGGTGAGGGCGAGGGCGACGACGAGTCCGTCAAGGTGGACCTCGCCGGTGTCCCCGCCGAGGTCGACAAGATCGTGTTCCCGGTCTCGATCCATGACGCGGAGAGCCGGGGCCAGAGCTTCGGCCAGGTCCGCAACGCCTTCATCCGGGTCGTCAACCAGGCGAACAACCAGGAGATCGCCCGCTACGACCTCTCCGAGGACGCCTCCACCGAGACGGCGATGGTCTTCGGCGAGCTCTATCGCAACGGCGCCGAGTGGAAGTTCCGCGCCGTCGGCCAGGGATACGCCTCCGGGCTCGCCGGAATCGCCGCCGACTTCGGCGTCGGGGTCTGAGACCCGGCCGTCACGTCCGGCCGGGGTCACCCGGCCGGACCGGCCGCCGGGCCGGCCCCTTCGTGGCCGCTCCGGGTCCGCCCGGGCGCAGGTCGAGACGCATCAGGACCCGGGGGTGCCCGGCCAGTACCGAGGTGGTGTCGGCGGCATGGGTGAACCCGGCACGCTCGAAGTTCTTCCGGAGACCGGCGTACGCCATCGTGAGGTCGACCTTGGCGTCACCGTTGTCGAGGGGGTACGCCTCGATCACGGGTGCGCCCCGGGTGCGGGCGAACTCGACCGCACCGGCGATGAGGGCGTGCGAGATCCCCTGTGTGCGGTGGCCGGGGGCGGACCCGGATGCACCACAGCGACCACACCGGCAGGTCGTCGACGTGCGGGATCGTGCGGCTGCGAGCGAAGGACGTGGCCGAGCGCGGCGCCACCGCGGCCCAGCCGACCAGTACGTCACCGGCGGGGGCGAGCACCCCGGGCGGGGGCGACGTACGGCACAGCTCGGCGACGTACTCCCCGCGGGCCGGCCCCCGAAGCTCACGGTTGAGCTTGGACGGGATGCGGTAGTTCAGGCACCAGCAGACGTTGGCCGTAGGGGACTTGGGGCCGAGCACGGCATGGACGCCGTCGAAGTCGGAGGCGGGGCGCACATCGATGCTCATGGCACCACGATGTCACGCGGCGAGCACCACGGCCCGGCCGGAAACCCTTCGCGCGGGGCTGCCCCCGGGCTCGGTCGAGGGCTCGGCCGGGTGCGCGGGGGCGAGCGGCATGGGGGAGACCGACACGTGGGAGCGCGACTCGGCGGTGAAGGGGGCGCCGGTCCAGTCCGCGTGTCGGGTCTCCAGGTCGAAGCCGGCGAGCCGGGCCATGAGGTCGAGTTCGGCCGGCCAGATGTAGCGGTGCGGGGTGCGGTCCAGCCGCGCCTGCCGGGTCCCGTCGAACCGGAAGTGGTGCGACACCACCCGCTGGTGCAGGACGTCGTACGTGTCCAGGAGGATGTAGCCGGATTCGGACCGCATGACCGCGGCCGCCCGGCCCGGTGGGAGCCTGGAGCCTGCGCAGTTCCGGCACCCGGAGCTCGGCCACGAACCGGCCGCCGGGGACGGGGTGGCGGGCCGCGTTGCGGAAGCACTCGACCTGCTCGGCCTGGGTGAGCAGGTTGGCAACCGTGGGGTGGACCGGGTGGACGAGGCCGTACTCCCCCGGCGCGGCGGTGGTCGCCATGCCGCCGATGACCACCGGGATCGTCGCCTCGTCCGCCTTGGTGCGCAGCCGTTCCGCCATCGGGCGCGACAGCTCGATACCGGTGACGGGGACGCCTCGCTCGGCGAGGGGCACCGCCATCCTGCCGGTCCCGACGGCGAACTCGAGTGCCGCTCTGCCCTCGGCGAGCCGGGCGAGCCGGTCCACGGTCGGCCGCAGGGTTTCGGGCGCGAACATGCCGGTACCGGGTGTGTCGTAGCGCTGGGCGGCGTCGGCGTCCCAGAGGGCCTCCTGATTAATCCGGTCAACGCTCTTCTGCGGCCGGGGAGTTGTCCAACGAATTTCGGGGCGGGGTGGGTCCGCTGTGCGGTGCGGGGGGCACGGGGGTGGGCGGGAGGGCCGCACCCGCGGCTGTGTAGCGGCGGCCCAGGTGGGCGAAGGCCGCCTTGAGTTCGAGCGGGCCGACGACCTCGATGCCGGCGTCGAAGAGGCCGACGGTGGCGGCGAGGGCTGCCCATGACCATGCGCCCAGGGTGAGCCTGCAGCGGTCCGGGCCGAGTTCCTCGACGACTCCGTCGCGGGCGTAGCGGGACACCTCGGCGGCGGGCAGGTCGAGGATCACCTCACCGCGGCAGGGCCACTCCCCCGAGCCGTCGGAGCCCCGGAACCTGGCGGCGACGAAACGGGAGACCTCGCCTCCGGGCAGTTCGCGCGGCGTGAAGCGGGGGCCCGTGGGGGTACGTGGGGTGATCCGGTCCGCGCGGAAGGTGCGCCAGTCCTCGCGGTCGAGGTCCCAGGCGACGAGGTACCAGCGGCCGCCCCGGGTGACGAGATGGTGCGGTTCCACCCGGCGCGGCGGGGGCCCCGCAGGGTCCTGTCCGCCGTGTTCGGACGGGAAGGCGGGGGTGTAGTCGAAGCGCAGTACCTCCCGGGCCCGGACGGCGCCGCTGAGCGTCATGAGCACGCCGCTGTCGGCCTGGGGGGCAGAGCCGGCTCGCTCGACGGCGGTGACCTGGAGGGTGTCGACGCGGTGGCGGAGCCTGGCCGGCATCACCTGGCGGACGGTGTTCAGCGCGCGCGCCGCGGCCTCCTCTGTGCCGGCGCCGGTGGTGGCGGCGATCCGGAGGGCGACCGCGAGGGCGACGGCCTGCTCGTCGTCGAACAGCAGCGGTGGGAGGTCCGTGCCGGCGCCGAGCCGGTAACCGCCGTCGGGGCCCTTGACCGCCTCGACGGGATAGCCGAGCTCGCGCAGCCGGTCGACGTCGCGGCGCACGGTGCGCGGACTGACGCCCAGCCGGTCGGCCAGCAGTGG
Source organism: Streptomyces sp. NBRC 110035 (assembly GCF_000829695.1). GTDB lineage: Bacteria > Actinomycetota > Actinomycetes > Streptomycetales > Streptomycetaceae > Streptomyces. The sequence continues at coordinate 142,269 of NZ_BBNN01000026.1, read as the reverse complement.
CCCCGGCCAGTCACGGCGCGCCTGGAGCAGGGAGAGCAGGGCCAGCAGTCGCGCCGATGTCTTTGGCATGGCGCCCATGGTGCCCCGAGTAGAGGTCACGTCCTGACCTCTACGGCTGTCACGGTGGTCCCGTACCGCAGGACGACGAGCACGACCCGAAAGGCTTCCTCGCCGTGACCACCACCCCTGTGCCGGCCACCACCACGGCCGGTACCGGCAGCGCCGCCACGGCCGCGGCCGCTCACCGGTCCGCCGACGCGGAGCGGGCCGGTCCGCTCGCCGCCCTCGCGTCCGCGCGCTGTGCCCGGGCGGGCCGGTCAAGCACTTCGCGTCCGTCGGGGAAGGGTGGATGCGCTTCGTGCCCGGAAGGCCCTCGGGGATGCGCCACGACCTGCCCGAGGGCGTCACCCGGCCCGATCCGCCGACGGCGCACCCGCTGCCCGGGCGCCGTGGAACGAGCCGGGAGCGGTGCGCAGTGTGCGCCGGGTACTGACGCACCTCGCCTCGGAGACGCCCCGGCACACCAGGCATACCGGGCGGGACGCTGGACGGGCGGACGCCGGGCTGACGGCCTCACCACGTTGTACGGAATCGAAGGGAACGGTGTCACCATGACGACACACGAACGGGCGCACCGCCGGGTGATCCGGTGACCGTGCTGGACGCCCGGGCGCTCAACCGCGCACTGCTCGCCCGCCAGCTGCTGCTCGACCGCGCCGACATGCCGGCGCTGGACGCGGTGGCACACCTCGGGGGTCTGCAGGCGCAGGAACCGCAGGAGCCGTTCGTCGGGCTCTGGTCGCGGTTGCGGGGGTTCGAGGCGCCCGCACTGTCGGACCTGCTGACCGGACGGGACGTGGTGCGGGCCCATCTGATGCGGCGGACGGTACATCTCGTCACGGCCGGCGACCTGCTGGCGTGGCGGGCCCGGCACGGCGCCATGCTGCGCCAGCGGGTGCTCGGCGTCTACCGCCGTGAGCTCGCCGGGGTCGATCTCGGTGAGCTCGAGTCGGCCGGCCGGGAGTTGATGTCCGACGGGGAGCCGCGTTCGATGGGCGGTCTGGCGCGGGAGCTCGCGGGGCGCTGGCCGGAGCCGGGGCCGCGTGCGCTGGGAGAGATGCTGCTCGCCGCCCTGATCCCGGTGGTGCAGTCGCCTCCGCGCGGGCTGTGGCGGACCAAGGGCGCGGTGCGCAACTTCCTGGTCTCCTCGTGGCTGGGCCGTGAGGTCGACCCGCTTCCCGCGGACGCGTCGGACCCCGTGGGCCGGGCGCTTGTACGGCGTTATCTGACGGCGTACGGCCCGGCGGCCACGGCCGATCTGCGCGCCTGGTCAGGTCTGGCCGGGCTGCCGGCCGCGGTCGCCGCGATGCGCGGGGAACTGGTGTCGTTCCGCGACGAGCGGGGCCGGGAGCTGCTGGACCTGCCCGGTCTGCCGCGCACCGACGCCGCGACGCCGGCCCCGGTGCGGTTCCTGCCGGCGTTCGACAACGCGATCCTCGGCTACCACGACCGGGGGCGCGTCATCGACGACGCGCACCGCGGCCTGTCGGTCTCCGGTGCCCGGGTGGTACTGGTCGACGGGCGGGCCGCCGCGACCTGGGAGTTCGAGGAGGGGACCGTGGTGGTCACCCCGCTGCACCGCTTGTCCCGGGTGGACCGGGCCGCGGTCGCCGAGGAGGGGAGCGCGCTCGCGTCGTTCCTCTCGGACCGGGACAGTGACCGCGTGCGGGTCGGCACGTTCTGATCGGCACGTGCCGGACGATTTGTCGCCCCGCGTTTCCACCAGCGTTTCCGCCAGGGTTTCGGCCCGGTTCACTCGGGATCCGATGGTATGCGTTCCGTGTCGGTGGCGTACGGAGGGCAGGCGTGTGAGGGTCTGGTGAGGGTCGCCAAGCGAGGCACGGGGCATGCATTTTGTGCATATGCAGCTGATAAGATCATCGGACTTTCAGTAGACTGACGGCGCGTCATGAACGCGTACGGGGGACAGTCTCTAAGGCCCCATCGCCAAGGATTGAGGTGTGGTCCGCCCGCGGGCCCGAGCCGTTCGACGGCCGGGTCGCTCAGTGCGGATCGGCGGACCTCCCGCATTCCCGGCGCGATGCGACTTGAAGAGAGTCTCATGACGTCATTGATCCGGGATCCACTGTTGTGGATCTTGCTGGTAGTGCTCATCGCTGCGTCGTTCGCAGTGATGAGGGCGCGGAGAACCAATCTGGCGCTCCGCAGAACGAGGAAGGACCTGGAAGCAAGCCTGGGGCAGACCCAAGGCCAGCTCGCCCAGCAGCAGGGGCAGATCACCGCGCTCAACGCGCGGCACCAGGGCGACCTCGCCGACGTCCGTGCGGATGCCGAGTCGTCGACCAAGGCCGTACTGAAGTCGGCGATGGGAACGCTGCAGTCCCTCGCCGAGGAGCAGCAGCTGCTGCTCGACGAGTTGTTGAAGAAGTACGGCAACGACACCGAGGTGCTCGCCGACCTCATGTCGGTGGACCACACCGGCAGCCAGTTCAGCCGACGGGCCAAGGGCATCTCCGTACTGTGCGGCGGATGGCTGGGCCGGCGCGACGGCGCGGCGACCGTGTACGACGTGGCGCGCAGCGCCCAGGGGCGCATCAAGGACTTCAACCGGGTCGGCATCCACGCCCAGGTCAGTGTCTCCGTCTCCACGAAGGCCGTCGAACCGGTGGCCGTCGTGCTGGCCGAGCTGCTGGACAACGCGACCACCTACAGCGCGCCGGGCACACCGGTCGAGGTCAACATCCAGGCCGTCCCGACGGGTGTGTGCTTCATCGTCGACGATGCCGGACTGGGCATGGACCAGGAGACCAAGGACCGGGCGGCGGCGTTGCTGTCTCCCGAGGGCGCGGTCGACATCACGAGCCTGGGCGATCCGCCCCGGTTCGGGTTCGCGGTGTGCGGCATGCTCGCGGCGCGGTACGGCTTCGCCGTCTCCGTGGGCTCGGTGTCCCCCTACGGCGGAGTGCGTGCAGTGATCCGTGTACCGGAAAGTCTCCTTGCCGCCGAGGCGCCCGCACCTGCCGAGCCCGTCCAGGAGCCCTCCGGGGAGGAGGCCGCCCCGCAGCGGCTCGCTCCCGTGCCGGTGGGGCCCTCCCATGTGGTGGGCAAGACCAACGGAGGACTTCCCAAGCGGCGCCGGCGGCAGGGCCCCATCTCGGTGGTGCCCTCGCCGGACGCCACGGCCGCTGCCGGCGAACCCACGTCCGAGCAGGCCAGCGAGGTGACCGCGTCGCGCCTCGGCGCGTTCGCCCGCGGTACCCAGCTCGGTCGGATCACGAACACCATGGAAGGACCTGATCAGCAGTGAACACCGACCTGTCGTGGGTGCTGAACGACGTGCTCGAGGTGCGCGGTGCCCGTCACGCCGTCCTCGTCTCGGGTGACGGCCTGCTGCTGCAGCGTTCGGACGACATCTCGCGCGACGACGCGGAGACGAACGCTGCGGCGATGAGTTCCATGCAGTCCCTCAGCCGCGCGGTCTCCGGCTTCGTCGGTTCGGGCAACGGCGTCTGGAAGCAGACACTGCTCGAGTACGACGGTGGCTGGATCTTCCTGAGCGCCGCCGGGCAGGGCGCCTACCTGGCCGTCTCGGCGGCTCCCGACGTCGACATGGAAGCCGTGTCGTTCCGTATGCAGAAGACGGTGGTGGCGCTCAGCAAGGCGATGAGCGTCGCACCACGCTCGGACCACGGTGGCGGCTCATGACGGCTCCCGGCGAGGAGGAGTCCGTCTCCAGCGACTTCGTCCGCTCCTACGTCATCACCGGGGGCCGGAGCCTGCCGTCCTCGGACGATCTTGCACTGCACACCCTCGTCACGCTGGCTCCCGAGCGGACTCCTCCGCTCGGGGCCGGGCCCGAAGTGACGGCGATCTGGGACCTGTGCGCGGGGGGCTACCTGTCGGTGGCCGAGGTGGCCGGCCACCTCGGACTGCCGGTCGGGGTGGCCCGCCTGCTGCTGACCGACCTGTGCGAGCAGGGGCACCTGCTCCACCGCGCCGAGCCGCCCCGGGCCCAGAACGTTGACAGAGCGACCCTCGAGAAGGTTCTGCATGGACTCCAATCCCTCATCAGCTGAGACGGCCCAGGGCTCCATCTACGTCTCCAGCGCGGTGACCAACGCCGCCAAGATCCTCGTCGTCGGGCATTTCGCCGTGGGCAAGACGACACTCATCGGTTCGCTGTCGGAGATCACTCCGCTGCGCACCGAGGAGAAGATGACCCAGGCCTCCGTGCACGTCGACGACCTGCGGGGCGTGACGGACAAGACCACCACCACGGTCGCCCTGGACTTCGGCCGTCTCACGCTGAGCGAAGACCTGGTGCTGTACCTCTTCGGCACACCGGGACAGCAGCGCTTCATGCAGCTGTGGGAGGACATGGCCCGCGGTGCGCTGGGAGCGCTGCTGCTGGTCGACCCCGCGCGGCTGGAGGAGACGTTCCCCGTCATCGACCTGGTCGAGGGGTACGGCCTGGAGTACGCCATCGCCGTCAACACCTTCAACCCGTCCGACACCTACGGCGAGGCGGAGGTGCGTGAGGCGCTCGACCTGCTCCCGGACACCCCCGTCGTCTACTGCGACGCCCGCGACCAGCGGTCCTCCGCGCAGGCGCTGATCGCGCTCGTCCGGCATCTGCTCGAGCGTACGGCCTGACGGCTGCGCCCACCCCGCCCGGGAGCGGCCGTTCCCGGTTCACCAAGGAAGACTTCATGGATCTTCAGCAGACATCTGCGCCCACGGGCAGCAGATGCCCCATGCACGACGCCTCGTTCGCCGCCGATCCGCAGGCGCTCTACGACCGGTTGCGGGCCCATGCTCCGGCCGGTCCGGTCGAGCTCGCCCCGGGCGCGGACGCCACTTTGGTCGTGGGGCACGAGATGGCGCTGCGCGTCCTGCAGAACACCGAGCTCTTCGCCCGGGACGCCCGCCGCTGGAAGGCGTTGAACGAGGGACGCATCGGGATGGACAACCCGGTGCTGCCGATGATGGCGTACCGGCCGAACTGCCTGTTCACCGACGGTGCGGTGCACCTGCGGCTGCGCAAGGCGGTCACCGACAGCCTGGCCCGGCTCAACATCACCCGGGTCCGCCGCGACGTGGAGCCGATCGCCGACTACCTGCTCGACCAGTTCAGCGAGCGGGGCCGTGCCGACCTGCTCAACGACTACGCCAAGCTGCTGCCGCTGCTGCTGTTCAACAAGCTGTTCGGCTGCCCCGCGGACATCGGTGACACCCTCACCACCGCGATGTCGGCGATCTTCGACGGCAAGGACGCCCTGCGCGCCAACGAGGACCTCACCGCCTGCCTCATGGAGCTGATCGCCCGCAAGCGACGCCAGCCGGGCGACGACGTCACCTCGTGGCTGATCCAGCACCCGGCCGGGCTGACCGACGAGGAGCTCAAGGACCAGTTGGTCGTCCTGATGGGCGCCGGAGTGGAACCCGAGCGCAATCTGATCAGCAACGCCCTGTTGCTGCTGCTGTCCGGCGCGGGCGGCCGGCAGAGCGGCATGATGATCGAGGAAGCCCTCGACCACGTGCTGTGGAACGAGACGCCGATCGCCAACTACGCGACCCACTACCCGGTCCAGGACGTCGACCTGGGCGGCCATGTGGTGGAGGCCAACACCCCGGTCGTCATCTCCTTCGCCGGTGCCAACAGCGACCCCGCGCTCGCCGAGGCCCGCCGCACGCACAGCAAGGGCGCGCACCTGGCGTGGGGGGCAGGACCGCACGCCTGCCCCGCCAAGGACCCGGCGACGGTGATCGCGACCACCGCGATCGAGCGGCTGCTCAACGCGCTGCCCGACCTGGCGCTGGCCGTACCGCAGGCGGAACTGCGGTGGCGGCCGGGGCCGTTCCACCGGGCGCTGGTGGCACTGCCCGTGACCTTCAGCCCGTCACCGGCCACACGCATGGCGGCGGCTCTGCAGAGCCGTGCCTCGGTGCCCGGTGCGGAGCAGCCCCGGGCCGTGGCGCCGTCCGCCCCGGCCCGGCAGGAGTCGGGACGGAAGAAGGGGTTCTGGAGCAGTTTCCTCGATGTCTTCCGCGTCTGACGCACGGCATGTGACAGCGGCAGCACTCCGGAGCGCATGACGGAGGAGGGTGGGAGGGAGGTTCCGGCGGGATCGGCAGCGCCCGGCCAAAAGGGCTCCGCGTCACCGCTGTGGGCGGCATACGTGGCACCGGCCGGCATCCCCGGCGCCACGGCCGCCGACCGTCGAGCCGTCGTCCCCTCCTCCGTCGGCTGGCGCCGGCGGGGGGCGGACAGTCCTCTTGCCCTCCGCTCGGAGCCGCGCGGCAAGAACCGGCTCGCCCCCGGCCTCGCCCGGCGGCGGCGCCAGGCCGGCCGGGAACGCCGGGAGGACCCGGCCACCCGCGGGACGACCGGGACACTCGTCCGGCTCAACGCGCCCGTGGGCCGTGGCTGTTCCTGACGTCCCGGGCCGCGGTCACGGAACGCGACGGGCCTCAGTCAAGGACCGCGACGGCCTCGATCTCGACCAGGTGGTCGGGGATGTCCAGTGCCTGTACGCCCACCAGCGTGGCCGGCGCCGCCGGGGTGGTTCCCAGCTTCCGTGCCGCGCGGGTGACGCCCTCCATGAACTGCGCCATCCTGTCGGGCGTCCAGTCGACGACGTAGGCGGTCAGTTTCGCGGCGTCGGCGAACGTGGCGCCGGCCGCGGCCAGGGCGGTGGCGACGTTGAGGTAGCACTGCTCCACCTGGGCAGCGAGGTCGCCCGCGCCGACGGTGACGCCGTCGGCGTCCCAGGAGACCTGCCCGGCGATGAAGACCGTCCTGGAACCGGACGCGATCGCCACCTGCCGGTAGACGTCGATCTCCGGGAGTCCCTCGGGGTTGATCAGGGTGATGGCCATACTGTTTGCCTCCTTGTGCTGTGAGCCCGCGGGCTCTCTGCTGCCGGGCCGGTGACAGCCCCGGCGGTCGGTCCTGGTCACCTGTGGTTACTCGGAAACCGTAGGAGAGTGGCCGCTGACATGGAAGAACGCACTTTTTGGTGACTGGGGAACCAGAAGGTGACCAAGCACGGAACCCGCGTACGCGGGAGCGCGTCCTGAAGGAAAGGATCATGTGGGCGGAGCGTCCGGGCAGTGGGGAGGAACGGGTGGGCGGCGGACGGTGGGGCGCGCGCGGCGGGTCGGTATGGACGCGGGGACGGATGGTCGCGGCGGCCGCGGTGCTGACGGCGGGGCTGCTGGTGTTCCACCGCGCGGTGCCCAACTCCGTGGGCCGGGCGGGCAGTCTGCTGGAGTCGTTCCTGCCCTGGCTGGGGGTGGTGGTCGTGGTGCTGCTCGCGGCGGCGCTGCTGCGGCGTTCGTCGACCGCGCTGTCCGCCCTGCTGCTGCCGGTGGCCGCCTGGACGTGTCTCTTCGGCGGTTTGTTCCTGCCCGAACCGCGGGCCGGCGCACGGGATCTGGTGGTGGTGCAGCACAACGTCAGTGACGAGAACACCGATCCGGCGGGCACTGCCCGCGCCCTGGCCGACGCCGGCGCCGACCTCATCGCGCTGGAGGAGCTGGTCCCGGCGGCACTGCCGGTCTACGAGCGGACACTCGCCCGGCGCTACCCGTACCACGAGGTCCGGGGCACCGTCGGCCTCTGGTCGAGACATCCGCTCAGCGGCGCCCGGCTGCTGGACATCAAGCCCCGGGGGATCACCGAGCCGTGGAGCCGCGGGCTGCGGGCCGTGGTCCGCAGCCCGCACGGGGACATCGCGGCCTACGTCGCGCACCTGCCCTCGGTCCGGGTCGGGCCGGGCGGCCTCGCCTCGGCCAACCGGGACGAGAGTGCCCGACTGCTGGGCCGGGCCCTCGACGCCGAGGAGCTGGAGCCGGTGATTCTTCTGGGTGACCTCAACGGCACCGTCGACGACCGCGGTCTGGCCCCGCTGACCTCTTCGATGAACGTGGCGGAACGCGGCTTCGCCCTCAGTTTCCCCGCCGCGCTGCCCCTGGCCCGCATCGACCAGGTGATGGCCCGCTCGGCCGCCGTCCGTCACCTCCGCACCCTGCCCGAGACCGGCAGCGACCATCTGCCGGTTGCCGCGCGGATCACCCTCGACCGAAGCACCCGGCCGGAACGGCAGGCCTGACGCGGGTCCGGAAGACGGCGTTCCTGGCCGCCTCCTCGACCGGACCGAGCGCGAAGGCCTGACCGGCGGCGCCATCCCCGCCGCGGCCGCGGTACGTTTCCCGGCTGTTGGCCACGCCGGGCAGGTGTCGTCCGCTCACCCCGGCCACCACGCCTGGTCACACCGGGGGTGCCTCTATGTCCTTCGTCAAGGCTGCGGTGTCGGGTGTGTGACTGTTTGCCTTGGTCATGCGGCGAGGGTGACGGTAGGGGTTCGGGGCTCGTAGAAGGTGCCGTCGCGGAGCATGGCGAGCAGGACGCTGATGCGCTGGCGGGCGAGGCGGAGAAGGGCCTGGGTATGTGTCTTTCCGCGGGCGCGTTGCTTGTCGTAGTAGGTGCGGGAGGCGGGATCGGCGTTCATGCAGGCGAAGGCGGAGAGGAACATGGCACGTTTGAGCTGCCGGTTTCCGCCGTGTGGTGCGTGTTCGCCGTGGATCGAGGTTCCGGATTGTCTGGTGGCGGGGGCGAGGCCGGCGTAGGAGGCGAGGTGGGCGGCGGTGGGGAAGCTGGTGCCGTCGCCGGCGGTGGTCAGCAGGACAGCGGCGGTCCTGACGCCGACGCCGGGCATCGACGTCAGGACCTGGGAAAGAGGGTGGGCCTCCAGCAGGGCGTTGATCTGCGCTTCCAGGGCCCGGCGCTGTTCATGGACGGCGCCGAGCGAGCGGGCCAGGGAGGGCACGACGATGTCGAGGGTGCCGGTTCCCGGGACCACGACGGTCTGTTCGTCGAGGGCGTCGAAGACGTCGTCGATCAGCCGGGAGGCCATGCGCGGGGCCTTGGGCCGGATCATCTCGACGAGTCTGCGGCGGCCCGCCTTGCGCAGGGCGGCCGGGGAGCCGTGGCGCTCCAGCAGCCAGGTGACGGCCTGGTGGTCGAGAGGCGCGGGCCGAGGACGCGTTCCAGGCTGGGGTGGAACTGGGTGAGCAGGCCGCGTATCCGGTTGGAGGTGCGGGTGGCCTCGGCGGCGAGGTCCTGGTCGAAGCCGACGAGCACGGTCGGCTCGGCGGTGATCTCGTCGGTCGGCTCCAGGGTGCGCAGGGTGTGTGGCATGGTGCGGGCGGCGTCTGCGATCACCGCGGCGTCCTTGGCGTCGGTCTTGGCCTCTCCTGGGTAGAGGTCGGCGATCCGGCGCATGGCCGGGCCGGGCAGGTCGGCGATCCGGCGCATGGCCGGGCCGGGCAGGTAGGCGACCCGGCAGCCGGCATCCCGGGCCACGGTCAGCGGGAGGGCGCCGATCGAGGCGGGCTGGTCCACGATCACCAGCACGGTGCCGAATTTCGCGATCAGCTTGTCGAATACCGACCGCAGTTTCGGCTCGCTGTTGGGCATGGCCTTGTCGAGGACCTTCTTGCCGGCCGGGGTCAGTCCGTGCCCGTGATGGGCGCTCTTGCCGACGTCCATGCCGAGGAAGACGCCCACGCTGCTGGTGTCGAACATCGCACCCCTCCAAGGGAGTTGGCGGTGCCGGCCTCGGGCGGTGGTGTCGTACGCGCGCATCCACGTTATGCAGACCTGCCGCCCGCAAACTGTCCGGCATTGCGCCGGACCGGACGGTGGCCGGACCTCTCATCAGCGTCTCCGACGGCACCTCCCGGGCCCGGTGACACCACCCCCAGGTCATGCCTTCGACAGGGGGCAACAGTCATGCCGGGCCCGGAGGCCAGCGGCCCTCCTGCAGGACCGCGAAAAAGATAACGGGGCATCCGGACCCCGTGACGGCCCGGGTCCCGTCCGCGCGCTCAGCCCTGCGGTTCCTGCGGCCGGAGGTCCACCTCACGCAGGTTCTGGTCCTTGCGTTCGGTGCGGGTCTCCGTGCGGTGGCCGCGGGCGATGTAGTCCCGCACCACGACCTCGACGGCGTCCTGGGGCGACCCGACTCCGGCCAGCACCATGACTTCCACGACCAGCTCGGCGTCGAGCATGACGGTGACCTTGGCCATGAGCTCCCCCTGCCGATATCACCCGGGCTCCGCGTCGGCCCGGATCACCGCACTTTACAGGGGCCGGGTCGCCGTACCCGCCGGGCACGTGTGCCCGCACCCCCGCGCACACTCGTCGTTCCTCCCGGCTCTCCCGGCATTCGTCCGCTCTTCCCGAGGTCTTCCCCCCGGCGAGCCGCAGGCGCTGAACTGCAGGACGCGACCTGCGCCGGAACCACATGGGGACGGTGTTGTCGCCAAGTGGGAGCAGGGGCGCCGCGGACTCCTGGCCACCCCGATGGCCCTCGGCACGCCCGTGACGGGGCTGGTTCCCGCGTCCGGTGCCGTCGCGCAGGCCCGTGAGGTCGCCGCGTCCGACGCCGTCGGCCCGTTCATCGGCACCGGGCCGGACCCCGTGCAGAGCACGGGCGACAGCGCGTACGGGAACCTGGAGCACGGCCGCCGCCCTCGCCTCGGACGAGGTACGGGTCCGCGAGGCGGGCGGCGAAAAGCGCACGCCCGGCGTGACGACCGGGCCCGTCTGCGCGGTGGCCGTCCCGGGACCGAAGTACTACGAACTCGCCCCCAGGACGACGACGTGTGGACCCGCACCGGTGCGCCGCAGGTGGTCCGCGCCGGTCACCCCTCCGCCTCCGAGGAGATCGGGGTCAGGCGGGACCGGTTCCACTGCGAGGCCGTCGTCACGACCGAGTGGGACGACGGCACCACGTACGTGACGGAGAAGGGGGGCGAGGTGCCGCCCGCACCGTGGGCCGGCCGCTGAGGCACGGCGCGGGGCATCGGCCCGTGTTGCGTCCGGCTCCGTCCGGGTGGGCGCGGGCCGATGCCGTGCCGGGGCCCTGCTGCCCCGCACTCTCGGGGGGAAAGGGAGTCCGACGGGGCCGGAACGCGATCCTCCTGTTCCCGTTCGATGCCCCCGACCGGTGATGATGTCGGTGACGGCCGCGTGCGCACAGCGGTCGTCCGTCCGTCGGACCTGTGCCAGGAGCAGAGAGGAACCGCCACCATGAGCCACCAGAAGGTGCGCGATGTGATGAGTGACGCCGTCGTCCGTATCCAGGGCGGAACGCCGTTCAAGGAGATCGCGCACCTGCTGCTCGAGTACGACATCACCGCCGTCCCCGTGGTCGACGCCGAGGACCGTCCGGTGGGTGTGGTGTCGGAGGCGGATCTGCTGCACAAGATGTGGGGCCGTCAGGAGGGCGACGCCGGTGGGTCCGGTGGGGTGCCCCGGCCTGAGAAGGCGTGGGCCACCGACGCCGCCGGACTGATGACGTCACCCGCGCTGTGTGCCGCCGAGGACTGGAGCGTGGTGGACGCCGCCCGGGGGATGGCGCTGCACGGGATCAAGCGGCTGCTGGTGGTCGATGCGGCGGGCCGGCTGAGGGGTGTGGTGAGCAGGAGCGACCTGCTGCGCGTCTTCGTGCGCGAGGACCGGGCGATCCGTACGGAGATCGTCGAGGACGTGCTGGTGCGGGCGCTCGGCGAGGCTCCCTCGGCGGTCGAGGTGAATGTGACGCACGGTCACGTCCGACTCATCGGGCAGCTGTCGTCCCAGGCGATGGCAGAGGAGCTCGAGGAGCTGTGCCGCAATGTCGACGGCGTCGTCGACGTGGAGTTCCGTACGGTGCCCGAGGCCGGCGCCGACGGCCCGGCGCAGGCGGTCTGAGCACCGGAGGGCCGGGCACGGGCGGACCGACCGCGGCGCCGGGAGCCCGGGGAGGGGCCGTCGCCTGACGGGACGGCCCCTGTGCCCGTCGTGCGGGGCGGCTCAGGGGTGCTGTGCGGCGATCATCCGCCGGTACCAGTGATAGCTGTCCTTCGGGATGCGCCGCTGGGTGTCGTAGTCGACGCGGACGATGCCGAAGCGCTTGCCGTAGCCGTAGGCCCACTCGAAGTTGTCGAGCAGGGACCAGACGTAGTAGCCGCGTACGTCGACGCCCCGGTCGATGGCGGCGCGCAGGGCGGTGAGGTGGTCACGCAGATAGGCCACGCGGTCGTGGTCGTGGACGGCGCCGTCGGTGACCCGGTCGTCCTCGGCGGAGCCGTTCTCGGTGATGTGGACGGGCGGCAGGGCGGCACCGTACTGCTCCTTGAGGTCCACCAGCAGGTCGGTGAGGGTGCGGGGCACCACCGGCCAGCCCATCGCGGTGTGGCGGACACCGGGTGTCGGTGCCTCCTCGTACCGGTTGTCGGTGGCCACGCGCCGGGCGGGGTCGCTCTCGCGGTACGGGGCGTCGGCGACGGTGATGGGACGGTAGTAGTTGATGCCGAGGAAGTCCAGCGGCTGCGAGATCAGGTCCAGGTCGCCGTCGCGGCGGAACTCCTGGCCGGTGATCAGCTCGCCCCAGGTGTCCTGTTCGGTGCCGGGGTAGCGGCCGGCCAGGATGGGGTCGGTCCACGCCAGGTTGTGCAGGGTGTCGGCGCGGACGACGGCGGCCCGGTCGGCGGCGGAGTCGGTGGCGGGCAGGTGGTGGTCGAGGTTGAGGGTGATGCCGGCCTCGCGCACACCGGCCGCCCTCAGCGCCTGTACGGCGAGTCCGTGGGCGACCAGCAGATGGTGGGCGGCGGCCAGGGCGCCTCGGCCCTCGCGGGCGCCGGGTGCGTGGCGGCCGACGGAGTAGCCGAGGAAGGCGCTGCACCACGGTTCGTTGAGGGTGATCCAGCGCGGTACGCGGTCGCCCAGCCGGTCGGCGACGGCGGCGGTGTACTCGGCGAACCGCTCGGCGGTGTCGCGCACGCGCCAGCCGCCCCGGTCCTCGAGGGCCTGGGGGAGGTCCCAGTGGTAGAGGGTGGCGGCTGGTTCGATGCCGGCGGCCAGGAGTTCGTCGACCAGGCGCTCGTAGAAGTCCAGGCCCTTGGGGTTCACCGGTCCACTGCCGTCGGGCACGACGCGCGGCCAGGCGACGGAGAAGCGGTAGGAGCCGACGCCGAGGTCGCGCAGCAGGGCGACGTCCTCGGGGTAACGGTGGTAGTGGTCGCAGGCGGTGTCCCCGGTGTCGCCGCCCTCCACCAGGCCGGGGGTGTGGCTGTAGGTGTCCCAGATCGACGGGCCGCGGCCGTCCTCCCGGACAGCCCCCTCGATCTGGTAGGACGCGGTCGCGGCCCCGAGGACGAATCCGGGCGGGAAGCTCGGGAAGTCGGACATGTGCTGGGCGATCTCCTCGGTTCGTGCGGTGGTCACTTGACGGAGCCTCCGGTGATGCCGGCGGCGATGTACTTCTGGGCGAGGACGAGCAGGATCGCCGCGGGCACGGCGGAGAGCACGGACGCGGCCATCACCGAGCCCCAGTCGCCGACGTGGGCGCCGATGTACTGATAGATGCCCAGGGTGATCGGTTTGACGTCGTCGGTGGTGTTCAGGGTGAGCGCGAACATGAAGTCGCTCCACGAGAACAGGAAGGCGAACAGGCCGGAGGTGATCAGGGCGTTGCGGCTCATCGGCAGCGCCACGCGGACGAAGGTGCGCACCGGTCCGGCGCCGTCGATCTGCGCGGCCTCGACGACCTCGCCGGGGATGGACACCATGAAGGCGCGCATCAGCACGATGGCGAAGGGGATGCCGAGTGAGGCGTCGGCGAGCATGAGCCCGAAGTGGGAGTTGACCAGGCCGAGGTCGACGTAGGAACTGTAGAGCGCGTTGGCGATGACGATGCCCGGGACCATCTGGGTGATGAGGGTGCCGAACACGATGGTGCGGGTGCCGCGCAGCCCGAAGCGGGCCAGCCCGTAGGCGGCGGGGGCGGAGACGGCGAGGCAGATGGCGACGGCGCCCAGGGAGACCACCAGTGAGGTGAGCAGGTGTCCGCCCTGGTCACTGATGGCCTTCGAGAATCCGGACAGGTCCAGGCTGCCGGGAACCGGGGCGACCTGGAGCAGTCCGGACTCGGGCTGGAGTGCCGTGTTGAGCATCCAGTAGAGCGGGAAGAGCATGACGCCCAGGACGAGCAGGCCCGCCACGGTGGAGCCCAGGCGGCGTCCCCGTACGCGTGGTGCGGCGGGGGCGGGTGTGTGAGCGGCCATGTCGGTCACTTCCCGTCGGTGCGGTTGGCCCGCAGGTAGAACACGGCGAACGCCGCGGAGATGAGGATGAGGACGTTGCCGACGACCGCGCCCGCTCCGAAGTCGAGCTGGACGAAGGAGTTCTGGTAGGTGAGCGTGCCCAGGGTCTGGGTGGCGTCGGCGGGGCCGCCGTCGGTGAGGGCGAGGATGAGGTCGAGGATCTTCACTGTCGACATGAAGCCGAGGACGAGGACGACCGTGATCACCGGCTTGAGCATGGGCAGGGTGACGGAGCGGAAGGTGCGCCAGGCCGAGGCACCGTCCAGGGAGGCCGCCTCGTACAGCTCTCTCGGTATCTCCTGGAGGCCGCCGTACAGGATGACCATGTTGAACGGGATACCGATCCAGATGTTGACCAGGACCACCGACAGCAGGGCCATGTCGGGGCTGGTCAGCCACGGGGTGTCGCCGGCGAGGCCGAGGGCGCCCAGGAAGGTGTTGAGTACGCCGGTGTCCTGGTCGAGGATGCGGCGCCAGACGATGCCGGACACCACCATGGGAACCAGCCAGGGCAGCAGGATCAGCGACCGCAGGACGCCGTTCAGGGGGAACCTGCGGCTGAAGAAGACGGCGAGTGCGAGCCCGATGCAGAACTGGCCGAGCAGGGAGCCGGCGGTGAAGACGAGGGTGTGCCACAGGGCCTTGCCGAAGAGGGCGTCCTGGAGGACGGCCGACCAGTTGTCGGTGCCGTTGAAGGGCGCCTCCGAGGTGAAGAACGTCTTCGGCGTGTAGTGCTGGAAGCTCATCACGACGTTGCGGACGAGCGGGTAGCCGAAGAAGAGCAGCATGAAGACGACGGCGGGGGCGATGAAGCCCCACTGGGCGAGCCGGCGCCGGCGGCGCAGCCGGGCCGGGTCCGGGGCGGCCTTCCCGGGCGCCTTCGCCGGGGCCGCGGCGGTGACGGTGGACGTGGTCATGGGCGCGTACCTCGGTTCCCGCTCGTGGCGCGCTGCTGGGCGCGCTTCAGGGCGGCCTCGCTGGACTGGCCGGTCAGGGCGGACTGGAAGGCGCTCTGCAGCGCGAGGGAGGCCGAGGACCAGCCGGCGCCGAGCTTGCCGGTGCGGGAGCGGGCCTCGGCGACCTGGTCGGCCAGTGCGTCGAGTTCGGGCACGCGTTCACGCCAGACGGCGGCGGCCTTCTCGTTGGCCGGGACCATCCAGCTGTTCAGGGCGTAGGTGAGCTGTTCCTTCTCACCGGCGAGGCAGGCGACGATGCGGCCGGCCGTCCTCTCGCGGTCCTCGTCACCGGTTTTCGGCACGGTGAGCACCGCGCCGCCGAGCGGTCCCACCGAGGCGTCGCCGGCCTGCGGAACGGGGATCTGGGCGATGCCCCAGTCGAGGGACTCGTCGGTGTTGAGGGTCTCGACCTGCCATGGACCGTTGATCATCATGGCGGCGTTGCCGGCCATGAACTGGTCGTTGACGTCGGCCTGGGTCCAGTTGACGGTGGACCTGGACAGCGAACCGTCCTGGAGCAGCGCCTTCCAGTAGTCGAGTGCCTCGACGACCTGCGGGCTGTCCAGCTCGGTCTCGTCGCCTCCGTTGGACCACATGAACGGGGTGAACTGGAAGACGCCGTCCTCGGCGCCGCCCGCGCTGAGCGCCAGGCCGTAGCGCCTGCCCTCGGTGAGCTGTTCGGCCGTGTCGCGCAGTTCGTCCCAGGTGGTGGGTACCTCGATGCCGGCCCGGTCCAGGATGTCCTTGTTGTAGAAGAGGGCCAGGGTGTTCACGGAGCGGGCCGCGCCGTAGTACGTGCCCCGGTAGGAGCCGAACTCGACGATGCCCTCGGGGATCTCGTCGGTTTCGAGGCCGAGGGTGCGCAGGTCGACGAGTCCGCCCGCCTCGGCGAAGGTCGGCATCTCGGAGGCGTCGAACTGCACGATGTCCGGCAGCGACTTCGACGAGGCCATGCGCAGCGCCTTCGTCATCACCTGCGCGGCGGGAACGCTCTGCTGCTCGATGCGGATGCCGAGCTGCTTGCCGCAGCGGGCCATCGCCTCGGCGTCCCAGCGGTGGTAGGACTCGTCGGTCGAGGAGTTCATCACGGTGTACACGTCGCTGTCCCGTTGCTGTGCGCAGCCGGTGAGTGCCGCCCCGGTGACCAGGACGGCGACGGCGGCGAGGGACGTGACGGCTCTGCGCGGGCGGCGGGGCCCGCTCTGTGCGGCGACCGGGGGATGTGCTGTCACGGTGGGTGCCCTTGGGTGGGACCGGCTCGGCGTTGGCCGACCCGGCGGCTCGTGGGAGGAGTGGGCCAGAGAGGGATTCCGGGGCGGCGAGGCAACTGGTGAAGCGCTTCGACGATTAGGCGGTCCCGCTCATGGGAAACTCGGCTCCGAGGTCGGGTGCAATTTGTTTTGCCTGATTACTAATACGTCAGCGGAAGCCGGTCGCGCTAGCCCCCCAGCAAGGCGATCCGTGTGCACCAGGGCGTGACAGGAACCCCCGAACCTGTCATAGTTCCTGGTCAAATACCGCTTCCTTCCCCGCCATCGCTCTCTCCCCCTCCGAGGAAGATCATGAAGTTCACCGACGGCTTCTGGCGCATCCGCGACGGCGTCCAGATCTCGTACGCCACCGAGGTGCGCGAGGTGCGCCCCGAATCGAAGCGCTTCACCACGTACGCCTCCATACGGAAGGTGGCGCGGAGGGGCGACACCCTGAACGCGCCGCTCGTCACGGTGGAGTGCTTCTCCCCCGCCGAGGGTGTCATCGGTGTCCGCGTCACGCATCACGCGGGCAAGCGGCGGCCGGGGCCCGACTTCGCCCTGGTCGGCGACGCCGACGGCGCCGGGACGGTACGCCAGGACGGTCCGGTCACCGAGCTGACCAGCGGTCCGCTGACGCTCCGCCTCGACGGGTCGGGCCCCTTCGCACTCGCCTTCCGGGACGCGGACGGGCGCGAGCTGACCCGTGCGGACGCCAGGAACACGGCCTTCGTCACCACCGGGCACGGGGAGCGGCACCACATGCTGACCCGGCTGGCACTGGGTGTCGGGGAGCAGGTCTACGGCCTCGGCGAGCGCTTCACCCCGTTCGTCAAGAACGGCCAGACGGTCGACGTGTGGCAGGCCGACGGCGGCACGAGCAGTGAGCAGTCCTACAAAAATATCCCGTTCTACCTGTCGTCCCGCGGTTACGGCGTCTTCGTCAACCATCCCGGTGCGGTGTCCTTCGAGGTCGGCTCGGAGTCGGTCGGCCAGGTGCAGTTCAGCGTCGAGGACCAGTCGCTGGAGTACTACGTCGTCGCCGGCCCCACCCCGAAGGACGTCCTCACCCGTTACACGGCCCTCACCGGCCGTCCCGCCCTGCCGCCCGCCTGGTCGTTCGGCCTGTGGCTCAGCACCTCGTTCACCACGTCGTACGACGAGGCGACGGTGACGTCGTTCGTGGACGGCATGGCCGAACGCGGTATCCCTCTCACGGTGTTCCACTTCGACTGCTTCTGGATGCGTGAGTACCAGTGGTGCGACTTCCAGTGGGATCCCGACGTGTTCCCCGACCCGGACGGCATGCTGGCCCGGCTCAAGGAGAAGGGGCTGCGGATCAGCGCCTGGATCAACCCGTACATCGCCCAGAAGTCGCCGCTCTTCGACGAGGCCGCCGCCCTCGGGCACCTGGTGCGCCGGGCCGACGGCGACGTGTGGCAGTGGGACCTGTGGCAGGCCGGCATGGGGCTGGTCGACTTCACCAGTCCCGAGGCGCGGGCCTGGTTCCAGTCGAAGCTGAAGCCCCTGCTCGACCAGGGAGTGGACTGCTTCAAGACGGACTTCGGCGAGCGCATTCCCACCGACGTTCTCTGGCACGACGGCTCGGACCCCGAGCGGATGCACAACTACTACACCCAGCTCTACAACCGGACGGTGTTCGAGCTTCTGGAGAAGGAGCGCGGGCAGGGTGAGGCCGTGCTCTTCGCACGGTCCGCGACCGCGGGCGGGCAGCAGTTCCCGGTGCACTGGGGCGGCGACTGCTGGTCGTCCTTCGAGGCGATGGCCGAGTCGCTGAGGGGCGGGCTGTCGCTGTCGCTGAGCGGGTTCGGTTTCTGGAGCCACGACATCGGCGGTTTCGAGGGCACGCCGGACCCCTCGGTGTTCAAGCGCTGGCTCGCCTTCGGCCTGCTGTCCTCGCACAGCCGGCTGCACGGTTCCACGTCGTACCGCGTGCCGTGGGAGTTCGGCGACGAGGCGGTGGACGTCGCCCGGCGGTTCACCCTGCTCAAGCACCGGCTGATGCCCTACCTGTACGGTGCCGCCGTCGAGGCGCACGACACCGGGGTGCCGATGATGCGGCCGATGGTGCTGGAGTTCTGGGACGATCCGTCGTGCCGTCAGCTGGACCGTCAGTACATGCTGGGCCCCGACCTGCTGGTCGCCCCCGTGTTCGACACGGACGGGGAGGTGGAGGTCCACCTGCCGAAGGGCACCTGGACCCACCTGCTGAGCGGCGAGAGGGTCACCGGCCCGTGCTGGCGCACCGAGCGGCACGGCTACGACAGCCTGCCGCTGTATGTCCGGGAGGGCGCCGTGCTGCCGCTGGCCGGGGACGACACGCGGCCCGACGGCGACTGGCTGGACGCGCCGGTACTTCTCGTCCACCCTCCTGCCTCGCCCGACTACGAGGCCGAGGTCACCGTGCCCGACACGACGGGTGCGCGGGCGGCGGGCTTCCGGGTGGTGCGGGACGGCGACGTGCTGCGGGTCACCGCGTCGGGCACCGAGCGGCCGTTCACGGTGCGGGTCGCGGGCGGGGCCCAGGCCCGGGGGGCGGGCGAGGTGACGGTACCGCTGGGGTGACCGGGGCCGGGGTCATGCATGGCCTGCGGGAAGGCGGTGGGCGGCCGCTGCCCGCCCGAGGGGGAACCCCGGGCGGGCGGGACGGCCACCGCGGTCGCCCCGCGCCGGGGTGACGTACGGCCGGCCGCGTGGGGCGGCGAGCGCCGTGCGACCCGGCGGGCGGGTGCGAGGCAGGACGCCGGTCCTCGCCGCGTCCCGCTGCCCGGGGCCACGCGTTCAGTCCGCGTCCGTCCGGCCCTCTGTCCGCGGGCCGGACGCGCCACCGGACGGCGCCTGCGGGCAGGGCGCCGCGGAAGTCAGCGGAGCCGGGCGACGCCCGCGTAGATGCCGCTGTCCTCGGCTGCCGGGGCCGGGGTCTTTCGGAACCACTCCGTGGCCGTGACCAGGCCCGGCGCCACCAGGTCCAGGCCGTCGAAGAAGCGGGCGACTTCGGAGCGGGTGCGAAAGCCGAGGCGGATGCCGGCCCGGGCGTACTCGGCGGTGACCTGGGCGGCCAGTTCCGCGTGGCGGTCGGACGCCGCGTGCGACAGCACCAGGTAGCTGCCCGGTGGGAGTGCGGAGAGCAGCTCTCCGACAACGGCGCGGGGTTCCTGGTCGTCGGGGATGAAGTGCAGGAGGGCGATCAGGGACAGCGCGACGGGACGGCCGAAGCCGAGGACGGTCCGGGCGTGGTCGATGATCTCCCCGGGATTGCGCACATCGGCCTGGAAGTAGTCCGTGGCGCCCTCGGGACCGCTGATCAGCAGGGCCTCCGCGTGCCGCAGGACGATCGGGTCGTTGTCGGTGTAGACGACCTTCGCGGCCGGGGCGACGGCCTGCACGATCTGGTGCAGGTTCGGCTCGGTGGGGATGCCGGTGCCGACGTCGAGGAACTGGTCGACGCCCTGTCCGGCGAGCCAGGTGGCGGCCCGGTGCATGAACCGGCGGTTCTGCCGGGCGGCGTCCCGGGCCTGGGGTGGCAGCTTCTCGCCGACGGCCTCGTCCACGGGGTAGTTGTCCTTGCCCCCGAGCAACCAGTCGTAGACCCGCGCGGGGTGCGCCGCGCGGGTGTCGATCTGCGGAGGGCTGGACCTGCCGGCCGGCATGACGAACTCCGTCCCGCGGTGGATCACCGCTGATGATGATCAACGAGTCTTGCACATCAACATGCGAGCAGACAGGGCGAGTTGAGCCAGAACGGGCCGCATCACCCACGCGTCCACGCCTTCTCCGCCGGCGGCGGTGCCGTACTGGCGCGCGCCACCAGGCGGGTCGGGACGAGGGTGGTCCCCCGCTCGGGGCCGCCATGGCGCACCTTGCCCAGAACGGCCGCCACGCAGCGCCGTCCCACCTCGGCGAAGTCCTGGTGGACGGTGGTCAGCGGGGGCAGGAACGAGGATGCCTCGGGGATGTCGTCGAAGCCGATGACGCTGACGTCCCCGGGAACTCGCCGGCCGCGTTCGTGGAAGGCCCGCAGCAGGCCGAGGGCCATCTGGTCGTTGGCCGCGAAGACGGCGGTGCACTCGTCGCGGGCGGCGAGTGCGAGGCCCGCGCGGTAGCCGGACTCCGCGGACCAGTCGCCGCGGACCAGTTCCGGCGGGACGCGTCCCGCGCCGGTGAGGGCGGCGCGCCAGGCGTCGGTGCGACGCTGGGCGGCGAAGGAGCCCTCGGGGCCGGCCAGGTGCCACACCGTGCGGTGGCCGAGGTCGAGCAGGTGGTGCACCGCGGTACGGGTGCCGCCGGCCTGGTCGGTGTCGACGACCGTGTAGTGGTCACCGGCGTCGGAGTCGACGACCACGACCTGGACGTGTGGGGGCAGTTGGATCGTTGCCGCGTCCAGCAGATGGACCTCCATGATGACGATCACCGCGTCGACGGCGAGTTCCTCCAGCCGGGAGAACGCGCCGCGCACCTCTTCCTGGGTCGGTATCGCGACGGGCAACAGGGTCACCGCGTAGCCCTCGTGCGCGGCGGAGGTCGCGATCGCCTCCAGGGTGCGTACGTTTCCGGTCGTGGCCAGCGAGAAGGTGATGACGCCGATGGTGCGGAACTCGCCGCGTTTGAGCGCGCGGGCCGCACTGTTGGGCCGGTAGCCGAGCTCCTGCATCGCGGCGAGCACCTGCCGGCGGGTCTCCTCGTTCACTCCGGCGTAACCGTTGGACACACGGGAGACCGTCTGGGACGAGACGCCGGCGAGGCGTGCCACGTCCGCCATGGAGGCCCGGGCGGGGCGGCTGCCGCCCCGCGGACGGGGACGCGGGGCGGCACCGTCGGCCGGGTCCGTGCCCGCGGGCTCCCCGCCCGCCCGGTCCGCGTCGGCCGGATCCCCGCCGGCTGCGGTCGCCTCGGGAACGAGGGCCCGCCTTGGCGTGCTGTGCACCGTCTCCACTGGCTTTCCAGCCGCCTTCCCGTCGCCACCCGCCGCGTCAGGGTCTCCCGGAGGACCCTTGACCGTCGTCATCGGGGCAGTGTAGACATGCCGCCACCGAATGTTTACGTAAACATAACACTCCGCCGCATTTCTGCGGCGCTCGATGTTTGCGTAAACATCGGTTGCGGGGGCACGGTTCCCCGCCCGGGAGAGGGCCCCGTGACCACCCGGCCCGAACGTGGACGAGCGAGGAACGACATGACGACGCTGCAACCGCCGGCGGCCGCCGAGCCGCGGCCGGCACCGCCTCCGGCGGGACGGGACCGCCGCTCCTGGACGGGGTGGGGGTTCATCGGCCCCTTCGTGGTCGTGTTCGCCCTGGTCTTCCTGGCACCGATCGTGTACTCGGTCTACCTGAGCCTCTTCCGCGACCAGCTCATCGGCGGCACCAGCTTCGTCGGGTTCGACAACTACCAGCAGGCCCTGCAGGACGAACGGTTCTGGGCCGCGCTCGGCCGGGTCTCGCTCTTCCTGTGCGTCCAGGTTCCGATCATGCTCGGCATCGCCCTGCTGGTGGCCCTGGCGCTGGACAGCGGACAGCTCTACGGCAAGAGCTTCTTCCGCATCTCGATCTTCCTGCCGTACGCGGTGCCCGCCGTCGTCGCCACGCTGATGTGGGGCTTCATGTACGGCACCCGCTTCGGCCTGGTCGGCGACGTCAACGAGGCCTTCGGGCTGTCGCTGCCCAACCCGCTCTCCCCCGACCTGGTACTGGCGTCGATCGGCAACATCGTCACCTGGGAGTTCGTCGGCTACAACATGCTGATCTTCTACGCGGCGCTGCGGGTGATCCCGCACTCCCTCTACGAGGCGGCCGAGATCGACGGCGCCGGGCAGCTCCGCGTCATCACCGCCATCAAGCTGCCCGCGATCCGCGGCGCCCTGGTCATCGCGACGATCTTCTCCGTCATCGGCAGCTTCCAGCTCTTCAACGAGCCCAGCGTCCTGCAGAAGCTGGCACCCAACGCCATCACCACGGACTACACGCCGAACTACTACACGTACTCGCTGTCCTTCTCCGGCCAGCAGCACAACTACTCCGCGACGGTCGCCATCATCATGGGTCTGATCACCATGGTCATCGCCTATGTCGTCCAGCTGCGCGGCATGCGCAAGGGAGTGTGAAGCAGCGATGACCACTACCGTCTCCCCCTCCTCCGCGGGCCGCACCGGCTCCGCGTCCGGCGATTCCGACGCCGTGCCCCGGCTGCGCACGCGCCGGCGCGGCTCCACGCCGGGGCGGCCCCGCCGCAGTGTGCTGCTGACCGTCCTCACCGGCCTGGTGCTGCTCTACAGCCTGGTACCACTGGTGTGGCTGGTCATCAGTGCCACCAAGACCCAGGAGGGACTGTCCCGTTCGTTCGGCCTCTGGTTCGACAGCGACTTCGCCCTCTGGGACAACATCGCCGGGACGTTCACCTACGACGACGGCGTCTTCACCCGCTGGCTGCTGAACACCATGCTGTACGTGGGGCTCGGCGCGGGAGGCGCGACCCTCCTCGCCGTGCTCGGCGGCTACGCCCTGGCCAAGTTCGAGTTCCCCGGACGCCGGGCCGTCTTCGCCGTCGTCATCGGTGCCGTGGCCGTACCGGGTACGGCTCTGGCGGTACCGACCTTTTTGATGTTCAGCAACATGGGACTGACCAACACCCCGTGGGCGGTCGTCATCCCGTCGCTGATCTCGCCGTTCGGCCTGTACCTGATGTGGGTGTTCGCCAGTGAGGCCGTCCCGAACGAACTCCTCGAAGCGGCCCGGATCGACGGCGCGGGCGAGCTGCGCACCTTCTTCCTGGTGGTGCTTCCGCTGCTGGCGCCGGGCATCGTCACCGTCTCGCTGTTCACCATGGTCGCGACCTGGAACAACTACTTCCTGCCGCTGATCATGCTCAAGGACCCCGACTGGTACCCCCTCACCCTGGGCCTGCACAGCTGGAACGCCCAGGCCGAGACGGCCGGCGGGCAGCCCGTCTTCCACCTGGTCGTCACCGGCTCACTGATCACCATCGTTCCGCTGATCGCCGCGTTCCTGCTGCTGCAGAAGTACTGGCAGTCGGGGCTCGCCGCCGGAAGCGTCAAGGAATAGGCGCCGGGCGCCGTCCTCCTTCGGCACGCGTCCCTGCCCCACCGGCCCCACCCCCCGCAAGCACCTCTCCCACCGCACACCACCCCAAGGCCTTGGAATCCAAGCCCACGAAGAAGTGGAAGCACTCCCATGCACAAGCAATCCCGCCGCCTGCTGCGCGGCATCGGCACAGTCTGCGCCCTGGCCCTGGGCGCCACCGCCTGCGGCGGTTCCGGCGACGGGGACGCCGCTCCGAAGGCGGTCTCCGAGTCGGACGTCGAGGCGGCCCTGGAGAAGGGCGGTACCGTCACCGTCTGGGCGTGGGAACCCACGCTCGAGCAGGTGGCCGCCGACTTCGAGAAGGAGCACCCCGGTGTCGAGGTGAACCTCGTCAACGCGGGCACCGGCAACGAGCAGTACAAGGCGTTGCAGAACGCCATCTCAGCGAAGAAGGGCGTCCCCGACGTCGCCCAGGTCGAGTACTACGCCATGGGCCAGTACGCGTTGACCGACGGACTCACCGATCTCAGCGGCTTCGGCGCCGACCAGCTCGCCGACCAGTACTCCCCCGGGCCGTGGAACGGTGTGAAGGCCGGCGGCGAGGGGATCTACGGCCTGCCGATGGACTCCGGCCCGATGGCGCTGTTCTACAGCAAGAAGGTCTTCGACAAGCACGGGATCGAGGTGCCGGCCACGTGGGACGAGTACGTGGACGCGGCCCGCGCCCTGCGCAAGGCGGACCCGAAGGCGTACATCACCAACGACGCCGGCGACGCGGGCTTCACCACCAGCATGCTGTGGCAGGCCGGTTCGCGCCCCTACGAGGTGGACGGCACCGAGGTGAAGATCGGCTTCGCCGACGAGAGGGCCAAGGACTTCGCCGGCACCTGGCAGAAGCTGCTCGACGAGAAGCTGGTCGCCCCGGTCACCAGCTGGTCCGACGAGTGGTACAAGGGCCTCGGCGACGGCACCATCGCGACCCTGGCCATCGGGGCCTGGATGCCGGCCAACCTCGCCTCCGGCGTGAAGGAGGCCGCCGGTGACTGGCGTGTCGCCCCGCTGCCGCAGTGGACGGCGGGCGCCGACGCCAGTGCGGAGAACGGCGGCAGCGCCCTCACCCTGCCCGAGCTCGGCAAGAACGAGGCGCTCGCCTACGCGTTCGTGGAGTACGCCAACGCCGGCAACGGGGTCGACACCCGCGTGAAGAGCGGCGCCTTCCCGGCAACCACGGCGCAGCTCGACTCCGAGAAGTTCCAGGAGACCGAGTTCCCGTACTTCGGCGGGCAGCAGGCAAACAAGGTGTTCGCCGAGTCGGCCGCGAACGTCGCCGACGACTGGGCGTACCTGCCGTACCAGGTGTACGCCAACTCGATCTTCAACGACACCGTCGGCAAGGCCTACGTCTCCGGCACCACGCTGGCGGACGGCCTGGAGGCCTGGCAGGACGCGTCGGTCAAGTACGGCAACGAGCAGGGCTTCACCGTAGCGAAGTAGCACCCCGGGGCGGCACGCACGCCGTGCCGCCCCGGGGCCGGACACCCGGAAGGACCGCCATGATCTCCACCCTCCTGCCCCGTTCCAGCGGGGTGGACGGTGACCGTGCCCCCCGCCTCCTGTACGGCGCCGACTACAACCCCGAGCAGTGGTCCCGCAGCGTCTGGGAGGAGGACGTCCGGCTGATGCGGAAGGCCGGCGTGAACGTCGTGTCCGTGGGGATCTTCTCCTGGGCTCGGCTGCAACCGGCCGAGGACACCTGGGACTTCGGCTGGCTCGACGAGGTGCTGGACCTGCTGCACGCCGGCGGCATCGGTGTCGACCTGGCGACCGCCACCGCGTCCCCGCCGCCGTGGCTGACCACGGCCCACCCGGAGATCCTGCCGGTCACCGCGGACGGCGGGACGCTGTGGCCGGGGGCGCGTCAGCACTGGCGGCCCACCTCCCCGGTGTTCCGCGCCCATGCGCTGCGCCTGGTAAGGGAGTTGGCGACCCGCTACGCGGACCACCCGGCGCTGGTCGCCTGGCACGTCAGCAACGAGCTGGGCTGCCACAACGTCTACGACTTCTCCGACGACGCGGCGCGCGCGTTCCGGCACTGGCTGCGGGCCCGTTACACCACGCTGGAAGGGCTCAACTCCGCCTGGGGCACGGCCTTCTGGTCCCAGCACTACACCGACTGGGAGCAGATCCTGCCGCCGCGGCAGGCCGCGTCCCATCCCAACCCCACCCAGCAGCTGGACTTCAAGCGCTTCTCGTCGGACGCGCTCAAGGAGCATCTACGGGCCGAACGGGAGATCCTGCGGGAGATCACCCCGGACGTCCCGGTCACCACCAACTTCATGGTGATGGGCAACACCAAGGGGATGGACTACCCCGACTGGGCGCAGGAGATCGATTTCGTCTCCAACGACCACTACGTCCACCCGGGGCCGCAGGACCGCGACGAGCTGTCCTTCTCCGCGAACCTCACCAGCGGCATCGCCGGCGGCCGGCCCTGGTTCCTGATGGAGCACTCCACCAGTGCCGTCAACTGGCAGCCGGTCAACGTGGCCAAGCGTCCGGGTGACCTGGCCCGTGACTCGCTGCTGCACGTGGCGCACGGGGCCGACGCGGTGTGCTACTTCCAGTGGCGGCAGTCGGCGGCCGGCGCCGAGAAGTACCACTCGGCGATGGTCCCGCACGCCGGTGAGGACAGCGAGCTGTTCCGCTCGGTGGCCGAACTCGGCTCCACCCTCAAAGCACTTGCCCCGGTCGCGGGCAGTGAGCGGGAGGCCGCCCGGGTCGGCATCCTCTACGACTGGGATTCGTGGTGGGCGAGCGAGCAGGACTCGCACCCTTCCGCACTGCTCGACTACCGGCAGGAGGCGCTCGACTGGTATTCGGCACTGCTGGCCCTCGGTGTCCGCGCCGACCTCGTCACCACCCGCTCCGACCTGCACCGCCACCAGGTGCTGGTGGCACCGGTGCTGCACGTGGTCCCCGCCGACCTGGCCAAGACGCTGACCCGGTACACCGAGCAGGGCGGGCACCTGATCACCACGTACTTCTCGGGTGTCGTCGACGAGCACGACCACGTCTGGCTCGGCGGTTACCCGGGGGCGCTGCGCGATCTGCTCGGCATCCGCATCGAGGAGTTCGGCCCGCTGCTCGACGGTGACACGGTGGAGCTCGACGACGGGACGGCCGGCAGTCTGTGGAGCGACCGGATCGACGTCGCGGCCGGGACGGACGTCCTGGCCCGCTACCGCACGGGCGTGCACGCCGGCCGGGCGGCGGTCACCCGGAAGGCCTCTGGCACCGGGTCGGCCGCCTACGTCTCCACCCGGCTCGGTGTCGAAGGGCTCACCTCCCTGCTGCCCCGGCTGCTCGCACCGGCCGGCGTGGAGAGCGAACTGCCGTCCGAGGCACGCGGGTCGGTCGAGACGACGGTACGCAGCGGTCCCGGTGGCCGGTTCCTGTTCCTGGTGAACCGGACCGACACGGCCGTCCCTGTGCCCGGCCTGACCGGGGACGTACTGCTCGGCGCCACGGAAGGTGACGACGGCGCCCTCGTCCTCGGGCCGCGCGCCGTCGCCGTACTGCGACAGCCGGCCGGCTGAGTCGCGGCGACTGCGCGCAACACCCCTGGAACGGCAGGATCGTTCCAGGAGCCGCCTGCTCCACCTCCCGGAACGGCGGGGCCGTTCCGGGCCTTCTTCTCCTTCGGCCCGCGCGGTGGGCGCGGGCCGAAGGGTTCCACCAGAGCGCGACCACACCTCAATGTTGGGAGCACACCGATGGCACGCCGCACCCGCAGAAGACGGCTCCTGTCAGCCGCCGGCCTCACCGCCCTGGTCACCGGGGCCGCCCTGGTCCCCGCCCCTGCCTCCACCGCTCAGGCAGAGGACGTCGTCCCCTCCGTCACCGTCCGGCCCGATCCGTCCTACCAGCAGGAGGAGTTCGAGGGTTGGGGCACCAGTCTGGTCTGGTTCGCCAACGCCACCGGCGACTACCCTCCGGAGATACGCGAGAAGCTCGCCGAGCTCCTCTTCGGCGACGAGGGACTCGCCCTGAACATCGCCCGCTACAACGTGGGCGGCGGCAACGCCCCCGACGTCAAGGACCATCTGCGCGCGGGCGGCGCCGTCGAGGGCTGGTGGAGGGCGCCGGAGGGAACCACCCGCGAGGACACCGACTGGTGGGACGCCGAGGACCCGGCGGACTGGAACGAGAACGCCGACGCCACCCAGCGCTGGTGGGTGGACCGCATCAAGAAGGACATCACCCACTGGGAGACCTTCAGCAACTCTCCGCCCTGGTTCATGACCGTCAGCGGCTACGTCTCCGGCGGGTTCGATGCCGGCGAGGACCAGCTCAAGGCCGAGTCGGTCGACGACTTCGCCGCCTATCTGGCGGGCGCGACCAAGCGACTGGAGAAGGCGCACCGCATCGAGGTCGACACCGTCGACCCCTTCAACGAGCCGAACACCACGTACTGGAGCACCCGTCTCGGTCCAAACGGCGAGCCCGTCGGCGGCCGGCAGGAGGGCGCCCACATCGGCCCCGAGCTCCAGGAGAAGGTGCTCCACGCCCTCGCCCCGGCGCTGAGGAAGGCGCGGACCGGGGCCGGTATCTCCGCCATGGACGAGACCAACCCGTCCACGTTCGCGCGGAACTGGAACTCCTACTCCCCCGCGGCCCGCGATCTGGTGGACCAGATGAACGTCCACACCTACGGAACCGGGCAGCGCACCACCGTGCGCGACCTCTCCAAGGCGGCGGACAAGCGGCTGTGGATGAGCGAGGTCGAGGGCGACTGGGGCGACGGTCAGAGCTTCACGGACATGCGTCCCGGTCTGGGTCTGGCCCAGCGCATCGTGGACGATCTGCGCGAACTGGAGCCGCGTGCTTGGGTGTTCTGGCAACCCGTCGAGGACCACGACAACATGAGGCCCGGCGGGGAGTCCGCGAAGGGCGGCAACTGGGGTGAGATCCAGCTCCCGTTCAGCTGCACGGCGGCCGACACCCTCGAGACCTGCCCCGTCCGCACCAACACCAAGTTCGACACCGCCCGCAACTTCACCCACTTCATCAAGCCCGGTGACCGGCTGATCCAGGTGAACGACACCTCCAGCGCGGCGGCGGTGGCGAAGAACGGCAGGGGCGCCTCGGTCGTCCACGTCAACAGCACCGGCGAGGCGCGCGACGTCACCGTGGACCTGTCGAAGTTCCGCACCATCAGCCAAAACGCGACCGTCACGCCCGTCGTGACGAGCGCCGGCGGCAAGCTGGAGCGGCACCGGGCCATCAGGATCGGCGACCGGTCCGCCACCTTCACCGTGCCCGCCCGGTCGGTGACGTCCTTCGTCGTGAAGGGTGTCTCCGGCGTCGCCGCGGATGCACCGCTGCTGCGCAAGGGGCACACCTACACCCTGACCGGCGTGCAGAGCAACAGGGCCCTCACCGTCGGTGAGGACGGCAGCGGCCTCGTCATCGGCACCGGCGACGGCTCGTCGGCCCAGCAGTGGCGGCTGAGCGCGGTGCGTCCCGGCGACGGGGTCCGGCAGCGCTACGAGTTCACCAGTACGCGGGGCGGTGGGCACAGGCGTCTGACCGTGCGCGACGACGTCCCGGTCGCCGAGCCCCACACCGGCGTTCGGGACAGGGCCGCCGAGTGGATCGTGTCGGGCACCGGCGACGGCACCTGGACGCTGGTCAACGCGGCCACCGGACGTCTCCTGGAGGTCGGCGGCCAGGCCACCCACGAAGGGGCCGCGGTGACGACCTGGGAACCCAACTCCGGTGCCAACCAGCGCTGGACGGTCACGGACGTGACCGGGAGCTGACACACCCGTCCGGGCCCCGGACCCACCGGCCGGTGGGTCCGGGGCCCGCCGCCGGTTGCCCGAGGGCCCGGCGGCGTCCCGCGTCCTCTTCCGCTACCGCCTGCTGCGCACGAGCACGTACAGGAAGTACGGCGTACCGATGACGGCCGTCATGAGGCCGGCGCCCAGTTGGGCCGGTGCGATCACGGTGCGGCCCAACAGGTCGGCGGTGCACACCAGTACGGCACCGAGCAGCACCGCGACCGGAAGGACGCGGGTGTGCCGGCGTCCGACGAGGGCCCGTGCCGCGTGGGGGGCGACCAGGCCGACGAACCCGATGGTGCCCGCGGCGGCCACCGCGGTGGCGGTGAGCAGGACGCCGACGACGAGGAAACCCAGCCGGCCGCGCGCCAGCCGGAGTCCGAGAAGCCGCGGGGTGTCCTCGTCGAGGGAGACCAGGTCGAGTTCCCGGTGCCGTACGGCCGCCACCACGAGGCCGACGACGAGGACGGCGGCCGGCGGCAGGACGTCGGGCATGGTCCGGCCGTAGGTCGAGCCCGACAGCCAGGTGAGGGCCTTCGTGGCGTTGAACGGGTCGGTGAGCACGATCAGCAGACTGATCAGGGCCGTCGTGCCGGCCGCCACGCCGACACCGACGAGCACCAGCCGGTTCTGCTGGAAGCCTCCGCGTGCCGCGAGTCCGAAGACGACGACGGCGGTGACGGCGGCCCCCGCGAACGCCGCCCCCGCGACGCTCCACGCCCCGGCGGCGGGCACCGTCGTCACGAGGATCACCGCGCCGAGCGCGCCACCGCCCGAGACACCCAGGACCGAGGGTTCCGCGAGCGGGTTGCGGGTGACGGCCTGCACCAGGGTGCCGGCGAGCGCCAGGGCCGCCCCCGCGAGGAGCGCGGCGAGGACGCGCGGAACCCGGGTGTCGAGGACGAAGGAGACGGTCCGCCCGGCCCGGCCCTGCATCCAGTTGAGCACGTCGCCCAGCAGGAGCATGCTGTCGCCGACGAGCGTCGCGGCGATCGTCAGACCGACCAGGGCGACGGTCAGGACGACGAGCCAGCCCACGAAGACGGCGCGGCTGCGGATCCGCAGCCGGTCCGGCGCGGGCGAGCCCGCGGTGTCACGGAGCCGGGCCGCCATGACGACCAGGAACACCGCGCCGACGAGGCTGGTGACGACGCCGGTGGGCACCGCGACGGAGATGTCGGCGCTCACGAACGTACGGAGCAGCACGTCCGCCCCGAGGACCAGCGCCGCGCCGACCAGTCCGGCGACCGGCACGCCCGCACGCAGCCGGTGGATGCCGCGGAACCAGCGCGCCAGGGGACGGACCAGGGCGGGGGCGCACAGGCCGACGAACCCGATGGGCCCGGCGAGGGTGACGGCCGCCGCGGAGAGCAGCGTCGCCAGGACCACCGCGGTGACGCGGGTCGCGCGCACCGGGACGCCCAGCCCGCGGGCCGCGTCGTCACCGAGGGCGAGAGCGTCGACCCGGCGGGCGACGAACAGCAGGCCGGCCAGGCCGACGACCGCGACGGGCAGCATCCGGAGCACGCCGTCGAAGCCGTTCTGGGCGATGCTGCCCTGGTTCCACTGGTAGAGGCCCTCGGTCTGCTCCGGGAACAGCAGCAGCAGGCCCTGGGTGATGGCCGTGAGGCCGAGGGTGAGCGCGGTGCCGGCGAGTACCAGCCGTACCGTTCCGGACCCGAGCCCGGACAGCCCGAGGACGACGGCCGCCGCCGCGAGGCCACCGGCGAAGGCGACCCCGGAGGAGGCGAGCAGGGGCAGCGGGACGCCGGTGACGGCGACGACGCCGAGGGCGAGATAGGAGCCCGCGTTGACGGCGAGGGTGTCCGGCGAGGCCAGGACGTTGCGGCTGACGGCCTGCAGGGCGAGGCCGGCCATGCCGAGCGCGGCGCCCACCAGCAGCCCGGCGGCCGTCCGGGGCAGCCGGGAGGCGATGACGACGGACGCGTCGGCCGGGTCGGCGCGTCCGGTGAGCGCCTTGAGGACCTCGGCGGGGCCGACGGCGGCCGTGCCCTGGGTGATGTCGACGACGGCGAGCACGGCGACCAGGAGCACGAGTGCCCCGGTCACCCCGGCCGCGCCCGTCCGGGACGCGGCCGGGGCCGGCGCCGTCTTCGGACGGACGGGGCCGGGCGTGGCGGTGACGGCCATCGCGCTACTTCGTCAGCGCCTCGACGACGGCGTCGGTGTACGCCCCCATCGAGCCGGGACCGCCGAACATCCAGATGCCGTCGGGCAGCCGGTGGACGGCACCGGCCTTCACGAACGGCAGGGACTTCCACACGGAGTTCTTGGCGAGCTGGTTGCCGAACGGGTCGCTGTTGGCGTCCCCGTCGCTGCCGATGTAGGCGAACTGCACGTCCTTGCCCAGGCCGGTCAGTCCCTCGACGTCGGTGGCGGCCAGGCCGTAGGCCTTGTCGCCCTCCATCGTCCAGGCGTTCTTCAGCCCGAGCCGCTCGTTGACCACGCCGATGAGGGAGCCGGAGGTGTACGGGCGCACGGAGACCTGGTTGGAGGTGACGTAGCCGTCGGCGAAGGCGATCTCGGAACCGTCCAGACCGGCGTCGGCCAGGGCCTTCCTGCCCTCGGCGAGCTTCGCGTCGAAGTCCTTCTTCAGCGTGGCCGCCTGCTCGGTGGTGCCGGTGGCCTTCGCGACGAGGTCGACGTTCTCGAGTATCTGCCCCATCTGGTCGGAGGCGTCGGCGGACGTGACCGTGAGGACGGGGGCGACCTCGCGCAGCTGCTTGACGGCGTTCGGCTGCAGGTCGCTGGTGGCGACGATGAGATCGGGCTTCAGCGAGGCGATGGTGTCCATGCTGGGCTCGCCGCGCGTGCCGATGTCCTTGGGCTCGTTGGTGAGCGGGACGGCGGTGTTCCAGGTCTTGTAGCCCTTGACGTCGGCGACCCCGACCGGTTCGACGCCGAGCGAGATCAGGGTCTCGACGACGTTCCACTCGGTGCCGACGACGTTCCTGGCCGGGCCGTCGAGTTCGACCCTGGTGCCGGAGGCGTCGGTCAGGGTGATGGTCTCGACGGACTCCTTCGCCTCGGTGGCGGCGGGTTCGGTGGTTCCGCAGGCGGTGAGCAGGAGGGCCGTGGCGGCCAGGGGCGCGGTGAGCAGGAGTCGTCTCATGAGAGGGTGCTGAGCCTTTCGGTGCGGGTGTGGTGGCGGCCGATCGCGCGGGTGCGCAGCCGGCCGGTGAGCGGGTCGGTGCCGACCTCGATCCGGATGCCGTAGACCTCGGTCAGGCGCTGCGGCGTCAGGACCTCCTCGGGCGTGCCTTCGGCGACGACGCGTCCCTCGGCGAGCAGCACGATCCGGTCGGCCACGGCCGCCGCCTGGTCGAGGTCGTGCAGGACGACGCCGACGGCGATGCCGTGGTCGTCCGCCAGATCGCGGACCAGGTCGAGAAGTTCGACCTGGTAGCGCAGATCGAGGTAGGTGGTGGGTTCGTCGAGGAGGAGGACCCCGGTCTCCTGGGCCAGGCAGCCGGCCAGCCAGACGCGCTGGAGCTGTCCCCCGGAGAGGTGTTCCGCGCCTCGGTCGGCGAGTTCGTCGACGCCCGTCATGGCGAGGGCGCGGTCGACGGCGGCACGGCCGCCGGGGTCGGCGCCGCCCCAGCGGCCCCGGTGGGGATAGCGGCCGAACTCGACGACGTCGCGCACGCTCAGGCCGCTGGGCGTGGGCCTTCCCTGCAGCAGAAGGGCCACGCGGCGGGAGAACTCGCGGGGACCGAGGGCCAGGCCGTCGGTGTCGGTGTCGATCGTGAGCGTGGCCCGACGGGGTGGCTGGAGCCGCGCCACGGTGCGCAACAGGGTCGACTTGCCGCTGCCGTTGGGACCGACCAGTACGGTCACTTCGCCGGGCCGCAGGGTCAGCGCCGCGGCGTGGACGACGTCCACGCCGTCGTACGCCACGGTCACATCGGTCGCCGCCAGTTCATGGCCGCGCAGGCCCGGGGGCGCCTCTTCACCAGGTTTCACGCCGCAAGGTTAGCCTACCCTTAGTTCGCGTTATGCACCGGTGACCTGCCCGTGTTCGTGTGCACGGTCCGTCGCGTCGCCGTGCCGTCACCCCGGGAACACCCCACGACCCGTCGGACTTCGAAGCCGGGAACCCCGAACCTGACTGCCCCGGAGGGCAGTTCATCCCTCGTACGTGTGGAGAGCCGCCGCGGTCATCGCCCGGACGGGTGACGGCCGACCGGATGAGGGCCGCCGCGCCGATACGGTTTCCCGGTGTCCACGACCTCCACCGCAGCGCAGCCACGGAACTCCACCGACCTGGGTTCCGTCGTCGTCATGGCCCGGCACAGGGAAACACCGGACGGCGGCGTCCCCTTCCTTCTCGCCTGCTCCCTGGGCAACGGGGCAAGCGGCCCGGACGCCACCGCGGACGCCGTACGGCGTCTGCTGCGCGGGGCGGGCCTGTCCCCCCGGGGCCGCCTCGTCGACGCCACCGAGGAGCCCGGTCCGTCCGGTGTGGTCGTCGTGCCGGGCGCGGCTGCGCTCACCATGCCGGGCTTCGACGCCCAGTTCGTCCCACCGCCGAAGTGGGCCGACGCCGCCGGTGAACGCGGCTACGTGTACCTCGTCTTCACCACCCGGCCCTGGCCGTCCGGCGCCGAGCCCGGCGACCTCGCGACCCTGGACGCGTTCACCTCGGACCAGGACACCCTGCGGTCCGCCGCCCACGTCCTGCTGCCCGCCCGCACCCTGTGCGACGGCTGACCGCGTGCGGCGGCGCGCCGGGACGGATCAGAACAGGTGCTCCTGCTCGGCTGCCGTGCCACCGCGCGGAGGGCGGCGCGGGCCGGGACGCCGGGCCGGCGACTCCTCGCCGAACAGGGGCGCCGTGCCGTACTCGTCGGGCTCCGCCGGGACCACGACGGGTCCGGTGCCCACGTTCAGGCACAGCGGAGCGTCCCGGTCGAAATCTCCTGGCGTCATGTCCGCCCAGTCGCATTCCTGGCGCTCGCTCACCGACGCTCCGCTCCCCCGTCCGTGCTCTCTGTCCGGCTTCCCGGCCCCTCATTGCTCCCGTACCCGGGCCGGGTGTCAGCGGGTGCCCTCCCGCGAGGAGGCGTCATCCTGCACGCGGCCAGGCTATCGCCCGCTCGCCGCTTCCCGATCATGCCTCCGCGGCCACGCCGCCTCCCGCCCGAGCCCTTCCCCACGAAGGCGCCCCCCGCAGGGAGACGTAGGTCACACCCCGGGGCCTGTCACACCTCGACGGCCTGTTCCGTCAGGAATACGTCACCGCAATCGCAACCCAGGAGATCACCATGGACGCCCGTCTCGACTTCTTCGGCAACGCACTCGGCGCCAAGGTGCTGAAGCACATCAACTCCGCGGGCAGGGCGGCGTCCGACTCGGACCTGCCGCACGCCACCCAGGAACTGGTGAAGATCCGCGCCAGCCAGATCAACGGCTGCGGCTTCTGCACCGACATGCACACCAAGGACGCCGCCCACGCCGGTGAGACCGCCCAGCGTCTCCACCTCGTCGCCGCCTGGCGCGAGGCCACCGTCTTCACCGAGGCCGAACGCGCCGCACTCGAACTCGCCGAACAGGGCACCCGTATCGCCGACGCCGCCGGCGGCGTCACCCACGAGGCATGGGCCGACGCGGCCAGGCACTACGACGAGGACCAGCTCGTCGCCCTCGTCTCCCTCATCGCCGTCATCAACACCTACAACCGCATCAACGTCATCAACCAGCAGCCCGCCGGCGACTACCGGCCCGGCCAGTTCGGCTGACGGGCGCCTGCCCGCCCCCGGCCGACGGCCCGCGGTGACCGGTACGAACGGGGCCGGCCCCGGAGCGGCGACCGAGCCGGCCGGCGCCCGGTCCGGGGCTCCGGTCCGGGCACCGGCCGAGCACCGGGGCTCCGGTCCGGAGTCCCGGCGGCGCGCACCTGGGCGGCTCAGGCCTCCGCGCGCCGGGGCAGACGCCAGCCGGGACGTACGAAGTGGCAGGTGTAACCGTCCGGGTACCGCTGGAGGTAGTCCTGGTGCTCGGGCTCGGCCAGCCAGAACGGGCCGGCCGGTGCGACCTCGGTGACCACGGGCCCCGGCCACAGGCCCGACGCGTCGACGTCGGCGATCGTCTCCTCGGCGACGCGCTTCTGCTCGTCGTCGAAGTAGAAGATGGCGGAGCGGTAACTCAGCCCGATGTCGTTGCCCTGCCGGTTCCTGGTGCTGGGGTCGTGGATCTGGAAGAAGTACTCCAGGATCGTGCGGTAATCGGTGACCGCCGGGTCGTAGGTGATCTCGATCGACTCGGCGTGGGTACCGTGGTTGCGGTACGTGGCGTCGGGGACGTCGCCGCCGCTGTAGCCGACGCGTGTGCTCAGGACACCCGGGAACGTGCGGATCAGCTCTTCCATGCCCCAGAAACAGCCGCCCGCCAGCAGCGCCTTCTCCTCGGTCCTCGTCATCTCGTCCCGCCCTTCTGCCGCGTCCTTCGACGGACACGTCCGCCTCGCACTCATGATCCCGTACGGCCGCGGCCGTACGCGCACCGGTCTCAACCATGCCGGGACCCCTGTTGTTCCGTCCACGCCCGCCCGCGCCCGGGATTCCGCCCTGGCCGGACAGCCTCCGTGTGTACGATCTCGCACATGACCGGCACACCCGCCCCGGCACAGCGGCTGCGCGACCTCGCCCGGCTGCGCCGGGTCCGCGACCGGATCGACCGGGAGTACGCGCAGCCGCTGGACGTCGAGGCGCTCGCCCGGGGCGTCCACATGTCGGCCGGGCACCTGAGCCGGGAGTTCCGGGCCGCGTACGGCGAGTCTCCGTACAGCTATCTGATGACGCGGCGCATCGAGCGCGCCATGACCTTGCTCCGCCGCGGCGGCCTGAGCGTGACCGAGGTGTGTTTCGCGGTGGGCTCCTCGTCGCCGGGCACGTTCAGCACACGCTTCACCGAACTCGTCGGCACGCCGCCGAGCACCTACCGGCGCCTGGCCGCCGACGCCACGGAAGGGATGCCGGCGTGCGTGGCGAAGCAGGTGACCAGACCGGTCAGGAATCGAGAAGCCTCCAGGGCCGGGGCCCTCTAGCGTGATCTCCATGGACATCACCCTTCACGCGAGCTTCCTCCCCCACGACGACCCCGAGGCCTCCCTGGCCTTCTACCGCGACACCCTCGGCTTCGAGGTCCGCAAGGACGTCGGGTACGGCGGCATGCGCTGGATCACCGTCGGTCCCGTCGGCATGCCCGCCACGTCCCTCGTGCTGACCCCGCCGGCCGCCGACCCCGGTGTCACCGACGACGAGCGGCGCATGATCACCGAGATGATGGCCAAGGGGACCTACGCCGGCCTGCTGCTGGCCACCGACGACCTCGACGGTGTGTTCGCGAAGCTGCAGGGGGCCGAGAGCGCCGAAGTCGTCCAGGAGCCGACCGAGCAGCCGTACGGCGTGCGCGACTGTGCCTTCCGTGACCCCTCGGGCAACCTGATCCGCATCCAGGAGGTGCGCTGAGCCCGTCCCCGGGCCACGGAGCGGACCACGGAGCACCCACGAGAGGACGGGGGCCCCGGAATGGCCACAAGAACGAGGACGCAGCCACCGGCATCGCACGGCGCCGACAGCCACGAACTGATCCGCGTGCACGGCGCGCGCGTGAACAATCTCAAGGACGTCAGTGTCGAGATCCCCAAACGCCGGCTGACCGTCTTCACCGGCGTCTCCGGCTCGGGCAAGAGCTCGCTGGTGTTCGACACGGTCGCGGCGGAGTCGCAGCGGCTGATCAACGAGACGTACAGCGCCTTCGTGCAGGGCTTCATGCCGACCCCGGCACGGCCCGACGTCGACGTCCTCGAAGGGCTGACCACCGCGATCATCGTCGACCAGCAGCGGATCGGTTCCGACCCGCGCTCCACGGTCGGCACCGTCACCGACGCCCACGCGATGCTGCGTATCCTCTTCAGCCGGCTCGGCACTCCGCACGTCGGCCCGCCCAGCGCGTTCTCCTTCAACACCGCCTCGGTCCGGGCGAGCGGGGCGATCACCGTCGAGCGGGGCGACAGGAAGACGGTGAAGGCGACCTACGAGCGCACCGGCGGGATGTGTACGCGCTGCGAGGGCCGCGGCAGCGTCTCCGACATCGACCTCGGCCAGCTCTACGACGACACCAAGTCGCTGTCCGAGGGCGCGTTCACCATCCCGGGCTGGAAGTCGGACAGCTTCTGGACCGTCCGGGTCTACGCCGGGTCGGGCTTCGTCGACCCGGACAAGCCGATCCGGGAGTTCACCGAGCAGGAGATGCGGGACTTCCTGTACCGGGAGCCGGTCAAGGTGAAGGTCGACGGCGTCAACCTCACCTACGAAGGGCTGATCCCCAAGATCCAGAAGTCGTTCCTGTCGAAGGACAGGGAGTCGATGCAGCCGCACATCCGGGCGTTCGTGGAGCGGGCGGTCGCCTTCACCACCTGCCCCGAGTGCGACGGCACCCGGCTGAGCGAGGGGGCCAGATCGTCGAAGATCGCAGGCGTCAGCATCGCCGACGCCTGCGCGATGGAGATCCGGGAGCTGGCCGAGTGGGTCCGCGGCCTGTCCGAGTCGTCGGTGACGCCGCTGCTCACCTCGCTGGGCGGCACCCTCGACTCCTTCGTGGAGATCGGGCTCGGATACCTCGCGCTGGAGCGGCCGTCGGGCACGTTGTCGGGCGGCGAGGCCCAGCGCGTCAAGATGATCCGCCATCTCGGCTCCCCGCTCACCGACATCACGTACGTCTTCGACGAGCCCACCATCGGCCTGCACCCGCATGACGTCCGGCGGATGAACGACCTGCTGCTGCGGCTGCGGGACAAGGGCAACACCGTGCTGGTCGTGGAGCACAAGCCGGAGACGATCGCGATCGCCGACCATGTCGTCGACCTCGGCCCCGGTGCCGGTACGGCGGGCGGCACCGTCTGCTTCGAGGGAACCGTCGAAGGACTGCGGCGCGGCGGCACCGTCACGGGCCGCCACTTCGACGACCGGGCGTCACTCAAGGAGTCGGTGCGCAAGCCCTTCGGGGCGCTGGAGATCCGGGGGGCGACGACGCACAACCTGCGCGGTGTCGACGTCGACATCCCGCTCGGTGTGCTCACCGTGGTCACCGGTGTCGCCGGTTCCGGCAAGAGTTCGCTCGTGCACGGGTCGCTGGTCAAGCGGTCGGCGGCCGGCGACGAGGGCGTGGTGTCGGTGGACCAGAGTCCGATCCGCGGCTCGCGGCGGAGCAACCCGGCGACGTACACGGGGCTGCTCGAACCGATCCGTAAGGCGTTCGCCAGGGCCAACGGCGTCAAGCCGGCGCTCTTCAGTGCCAATTCCGAGGGTGCCTGCCCCACCTGCAACGGTGCCGGTGTCGTCTTCACCGACCTGGCGATGATGGCCGGGGTGGCCGGCACCTGCGAGGACTGCGAGGGCAGGCGGTTCCAGGCCTCGGTGCTGGAGCACCGCTTCGGGGGCCGGGACATCAGCGAGGTGCTCGCGATGCCGGTGGCCGAGGCGGAGGAGTTCTTCGGCGCCGGTGAGGCCCGTACTCCGGCGGCGCACCGGGTCCTTGTCCGGCTCGCCGACGTGGGGCTCGGCTATCTCACCCTCGGCCAGCCGCTGAACACGCTGTCCGGCGGCGAGCGACAGCGGCTCAAGCTGGCCGTGCACATGGCGGAGAAGGGTGGCGTGTACGTCCTCGACGAGCCGACCACCGGCCTGCACCTCGCCGATGTCGAGCAGTTGCTGGGCCTGCTCGACCGGCTG
The DNA here is from genome assembly GCF_000829695.1 of Streptomyces sp. NBRC 110035. GTDB lineage: Bacteria > Actinomycetota > Actinomycetes > Streptomycetales > Streptomycetaceae > Streptomyces. The sequence goes on along the minus strand of NZ_BBNN01000026.1, from coordinate 103,232 downwards.
GTCGACTCCGGCAAGTCGGTGGTCGTCGTCGAGCATCACCAGGCGGTCATGGCGCACGCCGACTGGATCATCGACCTCGGGCCGGGGGCCGGGCACGACGGCGGCAGGATCGTCTTCGAGGGCACCCCCGCCGACCTGGTCGCCGCCCGCTCCACCCTCACCGCCGAGCACCTCGCGTCCTACGTCGGTGCCTGAGTCCCGGCTTCCCGGGCCGGGGATCCGTCGGCAGCAGGCGGCGCACCCCGGCCCGGGTCACCGGCCGCCGGTCTCCATGAGGGGGATCAGGGCCGTGATGCGTTTGCCGGTCGGCTCGGGCCGCACCTCCACCCCCCGGGTGACGGCCAGCACGATCTCCAGGCCGTGCCGGCCCACCCGGTCCGGGTCCGCGACCCCGGCCACGGGCAGCGCGGTGCTGCCGTCCCGGACCATCACCTCGAGGGCGTCGCCGGCGATGCGCAGGTCCAGCCGGACGGGGCCGGGCGCGTACTTGCGGGCGTTGGTGACCAACTCGCTCACCACGAGCTGGGTGACCTCCACCACTTGGCCCGACACGGGCAGCCCGTCCTCCGTCTGGACGCGTGTCAGGAACGCCTTGGCAAGCCGCCGGGCCTCCGCTATCCACGCGCCGTCGCCGTCCAGGGCGTAGGACGCCCGGCGCGGCGCGTCGGGCACCCGGTCCCCTCCGTCGACAGGAACTGGTTCCATCCGATCCGCCTTCACTCACCGATCACATGGCGCGCCTACCCGAGATGCCCGGCCGCACTCCCCCGGGCCCACGACGGCGGGCCGGGCGGGCTCTTTCCTCCGGTTCCGGGAAACGTGCCGGGTGTGTCGACCCGTGTCGGGCGCTCCCGACGAGGCGGCGAGCGCCCGGTGCCCGGGCGTCCACCGGTTCGGCCGGCTTCGGAGCGCGGGCATCGGCGGGCAGGAGGGCGCCGCGGCCACGGCGGTCACCGCCGCGTTCACCTCCGGCCGCGGTGCGAGGGCCGTCGCCGTGGTCGTCGCCGTGGTCAGCCGGAACCTCGTCCGGCCCCACCGGTGCCCGGCCGGTCCCCGCGGGGTGCCCGGGAACAGCACCGGTCCGCTGATCAGCGGTGAGCGGAAGCACGAGTGGCAGGCGAAGGGTTCCCTCGCCCCCGGGCTGTCCCGGCAGGCCGCGGTTCTCGCACGGGAGGCCGGACGCCCTTCGGGGGACGTGGTCCAGCGGAATGTGGAGAACACCCTGCGTGCCGTGCCCGCCGGCCCGGAAGCGGAACGGGCGGCGACGAAGCCGGTCCCGCCCGCGCACACCGGCCCCGGCAACGGCCGACCGACGGCAACCGGCACCGTACGTCCCACGCGCCACGCGCCACGCGCCGGACGCCCGGCAGCACCGTCGGCGAGCGGGCGACCGGTGGGCGAAGCAGCGGATTCGGTCATTGGCATGGACCTGATAGCCAGGGCCCGCTAGGCTCGGCCCGACTCGAATGAGAGCGCTCTCAGATTGCGTTTGTTCCACCCCCACCTTGCTGGAACGACGAAGGGCACGTCCATGAGACGCACCAGACTCACGCATGCCTGCGTGGCCGCACTCTTCATGATCGGCAGCTGGACCGCGGCCGGCACTCTGCCCGCCTCGGCGAACGACACCCCCGGTTCGGGCTCCCCCGCCGCCTCCGCCACGTCGGTGGAGTCCGCGCCCGCCTCCACCGCCCTGCTGCACGCCATGCAGCGGGACTTCGGTCTCTCCCCCGCCGAGGCCGAGGCCCGGCTCGCCGCCGAACAGCGGGCCACCGAACTCGAGCCCAAGGCCCGCAAGACCGCCGGACCGGCGTACGGCGGCGCCTGGTTCGACGCGAAGAGCGAGAAGCTGACCGTCGCCGTCACGCCCGACGCCGACGCCGCCACCGTCCGCAGCCTCCGGTCCTCCGGTGCGGCCGTCCGTACCGTCGAGCACAGCGCCCGGCAGCTCGACGCGGCGGTGTCACGTCTGGACCGCCTCGACGCGCCGTCGGGCGTGAGCAGTTGGTCCGTGGACCCGGCCGTCAACGCGGTGGTCGTGAACGTCGTCGGGGGCGAGCGGACCGACAACGATGTCCAGCGGTTCCTCTCCGAGGCCCGCGCGGCAGGACCGGTCACCGTGCGCACCGTGCGGGCGGCCGCCGAGACCTTCGCCGCGGGAACGGTGGGCGGCGACCCCTACTACACGGGCAACGTCCGTTGCTCCATCGGCTTCTCGGTCCACGGCGGCTTCGTGACCGCCGGGCACTGCGGCGGTGTGGGCGGCCAGGTACGGGGCTGGGACGGCTCGTACATCGGTAACTTCCAGGGCTCCTCGTTCCCGGGCAACGACTACGCGTGGGTCAACGTGGGCAGCGGCTGGTGGACGGTTCCGGTCGTACTCGGCTGGGGCACGGTCTCCGACCAGTTGGTGCGGGGCTCGAACGAGGCTCCGGTCGGCGCCTCGATCTGCCGCTCGGGCTCCACGACCCACTGGCACTGCGGCACACTGCTGGCCAAGAACGAGACCGTCAACTACAGCCAGGGCGCGGTGTACCAGATGACGAAGACGAGCGTTTGCGCCGAAGGCGGCGACTCGGGCGGCTCGTTCATCAGCGGCGACCAGGCACAGGGCGTCACCTCCGGCGGCTGGGGCAACTGCTCCTCCGGCGGCCAGACCTGGTTCCAGCCGATCAACGAGATCCTGAACCGCTACGGTCTGACCCTGCACACGGCGTGACCCGGCCCCACGGCCCGAGCGGCCCTCGACGCACCTAGTGCCAACGGCACAAGCCCCTCCCCCGGACGAGCTTCCGGGGGAGGGGCTTGCGGTGGAGCGCTGGGCAGGCCTTGCACCTGCATTTCCCCGCAGGAAGCGGGGCGTCTTTCCTTGGACCACCAACGCACGGGAGGGCTCCGGGAGTTCCGGCGCCTTGACCTGCGTCAACCATAGCCGCATTCGCCTCGGTAGTCACATCGGGCGGGTGAGCAGCGTGCGGGGTGGTCCGGTGCGCACGGCGGGACTGCCGGTCAGTCCCTGATCAGCACGGCTCGAGGCACCGACTCCGTCGCCCCTGCCTGCTCCGTCCGTTCCGGTGCGCCGGAGAGGACACGCGCGAAGTTGTCCTCGACCTCCGCCTTCTCCGCCGCGTTCGGGTGACGGTTGGTGCACGCGGTTCCCGCACTGGAGCCGGACATCAGGCTGGAACAGGGCCCCGGCTTACGGTCCGGCAGGCCCAGGATGTGACCGAACTCGTGGGCCGAGATGCGGATCGTGTCGTAGCCCTGGTTCACGGCCTGGCGTCCGATGTAGACGGTGCCGTTGCCCAGGGTGCCGGGCAGGGCGCGCGGCCAGCCGTTGTCCGCCAGGACCCGGATGTTGGCACGCTGCCCGGACGCGACCGGGCGGAGTTCCACGGCGTCGACGCTCTCGTTCCAGATCGCCGCGCCCCGGTCGACGGCGGACCTGAACTCCGCGGAGCCGCTCGCGTCGTAGGTGAGCAGGCGGGCTGCCGCCTCCTGCTCGGGTGCGCCGGACGGGGCGGCCACAGCCTGGCCGCCCCACAGCAGGGGGGAGGAAAGCACCAGAACCGCGGCCAGGCTTCCGGTCAGCGTACGGATGTGCATGGTCGACCTCCTTGTGGGGGCAGGCTAGTCGTGCTCATGACACTCAACGCCTCTCTGCCCACCCGGCGAGGGCGGCAATCCGTCAATCGCACCGCGTCGGTCCCGCACAGTCGGTCCCGCACACCGGCCCCTGCCCCCCTCACCGATCCCGTGCCCGGCCCCCGGTCCAGAAGCGGCACCGCCGAATTGCGCGAAGAGCACCGGTTGGACTTCCGGATCATGCGGGGGCACTGTGGGCAGGGTTCCCGAGTCCGTCAAACACCCCTGAATCGCACCCGGAGACCACTCGATGAACCACGTGATCGATCCCGAGCGCTACAACGGCACCATGCGCTACCGGCGCACCGGACGTTCGGGGCTCGACCTCCCCCTGCTGTCCCTGGGCTACTGGCACAACTTCGGTGACGACCGGGCCTTCGGGACCCAGCGTGAGATCGCGCTGCGCGCCTTCGACCTCGGCATCACCCACCACGACCTCGCGAACAACTACGGACCGCCCTACGGCGCCGCGGAGGTCAACTTCGGCCGGCTGATGAAGCAGGACCTCGCCCCGTACCGGGACGAGCTGGTGATCTCCACCAAGGCCGGCTGGGACATGTGGCCGGGTCCCTACGGTCAGGGCGGCGGATCACGCAAGTACATGCTCGCCTCGCTGGACCGGTCGCTGGAGCGGATGGGCCTGGACTACGTGGACATCTTCTACTCCCACCGGCTCGACGCCACCACTCCCCTCGAGGAGACCATGGGCGCGCTGGACACCGCGGTCCGCCAGGGCAAGGCGCTCTACGTCGGCATCTCCTCCTACGACGCCGAGCGCACCCGTGAGGCGGTCGCCGTCCTCCGGGACCTCGGGACTCCGCTGCTGATCCACCAGCCCTCGTACAGCATGCTGAACCGCTGGATCGAGACCGAGGGACTGCTGGACGTGGCCCAGGAGGAGGGCTTCGGGATCATCGGGTTCACGGCGTTGGCCCAGGGGCTGCTGACCGGACGCTATCTGGACGGTGTGCCGCAGGATTCGCGGGCGACGCAGGGCAAGTCGTTCGACACCGCGTGGCTGACGGACGACATGCTGCACCGGCTGCGCTCCCTCAACGGCATCGCGGCCCGCCGCGGGCAGACGCTGGCGCAGATGGCGCTGGCCTGGGCCCTGCGGGACCGGCGCGTCACCTCGCTGGTCATCGGCGCGTCCCGAACCGAGCAACTGGAGCAGAACGTCGCCGCGCTGGACAACCTCGACTTCAGCGACGAGGAGCTGGCAGAGATCGACGAGTACGCCACCGACGGCGGCGTGGACCTGTGGCGCGAGGCCCGTCTGGGCAACCTGGGCTGAGCCGCGGGGTGTGCACCGCGGCGGAAGGGGAACTGCGACGGGGTGGACCGCGTTCCGCGGCCACGGTGGCCCCGGTCCCCGGGAGGGCCCGATGCAGACCTTCCTGCCCTGTCCCGGCTTCCACCGGTCGGCGTCGGTACTCGACCGGCGCCGGCTCGGCAAGCAACGGGTGGAGGCCCTTCAGGTCCTGCGCGGCCTGATCGTGCCCGGCTACGGGTGGCGCCGGCACCCGGCGGTCCTCATGTGGACCGGCTACGAGGAGGCACTGGTGCGCTACGGCCTCGAGATCTGCCGGGTCTGGCGCGACCGGGGGCACCAGGACGGCTGCGCCGCCACGCTCGTCGCCGAGCTGGCCACCGTCCGGCCCGGCGCACCGGTGCGCGGTCAGCGGGAACTGGCCGAGGCGGGTGAACTGCCCCCCTGGCTCGGGGACGACGCCCTGCACCGCAGCCACCGTTCGGCCCTGATGCGCAAGGACCCGGCCTTCTACGCGGAACTCTTCCCCGGGGAGCCGGACGACCTGCCGTACGTCTGGCCGGCCTCGGACCGCTCTCCCCGGGTCCTCCCCGGCTGAGGCCGCCGTTCCGCCACGCTCGCACCACCCGTTCGTCCCGCCCCGAGCGCACGGACGCCCCGGCGTTCCCCTCCGCGGGGTCCGCCGGGGCGGGCCCGGACGGCGCGGTGCGCCTACCGCCTGGTCAGGTACTCCTCGACGCCCGAGGCGGTGTGCGCGTCCTCGGCGTTCACCACGGCGCCCGTCGCCTTCGCGTCGGGCTTGAGGACGTACGTCTCGACGCTCGCCGGGCGGTCGACGTCGGAGAAGTTCTGTGCGGTGCCGAGGCCGGTGTCGGCGTTCTTCTGCGAGCGGTGCGCCTTGACGACGTCCTCGCGGCTGAGGCCACCGGCGTCGCAGGCCGCCTTCAGGTCGGCGCCCATGAGCTGCGCCGCGTTGTAGCCGGAGAGCACCCCGGAGTCGACCGGCGAGTCCGGGTACTTCTTCTTGTACGAGGTCACCATGCGCTGGACCATCGGCAGTTCCGAGCTGACCGCGGGTGCGGCGCTCACCACGTGCAGCATGGCGGCCAGGGCCGGCGCGGCCGGGGTCTCCATCAGCTGGGGCGCGTAGCCCGGTGCGCTGCTGACCACGGAGACGCTCAGGCCCCGGGAGGCGGCGACGCCGACGAGGGAGGCCGTCTGGGCGGGTCCGGCGCTGATCAGGACGGCCTTGACGTCTTCCTTGCGCAGGGCGGAGACCTGTGCGGACAGGTCGGTGTCCGTGGCCTGGATCTTCTGCCCGGCGATCTTCAGTCCGGCCTGCTTCGCCGCCCAGGTGGAGCCTTCCAGCGCGTTGGCGCCGTAGTCGCCCTCGAAGTAGACGTGGCCGATGGTGTCGCCCTTCTTCACTCCCTTGGTGCGGGTGAGGAAGTCGACCGCGGCGATCATGTCGATGTCGTAGGTGGTGCCGAGGACCTGAACGGCGTCCTTCCCGAGCAGGGAGGCGGCCCAGGCCTGCGGGAAGGTGAGCACCTTGTCGCGCTCGACGTCGTCGAGCAGGGCGGAGACGACGGGCGAGCCGATGACCTGGGGCAGGGCGACGACGTCCGGGGCGATGTCGGCGTAGGCGGTGACCGCCTTCTGCACGTCGTAGCCGTGGTCCTTGACGACAATCTCGATCTTGCGGTCGCAGATGCCGCCGTCGGCGTTGGTCTCGTCGGCCCACATCTGCTGGGCCTGCACGATGCTCTTGCCGAGCGTGGCGTACGGGCCGGTGAGGTCGGTGAGGGCTCCCAGCCGGATGGTGTCGGCGCTGACGCCGGGGCCGGTGCGGACGCCGTCGGCGGATTCGCCGCCCCCGTTGCCGTCGTCCGCCTTGGAGCTGCACCCGGTGGCCGCGAGCAGCAGGACGAGGGCTCCGGCGAGGGCGGTGCCGCTGGTGCGGCGCCGGGTGCGGGGCCGGTGATGCGTGGTGTTCACGGGGTGGGCTCCTTGGGTCGTACGGCTGCGGCCGGTTGCGGTGGTGTCTGGGCCTGGTCGGTGGCGGGGGCTCGGGGGCGTCGGCGCCGTACCCGGTCGCGGGCCCGGCGGACCAGTCCGTGCAGGCCGTCGGGCGCGTACAGCAGGGCGAGGACGATCGCGGCGCCGTAGAGGTAGCGGGCGGCCTCGGTGGGGCCGATGGAGCCGTCGCCCGAGCCGGGGGCGGCCACCAGGGGGAGCTGGTCGGCGTAGCGGGTCATGAGCAGCGGGAGCGCGGTGACGAAGACGGCGCCCGCGGTGGCTCCGGCTGCGGAGCCGAGCCCACCGATGACGATCATGGCGAGGTAGTCGACGGAGAGGACCAGGGAGAAGTAGTCCGGGACGACCCGGCGGAAGGAGAGGGCGAGGAGAACGCCCGCGAGCCCTGCGTACATGGACGACACCACGAAGGCCGCCGAGCGGTGGCGGGCGACGTCGACACCCATCACGGCGGCCGCGGTCTCGCTGTCGCGCAGGGCGGCGAGCGCCCGGCCGGGGCGCCCGCGCAGCAGACCGCGGGCGGTGAACCAGGTGACCGCGAACAACGCAAGGCCCAGGAACCACAGTCGTTCCTCCGCGCCGAACGGCACGCCGAGCACGGTGAGTCCGGGGCCGCCGGCGCCGAAGGTGAAGCCGCCGAGGCTGAGCGGGGGCACGGAACGGCCGTTGAATCCGCCGGTGATGCCGTCGGCGGTCAGCAGCACGTGGTGGCCGAGGAAGACCAGGGCGAGAGTGGCGATGCCCAGGTAGATGCCGCGCACCCGGGCGGCGACGGGGCTGAACAGCCCGCCCGCCGCGCCGGCCAGCAGCACCGCGAGGAGAGCGGCGAGGGAGGTCGGCAGTCCCGGGCCGGGCTCGCCCGCGAGCCAGGTGTAGCCGTAGGCGCCGACGGCGAGGAAGAAGGCGTGGCCGAGGGAGAGCTGTCCGGCGGTGCCGGTCAGCAGGGCGAGGCCGACGGCGCCGATGGCGGCCGCCATGGAGAACAGGCCGATGCGCAGCCAGAAGGCGTCCAGGTAGAACGGGGGGAGGCACAGGACGACGGCGAGGAGCACGACCCGTGCCCCGCGGCCGGTCAGGGCCGTGGGGATGCGGTCAGACACGGGCTGCTCCCTTCGCGCCGAACAGCCCGGTGGGCCGTACCAGGAGCACCAGCAGCATCACCGCGTACGGAGCGACGTCGCCGAAGCCCTCGCCGAGGACGTGCAGGTCCGACTGGTAGCCGACGACCAGGGCCTCGGTCAGGCCGATGAGCAGGCTGCCCGCGAGGGCTCCGGTCGGGGAGGCGAGGCCGCCGAGGATCGCCGCGGGGAAGGCGTTGAGCGCGATCAGGCCGGTGCTGCGTTCCAGGCCGGGTGCCGGGAAGGCGGCGAGGAACACGGCGGCGAGTGCGGCGAGCGCGCCCGCCAGGCACCAGGCGATCGCGCGGACCCGGCCGAGCCGTACGCCCATGAGGGACGCGGCCTCGAGGTCCTCGGCCGCCGCCCGCAGGGACAGCCCCCAGGGGGTGAACCGGAAGAGCGCGAACACGCCGCCGATGACCACGGCGGACACCACGATCGCCGCGAGCCGGCTGTCGGCGACGGTCACCGGGCCGATCTCGGTCACGCCGTCGCCCCAGGGGTCGCCGAGGGGCAGCAGGTCGCCGCCGATGCGCCGGGCCAGGTCGGTCAGCAGGACGATGTCGATGCCGATGGTGACGATGGTCTGCACATGGGCGGAGTGCGCGTCCTGTCCGCCGCGTTGCAGCAGGAACCGGTCGAGGGCGCCCGCGAGGGCGGCGGTGGTCAGGACCGCCAGCGCCAGCGCGCCGGCGAAGCCGAGGTCGTCGTGGAGGACGGCGGTCAGGTAGCCGCCGAACAGGAGCAGGGAGCCGTGGGCGAAGTTGAGGACGCCGGACGCCTTGAAGATGACGACGAAGCCGAGGGCGACCAGCGCGTAGACCGCGCCGAGGGCGATGCCGCCGAGGACGGTGTCCAGGAATACGGTCATGCCGCGTCCTCCTCCCGGGTGTCGGTGCCGAGGTAGGCGCGCAGCACCTCGGGGTCACGGCGGACCTCGTCGGGGGTGCCGTGGGCGATGGACCGGCCGAAGTCGAGCACGGTGACGTCGTCGGCGAGGCGCATGACCAGTCCCATGTCGTGTTCCACGAGGACGACGGACAGGCCGAGTTCGGCCCGCAGTTCGCCCACGACCCCGGCGGTGCGGGCGCGTTCGGTGGCGTTCATGCCGGCCACCGGTTCGTCGAGCAGGAGCACGCGTGGCTCCAGACAGAGGGCGCGGGCGAGTTCCACGCGTTTGCGGTCGCCGTACGACAGGAGGGCGACCGGGCTGTCGAAGTGGGCGCCGAGACCGGTCAGTTCCGCGATCTCGCGGGCCCGTGCGAGGTGCTCGCGCTGTTCGCGCACGGCGCCCGGCAGACGCAGGGCGGTGGCGGCGAAGCCCGCGCGGGTCAGGGCGTGGCGGCCGAGCATCAGGTTGTCGGCGACCGTGCCGTGGGTGGTGACGATGTTCTGGAAGGTGCGGGCCACGCCGAGCGCGGCGATGCGGTGCGGGGCCAGCCGGGTCAGTTCGGTGCCGCCGAGGGTCACCGTGCCGGCGGCCGGGCGGCAGAGGCCGGACAGCACGTTGAAGCAGGTCGACTTGCCGGCGCCGTTGGGTCCGATGATCGCGTGCACCGTGCCGGGTGCGACGGTGAGGGAGACGGTGTCGAGGGCGGTGAGTCCCGCGAAGCGCACGGTGACGTCCCGTACGTCGAGCACGGGCGGCGCGGTGGTGGTGCGGTCGTTCACGCCGCCCCCCGGCCCCTGGCCACCCGGTCGTCGGCCGTCTGGTCCTCGGCCGCCTCGCCCAGGTAGAGGCGGCGTACGGCGTCGGTGCGGGAGAGTTCGTCGGCGGGGCCGGACAGGCGGGTCTCCCCGACCTCGAGGACGTGGGCGTGGTCGGCGAGGGAGAGTGCCATACCCGCGTTCTGTTCGACCAGGAGCACGGCGGTGCCCTGGGTGTTGATCTCGCGGATCACCTCGGCGATCCGGTACACCATCTGCGGTGCGAGGCCGAGGGACGGTTCGTCGAGGAGCAGCAGGCGGGGAGCGGCCATCAGTGCGCGGCCGATGGCGAGCATCTGCTGCTCGCCCCCGGACAGCAGCCCCGCGGCCTGGTGGGAGCGCTCTGCGAGCCGGGGGAAGAGCGTGAACACGCGCTCCCGTGCCTCGTGGACCTGGGCCCGGCCCCGACGGCCGAGTCCGAGTCCGCCGCTGCGCAGGTTCTCGTCGACCGTGAGCCCGGCGAACACCCGCCGTCCCTCCGGGACCTGGACGACTCCGGCGCGTACCGCCCTCACGGGGTCCTTGCCGTCGAGCACGGTGTCGCCGTAGCGGATGCGGCCGGCCGTGATGGCACCGCGGTGCAGGCGCAGGGTGCCGGACACGGCCCGCAGCAGGGTCGTCTTGCCCGCGCCGTTGGCGCCGAGCAGGGTGACGACGCCGCCGTGCGGCACGGTGAGGGACACGGAGCGGAGGGCGGACAGGGCGCGCCCGTACGTCACGTCGACGTTCTCGACGTGCAGCGCGGGCCGGTCGTCCGGTGGTGCTTCGGGCATCACGGCTCCTCGGGGCCGTACCGCACGGCGGCGACGGCTTCGACGGGAAGGGGAGCCCACGACAGCACGGGCGCGGGCGGGCGGAACAGGCTTCCGGCCCCGCTCGCTGCGACGTCCCAACGGGGGCGCGCGGGGGTTGTGCGGCTGCCCAGGGACGGTCCCGGGTCTCAGCCTCGGACGCGCAGGTACGCGTCCAGTTCGGCGGCTCCGGTCAGCATCGTCCGCCCGCGGGCGGACAGCCGGGCGTGCCAGTCCTGGAGGGTGGCTTCCAGGGGCTCGAGGCCCCCGGCGGACCGCACCTGGGCGATGAGCGGGGCGATCTGCTCCAGCAGGTAGCCGCCTCGCCGGAGCTGGTGGACGAGGCGGGCGTCCCGGACGTCGGCCTCGTCGTAGACGCGGTAGCCGGTCAGCGGGTCGCGGCGTGGGCTCACCAGTTGGGCGCGCTCCCACTTGCGCAGCGTCGCGGGCCGGAGGCCGAGCCGACGCGCCAGTGGCCCGATGAACGTGCCGTCGGTGCCGGGCACCGCGCGGGACACCGTGCCCGGCACCGGGCCGGGCCGCTCCGTGCCGGGCGCCAGGTCGCCGAGAGCCCGCTCCACGGCGCGGAGTGTGCGGCGGTCCTCGAGCAGTTGGGCGTGGCTCTCGTCGACGATCCGCAGCGCCTCGTCGACCGCGTCCTGGTTGACGGCGCGCATGATCGCCGTCGCCGTCGCGTGGCCGTGGCCGGGTACCAGGGCGCGGAACGCGGCCAGGGCCCGCGCGTGCAGCGGGGTGTAGGTGCGGTAGCCGTGGGGGGTGCGGTCGGCGGGCGGGAGAATGCCTGCCTCCTCGTAGTTCCTGACGGCCTGCGTGGACAGACCGTGCCCGCGTGCCAGGTCGACCGGTCGAAGTCGTCCCCCATTTTGAAGGTTTCGCCCCATGGAACCGACGGTATCGCGGAAAAGTTTCCACCGAAAGTTCAGCGATAGCGTTGACGGCATGACTATTCGCATCAAGGACGTCGTCCGTGCCGTGGACGCCGGGAGCGTCATGGAGCTGCTTCCCGGCCGGCCGCGCGTGCTCGCGCTCGGGGAGCCCACACACGGTGAGGACGCTCTGCTGGGCCTGCGCAACGAACTGTTCCGACAGCTTGTCGAGCAGGAGGGCTACCGGACGATCGCGATCGAGAGCGACTGCCTCATGGGCCTGGTCGTGGACGACTACGTCACCTCGGGCACGGGCGCCCTCGACGAGGTGGTGGAGCGCGGATTCAGCCACGGCTGGGGCGCCTTCGCGGCCAACCGCGAACTCGTGTGCTGGATGCGGGAGTACAACGACGGCCGACCCGTGTCCGAGCGGCTCCGTTTCGCCGGTTTCGACGGCCCGCTGGAGATCAGCGGCGCCGCGAGCCCCAGGCAGGCCCTCACCGCGCTTCACGGCTACCTCGCCGCCCGGGTCGCCCCGGACCTGCTCCCCTGCGCCGCGGAAGCACTGGACCGTCTGCTCGGCGCCGACGACCGGTGGACCCATCCCGCCGTCATGATGGACCCGGCCCGGTCCGTGGGGCGGTCGGCAGAGGCCGGGGAACTGCTGCTGCTCGCCGACGACCTGGTGGCGCTGCTCGACGCCGAGACGCCGCATCTGATCGCGGCGACCTCGCGGGACGACTGGGACCGGGCGCGCCTGCACGGGCGCACCGCCACCGGCCTGCTGCGCTACCACTACTGGCTGGCCGGCACCTCACCCGGCCGCATGACACGGCTGCTGGGCCAGCGGGACCGGATGATGGCCGACAACCTCCTCGCCCTCGCCGAACGGGGCCCGGTCCTGGTCTTCGCCCACAACAGCCATCTCCAGCGGCACAAGAGCACGATGCGCATGTGGGACCAGCCGCTGCTGGGATGGTGGAGCGCCGGCGCGCTCGTGAGCGCCCGCCTGGGCGAGAAGTACGCCTTCCTGGCCACGGCTCTCGGCACGATCCGCCACCAGGGAGTGGACACCCCGTCCCCGGACACCGTCGAGGGAGTGCTGTACGCGCCCCCTCAGGACCCCTGCCTCATCGGCGGCCCCCGGCTGGCCGGCCTCCTCGGCGACAAAGTGCCCCCCGCCCGCGTGTCGCCGTGGTTCGGGTACAGCCCGTTCGACCCGGCCCACTTGGAAGGAACCGACGGGGTCCTGTTCGTCGGGGACGTCCCGGAACGCCGGGGGACGGCCCCCCTCCCGAGCGAAGCCGAGAGGGGGAAGTGACGACAACGCGGCCGGGGGCACCCCCTGCTCGAAGAGCTGGGGAAGTGTGTACCGGACCCCGCGTCCTCGGCATGATCCGCCGGACGGGCCCCGAGGCGTACGGCCCGCCCCGGGGGGCCGGTCAGCGTGGGAGGAGCCTGCGGGCGGTCAGGGCGAGGGTGACCTCGACCAGGTCGAAGGGGCGGGAAAGGGAACGTCCGGTCAACTGCTCGTAGCGGCGCAGGCGGTTGAGGACGGTGTTGCGGTGGCAGTACAGCCGTCTGCTCGCCCGCTGGGCGGACCCGTCGCAGGCCAGCCAGGTGGCCAGGGTGTCCAGCAGGACCTCCGCGTCGGCGGGCTCCAGCCGTGCCAGCGGGCCGAAGAGCCGGTCGGCCAGGGCGGCGCCGAGGTCGGGGGAGGACACCACCAGGGCCGCCGGCAGGTGTTCCGTCAGCCGGACCGTGCCGCCGGTCTCCGGGCACAGGCTCAGCGCGGTGTCCGCCAGCCTGCGTGCCTCGCCCACCGCGGCGAGCCCTTCGACGGCGCTGCTGACACCCGCCCGTACGCCCGGCGGCTGCTCGTCCTCCACCACCGGCTCCGCGTCGTCCTGGACCAGAACGATGCCGTGGTCGGCGTCCACGCCTGTGTGCCAGTGCACGCGCACACCGGGAGCGGGCACCGCCTGGGCACGGGGACAGGCGGCGAACCGGCCGCCGCCGACCGCGACGACCACGTACCGGCCGTGCTCCGGCAGGCCCAGTGCCAGCGCGGCCTCGGGCAGGTCGGCGATCCGGCTGGTCCCGTCGAGCAGCGCCGTGGCCAGCAGCCGCACCCTGTTCTCCCGCCGCCAGGACAGCTGACGCTCGGTCTGCCGGTAGGCGTCCGCCACGACGGTGCAGTGCTCGTCGACGAAGTTCCACACGTCGGACGCCACGTGCACCAGCAGCCGTACGTCCTCGGGGGCCGTCCGTGAGGTCTCGTCGACCAGGCTCTGCCACACCAGGGAGCCGCCCAGCCGGAAGGCGTGCAGCAGCGCGTCCAGCGGCAGCCCTTGTTCGGCGCGGGTGGCGCCGATCTTCCAGGAGCAGCGGCGGGCCGCGTCCCGGACACCGCGCGGGTCGAGCAGCGCGGAGACGCTGTGCCGCAGCGAGCGGTGCACCTCCTGCCAGATCTCGGTGGCGTTGTTCTCGATCGCCGACCGGTAGGCGGGCTCCTGGTCCTGGAGCAGGGCGACCAGCTGGTCGGAGAGCCGGGGCAGGTCGTCGAGCAGCACCCGGGCGGCCCGGTGCAGCACGCCCAGTGCGTCGGCGTCGATCAGTGACCGCACACGCGGTGCCCGCGCCCGCGGTGCGGGCACGGGTCCGGGGCGCGGCAGGCTTCGTGGCCGTACGGCGTGTTGCATCGCGCATCTCCCCCAGGGTCGGCTTTCCCGGTGGCGCCCGCGTGGCGGTCCCCGTACCGGCTCCCGGCCGGCCGTGGAGCCGGTGAGCGGACCGCCACCCGACTCGTCCTGCCCCGAAGGATGACATACCGTCCGGTCGGTCCCTAGAGTTGTGCACCGGTCTTTTCCGCCTGTTCGACCAGTCGGACCAGCTCGACCCGGGAGCGGACGCCGAGCGTGGCGAAGACGTTGCGCAGGTGGTAGTCCACGGTGCGGGTGCTGACGGACAGGCTCAGCGCCACCTCCCGGTTGGTGGCCCCTTCCGCGACGCACCGTGCGATCCGCAGTTGCTGCGGGGTCAGCCGGGACAGGCCGCGCGCGCCGTGCCGGGGCGCTTCGCCCGTTCCCGGCCCGTTCGGCGCCACGCCGTTGGCGCGCAGTTCCGCGGCCGTCTGGCGTGCCCAGAGCTGCGCGCCGCAGCGCTCGAAGTCGACCAGCGCTTCCCCGAGCCGGGCGCGGGCCTCGCGCAGTCTGCGCCGTCGGCGCAGCCACTTGCCGTGCAGCAGTCCGGTGCGGGCCCGTTCGAAGTCGCCGGACGTCTCGTCGTGCCGCTGCAGGGCGCGCAGGTACAGCTCGTCGGCGTCCTCCGGCGCGGCCAGCAGGGCGCGGCAGCGCAGGAGCTGGGCGGGGGCCTGAGGGTCGGCGCCGCAGCCGGTCCACAGCGCGAAGTCCTCGACCACCGCGCGGGCGTGCTCGGGCCGCCCGGCCAGGGCGGCGGCCTCCACGAAGCAGGGGGCGGCGAGCATCCACAGCGCGAAGTGGCCGCGCCGCGCGCCGGGGCGGACCAGCGGGCCGAGCCGGTCGGCGGCCGCCTCGGGGCGGCCCGCGCCCAGATCGGCGCGGGCCGCCGCCCACTGGGCGAGCAGAAAGGCCTGGGCCAGGCCGTGCCGCCGGGCCGTGGTGAGCGCTGCCGCCGCGTGCCCGGTGACGCGTGCCCGGTCGCTCTCGATCGATGCCGCCAGCGCCAGTACGGCGTGGTGGTGGGCGGCCGTGTTCCGCTGTCCGGTCCGGCGCGCGGCACGCAGGCCTTCCTCGGCGTGGGTACGGGCCAGCTGGTGACAGCCGGCGCGCAGTTCGGCGTAGGCCAGGTACTCCAGGGCGCGCGGTTCCAGGGATGCGGCGCCCAGCGTGCGTGCCGCCGCCAGGGCCCGTGCTCCGCCCCGGCGGGCGGCGACGACGTCCCCGAGCATGAGGGCCGCGGCGACCGACCGCAGCAGCCGTTCGGGGTCGGTGGCGGGACGGCCCCGGTCCACCACACGGGTCAGCGGGGCAGCGGCGAGGTCGAACCGCCCCAGCAGCACGGCACGCATGCCGTCCCGGTCGTCGCGGAGCAGGCTGGACGGGGAAACGGAGGGCTGCGCCGGGACGGCGGCGCCACGGTGGGAAGGGCCGCCCCGGAGCGCCTCCCGTGCTACCGCCTCCTGCGGACCCGGCGTGGCCGCAGCCGCGGCGCGGAGATCGAGCAGCCCCGCGACGGCGGGATCGGCGGAGGCGTCATCGTGGGCGAGAGCCCGAAGGCAGGCCTGCCGGTCGCCGGCGGCCCAGGCCGCGTCCGCCGCGCCGAGGACCGCGGCGTCGGCCTCCGCCGGGCTCGGACCCACCAGGAGCCGGGCGGCGAGCAGGAAGGACTCGCGGGCGTCGTCCACCGGGCCGTCGGCCAGGAGTACTCTGCCCCGGATCAGTTCGGCGCGGCCGCGCACCGGCGCCGGTGCCGGCCGGCTTCCGGCGGCGTCGAGCAGGCGCAGGGCCTCGCGCGGATGCCCGGCGAGGAGAGCCTGCTGTGCGGCGGCCGTGTACCGCCGCGCCCGCTGCGCGTCGTCCGGCGTCAGTTCGGCGGCCCGCACCTGCGCCGTACGGCGCAGGGAGGACGGTATGCCGGAGGTCGGGTCGGTGACTGCGCGCTCAAGTCGGGCGGCCAGGGCCGCGTCGGGTCCGAGGGCGGTCCATGAGCGGTGCAGCAGTGCGGGCACACCGTGCGGATCGGGGTGCGCCGCGGCCAGCGCACGGTGCGCGGCGCGGCGGCGTTCGGGCGGCGCACCGGCGTACAGTGCCCTGCCCAGCAGCGGGCTGCGGAACCGGAGCCGGCCCTCGGAGACCGCGACCAGCTCGGGCGCCTTCGGCGGCTCGGACGGCGGGGGCCGTCCGTCGCCCTCCCGACCGCTGCAGCCGTTCGTCGCCCGCCGTACGAGTGCGGCCTCGGCGTCCTGTTCCCCCGTGGCACGCATCGCCGCGGCGACGGTCAGCAACAGGCCGGCCCGGTCGGGTCGACGGCCGCCCGGGCACCCGCCCGCGACGGCGGCCAGCGTCACGGCATCGGCCAGGGGGTGGGGCAGCGACCGGTCGCCGCGGAGCTGGGCCGGCGAGAGGCGGTGGGCCAGGGCCAGTAGCAGCGCGGGATTGCCCTGCGCCTCGGTCACCAACTCGTCGCGGACGACCGGGTCGACGGCCCCGTCCGTCAGATCGTGCAGCAGGCCCGCCGCGTCCCCGGGCGTGAGCGGGGCGAGCTCCAGCACCGGAAGTCCTGCCAGTTCCTTTCCCACGGGCCGGTGTCCCGGCACGCTGACGAGCAGACCCACGCGGTGGACGCCCTCCGCCGCGTGCACGCGCGCCGCCACCCGGCCCAGCGCGGCGCGTGAAGCGGTGTCCCACAGGTGCGCGTCGTCCACGCACACCAGCAGAGGTGACCGTGCGGACGCCGCCCGCAGGATGTCCAGGAGCGTCTCCCCGCCCGCCGTGCCGTCGCCGGGGAGACGCCCGGCGTGGCCGGCGGCACGCAGCAGGGTGTGCAGACCGCTGTGGGGCTGCGCATGCGGAGACCAGGCCGGTTCGGCGCGGACGTACCACACCGGTCCGGCACAAAAGGATCGTGCCGCGAACTTCAGGAAGGCCGTACGGCCGCCGCCGGGTTCGCCGGTCACGACACGGGCACCGCCGTCGGTGCGCAGTCCGTCCAGCAGCGCGGCGAGCGCCTGCCGTCGGGGTCCCGCCCGGTACCGGAGCGGAGCGGGCCCACGGGTCGTCTGTCCGGTCATTTCCACGACGTTACTCACGCGTAAGAAATGGTGGAAGGTGTCCGTCCGGGTGACGGAGGCGGCCCATCCGCCGCCCCACCAGCGGCTTTCCGCGGTGTGTCCGGTGTGCGTCGTGTGCCGCCGCCCACCCGGGACGCCTCTCGGCGGTGCACGCGCACAACGCCGGTGGCGGCCCGCGCCGTACGCGGGCCGCCACCGGAGCCTGTCGGTGTCCGACGGGACGTCAGGAGGTGTGCGGGCAGTTGCCCCGCGACTCCTCGATCGTGAGGCTCCGCCGCGGCAGCGGGCACAGGAACTGCTCGTAGCGGGTGTCATTGTCGATGAACCGCTTCAGCCACGAAATGCTGTACTTCGCGATCGTCGTGTTGCTGGAGTTGGGCGTGAAGTGGGAGGCGTTGTTCAGCTCCAGGTAGGCCCGGTCGAGGGAGGAGGGCAGACCGGTGTAGAGCGGCTCGGCGTGGGTGGAGACCGGGGCGACCGTGTCGCCGTCGGCCCCGAAGATCAGGGTGGGGGTCCTGACCTCGGGCCACGTCTTGTCGAGGTTCCAGGGCGTCAGCGGGATCGATGCCTGGAGCGAGGGCCGGTCCTTCGCCGCTTCGAGGCTGCCGCCCCCGCCCATCGAGTGGCCCATGACGCCGAGGCGGCTGCTGTCGACGCGTCCGCGGACCGCGCTGCGTCCGGTCAGGTAGTCGAGCGCGGCGAGCAGCTGGTCGCCGCGGGAGGCGGGCTGGTCGAGGGTGCTGTTCGTGTCGATGGTGAACACGACGAACCCCTGGGAGGCCAGGCGGGGGCCCAGCCAGGCGATGGAGGACTCGTAGGCGGTGAAGCCGGGGGAGACGGCGATCGCGCCGAACGTGCCGTCGGCGGTGCTGCTCGGGTAGTAGATGGTGCCTCCGCCGAAGACGGTGACGGCGAGCGAGGAGACCGAGGTCTCGGAGACGGAGTACGGGCCGCGCAGCGCCTCGATGCTGGACTCGGTCGGCGCCGGACCGCGCTCGTAGGGGTTGTCCGCGGCGTGGGCGCCGGGACCGGTGAGGGCGGTGAGACCGACTACGGCGACGACGGGCGCGGCCAGTCCGGTGAACCGTCCGGTCCTGCCGCGCCGGGTGCGGGAGGGGCGTGCGGCCGGGCCTGCGGTGCCGGTGTGGGGGTGCTGCTGCACGGCGAGGGGTCCTCTCTGTCGCGGCGGACCGTCCGGTGGCAGGTGCACGGGGGTACGACATGGGGGTGTCACCGTGCGCCGGCCGTGGGCGCCGCCGATGGGCTGGCGGTTGCCACTGTCGGAGAGAGGGCCGCCCTCGCGGACCGGCAATCTCACCGGTCTCATCGGCCCGCCGGGCGAGCGGCAGGGCGGCGGTGCTCGGCCGGGGGCCCTCGGCGTTCGGCACCGTGTGCGCCGGCGGAGCCGGGGCGGACGAGGAGGCGCGGTCACCGACCGAGTCGGCGCCGACGGTGACCGCCGTACGGAAACACACCCGCCCCGCACATCACCCGCTTGGTCCTCCCCGGGCGCCGCATCGGCCCGCGCCGTGCTCGTATGGAAGCGGCCTGCCTACCCGGAGGGAGCTGGGAATGCACGAGATGTGGTGCGGTGCGGACACTTCGGGGGAGCCTGTGTGGCATGTTCTGACCACCGACAGAACGACCACGCTGTGCGGGGTCGAGAAGGAGGACGAGCCCCGTCGCCGGGACGCGACGGACCGCCACTGCTTCCCCTGCATGGAGTCGTTCCAGGAGGTCGTGGAAGCCCACTGAGGACCGCGGCCCCCTGTTTCCGCCCCCCGGTACGGCCGGACGTCCCGGCGCCGGGACGTCCGGCCGTACCGGGGTCTTCGGCTCAGGCGCAGTGGCAGCCGTCCCCGGTGGTGCCCGCGTCCGCGCCAAAGACCGTCGGGCGGGTGTCCAGCCGGCAGAAGCAGGACGTCTCGATCGGTACGTCCGCCAGCGCGGCCGCCGCCTTGAGCTGTTGGGCCACGATCGCGGCCTCCCCCGTCCTGCCGGTGCGTGTCAGGCACTCGTGGAACCCGTGCAACGACCAGACGTTGCCCGGGTGCTGCAGCGGCCGGGGCAAGGTGGGATCGAGGCCGAGGTCGGCCCGGTAGACCGCCTCCGCCTCGCCCACGCGGCCCTGCTCCAGCAGCAGCGCCCCGTACGCGTGCCGGGTGGGCTGCATCCAGCCCCAGGGCTCGTCGTAGGGGAGGTTGTCGTCCAGCTCGACGGACCGCTCCAGTGCGGCGAACGCGTCGTCGTAGTCGCCCTTGCGGTAGGCGAGTTCACCGTCCAGCATCGCGGCCGCGATGGCGAGGATGTCCTGGCAGGTGTTGTTGAACAGCATCCGGGTGTCCGGCACCCGGTCCACCGCGGCGCGGAAGCTCTCCCGCTCGGCCTCGGCCCGGTCGATCTCCCCGGTCGCCGAGAGAGCGACGCCACGGGCGTAGTGGAGCATCGCGGTGGTCACGCGGTACAACACCGGGTCGGCGGGAAACGGCAGCGCCAGGACGGCGTCCCAGCGGCCGAAGCGGATGAGGACGTGGAAGCGCATCGCCAGGAAGCCCTCGAGCCAGTCGGCCATCGGCGGGCTCTGCACCCTGAGCAGTTCCTCGGGGACGGCGGCTTCGAGCTGCGCGGCGGCGTCCAGGGCGACCTTCGAGAGGCCCGCGAACATGGCGCCGTAGATCCTGAAGTGGTGGTTGTGGGCGCGGTAGAGGGTGTAGAAGTTCATGGCGCCGGACCGCGCGAGGTACTTCTCGTCGGCGGCGATCGCGAGGGTGTTGTCGGACACGACCCGTCGGTAGTCGCCGCACAGCACCTCGAGGTGCGAGGGCATGTGGCGCAGATGGCCGGCGTCGGGCACGGCGCCGCGCAGCCGGTCGGCGACCATGAGGGCCGCTTCCGGGGTGGGGGACATCTCCATCAAGTGGATGTACAGGTGCACGACGCCGGGATGCCGGGCGCCGCTGTCACCGGCGAGCGCCCGGTCGAGCACGGCCCTGGCCTCCAGGGTGCGGGCGCCCGCCGCGGGGCGGCCGGTCTTCAGGTCCCACAGCTGCCAGGGGGTGAGATTCATCAGGGCGTCCGCGCAGAGCACGGCGACGTCCGGGTCGTCGGGGGCGCTCTCGTACACCGCGAGCATGCGGTCCGCGTAGGGCTCGTTCCACACCGAGCAGTCCTCGACCGCCCGCCCCTGGGGGTAGCGGGCACGCAGGGCTCCGATGAGGGCACGCTCCACGGACGTGGCTCCCGCGGCCTTCTCGTGCGCCAATTCGACAGCGGTGTGGGTGCGTTCGACACTGCGGATGAGGTCGTCGCTGTCGAAGGCCTCCCAGGGCTTGTTGTAGTTCGGGCCGAGGGCGTAGGCGATGCCCCAGTAAGCCATGGCGCAGTCGGGGTCGGCCTCGGCCGCCCTCTCGAAGCAGGCGACCGCTTCCTCGTGGTTGAACGCATAGGTCCACAACAGTCCGCGATCGAACCAGAGTTGGGCCTCGGCCAGGGCGGTCGTCACGGGGCGGCGATAGCTGCCCAGGTCGTAGTAGTCGTCCGTGGCGTCCATGACCGTCTCCCGGGAAAGCGACTGAATCGGCCGGCCGGCCCCGCCCGCCGCACACACCGGAGGGGACGAAACCGACGATACCGCCACACTCCCCCCCCCGTACAGATTCTCACGCCATGCGGTCACCCGGTGACAACCGGTACCGGCAACGATGGTCCCTCCACTCCCGCAGGACCTTGTTCACCGATGGGCTGGACCCACTCGCGCAGCGCTACCTAGGATGTACTCCCTGTCCAGCCAGTCCAGTTGGAGCGGCACTCCGCAGGGGGAACGATGCACACCGGCAATCAGCTGTCCACCGAGATCGACGCGACCGTGCCGACAGCCGCACGCATGTACGACTACTACCTGGGCGGCAAGGACAACTATGCGACCGACCGTGCCGCCGTGGAAGAGCTCGACAAGGTGGTGCCCAGCACACGCCGCCTGGCTCTGAACAACCGGCGCTTCCTCCAGCGGGTCGTCCGGGTCCTCACGCAGGAGTACGGGATCCGGCAGTACCTCGACCACGGCTCCGGCCTGCCCACCCAGGAGAATGTTCACCAGGTCGCCCAGCGCATCGACCCGACCACCCATGTGGTGTATGTCGACAACGACCCGATGGTGCTGGTGCACGGGCGCGCGCTGCTGGAGCAGGACGAGCGCACGGCGGTCATACAGGCCGACATGCGGGAGACCGACTCGATCTTCGACCACGCCGAGACGCGGCGTCTGATCGACTTCTCGCGGCCGGCCTGCGTGCTGTTCAACTCCGTGTTCCACTGCATCCCGGACAGCGACACCCACGGCCCGATCGCCGTGGCCCGCCGGGTCCGGGAACGGCTCGCGCCCGGCAGCTTCCTGGTGATGTGCCAGTTGGTCAGCGAGGACCTCGAAGTCCGCGAGTCGGTCACGGAGTTCATGGACCAGGCAACCCAGGGGAACTGGGGCCGGGTGCGCACGAAGAGCGACGTCGCGTCGTACTTCGAGGGCTTGGAAGTCCTGGAGCCGGGTCTGGTGGAGGTGTCCACCTGGCGTCCGGACACCGAGGTGGCGCCCCGTCAGCTCACCCAGGAGTGGATCGAGTTCGGCGGCGTGGGCCGGATCCCGCTGTAGGACCCCACGGGCGTACGCCCCTCCGCCCGGTCACGGCAAAGCCCCTCGCGGCCCCGGTGATTCCGAGCGGACAGGGGCGTTCGCGTCGCGTTCCGGCTCGAGGTGCCGGGGTGTCACGACCCGGACTGCGGATCCGGGTAGCGATCCCGCATGGTGGCGCGCAGCAGGTCCAGGGATTCACGGGGCCGAAGGGCCTCGTCGGCGAGGCGGTCCAGTACGATCCGGTACTCCTCCGTCTCGTCGAGGTCCTCGAGGAAGTTGGCGCTCTTGATGTGCTCCAGGTAGACCACGTCGGGCAGATCGAGGCCGCCGAAGCGCAGATACGTCACCGGGATGGCGGGAGCCGACGCGTTCGTCACGCTCAACGGCACGATCTGTACGGTGACGTTGGAGCGCTCGGCCATCCGCACGAGGTGGGCGAGCTGTTCCCGCATCACCTCGGCGCTGCCCAGCACGCGCAGCAGAACCGACTCGTCGATGATCGCCCACAGCTGTGGGGCGCCCTCGCGCATCAGCAACGCGGCCCGCCGCATTCGGAGTTCGACACGACGCTGCACCTCACTCGCCGGCGCGTTGGTCAGGCCGCGCTCCACCACCGCACGGGTGTAGGCGGCGGTCTGCAGCAGCCCGGGGACGTACTGGATCTCGAAGGTGCGGATGGTGGCGGCGGCCTCCTGCAGTCCGACCAGCCGGTCGAACCACTCGGGCATCAGCCGCTTGTCGTACCGCTGCCACCAGCCCGGCTCCCCGGCCCGCCGGAGCAGTTTGACCAGGACCGAGACCTCGTAGTCGTCCGTGCCGTACAGCTCCAGCAAGGCCCGGACGTCGCGCTCCGTCGGCGGGCGACGCCCCTTGCCGGACTCGATGCGGGACAGCTTCGCCGCGCTGAAGCCGACGGAGCGCGCCGCCTGGTCCTGGGGCAGCCCGGCGTCCTCGCGGAAGCCGGCCAACTGCACACCGACCAGCATCTTCAGCAGGGTCGGAGCCGGCTCGGGCCGGTCCAGATAGGGCTCCAGACGGGAGATACGATGCGACGCGGCGGACATCCCGACTCCCAGCAGACCGGCACAAGGGCGGTTTACACTATCGCACCTCACTGTGCCGCCGTGTATGCGACCCACAGAATCCTTACAGAAGTCGGCAGTTGAACTCCGCTTCACCGCGTCGGTCGGCCGCATCAGACCAGGTGGTCGAACTCGCCGTCCTTCACCCCGGCCAGGAACGCCGCCAGTTCCGCCGACGTGTAGACCAGGGCGGGCCCGTCGGGGTCACGGGAGTTGCGCATCGCCACACCCCCGTCGCCCAGCGGGGCCACCTCGACGCAGTTGCCCTCGGCGTTGCTGTGCCGGCTCTTGATCCAGCAGGCGTCCAAGGAACTCGCCCGCACTCCGTTCCACACTCCTGGCACCGAAGCCTCCTTGCTGTTCCTGCGCACTGCCGGGCGGTGCCCGGCCGTTCGCCGGGGCGGATCACACGTGATCCGCCCCGGTCCACCCCCGTCCGTTCCCGAAAAAACTTCACGCAATTTCTCATGCAATTGCACGCGACCGCTCTCGGTGTGGATAATAGCTGGGGCGTCAACCCCCCTGTTGGCGGACCGTCCTGACGTCGCATCGAGGAGACGGCATGTCCTCACCTGCGCACCGAGTGATCCGGTCGGCCGTCGGCGCCGACGGCCCGTCCGAGGCATGGGGCCGGCCCCGGGTGCCCCCGGCACGCAGGACGGCCCGGGCCCGGCTGTCGGCCCGGCCGCCCGCCTGACCCTCCCCCATTCGACCCGACCGCCGCGAAAGGCCCCACGCGATGCGCAGCGCTTCTACGGAACAGCCGAGCAGCGAGCGCCCTGTGCGCCACACGTCCCCGACCGGAATGGCCCGTACGACACCGCTCATGTCACTGTCCCGCGTGCCGTGGCGGGACATCCAGGACTCCACCGGATCGGCGGCGGCCGTCCCTCTGCTGCTCAACGCCATCGCCTGGGGGGACGCCGACACCGCCCGGTCCGCCCTGGAGGATCTGCGGAAACGGATCTGCCAGTACGGCTTCGTGGTGGAGCAGGCGACGGCCGCCACCGTCCCCTTCCTCTGGGAGCTGGCGCAGCTGCCGCACGTGACCTGTCGTGCCGAGATCATCCGTCTGCTCAGGGCCATCGCCGACGCCCGGCAGTGGGAAAGCACCGCCGCCGCGTACCCCAAGCTGCTCAACCACCGCGAGAACCCGGTCGTCTGGGAGCGGGCCGCCCGGCAGGCCGTGCGCGCACGGCGGGGCGACCTGCGCCACCTGATGGACGACCAGGACACCAGAATCGCCCGTGCCACGACGGAGCTGGCCCACGCGCTGGCCGAGTGAGCCCCGCTCGAGCGCCGTTGGGGGACGAGCGCCGAGGGGGCCAGTGGCACGGGGAGCGGACCGCGCGACCGGTAACGCACCACTGGTCGCGCGGTCCGTGGGGGCCGACCGGACCGACCACCCCACCGGGAAGTGATGCCCTGTGGGCTGCTTCTCCGTCCTGCTTCCCGAAGCGGTACCTCAGATGGACCGCGACGGGCGAGCCGACCACCCGGACCGCATCGAGGGTCCGCCGCTCCGCGCCGGACTCCTCGAAGAACCGCGGTGCCGCGCCGAGGAGCACGGGCACCGCGTGCGGCTGCAGCTCTCCGATGAGCCCCTCACCGAGGTGCTGCCGCACCGTGCTCGCCCCGCCCACGATGTCGACGTCCCCGCCCCCGGCGACGGCCTTCGCCGGTCGGGGGCGCTGTGGAAGCCGTCGGTGACGAAAGCGAAAGTGGTGCCGCACTCCTTTGACCAGGGCCGGCCGGGGTCGATGGGTGAGCACGGGGACCGGGGTGCGGAACGGCGGGTCGTCACCCCGGGACTCCTCGTCCAGGTCGTACGTCGTCCGGCCCGTGACCACCCCTCCGGTGTCGTCGGACCACTCCCGCACGAGCTCGGAGTCGCGGTTCTCCTCGCCACCGGGGATGCCCTGGCGTTGCCGCCGGCTCGCCGGACTGTGCATCCGGCCGAAGAGCGCCTCGGCGCCGTCGCCTCCTGGGTCGTCAGGGGCGACACCGGTGCCTGACCCGTGACCGCCGAGGGCGAGGGCCGATGTCTGCGGTCACGGTGGATCCCCCTGAGGTCGCGGGAACGTACTCCTTTCACCCCCACGCCGATCGGGAACCGGCGCTTTCGACATGCGCCGGCAGTTCCTCCGCCGGCTGCTCGGCCCCTGGCTCCACGTGCCCATCCGGCCGAAAGCGCGCGTTTCCGGGCTGTGGGTAAGCTCGGCACATGGTCCGACTGATGGGTCGTTCCCAGGCCCGGTCGCCCCAGCGGCCCAGCACCACGGCCTCCGTACGTCGGCAGCGGCAGGGAGGCGGTGACTCCCGGTGGCACCCACCGAAGTGGCTCCGGTCCCTGCTGAGCGCCCGCAGCGTCGCCGGACAGGTCTTCATCCTGTACGTCGTGATCGTGCTGCTGCTGGTCGTGTCCGCCGTGTTCGCCCTGGTGCTGCAAGTACGGCACGACAGCACACTGGAGGCCCGCAACCGCTCCCTCGCCGTGGCGGAGACACTGGCCCACTCGCCGGGCATCGTCGAGGCACTCGAGTCCCCCGATCCCACCCTTCTGCTCCAGCCGCGGGCGGAGGCCATCCGCACACAGGCCGAGGTCGACTTCGTCGTCGTCATGAACACCGACGGAATCCGCTACACGCACCCGAAGACGGACCGGATCGGCAAGAAGTTCGTCGGCACCCTCCAGCCCGCGCTGGCCGGACAGCCGGTGACCGAGGAGATCACCGGCACCATCGGCCCACTGGTCCAGGCCGTGGTGCCGGTGAACAACCCCGACGGCGTTGTCGTGGGTCTCGTGTCGGCCGGCATCACGACCGAGAACGTCGGCGGCGTCGCCGAGGAGCAGCTGCCCCTGGTGCTGGCCGCGGGGGCGGTCGCGCTCGTGCTGGCCACCACCGGAGCGGCCCTGGTCAGCAGGCGCCTGCTGCGGCAGACCCACGGACTGGGTCCGCACGAGATGACCCGCATGTACGAGCACCACGACGCGGTGCTGCACGCGGTGCGGGAAGGCGTGGTCATCGTCGACGACGACGGCACCCTGCTGCTCGCCAACGACGAGGCGCACCGGCTGCTCGGCCTGCCCGAGGACGCGGAGGGCCGTGACGTGCTCGCCCTCCCCCTCGACCCCGGCACCGCCGAACTGCTGTCCTCGGGACGGGTCGCCACGGACGAGGTGCACCGGGTCGGCGACCGGCTGCTGGCGGTCAACCAGCGGTCCACCGACCGCGTGGGAGGCCCGCCCGGCAGCGTCGCCACGGTCCGCGACTCCACGGAGCTGCGCGCCCTGTCCGGCCGGGCCGAGACCGCGCGGGAGCGGCTCGACATGCTCTACGACGCCGGTGTGGGCATCGGGACCAGCCTGGACGTGGCGCGCACGGCCGAGGAACTGGCGGAACTGGCCGTACCGCGGTTCGCGGACTTCGCCACGGTGGACCTGTTCGAGACGGTGCTGGCCGGCGGTGAGCCGGACATGGCGGGGTCGGTGCGCCGCACGGCGATGACCGGCATCCGCAAGGAGACCCCGCTGTACCCGGTGGGCAGCCGGACCCGGTTCGTCGGATCGTCCCCGCAGGGCCGCAGCCTGGCCTCCGGCCGGTCGCTCATCGAGCCCCGGCTGAGCGAGGCCCCGGGGTGGCGGGCGCAGGACATGGAGCGCTCCGGGCAGATCGTGGCGTACGGGATCCACTCGCTGATCACCGTGCCGCTGCGGGCCGGTTCCCTGGTGCTGGGCGTGGTCAGCTTCTGGCGTTGCGGGAAGCCCGAGCCGTTCGACGAGGAGGAGCTGGCCCTGGCGGAGGAACTGGTCGCACGGGCCGCGGTGTCCATCGACAACGCCCGCCGGTACACGCGCGAGCACAGCATGGCGGTGACGCTCCAGCGCAGTCTGCTGCCGCGCAGCCTGCCCGAGCAGAGCGCGCTGGAGATCGCCTACCGCTATCTGCCCGCGCAGGCCGGGGTGGGCGGCGACTGGTTCGACGTCCTGCCGCTGTCCGGTGCGCGGGTCGCGCTGGTGGTCGGCGACGTCGTCGGGCACGGGCTGCACGCGGCGGCCACCATGGGGCGGCTGCGCACGGCGGTGCACAACTTCTCGGCGCTCGACCTGCCGCCCGACGAGCTGCTGGGCCTGCTCGACGAGCTGGTCGGCCGCATCGACCAGGACGAGGCGCAGGACGAGCACAGCGCCCCGGTGACCGGGGCGACCTGTCTGTACGCCGTCTACGACCCGGTCACCCGGCGCTGCACCGTCGCCCGCGCGGGACATCCGCCGCCCGCGCTGATCCGCCCGGACGGCACCGTGCGGTACGCGGACGTGCCCGTCGGCCCGCCCCTGGGGCTGGGCGGGCTGCCGTTCGGGACGGCCGAACTGGAGCTGGCGGAGGGCAGCCGACTGGTCCTGTACACGGACGGGCTCGTCGAGGACCGCAGTCATGACATCGACGTCGGTCTCGAGCTGCTGCGCGAGGCGCTGTCCCGGGCCGGGGACTCCCCCGAGGACACCTGCCGGGCCGTGCTGCAGGCCCGGCGTCCGGTCAAGGCGCGGGACGACATCGCCCTGCTCGTGGCGCGTACGCAGGCGCTTCCCGAGGACCGGATCGCCCGGTGGCCGGTGCCGTCCGACCCGGCGGCGGTCGCCGAGGTGCGTGCCACGATCGCGCGGAAACTGTCCGAGTGGGGCCTGGACGAGCTGGTCTTCACCACAGAGCTGATCCTGAGCGAGCTGGTCACCAACGCGATCCGCCACGGCGGCGGCCCCATCGAGGTACGGGTGCTGCGCGACCGCAATCTGATCGTCGAGGTCTTCGACAACAGCAGCACGTCTCCGCATCTGCGGTACGCGACCATGAACGACGAGGGCGGGCGTGGCCTGTTCCTGGTGGCGCAGATGTCGGAGCGGTGGGGCACCCGCTACCTGCCGACCGGTAAGATCATCTGGGCCGAGCAGCACATCCCGTGATCCGTGGAGGGCTGCCCGGGGACCCACCAGGGCAGTCATAAGGTCCACTTATGAGTCCATAGACCGGACCCGCGTACCAGGTTAGGCATGCCTTAGTTTAGGATTTCCGGCGAGGCTCTTGTCATCGCTCGAAGGGAACCTGACCATGCCCCGCCCCCTGCGGGTAGCCGTCGTGGGATCCGGCCCCGCCGGGATCTACGCCGCCGACGCCCTGCTCAAGTCCGACGTTGCCGCCGACCCGGGTGTCTCGATCGACATCTTCGAGCGCATGCCGGCACCGTTCGGCCTGATCCGTTACGGCGTCGCTCCCGACCACCCGCGGATCAAGGGAATCATCACAGCCCTGCACCAGGTGCTCGACAAGCCGCAGATCCGGCTGTTCGGCAACGTGGACTACGGTACCGACATCCACCTCGACGACCTGCGCGCGTTCTACGACGGCGTGATCTTCGCCACCGGCGCGACCGCCGACCGGGCGATGTCCTCCCTCCCGGGGATCGGCCTCGACGGCTCGTACGGTGCGGCGGACTTCGTCTCCTGGTACGACGGGCACCCGGACGTGCCGCGCACCTGGCCGCTGAATGCGGAGAAGGTCGCCGTGCTCGGGGTCGGCAATGTCGCCCTGGACGTCGCCCGCATCCTCGCCAAGACGGCGGAGGAGCTGCTGCCGACCGAGATCCCGCCGAACGTCCACGAAGGACTGCAGGCCAACAAGGCGCGGGAGATCCACGTCTTCGGCCGCCGCGGCCCGGCGCAGGCGAAGTTCAGCCCGATGGAGCTGCGGGAGCTGGACCACTCCCCCACCATCGAGGTCGTCGTCGACCCCGAGGACATCGACTACGACGAGGGGTCGATCGCCACCCGGCGCGGCAACAAGCAGGCCGACATGGTCGCGAAGACGCTGGAGAAGTGGGCGATCCGCGACGTCGGCGACCGCCCGCACAAGCTGTTCCTGCACTTCTTCGAGGCGCCGTCGGAGATCCTCGGCGAGGACGGCAGGGTGACCGGCCTGCGCACCGAGCGCACCGAGCTCGACGGCACCGGAAACGTCAGGGGCACCGGCGAGTTCAAGGTCTGGGACGTCAGCGCGGTCTACCGCGCGGTGGGCTATCTGTCCGACAGACTCCCCAAGCTGCCCTGGGACATCGACTCCGGCACCGTTCCGGACGAGGGCGGCCGGGTCATCCAGGAGAACGGCGAGCACCTGACGTCGACGTACGTCACCGGCTGGATCCGGCGCGGCCCCATCGGCCTGATCGGCCACACCAAGGGCGACGCCAACGAGACGGTCTCGAACCTGCTGGACGACTTCGCCAACGGACGGCTGCAGACGCCCGCGGCTCCCGAGCCCGAGGCCGTGGACGCGTTCCTCGCCGAACACTCCGTCCGCTACACCACCTGGGACGGCTGGTACCGGCTGGACGCCGCGGAGAAGGCGCTGGGCGAGCCGCAGGGGCGCGCGCGCGTGAAGCTCGTCGAGCGCGAGGACATGCTGCGGGAGAGCGGCGCCTGACCTGATCCCGGTCGCGACGACGTACCGGCGAGCGCCCGTTCGGTCCTGACGGACCGGGCGGGCGCTCCGTCACGTGCGCGGGGACTTGGTTCCGCCGGGCCCGTGGGGCCCGTTGGGGCTGCGGGACCTGCCGGGTGTAGGCGGGATCGGAATTGTGTACTATCCGATCCTTCACTTCATCACCACATGATCCTCACGCAAAGGTCGTGCAGGGGGGACCAGTTCATGCGTATACGCACCGCTGCCGTCGCGACCACAGCCGTCGCGGGGGCCCTGGCCGCCCTGACGGCCGTTCCGGCGCACGCCGCCGAGTACACCTCAGCGCTGAAGGTCCGCGGCGTCCAGTACGACGCTCCGGGGCGCGACTCCAACAAGTGCTCCACGGGCAACACGCACCAGGAGTACCTGACGATCAAGAACTACTCGTCGACGAAGACCGTGAACCTCAGGGGATACGTCGTCAAGGACGCCGCCGGGAACCGGTTCGTCTTCAAGGCCGACCACTACCTCCAGCCCCGCGACCACGTGAAGCTGCGCGGCGGCAACGGCACCGACTCCGACAGGAACAACGTCGTCTACCGCGACAACTGCAATTTCATCTGGAACAACGACAAGGACACGATCTACCTCGTCAAGCCGACGGGCAGCCGCGCCGACGCGCACGCGTACACGAAGCGCGGCTCCGACCGGGACGGCGACGGGTACATCACGTTCCACAAGTGACCCGTAACCGGTACCCGGTGACCTGTCGCCGCCGGACCGTCAGTCCGTGAGGGGCAGGTGGCCCGTCTCCCCCGGCTGGAGGCGGGCCGTACGGTCCGGTAGGCGTACGCCGACGGGACCGGGTCCCGACGAGGGTACGGCGATCTCCACGCGCCCGCGCTCCAGGCGCAGCCGGACGCCCCAGTGGCCGCGGTAGCGCAGGGTGAAACCGTAGGAGGACAGCTCCGGCAGGGGGACCGGATCCAGCCGCAGGTCGCCGTTGCGCGTCTCCAGGCCGGGCAGCCCGCGCTGGACCAGGTCGAGGGTCCCGGCCATGGCGCCGAGGTGGATCCCCTCACCGGTGGTGCCGCCCTGGATGTCGGCGATGTCGCCACGCAGGGCCTCCTGGCAGAACGTCCAGGCCTCGGCGCGCCGGTCGCGGGCCAGTACCCATCCGTGGACGAGGCCGCTGAGGGTGGACCCGTGACTGGTGCGGTGCAGGTAGTGGTCCACCGTGAGGCGCCAGGTCGCCTCGTCCATCCCGTACCCCAGCCGGCGGAAGAGGCCGCGCAGTTCGGCCGGGGAGAACAGATACCCGAGCATCAGGACGTCCGCCTGTTTCGAGGCCCGGTAGCGGTTGACGGTGTCGCCCTCGGCCTCCAGGATCCGGTCCAGGCGCCGGATGTCCTCGTAACGCCGCCGGTAGTCCCGCCAGTCGAGTTCGGCGAGCTTTCCGTAGCCCTCGAACTGGCTGACGACGCCGTCGTGGAAGGGCACGTGCAGGGCTCGGGAGACCTCCTCCCACCTCTCGAGTTCGCTCCGGTCGAGGCCCGTGTGTTCGTCGAGCTCCCGCCGGCGCGGCTCGGGCAGGTCGCGCAGCACGTCCAGGGTGTGGGCGAGCACCCAGGCCGCGGTGACGTTCGTGTAGGCGTTGTCGTCGACTCCGGGCCCTGAGGCGTCGGGGTAGGCGTCGTGGTACTCGTCGGGACCCATCACCCCCTTGATGCGGTAGCGGCCCAGGAGCGGGTCGTAGGCGGCGGCGTCCGACCAGAAACGGGAGATCTGCAGCAGCAGTTCGGCACCCTTGGTGTGCAGGAACTCGGTGTCGCAGGTGGCCTCGCAGTACTGCCGCACGTTGTACGCGATCGCCGAGCCCACATGGTGCTGGAGGCGGGAGTGGTCGGGTACCCAGTGGCCCGACCGCGGGTTGAGGTGGACCTGTTGGGCCTCCTCCCGGCCGTCGCTGCCGCTCTGCCAGGGAAACATGGCCCCTCGCCGTCCGGCGTCCCGGGCTGCGGTGCGGGCCCGGTCGAGACGCCGGTGGCGGTAGTGCAGCAGGGCTCGGGAGACCTCGGGGAAGTGCAGGTTGAGATAGGGCAGCACGAACAGCTCGTCCCAGAAGACGTGCCCGCGGTACGCCTCTCCGTGCAGGCCCCGGGCCGGTACGCCGACGTCCAGGTCGGCGGTGTGCGGGGAGAGGGTCTGCAGTACGTGGAAGAGGTGCAGGCGCAGGATGGTGCCGGCCTCCCCGGGCACGTCCAGCTCGCCCCGGCGCCACAGCCGGCCCCAGGCCGTCCGGTGGGACTCCACCAGCTCCGCGAAGCCGGCGACGCGGCCCACCCGGTCGACGGCGGCGTGCAGGGGGTCGCTGATGGCCGGGTCGCGTGAGGTGTACAGGGCGACGATCTTGTCCACGGTCGCCGTACGGCCCGCGGTCAGGTGCAGACGTGTCAGCTGGACGGCCCGCGGTTTCTCCTCGTGGAGGGTGACGGGTGCCTCGGAGAGCAGCCGGGACGCCTGGGCGATCCGGATGCCGGAGGTGCGGGTGCGGCAGCGCAGCCACACGGTGTCCGGTGTCGTGCTGCCGCTGTGCACATGGGTCAGGTGACGGCCGTCCAGGTCCCGGTAGCGGGCCACTCCGGCGTTGGTGACGCCGCCGTCGAGGGCCGCCTCGACCTCGAGTGCGCCGGAGTGCCCCTCGGGCGTGAACTCGGTGCGCAACGCGGCCAGATGAGGATCGGCCATGTGGACCAGGCGTTCCTGGCGCACCCTCAGTACCCGGCCCTCCCCCAGGTCGTACCGGGTCAGGCGCTCCAGCAGTCCCGCGGAGAGCAGGAGGGTCTCACGGTGGTCGAGCACGGTCGCCGTGTCGGGGGTGAGCCACGGCCCCCCGGGCAGCCGGAACCGCAGGGGCAGCCAGTTGGGCAGGTTGACGAGGTCCTCGTTCTCGATGCGCCGTCCGGCCACCTCGGAGGTGAGCCGGTCGTAGCAGCCGGCCGCGTACGTGCCCGGGTAGTGCACGTCGTCGGCGGCGCACTCCGGCAACGCACCCCGGGTGGCGAAGAAGCCGTTGCCGAGCGTGCACAGCGACTCCCGCAGGCGTGCCTCAGCGGGGTCGTATCCCTCGTACTCCCAGGTCCAGCCGGCCACGTCGACGCTCCTTCCCCCAGCAGACCCAGCGGGCTGCGGTGGTTGCGCACGGGGTACCCGCGCGGGACGGGAACACACACCGGCCGCAGCCGCCTCCGGAACACCGCCGCGGTGCCCGTGCGGGAGGGCTAGCGCCAATGCCGTGAAGTTAACGGGTCTCGTGGGTTGTCCAGGGGCCTGTAGGTGAGGGTTTGGCCGGACATGAAGAGCGGAGCCCCGGTAGAACTGGCAGTCGTCCAAGACAGCCGTTCACAAAGACCGGAGGCTCCGCTGTCCGGACAGCCTGCCATCACCCGTGCCGTTACGGTGGCCGGAGGCCGGTTCGCGCCCGGTCATCTCGGTGAACTTACCCAGCTTGTGCCCTTCGAGATGGTCGATGAGGCGCTGAGCGCGACCAGGGCTGTGCAGTCGCGGCTGCGGGATCTGCCCTCCCGGGTCGTGATCTACCTGGTCCTGGCCGCGTGTCTGTTCCCGGAGGTGGGATACCCGGCGTGTGGCGCAAGCTCACCGGGGCGCTCGTCGGCTTACCGCTGGTCGCGCCCACGGCGAGCGCGCCGGCCCAGGCCCGCCGACGTGTCGGCAGCAAGCCGCTGCGGTGGCTGTTCGACCTGCTGCGCGGGCCCGCCGCAACCCTGCACGGACCACAGACCCACTGGCGCGGGCTGCTGGTGGTCGCACTCGACGGCACCACCATGACCGTGCCCGACAGTCCCGCCGTCCTGACCAGGTTCACCAAGCAGGCGGGCAACCACGGCGGGACCGGCTACCCGCAGATCCGCCTCCTCGCCCTGGTCGCCTGCGGCACCCGCACCCTCATCGATGCGGTGTTCGGCCCCATCACCTCGGGCGAGACCACCTACGTCCCGCGCCTGCTGCCCAGCCTCCGGCCGGGGATGATCCTGCTGGCCGACCGCAACTTCGCCGCCCAGAAACTGGTGGCCGGTATCGCGGACACCGGAAGCGAGGTCCTGGTCCGGCTCAAGAACGGCCGCCGGATGCCGGCCCTGGCCCGCTACCGGGACGGCTCCTACCTCTCGGTGCTCGGCCCGGTACGGGTTCGCGTCGTCGACTGCGAGATCACCATCACCACCACCGCCGGGAAGCACACCGGTCTCTACCGGCTGGCCACCACCCTGCTCGACCACAACCGCCACCCGGCAGCCGAACTCGCCACCCTGTATCACCAGCGCTGGGAGATCGAAACCGCCTACCTGGAACTGAAGTCGACCATTCTGGGCGGCCGCGTCCTGCGGGCCCGTACCCCCGGAGGCGTCGAGCAGGAGATCTACGCGCTGCTGGTGGTCTACCAGCTGCTACGGACGGCCATGGCGGATGCAACCAGCACCCGGCCCGGCACCGATCCGGACCGGGCCGGCTTCACCATCGCCTGGCAGGCCGCCCGCGACCAGATCATCCTGGCCGCGGGCGTCATCGCCGACACCGTCATCGACCTGGCAGGCACCATCGGCCGACACATCCTGGCCGCACTGCTGCCCGCACGACGGCTCCGCGTCAGCCCCCGGATCGTCAAACGCGCCATCTCCAAGTACCAGGCCCGGGGCCCCCGCATCGACCGGAGCAGCTACAAAGCCACCACCAGCAGCATCGAAATCCTCGCGGCCACCAGCCCTTGACAACACAACCCAACCGCAAACTTCACGGCCTTGGGACTAGCCCTCCCGCACGGGCACGCGCCACACCAGGGTGGTGCCGCGGTCGGAGGCGCTGTCGATCTCCAGATCGCCGCCCAGTTGCACGGCGCGCTCGGCCATGTTGCGCAGTCCGCTGCGGCGACCGCCCTCCGGGATGCCCACACCGTTGTCGGCGACGGTCAGCCGCACCTCGCGGCCGTCGGTCTCCAGGGCCACGTCCACCCGGTCGGCACGCGCGTGCCGGGCGATGTTGGTCAGGGCCTCGGACAGGACGGCCACCAGATGGTCGGCGGTCTCCTTCGGCACATGGGTGTCGACCAGGCCCTCCATCCGTACGCTGGGCGCGAAGCCCAGCACGGGGGCCACCTCGCCGACCACCCGCACGGCGCGGGCCCGCAGGCCGGCCCCGGAGGCGGCGTCGTGGGCACGCAGGCCGAAAATGGTCGATCTGATGATCTTGATGGTCTCGTCCAGGTCGCCCACCGCCCGGGAGACCCGCTCCGCGGCCTCCTTGTGCTCGATGAAACGGCCGGCGCTCTGCAGCGTCATCCCGGTGGCGAACAGCCGCTGAATGGCCAGGTCGTGCAGGTCCCGGGCGATCCGGTCGCGGTCCTCGAGCACCGCGATCTGTTCGGCGTCGCGGCGACGCTCCGCCAGTTCCATCGCCACCGCCGCCTGCGCGGCGAAGCCCTGCAGCGGCTCGATCTCCTTGTCGGAGAACTCGCTGCGGCCGGCGGCGCGCACCAGCAGGACGATGCCCCGTACGCCGCCCTCCGACCCGACGGGCACGGCCACCGCAGGGCCGAGGCCTGCGAAGCGAGGCGGTCCGGACGACATCCGCTCGTCGCAGGAGACGTCCGGGCTGGTGACGGGGGCGGCGGCGGTGAACGCCCGGCCCAGAAGGCTGTCGTCGACAGGGACGACGAGCCCGCGGTGGGCCTCGGCCTCCTGGCCCATGGCGAGTTCCACGGTCAGCGACGCGGTGCCCTCCATCGGCACCGCCACCTCGGCGAGTGCCGCGCCGGTGATCTCCATGGCCCGTTCCGCGATCAGCAGGAGGGTTTCACTGCCGCCGCTTCCGGATATCAGGGCGTGGGTGATCTCCGTGTTCGCCTGCAGCCACCGCTCCCGCAGCCGGGACTCCTCGTACAGCCGGGCGTTGTCGATGGCGACACCGGCGGCTACGGCCAGGGTCGACAGGACCGATTCGTCCTCCTCGTCGAACTGCGCCCCGGCACGCTTCTCGGTGAGGTACAGATTGCCGAAGATCTGGTCGCGGACCCGGATGGGGACGCCGAGGAAGCTGTTCATCGGCGGGTGGTGGGCGGGGAAACCGAAGGACGCGGAGTGCTCGGACAGCTTCGTCAGCCGCAGCGGCTGGGGGTGCCGGATCAGCTCCCCGAGGATGCCGTGACCCTCGGGGTAGTGGCCGATGCGGGCGATCTCCTCGTCGCTGATGCCGACCGTGTGGAAGGCCGACAGCCGCTTGCCGTCGGGGCCGATCACGCCGAGAGCGGCGTACTCGGCGTCCACCAGCACCGCTGCGGCGTCGACGATGCTGTGCAGGACCTGTTTCAGGTCCAGCTCGCGGCCCACCTCGAGGACGGCCTCCAGCAGGCTGTGCACCCGGTCGCGCGTGCCGCGGGCCGCGTCGATCCGGGCCTGGAGCTCCTCCAACAAGTCGTCCAGCCGCAACTGCGGCAGCAGCGGACGGGGGTCCCCGTCCCGCTCGGAGCTCTCCACCCGTAGTCCTCCCGTTCGCTCGCCCTACCGGCAGCGTGTCCCCGGCAGGTGCCACGTTAACGGGCGTGGCCCGGTCGTATCCCACCGGTTGGTGAACCCGGCGTCAGCGATCCGTGCGCCGCAGCCGGTCCTGCGCCTGGGTGGCGATCACGGCGGCCTGGATACGGCGCTCCACGCCGAGCTTCGCCAGCAACCGGGAGATGTGGTTCTTCACCGTCTTCTCCGCCAGATAGAGCCGCTGGCCGATCTGCCGGTTGGTCAGCCCCTCACCGATCAGGGCGAGGATCTCGCGCTCGCGCTCGGTCAGTCCGGGCAGGGCGTCCTGCTCCTCCTCCGGCTCCTTCTCCTGCCGCAGCCGGGCCATCAGGCGGGTGGTGGCACTCGGGTCGAGCAGGGACTGTCCGGAGGCGACCGTCCGCACGGCCGTGACCAGGTCCGAGCCCTGGATCTGCTTCAGCACATAGCCTGAGGCGCCCGCCATGATCGAGTCCAGCAGGGCCTCCTCGTCGTCGAACGAGGTGAGCATCAGGCAGGCCAGGTCCGGCAGCGTCGAGCGCAGCTCACGGCACACGGTCACACCGTCCCCGTCCGGCAGGCGGACGTCGAGAACCGCCACGTCGGGGCGGAGCGCGGGGACGCGGACCAGTGCCTGCTCGACGGTGGCGGCCTCGCCGACGACCGTGATGTCCGGTTCGTCGTTCAGCAGGTCGTGCACTCCGCGGCGGACCACCTCGTGGTCGTCCAGCAGGAAGACCCGGATGTGCCGCTCGGGTCCTGGCCGCTCGCTGTCCGCCATCTGACGCTCCTTGTCCTCGTGTGCCGGACCGCCGTGTGCCGGACCGTACGCCGTGTACCGGGGCCCCGGCCGGCTGCTGCCGGGAAGTCCCTCACCGAGATCCTTCTCGATTCCGGGCCGAACGGCCAGGGCCGGTCGGCCTTGATTCCCGTCGGCCACCCGTTCCCCGCAGAGGACCCGTGCACTCCGGCCGGCCGGCCGGGGTGTCGGGACCATCGGCACCTGGAGGGTCACCCGCTGATGGGCCATCCTGGGAGACAGGAGCGACACCGATCCCCCGCGGTGTCGCTCCGTCCACGGTACCGGGGCGGCGAACCACTGGACCGCCGGGCGGTTCCCCACGCCCGCAGGTACGCCCGCACAACGCTTGGCCGGCGCCCGTCCGCGGATTCCCTACCGGCCGGTAGGGCCGTTCGGCTCCGGCGCTCCCCGCCGGCAGGGCCGGGCGGCCCTACCGGCAGGCTCGCCGCTACGGGTTGGCTGGCCGGTATGTCCGAAAATCATGGCAGGCCCGCGGCGGAGCCGATCGAGCGGGTCGTCGCCGGAACGACGATCGTCGCCCCGCGGGGCGAACTCGACCTGCTGACTGCGCCGGTTCTGTCGCGGCGTCTGGACGCGTTGACCGCCGGCGCCTTTCCCGACCTGGTGCTCGATCTGCGCGGCGTGTCGTTCATCGACTGCTCGGGCCTGCGCGTACTGTGCCGTGCGCGCAGGCTGGCCCTGTCCCGTGGCGGGCGGCTGCGGCTGATCACGCGCAGCCCCGGTCTGCTGCGCATCCTTCACCACACCCGGCTCGCCGGCGTCTTCGAACTCCTCCCCCGCCTGCCGGCGGAGCTCGACGCGGCCGCCGTCAGTCCCGTGGCAGGCAGGAGGACCCGCTCCCCGGACAGCGCACCATGAGTCCCCGGGGAACGGGGCCGACCGGCCCCGTTCCCCGGGCGCCGCCCGGTACCGAAGGTCCTCTTCTGCCGGGCCGATGGGCCCGCAGCACCCACGAACAGTGGTGACCACCGAAAACACGCCCGTCGGGTTGCTATACAGAAGTGCCGCCGGTCCGGAACGGCGGCCCGCCCCCTCACCCGTCATGTCGTTGGGAGACCTCATGCTGTCCGAAGAATCCGCCGCAGTGGTCCGGGCCACCCTTCCCGCCGTGGCCGGAGCGCTCGACGAGATCACCGCACGCTTCTACGGTGCGATGTTCCGCGACCGCCCCGAACTCCTGGACGGCATGTTCAACCGGGGCAATCAGGCCAGCGGGGCCCAGCGCCGGGCGCTGGCGGGTTCCATCGCCGGCTTCGCGCAGGCGCTGCTCGCCGACCCGGACAGCCGGCCGGACGCCCTGCTGACCCGTATCGCGCACAAACACATCGCGGTCGGAGTCACCGACGACCAGTACACCATCGTGCACAAGTACCTGTTCGGTGCCATAGCGGAGGTACTCGGCGATGCCGCCACCCCCGAGGTGGCCGCGGCCTGGGACGAGGTGTACTGGCTGATGGCGGGCGCCCTCATCGGGCAGGAGGCCCGCCTCTACCAGGACGCGGGAGTCGCGCCGGGTGACATCTGGCGGCGGTGGACGGTCGTCGAACGGCACGAGGAGACCGCCGACGTGGTGTCGTTCCTGCTGCGCCCGGCCGACGGCGAACCGGCACCGCCGGCACGGGCCGGGCAGTACGTGAGCGTGCGGCTGCGGATGTCCGACGGGGTGCACCAGCTGCGCCAGTACAGCCTGTCCTCGGACCCGGGCGGCGATCTCCGCCGTATCACCGTCAAGCGGGTCACCGGGGCCCCGGGGGCGCCGGACGGCGAGGTCTCCCACCTGCTCCACGCGCACACCCGCGCCGGTGACGAGCTCGCCCTGTCCGTACCGGCCGGCGACGTGGCCCTCGACGAGGCGGACACCCCGCTGGTGCTGGTCTCGGCCGGCATCGGCTGCACCCCCATGGTGGGCATGCTCGCCCGGCTCGCCGCAACGGGTTCGGCGCGCCGGGTCCTGGTGCTGCACGCCGACACCTCGCCCGAGGAGCACGCCCTGCGCGCCGAGGTACGGGCGCTGGTGGAGCAACTGCCGGGTGCCCGAGCCGTCTTCTGGTACGAGCGGCCGGGCGACGAGGAACCCGGGGCGCGCAGCGGCCTGATGGACCTCACCGGAATCGACGTTCCGGCGGACGCGTCGGTGTACCTGTGCGGCCCGCTGCCGTTCATGCGTACGGCGCGCGGCCGGCTCATGGGCGCGGGTGTCCCCGCCCGGCGGATCAGCTACGAGGTCTTCGGTCCCGATCTGTGGCTCCCCGAGGTGGCTGCCTGACCACTTCGCAGGACGGGTACGGCCCTTCGCGCGTGCTGTGCGCGAAGGGCCGTACCCGTCCTGCGAAGTGCCGGGACCGGTCCCGGCCTCAGACCTCCAGGTCGTTCTCGATCCGGCGCAGCTGGTGGCGGGCCATCGCCATGTTGGCACGGCTCGAGTCCAGCACCAGGTACAGGAACAGCCCGTTGCCGCCGCGCCCCTTGATCAGGCGGATCAGGTGGTACTGGCTGTCCAGGGTGATCAGGATGTCCTCGATCTCTTCCTTCAGCCCCAGGAGTTCCATGGTGCGCAGTTTCGAGCGCACGACGTCGGTGTTGCCCGCGGCGGCGACCTCCAGGTTGAAGTCCTTGCCGCCGCCGATCATGCCGAGCGCCATGCCGCTGGTGTAGTCGACGAGCGCGGCGGCCGTGGCACCGTCGATGGAGCTGAGGCAGTCCTTGAGCGAGGTCTCGGTGTTGGCCATGAGAGGTGTCCTTTCGATCGTGATGGTTGGTCCGGCCGGCTGCCAGGTCGCGTCACGGCGGCCGGCCGAGGGGAAGAAGCCGGTGTTCAGCCGCCGTGCTGGGGCCGGGGCCGGTGTGCGGGCCGCTGCGGGGTGCGCACCGGGAGGGTGCCGATCCGGCGGTCGGCGTCCGGGGGCGGCGCGTCGAGCGCCGCACGCTCCGCGTGCCTGCCCCCGCCCGGACCGACGCGGGTGTCGATCAGCTCCGCGATCCGGGCACCGCTGTGCCTGCCCTCCAGATGCAGCCGGCCCACGTTGACCCGGTCGTCGGCGAGCAGGGTGAGCACGGCGGTGCTTCCGACGGCGTAGGTCGCCACGTATCCCCGGGTGCCGCGCACCAGCAGTTCGCGGAACTCGCCGCGGGCGGCGGCATCCGTCATGCGGTACGCGACACCGAGAGCGGCGGCGGTGAGCGCGGCCAGCCCCTCCGGTTCGGTGTCGGGCACGTCGTGGGCGAGGACGAGTCCGTCGACGGTGGCCGCGAGCGATCCCGCCAGCCGGGGGATTCGGGTACGGAGCCGACGCAGTTCGTCCAGCACGTCGGTCTCGACGGCCATGAGCAGTCTCCTTTCGGCACGCTGCCGACGCGCGCGGATCACAGGGCCTCCAAGGCGTCCAGGAGCCGTCGCAGCAGTGCTGTGTCGGGCTCGTCCCACGCGTCGCCGGATGCGCCGGTGCCCGGACGGACGGAGGCGACCGGCGGAGGCGGCGCGGGGGTGATCAGTCCGTCGGCGGCCAGGCGGCGCAGCTCGACGAGGGTGTGGAAGGTGCGGCACGCGAGGGCCGAGGCGATCTGCGCGGCGGTGCTGGTGCCGTCGACCCGGGCGAGGGTCCGGCCGCGACGGGGCGGCAGGTCCGCCCGGTCTGCGCCGGGTGCGCGGGTGAGCGGGGCGGTGTCCACGGCGGGATCGGGCCAGATGCGGTCCAGCAGGTCACGGCGGCGCCGCGACTCACGCAGCACGCTTGTCACCGGGACGGGGCGGACCGCCCCGAACCAGTGGGCGGCCTCGGGCCTGAAGCGGAGCGCGGCGGTGTCCCGGGCGAGCGCGAAGTACGCGGCGTCGAAGAGCGCGCCCAGGTGGCACAGCTCCAGCGCGCCGGCGGTGAGCCGGCCGCTGTCCACGAGCTG
Source organism: Streptomyces sp. NBRC 110035 (assembly GCF_000829695.1). Lineage (GTDB taxonomy): Bacteria > Actinomycetota > Actinomycetes > Streptomycetales > Streptomycetaceae > Streptomyces. The sequence continues at coordinate 62,557 of NZ_BBNN01000026.1, read as the reverse complement.
GCGGCCGACGCGGTGGCGGGCGCCAGCCCGCTCGACCGCCTCCCACCAGCCGTCGGCGGGGAGCGCGCCGCTGCGGGTGAGCAGATCGCCGAGGTCGGGGCTGTACGCGGATTCGACGTGGACGACGTGTCCCGCGGCCAGGTAGAAGACCCCGGACTCGGTGGAGAGGGCGCCGGTGGCGCGGTCGGCAGCGAGGCTGCCGAGCATGACGGGCGCCGATCCGTGGGCGGCTGCCGCGGTGGTCATCCGAGCACCAGCCGGTCCGCCATCTCGGCCAGCCGGATGCGTGCGAGGGCAAGGTTGCCTTCACTGCGGTCGAGCCACAGGTACAGGAACACGGTGCTGTCGAAGGTCGTGATCACGAACCGGAGCAGGTGGTAGGCGTCGACGGTGGTGAGGATCAGGTCCTGGACCGGTGCTTCCTCTCCCGACAGGACGGACGCCCTGCCGTCGGCCGGTGCGAGCGTGCCGCTCTCCATGGCGAGGCGGGCGAGTTCGGCGGTCTCCGCCGCCGTGGCCTCCGAGTCGTCGCCCGGCGCCTCGCCCACCGCGCCCAGCGCGAGTCCACTGATCCAGTCGGCCACCAGCGCTCCTCGCGCACCGGGCAGTCGCATGGCTTCCAGCAGACTCTCGTCGATTCCGGGCACGCCGGATCCCCCTCCATCGCACGGCTGTACCGCGAACGTGACGTCGAAGCTACGCTGCGTGCTCGATCGAGGTGAGGGCTTTGGCGTTTTCCCTTGGAATATGCGACACGGCCCTCTCGGCGCTGGTAGGGTCGGCGCTTTTCCGAGGTTCGGCACGGTCGCCGGAAGAGGTCCCGCAGTCGCGCCGGGAGGGGTCCCGGCGCGACAGGGCGCGGGCAGGGCCTTCCCCTGGCGGACGGTGGGCCGGCCCTGCTCGCGGGAACCCGTTGTGGTCACGGGGTACCGTCGCGACCACGGGTGACGGGGCCCCACCACGTGTGCGCTCCGCACACCCCGTGCGCGGCACACACCTGCGCGCAGAGCGCTGCCGGACGACACGTGACAGCCCCGCCACACGGGTGGCGGTGACGGGAAACGCCGCCCGGCGGACCACTCGTGTCGGCCCCTCCGCCCGACAGCGACGACAATGGCAGGAAGCACGTGCCCCCGTTCCCCCCTGGACCCATGCCGACCTCACGCACAGCCCGCCCCGTGATCCCGCCCTCCGTCTGGCTGACCGCCGGCCGGCACACCGGGAGCTCCGCCCACGACGTACTCCGGCGCACCCTGCGCCGTCTGGAGGACGGCGGGGGCATCGACTCGTTCCTCGAACTGCCCGGAGAACCGCCCGAGGCAGGGCCGGAGCCGCGGGGTGACGCGCCGGACCTGGTCTTCCAGGCCCGTCTCCGGGTCGCCGGCGCGGTGACCGTGCGAGCCCGGCTGAGCATCGGGCCCGCTACCGGCGAGAGTCAGCCGTGGGTCCTGGTCGCCGAGGCCGAACGACGGTGGGACCACCTGTGGCCCTCCCCCACCGGCATGTTCTGGCCCGTGGACGAACCGGACCCGGGCTGGAACCACGACGCGGCCACGGGACTGCGGCTGGGGGAGATCAGTCCGCTCCCCGAGGACGACAAGGCCGTACGGCGGCTGATGCGCGACTGTGCGCGGAGCGGGAGCGGGTGGAACATCCACGTCGTCGTCCACGAGGCGATGACCACGGACGACCGCGGCCGGGTGCCGCTCGCGCACTGGCTGCCGCCGGGCCTGCGACACCGTGTGGTGGAACACCGGGCCGCGCCGCACCAGCTGCGGGTCGTGAACTGGGCGCTGCGCGACTGCGGCGTCGAGGTGCCGCGCGGTGGTGCGGTGGTCCTGCCCGGCAGCCCGGTCCCGGACGGCTACGACGCCGGGGAGTTCTCGGTGCGCGCGGTCTTCCTGGACGGCACCCCGCCGGCCGGTCTCGTCGATGCGGTGACCCGGTTCGCGGCCCTGCCGCGTGCGCTGCCGGACGGCGCCGAGGCTGCGCTGAGCGCGCTGCGGGAGGACTGGCGTCTGCTGAACCTGGAGGAGGAGCTCGCCCGGGAGCGCCGGCTGGTCGCTCTGTACACCGACGCGCTGGAGGCCATGACCACGTCCCGCGACCTGTACCGGGAGGCCGCCGAGAGTGCCCACGAAGCGCTGGCCGCGTACCGGGAGGCCGCCGGGGGCTCGGCCGTCCGGGCGCTGCCGGCCGGCACCCCGGCTGCGTCCCCGATGCTGCAGCTGACCCGTGCGTTCGAGCGCCTGAGGTTCGGCCCCAGGACACGCCGTCCGTCGCCCTCCGGGGAGGAGCCTCAGGCTCCGTCCGCCGCCGACGCGCGGTCGACGACTTCCGGTCCGTAGTGCGTCCTGCCCGGCGGACCGTGCCGGACGGCCGAGGGCCGGGCCTCTGGGAGCCGGCCGCGCTTCCGGGCAACGTACCCGGACCGTACGGCGGTCAGTCCGGCATCCGGGGTGTGCCGGGTTCCGGCCACACCGCCCAGTGCCTCCCGGGGAACGGGGACGCCACCCGGACGGCCAGGGCCGTCAGCGCCAGGAGCGCGGCGACGACGGCCGCCGAGCCGGCGAGCCACTGGGGGGCGAGTGCGAGGCCGACGGCCCGGGACAGGGCGGCAAACGGGAAGGAACCGCCGCAGGCATGGGCTCCGGCCAGGGCGGCCGGCAGCGCGACCGCCGCCGCCAGGACGAGTACGCCGGGGCGTACGACCAGGATCAGGGCCAGCACCGTGCAGAGCACCGGCAGGCCGACCGCGAGAGCGTGCGGGACCAGGGCGGAACCGTCACCGCGGAGCGGGAAGTGGACCACCGCGCACACGGCGAGGGCCACCACGGCGGACCAGCTCGACCAGGTCACGGACCGGACGGCCTGCGCCTGCGCCCGGTGGCGGGAGCTCCGGATCCTCCGCCGCGAGTGCAGGGCCGCCGCACCCCGTGCGCCGCGGTACGGGGGAGGAAGGTCCGCCCCCGGTCGCGCCGGGAGCCCGTCGTCCAGGACGCCCCCGGGTTCCTGCCCGCGCCGGTCCCCCTCGGCGTCCTCGGCCCCGTTCCGGGTTGCGTACAGGCCGGCCGGGTCTCCCCGCTCGTCCTCGTACCAGGACGGTTCGGGCGTGGGGCGGCCGGCGGGGCCCGGTGGGGGCTGCGCGGCCAGACGGTCTATCAGCTCGATCAGTTCCTCGACGGAGCGGCCGGAGGCGGCGGTCCGCAGCGCCTCCTCACGGCAGTGGGGGGCCAGCTGCTCGCTGTGCAGCAGTGCCACCAACCGGGTCACGTCCTCCACCGGGCGGTGTGCTGCCGCGGCCCGGATCACCTCGTCCGCGCTGTCGGCGTCGTGGGGCGGCCGGGTCAGCAGGACGACCAGACGGGCCACGTCCTCCACGGAGCGGCTCACCCCGATGGCCCGCAGGACGTCGACCACGGCCTGCGTGTGTTCGGGTGAACGGGCCAGCGACGTGATGAGGCCGGCGACCTCGTCCAGGGGGCGGTCCGACACCGCCGCGTACACCAGGTTGCCCACGGGATCGCCGTACCGCTGCCGCCCCTGCTCCTCGTCGGGGCGCAGCGGCTGGGCCGAGTCCCTGTCCACACGCAGTCCGCCGGTGCCGTGAACCGTCCCGGCGGCCGGAGGGGGCGCGGGGGGTGGCTCCGGCGGGAGGACCACGTCCGTCCCGCCGGTTATCTCGGAGGCAGTCGGGACGGTCGAGCTGTCCGAGGGACTCGAAGTACTCGACGGAGGTGTCGATGAACAGGTGGTCATGCTCGGCTCCATGAAGGAAGACTCAGGCCGCTCCCCGCCCCCGAGCGTACGAAGAGCGACGTTACGTGGACCATTACTAGGCGCCCGCGCCCGGCACGGCCACTCGGCTGGGCCACCGGTATGACCTGCGCCACCTCGACGGCTCCCGCGGGAGCCATACCGGAGCCGTTCCCGGGCATCCAGAGGGAGAGACCTGTCTCCCGTCGCATCGTGAGGAGGACATCCCGTGGACACCACCACCGTGGTACTCGTCGTGGCCGCGGCCGCCGTGCTGGCCTGCGCCGTGGCCGTCGCGGTGCGGCTGGTGCGCACCCGGCGCGAGCTGCGGCGCGCCGGTCTGCCCACGGGCCCGCGCTGGGTGTTCTGGGGCGCGGTCCTCTACCTCGTCCTGCCGGCCGACCTGTTGCCCGACCCGGTGTACCTGGACGACGTCGGCGTGCTGCTGCTCGCGTTGCGCTCGATGCGCGGTTCCCTCGGTGCGGGTTCCCCCGGAGCGACGTCCCGGCGACCGGATCGCGAACCCGCCGATGACTACGCTCCGTGAGGAAACCAACCACCCGTTCGATTCGTATAAGTCTCTGGAAGCCGAAACAAGTCGGCGGACCAAGCGGCTGTGCGCAGTGGGCAGTCGCCTGGCCGGCGCAGCACCGACGAGGGAGAGACGATGCAACCGTTCGCGCTCAACTACGCACGTCCGGCACCGGAGTTGGCCGTAACCACTCCGTATGCGTACGACTCCGGACTGCAGTTGAACGTTCTCGCCGACGGACGGGTGGCGGCCTGCGATCACGCACTGTTGCGAGAGGTGGGCACCACGACGTCCACCGCGGGCTCCAAAACCCACTTCGACGACTGACCGTGGGCCACAGACGATGACCATACTGATCCTCACCTGCGAGGAGGACGTGACCGCCGACATGGTGGTCGTGCACCTGCACGACTCCGGGGTTCCGGTGGTACGCCTCGACCCTGCCGATCTGACCGGCGGTGTCTCGCTCTCGGGTGAATACGTCCACGGCCGTTTTCGCGGCCATCTCTCCGCCGGGGGGCGGTTGGTGAGCATCGGCGGGCTGCGGTCCGTGTGGGTGCGCAGGCCGGGCACCCCGGCCGGGCGGGCGGCTCAGCCCTCGCCCTGGCTCACCGAGGAGGCCGCTCAGGCCCTCTACGGGATGCTGCGCGGCTCGGACGCCCGCTGGATGAACCATCCGGACGCGGCTCGGCAGGCACGCCACAAGCCGTGGCAGCTCCGGCTGGCGCAACGCTGCGGCCTGCCCGTGCCGGCCACGGTGATCACGACTTTCCCGCGCGCCGCCCGGGAGTTCGCGGAGCGGTTTCCGGACCTGGTGGTCAAGCCGGTCTCCGGAGCGCATCCGCAGGATCCGCCGCGGGCCGTGCCGACCAGCAGGGTGGCACCGGACACCGACTTCGCCGCGGTGGCGTTCGGGCCGACGCTGCTTCAGCGGCGGATCGCCAAGCGCGCCGACATCCGGCTCACCGCCGTGGGCGAGCGACTGCTGGCCGCCCGCAAGGCCGCCGACCCCGGCGCCGAACCGGCGGAGGTGGATGTGCGTTTCGCGCCGCCGGGGGCACCCTGGGAACCCGTCGACGTACCGCCGCGCGTCGCCGACTCCGTGCGCGCCTATCTACGCAAGGCCGAACTGGCCTACGGGGCCTTCGACTTCGTCGAGGATGCCGACGGGACGTGGTGGTTCCTGGAGTGCAACCAGTCGGGGCAGTTCGGATTCGTCGAGGTGGAGACGGAACAGCCGATCGCGCGCACCGTCGCCGACTGGCTGGCCCGGCCCGTTCCCGAGGAGACGGCGGAGGCCGACAGGACGCGCACCACGGCATGCTGAGGGCCGTCACCACGCGGGGGCGTGGTGGCACGGGCGCGCCCTCCGGTCGGGTGCCCGGATCACTGCGGCCTGGGGCCGGGCAGCAGGGCTGCGGTGCGCTGCCAGCCGTTGCCCGGGGACTGCGGCCGGTCGAGGCCGCCCTGGGAGTACCCGGGGGACTGCAGGGGGCGCATGACCTGCTCCAGTTCCCTGCTCACTCGTTCGGCTTCGCTGCGGACCTGTGCGGGCACATCACCGCGCTCCGTGACGAGTCGGTCGTAGATGGGGGATTCCTTGAACACCCGGCAACGTGCCTCTCTGTCTTGTCGGCCCCGGGGCGGGGACGCGACTGACGAGTGTAAGCGCCCGGACATCATTCAGGGGGAATTCACCCATACGGCTTGACGCAGACCTGCACACGAGGGACAGCCGCCGCGCCCCGGGGCGGGAGGCACGGGCCGCGGCGGCTCCGCTCAGGCACCCGTGGTCGAACCGGGACGGACGATCATGAGGACCGTCACGGTCGCCCACAGCAGGCTGAACACGCCGGTGAACATGGCCAGCCGCACTGTCTTCTGCCGGTCGACGGACCGGTGCCGGGCCAGCTGCTCGACGAGTTCGTCCTGGCGGGGCAGGACGAACGCGACCAGGACGGCCGCGGCCGCCGCCGTCAGGCCGATGGAGGTGACGAGCCGGCCGTCGCCCAGGACACCCATGGCGAGTGCTGTGGCCAGTCCCAGCACGGGTACCGCGATGCCGATGCGGGCGTAGACCCGGCAGCGGTGCAGCACCTCGACGGTGGTCACCGCCGTCACGACGGGCCCGTCGCCCCCGGCCGGGGCGGCGCGGCGCACGGCCGGCGGGAACATGCTCGCCGCGACGGTCACGGGACCGACGGCGAGGATGGCGGCGAGGACGTGGAGAGACAGCAGGAACTTGGTCACCGGGGCTCTTTCCTTGGCGTGATCAGCGGCGAGGGCTCACGCTAGGGGCCTGCCGGGCCTCCACCCAGGGGCTGGATCGACAGCTTCCGACGGATTCCCGCCAACCCCGGCCACCTGCTCCCTCTCCGGTCGCTGCCCCACGGTGCTGCCCCCACCCCGGTTCTCACAAGTGGCGGGAATCCGATTACCGTGGCGTTCATGCACTCCGTGGCGATTCTGCTGCTCGACCGGGTCATCCCCTTCGACATGGCCGCCCCCATGCAGACCTTCGACTGGACGCTGCTGCCCGACGGCCGCCCCGCCTACCGGGTGCGGCCGTGCGCCGAGACACCTGAGGTGGCGGCGGACGGCGGGCTGTTCCTGCGCGTCGGCCGCGGGCTGGAGGCGCTGGCGGACGCCGACACGATCATCGTCCCGGGCCGCGCCGAGGGCGCCGCTCCGCCCTCCCCCGCCGTCGTCGCGGCGCTGCGCCGGGCGGCCGGAGCGGGCACCCGGATCGCCTCGGTGTGCGTGGGCGCGTTCGTGCTGGCGGAGGCGGGGCTGCTGGACGGGCTGCGCGCCACCACGCACTGGGTGGCCGCGGACCGGCTGGCCCGCGCCTTTCCGCACGTCGAGGTGGAGCCGGACGTGCTCTACGTCGACAACGGGCAGATCCTCACCTCGGCCGGTGCGGCAGCCGCGCTGGACATGTGCCTGCACATGATCCGTCGGGACCTCGGCTCGGCCGCGGCCGCGAACACGGCCCGGATGTCCGTCATGCCGCTGGAACGGGAGGGCGGGCAGGCCCAGTTCATCGTGCACAAGCAGCCGCCCGTGCCCCGCGGGTCGGCTCTCGAGCCGCTTTTCGAATGGATCGAGGACAACCTGGCGCACGAGGTCACCCTCAAGACGATGGCGGCGCGTGCCGGGATGAGCGAGCGCACCTTCGGCCGCCGTTTCCGCGAGCAGACGGGCACCACTCCGGTGCAGTGGCTGCTGCGGGCCCGGGTACGGCGCGCCCAGTACATGCTGGAGAACAGCGACCACACGGTCGAACGCATCGCCCAGCAGTCCGGGTTCGGCTCGCCCACGGCGTTCCGCGAGCGGTTCCGCAAAGTGGTGGGTACCACGCCGTACGCCTACCGGTCGGCGTTCCACGGGCGACGGGCCGTCGCGGGCACCGGCGGCTCGTAGCGGCCCGGGCGACGGCCCGTCACACGGTCAGGCAGCGGCCGTTCTCGCCGTCCGGGTCGGCGGTCCGGCCATCGGCCACGGTCCGCCCCCGGGCGAGCAGCGCGTCCGCGCGGGTGACGGCCTCGCGGACACCGGTCGTTCCCGTCATCACGCAGAGCGTGTACGTGATGTCCTCCAGCTCGCGCGCCGCGACGGGCGAGGGCCGCTCCGCCTGCGCGATCTGCAGCGTCGCGTAACGCGTCAACAGTTGCCTGAGGGTCTTCGGATCCGGTACCAGCACGAACGGCGCCTCTCTCTGGGTGTGTGGCTGCGCCTACCCCCGTCCCGTGCGAACATTCCCTCAGGCCACCTGCCCGCTGTGCAGCGCGGTGTACGCCCCTCCCCGGCGCAGCAGTTCGTCGTGGGTGCCGATCTCCTGGATCCGGCCGTCCGCCATCACCACGATCCGGTCGGCACCGCGCACGGTGGACAGCCGGTGCGCCACGACGAATGTGGTCCGTCCGCGCAACAACCGGGCGAGCGCCCCCTGGACCAGCGCCTCGGAGCGGGTGTCCAGCGCCGAGGTCGCCTCGTCGAGAACGAGCACCTTGGGGTCCCTGATCAGGGCGCGGGCGATGGCCAGGCGCTGGCGCTGTCCGCCGGACAGGCGTGCACCGCGCTCCCCGACGAGGGTGTCGAGACCCCGGGGCAGCCGGTCGACGAACTCCAGCGCGTTGGCGTCGCGCAGCGCGGACCGCACCGACTCGTCGTCGGCGTCGTCCATGCCGTAGGCGACGTTCTCCCGGATCGTGCCGTCGAAGAGGATCGACTCCTGGGGCACGACCGACAGGAAGCGCCGGTAGGTACGCAGGTCGAGACCGTTCATGTCGGCGCCGTCCAGGAGCAGGCGGCCGGAGGTCGGGCGGATGAAGCCGATGACGAGGTTGAGCACAGTGGACTTGCCCGCGCCCGAGGCACCCACGAAGGCGACGGTCTCGCCGGGGGCGACGTCGAGTGTGAAGTCGCACACGGCAGGGCTCTCGTCCCGCTGGTAGGCGTGGCCCACGCCCTCGAACGTCACCGCGCCGCGCAGGGCGGTGACCTCCGCCCTGCCCTCGTTGTCCTCCAGTTCAGGCGCTTGGAGCACCTCGCCGACCGACCGGACGGACTCGAGGCCCTTGGTGATGACCGGAGCCAGGCTCGCCAGCGTCGTCGTGGAGTTGGTGAGCGTGGTCAGGAAGGCGCTCAGCATCACGACGTCGCCGGCGGTGACGCCCCAGACGTCGTAGTACGAGATCAGCGCAGCGCCGGCCAGGACGAGGACGCCCACCACGTTGAGCACGACCCAGGCCAGCGAGCCGAACCGGCCGTTGACCAGGTCCAGGCGCATGCCGGAGGTGAGCAGTCTGTTCAGGGTGCCGTCCATCCGGCGCAGGGCCTTGCCCTCCAGGCCGTGGGCGCGGGTGACCGGGATGAGCCGGGTCATCTCCGTGACCCGGGAGGACAGGGTCTCCACCTCGTGCCGGAAGTGCTCGTTGTGGGTCCGCAGCCGGGACCGGAGCCGGGCCACGAGCAGGGCGGCGGTGGGCACGACGACCAGGAAGACGGGCAGGAACTCGGGCGTGCGGATGCCGATGATGACCAGTCCGCCGATGAGTACGGTGGTCGCGCCGAGCCCCATCTCCGCGGTCTGCTGCACCATCTGTTCGACGGTCTCCACGTCCCGCACCACCTTGGCCTGGAGCACGCCGGCGCTCACGCGGGAGTGGTAGCCGATGGAGAGCTGCTGCATCCGCGTGCACAGGGCGGAGCGCAGGGCGGTACCCATGCGGCGCACGCTGCCGTACAGGAGACGCACGTAGAGCAGGTGCAGCGGGTAGTTGACCAGCAGGATGAACATGATGACGCCGGTGCTGGTCCAGAGCTGTGAGATCGGCCGGTGCTGCACCACGGTGTCGATGATGGACGCGGTGATCAGCGGCAGCAGCCAGATGGGACTGTGCTTGACCGTGAAGACGCCGACCGCGGCGGCGAGCCGGCCGCGGTCGGCGCGGAGCAGATAGGCGAGGGTGCGGACCGGGTGCTCGCCCCGGTAGCGGTGGTCGAGCGGTCTTGCCGGCGACGACGCCATCGGCGGTGGTCCTCCCCTGAGGCCGGGTACGGCGGTTGAAGCCTGGTGACGGCGGTGCGGCGAGCACCGACTCAGTACACGCTTTCCCCGGGCCGGGGCAGCACCTTTGGATGCCGCCCCACCGCATCTGACAAGCGGTTCCAGCCTGGTCTCCGCAGCGCGGGAAATCCAATAGAAGAACGCGAACGCATTCAGCGGGGACGGCTCTGAATCGCGTGCGGGGCGGGCACCGGAGCCCGGACCCCTCCGGGGAGGGCGACTGCCGGCCGACCACGGGGTGGAGTGCTCTCCACACGCTCCGCTCACCGCCGCCGCGGCCGGACTTAAGTGACCCTTAAGAAGCACTCAAGCACGCGTGCGGCTCCCCCGGACGCTCAAGAAACCGCTGTTCAGGGCAGGTCGAGGGACAAGTCGGACCTCTTGGCGGAGGTGGTTGCGGCCCGTACCGTCAAAGCCGCGCACCGGACATCGACGCACGGCGTGAGAGCGCTCTCATCACACGAGCGAGGGAGTACTCCGGATCCGGGCCCCACACCCGGTCGGCACGTTGTCGGGTACCGCTCACCAGGAACAGCTCGATCACCTCAGGAGACCCCCACATGACCCCCCGTCACCAGCGCTCCCTCGGCCGCCGGAAGGTTCTGTTCGCCCTCGGCGGGGCGGCCGTGGCCGTGCCCGCCGCCGCGCTCGCCCCCCACGCCCTCGCGGAGGCCTCCCCGGACACGCGGTCCGCAACGGCCGCCACGGGCCCGCTCCCGCTGACGGTCGTCAACGACAGCGGCTCCTTCGGCAACGCGAACGTGCACCTCTACATCGTGGGAAACCAGGACGGCCGTCAGGTCCGGGTCGCCCCGGACGGCAGCCTGGCCCCGGTCTCCCTGTCGGACAACGGTGCCGACGGCTTCACCGACTACGCGATCAGCCTGGCCGGCAGTGGCGACATCCGGCTGTCCCTGCCGTACATGTCCGGCCGCATCTACGTGGCCCTCGGCCAGAAGCTCAAGTTCAAGGCCGTCGCGGACGGCAACGGCAACGCGGCGTTGCAGTACCCGGCGGGCTGGGTCGCCTCGGACCCCAACCACGGTGTGCTGCACGACTGTGCGGAGTTCACCCACAACTCCGCCGGCATGTTCTGCAACACCACGATGGTCGACGTGTTCAGCGTGCCGATGAACATCCGGCTCACCGGTTCCAAGGACCAGTCCGTCGGCGTGTTCCGGGACGGGGGCCGCGGTGCCGCTTTCGACGCGCTCAGGCAGGTGGAAGCGTTCTCGCGGCTCGTCGTGGGCGACACCCGGATCATCGCGCCGGGGCACGGCCTGGACGCGGGCCTGTTCGCCGAGGACCACCTCGCCCCGTACATCGACGAGGTGTGGAGCACCTACACCGGACGTGACCTCAGGGTGACCACGAACGCCGGTACCTTCACCGGCCGGGTGCGCGGCGACCGGTTCACCTTCGACGGGCCCGCCCAGGTCTCCTTCGCCAGGCCGTCCACCCGGGACGTCCTCTTCTGCGACGGGGCGCTCGCCGCCCCGAACGACGGCACGACCGGCCCGGTGGCCGCCGTGCTCGGCGCCGGCTTCAACCGTTCGACCCTGCTCAGCCATCCCGACCAGCCGACCACCGACGCCTCGGCCTTCTACCGGACCGAGTTCACCAACCATTACTCAAAGGCCGTGCACACGGCCACGGAGGACGGCAGGGCGTACGGCTTCGCCTTCGACGACGTCGCCGGCTTCGCCTCGTACATCCAGGACACGGCTCCCACGGGCATACGTCTGACGCTGTCGCCCATCTAGTCCGGAAAGCCGGGGCGGTGGAGCGTCGAAGGGCCGGCGGACGGAGGGCGCCCCGGCTCGCGTCCGTGGTGGCCCCAACGGCGTGTGCCGCCGGCGCGGGCAGGTTTTCCACGGGCCGGGGAAGGTACTCCTGCACATGAGGAGCGGCCCCTTCGAGGCGGCGCCCCCGTGTTCCGGATGCACGGCGGGCTCCCGCGTTGAATGGTGATACCGGACCCGATGACCGCACCGGGGCCACCACAGCCATCCGGACCCGAGGAGTAAGAGATGCCGACGTCCCAGCCCGAGGAGTCACGGCCGCCCGAGGAGCGCACCACTCCGGACGGCCTGCTCCACGCCCGTACCGGCACCGACGTGTCACCGGAGGACCTCGTCCTTGCCTCCGGCAAGGATCTCACCCCGCAGAATCTCGAATGGGCCAGGCGCAAGCTCGAGGAGGAAGGTCCCGCCGCACTGGACAAGATCCTCCCCTGACCCCTGCCCGGCCCTCCCCGTTGCCCGCCCGTCACCCCGGCCCGACCGTGGCCGCGGTCCTCGGGGCGGCCTGCCCCGGCGTCGGCGCGATCCTGGCCCGGAGGTCGCCGATCGTGTGCGCGGACCAGGCGCGGGCGTAGCAGGGCGGGGTTCCGCCGGGGCCGGTGAGCGCGGCGACGGGCACGCGGTCCGCGGCGCTCAGGATCTCCGCCACCGTGATGTTCTCGTTGTTCCCGCCCGTTCCGCCGGAGGAACAGCCGGTGTAGTAGGCCACGGGAATGGCTTCGTGACCGGTGATCAGGCAGGGCGGGCGGACGCCGAGCCGGTGCAGTTCGCCGGCGGTGCGGGCCCAGTCCCGGCGGTTGCCGGTGGTGCGGTCCACGATGTGCACCAGGACGGCCGACTGCACGGTCAGATGCCCGGCCAGCGCGAGCGCGACCAGTGACGTCACGACCGGCCGCCGTCTCCCGGACGGTGTGCCGACCAGATGCCACAGCGCGTCGGCGACGGGGATCGCGAGCAGGGCGTAGGCGGGCTGGAGGAAGCGGGGAGCCGCGTACCCGATCATGAAGAGGTACGGGAGGGCGGCCGTGACGGCGCAGGCCAGCGGCAGCACGGTGCGCAGCACGCGCCGGGCCCGTACGGCGACGACCAGCGCGATGACGGCCAGGAGCGGCAGGGCCAACCACCAGAGGGTGATCACCGGATGGGGCATCGCCCCGGTGCACGGACGGCACAGACCGCGCCCGCCCAGGCTGCGCATGTGGTCGTCGACGGCGAGGTGCAGGCCGAGTCCTCCCTGGATGCGGGAGGCCTCGGCCAGCCGCTCCCCCGGGCCGCCGTACCAGGCGTAGGCCTCGGCCAGCCACTCGGCCGCGCCCGCCCCGAGACCCGCCGCGAGTGCGAGCAGCGGGCGGACGCGCCGGCCGGCCAGGGCGAGGGCCAGCAGCGGAACCGTCACCCATACGGCGTCGGTGGGCCGCATCAGCGCCATCAGCGCGGCCCCCGCCGCGATGCCCCGAAGCGCTCCGCGCGCGGAGCGGTCGGCGTGGTGGCGCAGGAAGCAGCCGACGGCGATCAGGGCTCCGAGTGCGACCCACTGGTTGGGCATGGCCTGGGGGCCGTAGAAGAGGGTCACCCACAAGGACGCGAAGAGGACGCCGCCCGTGACCAGGACCCGGGTGGGAAACAGCCCGCGCCAGGCGCGCAGCGCCAGGTACAGGCCCAGGCCGGACAGGACGGCGAGGTAGACCCGCAGCAGTGCGGTGGACTCCGACCAGGAGGCGACGGGCGCCACCAGGAGGGGGACGCCCCGGGAGCGCGGGGCGCTGAAGAAGGCGGCCGGATGGTGGGAGGTGACCTGACTGACGTAGACGATCTCGTCCCAGCCGAGTCCCAGCGCGGGGCGGACGAGAACGAGTTGGGCGACGGCGAAGACGGCGGCCAGGACCGCGAGCGGTGCGGTGCCGCTCGCGGGACGGGATGCGCCCGGCGAGGGCGTACGTCCGCGTCGCCGTCCTCCGGCGAGAAGGTCGCTCCTGCCGTCGGCCATCGTCCGTCCTTTGTCCTGTGTGCCGCTGATCCAGCCGATCACCTACGCGCAAAAAGGTACAAATTAACCCGCTAAACGCGCCGGGGCAGGCGGGGGCGTCGGATGCGGTCACCGCTCTGCGGGACCTGCGGGTCCTCCGGTGAGTTCGGCGAGGTCCGTCACGACCCGGTCGGCGCCACGGGCGTAGAGCGCGTTTGGCCGGCCGACGCGGTCCACGCCGACGACGTATCCGAAACGACCGGCGCGGCCCGCGTCCATGCCGGCCAGCGCGTCCTCGAACACGGCGGCCCGGCCGGGCGGGACCCCGAGGTCCCTGGCGGCGGCGAGGAAGGTGTCCGGGCGCGGCTTGCCGGGGAGGCCGCGCTCGGCGGCGACCACACCGTCCACACGGGTGTCGAAGAGGCGCTCGGCATCGATGGCGCGCAGCACGTCCCGGCAGTTGGCGCTGGCGGAGACGACGGCCGTGCGCAGGCCGTCGGCACGGGCTGCCCGGACGTAGCGCAAGGTGCCGTCGTAGGCCTCCACTCCGCCGGCGCGGATCCGTTCCAGGAACAGCTCGTTCTTGCGGCGGGCGAGCCCGTGCACGGTCGCGGCCCCGGGCGGATCGTCCGGCGCGCCCTCGGGCAGGTCGAGACCGCGGGAGGCGAGGAAGACGCGTACGCCGTCGGACCGCGGGCGGCCGTCGACGTACGCGGCGTAGTCGGCGTCGGTGAACGGCCGGAAGCGCGTGCCGTCCCGCTCGCGCAGGAAGGTGTCGAACGCCTGCTTCCAGGCCGCCGCGTGAACGGCGGCGGTCCTGGTGATGACACCGTCGAGGTCGAAGAGGCAGGCCAGGATGTTCTCGGGCAGACCCAGATCCGTCATACGGGACATGGTCCCCCGTCCCGGTGGACCGCACCCGGCGACGGGCGGGCAGCGGGCGGGGCAGCCGGGGGTGGCACACTCTCCCGTATGGCGCCGACCTTCGACGATCTCCTCCACCGGGCCCGAGCCCTCGGCCGGGACGGCCGGCGCGCGGTACTCGGCATCGCGGGCAGTCCCGGGGCCGGAAAGTCCACGCTCGCCGGGGAGTTGGTACGGGTACTGAACGGCACCGGGGAGCCGTGGGCCGCCCACGTCCCGATGGACGGCTTCCATCTCGCCGACGTCGAACTGGACCGGCTCGGCCGCCGGGACCGCAAGGGCGCCCCGGACACCTTCGACGCGGCCGGGTACGCGGCTCTGCTGCGGCGGCTGCGCGAGGAGACATACGGGGACGTCGTGTACGCACCCGGTTTCGAACGGGTGCTGGAGCAGCCGGTCGCGGGGGCCGTCGCGGTGCCGCCGACGGCCCGGCTGGTGGTGACGGAGGGGAACTATCTGCTGCTGGACACCGGCGCGTGGGCGCGGGTGCGGCCGCAGCTCGACGAGGTGTGGTTCTGCGAGCTGGACGAGAAGGAGCGGGTCCGGCGGCTGGTGGCCCGGCACGTGGAGTTCGGCAAGCCCCGGGACGAGGCGGTGGCCTGGGTCACGCGCTCGGACGGACCCAACGCCGAGTTGGTGACGCGGACCCGGCACCGCGCGGACCTCGTGGTTCCGGCGTCGGCGGTGCCGTGTGTCCACAGGTGACGGACCCAATCGAACCGTCGTGGGAGACGAAGGAGGCGCCCCGGTGCCATCGCCGCAGCAGACACGCGCACAGGCATCCGCGATCACCTCGGGGAGCGCGGACCGGGACACGGAGGTGTCCCCGACGTCCCAGCTCCGCACACTGTTCGACCGGCCCCGCCTCTCCCCCGGGCAGCGGCGCATCGCCCAGTATCTGATCGAGCACCTCACGGAGGCCGCGTTCCTGTCGATCACGGACCTCGCCGAGCGCGTCGGGGTGAGCCAGCCCTCGGTGACCCGGTTCGCCTCTGCGGTCGGCTTCAGCGGCTACCCCGCGCTGCGGGAGAAGCTCCAGGCGATCGCCCTCGGCGCGCTCCCCGGCGGGCCCGCGGAGGAGAACCGGGGCAACGAGCTGCAGGCGGCGGTGGACGCCGAGATCGAGAACCTGGAGAACCTGCGGCGGGACTTCGCCGATCCCGGCCGGGTCGTCGAGATCGGCCGCACGCTGGCGGCGTCCGTGCCGCTGACCGTCCTCGGGCTGCGCATCTCCGTGTCCCTCGCCGAGTACTTCGGCTACGCCGCCCGCCGTATCCACCCGGACGTCCGGCTGGTGACCCGCGGCGGCAGCGTCGCCTACGACGCACTGCTGCAGTCACGGGAGGCCGGCGGCTCGTGGGTGCTGGCGTTCTCCATGCCGCGGCATGCCCAGGAGACCCTGACGGCGGTGCGGGTCGCCCGGGACGCGGGACTGAAGGTCGCGCTGATCACCGACCTGGCGCTGGGCCCTCTCGCGGACGAGGCCGACGTCACCTTCGCGACCGGCACCGGGTCACGTCTGGTGTTCGACTCGTACGCCGCCGCGGGCGTGATGTGCGCGGCACTGCTCCAGGCCATGACGGACGCGGACCCGGAGCGGACACAGGCACGGCTCGACGAGTACGAGCAGGTCGCCGACCAGCATCAGTTCTTCCTCCGGGACTGACGGCACCATCGGGCGGACCCTCCCCTTCAAAGCACGCATGAATGTTTTCATGCGCCTTGAAAACCGGATGGCATATATAAATACTGCTGGCGGATCACGGCATGTCCTGCGCGAACGCCCAAGACCGTCGGACCGCCCCCCGGACCGGGCGCCGCACCGGACCGGGGCAGCCCCACCCGTCGCCCACCCCAGCGACGCCGCACACCCGGAAGCGATGATCATGACCGTGACGTCCACGCGCCTCAGTCCGGACTGGCCCTGCCAGGTCAAGGCACCCGGCAGCTACGACTGGGAGCGCTCGGCGG
This sequence comes from Streptomyces sp. NBRC 110035, assembly GCF_000829695.1. Classification (GTDB taxonomy): domain Bacteria; phylum Actinomycetota; class Actinomycetes; order Streptomycetales; family Streptomycetaceae; genus Streptomyces. The sequence goes on along the minus strand of NZ_BBNN01000026.1, from coordinate 46,034 downwards.
CCAGGTGGCTGCGCGAGCTGGTACCGGCGCGCTACGCGAGCTACCCCGCGTTCATCCGGCACCCCGTCCTGCTGGCGCGGCACGCCCAGATCCAGGTCGAGCACGAGATCCGGGTGGCGCGCACCGCCCTGCAGACGGCACGGGCCGACCTGCCCCGGCTGGGCCTGCACGAAGGGGTCATCGAGCACACGATCAAGCTGTACGCGGCCGAGGTCATGCAGTTGCAGCACATCGCCCGCAGCGTGCGCGCGGTCACCCGGGCACTGGCGGAATCGGGCCGCTGACCGGGGCGGGGCGCGCCGGTCGGGCGTCATCCCGTACGGGACTCCAGCGCGCGGCGGGTGTCGTCGCCGTAGACGCCGGTCTCGTCGCCCCGGACGCCGTACCAGAGCTGGAACCGGGCGACGGCCGCCGACAGGGTGGCGTCGTAGCGGCCGCTGGCGGCGCCGTCGCGGTAGACGTCCGGGATGCGCAGGAGACGTTCCTGGAGTTCGGTCACCTCGGGTCCCGAGTCGCCCTCGCTGAGGAACCCGGGGGCGTCCGGGGCCCGCGCGGGCGGTGCGGCGGGCGCGGTCGCGGGCGGACTCACGGAGGGGCGGGAGCCGGGCGTGGCACGGACGTCGGAGTTCTGCCCCAGGAGCAGGACCGCTCCGCCGAAGCCGAGGACCGCCGCCGCGGCCACGGCGATCGCCACGGCGGCCCGTCGCGTCGCGGGACTGTGCGTGCCGGCGTGCGGGGAGCGGCCGGGCGCAGTGCCGTCACGCGAAGGGCCGTGGGGTGAGCGGCGCCGGGGGGCGGTGCGGCCGGACGCGGGAGCGTGGTGCGTGAAGCTCTCGTGCGCCGGGCCGGGCACGGCCGCCGGCGGCCGGCTGGGGGGTTCGGGGGCGGCCGGCGGGAACTCCTGCGTCTCGTCCTGCGCACCGGCCACGGGCCGGGGCAGGGTGACGGACTCGTAGCCCTCGCGCTCCTCCCGTTCGAACTCCTTGAACAGTTCGGCGAGCGCGTCCGTGCGGCGGGGGCGCAGGACGCGGACGGGCTCGAGGGGCGGGCCGTCGTGCGGCTGCCCGGGGTCGGACGGCGTCGGCACGCTGCTCTCCTTCCGCTGCGCACGAGGGCGGGACCGCCCACGGGAGGAGATACGCACCGGGAGTGGCGGAGGTTCAACCGGCGGCACGCAGAAAGCGGTGCAGGGAAGCCGTCATGGTGGACGCGAAGGACTCCCGGGACGCCGCGTCCAGGGCGTCGAGGGACAGGTACGGGTTCAGGTCCTCCAGCTCGACCAGCAGCAGTCCGCCGTCCGGGGCACGGCAGGCGTCGACCCGTTGGATGCCGTGGTCGAGGGTGTTCCAGTCGACGAAGCCCCGGGCGAACTCCAGGTCGCGCGGGGTGGCTTCGTACGGCTCCAGCCGCCAGCGCCGACCGGGGTCCGGGGCGTACAGGGCGTACTGGATGTCGTGGTCGACGAAGTAGAAGGAGACCTCGTACGCGAAGTCGATGTACGGCTGCACCAGCACGCTGCCGACGACGAGCTCCCGTACGGCGTCCGCGGCGACGACACGCAGCCCCGTCGAGTCGGCGCCGAGCCTGGGTTTGACCACGTACCGGTCCGCCGGGGGCAGCAGGTGCAGGTCCTCCGCGCGGTCGACGGTGGGGATCACCGGCCGCCCGGCGGTGCCCAGTTCGAGCAGATACCCCTTGCCGGCCATGTCGCCCCGGCCCGTGAGCGGGTTGCAGACCGGCTTCCCGGTCTCCGTGGCCCGCTCGCGGAAGGCGTCGTAGGCGTCCGGGTACGTCATGACCGGGCCGCTGTTGCGGACGACCACGGCGTCGAAGCCGTCCAGCCGCGCAGCCGCGTCCCGGGGGTGACAGAGCGTCAGGTCGAAGTCGGCGCGCAGCCGGGAGGCGAGCCGGACGTCCTCGTCGCCGTAGCGGCGCCCGCGGGCCGGATACGTCGGATCGGTGACGTACAGGAGGCGGGGACGGGGGCGGGCGGGCGCCATGCGGGGCTCCTCGGGGGACACAGGGACCTGATCATACGAATGATCCACCGGTGCCGGAACGGCGCGGGAACACGGCGGACACCATCAGAGGGTACGGAGTGCCTTTACGGGTGACACTGAGTGCCATACCCTGTCGCTGTGCACGGTGGCGCAGGACACACCGGGCACATGCGCGCCGGGGCACCGTGCGCGCGGGATGGCGGCCGGGTGCAGGGAGTTGACCAGCGTGTACCACCACTCAGGAAGCGCGGCCCAGCAGGCAGCCGGCACCACGACGGGTCTGCTCGATCACCAGGCGGCGAACAGTGCGGAGGCCTTGGCCTTCCAGCGGTGCACCTGGTGCGGCACCGCGATGTACCACCGGCTGCTGTGCCCCGTCTGTCAGGGCAGCGACCTGCGTACGGAGCGCAGCGCGGGCGTCGGCACGGTCCGCCACTCCACGACGCTGCACCGCAATACGCCGGCCGCCCGGAACGTGTCTCTGATCGAGATGGCCGAGGGCTTCGTCGTCCGCGGCAGGGTCATGGGACCGCCGATCGGCATCCACGGCGGGGACCGGGTGCGGCTGTCCACGGCCAAGGACCCGGTGCGCGGGGAGCCGGTCTTCCAGCTCGTCGACGAGCCCTGCCGCGCCTGGACCTGACCGTCCGCCCGGCAGCCCCCTCCGGACAGCAGGAGTTCAGTCGGCCGGAGCTTCAGTCGGCGAGCGTGACCCGGATGCCGACGGTGCCGTCCCGGCCCCGGCGCAGTCGGCTGCCGAGCAGCGTCAGCCGGCCCGGCAGGCCGTACTTGCGAGCGATCAGCTCGCGGTAGCGGGCAGTGGTGTCCGCATCGCAGATCGCCGCGGTGGCCGGGACCTGGTCACCGCTCGGGCGGCCGCGCACGTCACAGGGGCCGACCAGGACATCGGCGCGGGCCCGGATGCGCTTCACCTTCCAGGAGTCGGCGGCGGTCCAGACCCCGAGCGTGTCCCCGTCCCGCACCACCCACACCGGGGTGGCCACCGGCGTGCCGTTCCGCCGGTGGCTGGTGACCAGCAGGTACTTTCCCGCTCCGAGCCGCTCGAGCAACGCGTTGTCCATATCCGGCAGTCTAGGTCCGGCCGGCGCCTCCTGCGGTCGGTGCGCGGGCCGGTCGACACCTCCCGGCATCGGATCGCTCCGGCGGTGAACACGGCGGGGCCCGTGTCCGTATGGACTGAGGGCACTCGACTCAGGGGAGGCCCCGCGGTGTTCGCACCGCGCTGCTCTGGTTCGGGAGTCATGCATGAGGCACGCACGACGACGGGTCGTCCGGCGAGTGACACGGCTGGCTGCCGTCGGCGGACTCCTCCTCGGAGCGACGATGGTGACCCGCGCCGTCGCGAGCGAACCCCCGGCGCCGGCCCCGGTTCCGTACGCCGCGTCCGAGGAGGACACCGGTCCCGGCTCCGCGCTCGTGTCGCGGCTCGGCTCCTCCCGTACGGCGGGCAGCTGGCTCGGCGAGGACGGGCGGACGGTCGTCGCAGTCACCGACGAGAAGGCCGCGGCCGAGGTGCGGAAGGCCGGCGCGGACCCGAAGATGGTGCGCCACAGCATGCGCGACCTGAAGTCGGCCACTCGGACGCTGGGGTCGGCGCCGCGCGTACCGGGGACGGCCTGGGCCATGGACTACCGGTCGAACGAGGTGGTGGTACGCGGCGACAGCACGGTGTCCGCGGACGACTGGTCCGATCTGACCCGAGTGGCGGAAGGAGCCGGTGGTTTCGTTCGCATGGAACGCACCGAGGGCACCTTCACCACGCGGATCAACGGGGCGGAGCCCATCCTGTCGACCGCCGGGCGCTGCTCCGCGGGCTTCAACGTGACCGACGGCAAGCGTGAGTTCATCCTCACGGCCGGGCACTGCGGGCCGGACGGGTCGGTCTGGTTCGCCGACGACGGAGGCAGGAGGAAGGTCGGCACCACGGTCGGCGGCAGCTTCCCCGGCGACGACTACTCCCTGATCGAGTACGACGGCGGCCGGGCCGGTGAGGACGCCGGTGTCGTCTCGGTCGGCAACGGCCAGGGCGTACGGATCACGGGCGTCGGCGACCCCACCGTCGGCCAGCGGGTGTTCCGCAGCGGCAGCACCAGCGGGCTGCGCGACGGGGAGGTGACGGCGCTCAACGCGACGGTGAACTACCCGGAGGGCACGGTCGGCGGCCTCATCGAGACCAATGTGTGCGCAGAGCCCGGTGACAGCGGCGGCCCGATGTTCTCCGAGGGCATCGCACTCGGTGTGACGTCGGGCGGCAGCGGCGACTGCCGGCAGGCGAACGGTACGACGTTCTTCCAGCCGGTCACGAAGGCACTGGCGCAGCTGAAGGTGGACCTCCTCGTGGCCCCGGCGGCCGGGGGCGACGCGGACACGGCCGCCCCCGCTCCGTCGACGGAGGGCGCGGCGGCGGCTCCGGACACCGCGTCACCGGGTTCGTCGGCGGCGGGGACCAGTACGTCGACACTGCTGTCCCGCCTGGCCGACCCTCGGAACGTGGGACCCGGGATGCTGGTCATCGGGGGCAGCCTGATGGCTCTGATGGCGACCCGCTGGATCCGGTCGGAGCAGGACCGCAAGGCGTACCAGCGGTACTACTCGGCGACATGGGGCTGAGCCGGGCACCGGCCCGGGCATCTGCGGGGATGCTCACCCGTGCCCCGGGCGGCCCCGGCCACGAGGAAGGCGGATGCGTCCCGGCCGAGGCCGGGGCGGAGGGAGGGAGGGAGGGAGGACCGGCGAGGGGAAAAAAGGCGGCAGAGCCCGTGCGGCGCCTCAGGCCGCCTCGGCCCGCTCGGGGAGGGCCGCGGCCCACTCCTGGACGAGGCGCTGGTACTCCGCGCGCTGCTCGCCGCTCAGCGTCCCGCCCGACCGGAGCCACAGGGCCCGGATCTCCTCGTTGACCTCGGCAGCCGATCGCTCGGGTGACGGTTCGAGAGTGGTGGACATGCTGTGAAGCATAGGGCCACCGACGTGAAAGCCGCGTGAGCATTAATGACCCAATCCGACATAACGGACAGTGTTGCTGATCACGTCCATCTGCCATGGAACGTGGGCGATTTCACATCCCCGAGCCCCCGTCCGCAGCCCTTTCCATCCCTGGTGAAGGGCACGCGTTCATGACGTCCTCGCCCGGTGTCGTCGGCGCCGGCCGGTTCGCCGCCCTGTTCCAGGCGCGCCCCGGCCTCGGTGACCTCCACGTCGGCGAGCCACTGCAGCCCAACGGTCACGAGGGCGTCCACACCTGCCTCGTGGACGACTTCGTGACCGCCGGGAGCACCCGTGCCCTGCCCTCGGTGAGCGCCCGGGCGGCCGCCCGTCGCCCACCCGTCGGCACCGCAGGGCGGTACCCGGCTGAAAATCCCGGGCTTCGGGGACGCGCCGCAGGCGTGACCGCGGCAACGGGGAGAGCGAACCGTCAGCGGTAGCCCGTGACGTCCGCCGGCTTGCCCGGGTCCTGGACCTCGACGAGGTAGCGCCAGGCGTCCGGACGGCTGCCGTCGAGGTCGGTGAAGCCGTACTCGCGGGCGAGGCCGCCGCTGGAGAGGGAGGTGCCGTTGAAGCGGGACACCCGTGGGTCGGCGGCAAGCGCGGCGACGGCCCGGCCCACGTAGCGCGGGGTCTCGGAGATGGCGAAGTGGGGCACGCGGGTCAGGGCGTCCCGCCAGTTGTCCTCCCCCACCCCGAACTCGTCGAGCATGATCTCCGAGCGGAGCCAGCCGGGGGTGAGCGCGAGGGCCGTGGCGCCGCGCGGGCCGAGTTCGTGGCCGAGGGCGAAGGCCATGCGCAGGACGGACGTCTTGGCGAGGTCGTAGAAGAAGGAGACGCGGTAGGCGTCGCGGTTGTAGTCCGCGGTGCCGTCGGTGACCTCGACGACCAGGCCGCCGGGGTGACGCAGCAGCAGGGGCAGGGCGTGGTGGCTGGTGACGGCGTGGGTGTCCACCGCGAGCCGGAGCAGGCGCAGACCCTTGTCGAGGTCGTGCTCCCAGACGGGGGCGTCCCATTCGAAGAGCTTCTCGCCGCCCCAGATGTCGTTGACGAGGACGTCGAGGCGGCCCTGCTCGTCGGCGATGCGCTCGACGAGGGCCTTGACCTGGGCGGGGTCCAGGTGGTCGGTGGGGACGGCGATGCCCCGCCCGCCGGCCTCGGTGACCAGGTCGGCGGTGTCCTCGATGGTCTCCGGGCGATCGTACTCGGAGCGCTCGGCGCGGGTGCTGCGTCCGGTGACGTAGACGGTGGCGCCCACCGCGCCCAGTTCGACGGCGATGCCCCGTCCGGCTCCCCGGGTCGCTCCCGCGACCAGTGCGACCTTGTGCTGCGACGACCCGTCGTTGCTCGACGGGCCGTTGCTGTTCGACGACCCGGTGGTCGACTCCGGCATGATCCGGCCTCCCGTCACGTGCGACAGCGATCTGCTGTCGTTACGAGCGTGACGGGTAAGCCGGACATCCTCTGTCACCTTTTCCCGGCAGTCACCGAAGCGGCCTCAGTGGCCGCGGGCGATCCACTCCTCGAGGTGCGGGGCCTCCGCGCCGATGGTGGTCGGATCGCCGTGGCCGGTGCGGACCGTGGTCCGGGGCGGGAGCGTGAGCAGCCGGTCCCGGATCGAGTCGATGATCGTCGGGAAGTGGGAGAACGAACGGCCGGTGGCGCCGGGACCGCCCTGGAACAGGGTGTCGCCGGTGAACACGGTGGCGAGCCCGGGATCGTACAGGCAGACCGCCCCGGGCGCGTGCCCCGGCGTGTGCAGCACGGTGAGGTCGGCGCCGGCCGCCTCGATCACCTGGCCGTCGACCAGCCAGGCGTCGGGGTCGCGGTCCGGGTGGGTCTGCCTCCACAGCGGCAGGTCGTCGTGGTGCAGCCAGATGGTGGCCCCGGTGCGCTCGGCCAGGGCGGGTGCGGCGTCGATGTGGTCGTTGTGGGCGTGGGTGCACACGATCGCCTTCAGGTGGCGGTCGCCCACGGCCTCGGCGATGGCGTCGGCGTCGTGGGCGGCGTCGATGACGATCACCTCGTGGTCGTCGCCGACGATCCACACGTTGTTGTCGACGTCCCAGGTTCCGCCGTCGAGGCTGAACTGCCCGGAGGTGACGAGGTGTTCGATGCGGGTGGTCATCAGAGCACCACCACCGAGCGCAGCACGTCACCGTGGTGCATCCGCTCGAAGGCCTTCTCGATCTCGTCGAGCCGGATCGTCTCGGTGACGAACGCCCCGAGGTCCAGACGGCCTTGCTGGTGCAGGTCGATCAGCATGGGAAAGTCGCGCGAGGGCAGGCAGTCGCCGTACCAGGACGACTTCAGGGAGCCGCCGCGGCCGAACACGTCGGCGAGCGGCAGTTCGAGCTTCATCTCCGGGGTGGGCACGCCGACGAGGACGACGGTGCCGGCCAGGTCGCGGGCGTAGAAGGCCTGTTCGTACGTCTCGGGGCGGCCCACGGCCTCGATGACGACGTCGGCGCCGAAGCCGCCGGTGAGTTCGCGGATCGCCTCGACCGGGTCGGCTGTACGGGAGTTGACGGTGTGGGTGGCGCCCATGGAGCGGGCGGTCTCCAGCTTGCGGTCGTCGATGTCGACGGCGATGATCCGCGCCGCTCCGGCGAGCTGGGCGCCGGCGATGGCGGCGTCGCCGACGCCGCCGCAGCCGATGACGGCGACGGAGTCGCCCCGGCCGACGCTGCCGGTGTTGATCGCGGCACCGATGCCGGCCATCACACCGCAGCCGAGCAGGCCGGCGACCTGCGGGGAGACCGTGGGGTCGACCTTGGTGCACTGTCCGGCGGCGACGAGCGTCTTCTCGGCGAAGGCTCCGATGCCGAGCGCCGGGGAGAGTTCGGTGCCGTCGGTGAGGGTCATCTTCTGCTTCGCGTTGTGCGTGTCGAAGCAGTACCAGGGGCGTCCGCGCAGACAGGCACGGCACTTGCCGCACACCGCACGCCAGTTGAGGACGACGAAGTCGCCGGGGGCGACGTCGGTCACGTCGTCGCCCACCGCCTCCACGACACCCGCGGCCTCGTGGCCGAGCAGGAAGGGGAAGTCGTCGTTGATGCCACCCTGCTTGTAGTGCAGGTCGGTGTGGCACACCCCGCAGGCCTGGATGCGGACGACCGCCTCGCCCGGCCCCGGGTCGGGTACGACGATCGTCTCGATGCGTACCGGCTCGTCCTTGCCCGGTGCGATCACGCCGCGTACTTCCTGCGCCATGGTGCTGGCTCCTTCGTCTCCCGGTGGTACGTCCTGTCGACCCTATGCGACCTGCCCGTGACCCGGCCGGTCGGCTCCACAGCAGGTCGTGGCGTTCGTACCGGTGTTCCGCATCCGTGTTCCGTGCCGGGTGGACGGGGGGCGACCCTGCGTGTCCCGGGGCCACCGCTGCGACGTAGCCTGAACTCTCCGCCCGACGCCCAGGGAGTGACGTGACCAGCGCAGCGCCGAAGGCAGTACAGAAGTCGGGTCCGCCCGCCTGGCGGACACTCCTCGGTTACGTGCGGCCTCACCGGTGGGCCCTGCTGGGCGGTGCCTCGTTGTCCCTGTTGACGGGCGCGACCGGTCTGATGCTGCCGCTGGTCGCCCGGGGCCTGATCGACGACCTGTCGGACGACCGGGCCATCACCGGCGCCCTGGTGCTGATGTCCGCCCTCGTCGTCGCCAACGCCGCGCTGGGCGCGCTGGGTTCGTACGTGCTGCGGCGTACCGCCGAATCGGTGGTGCTGGGGGCGCGGCGCTCGCTGTCGTCGTATCTGCTGCGCCTGCGGATCACGGCCGTGGACCGCAGTGAGCCCGGCGACCTGATGGCCCGCATCACCTCCGACACCACGCTGCTGCGGGAGGTCACCACGGACTCGCTGGTGGGCCTCGGCACGGGCGGTCTGACGCTGGTCGCGACCATCGCACTGATGGGCTTCGTCGACCCGGTACTGCTGGGGGTCACCCTGGCCGTGATCGTGGGTGCGGGGACGGTCCTGGCGCTCATCGTGCCGCACATCAGCCGGGCCAGCCGGCAGGCACAGGACGCGGTCGGCGTGATGGGGGCCTCCCTGGAACGGGTGCTGGGCGCGCTGCGCACGGTGAAGGCCTCCGGTGCCGAGCCACGGGAGGAGCGCGCGCTGCACGAGGCGGCCGAGGAGTCGTGGCGGCAGAGCGTGCGCGCCGCCAAGTGGTCGGCGGCGGCGGGCAACACGGCGGGGCTCGCGATGCAGGTCGCCTTCATCACGGTGCTCGCGGTGGGCGGGGCGCGGGTGGCGACGGGCGCCATCGACATCGGCACGCTGGTGGCGTTCCTGCTGTTCGTCTTCTACCTCATGATGCCGATCCAGAGTGTCGTCGGCGCGATCACGCAGTACCAGACGGGCAGCGCCGCCCTGGCCCGTATCCAGGAGGCGCTGCGGCTGCCCGCGGAGCCGGCCGCGGGGCCCGCGCTCCTGCCCGCGCCGGGTGCCGCGCCCGCCGCGCTCGCCTTCGACGACGTACGCTTCCGCTACGCGGACGATCTGCCGTACGTGCACCACGGAGTCTCGTTCACCGTGCCCGCGCAGGGCATGACCGCGTTCGTCGGCCCGTCCGGCGCGGGCAAGACCACCGTCTTCTCGCTCATCGAGCGCTTCTACGACCCGGACTCCGGGGTGATCACCCTCGACGGGCGGGATCTGGCCGACTGGGAGCTGTCGCGGCTGCGGTCCTCGATCGGCTACGTGGAACAGGACGCGCCCGTCCTGTCGGGTTCCCTGCGCGACAACCTCCTGCTCGGGAACCGGGAGGCGGACGACGACGCGGTGGCGCGGGTGGTGAAGACGACCCGGCTCGACGGGCTCGTCGCCAGGCTCCCGGACGGGCTCGACACCCTGGTGGGGCATCGGGGCACCAAACTGTCCGGCGGAGAGCGCCAGCGGGTGGCCATAGCCCGCGCGCTGCTGCGCGGCCCCCGGCTGCTGCTGCTCGACGAGGCCACCTCGCAGCTCGACGCGGTGAACGAGGCGGCGCTGCGCGACACCGTCGCCGATGTGGCCCGGACGACGACGGTGCTGGTGGTCGCGCACCGGCTGTCGACGGTGACGATGGCCGACCGGATCGTGGTGATGGACGCGGGCCGGGTCCGCGCGGTCGGCACGCACCGGGAACTGGTGACCGCCGACCCGCTGTACGCGGAGCTGGCGGCGACGCAGTTCCTCGCGACGAGCGGGTGATCCCTCTCAGCCGGTCCGCCCCGGACCCGGACAAACGGTTCCGCCCGCCGGCCGGGGGAATCGGGCGGGGCGGGGAGCGGGCGGGCCGGGGAGCGGGCGGGGCGGGCTTGCCGTACTCACCGGGCAGGGGGAGGCTCGTAGGTGAGGCCCGGCGTGGCCCGCTCCGGACCGGGCCGAGGCCCTCGAAGGAGGTCATCATGACAACCTCGGCAGGACCCCGCTTCGGTACCGACACACTGCGCCGGGGTCTCGAGGCCCCGACGGCCGCGCCCCTGACGGCGCTCTACGCGGACGACGCCGAGCTGCGCATCGTGGACCGCAACACCCAGCCCAGCCACCCCATGGTCCTGCGCGGCCGGGACGAGATCGCCACCATGCTCGACGACGTCTACAGCCGTGACATGACGCACCAGCTGGAGCGGTGCGTCATCCAGGACGACCGGGCCGCCTTCAGCGAGACCTGTGTCTACCCGGACGGGGTGCGGGTGTACTCGGAGTCGATGGTCTCGCTGCACGACGGCAGGATCACCGACCAGACGATGATCCAGGCCTGGGACGAGTGAGCGGTCCGTTCCGGCCGGGCGCGGTGTAGGGCGCCGGGAAGCACAGGACACGGACCGGGCACCCGTGCTCCGGTCATGGAGCGCGGGTGCCGGCACCGCGGACGTCTGCCGTGAACGCGCCGGAGCTCAGCGGTGGATCGACGCCCGACAGGTCGGTGCGCACCACTCGCCGTCCTGCGGGACCGGCCCTAGAGTGACCTGCGTCACCCCCATGGTCCGCCGACACTCCGTATCCGCCCGCACGGTCTCTGGAGAGCACATGACCCGTATCTCGGTGAAAGTGGACGGCACGACGTACGAGGACGAGGTGGAGCCCCGTCTGCTGCTGGTCCACTACCTGCGCGACCGGCTCGGCCTGACCGGTACCCCGGTCGGCTGCGACACCTCGAGCTGCGGAGCCTGCACGATCGAACTGGACGGCATGAGCGTGAAGAGCTGCTCGGTGCTGGCAGTCCAGGCCGACGGGGGCGAGGTGACCACCGTCCAGGGGCTGGCCCGGGACGGCGAGTGGACACCGTTGCAGCGCGCCTTCCACGAGCAGCACGCGTTGCAGTGCGGCTACTGCACCCCCGGGATGATCATGGCGGCGCGTGATCTGCTGCGCGAGAACCCGGACCCCGACGCGGACGAGGTGCGCGATGCGCTCGAGGGCAACATGTGCCGCTGCACCGGTTACCAGAACATCGTCCGCGCGGTCCTCGCCGCCGCCGTGTCGGAGGAGGTCACGGCATGACCGACCAGAGCACCGACCGGAACGTCGAGCGCGAGGTGGGCCGGGGCCGGCTCCGCAAGGAGGACGCCCGGCTGGTCACCGGGCAGACCAACTGGACCGACAACATCTCCGTCACCGGTCTGCTGCACATCGCGATCCTGCGCAGCCCCGTGGCGCACGCCCGAATCGAGCGGGTCGACGTCTCCCCCGCCCTCGAACGCCCCGGTGTGGTCGCCGCGTTCAGCGGACGTGACCTGGCCGAGGGACTCGGTTCGCTGCCCTGCGCCTGGCCGGTCACCGAGGACATCGTGCTGCCGGACCATCCGCCGGTCGCGGTCGACGAGGTGCGGCACGCGGGCGATCCGGTGGCGGTCGTGGTGGCCCGCGACCGCTACGCGGCGGCCGACGCGCTGGAGGCGGTCGAGGTCGACTACGAACCGCTGGAGCCGGTACTCGACCTGGAGGCGGCACTCGCCGAGGGCGCCCCGCTGGTCCACGCGGACAAGGGCACCAACCGCAGCTACGTGTGGCCGCTGAAGGCGGGCGAGGACTACGAGACGGTCAAGCGGCGTGCCGACGTGGTCGTCAGCCGCCGCTTCCACCAGCAGCGGCTGATCGCGAACGCGATGGAGCCGCGCGCGGTCGTCGTCACGCCGCTCGCCGCCTCCGGCGAGTACACAGTCTATTCGGCCACCCAGGTCCCGCACATCCTGCGGGTGATGCTGGCGACGGTCACGGGGATCCCGGAACAGAAGCTGCGGGTGGTCGCCCCCGACGTGGGCGGCGGGTTCGGTTCCAAACTCCAGGTGTACGGGGAGGAGGCCGTCGCGCTGGAGGTCGCCCGGCGGCTGGGGCGGCCGGTGAAGTGGACCGAGTCCCGTTCCGAGGGCTATCTGGCCACCCACCACGGCCGCGGCATGATCCAGGACGTCGAGGTCGCCGCGACCGGCGAGGGCAGGCTGCTCGGTCTGAAGGTCGACCTGCTCGCCGACATGGGCGCCTATCTGATGCTGGTCACGCCCGGCATCCCGATCCTCGGCGCCTTCATGTACCCGGCGATCTACAAGATGGACTCCTACGACTTCACCTGTACGGGTGTGTTCACGACGAAGACACCGACGGACGCGTACCGCGGCGCCGGGCGCCCGGAGGCCACGTTCGCCATCGAGCGGATCATGGACGAGCTGGCGGCCGAGCTCGGCATCGACCCCGTGGAGGTACGGCGCCGGAACTGGATCCGGCACGAGGAGTTCCCGTACGACTCGATCGCGGGCCTGACGTACGACAGCGGCAACTACGAGGCGGCCACCGAGAAAGCGCTCGCGCTGTTCGGGTACGACGATCTGCGGGCCGAGCAGCAGAAGCGCAACGAGCGCGGCGACACCGTACGGCTCGGCATCGGTGTGTCGACGTACACCGAGATGTGCGGGCTCGCCCCGAGCCGGGTGCTGCGGGACCTGCGGTACGCGGCCGGCGGCTGGGAGGCGGCGAGCATCCGCATGCTGCCCACCGGCAAGGTCGAGGTGGTCACCGGCACCAGCCCGCACGGGCAGGGGCACGTGACGAGCTGGAGCCAGATCGCCGCGGACGTGCTGGGCGTGCCGTTCGAGGACATCGAGGTGGTGCACGGCGACACCAGGGCGGCCCCTCAGGGCATGGACACGTACGGTTCGCGATCGCTGGTGGTCGGCGGGTCGGCGGTGCACCACGCGGCCGGGAAGGTGGTCGAGAAGGCCCGCAAGGTCGCTGCGCACCTGCTGGAGGCGAACGAGAACGACCTCGACTTCACCGACGGCGTGTTCAGCGTCAAGGGCTCGCCCGAGGCGCGCAGGACGATCCAGGAGATCGCGTTCGAGGCGTTCACCTCGCACGACGTGCCCGACGGCATGGAACCCACCATCAACGCCGACCAGGTGGTCGATCCGGAGAACTTCTCGTACCCGCACGGCACCCACCTGTGTGCCGTCGAGGTCGACACCGAGACGGGCAGGACCCGGATCCGCTCCTACGTCTGCGTCGACGACGTGGGCCGGGTGATCAACCCGGTGATCGTGGAGGGACAGGTGCACGGTGGTCTCGCCCAGGGCATCGCGCAGGCGCTGTACGAGGAGGCCGTGTACGACGACGAGGGCAACCTGGTCACGGGCACCATGGCCGACTATCCGGTCCCGGTGGCCGGTGACCTCCCGGAGTTCGTCACGGAGCGGACCGAGACGCCGGCGACCTCCAACCCGCTGGGCGTCAAGGGCGTCGGCGAGGCGGGGACGATCGCCTCGACGCCCGCCGTGGTCGGCGCGGTCGTGGACGCTCTGCGGCCGCTCGGGGTGAACGACGTGACAATGCCGTGCACGCCCGAGCGGGTGTGGCGGGCAGTGCGCTCGGCGAAGGAGGCCTCCGCATGATCCCCCCGTCATTCGACTACGCCCGGCCCACCGGCCTCGACGAGGCGCTGCGGGTGCTCGCCGACGGCGGTGAGGAGGCGAAGGTGCTGGCCGGCGGGCAGAGCCTGCTGCCCCTGCTCAGGCTGCGGCTGGCCTTCCCCGAACTGGTCGTGGACATCGGCCGGGTACCGGGGCTGCGCGGAGTGCGCGAGGACGGCGGCACGCTCGTCATCGGCGCGATGACCACGCACCACGAGGTCGTCCGGGACCCGCTGGTGCGCCGGCACGCCGGACTGCTGGCCGCCGCCACCCGCACGGTCGCCGACCCGGCCGTACGGCACCGGGGCACCCTCGGCGGCTCGCTGGTGCACGCGGACCCGGCCGCGGATCTGCCCGCGGCGGTGCTGGCCATGGACGGCGAGCTGGTCGTCGCCCATCCGGCCGGCCGGCGTACGGTCCCGGCCCGCGAGTTCTTCGTCAACTACCTGGAGACGGTGCTTGCACCCGACGAACTGCTGGTCGAGGTGCGGGTGCCGAAGACGGACGGCTGGGGCTTCCACTACGAGAAGTTCCACACGGTGGCACAGTCCTACGCGATCGTCGGTGTGGCGGCGCTGGTGCGTCGCGACAACGGACGGATCGCAGAGGCGCGGGTCGGGCTGAGCAACATGGGCGCGACCCCGCTGCGGGCCACGGCGGCCGAGCGGGCCCTGGCCGGCTGCGACGACGCGTCGGCCGTGGCACGGGCCGCGCAGTCGGCGCCGGACGGCACCCAGCCACCCCAGGACACCTCGGGCTCGCCCGAGTACCGGGCGCACCTGGCGCAGGTGCTCACCCGGCGGGCGGTGCTGACCGCGGCCGGGATGGGGTGAGGCCGATCAGCGGCGGAGCGGGAAACGACGGGCCGGGCCGGGCCGGAGCGGACCAGGACGAACCGGAGCCGGGCGGGTACAGGACAGGCCGGACGGAACCGGGCGGGACGGAACCAGGCAGGCGCGGGACAGGCCGGACGGAACCGGGCGGGACGGAACCAGGCAGGCGCGGGACAGGCCGGACGGAACCGGGCGTGAGGCGGCCCGGCGGACCGGGACCGGGCGGGCCGGGCAAGGTGGGTGCCGGACCGGTTCCGGGCCCGGGGACGACCGGACCGCGTGCCGCGGCGTCCGTACCGGGCCCGGCATCGGGCAGGCCGGACCAGGAGGCTTTCGGGCCGGACGAGGTGCGGGCCCGGCTGGAGGCGACGGGGTATCTCGTCGACGACGGGCTGGCCATCGCCTGCTTTCTCGCGCTGAAGCTGCACCGGCCGGTCTTCTGCGAGGGCGATCCGGGCGTCGGCAAGACCGCGCTGGCGACCGCCCTCGCCCAGGCACTGGACGCCTCGCTCATCCGGCTCCAGTGCCACGAGGGCATCGATGCCTCCCAGGCTCTCTACGACTGGGACTTTCCCCGTCAGCTGCTGCATCTGCGGGCCGCCGAGGCGGCCGGGATCACGGACGCCGACCGCCTCGAGGGCGATCTGTACGACCGCCGTTTCCTGATCACCCGGCCCCTGCTGCGGGCCCTCGAGACACAGCCGTGCGTGCTGCTCGTCGACGAGATCGACCGTGCCGACGACGAGTTCGAGGCCTTCCTGCTGGAGCTGCTGTCGGAGTTCTCGGTGACGATCCCGGAGCTGGGCACCGTACGGGCAAAGGTGCCGCCGGTGGTCGTGCTGACCTCGAACCGCACCCGGGAGGTGCACGACGCGCTCAAGCGGCGTTGCCTGTACCACTGGTTCGGCCATCCGGACTTCGCCCGCGAGCTGGCCATCGTCCGACGCCGGCTGCCCGGGGTGTCGGCGCGGCTGGCCGAGCAGGTGACCGCACTGGTGCAGGCGCTGCGCGCGCAGGATCTGCTCAAGCCGCCGGGGGTGGCCGAGACGATCGACTGGGCGCAGGCCCTGGACGCGCTCGGGGCCGACGAGGTCGACGCGGACCTCGCCGTGGCCACGCTCGGCTCCGCCCTGAAGTACCGGGAGGACACCGAGCGGGCCCGCGGACTCGACCTGGCGGCGGTGCTCGCCGCACGAGGGAGGTGACGGACGTGACCGGCACGGCGGACGGAGCGCGCGAAGCGGTCGCCGTGCTCCTCGGATTCGCCCGTGTCCTGCGCGCGGCGGGCGTCGACGCGAGCGCAGAGCGGGTGCACGCCTTCCTGCGCGCGGTGGACGCCCTGCGGCCCGGGGCGCGGACGGATGTGTACTGGGCGGGGCGGCTGACACTGTGCTCCGGCCGGGACGATCTGGAGCGCTACGAGCGGGTCTTCGCCGCGTACTTCGGCACCGGCGAGCCCGGCGGGCCGCCGGTGCCGGCCACGCCCCGGCCGCAGCGGCGGCTCGTGGTGCGCGACGTCGCGGGCCGCCGGGCGGCCGGTACGGAGGAGGAGCGTCCGGGGCCGCCCCTGGCCGCCCGGGCCAGTTCCACCGAGACGCTTCGCCACCGCGATCTCGCGGACCTGGCCGACGGCGAGCGGGAGCAGGTGCGGCGGCTGCTGGCGGCGCTGGCCCCGTGCGGCGAGGTCCGGCGCACGGCGCGGCGCCGGCCTGCCCGGCGCGGGGACGTCGATCCGCACCGGACCGTGCGGGAACTGCTGCGGCGCGGCGGCGAACCGGCCCGGCTGCGGCGCCGGGTCCGGGCCGAACGGCCGCGGCGGCTGGTGCTGCTCGTCGATGTCAGCGGGTCGATGGCACCGTACGCGGACGCGCTGCTGCGCTTCGCGCACGCCGCCGTACGCGGCCGGACGGCGGAGGTGTTCACGATCGGCACCCGGCTGACCCGGGTGACCCGGGAGCTGTCCCACCGGGATCCCGGTCCGGCTCTGAACGCGGCCTGGGCCGCGGTGCCCGACTGGCGCGGCGGGACCCGGCTCGGTGAGCTGCTGCGGGAGTTCCTCGACCGCTGGGGGCAGCGGGGCATGGCCCGTGGCGCCGTGGTGGTGCTGATGTCGGACGGCTGGGAGCGCGGCGACCCCGAACTCCTCGCGGCTCAGATGCGCCGCCTGCACCGGCTGGCCCACCGGGTGATCTGGGCCAATCCGCTCAAGGCGCGTCCCGGTTACGCGCCGCTGGCCGCGGGGATGGCGGCGGCGCTGCCGAGCGTGGACGTGTTCGTCGAGGGCCACAGCCTGGCCGCCCTGGAGAACCTGGCGACGGTGGTGCGGGGTGCCTCGCCCCACGATGCCGCCTCCCCCGGCCGGGCCGTCCCCGGCCCGTCCGCCGCACCCCGGGGAGGAGCCCACCGTGCGTGACATCCTTCCGGCGCTCACCCGCTGGTACGCCGCGGGCCGGCCGTTCGGCCTCGCCGGCGTGGTCGGTACCAGCCGCAGCGCACCGCGCGACCCGGGAGCGGCGATGGCCGTGGGGCCGAACGACGAGGTGGTGGGCAGTGTGTCCGGGGGGTGTGTCGAGGGGGCGGTGTTCGAGCTGGCGCGGGAGGTCGTCGCCGACGGCGAGGCCCGCCTGGAGACCTTCGGCTACAGCGACGACGACGCCTTCGCGGTCGGCCTGACCTGCGGCGGCGAGATCACCCTGCTCGTGCGCCCGGTGACGCCGGAGCGGGATCCGGCGTTCGGCGCCGTCGCGGAGTCGGTCGCCGCGGGCGAACCGGTGACCGTGGCGACGGTGACCGACGGTCCCGCGCCGCGCGGGGCGACGCTCGCCGTGTGGTCCGGCAGGCTCTCGGGCTCCCTGGGGACGGCCGGCCTGGACGCGGCGGTCGCCGCCGACGCACGCGGTGAACTCGCCCTCGGTGCCACGGGTCTGCGTCACTACGGGCCCCGGGGGCAGCGCCGTGAGGACGCGGTGGAGGTGTTCCTTCAGTCCTTCGCGCCGCCACCGCGCATGCTGGTCTTCGGCGCGATCGACTACGCGGCGGCCGTGGCACGGATCGGGGGCTTCCTCGGCTACCGCGTCACCGTCTGCGACGCCCGCCCGGTGTTCACCACGCCCCGTCGTTTCCCTGAGGGCGTCGAGGTGGTCGTGGACTGGCCGCACCGTTATCTGCAGGGCACGGAGACCGACGAGCGCACGGTGATCTGTGTCCTCACCCACGATCCGAAGTTCGACGTGCCGCTGCTCCAGGAGGCGCTGCGCCGGCCGGCCGCCTGCATCGGCGCGATGGGCAGCCGCCGCACCCACACGGAGCGGCGGGACCGGCTGGTGGAGAGCGGGCTCACCGGGGCCGAGATGTCCCGGCTGCGCTCACCGGTCGGGCTCGACCTGGGGGCCCGTACCCCCGAGGAGGTGGCGGTGTCGGTGGCCGCCGAGATCGTCGCGCTGCGCTGGGGCGGCACGGGCGCACCGCTGTCCGTGACCGAGGGCGCGGTCCATCCGCCCGCACCCGCGCCCTGAGCGCCCCCTGTCCCCGAGAACCGAGCCGCGAGGTGGAAGCCATGGAGCTGCATCACGAGTTCACCGTTCCCGTCCCGGTCGACGACGCCTGGCCGGCGCTCCTCGACATCGAACGGATCGCGCCGTGTCTGCCGGGGGCGACCGTCGAGGAGTACGACGGCGAGGCGGTGACCGGCTCGGTGAAGGTCAAGGTGGGCCCGGTCACCGTGACCTACCGGGGCACGGCCGTCTTCGAGGAACGGGACGGAACGGCACACCGGATGGTGCTGGTGGCCAGTGGCCGGGAGACCCGGGGCCAGGGTACCGCGCGGGCGACCGTCACGGCGACGCTCGGCGAGCGGGACGGCGGCACGGCGGTGTCCGTGCGCACCGATCTCACCGTGACCGGGCGGCCGGCCCAGTTCGGCCGCGGGGTGCTGGCGGACGTCGGCGAGCAGATCATCGGCCGGTTCGCCGCCTGCCTGTCCGAACAGCTGACGCAGCCGGCCGGCGCGGCCGAAGAGGCGGCCGCGGCTGATACGACCGGTACGGCCGGCACAGCGGGGACGGCCGGTGCCTCGGGGGCGGCCGAGGCTGTCACGACCGGTGCGGCGCAGCCCCTCCGGCACACCGGGGCCCCGCAGGACGAGCCCCTCGACCTGCTGCGCGCCGCTGGTCTGCCGGTCGCCGAGCGGGCCGCCGCGGTGCTCGCGGGCGCGGCGGTGGTGGGCCTGCTGGTGGCGCGGATCTGCAGGCGACGGCGGACCTGACACCGGGACCGACAAAGGGGCGGAAAAGGGGCGTGTGAACCGTGCCGGTTCGGGTAGTGGGCCTCATGACACCTCCGATCGCGGAAGGAGGTCCGTGAAGAGCGAATCCGTTCGCAGCGTCCGGACCGCTTCCACCGACACGAAGCGGTCCGGCCCTCCGCGCGCCGGCGCACCGGCCCTTACCTGACCAACCATCAAGCGCCCCTCGCGGCAAGCGGATCACCCCTACGTGTGAGGGGTGATCACGGCACGGTCTCGACGGCGTCCGGAAGACGGGACCCAGGTGGCCACGGGGTTACGATCGGGCAACGCGCACCAAGCCGCCCGTTCGACGGCAAGCGACCCGAAGGGCCACAAATCCAGATGCCGGTCAAGGTCAGCGTCATCGTCCCCGTGTACAACCCGGGGGTCTACATCGAGGACTGCATCTCCTCGCTGCGACGGCAGTCCCTGCCTCCCGAGGAGTACGAGGCGGTCTTCGTCGACGACGGTTCCACCGACGGCACTCCCGCACGGCTCGACCGGCTGGCCGCCGAGGACCCGCGGATGCGGGTGATCCACCAGGAGAACTCCGGCTGGTCCGGCACACCGCGCAACGTCGGGATCGCCGCCGCCCGCGGCGAGTTCGTGATGTTCGTCGACAACGACGACTACCTGGGCGACGAGGCCCTGGAGCGGATGTACACGTACGGCGTGGCCAACGGCGCGGATGTCGTCGTCGGCAAGATGGCCGGCAAGAACCGCGGTGTGCCGGTGGAGTTGTTCCGCCGCAACCACCCGCGGGCCACGGTGGAGAACGCGCCGCTGATCGACAGCCTCACCCCGCACAAGATGTTCCGCCGGGCGTTCCTCGACGAGATCGGGCTGCGTTTCCCGGAGGGGCGGCGTCGGCTGGAGGACCACGTCTTCGTCACCGAGGCGTATCTGCGGGCGGCCAACGTCTCCGTGCTCAGCGACTACGTCTGCTACTACCACATCCGGCGTGACGACGCCTCCAACGCCGGTTTCCAGCGTTTCGATCCGGTGGGTTACTTCACCAACCTCCGCGAGGCGCTCGACGTGGTCGAGCGGTACACCGGACCCGGCCCGGTGCGTGACCGGCTGTTCCGCCGGTGGCTGCGGGTGGAGATGGTGGAACGGCTGCGTGCCCGGCGGCTGCTGGGGCTGCCGGACGACTACCGCCGGGAGTTGTTCGGCGAGATCCACAAGGTGGTCGTCGAACGGTTCGGACCTGCTGTCGCGGCCGGGCTGCAGCCGACGCAGCAGGTCGTCGCCTCGCTGACGGCGGCGGACCGGTACGACGACGTGGTGGCCTTCGCCGAGTGGGAGGCCGCCGTCGCGGCGACGGCGGCGCCGACCGGCGTGGAGTGGGAGGGCGGTTCGCTGCGTCTCGGTTTCACCGCCGAATACGCCTCCGCGGGCGCGCCGATGACGTTCCCCGCCGACGCCGTCCGCGCTCCGCTGGCCGATACGCCGAAGAACGTGGAGGAGGCGGTGGCGTGGGTCGGCGCCCAGACCGCGGCCCGCTTCACCGAGGCGACCGCCGATCTGCTGCTGCGTGAACGCTCCAGCTCCGCCCAGTACTTCCAGCCCGTGGAGTTGACCCGGGAGAAGGCCCCGGTGGACGGCGGGGAGCGGGTGCGACTGGTGCTGCGGGCGACGGCCTCGGTCGACCCCGGCGTGCTGCCGGGTGACGGGGTCTGGGACGCCGTCGTACGGGTCAGGCTCGGCGGCTGGACCAAGGAGTGCCGTCTCGGTCCGGTCCCTCGTGCCACCCGTCCGGAACCGTACGCGGGCGTCGTCGACGGCCGGGCGGTCCTGCCGTACTGGACGGAGCCGCACGGCAACCTCTCCCTGGACGTCGCGGTGAAGGGCAGGCGGCTCGGCCTCGGCCAGGTGCGGCGGCCGGACGTCACGGTCTCCGGCGCGCGGCTGCGCGCCCGGATTCCGCTGCACGCGGCGGACGGCACGCCGGTGCGGCTCCGGTTCTCCTCCGCGGGCCGGACCCTGTACGCGCCGGGCTCGCTCACCGCCGAGCCGCAGCGGCCGGGGTCGCGGCTGGAGGCGACGCTGCCCTCGGGACTCCCCCGCGGTGTCTGGCGGGTGGCACTCGACCTGGACCGGGAGGCCACCGAACCGCGTTTCTCCGGGCTGCCGTTCGCGCTCCGCGCCGGCCGGGGCGGGGTGCTGGTGGTGCAGGTTCCGCACCCCGGTGCCGGACGGAAACTGCTGCGCAGGGCACGGCGGGTGCTCGGTGCCGCCCGTGCGAGGGTGGCGCCGCTGGTCAAGGGAAGGCGGTGACCGGTGCGCGCACTGGATCTGGAGGGTGCCTGGGTATTGGAGCCCAAGGTGTTCCCGGACGACCGGGGCAGTTTCCACGAGTGGTTCCGCGGTGAGGAGTTCCGTGGGGCCACGGGCTACGACCTGTCGATCGCGCAGGCCAACTGCTCGGTGTCGCGCCGTGGGGTGCTGCGCGGGGTGCACTTCGCGGACGTGCCGCCCGGCCAGGCCAAGTATGTGACCTGTGTGCGCGGCGCGGTGCTCGACGTGGTGGTGGACCTGCGGCTGGGGTCACCGGCGTACGGGAGCTGGGAGGCCGTCCGGCTGGACGACGACAGCCGGCACGCGGTGTTCCTCGCCGAAGGGCTGGGGCACGCCTTCATGGCGCTCACCGACGACGCGACGGTGGTGTACCTGTGCTCGACGGGTTACGCGCCGGGCCGCGAGCACGGGGTGCACCCGCTCGACCCGGCCCTGGGCATCGAGTGGCCGCAGGGCATCGACCCGGTGCTGTCGCCGAAGGACGAGCAGGCGCCGACGCTGGCCGAGGCGGAGCGCCTCGGCCTGCTGCCGTCGTACGAGGCCTGCCGCGCACGCTCGAAGGAACTGCGCGGCAGGGGGCTCAGCGGCTGACGCCGACCTGGTCGAGCGCGCGGCGCAGGGGCTCCCAGCCCAGGCGCCGCGGCAGGCCGCGGTTGCGGGCCTGGGCGAGCGGGCGCCAGAAGCCGGCCTCGATCAGTGCCTCGGGCGGCACCGCGCCGGCCCGCTCCAGGATCGTCTCGGGCACCTTCTGCGGGTCGGGAACCTTGTACTCGGCCATGATTTCGTCGTACTTGTCGTGCAGCACGGTGTTGTCCGGGTCGGCGCCGAAGATCACGAGCTGGCCGGTGGGCTGGGTGTCGACGAGAATCGTCACCAGGTCGGGGCGGTGGCGCGCCAGTACCTCGGTGATCTTGTAGACGTCGCCGGTCCAGGCCGTGGTGTGGCGGTCCCGGGCCGCCTCGTCGACGCTGCGCGGCAGCATGTCGTCGAGGACGATCACGCTGGCCCAGTCGGAGTGCTTCTCGACGTTCATGAGGTCGCGCAGGGCGTACTCGAACAGGTGCATGCCGTCGATGAAGGACAGGTCGAGTGTGGTGCGCCGCCAGTGCCCGACGGGACTGCGGCCCCGGCGGAGGTTGCGCAGCGGGTGCCGGCCGCCCTTGAGGTGGGCCAGCGGGTTGTCACGGACGAAGAAGTCGTCGCTGGTGGCCTTGACCAGGTGGACGTCGCACTTCAGTTCCGAGACGACCTTGAAGGCGGGGTCGACCGCGATGCTGGGGACGCGTGACAGGCGCAGGCTGCGGCCGTCGTTGACACCGATCTCCAGGTAGTTGCGGTTGGCGCTGACCTTGTGCAGTGCGCGCAGGAACTCATGGCGTTTCACGAAGGGGACTCTCCTTGCGGATCCGGGGCAGTGCTTCGTGCAGGGCGACGCGCCAGTCACGCGGTACCGGCAGGCCGATGTCCTGCCAGCGGTCGTGCGCGAGGACGCTGTACGCGGGGCGCGGTGCGGGCCGGGGGAAGGCCGCCGAGGTGGTGGGCCGTACCCGGTCGGGGTCGGCCCCGACCAGCTGGAACACCTCCCGGGCCAGGCCGTACCAGGTGGTCTCGCCGGAATTGGTGGCGTGCAGGACGCCGTGCACGTCGTCGCCGAGGCGGGGGCCGAGGTCGGCCATGCGTGCGGCGACGTCCGCGCTCCAGGTGGGTTGCCCGCGCTGGTCGTCGACGACGTCGACGGTGGGGCGGCGGGCCTCGAGACCGATCATCGTCCGCACGAAGCTGGTGCCGTGGACCCCGTACAGCCAGGCGGTGCGCACGACGGCGCTCGCGCCGGGCAGCTCCTCCAGCACGGCCCGTTCTCCGGCCAGCTTGGAGCGGCCGTAGGCGGTGCGCGGGGCGGTCGGGTGGTCCTCGGGACAGGGGGTGGTGCGGGCCTCGCCGGAGAAGACGTAGTCGGTGGAGACGTGGATCAGCCGGGCGCCGTGCGCGGCGCAGGCACGGGCGAGCAGGCGGGGTCCGTCGCCGTTGACCCGGGTGGCTTGTTCCTCGTCGGTCTCGGCGTCGTCGACGGCGGTGTACGCGGCGCAGTTGACCACGATGCCGGGGCGGTGCTCGGACAGGGCGTGCTCGAGCGCCTCGGCCCGGGTGATGTCGAGGGCGGCCCGGTCGAGGCCGGTCACCTGTTCACCGCGCCGGGCCAGTTCGTCGACCGTGTCCCGGCCGAGCATCCCGCCCGCGCCGGTGACCAGCCATCTCATGCCTTTCCTCCGGTGACGCACTGCTTGAGCGGCTCCCACCAGGTGCGGTGGTCCCGGTACCACGCGACGGTCTCGGCGAGGCCGGCGGTGAAGTCGTGGCGGGGGTGGTAGCCGAGTTCGTCGCGGGCCTTGGTCCAGTCGACGGAGTAGCGCAGGTCGTGGCCCTTGCGGTCCTCGACGTGCTCGACCCGGTCCCAGCCGGCGCCGCAGGCTTCGAGGAGGAGGCCGGTGAGGTCCTTGTTGGTGAGTTCGGTGCCGCCGCCGATGTTGTAGACCTCGCCGGCCCGGCCCCTGGTCCGCACGAGGTCGATGCCCGCGCAGTGGTCGTCGACGTACAGCCAGTCACGGACGTTGAGGCCGTCGCCGTAGAGCGGGACCTTCGCGCCGTCGAGGAGGCTGGTGACGAAGAGCGGAATGACCTTCTCGGGGAACTGGTGCGGGCCGTAGTTGTTGGAGCAGCGGGTGACGCGGACGTCCAGGCCGTGGGTGCGGTGGCAGGCGAGGGCGAGCAGGTCGGAGGAGGCCTTGGAGGCGGAGTACGGGGAGCTGGGTTCGAGCGGGTACGTCTCGGTCGCCGAGCCCGACGCGATCGACCCGTACACCTCGTCGGTGGAGACGTGCACGAAGGTGTTCACGTCGTGGCGCAGGGCTGCGTCGAGGAGGATCTGGGTGCCGAGCACATTGGTGAGGACGAAGTCGGAGGCGGTGAGGATGGAGCGGTCGACGTGCGACTCGGCGGCGAAGTGGACCACCTGGTCCGCCTCGGCGGTGAGTTTGCCGACGAGGTCGGCGTCGCGGATGTCTCCGCGGACGAAATCGAGTCGGGGGTGCTCGAGTGGGAGGTTGTCGAGGGTGCCGGCGTAGGTGAGCGCGTCCAGCACGGTGATCCTCGGCGCATCGGCGGCGTCGGGCGCGTCGGCGGCGAGCAGCCTGCGGACGTAACGGGAGCCGATGAAGCCGGCGGCTCCGGTGACGAGAAGGTTCATGAGTGGATCTGCACCTTGCTGTGGTCTCCGAGGACGAATCGGTGGGCGCTGGGAACGCTGGGGGCCGGGGTCACCTCGACATGGCGGCCGATCAGTGAGGACTCGATGCGGCGGACGCCGTCGATCGAGGAGTCCCGCAGCACGATGGAGAATTCGAGTTCGCTGTCGGTGATCCGGCAGTTCTCCGCGACGGAGGTGAAGGGCCCGACGTAGGAGTCGCTGACGACCGTGCCGGAGGCGATGACGGCGGGGCCGACGACGCGCGAGTTGGTGATCCGGGCCCCTTCCTCCACGACCACCCGGCCGATGGTCTCGGAGGCGTCGTCCACTTCGCCGTCGATCCGGCGCTCGACGCCTTCGAGGACGGACCGGTTGACCTCCAGCATGTCGACGACGTTGCCCGTGTCCTTCCAGTAGCCGTGGACGACCGTGCAGCGCACCTCGGCGCGGGAGTCGATCAGGTGCTGGATGGCGTGGGTGATCTCGAGTTCGCCGCGCCAGGAGGGCTTGACCGCGCGCACCGCGTCGTGGATGGCGGGGGTGAAGAGGTAGACGCCGACGAGGGCGAGGTCGCTCTTGGGACGCTCGGGTTTCTCCTCGAGGCCGATCACCTGTCCGTCCGCGTCGAGTTCGGCGACGCCGAAGGAGCGGGGGTCGGCGACCTGGGTGAGCAGGATCTGGGCGTCGGGCCGGTGCCGGCGGAACTCGTCGACGAGTCCGCTGATGCCGCCGACGATGAAGTTGTCGCCGAGGTACATCACGAAGTCGTCGTCGCCGAGCCAGTCGCGGGCGATCAGCACCGCGTGGGCCAGCCCCAGAGGGCGTTCCTGGGGGATGTAGGTGATGCGCAGGCCGAACTTCGATCCGTCTCCCACCGCGTCCTCGATCTCCTCGGCCGTGTCGCCGACGATCATTCCGACGTCGGTGATGCCGGCGTCCGCGATCGATTCCAGCCCGTAGAAGAGCACGGGCTTGTTGGCCACGGGGACCAACTGCTTCGCCGAGGTGTGGGTGATCGGCCTCAGCCGGGTGCCGGCACCGCCGGACAGCACGAGAGCCTTCATCTGCCTCACCATAGTGGTGCACGGCGCACGGAATATCACTTGTTTTAATGCTTCATGGCGAAATCCCCGGCAAGACCCGTCCAGTTGCCGTGTTTCCGGCCCATGACCGCTGATGCGCGCGCAAGGGGGACGCCCGATCCCCTGTCGGGCGTGTCGGCCCGTCCCGGCGCGGTCCGTCAACGCCCTTACACGGGCGGGGGGTTCCCGGGGTGCGGTTCGGGCAGGTCGGGTGCGGAGGTGTACCGGGCCGGTGACGGCCGGCGTGGGACGGGATCGCGGCCCGGCGGCCTGTCACCCGAAGGGATGACACCGGTGCCGGGAGTGTTGTCGACGCCCGGGACGACGCCCGCTCACCGGTGCGCGCCGAGTTCCGCCCACACCTGTTTGCCGCCGCTGACCGGCAGGGTTCCCCAGGCCGCCGACAGGGCCTCGACGAGCAGGATGCCTCGGCCGCCGGTGGCCTCCCAGCCGATGCTGCTCGGCTTGGCGGGACTGCGGGGCGAGGCGTCGGCGACCGCGAGGCGCAGCCGGTCGCCGACGAGGGTGAGGTCGAGACGGACCTGCCCCTCGGTGTGCACGAGCGCGTTGGTGACCAGCTCGGAGACGACGAGCAGGGCGGCGTCGAGGTCCTCGGTGGCGTCCCAGGAACGCAGGGTGCGCCGGGTGAAGCGGCGGGCGTGACCGACGGCCTGCGGCACCCGCCACACCGTCCAGGTCTCCCGCAGCGGCCGCAGGGTCATGCCCTCGTAGCGCATCAGGAGCAGGGCGACGTCGTCGCTGCGCGGGGCCTTGCCCAGCAGGCCGTCGGCGACCACTCCCAGGTCGGCCGGGTCGGCGGCCGCCAGCCGGCGCGCGAGGTGGTCCATGCCCTCGTCGATGTCGGCCTCGACGGTCTCGACCAGGCCGTCCGTGGTGAGGGCGACCACCGTGCCGGGCCCCAGCCTCAGCGGGCTCATCGGGAAGTCGGCCTGGGCCGTGACGCCGAGCGGCGGACCGCCCTCCACCTCCACGATCTCGGTGCTGCCGTCCGGGTGACGCAGCACCGGCGGCAGATGCCCGGCGCGTACACACCAGGCGGAGCCCTGCTCCAGGTCGACGTCGACGTAGCAGCAGGTCGCGAAGAGGTCGCTCTCCATGTCCACGAGCAGCCGGTTGGTGTGCGAGACCACCACGTCGGGCGTGTGCCCCTCGACGGCGTAGGCGCGCAGCGCGGTGCGCATCTGTCCCATGAGGGTGGCGGCGCCGGCGCTGTGGCCCTGGACGTCGCCGATGACCAGGGCGACGTGGTTGTCGGGCAGCGGGATCACGTCGTACCAGTCGCCGCCGAGCTCGAGGCCGGCGGTGCTGGGCAGGTAGCGGGCGACGGCGACCGCACCGGGCAGCCGGGGCAGGCGGCGCGGCAGCAGCTGGCGCTGGAGCATGCCGACCAGTTCGTGCTCGGCGTCGAAGGCGCGGGCCCGCATGAGGGCCTGTCCGGCGAGACCGGCGGCGGCGGTGAGCAGGGCGCGCTCATCCGCGCCGAAGTCGTGCGGGGTGTCCCAGCCGATGAGGCAGGCACCGGCCGTCCGGTTGCCGGCGGACAGCGGCAGCATGGCGAGACCACCCGGTCCGACCTCGGCGAGGGAGGTCTCCAGAGCGCTGCCCGCGGGCCATATCCGGGCCCGGCCCTCGCGCAGGACGGCAGCGAGCGTGGGCATGGTGCGCACGGGCGCCTCGGGCCATTCGGTACGCCACTCGGCGCGCCACAGGTCCGGCCAGGCGTCCGGTTCCGGCGGGTCGAGGACGGTGACGACGAGCCGGTCGCTCTCCAGTTCGGCAACCGCGATCCGGTCGGCCCTCAGTGGCCCGCGCAGGGCCGCGACCACGGCCTTGCCCACATCGCGGACCGTCACCGCGGTGGTGAGTGCGGTGGCCAGGCGCTGTACCCGGGCCACGTCGGTGACGTCGGCACGCAGGGTGGAGGCGTCGGCGACGGAGCCCACCAGGCGGGCCGGACGGCCCTCACCGCCCGGCAGCAGTCGGCCGCGCAGTCTGAGCCACTTCGGCGGGCCGGCGGGCTGTACGACCCGGAACTCCAGTTCGCGCTCGCCGATGGTCATGTGGTCGGACTCGACGACCGACATCACGGAGGGCAGGTCCTCCGGAACGGTCCGGCCCACGAGGGTCTCGACGCGTCCGTCGAAGTCGTCCGGACCGAGGCCGAAGAGGTCCAGGATGTCGTTGCCCACCCGGACCCGTCCGGTGTCCATGGCGAGGACGAAGGCATCCGGTGCGGGGTCCCCGCCGCCGTCGGGCGCCGGCTGCCGCCCGGGAAGGGCGACCGCGTCGGTGACGAGTCCGAGGCAGACGCGGTCGTCGGTGTCGAAGCCGCCGGGGCGCTCGCTGACGGCGAGCAGACAGCCACCGGAGTCGTGGCGCACGGGCAGCGCGGCGAGGGAGAAGTCACGGGCCGGGACGCGCCGTGCCTGGGCCTGGGCGGCGAGTTCCTCGGGGCCGAGCCACACCGGCCGCCGCCCGCGTACCGCGTCGGCGGCCGGGGAGTGCCCGGCGGCGGAATAGCTGTCCCGCACCCCGCACAGGGCCCGCGGGATCCCGGCCGACTCCACCAGGCGCAGTTGCTCGCCGTCTCCGCTGGGCGTGTACACGGCGACGAAGGCGGCGCCGGCGAAGACCAGGGCCTGCTCCAGGACCCGGCGCACCCGGTCCGGCGACTCCGGCTCGGCAGCGATCGTCGCGAGGGCGCCTTCCGCACGCAACGTTCTCGTGCTGCGTCCCGCAGCGCCCTCACCGACCACGTTGGCCATTACAGCGCTTATACGACATCTACGCAGCCCCTGCGGCATTCTCCCGCCCCTCCGGCGGAGCCGGGACAAGAGCGGACAGCACACAGCCGGGGCGCGGCTCGCGGGCCGGGCAGGCCCCGGCCCACGAGCGGGCAGGACGCGTGCTGATCCCCGCTGCCGGTGTGTCGGCGGGCCGGGGGCCCGGTGACGGTTCGGCGGGCGACGGTCAGTGGGTCTCGGCCAGGCCGTCCTCGGCGCCCTGGCCGGCGCCGTAACCGGCTCCGTCGTCCTGGCCCGCTTGCTCGCCGCCGACCTCGCCGGCCTGGTCGCCCTCGCCGCCGACCTCTTCGCCGCCTGCCTGGTCGCCGGCTGCCTGGTCGCCGGCTGCGGCGCCGCCGTCGCCGAGCGTCGCGCCGACCGCCGCCAGGGCGGTGGTGACCGGCTGGAAGAAGGTCTCGCCGCCGACCGTGCAGTCGCCGCTGCCGCCCGAGGTGAGGCCGATCGCGAGGCCGTCCTGGGTGAACATCGAGCCGCCGCTGTCGCCGGGCTCGGCACAGACGTCGGTCTGGATGAGACCGGTGACCGTGCCCTCGGGGTAGTTCACCGTGGCGTCGAGTCCGAGGACCTGGCCGTCGGCGAGCCCGGTGGTGCTGCCCATCCGGAACACCTCCTGGCCGACGGCGGCCTCGGCGGCCTCGGTGATCTGGAGCGTCTGGCCGCCCACGTCGACGTCGCTCGGCGCGTCGGTGGCCGGGTCGTCGTACCGGACGAGTGCGAAGTCACCCTCACCGGGGAAGACCGCCTGGTCGACGGTGGCGATCGGCTGTCCGTTCTGCGCGTCGGACCACTGGTCGGCCGCGACCGCGCAGTGACCGGCGGTCAGGAAGGCGGGCGCGCCGTCGTCCGCGGTGACGTTGAAGCCGAGCGAACAGCGTGCGCCTCCGGAGAAGATCGCGTCGCCGCCCGAGGCGAAGGTCCTGAAGGTGCCCGCGGACTTCTTGATGGTCGCCATGCCGGAGCCGAGGCCCTGCACGGTGGACTCCAGTCTGTCCCACTTCTCGCCGGTCACCGTGGAGTCGGCGGTGACCAGGATCTTGTTGGTGCGCGGGTCGACGGCCCACGAGGTACCGGGGATGGTGGCCCCGGACTTCAGCGTCCGCTCGCCCGCGGCCAGTTCGGCCATGCTGTTGTCGACCTCGCGGACGGTCGCGCCCGCCTTCTTCGCCTGCGCGATCACGCTGTCGTCGTCGCCGGGTACGACGTTGACGACGAGCCGCTGCCTGTCGCCGTCGTAGTAGGAGCCGGCGAACGCGTCGCCGAGGAGCCCGGCGAGCTGTGAGGCGAGGTCCGAGGCATCCGTCGCCTTGAGGGTCCTCGGCGCGGCCGCCGCGTCGTTCGACGCTCCGTCCTGCGACGCGTTGGCGCTGGGGAGCAGGATCACTGCGGCGCCGAGCGCCACCACACCGCCCACCGCGATCGCGGCCTTGCGCTTCGGAATTCGCTTGTGACTCAAACTTCTCGACCTCCTGGGGGGACCGGAGTCGTGCCGCCGTTCGGCGGCTGTCGGGGCGCCTGGATGGCTGTTGGTACGCACGGGCCCGACGGAGCGTTCAAATCCCTTTGCGGTCAGTCGGTTTGCGCCACGAAGTCGACCGGCCGGCACGCGCGGCACGGCACCCCGCCCATCCTCGGGACGGAGACACCCACCGCAGGCGACCGCATACGTTCCGTCGCCCTCCCGGCCCGGAATCCCGGCTGCGGCGAATCTGCACAGCGCACGCTCAACCCGGTCACCGCAGCGGGAAGCCGCCCACGGGCCGGCTGCCTTCTGATGCCTTTCGGGGCCGGTGTGCCGGATTTCTCCCGAGGGGTGCAAGCGGTGGGAGGGGGCGATGCGGTGCCCCCTGCGAAGAAGCCGCCACCGGGCCGTCGCCCTGTCTGCACGCCTGGGCGCGGCACGACCGCATGTTGCCTGGTGGGAGGTTTGCTCGAGTGAAGGGCCGGACCCGGGGCGTGCTTTGATCCATCGCACCGGAGGCGCGGCGGGTGCCCTTCCGGTACTCGGACGACGGTCCGCTGGTCCTCGACGACGTCTCCTTCGAGGTCCGGCCGGGCGAGTTCGTGGCGGTCGCCGACCCCAGCGGCTGCGGCAAGTCCACGTTGCTGCGGCTGCTCATCGGCTTCGAGAGGCCGCTGTCGGGAAGTGTGCCGTACGACGGTCAGGGCCTGGCCGCGCTCGACCGGTCGGCGGTACGGCGCCAGTGCGGTGTGGTGCTCCAGCACGCCCAGCCGTTCACCGGTTCCTCCTGGACGTCATCTGCGGCACCGAGCCGTACACGCCCGAGCAGGCGATGGCGGCGGCCGAGATGGCGGGGCTCGCGGAGGACATCCGGCGGATGCCGATGGGGGCTGCACACCATCGTCTCGGGCAGCGGGGCGGTCTCCGGCGGCCAGCGGCAGCGGCAGCGGCAGCGGCAGCGGCTGATGATCGCCCAGGCGCTGATCCGCCGGCCGCGCATCCTCTTCTTCGACGAGGCGACCAGTGCCCTGGACAACGAGACGCAGCGCACGGTGATCGGGAGCACCAAGGCGCTCCGGGCGACCCGGGCCGTCACCGCCCACCGGTTGTCCACCGTGATGGACGCGGACCGGGTGGTGGTGATGGAGGACGGCAGGGTGGTGCGGCAGGGCCCGCCGGACCGGCTGCTCGCCGATCCGGGCGGCCGGCTGCACGAGGTGGTGCGGCGTCAGATGACGTGACGCGTCCGGACACCCGCCCCCGGACACGCCGGAGGCCGGGGGCGGCCCCACTCCGCCCGCCGGCCTCCCTTTGCGGGGCCGCACGTTCCGCGAGGAGGTCGGCACTCCCCAGTACCCGACCGCCACGCGGTCACGGGAACCGTGCGGTCCCGGTCTCAGAACGCGAGGACGCCCGAACCGTGGGCGTTCATCACGCACTCGTTGGCGAAGGTCCGCTCGTACGAGAGCCGCTGCCCCTGCCACACCCCGTCGACGGTGACGACGACCGGGTCGTACTGATGGGTGCAGAACACGCCCTCTCTCGGCGCGAGGGCCTGCAGATCACCGTTCACCTCGGCCAGTTCCCCGCACGCGTCGGCCGCGGCCGGGTGGGTGCCGGAAGGGCCGGGGGCGCAGGTCAGGGTGACCGCGCGCTCCGGTGTGACGGCCATGGCGCTCTCCCCGTGGCCCATGCTGAGCACCAGGGCCGACGGGGCGTAGAGCGCGGACGGTGCGCTGCCCGGCGCGGCCGACGCGGCCCCGGACAGAGATGCGCAGACGGCTGCGGCGGTCAGGCCGATGGTGGTGGCCCAGCGCGCGGTGTTCCGCATTGTGTGCATCCTTCCGCTCGTTTCGACGAGTCGCCGGCCCGTGCTCGGTGGTGCCGGACCGGCGAGCGGGAGTCTGCCGAGTCCGCCGCGGAAACACACATCGACCGGGCCGCTTTCAGTAACATTGCGTATTGAATCAGTGGCGCGAAGTCACGGAACGCGTGGGCGTGAGCCCGGTAACCGCACGGGTGGTGCTTGCAGGAAGTGGCCAGATGGCCGGATTCCCACTGTTTCGCAATAGGCCTGAAACATTCCGCTTCCGTTCCCGGCGGACCGTTCCGCGATGCCTTCTGTTCATGATTCATTCGGCTCGACGAGGAGGGGCGGGGACGTCGCATGGCCGGACACCGGGCGGACTTCCCGTACGAGATCCACCTGAACGGGATGACGGGTGCCGTGCCCCGGCTGCCCACGGACCTGACCCGGCTGGGGAGCCGACCGAGCGGCGGCTCGGGCGGGGCCGGTCGGTCATGCGGCGGGCAGCACGGGCGGCGGCAGTACCGCGCGCGCCAACCGGGCGGCTCCGGCCCGCCACCGGATCGTGCCGCGCATGCTGCGGGACGTGCACGAGCGTGACCTGTCGGTGGAGGTGCTCGACAGCACCCCGACCGGCGCCGGCGCCGGCGCCGGTCGGGGTGCTGTCGCTGATGCACCCGGACACCGAACCGGCCGCCGCGCGGGCAGCTGCCGCGCAGGGTGTGCCGTTCGTGCTCTCCCCCACCTCCAGCACGCCGATGGAGCAGGTCGCGGGGACGATGGGCGACGCGGAGCACCGGTTCCAGCCGTACTGGCCGAAGGACCCTGAGATCTCCCGGAGTTTTCTCGGCCGAGCGAGGGCCGCCGGGGTCACGGCCTTGGTGGTCACCCTGGACACTCCCCTGCCGTCCTGGCGTCCGCGCGACCTGGACCAGGCTTTTCTGCCGTTCCTGCACGGAGTGGGCACCGCCCACCACTTCTCGGACCCCGCCTTCCGGGCCGGCCCGGCCGAGCCCGTGCACGAGGACCCGGACGCGGCGGTCAGGCGTTTCGTCGGCATGTTCTGCGACCCCGCCAGACCTGGCCGGACCTCGCGTTCCTGCGGGAGAACGGGGACGGGCCGATCGTTCTCAAGGGTGTGCCGCATCCGGACGACGCCCGGCTCTCGGCCGATGCCGGGAGGGACGGGGTTGGTGGTGTCCCACCACGGAGGCCGTCGGGTGGCCGGGTCCGCCGCGGCGGCGGACGCGCTGCCCGGTGCGGTGGCCACTGCCGGCGACCGGCTGACCGTGCTGCTCGACAGCGGTGTCCGCACCGGTGACGACGTCTTCAAGGCCCTTGCCCTCGGCGCGCGGGCGGTGCTCCTGGGGCGGCCCTACGTCTACGGGCTCGGCCTCGACGGGCAGGCGGGGGTCGAGGACGTGATCCGCTGTCTGCTCGCGGAGCCGGACCTCACCCTCGCCCTGCCCGGGCACGCCACCTCGGCCACGGTCGGGCCCGGCGACCTCGTGGAGGGCACCGGCCGACCCGGCCGGGGCGTCGGGTTACCGGGCCGGGGGTACCGGGCCGGGGCGCGGGCTACCGTGCCCGCTCCCCCGCCCCGGCCGCGCGCTTCACGTCACCGGCCCGGCCGGTTCCACGGACCCTGCCGCCGGGGTACGGGGCCGGCCGATCGACAGGACGTCCTGGGCCGAGGACACCGGCTCGGTCAGCCAGCGCTGGTTCTCGCTCCGGTCCCGCACCCTGATGACGATGTCGGCGTTCGCATCGGGGGCGGCCGGCACGAGCGCCAGCTGTTCGTCCCAGCGGGGCAGCAACTCGCCCTGCTCGGTGAGGTCGTAGCGCACGTCGTCGGCCCGGCTCTCGCCGGCGTCGGCACAGGTGGCGAGGACGACGACCCCGGCGTCCTTGTGCGCGTCCAGACACAGGCCCGGGTCGGCCACACTGCGCAGCAGCCCGTCCTCCTCGTAGGTCCACTGCTGGCTCAGCCGCGAGGAACACCCAGCGAGCCGGGTGCCGGTGCCGTCCTGGGGCTCGCCCCGGGTGTCGAGGCACAGCCCGGAGGCGATGTTGCGCAGGAGGGCCGGTTCCGGCCCTGTGGGCAGTCCGGCCACGCCCGGCGGGGACTCGGTCGGTACGACCCCCCGGCCGTCGGCCGCGCTGGTGGCACCGGTCGGGTCGGTGCCGCTGCCGTCGGAGGGGGAGCCCCCGGCGATGAGCACGCTCACCAGCACGCCGGCCGAGACGGCTCCGAGGCCGGTGAGCAGGGTCCTGGTGGAACGCACCGCGTCCGGGCGCCCGAGACCGGTGAGGCGTGGGGGGGCGGGGATCCGGGACAGCAGGCGGTGCCGGCTGCCACCGGACCGTCCGCCGCCGGAGCGGTGTCCGCGGCGGGCCGCGCGGCCGCCGCGCGGGCCCGGTGTCGCCCGGCCGGGACGCGAGTCGAGGTAGCGGCGGGCGCCCCAACCGAGAACGGCCTCGGCGATGAGCGTGCCGAGGTCCCCCTCGAAATGACTGAGTTGCTCGGCCGCGTTCCGGCAGTAGCGGCATTCCGCCAGGTGCTGCTGGACATCGGGGAGCAGTGTGCCGCCACGGCGGATGGGGACGTCGAGGAGTCGGTTGTAGAACCGGCAGTCCTTCGTCGGCGCGAGTTCCTGATGGGCCTGGAGACAGCCCTGACGGAAGGTCTCACGCGCCTGCCGGAGCGTGCCCGAGGCGATGTCGGCATCGATGCCGAGAAGGCCGGCCGGGACGGACACGGGTTCCGCCTCGACCTCGACGTGCCAGAGCACACAGCGGGCGAGGCCGGGCAGGGACCGGAACGAACGATGGGCCAGTGTGCGGTTCTCCGGCGTCATCGTCCTGGCCGCGCGCATGCCGCGTCCGCCGGCCGGCTTGAGCAGTTCCGGCAGGGCACCGGCGCTCCGGTCGTCCGAGGCCCATTCCCGGACCGTGTCCCGCACGGCCACCAGCAGCACCGGCCGCAGGGCAACGGCCGGTTCGCCGAGGGCGACCCGGTTCAGGACACGGTGCTGCGCCGCCGCGGTGACCATGGCGGCGGCCGGCCCCGACGAGGCGAGGCAGACGGTCGCGTAGTCGTGCATCGCCGGCCAGTGACGTGTGGTCAGCATCGCGACGGAGTGGGCGGCCTCGCCCTCCGGACGGCCTCGCAACCGTGCGGCGAGGGACTCGTCGGACTCCCCCGGATCCCCTCCGGGAGAGGGATACGGAGACCGGGGGGAATAAGGGGTGGGCACTGAGGCGGTTCCTTCCCACGCGCAGGTGACACAGAAGTTCTGACGCCGAAAAGGGAGGTCCCAGGTGGTCCCTACCTCTTTGGCGGCGTTGCGCGGGAGGGGGCCAATTCACCGATGGTGAAAGCGGACCCGGTTCATCGACGCGCGTGCGACCCCGGATTTTACCCCCTCACGGGTGGCTCACTCTCGCACAACCGGAACACGGCCAACAAGGCGCCGGGGAAACCTCCGCTCGTTGACAGGAAGTCAAAAGGAAAAACATGGCCGGAGTCGTCGGCATCGGCTTTCCACCTGCGTTTTCCCGTGGTTCACCCGGTTCTCGCATTCCGGCGGTGGTATCAGATCTGCCAGGAGCGGAGCCGGTCGGCGGCCCCGTAGACGTCCGCCGTGCCGGACATCAGATCGCGGGCGAGGTCGACGATGGCGCCGTAGGGCGGGTCGATGCCGGCACCGCTGACGAACATGTACGCCACCGCCGTGGCGCACGCGAAGCGGGCGTTGGCCGACGGCAGGGGGCGGAGCAGGGCGAGGGTGTGCAGCAGGGCGGCGGCCCGCCAGGCCGCGTCCGAGTCCACACCGAGGCGGGGCGGATCGACGCGGTGCCGGGCGACGGCCGCGACCAGCGCCGAGAAGTCGTTGATGGTGGGCTGGTCCGGAAGGACCTCCTCGTGCCGCTGGAGCAGCCAGGGCACGTCGATGTGCAGAACGGATGTCATCGGTCAGGCGGCCCGTCCCGCGCCCTTGGCCCGCGGTTCGTCGTCCGGGAAGGCGGCGGCGAACTCGTCGGCGTGCGAGTCGAAGAACCGGCGGAAGGCCTCCGCGCCCTCCTGGAGCGCCCGGTGGCGGGCGATGTCGGCCGCGGCCGCCTCCCGCACCAGCGCCTTCATCGACGTACCGCGCTCCTTGGCGATCTGCCGCAGGTCCTCGAGCTCGCGGTCGCTGAACTCCACATTCAGAGCAGGCATGCCATCACGGTACCGCTCGGGTACTCGATCGTAAATACCACCAGCTCAGAGCGGCTATGAGGCGGTACCGAAAGGATGTGCCGGAGGTGTCGCCCCGGTGAACGGGACGACACCTCCGGCGCCGGCGCGGGTACCGCGGTCCGCTACCCCTGGTCGGCCACGAAGGAGGCCATGCGGGTCAGGGCCGCGTTCCAGTTGATGGTGTGCTCGTTGGTCGACCAGGACTGGATGTCGTCGATGAAACAGAACTGGCCGACGCAGCCCTGGAGCACCGACTGGGCGTAGGGGTCCTGGATGCTCGAGTTGGGTCCACCGGAGAGGGTCCCGGCGGGCGGGTTCGGCAGCGCCGGGTCGAGCTGGCGGGCGTACCAGCGGCTGTGCTGGTTCTGCGCACTGACCTCGCCGTACCCGGTGACGTAGGAGATGTTCAGGGCGTTGCGGCCGAGGATGTAGTCCATGCTCTGCAGCGCGCCGTCCCGGTACTTGGCGGCACCGGTGAGGTCGTGGGCCGTGGCGAGGACGACCGCGTTGTTGAGCACCTGGTGGCTGGAGCCCCAGTCGTAGACATTGCCGGCCGGTGCGTAGGGCATGCCGTACGGGTGGGCCTTCAGCGTGGCCAGGTAGCGGTCGGCGCCCTTGATGACGGAGCCGCGGACCCTGTCCCGGCCGGGCAGCTTGTTCGGCACCGTCGCGAGGTCGAGCCGGCCCGCCGCCGCGGTGCGCGACCAGTCGAAGCCGAGGGGGCCGAAGATGTCGGCGGTGTGCACCGGGGAGTTCAGGACGTACTCCTTGAACTGCTCCTCCCCCGTGGTGAGATACAGCTCGGCCGCAGCCCAGTAGAACTCGTCGCTCACCTCGTCGTCCGGGTAGGCGCCGCCGCCGATGCCGTCGTCCGGGCTCGCGTACTCCTCGGGGTGGGCGAGCGCGGCCGTCCAGGCGGTGCGCGCCGCGGCCAGGGCCTCGGCCGCGAACTCCCTGTCGTGGGGCCGGTACAGGCGGGCCGCCTGGGCGGCCGTGGCGGCGAGGTTCAGAGTGGCGGCGGTGCTCGGCGGATGCAGTTCGCGCTTCTGCGGGTCGTCGCCGGGCAGCAGCGGCAGCCCGGTCCACTGCTCGTCGTGGATCTTGTGATGGGCCATGCCGGCCAGCGGCTCGCCCTCGGGCACCTGCATCTTCAGCAGGAACTCCAGTTCCCAGCGGGCCTCGTCGAGGATGTCGGGCACACCGTTGCCGCTCTCCGGGATGTCCAGGGTGCCGTCGCCGAGCTTGTCCGCCCGGCCGGTGCGGGCGTGCCGGGCGCGTTCGTAGGTGCTGAGCACCTCCCAGGTGCTGATGCCGCCGTTGACGACGTACTTGCCGTGGTCGCCGGCGTCGTACCAGCCGCCGGTGACGTCGAGGGAGTAGTCGCAGACGCCCGGCTGGCAGGGCACGGCGCCGTCGCCCTGGTTGGGGGCCGCGTCCAGGTGACCGGCCGGGCGGGCATAGCCGGGGCGCAGGTCGTCGCGGATCTCGATGCCGCTGCGCTGGGTGTAGTAGTACTTCGCGGAGTCCAGCCGCAGCCGTTCGTAGGCACCGGCGCCGATGTCGAACGGCCGGCTGGTCTCGCCGTCCACCGTGAGGGTGTAACCGGTGCCCCGCACGCGGTGGGCACCGAAGTCCACCGAGTGGACGTTCTGCCCGGACGACCCGTCCACGCCGCGCGGCAGGGTCATGCCCTGCCTGACGACCCTGCCGCCGGCGTCCTTCAGCTGCCAGGGCAGCCGCCCGGTCGCCCCGGTGACCAGGGTGGCGTTCTTCGGGCCCGCGGGAAGGTAGCCGACCTGGTTGACGCGGACCCGGGGGCCGGTGTCGGGCTCGTACGGCTCGGGCTCCACGCCGCCCAGCAGGGACACGTCGTCCATGCAGAAGCGCCAGGGGTCAGGGCTGCCGCCGAGTTGGAGACCGACCTGGCCCTGCTCGGTGTCCACGGGCGCGGTGAAGGTGTAGGAGTACGTGTCGCCGGAGACGCTGAGCTGCGGGGACACCTCGTAGTAGGTGTCGTACGGGGCCACCGACAAGCCGACGAGCGCCCGGACCACGTGGCCCGCGGGCGTGCCGTTCGCGGCGAAGGAGAAGCGGTACGACTCCCCCTTCACGAGGGTGATGTCGTTCTGGCCGACGGCGGCGTCCCACCGGTTGGTGGTTCCGCCGGGGACGTCGGCGCACAGGCGGCCCTCGGACAGGCTCGTGGTGACACCGGCGGAGGCCCACCAGGGTTCGGTGGTGGTGTCGAAGGTGCCGTTGCGGACCTGCTCGGCCTCGTCCGCCCCGGCCGGGGCGGCGGGCAGCGCGGTGAGCGCGGTGGCCAGCAGGCCGGTCAGGGACAGCAGAGCGGTTCTGCGTCTGTTCACGTCTGGGCTCCTCTGGTGGGAGGACACGGCGGCGGCTACGGATGGGAGCGCTCCCATCCGTAGGGAGCCATCGTTGTGGCAGGTGTGACACTCCGTCAACGGGCGGGACGGGAATGGTGACGAACACCGGCGGGCGACGCGTGAATACCGGCCACGTGCCGGAGCGGCACCGGACGGGACCCGGGCAGGACCCGGGCGGTGGGCGCCCCGGGCGTCACTCCCGCCCTTGCCCTCCCGTCCGTCCTCTCCCGCCCGCGGGACCCCTGCCAGGGCGGGGTTCCGGTCCACTCCCACCTTTGACGCACTAGGGTGGAACTCTGGCGATCGACCGGTTCACGGTGAGTGTGCGCGATGGAGTGGCGACGATGAGAGCGGACGACCCGTTCGACGATCCGGCAGCGGCTCGTGCCGTCATCGCCGCCGACGGCACCGTCACCCGGTGGAACGAGGGCGCCCGGCAACTCCTGGGTCACCGGGCGGAGGACGTGGTCGGCCGCCCCGCGGCCCTTCTGCTCGCCGACGGCGCACAACCGCCCCCGCCGCCGGCCGGCCCGCGCTGGAGCGGCACGCTCGCGCTGCGGCACCGGGACGGCGGCACCGTCACCGTGTGGATGCTCGCCCACCGCGGCCGGCCCGAGGACGGTGACACCGAGGGCTGGCTGGCCGTCACCCCGCTGCCGTCCGGGCGCACCGATCCCACTGGAGATCCGGTGCTCTGGGCTGCGATGGTCCAGTCCCCGTGCGCCACCGTCGTCTTCGACACGGAGCTGCGCCTGCACGGCGCCAACGACGCGATGGCCGATCTCCTCGGGCTGCCGGCCTCCCACCTGCGCGGTCTGACGCCCAGCGACATCGGCGGCCGGCCCCGGCACGCGGAGCTGGAGCGCCACATGACCCAGGTGCTGCGGACGGGCCGGGGCCACGATGTGCAGACACGCGTGCAGGCGTTCGGCAAGCGCCAGGACGAGGCCTGGCTGGCCCGGATCGCGCCTCTCACCGACGACGCCGGCCGGATCGTCGGCGTCTGCGTGACGGCCCACGACTTCACCGAGCAGAGCCGGGCCCGGGCCCGGCTGCAGCTGGTCAACGAGGCCAGCATGCGCATCGGCACCACCCTCGACGTCACCAGGACGGCGCAGGAGCTGACGGAGGTCTGCGTCCCCGCGCTCGCCGACTTCGTCAGCGTGGACCTCCTCGAGCACGACCACGGTGCCGACCCCACCGGCCCGCTCACCCTTCCGGTCCCGCTGCGCCGGGTCGCCCACCGGTCCCGCACGGCGGGGAGCCCCGAGTCGGTCGCCGACGCGGGCGAGGTGGTCGTCTACCCGGCCGCCGCGCCTCAGGCCGACTCGCTGATCGCCGGGCACAGCGTCGTCGCCTCGGTGCCCTCCGGTGACCTCGATCCGTGGCTCGCGGTCGACGACGCCCGCGCCCGGCAGGTCCGGGAGTTCGGCGTCCACTCGATGCTGTCCGTCCCGCTCCAGGCCCGCGGTGTCACCCTCGGCGTGGCGGCGTTCACCCGGTTCCGGCACCCCGAGCACTTCACCCATGACGACGTGCTGCTGGCCGAGGAGATCACCGCGCGTGCGGCCGTCTGCATCGACAACGCCCGCCGCTACTCCCGCGAACGCGAGACCACCCTCACGCTCCAGCGCAGCCTGCTCCCCCGCGGTCTGCCCCGGACGGCCGCGGTGGACGCCGCCTCCCGGTATCTGCCGGCCGCGCGCACCGGTGTGGGCGGCGACTGGTTCGACGTGATCCCGCTGTCCGGGATGCGGGTGGCCATGGTGGTGGGGGACGTCGCCGGCCACGGCATCCAGGCATCGGCAACGATGGGTCGGCTGCGTACGGCCGTGCGTACCCTCGCCGACATCGATCTGGCTCCGGAGGAGCTGCTCACCCACCTCGACGACCTGGTCCTGCACCTCTCGCACGAGTCGGGCGGTGACGCCGGCCCCGGCGAGGTCGGCGCGACCTGCCTGTACGCGGTGTACGACCCGGTGTCACGGCGCTGCACCCTGTCGAGGGCGGGGCATCCGCCGCCGGTCCTGGTCCCGCCAGGGGGACCGGTGCGCATGCTGGACATGCCGTCCGGGCCGCCGTTGGGTCTGGGCGGGCTGCCCTTCGAGTCCGTGGAGGTGGAGCTGCCCGAGGGCAGTGTGCTGGCGTTCTACACGGACGGTCTGGTCGACGGCCGGGGGGACGACAGCGACGCGGACGCGGGCTCGCGCATGTTCTGCGACGCCCTGTCCCACGCGACCCCCGGGTCGCTCGACGAGGCCTGCGACCGGGTCCTGCACGCCATGCTCCAGTCGGGTCCCGCCACGGACGACGTGGCGCTGCTGCTGACCCGCACCCGCGGGCTGCCGTCCTCCCAGGTCGCCACCTGGGACATCCCGGCCGACCCGTCGCTCGTCGCGCCGGTGCGCAAGCAGGTCCTCGACCAGCTGGGCGTGTGGGCGCTGACCGAGGCGTCGTTCACCGTCGAACTGGTGGTGAGCGAGCTGGTCACCAACGCGATCCGCTACGGGGCGCCGCCGATCCGGCTCCGGCTGATCAGCGACGCGTCGACGCTGATCTGCGAGGTGTCCGACACCAGCCACACCGCCCCGCATCTGCGGCGCGCCAAGACCTGGGACGA
Source organism: Streptomyces sp. NBRC 110035 (assembly GCF_000829695.1). GTDB lineage: Bacteria > Actinomycetota > Actinomycetes > Streptomycetales > Streptomycetaceae > Streptomyces. Next base: position 5,058 of record NZ_BBNN01000026.1, on the reverse strand, counting down.
GGGCGGCCGGGGGCTGCTCCTGGTCGCCCAGCTCACCCAGCGGTGGGGCAGCAGGCACACCGCCGAGGGCAAGACCATCTGGGCCGAGCTGGGGCTGGCGGAGGAGCTGTGAGCACCTGACCGGCCCGCTCCTCCCGGCCCTCGCCCTGCCCCCGGCTTCCCCCGGCCCTAGCTCTCGTCCTCGTCCTCGACGCGGCCCCGGGTGACGACCTTCATCTGGAGATCGGGCTCCGGGGTGTCGATCGCCCAGCGCTGGGCGTCCGTGTCGTCACGGGCCTTGAGCACGAGGGCGCCCGAGCCGTCGGTCGCCGCGGGTGCGAGGCCCAGGTCCTGACCGGAGCGGGGCACCAGGGTGCCCTGGACGGTGAAGTCGTAGCGTGCGCTGTCGGCGTCCTTCCGGGTCTCGCCCGGGCACCGGGCCAGGCGCACCGAGTAGCCGAGGCGGGAGTCGAGGCACAGGTCCGGTTCCGCGGCGTTGCGCAGCAGCCCGTCGGTCTCGTACGTCCACTGCTGGGCGCCGACCGCCGCGCAGGCGGTGAGTTCGGTCTCGGCGCCCGCGACGGCCCGGCCGCCGACGACACCCACGCACAGGCCGGATGCGGTGTTGTGCAGCCGGCCGCTCAGGGCGCCCTCGACGGCTGCTTCGGAGCGGAACGACGACGGGTCGTCGGGCGGGCTGCCCGTGGCGGCGCCGGGGGATTCGGAGGGGCGGTCCTCGCCCCGCGCGGCGGCGTCCTCGGCACCGCCCGTGGTCCACAGCACCAGCGGGAGGACGACCAGCCCGCTGACCGTGAGGAGGCCCGCGGCGAGGTGGCGCCGGCGCGCGGCCCGGCGCGCGGCCTTCCGGGCGACACGGGAACCGGCGCGGAGCACGGCGCCGCGAGGGCCGGTACGGTCGGCCGCGCGCCGCCGCCGGGAACGGACACCGGACCGGGAGGCCGTCCGCACGGTAGCGGCCGGGGCCCCGGCGGTCGGGGGGGTGCTCGGTACCGGGGGCACCGTGAGGGCCGCGGGGGCGGCGGACGTGGTGCGGGGTGCCTCGGTGGGGAGGGGCGGGACCGGTCTCCCCGTGTCCGTGAACGACTCGCCCTCCACCGCCGGAGGCTCGCCCGCAGGCACGGCGAACCGATCGGCCTCCGTGTCCGGGCGTCCGTCGGCGGGGCCGGGGAACTCCGCGCCGATGACCCCCTCGGGCGACGGCCGCTCCCCGGCGGCCGACTCGTCGGTGACGTCGGCCGCCTGCGCTCTGCTCTGCGCGTACTCCCGTGCGCTCCAGCCCAGGACCCCCTCGGCCAGGGCCGTACCGAGTCCGCTGGTGAAGCAGGCGAGTTGGTCCGCAGCGTGCCGGCAGTGGAGGCAGTTCTCCAGGTGGGTGCGCAGGTCCGGGTCGAGTTCGGTGCCCGCGCGCCGGTAGCTCACCTCCAGCAGGCGCAGATAGCGCCGGCACTCCTGGTCGGAGGCGAGTTCGCCGTGGAGTTGGAGGACTTCGTCCCGCAACCGCTGCCGGGCGCGGCGCAGTTCGGTGCGGGCGCCCTCCTCGTCGAGGGCGAGCAGCCCGGCGGGGACGTGGAGCGGTTCGGATTCGACCTCGGTGTGCCAGAGCAGACAGCGCGCGGACTGCGGCAGTCGTTGGAAGGCCCCTGACAGCAGGCGCCGTTCGGGCTGCGGCAGAAGTCGTGCGGCCGGCCGCCGGCCGCCGTCGGCGGAGGCGGCGGTGAGATCGGGGTGGAGCATGTCGCGCCGGTGGTCCGCGTCCCACTCGGCAGCGATCCGGCGTACGGTGACGAGGAGTTGGGGTCGCCATGCGGAACTCGGGCCGTTGTGCCGCAGGGTCTCGCCGAAGAGCCGGGTGAACGCGGCAGTGGTGAGCATACCGGCGGAGCGCGGGCCGTCGGTGCACAGCCGGGCGTAGCCGAAGACCGATTCCCAGTGCCGGTCGAGGAGTTCACCGACGGGGTGCAGTGCCGGGGCGGCCCCCGTCCACTTCCGCAACTCGTCGCCCAGCTGTTCGTCCGTCACGTCGAACGCATGGGCCGGGGCCTGGGAATTCGACAGGCCGGTGTCCTTCACGGATGCAATCCTCTCGGGGACGCGCGACATAAAGTCCGTACCAGCGGACGCGGGGCCTCGCCGACGATACGACGGGAGCCCGCCCGTACTGGATTCGAAATCTCGAACACCCGCCCGGAGCAGCCCTTTTGAAGCCTGGGTGGCATGCCGGGGCAGCGTCGCGCACCCCAGGACAAAAGGCATTGCCCGCGCGACGGCAGAACCCACTTTTGCACAGGCCAACGACCAGGAACAAGAGATTCCGAGGTTTCCCGCATTCCTCGTACGGACACAGTGGTTTGACTGTACGTCATCCTCTTTCGAGCCGCTTAATTCACGCGCCCAATCATCCGATTCGACGGCCGGTGTCCGAAAAGGCGATGCGGACACACGCCGCGCAGCCCTCTCCGTTGCCATGTGCGCGTGCGGGTCCCGGCACCCGGGGTCTGCGGGTGCACGCGGAACCACTCGGCTCCGGCCGCGCTCATCGAGGACGTACGAGGTCCAGGGCCCGCTCCCAGTGGAACTCGGGCCGTTCGCCGTCCGGCACCGTCTCCCCGGTGTACGGCTCGCCGAAGCGGACGCCCATGGCGGTGAGCCGCTCAACACTGTCCCGGTAGGCGGGGTGGGTGGCCAGCGCGTCGCCGACGCACGGCAGGACGGCGACCGGCACACCGAGCCCCGCGGCCTCGCACAGGGTGCCCAGCGCGAGCGTGTCGGCGATTCCGGCCGCCCATTTGTTGACGGTGTTGAAGGTGGCGGGCGCGACCACCACGGCGTCGGGCGCCGGGAAGGGGCGCGGTTCGCCGGGGGTGCGCCAGGCGGACCTGATCGGTCTGCCGGTCTGTGCGCGGACCGCGACGGCGTCGAAGAACCCGTTCAGGGCGATGGGTGTCGCAATGACGCCGACCTCCCAGCCCCGCTCCTGCGCGGCGGTGATCAGTTCGCCGACGCCCGCGGCGACACCGGCAGCACAGACGACGACGTGGAGAAAGGGCTTCCGGGTGTGTTCGGTCACCCGGAAAGCCTATGACCTGGACGGCGGGGCGAGACGGGCGCGGTACGGGCGCACGGTGGGCCGGACGGTCCGCCGGATCCCGCCGAACACCACCGCGTCGTCGCCCTCGACCAGGATGCGCCCGCTCTCGGTGGCGGCCGCGTCGGGCACCTGGTGGGCGGCCGGTTCCCGGTGACGCGGCCCGGGTCGCCGCGGCCGATCCGGCGCAGCGGTTTCTTCCCGGGGGCGCGGGGGCCGGCGGGCGGGGCGGTCCGGGCCGGGGCACGGTCATGGCCGTGCCGTGGACACGCCGATGACGCCGTGAGGCCGGAGGTCGTGTACGGTCCGGCCGACACTGGTACAAAACGAGTTGGTCCGCATGGTCCGACGGTCGTCCAGGAGAGCGGGCCGGCCATGGGCCTCGACGACGGGACGGATGGCATGCCTCTTCACGGCGAGTACGAGCCAAGCCCCACGCAGTGGGTGCGCGACCAGGTGGAGCTGTACGAGAGCTCCGGCGGCACCGAGGGGACGACCCTGCAGGGCAGGCCGGTGGTACTGCTGACCACGCGGGGGGCCAGGAGCGGCAAACTGCGGAAGACCCCGGTGATGCGCGTCGAGCACGAGGGTCGTTACGCGGTGGTGGCCTCGCTGGGCGGGGCACCCCGGCACCCGGTCTGGTACCACAACCTCAAGGCCGACCCGCAGGTGGAACTGCGTGACGAGCAGGTTCTGCGGGACATGACGGCCCGTGAGGTGACCGGGGAGGAGAGGGCGCAGTGGTGGGAGCGGGCCGTCGCCGCTTTTCCCCCGTACGCCGATTACCAGGAGAAGACGGACCGGGTGATCCCGGTCTTCGTGCTGGAGGCGCGCGGCTAGGTTCTCTCGTCCGGGGGCCGTGGGGAGTCACCCGGTCGGCACTTTCCCCGGTTCGGTGTGCATGAGGCACCGGACGGCGGGCACTCGCGGGTCGGGCCCCGCCGCGTTCCCCCGTCGCGGCGGGGCCCGACCCTGCCGCGCTCACCGTGGGGGATGCCCCGGTCGGGCCCTGTCGGGCCGTGCCGAGGGCGGAAAACGGGGAACGTGGGTCGCAGGTACTTTCCGAACGCCGACACCGACTGGGAGATCCACGTGGCGAAGATGAAGAGCAAGAAGAAGCTGCCCCTGGCCTACAAGCCCATCGGGTTCGCGCTGGGCTGGACGAGTGGCGCCGTGGCGGGGATGGCGTTCCAGAAGACGTGGAAGCTGATCCGGCACGAGGACGACGCCCCCGACGCACTGAACCGGGACCGCCGTTGGGGCGAGATCCTGCTGGCCGCCGCGATTCAGGGCGCCATCTTCTCGGTGGTGCGCAGCGCGGTGAACCGGGCGGGCGCCAAGGCCGTCGAACGCTCGACGGGCTCCTGGCCCGCCGGCGACAAGGGGACCGCCTGACCCCCGGCCCGGACCGCCGTACGGGGCCCCGGCACCCCTGGGGGATGCTGTTGGTTGATCCGGGGCCTGCCTGCTTCGCCCCGTCGATCGTTTGATCGGCGGGGCGAAGTGCTGCGAAGTGGCTGGTGCGGGTGCGGGTGCGGGCTCGGGGTGTGTCGGTGAGGTGGGCGTCGATGCGGGCGAGGTTGGTCGCGGCGCCGGTGAGCTGGTGCTGGAGGATGGTCTTCGCGAGGCCTCGGTAGCGGGGTCTGCGCAGGCCGCAGTGTCCGACGGCCTGTGGGATGGTGCCCTCGACACCGGCACGGGTCTTGTACCTCTCCTTCCGGGCATCGGTTCGCTGCTCGGCCCGGGCCGTGCGGACGGTTTCGTGTCCGTCGCGGCCCTGCCGGAGGTTGAGCTCGCGGCGTCGTGGCGAGGGTGAGTTGACGCAGTCACGCAGGTGAGGGCAGGGACGGCAGTCGGCCGGGCTGAAGCGGACCCGGATGACGGGCAGGTTCTGCTGGGAACGCCGCTCGGCCCACTGCGTACTGACGACACCGTTCGGGCAGGTCACCCGTTCGCGGTCCCAGTCGATGGTG
>NZ_BBNN01000027.1:141254-354416 GCF_000829695.1 Streptomyces sp. NBRC 110035 | reverse complement strand
GACCCGGCAGGGCAAGCGCAAAGCGGCCCCTGACCTGGTGCACCGCCACTTCGACGCGGTCTCCCCAAACGTCCTACGGGTGGGCGGTATGACCGAAATCGAGACCGGGGAGGGAAAGTTGTACCTGGCCACGGTCATCGGCCTGTTCTCGCGCCGACTGCTCGGCTATGCGATGGGTGCGCATCACGACGCTGCCCTGGTCGCCGCGTCGCTGAAGACGGCCGCCACCACGCGCGGCGGCGATGTGGACGGCGTGATCTTCCACTCCGACCGCGGCAGCGAATACACCAGTCAGGCGTACAACGAGCTGTGTGACCGGCTGGGCGTGGTGCAGTCCATGGGGCGGGTCGGGTCGGCGCTGGACAACGCCGCCGCGGAGTCGTTCAACTCGCTGATCAAGGTCGAGTACATCCACCGGCACCAGTCCGCCACCCGGACCGAGGCCCGGCTGAAGATCGCCACCTGGATCACCGGCTTCCACAACATGCGCCGCAGACACTCCGCGGCCGGCGGGCTACCGCCGGTGGAGTTCGAACAGATCATCAGCGAAGCACGCGCCAGCCACCATCAGGAGGACCTGGCCGCATAAGGAAGGCCTCTACGCTTCCAGGGGATTGACAGAGGCTGCCTCCCCTGCTCGCGGGCCGCACCTGGGCGAAGGCAGTGGAGCCGAGGCGGAGGCGGCCGAAGCCGCCGAGCGGCGAGCGGCGAGCGGAGATCACGGATCTGACCCACCGGGTCGTCGCCGGCGCCCTGCTGACACTGCCCGTGCTCTTCGCCGTCATGGCGCACGAACTGTTCGGCACCGACTGGGTGCCTGGCTGACTGCTCGACCACTGGCTGCAGCTCGCGCTGATCACGCCGGTGATGTTCTACACCGGCTGGCCGATCCACTCCACCGGCTGGCTGCCCCTGAAGCACCGCGGCGCCGACATGAACTCCCTGATCACCCTGGGGACCACGGCCGCCTACGGCTACAGCCTGCTGGTCACCCTCGTCCCCGGCCTCCTGCCCGAGGACGTACGGGAGGTGTACTTCGAGGCGGTCGGGGTGATCCTCACCCTCATCCTGCTCGGCCGCCTGCTGGAGGCTCGCGCCAAGGCCGGCACCGGCGAGGCCATCCGTTCCCTGCTGGGCCTCCAGGCCCGCACCGCCCGCGTGATCCGCGACGGCACCGAGGCCGAGATTCCGGTCGGGGACGTCGCGGTCGGCGACGAGGTGGTGATCCGGCCCGGGGAGAAGGTCCCGGTCGACTCGGTCGTGCTGTCCGGGACCTCGGCGGTGGACGAGTCGATGGTCACCGGCGAGCCGATGCCGGTCACCAAGCACGCCGGGGACACGGTCATCGGCGCCACCGTCAACACCACCGGCTCCCTGCGGGTACGGGCGAGCAAGGTCGGCGCCGACACGATGCTGGCCCGGATCATCCGCCTCGTGCAGCAGGCCCAGGCGTCCAAGGCCCTCATCCAACGGCTCGCCGACACCGTCTCCGCCTACTTCGTCCCGGCCGTCATCGCCATCGCCGTCGCCACCTTCGCCCTCTGGTACACCATCGGCCCGGCCCCAGCACTCACCCTGGCTCTGGTCTCGGCGGTGGCGGTGGCGGTGGCGGTGGCGGTGGCGGTGGCGGTGGCGGTGCTGATCATCGCCTGCCCGTGCGCGCTCGGGTTGGCCACTCCGCTGTCGGTGATGGTCGGCACGGGCAAGGGGGCCCAGGCCGGCATCCTCATCCGCTCCGCCGAGGCCCTGGAGACCGCCCACAAGCTGGACACGATCGTGCTGGACAAGACTGGCACCGTGACCGCGGGCAAGCCCGTCCTCACCGACGTGCACACCGCCGACGGCTTCCAGGACGAGGAGCTGCTCGCCCTGGTCGCAACGGCCGAGGCGGACAGCGAGCACCCGCTCGCGGGCGCGATCGTCGCCGGCGCCCGGGAGCGCGGCCTCACCCCGCTTGCGGCGAGCGGCTTCGACTCGGTCACCGGCAAGGGCGTGAAGGCCACCGTCGACGGCCACACGGTCCTCGTCGGCACCGCCCGGCTGCTCGCCGATGGCGACATCGACACCGGCGCCCTCACGGAGGTCGCCGCCGGCTTCTCCGCCGAGCGCAGGACTCCGGTCCTGGCCGCCGTCGACCGCCGGCCCGCGGGCGTTCTCGCCGTCGCCGACACCATCAAGGACGACTCCGTCCAGGCCATCGCCGCCCTGCACCGGCTCGGCCTGCAGACGGTCATCATCACCGGCGACAACGCCCACACCGCAGCCGCCATCGCCGCCCAGGTCGGCGTACGCCGTGTCCCGGCCGAGGTCCTGCCCGAGCACAAGGCCGACGAGATCCGCCGGCTGCAGGCCGAGGGCCGCACCGTGGGCATGGTCGGCGACGGCATCAACGACGCCCCCGCCCTGGCCGCCGCCGACGTCGGCCTGGCCATCGGCACCGGCACCGGCACCGACGTCGCCATGGAGGCCGCCGACATCACCCTCTTCTCCGGCTCCCTTACCGGCGTCGTCACCGCAATCCGGCTCTCCCACGCCACGATGCGCAACATCCGGCAGAACCTGTTCTTCGCCCTGATCTGCAACGCCGTCGGCGTGCCGCTCGCCGCCGGCGCCCTCTACCCGCTGTGGGGCATCCGCCTCAGCCCGATCATCGCCGCCGCCGCGATGGCCCTGTCCTCCCTGTCCGTGGTCACCGACGCATCCCGCCTGCGCCGCTGGCACACCAGCCCGCTGCCGGCCGCCACGGCACAGCCGGTCGAGCCCCGGGTGGAATCCGCAGCCGACCGAACCCCGGCCCTCACCGCGACCGCAGCACACGAGCATCACCACCAGCCCGAGCCCGCCGTCGGCGAAGAGCCACAGCCCGGCATCGAGGACAGAGCGGTCGACCCGGTCTGCGGCATGCACCTGAACCCGTCAACCGCCACCGAACGCCACGACACCGACAACGGCAGCTACTTCTTCTGCTCCGCGCAGTGCGCAGCCGCCTTCGACGCCCACCCGGACCACTACCTCGCACCTGCGGGGAACAGGGCACCGGAAGAAAACGAGAGCCGATGACCACGGCAGGCACTCACCTCCCGCCGTCCCCGCCAGGCGCCGCGCCACCGGGCTGCACCGACCACAAGAACGATCACCTGACCCGGCTGAACAAGCCGGCCCTCTGTGGGAGGACCTGCACCGTTACGTTTTCCCGCTCGGCCATCTCACCCAGGTACTCCAGCTGCCCACGCCACTCCCCCCCGTTCTTCAACGGTGTACGCAGGACTGCTTCAGCGAGGATCGTCCGGAACGGCGGGGGCCGCGCCTTCCAGCAGCTCCCGGCGCCCGACCCGGGCCTTCACCTGCCGCTCCAGTTCCGCTCCTTTGATCCCGCCCGCCGCCGGCACCTCCCGTGCGTACCCCTCCGTCTGCAGCAGCCCCGGCACCACGCTCACCGCGAAGTGCCACAGGCTGACCGTCTGCGCCTCCAGCGCCATGTACCGCCGGTGCTGTTCGCGGAACTGCGTGTGGTCGCCGGCGGCCAGCTCCCACAGGGCCAGCAGCATCCCCGGGGCCCCGTAGTACTGGTCGAGGGCCTGGGCGACCTCGGGGCTGCCCAGGGTGTCGCCCTTCTCCATCTTCCCGAAGAGCGACCAGTCCCGGCCCAGCCGCTCTCCGAGCTGCCGCAGGCTGACGTCTTTCTGGGCCCGCAGCCGTCGTAGCTCCTCGGCGAACCGCTGGCGCGGTTCCTGGCTGCGGCTCGTGACGACGCGGCGCTGCGACAAGGCCGTTCACCTCCACGGACGGTGCGGGAGGCGCGTCCGCCCAGGCTCTCGTGACGCGCCGAGTACGCAACGTAATACGCGGTGTTGGGGGAATACCGTCGTTTCACGCCGATTCACCCGGTCGTATCCCCCTACCGCGTGCCCGCCGTCGCCTTCTCCGGGGACACCACCGTGTTCCAGTGGACCGTGCGGTCGCACCAGTGGTCGAGGAGGACGTGGTCGTGGCCCACGGCCAGGAGGCCGGCGCCGGTTTCGGTGCGGTAGGCCTCGACCACCGCCACCAGGGCAGCCGTCGTCGACGCGTCGAGCATCGCGGTCATCTCGTCGCAGATCAGCCAGCGGGGGCGGAGCACCAGTGCGCGGGCCAGGCAGGCGCGTTGGAGCTGGCCGTCGCTGACCTCGTGCGGGCGGCGGGTGAGGAGGTCGGGGGTGAGGCCGACGGTGGCGGCCAGGTCCGGGACGCGTTCGGGGACGGTGTCGCGGTGGCCGGTGGCGCGCAGGGGTTCGGCGATCAGGTCGGCGAGGCTCAGGCGGGGGTCGGCGGAGAGGCGGGGTTGTTGGAAGACCACGCCGAAGGTGGTGCGCAGGTCGCGCGGGGCGCGGTGGCGCCAGTGGCGTACCGGGGTGCCGTCCAGGAGGAGGGTGCCCGCGTCGGGGCGGTGCAGGAGGGCGGCGACCCGGGCCAGGGTCGACTTGCCGCAGCCGCTGGGGCCGAGCAGGCCGACGGCCTCGCCGGGGGCGACGGTCAGTGAGGCGTCGCGTACGACGGGGGCCGAGCGTCGGTCGTAGCCGGCGGTGATGGCGCGCAGTTCAAGCACGGGCGTTCTCCGGAGCGGGGCTGGCCTCGACGACGGGATGGTGGCAGGCGGCCGTGGTGGTCAGGGGTGGGAGGGTGGTGCAGGTGGGGGTGGCCCGGCCGCAGCGGGGGGCGAAGGCGCAGCCTTCGGGGAGGGCGCCGAGTTCGGGGGGCATGCCGGGGATGGGGGTGAAGGCGCGGTCGGGGAGGGCGTTCAGGAGGCCCCGGCTGTAGGGGTGGCGGGGGCCGGGGGTGCCGAAGAAGGTTTTCGCGTCGGTGAGTTCGACGATGCGGCCGGCGTACATGACGGCGACGCGGTCGGCGATGCGTTCGGCGGCGGCGAGGTCGTGGGTGATGATCAGGAGGGCTCGGTCGCCGGTGGCGTCGACGTGGCCGCGGAGTTCGTCGACGGTGTGGTCGACGAGGTCGCGGTCGAGGCCGGTGGTGGGTTCGTCGGCGAGGAGGAGGGGTGCGTCGCCGACGAGGGCGAGGGCGGTGGCGGCGCGCTGGGCGAGGCCGCCGGAGAGTTCGTGCGGGTGGCGGTCGAGGTGGTCGGCGGGGAAGGCCGCGCGGGCGGCGGCCTTTTCCCCGGCTGCGCGCAGGGCCGCGCGGCCGCGTACGCCGGTGAGTGCGGCGACCGTCTCTTCCATCTGGGCGCGGATGGTGCGGACGGGGGTGAGGTGGGCGGCCGGGCTCTGCGGGATGAGGCCGATGCGCCGGCCGCGCACGGTGCGGGCGAGGGTGCGTTCGTCGGCGGCGAGCAGGTCGAGGTCGCCGAGGAGGGCGCTGCCCGCGGTCTGCGCGTTGGCGGGGAGCAGGCCGAGGAGGGCGGAGGCGAGGACGGACTTGCCGCAGCCGCTCTCGCCGATCAGGGCGAGGCATTCGCCGGGGACGACGTCGAAGTGGGCGTCGGTGACGGCGGCGACGGGGCCCGGGCCGGGTACCAGGAAGCGCACCGACAGTCCGCGGACCGACAGCACGGGGGGTCGCTCGGTCACAGCATGAGCTCCGATCGGCGGCGGGGGTTGATCCGTTCCCGCCACACGCCGGCGAGTCCGGCGATGGCGAGGGTGGGGATGATCAGGAAGAGGCCGGGGAAGAGGGTGGGCCACCACTGTCCGGCGAGCAGGGTGCCGCGGGCGCCCTGGATGAGGGTGCCGAGGCTGGCGGTGTGGGTGGGCAGGCCGAGGCCGAGGAAGGACAGTGCCGACTCGTGCCACATGGCGTGCGGGATCATCAGGACGGCGGCGAGTCCCGCCTGCGGCAGTACCCCGGGCAGCAGGTGGCGCAGGACGACCCGGCGGCGGGAGGCGCCGCCGGAGACGGCCGCGTCGATGTACGGGCGGGAGCGCAGGGAGAGGACCTCGGCGCGGACGATGCGGGCGGTGGACAGCCAGTGGGTGGCGGCGACCGACACCACCACCGGCCAGACGCCGGGCCGGAACATGGCGACGATGAAGATGCCGAGCAGCAGGTGCGGGACGGAGGAGATGGTGTCGACCAGGCGCATGACGAGGCGGTCGACCCGGCCGCCGAGTGCTCCGGCGGTGGCTCCGACGGCGGTGCCGATCACGGTGGCGGTGAGTGCGGCGACGACTCCGACGAGCAGGGAGACCCGCAGGCCGTAGACGCAGCGCAGCAGCAGGTCGCGGCCCACGTCGTCGGTGCCGAAGGGGTGGGACCGGCTCGGCGGGAGGAGCTTCGAGGCGAGGTCGACGGCCTGCTGGTCGAGCTGGACCAGCGGGGGGACGAGCAGGACCGCGAGGGCCGTGAGGCCGACCAGGGTGGCGGAGACGCGCAGCCGCAGGGTGTGGGTGGAGCGGCGTGCGGTGCCGCGTGAGCGCCACACCGGTTCCCCTGCCGGGCCGGGTTCCGTGCCGGCCTCGGTGCGGGCCGTCGTGCCGGCTGTGGATTCAGTCATCGCCATCACATCTCACCGAGCTTCACTCTCGGGTCGGTCAGTCCGTACAGGAGGTCCGCCAGGAGGTTTCCGGCGAGGACGGCGGCGGTGGCGAGGGTCGTCAGCGCGGCCAGGAGCGGGAAGTCGACGGCGGTGGCCGCCTCGACGGTGGCGGCGGCGATGCCGGGCCAGCTGAAGACGGTCTCCACCAGCAGGGCGCCGGTGATGAGTTCGGGTACGCGGGAGCCGATCAGGGTGAGGACGGGCAGGAGTCCCGAGCGCAGGGCGTGGCCGAGCAGGACGGTGCGTTCGCCGAGGCCGCGGGCGCGGGCGCCGCGTACGGGGTCCTCCGCGAGGGCGTCGCCGACGCCCTGGCGTACGTACAGCGTGAACCAGGGGAGCTGGGAGACGGCGAGGACGCCGGCGGGGAGGATCAGGTGGTGTGCGACCTGGCCGGCGGTGACGTGTTCGCTGCCGGTGTCGGTGAGGCCGCCGGCGGGGAGGACGCCGAGGTGGAGGGCGAACAGCCAGACGGCGAGCAGGGCGATCCAGAAGACCGGCGCGGCCTCCAGGGAGTACGCGAGGGAGGTGACCGTGCGGTCGAGGGGTGAGCCGGGGCGGCGGGCGGCGAGGACGCCGAGCAGGGTGCCGAGCAGGACGGCGACGGCGAACGCGGCGGTGCACAGCAGCGTGGACCACACGATCCGCTCGCCGATGGCCTCGGCGACCGGTTGGCGCAGCACGCTGGACTGGCCGAGGTCGCCGGTGACGGCGGAGGTCAGCCACTGCCACCACTGGGCGGCGAAGGGGCGGTCCACGCCGAGGTTCTCGCGGAGCCGGTCCAGGGTCTCCTGGTCGGCGCCGAGGGCGGCGGTGCCGGCGTAGGCCTTGACGGGGTCGAAGGGGGAGGCGGCGGCGATGGCGAAGACGCCGAAGGTGACGACGAGCAGGACGGGCACGGCGAGCAGGGCCCGCCGTGCCACGAGGCGGGCCATGGGGCCCCAGGGCAGTGGGGTCACTTCTTGGGCTGCCAGTTCTCGGCGTTCCACCAGGGGCCGCTGGCGAAGCCGTGCTCGTGCGGTTCGACCTGGGTGGTGAGTCCGTCCCAGCGGTCGGCGAGGACGTAGAGGTGGTCGATGTGGGTGAGGAAGGTGTAGCCGGGGTTCTCGGCGAGTTCGCGCTGGAGGTCGTCGTAGGCGGCCTTGCGGTCCTCGGGGTCCTGGCTGCGGCGGCCGGTGTCGAGGGCCTCGTCGACGGCGGGGTTGTCGTAGCGGGCCATGTTGTTGAAGCCGTCGCCGGCGAGGGAGGAGTGGAGCAGGGTGTAGAGGCCGAAGTCGGGGTCGCCGGTGCTGCCGAAGCCGGCGAGGACGGCGTCCTTGCCCATCCGGGGTTCGATGACCTCCCAGGTGGCGCCCTCGACCTTGACGTCGATGCCGGCCTTCCTGGCGTCGGAGGCGTAGGCGAGGGCGTGGTCCTGGCGGACCTTGTCGCCGGAGGGGTAGAAGAGGGTGAAGCCGGCCCGGACGCCGTCCTTGGCGCGGATGCCCTCCGCGCCGTCCCGGCCGGTCCTCCAGCCGGCCTCGTCGAGGATGCTGCGGGCCTTGTCGAGGTCCTGGGGGCGTTCGATGTCCTTGGTGTACCAGGGGTCGTCCAGGGGCAGCGGGCCGTAGGCGGGGCGGCCGGCTCCGTCGAGGATCTTGTCGACCATGGCCTCGCGGTCCACGGCGAGGTCGAGGGCGCGGCGGATCGCGGTGTCGCCGGTGACCTCGTTCGCGGTGGGGAGGGTGACGGCGCGGAAGTCGTAGGAGGTGGCCTGGTGGGTCCTGAGGCCGTCGTCGTTCTTGAAGGTGGCGGCGAGGTTGGGCGGGAGGGTCGCGCCGTCGAGGTCGCCGGAGCGCAGGCGGGTGGCGCGGACGTCGTCGTCGGCGATGACCGCCATGGTGAGCTTTTTCACCTTCGGGGCGCCGCCCCAGTAGTCCGGGTTCGCCTTGAAGGTGAGCTTCTCGCCCTTGCTCCAGCCGGTGAGGACGTACGGTCCGGTGCCGACCGGCTCGGTGTTGAAGGCGCCGGTGTTGGGGTCCTGGCCGGCGGTGATGTGCTCGGGGACGATGGGCAGGACGGTGCGGGCGGCGAAGGCCGCGTACGGGTACTTGAGGGTGAAGACGACCTTGTCGTCGCCGTCCGCGCGGACCTTCTCGACGGCGTCCAGTTCGCTCTTGGCGGTGTTGTTGGTCTTGTCGTCGAGCACCGTCTCGTACGTGTGGACGACGTCCTCGGCGGTGAGGGGTTCGCCGTCGCTGAACGTCACGCCGGAGCGCAGGGTGTAGGTGTAGGTGCGGCCGTCGTCGCCGATCTCGGGCAGGGCCTTGGCCAGGGCGGGCTCGAGTTCCAGGTCGGCGTCCCGGGCGAGCAGCCCGTCGAAGATCTTGGAGTTGCCGTCCTTGCCGTAGCCGAGCAGGGGGCTGAGGGTGTCGGGTTCGGAGGGAACGCCGATCACCACGGACTCGGCGGTCCCGCCGCCCGCGCCGGCGTCCGGGCCGCCGGTGGGCGCCGAGCAGGCGGCGGCCAGCGCGAGCGCGGCGGCCGTGGCCGCCGCGCCGGTGGTACGCCGTATTCGTCGGGTCGTCATCGAACCTCACACCTCTGCTGACTGGAATAAGTTGTTGCATATTAATTGCAGCAAGGTTCTGCCCGGGGCCCCGGCCCCTCATGCCGACGCTTCGGGGAGCAGCGGCCACCGGGAGGCCGCCCCACGCCGCCGTCACACGTGTGACGTCACACGCCGCCGTCACACGTGGACGTTCGTCCGGCCCTCCGACCGGGCGGCGCCGGGCGCGGTGGCGATGCGGCCCCGTGTCCCGATCCCGGACGAGTTGGCCGCGGGCCTCGGCCCCGACGGCCGGGAACGGCTGCTCGCCACCCCCGCCGGGCCGTGCGAGCGAGGTACCACGGTCGTCATGGCCGCCCACCACATGGACCCCGCCCTGCGCCGGACCGACGACGCGGCGCCACTCACCTCCTCCGGAGCGCGCACCGGCCCGACGGCCGGGAGCCCCACCCGCACGGACCTCCTCACGACGGCCGGACTGCGGCTTCCGTGGGGAGGCGCGGCCGCGCACCTGCCGTGTGCGTGAGGGCTGCCGGCCGAGGGGGCGCCGCCCCTCGTGTCCCGGAGGAGCCGCCGGCGGCGGCCTCGACCTGCCGGCGGAGCGCTCCGCCCCCTGACCGCATCATCCGGAACGTCCCCCTTACGGGCGATCCCCGAGGGCCCCGCGCCGTGAGCCCGTGCAACCGCAACAACAGCTCAGTGCCGTACAGTTGGCCGAAAATCGGCCACCGGGCAGCAGCGCGAGCACGCCGAACCGGCAGGGAAGCGGAGGGTGTTGCGGAGGCGAGGGACAAGCGGTACCCCTGCGTCCAAGCCTCCCGGGCGCGCTGGTCGCCGCTCTGCAGCCGTACCACGCGGCCATGTCCCACCAGCACATTCACGACGAAATAGGCTCCGGCGGCGGACCACGTGCGCAGACAAGGTTCCCCACACATCCGGATGACTAGCATGGGGCCAGTTTTCGTCCGGACGACGGCCGTCCTTTTGGCGGATCCGTCCCGGCCTGCGGTCGGCGCGCGTGCCGTCGGCTCTTTTTCCTCCCGCACTCGAGTACCGAGGGACTGCTGAATGTCAGTGCCTGCACCGCCCAGTCAGCACCGGCCGGAGAAGGCGCCACAGGCCTCGCCGGCCGTTCCCGCGATCGCCCTGGTGGTGAGCGCGGCTGCCGCGGGGACGGCGGTGGCGACGGCGCCCGCCGCTGCCACCACGTGGACGCTCGTGTCGGCCGCGGTCGCCTGGTGCTGCGTGGCCGTCGCGGTCCTCGTCGGCGCCCTGCTCGTCGGCCGGGCCCGGCGGGCGGCCTGGGAACGGGGGCGCGAGACGGACCAGCTGAGAGACCGGCTGGAGCAGCTCAACGCCGAGTCGGCGTACCTGGTGAACGTCACGATGCCGGCCGTCGTCAAGCGGTTGCGCGACGGAACCGACGTGGGCGACGCCCTCACGAGCGCGGCCCCGCCGTCCGACCCGCAGCTGCGGCGGATCATGCACACCTTCGCCACCGCCTGCGCGGAGTCCGTCCAGCACGCCGGGACCCTGAGCACGGAACTTCTTCAGGCCCGGCAGGAACTGGAGGAGATCGCCGCCGAAGTGGAGCGGCTGACGCACAAGGCGCTGCCCGCCGCCGTGGCGAAGCTGCACGAGGGCAGTTCGGCGGACACCGTGCTCGCCGAGTTCGAGTGGTCGCACGCCCCGATGCTCCGGGCCCCCGCCGAATCGTTCGTCCGGGAGCTGGCCCGCAGCGAGCGCCGGGCCGCCGCCGCGCAGGCCACCTCGGCGAAGTCCCTGAGCCGCGTACAGGCCAAGGCGGTCAGCATGCTCGCCGACCTGAGGGAGATGCAGGAGCGGCACGGCGAGGAGGTCTTCGGTGATCTGCTGAAGCTGGATCACAGCACGTCACAGCTGGGCCTCATGACGGACCGTCTCGCGCTGCTGATGGGCGGCCGGTCCAGCCGGGCGTGGAACAAGCCGATCGTGATGGAGAGCATCCTGCGCGGTGCGGTCGGCCGGATCGCCGCCTACCGGCGGGTGCGGCTGCACTCGTCGAGCACCGCGGCGGTCTCCGGGTTCGCGGCGGAGGGCGTGATGCATCTGCTCGCCGAGCTGATGGACAACGCCGCCAACTTCTCGCCGCCGATCGACGAGGTCCACGTGTACGTGGAGGAGCGCAGCGCCGGCACCGTCGTCACGATCGAGGACAGCGGCCTGAAGATGGCGGACGCGGCGATGCGCCACGCCGAGGAGGCGGTGGCCGGCCTCCTGCCCGACCTCGCCTCGTTGCAGGGCACGCGGCTCGGTCTCGCCGTCGTGGGGCGGCTGGCGACGAAGTACGGCATCGACGTCAACTTCCGGCCGTCCTCGCGCGGCGGCACCGGCGTCGTCGTCCTGCTGCCCCCGCAGCTGCTCGCCCAGCAGCGGGACCCGGGCCCCGGACAGGCCGCAGCCCGCCCGCCCGCCGCCCCGCCCGTGGCCGAGGTCACGCCCGCGGCCCCCGCCGCGCCTGCGCCCGCCGCACCGCCCGCCGTGGAGATGCCCCGCACCGCACCGCCGCGGCCCACTGCCGAGCGACCCACTGCCGAGCGGCCCGCCGCGCGGCCGGAGCTCCCCGGGCAGGGCAGCTCCCAAAGCGCCACGCCGAACGGGCTGCCCGTCCGCAGGCCCGGACGCACCATGGCCGAGGCGGAGCGCGAGCGCGAGCAGCGCCGGCCCTCCCCCGGCCCCGCGAACGGTGTCCCGGCGGACGGTCCGGCACGCGACGCGGGCTCCCGCTTCGGTGCCTTCCACCGGGGACGCCAGTCCGGGAACAAGGCCGGCGAGCCGGAATCCGGGCCGCCCGCGTCCTCGTAGGCCCACGCCCTCGTCCCCCCCCGTACGGCGCCCGGGGCATCGGCGTCCCATCCCCCTCCCCCGCTCGAGTTCGTGAGATTGGAGAAACGGGCGGTGACCGGTCAGCCCGGCACCACCGTCCCGACACCCACCATGCAGACCACCGACAACAGCCTCACCTGGCTTCTGCAGAGTCTCCTGGAGCGCACGCCCGGCACCCGGCACGCGCTGGTGCTGTCCCGGGACGGCCTCAAGCTGTGCTGGTCCGAGCATCTGTCGCTCGACCAGGCCGACCAACTGGCGGCGATCTGTTCCGGAATCCAGGCGCTCGCCCAGGGCGCCTCCGTCGAGTTCGGCGACGGGACCGGCGGGGTGCGTCACTCCATGACCGAGTTCCACGGCGGCCTGCTGTTCATCGTGGAGGCCGGTGAGGGGGCGCACCTGGCGGCCCTCGCGGACGAGAGCGCCGACCCGAGCGTGGTGGGCCATCAGATGACGGAGCTGGTCGAGCAGATCGGGGAGCATCTGCGGGCCGAGCCCCGGACGTCCGCCCAGGGAAGTGCCACGTCGTGATGCGCAGGCCCGTGGACACCGGTGACCCCGACCGGCTCTACCTGGTCACCAATGGACGCAGCCGCAGCGATGACGCGTTCGACCTGGTCACCCTCGTGGTCAGTGAATGCGAGCCCACCCCCGGAATGCAGTCGGAGCACGCCCGGATCCTCGAGCTGTGCCGTCATCCGACGGCCCTGGTCGAGATCGCCGCGGAGCTGAGCCTGCCGATCACCGTGGTGCGGATCCTGCTCGGCGACCTGCTCGCCACGAACCGCATCACGGCCCGCCATCCGCACGCGGCGAAGGCCGTCGCCTCGCTCCCCGATTCCGCCCTTCTCCAGGAGGTTCTCCATGGGCTCCGCAACATCTGAGCTCCCCTCCCGCCACACGCCCCTGGCCGACGCCGCCGAAACCGGTCTGAAGATCGTCATCGTGGGCGGTTTCGGCGTCGGCAAGACCACCCTGGTCCACTCGGTCAGCGAGATCCGGCCGCTGACCACCGAGGAGGTCATGACGCAGGCGGGGATCGGCGTCGACGAGCCGGGCGAGGGGACGACGAAGACCACCACGACCGTGGCGTTCGACTTCGGGCGGATCAGCCTCAACGAGCGCATGGTGCTCTATCTGTTCGGTGCTCCGGGGCAGGAGCGTTTCTGGTTCCTGTGGGACCGGCTGTTCTCCGGCACGCTGGGCGCGGTCGTCCTCGTCGACACCCGGCGGATGGACGACTCCTGGTACGCGATCGACCGGCTCGAGCACCACCAAACGCCGTTCGTCGTCGCCGTGAACCGGTTCGAGGACGACGAGAACCGGTATTCCCTGGACGAGATACGGCAGGCGCTCGCCCTGCCCGAGCACGTGCCGCTGATCGACTGCGACGCGCGGAGCCGGCATTCCGGCAAGGACGTACTGATCACCCTCGTGGACCACCTCTACGCACTGGCCATGGCCCGGGAGAAGACACCGTGACCGACACCGGATCCCCCGCTCGGCAGGCCCCGCCGGGCTGCCCCGCCCACCCGGGCGCGGTGCGCCTGGCCGGGCTGGAGTACCAGCAGAGCCCGTCACAGCTGTACCGGGCACTGCGCCGTGAGCACGGCGCGGTCGCTCCCGTACTGCTCGACGGGGACATCCCGGCCTGGCTGGTGATGGGCTACGCCGAGGTCACCTATGTGACCCGGCACGACGACCTGTTCGCGCGGGACTCGCGGCGCTGGAACCAGTGGCCGAACATCCCGCCGGACTGGCCGCTGCTGCCGTTCGTCGGATATCAGCCGTCGGTGCTGTTCACCGAGGGCGACGAGCACCGGCGACGGGCCGGGGTGATCACCGAGGCGCTGGGCGGCGTCGACCAGTTCGAGCTGGCCCGCAACTGCCGGCAGATCGCCGACCGGCTCATCCCCGAGTTCGCGGGGAGCGGGCGCGCGGAACTGATGAGTCAGTACGCGCACGCCGTGCCGGCCCGTGCCGTCGTGCAGATGTGCGGGATGCCGCTCGACGCCACCGGCACCCAGCAGCTGGTGGACGACCTGCGCATTTCGCTGGACGCGGCCGAGGGCGACGACCCGGTCGCCGCGTACGGGCGGGTGGCCGAACGCCTCACGCGGCTGGTGAAGGAGAAGCGGGAGCGGCCGGGCCCGGACGTCACCTCGCGGATGCTGCTGCACCCGGCGGGGCTGAGCGACGAGGAGGTCGTCCAGGACCTGATCTCGGTGATCGCCGCCGCTCAGCAGCCCACCGCGAACTGGATCTGCAACACGCTGCGGCTGCTGCTCACCGACGAACGGTTCGCGCTGAACGTCTCGGGCGGCCGGCTCAGCGTGGCCGACGCGCTCAACGAGGTGCTGTGGCTGGCCACGCCGACACAGAACTTCATCGGCCGGTGGGCGGTGCGGGACACACAGCTCGGCGGGCGGCGGATCCGGGCGGGCGACTGCCTGGTGCTCGGGCTGGCGGCGGCCAACACGGATCCGCAGATCTGGCCCGACGGGCACGTCGGTGCGGAGAACTCCGCGCATCTGTCGTTCAGCAACGGTGAGCACCGCTGCCCCTACCCGGCCCCGTTGCTGGCCGACGTCATGGCGCGCACGGCCGTCGAGACGTTGCTGGACCGGCTGCCGGACCTGATGCTCGCGGTGGAGGCGAAGGCCCTGTCCTGGCGTTCGTCGATCTGGATGCGAGGGCTGTCGGCGCTGCCGGTGCAGTTCACGCCGGTGGTGCATTAGGGCCTGGGGGGGCGGAAGGGACGTCGTCGCCCGAGGGGCGGCCGCACGGCGTCATGGGGTCCCCCTGCTCGGGCGAAGCCGAGACCTTCGGGGAGCGTGCTCCCGGCGTGCCGCCCGGGAGCCCTCCTGCCGCCCGGAAGCCCTCGTACCGGGCGTACCCGGGCTTTCGGGCGGTACGGCGGGAGCGCGTGCCGGGCGTCGCACGGCAGACGCCCCCTCCGCCACAGGCCCCGGCGGGCGGTGCGGACGGACAGGCTCCCTGGGGGCGGAGCCCGTGGCCGTCCTCGGGGTCAGTCCGTGAGCGGAGTGAAGCGCACCGGCAGGGACTGCGGTCCCCGGGTGAACACCCCCTTCTCGACGGGGTCGAAGCCGTCGGCGAGCCGTACGTCGGGCATGGCGTCGAGGAGCTGGTTCACCCCGATCTCGACCTCGGCCTTGGCGAGCAGGGCGCCCACGCAGAAGTGCCGGCCGAGGGCGAAGGCGAGGTGGTCGGCGGCGGCCGAGAAGGCGGTCGTGGTGGTGAGGTCCTCGCGGAAGACGTCGAAGCGGTCGGGGTCGCGGTACCGGCTCTCGTCCCGGTTGGCGGCGCCGATGAGACAGGTGACGGTGGCGCCGGCCGGTATGGTGCCGCCGCTGAGGGAGACCTCGGTGGCCGACTGACGCATGATCATGTGGACGGGCGGGGTGTAGCGCAGCGTCTCGGCGAACGCGCTGGGGATGAGGCTGCGGTCCTCGCGGACGGCGGCGAGCTGCTCGGGGTTCAGCAGCAGGTTCGCGAAGATGCCGGCGATGGCCTTGTCGGTGGTCTCGCCGCCGGCGGCGAGCAGCAGGCTGCAGAACGCCTTGATGTCCTCGTCGCTCATCGACACGCCGTCGACCTCGGCGGCACACAGGGTGGACAGCAGGTCGTCGCCGGGGTCGGCGCGGCGCTGCCGGATGATCGGCAGCATGTACTCGGCGAACTCGCTCCGGGTCCGCTCCCCCGCCGCGGCCACCTCCGGGTCGCCGGAAAGGTTGCCGAGGAAGGCGATGACGGAGGTGTACCAGCGGTGGAAGCGTGCGTGGTCGGCCTTGTCGAGGCCGAGCATGTCCGCGATCACGTTGACCGGGAACCGGGTCGCGTAGTCGGTGACCAGGTCGGCGGAGCCGGTGTGCCGGAAGGCGTCGATGAGCTCGCGCGAGTTGCGCTCGATGAAGGGGAGGAACTTCTCCTGGAGGTCGCTGCCGCGGAAGGCGGGGGCGACCAGGGCGCGGCGCACGGCGTGTTCCCGCCCGCTGAGCTGAAGGATCGTTTTGCCGTGCACCGGCTCGATCTGCCAGTCGTAGTTGTCGGTGGTGAACTGGTTGTTCTTGTCCTTGAAGACGCGCTCGACGTCCTCGTAGCGCGAGACGATGTAGCTCTGGGTGGCCTCGTGCCAGATGAGGGGTGCGCTCTCGCGCATCACGCGGTAGGCGGGGTAGGGGTCCGCGGCGAACTCGGGTGAGAGGATGTCGGGCACCTGCTGCGCGGTGGACATGAAGCTCCCTGGGATTCAATAACTGATGTAGCGCACAAGGTTATTGATCATTCATCGACCGGGACAGTGCTGCCCTGGGTCCTCTTGGGCGTTTGGCGATCGTTGGCCGAAAATCGCCCTGCGGGAATCGGTTCCCGTGTCCCCGGAGCCCGGGCGCCCCGCCCCGCCCCGCCCCGCCCCGGTCCGGTCCGGTCCGGTCACAGGTCTCCCTCCTCCGGTGACGGTCCCGGTGCGGGAGGGGACGTGTGCCGGGTCGGCGGCCCGGCCATGAGCCGGCGCGGGTCGGCGGCCCGGGTGATGGCCGATTCGACGGCGGCGATGCGGTCGCCGAGGAGGGCGAGGGCGGCGACGGCGCGGGTGAGGGCGTCGTCGCCGGGTCCGCCCGGGGCGTGGGTGCGGACGTGGGCGGCCCTGACCTCGGTCCAGCGGGCGGCCTGCGCGGCGGTGAGCGTGCCGCGCAGTTCGGCGAGCTTGAGCAGGTTCGCCTCGGCGCCGGTGGTGAGGGTCTGCGCCTCGGCCGCGTAGTGGTCGTCGACGACCGCGGCGAGTTCGGCGTCGTTCATGACCGGCTGGATCCGCTGGGCGATCTTGTTCATGTTGCGGTAGGAGCCCTGGAGCCGGAACGGCGGTTCGCTGCGGGCGTCGTCGGACTGGGCGGCGGAGGCGATGTAGGCCTCGTTGACCGCGAGGACCGTGCGGCGGGCGGTGAGCAGGTGGTGCAGGACGGCCAGGACGCGGTCCAGTTCGGTGGGCGCGTACGGGTGGGTGAGCCGGTCGGCGTGGGCGGTGGGGTCGCCCTCGGCGAGGCGGATCAGCAGGTCGAGGTCGCCGCGGTCGCGGCCGGCGAGCGGGGCCAGGACGGGGTTGGCGGTGAGGGCGTTCTCGACGAAGCTGGCGGCGAAGGCGTCGTCCTTGCCGGTGAGGACGTCGCCGAGGTTCCACACGTCGGCGCGGTTGGCCAGCATGTCGGGCACCCGGAAGAGGTCGCCGGACTCGGTGTAGGGGTTGCCGGCCATGCAGACGGCGAAGCGCTTGCCCCGCAGGTCGTAGGTGCGCGGCGCGCCGTCCCACACGCCCTCCACGCGGCGGGTGGCGTCGCAGAGCGGGATGAACTTCTGGAGGAGTTCGGGCGAGGTGTGCTGGATGTCGTCGAGGTACAGGAGCGTGTTGTTGCCGGCGGTCAGCGCGAAGTTGATCTTCTCGATCTCCTGGCGTGCGGTGGCGTTCGGCGCCTCGGCCGGGTCGAGCGAGGTCACCGAGTGGCCGAGTGCCGGACCGCTGATCTTCACCAGGACGAGGCCGAGCCGGTCGGCGACGTATTCCATGAGGGTGGTCTTGCCGTAGCCGGGCGGGGAGACGAGCAGGAGCAGGCCGCCGGTGCCGGTGCGCCCCGACTCGCCGGTGGTGCCGAGCTGTTTGGCGAGGCTGTCCCCGATGAGGGGGAGGTAGACCTCGTCGACGAGGCGGCCCCGGACGAACGACGACATCACGCGCGGGCGGTGGTCGTCCAGGCGCAGCCGGGTGCGCTCGGCGGCGACCAGGGCGGTGCGGCGGCGCTGGAAGGCACGGAACGCCGGGGCGTCCCGGTCCCTGAACTCCTCGGTGCGGGCGAGGAACTCGTCCAGGCGGAGGGTGAGCCGGCGGTCGGTGACGCGGGGGTGGGTGCCGAGCAGGCCGTCCACGGTGACGGTGAGCGGCGCGTCGGACTCGTGTCGGGGCACATCCGGGCAGAGTTCGGCGGCGACGGCCTCGGCGAGGTCGCCGGGGGTGAGGTGGCCGCCGGTGGCGGCGGTGTACGCGGTCAGCCAGGCCTCGACGAGCTGACGGCGGGAGGAGAGGCCGGAGAGGGCCGGCAGGTCCGCGTCGTAGGCCTCGGTGGCGACGGTGCGGCGGAACTTGTCGAGCAGGGTGCGGGTCTGCGCGCTGATGACGAACCCGTCGGTTCCGGTGGTGAGTTCGTCGAAGAGGTAGGCGGCGGCGGCTTCCGGGCGGGCCGGCGCACCGCCCGTGCCGGCGGTGCCGTCGTCCCGGTCGGCGATGCGGCGGGCGAGTTCGGCGCGCAGGTCGGCGAGGGCCGGGGGCGGGCCGAAGGCGTCGCGGACGCGGGCGAGGGAGCGGGCCCGGCGGGTGAGGTCGGCGCGTTCGGGGGCGGTGGTGCCGTGCGTCCAGTGGAGCAGGGCGAGGGCGCGGGCGGCGGGCTCGTGGCGCAGGAGCCCGGCCCCGTCGTGCAGGGGCAGGAGGGCGGTGATCAGGGCGGTCGCGTCGTGGTCGTGGACGCCGCGCTCGTATCCCTCGTCGTAGGCCTCCTCGGCGGCCCGGCGCACGAGGCCGGCGAGGTCGTCGGTGGCCTGCAGGGCGTCGGGGCCGTGCTCGTGCAGCAGGCGGGCGGCGAGGTGTTCGGCGCGGTAGACCTCGGGCGACTCGGACGGCAGGTGCCGGTTCCAGTAGCGGCGGCCGTCGGCGAGGGCGGGGTCGGTGACGGGTGCGCGGTGGTCGGTGCCGGTGAGGGCGAAGGCGAGGCCGTCGCCGTGCGGGACGAGGGTGAGGTCGAGGGGCTGGGTGGTGACGGCGAAGCGGTGGCTGCCCAGGCGGATGGCGCGGCCGCCGTCGGCGTAGAGGTCGGTGCGGTCGCGCAGGGCGCGGGTGGCTTCCTGCCGGGCGGAGCGGAGCCGCCCGTCGAGTTCCTCGGCGCGGGCCCGGTCGCCGAGGTCGCGGAGTTCGCCGGCGGTGCGGCGGACCTTGGCGACCAGGGGGTCGGAGGCGAAGTAGGTGCTGACCTCGTCGGTGTCGGCGAGGGTGGCGCAGCGGCGGGCGATGGTCTCCAGGACGCGTCCGGCGGCGGAGGCGAGTTGTTCGGCGCGGCGGGCGCGGGCGTCGGTGAGGCTCTGTTTGCGGGCGGCGAACGCCTCGTAGATCCCGGTGCGTTGGTCGGCGAGCTCGCCGAGGACGTCGTCGAACTCCGCGAAGCGGGGCTCCAGGGTCTCCAGCTGGGCCAGGACGCGCGTCAGTTGTTCGTCGCAGGACTCGGGGTCGGCGGCGGCCGCGAGGGCGCCGGTGACGGTCTGGCCGAGCAGGGCGAGTTCGGCGGCGAATCCGGCGCGGGCCTCGCGGTCGCGCAGGCCGCGGCGGCGGGCGTCGAGGGTGGCGCGGGCGCGGTTGACGCCGCCGAGTGCTTCGGCGACGCGTTCCAGGACGGCGGTGCGGACGGTCGCGTCGCCGATGTCGAGTCCGGCGACGACCTCGGTCACCGTCCGCAGCCCGTCGGCGAGTTCGTCCAGGCGGGCGGCGACCGGGACGGCCTCGGCGGCGGTGCCGATCTGCTCGGCGTCGGCGACGAGGCGTTCGACGTCGGCGTGGTGGGCGGCGAAGGCGTCCTCGTGGGCGAGGTGGGTGACCGCGCGCCGGCCGAAGGAGTCGAGGTCGCGGCCGGCGTCGGCGGCGAGTTCGTCGATGCGGGCGTGGTCGGCGTACCGCATCTCCTTCAGGGTCAGCAGATGGCCCTGGGCGTGGCGGAGTTCGGTGAGGCCGGCGACCCAGGCGGCGGCCTCGCGGGGCTGCTCGCCGCGCAGCCGGCGGACCACGGAGCCGACGCGGCCGGCCGCCTCGTCGAGCGCGGCGGCGGCGCGGCGGCCGAGGTCGCGTACGGTCTCGAACTCGGCCAGGACCTGTTCGGCGGTGGCGCGCACGTCCTCCAGCGGGCCGCGCAGGTCGCCCAGTTCGGGGTCGCCGAGCCAGTGGTGGGCGTCGGCCGTGCGGACGCAGGCGGCGACCAGGGCCGCGTACACCTCGGTCGTCGGGGTGGTCCCGGTGACGGAGCGGACCAGGGACAGGCAGGCGGAGACGCCGCGGACGAGGTCGGCGTTGCCGACCCGGTCGAGGGGGCCGTCGCCGACGGGCCGGCCCGCGGCGTGGGTGTCGGAGACGTAGGGCGAGTGCCACAGCTGGAGCGGGTGGACGCGGGCGGGTTCGTCGCCGTCGGGCCGCAGCAGGGTGAGCGCGCCGTCGTCGAAGAGCGCCCAGCCGTGGCAGCTCAGCGGTGCGGCGACCTCCTTGCGGATCACGTTGTAGGACAGGAGCAGGGCGCGGCCCCGGCCGGGGGCGTGGAAGGCGTACAGCACGTCCTCGCCGTTGGGCGAGCGCACCTCGCGTTCGAACGCCATGCCGGTGGTGTCGAGTTCGTACGTCTTGTGGGTGCCGGCGGCGAGGCAGTAGCCGCCGGGGAAGACGATGCCCTGGTCCTCGGGCAGGCGCCGGCAGCCCTGACCGATGCCGTCGAGGCGGACGAGGGTCCGGCTGAGGGTGTTGAAGACGAGGTGGCGGTACGCGGTCTCCTTGTAGGGCAGGACGCGCAGCAGGATCAGCGCGCCGACACGGGCGTGGGCGATCTCCGCGTCGGCGAGGGACTGGAGCGGCTCGTCGACCGGTGCGGTGTGGATGCCGTCGGGGGTGTCGGTGTCGTTCTCCGTCTTGACGGTGAGGGTGCCGCCGAGGGTGTCGACGAAGAGCTCGCCCTGGACGCCGACGTGCGGGTGCCGGCCGACGACGTGGTCCTCGCGGGTGGTGAGGGTCCAGGCGATGTCCGGGTCCGGGGTGCGGGCGTGGTCGCGGTCGCCGCGCGCGTCGAGGAAGGCCGCCCGGCCGTCCTCGGACACCGACCAGCGCAGGACGCGGATGTCGCCGGCCTTCTCGCCGGTCTGGAACACGGCGAGGAGTCTGCCGTCGACGCGGCGCAGCCGCAGCAGGCGGGCCTGGCGGTAGTAGCGGTGCAGGGCCTTGAACTCCCGCAGGAAGTCCGGGTCGTCGAGGAGTCCGGGCACGGCGTCGGCGGGCAGCCGGTTCAGGTCGCGGTCGTGCGCGGCGAGGACGTCGCCGACGGCGGTGTCCGTCTCCGGGCGGGGCCGGGCGCCGTGGCCGAAGAGGAGCACGTCGCCCACGGCGACGACGTCGCGGGGCACGCTGGTGCGGTCGGTGCGCAGCCGTTCGGTGCCGGTGAGGCGCAGTTCGGCGGTGCCGAAGGTCTCGATCCGGAGCCGGTTCAGCTCCTCGGTGCGACGGGCGAGTTCGGCGGCCTGCGCGGTGAGGCGGTCGCGCAGCACCTGATAGGTGCCGCCGTCGACGGCGTCGTGGGCGGCGGTGCCGGCGCCCGCCCCTGCCGGGTGGTGCGCGCCCTCGGCGGACTGCCGGGCGGTGCCCGTGCCGGATGTCTCGTGGGTGCCGGTGGTCATGGCTGCCTCTTGCCTTTCGAACGGGAGCGGTCGGGGAGCCGCCGTCCCCTGTGCGGCGGCTCCCCGACCCGGGGTGGTCAGGCCCTGGCGTGGCCGTTCAGTGCGGCCAGCGGGGTGTCCGCGAGGCCCAGTTCCCCGGCTTTCTCGATCAGTTGCCTGATCTGTCCGGTGTGGTCGCCACCCGCCTGCATCAGCTTCACGAGCAGCGCGGACACCGTCAGGTTCTGTATGTCGGCGCTCGACACGGAGCCCAGGATCCGGCTCACGTCGTCGGTGAAGCTCGCCGAGCCGTCCAGCCACGGGCCGGCGAGGGCCTGGGCGGTCTCGGAGTGCTGGACGAACCCGTCGATGCCCTTGCCGAGCGCGATGGACGACACCAGCCGGTCGAGGAAGACGGACTCCCCGCCGACGATGTTGATGTCGGCGTTCTCCAGACCGGTCGCGAGCACCGTGGCCTGGGCCTCGGCGACCTGCCGCTGCACCTCGAGCCCGGCGAGCCGTACGTCCTTCTCCGCCTCGAGGCGCAGCCGGTACTCCTCGTGGCCGCGGGACGCCTCGTCCAGCGCGGCCATCGCCGCCGCCTTCTCGGTGAGGCCGGCGGCCTCCGCCTTGAGCCTGCCGCTGATGCCCTCCGCGTCGGCGAGCGCCCTGGCCCGCGCGCCCTCTGCCTCGGCGCGCATCCGGGCCTCGGCCGCCTCGGCCTCGGCACGGCCGGCCTTCTCGATGACGTCGGCCTCCTTGTCGCGGACCTGCACGAGGGCGAGTCCCTCGGCCGCGGCCTCGGCCTGGATGCCCTCGGCCAGCCGCACCTTGGCCTGGGCGTCGAGGTCGGCGCTCTTCAGCCGGGCCTCGGCCAGGGTCAGTTCCTCGGCGGCGCGGTGCGTGGCGGACACCTCGGCGGCCTCCGCGGCCTTGATGTCCTTGACCAGCTTCTGCTGCGCCTCGGCCTCGGCGGCGATGATGACGGCCTGGCGCCGGCGCTCCGCCTCCTCCACGGCCCGCAGCTTCTTGATCGACTCCTCCTGCTCGGCGACCGTACGGTCCACCGCGACGCGCTCCCGGACGACCTCGGCGATGTCGCGCTTCTGGCCCTCGACCTCCTTGTCGGCCGCGATCCGGGTCAGCTCGGTCTCCCGCTCGCGGGCGATGACCTCGAGCATCCGGTCCTTCTCGATGCGCTCGCTCTCCACGGCGATGACCCGCTCGCGGTTCTTGGCGGCGACGGCGACCTCACGGGCCTGGTTCTCGCGCTGCACGCCGAGCTGCTCCTCGGTGCGCAGGAAGGCGCTCTGCGCGCGCAGCCGCTCCTCCTCCACCACCCGTGCCGTCTCGGCCTCCTCGCGGGCCCGTACGGTCTCTATCTCCCGGCGCTGCTTGATCTCGGCGTCGGTCTGCCGGCGCTCCAGCTCGAGGATCGCCTCGCGCGCGTCGACGTTCTGCCGGGTGATCTCCTTCTCCTCGCCGCGCTGGGCCTCGTTGGTGCGGACGTGTTCCACGGCCGTCAGCTCGGTGATCTTGCGGATGCCCTGCGCGTCGAGCACGTTGCCCGGGTCGAGCTGGGCCAGCGGCGTCTGCTCGAGGAAGTCGATCGCCGCGTCCTCGAGGTGGTAGCCGTTGAGGTCGACTCCGATGACCTCGATGATCCGGTACCGCAGTTCCTCGCGCTTGGTGTAGAGGTCGGTGAAGTCCATCTGCTTGCCGACGGTCTTCAGCGCCTCGGAGAACTTCGCGTGGAACAGTTCCTGCAGCGTGTTGCGGTCGCTGGCCCGCGTGGTGCCGACGGCCTGCGCGACCTTGATGACGTCGTCGACGGTCTTGTTGACCTTGACGAAGAAGGTGATGCGGATGTCCGCGCGGATGTTGTCCTGGCAGATCAGGCCTTCCTTGCCGGCCCGGGTGATCTCGATGGTCTTCACCGAGATGTCCATGACCTCGGCCCTGTGCAGCACGGGCAGCACGACCTGCCCGGTGAAGGTCACGTCGACCTTGCGGACCTTGGAGACGATGAGCGCCTTGCCCTGCTCCACCTTGCGGAACAGCCTGGACATGAGGAACAGCACGACGAGTGCGGCGAGCAGGCAGACGCCGACGAGCACGGCGATGCCGACGGTGGCAGCATCCATGGGATACGTCCTTCGGAGCTGGGTGACGGACAGGAGTGACAGGTCGGCGCCGGGCGCCGAGGAAGGTGGCGGCGGGGCCGCCCCGGTGCCTCTCGGCCCGGACTGTGCGCGGTGGTGACGTGGTTGACGGCGTGACGGCCGTGCGGCGGTGGTGTGATGGCGTGCGGCACGGGTGGCTCGCGCGGGAGCCGTACGCCGGCTCCGCCACGGGACACGCCGGGCCCGCCGCCCCGGTTCCCGCCGGGTCCGCGGAACTACCGGGACGGCCCGGGTTCGTCGGGCACCGGACGGTGCAGCGGGCGTACGAAGAAGCGGGTCAGCCGCCAGGCCGCGAGGAGGGCTCCGGCCAGGGCGGGAAGACGCAGCAGTCCCGTGCCGGGCCCGTCGGAGACGTGCGCGTCGAGCAGCACGGTCACGCCGGTGGCGAGCAGCCAGGCGAACAGGGTCAGCAGGGACAGCGCGAGGGCGACCGGCACTCCGCCCATCCCCCAGGCGTCGAGATCCGCGTCCGAGTCGAAGGCGTGCGGAGTGGTGACGCCGACGGCCACCAGCAGCCAGAAGCAGGCGGCCACGACGAGGGCCGCGGTGAGCAGAAGCGTGGGCAGGCCCGTGGCGGCCTCCGCGATCACGTGCATCTCCGGCCACCCCCTTTCCCGGTTCCCGCGTCCCGCGTTCTGCGTGCCGCGCCCTGTGACGGCTCGCACCGACGGCGGCACCGGCCCCCGGTGGTTCCGGCCCCCGGTGGTTCCGGCCCCCGGTGGTTCCGGCCCCCGGTGGTTCCGGCCCCCGGTGGTTCCGGCCCCCGGTGGTTCCGGTGCCGGACACCTGCCGGTGTCCGGCACCGGAACCGTCCGCGGTGCTCCCCGCGGACCATGATGGCCGGTCAGACCCCGCTCACGCATTGCCGGTTTCCGGCAATGTTCACTAGGGTCTGCATGCCGGGTGCGCGATCAGGGGCCCGCCGAAGCGGCGCCAAGGACGCGTCAGGATGTGGGGGAGCTGTGGCGGAGCGGGAGATTCCCGGGGAGTACCTGGAAGGTTATGCCCAGATCCTGGAGGAGGTCGCGGCCACCGGCCGGCGCCTCTCCCGGGACGAGCTGAGTTCCCGTCGGGCCCTGGGGGAACGGGCCGCGGAGGCGGGCTTCGGTCTGCGCGCCCTGGTGCGCACGCACCTGATCGCCACGCGTGAGGTGTGGCCGCGCGGTCAGGACGACTCGGCCGAGGAGGCGCTCTCCGCCGTGCAGCAGGCGGTGGACGCGTTCGCCGAGGGCTACGAGCGGGCGCAGCGCCTCGCCGTCCGCCAGGAGGAGGCGGCACGGCGGGAGTTCATCGACGACCTCCTCTACGGCCGCAGTGACCTGGGCCGGCTCGCCGAACGGGCCGAACGCTTCGGCCTGCGGCTCTCCCACGAACACGCGGTCGCCGTCGCCCGGGGCCCCGTCGCCTACGACGAGGGCGACGCCGTCCCGCGGCGGGTGGAGCAGGCCCTCAACTCCCGGTTCGGCAACCGCAGCATCCTGCTCACCACCAAGGACGGCCGGCTGCTGTGCGTCGCCCCGGGGCACCAGGACGAGGTGCTCACGCACTTCGCCAAGCAGGCGCACGCCGCCACCGACGGCGGCCAGGTCGCCGTCGGCCGCCCGCAGTCCGGGGCCGGCGGGGTCGTCCAGTCGTACGAAGAGGCCCTGAGCACGCTGGAGATCGCCGAACGGCTGGGGCTGGACGATCCGGTGCTGCACGCCGCCGAACTGCTCGTCTACCCCGTCCTCGCCCGCGACCGCCAGGCCATGTCCGACCTGGTGCACAGCACTCTCGGCCCGCTCACCTCGGCCCGGGGCGGCGCCGAGCCGCTCCTCGAGACGCTCACCGTGTACTTCGACTCGGGCTGCGTGGCGGCGGAGACGGCCCGGCGGCTCGCGCTGAGCGTGCGGGCGCTGACCTACCGGCTGGAGCGTATCCACAAGCTCACCGGCGCCAACCCGGCCGACCCCGCCCACCGTTACATGCTGCAGACCGCGGTCATCGGCGCCCGCCTGCTGGACTGGCCGGCCGAGCAGCTCTGATCCGGGCGGCTGCGCTCCGGGGAGCTCCGGTGCGGCGGGGCGGGCGGGCGCCGGTGGTTCAGCCGCGGTCCAGGGTGATGTCCTGCCGCAGGGACGCATGGAACAGGGGCAGCGGGAGGCCTCCGACGGGGCGCAGCTCGACGAGGGTGACCTCGACGTCGGCGGCACCGGCCTTCAGCGCGTCGGAGGGGACGCTTCCGGTGTTCTCCCAGCGGTGGGTCCGGCCGTCGCACTGTGCCCGGGTGCCGCCGACGCCGTAGCGCGTGACGGCCGGCTCCTGACGGACGGAGGAGCCGACCAGGACCGGCCCGGAAGCATCCGTACAGCGGTACGTGCCGGAGAGCGTGACGCGGCGGCCGTCGGGGGCGATCAGGCCCACGGGGTCCACCGTCACGGAGACGGGGGACGCGGCGGGGGCGGCGGAGGCAACGGGAGCAGCAGGGGGCTCGGGTGCGGCGGACGCGACCGAGGGCGCGGCCACGACGGCCCCGAGCAGCAGCGCCCCGCAGGCCGCCGCACCGGCGAGGACGGAACGCACGGGACGCACGGACCCGGTGGCGGTGGCGGTGGATGTGGATGTGGATGTGGGGACGGACATGGGGGACCTCCCGGAAGGCGGGGAACGAGGGCTCGATTCCCTCAGCAGTACCGGGAGAGCGGTCCGGGACGGGTGACCCTCACCCCTTCGGTGGCGAGTTGGCACCGGCCTCCGGGCAACCGTCCCGGGACCGTCCGGGAGCTGCCACGCTTCCCGCAGGACGTTCCGAGGGGCTCCCGGCGGGGGCATGGCCGGGGTGGACGGCCCCTTCGGATCGATCCACCTGAGCGGAGGTACGCCCCGTGTGCCCACCGGACGCCATGCACCGGCCCCGGGTACAGGTCCCCCATGTGGTCGCCGCCCACCCGGAGCAGGGCCGGAGCCCGAGGTGCGACGGCACGATCGCCTTCGACGACACGGGCGCACTGCTGCCCGACGGCCGCGCGGTCGCCCCGCACCCGGTCCCTGCGGACCACCTCACCGTGGTCGCCCGACCGGACGCGGCACGGCGCACACCCGGCACGGCGCGGCGCCCGGCGCGGGAGCCACCCCCTTACCGGAACCTCCTTGTCCGGTAAGGGAGATGACCAGGCGTGATGCCGATGCCCCGGGGAAGGGCACCGATCGGCACGACCTAAGATGATCAACGTGTCCGACCAGCCTGCCCCACGGTCTCTCATCGTCACGCTCTACGGCGCGTACGGCCGCTTCGCGCCGGGCCCCGTGCCCGTCGCCGAGCTGATCCGGCTGCTGGCCGCGGTCGGCGTCGACGCTCCCGCCGTGCGTTCCTCGGTGTCCCGGCTCAAGCGGCGCGGGCTGCTCCTGCCGGCCCGCACCGCACAGGGCGCGGCGGGATACGAGCTGTCGCCGGAAGCGCGCCGGTTACTGGACGACAGCGACCGGCGTGTGCACGCCGCCGCGAGTCCCGCGGACGAGGGCTGGGTGCTCGCCGTGTTCTCCGTGCCGGAGTCCGAGCGGCAGAAGCGTCACATCCTGCGCTCCCGGCTGTCCGGCCTCGGTTTCGGCACCACCGCTCCGGGCGTGTGGATAGCGCCGGCCCGGCTGCACGAGGAGACCAGGCACACCCTGGAGCGGCTGCGGCTGGACGGTTACGTCGACCTCTTCCGCGGTGAGCACCTCGGGTTCACGCCCACCGCCGAGGCGGTCGCCCGCTGGTGGGACCTGGCCGGGATGGCCAAGGAGCACGAGGCGTTCCTGGACCGGCACGCGCACGTACTGGACGCCTGGCGGCAGCGCGAGGACACCCCGCCCGAGGAGGCGTACCACGACTACCTGCTCGCCCTCGACTCCTGGCGTCATCTCCCCTACACGGACCCCGGGCTCCCCCTCGGGCTGCTCCCCGAGGACTGGCCGGGTACGCGCTCGGCGCACGTCTTCCACGGCCTGCACACCCGTCTGCGGGACGCCGGGGCGGTCTTCGCGGGCCTGTGACACGTGCCACACGGCGCGCGACTCACGGCTCACGGCTCACGGCTCACGGCTCACGGCTCACGGCTCACGGCTCACGGAACCTCTCTCCGGCCCCTCGCGTCACCGATCCGTGACCGCCGTCATGATTGCGCGACAGGCCGGCCGGGCATGATCGACGCGACGGGCCCGGGGGCCCGTCCGGCGGGGGCGGGGAGCCGTGCCGTCCGCGCACTCCGGAGGCATGACGGCCGTCACGGGCCGACGACACCGCCTGAGGGCCACGCCGTACCATTGAGTGATTGAAAGCAGGACCACCCGCCTGCTCTCCATGATCGGATCCAGCGTGTACGAACCCTCGACCTCCGCATCCTGGCGCGTCGCGCTGCCGCACACCACCGCGGCCGTGCCCGTCGCCCGTGCGCTGGTCCGTACCGCGCTGGCCGAGCGGGAGCACGCCGCGGACCGGGACACGGCGGAGCTGCTCACCGCCGAGCTGGTGGCCAACGCCGTGGAGCACACCGCCGGGGGCGCGCCGATCGAGCTGGTGGTGGAGTTGCTGCCCACCGGCTGCCGGGTCGAGGTGCACGACACCGATCCGCGGGCGCCCGCCGACCTGACCCGCCCGCCGCTCCGCGAGCCGGATCCCTGGCAGGAGCACGGGCGCGGGCTGCTGCTGATCCGCACCCTGAGCTCGTCGTGCGGCCACCGCCCGACCGCCTCGGGCAAGGCCGTGTGGTTCCGGCTGCCGGCGGTGCCGCGCCAGCGCCGGCCCGACTGAACCGGACCGGCCGGCCCGGCCGCCGCACCGGCTCAGGCCAGGGTCGCCACCAGCACCGCCTTGATCGTGTGCATCCGGTTCTCCGCCTCGTCGAAGACGACCGAGTGGGCCGACTCGAACACCTCGTCGGTCACCTCCAGCGACTCCAGACCGTGCTTCTCGTACACCTCACGGCCGACCCGCGTCCCCAGGTCGTGGAAGGCCGGCAGGCAGTGCAGGAAACGGACGTCCGGGTTGCCGGCGGCCCGCAGCACGTCCATGGTCACCGCGTACGGCGCGAGGGCGGCGATCCGCTCGTCCCAGACCTCCGCGGGCTCCCCCATCGAGACCCAGACGTCGGTGACGACGAAGTCCGCGCCCGCGACGCCCTCGGCGATCTCCTCGGTGAGCGTGATGCGGGCCCCGCTGGACTCGGCGAGCGTACGCGCCCGGTCGACGACCTCCTGGGCGGGCCAGTAGGTCTTCGGGGCGACGATGCGGACGTCCATGCCCAGCAGGGCCGCGGTGACGAGGTAGGAGTTGCCCATGTTGAAGCGGGCGTCGCCGAGGTAGGCGAAGGAGATCTCCGTGACCGGCCTCCCGCCGCCGTGCTCGGTCATGGTGAGCACGTCGGCGAGCATCTGGGTGGGGTGCCAGTCGTCGGTCAGACCGTTGTAGACGGGCACACCCGCGTAGGCGGCGAGGGTCTCGACGGTGGACTGGGAGTCGCCCCGGAACTCGATCGCGTCGAACATCCGGCCGAGCACCCGCGCGGTGTCCTTCGCGGACTCCTTCTTCCCGATGTGCGAGCCGCTCGGGTCGATGTACGTCGTGGAGGCGCCCTGGTCGGCGGCGGCCACCTCGAAGGAGCAGCGGGTGCGCGTCGAGGGCTTCTCGAAGATCAGCGCGATGTTCCTGCCCTGGAGGTACCGGGTCTCGGTGCCGGCCTGCTTGGCGGCCTTCAGCTCCGCGGCCAGGTCGAGCAGGCCGAGGAACTCCTGCGCGGTGAAGTCCACCTCCTTGAGGAAGTGGCGGCCGGCGAGGGCGGTCGGGACTGTCGCCATGGGGCGCTCCAGAGGTACGGGGGCAGGATCGGGCCAGGTCGGACACAGGACGCATGGAAGTCTATACGAACATCAGCATTTATATGCGTGACCTGCTCCCGGGGTCTCCCTGGACCGCCTCCCGCTCGACCGGGCAGCTCATGCAGCGCGGCCCGCCCCTGCCCCGGCCCAGTTCGCTGCCGGGGATCTCGATCACCTCGATGCCCTGCTTGCGCAGATGCGTGTTGGTGGTGGCGTTCCGCTCGTAGGCGACGACGACACCCGGCTCGACGGCCAGGACGTTGCAGCCGTCGTCCCACTGCTCGCGCTCGGCGGCGTGGACGTCCTGGGTGGCGGTCAGCACCCGGATCTCGCTGAGCCCGAGCGCGGCGGCGATCGCGCGGTGCATGTGCTCCGGCGGGTGGTCGGTGACCTTCAGTTCCCTGTCCCCCGAGCCGGGTTCGATGGTGTACGAACGGAGCATGCCGAGGCCCGCGTACTGGGTGAAGGTGTCGCCGTCGACCATCGTCATCACCGTGTCCAGGTGCATCACGGCGCGCCTCTTCGGCATGTCGAGGGCGACGATGGTCTCGGCGGAACCCGCGGCGAACAGTTTGTGCGCCAGCATCTCGACGGCCTGCGGGGTGGTCCGCTCGCTCATGCCGATCAGCACCGCGCCGTTGCCGATGACCAGGACGTCCCCGCCCTCGATGGTGGACGGGTAGTCGGCCTGCCCCTCGGACCAGAGGCGGAAGCTCTCGTCGCGGAACAGCGGGTGGTGCCGGTAGATGGCCTCGAAGTGCACGGTCTCGCGCTGCCGGGCGGGCCACCGCATGGCGTTGATGGAGACCCCGTCGTAGATCCAGGCGGAGGTGTCGCGGGTGAAGAGGTGGTTGGGCAGCGGGCGGAGGAGGAAGTCGTCGAGTTCCATGGCGTGGAAGCGCACCGACGTCGGTTCCGGGTGGGCGTCCAGGAACTCCCGCTTGGTCATCCCGCCGACCAGCGCCTCGGTCAGCTCGGCCGAGGGCAGGGTCTCGAACGCCGCGCGGAGGTGGTCGGTGGCCAGCGGGCCGTACTCCTTCTCGTCGAAGACACGGTCCAGGACGAGCGAGCGGGCCGCCGGGACGTCCAGCGTGGAGGTGAGCAGGTCACCGAAGAGGTGGACGGTGACCCCCCGGTCACGCAGGACGTCGGCGAACCCGTCGTGCTCGGCGCGCGCCCGGCGCACCCAGAGCACGTCGTCGAACAGCAGGGCGTCCTTGTTGCTGGGGGTGAGCCTTTTGAGCTCGAGATCGGGCCGGTGCAGGATGACGCGGCGCAGCCGTCCGGCCTCGGAGTCGACGTGGTAGGTCATGTCTCCATCCTGACCACCGGAGGGGCCGTTCACCCCTCCGCGGACGGGACGGGACCGGCGGGAGGGACAGGACGGCAGCCGCCGGCCCGGGCGGATCTCCCCGCCCGGGCCGGCCGGGTCGCCGTCCGCGTCCGTGTCCGCGTCCGCGTCCGCGTCCGCCAGGGCCTACAGCCGCGGGTCGACCGGCTCCGACTCCAGCGCCAGGACGCCGAAGACGGCCTCGTGGACCCGCCACAGGGGTCCGCCGTCGGCGAGGCGGTCCAGGGCCTCCAGGCCGAGGGCGTACTCGCGGATCGCCAGGGACCGCTTGTGGCCGAGGGAACGGCCGCGCAGCCTGGCCAGGTTGTCGGGGCGGGTGTACTCGGGGCCGTAGACGATCCGCAGGTACTCGCGGCCCCGGCACTTGATGCCGGGCTGCACCAGGCGGCCCTTCGGGTCGCGGGCCGGGGCCCCGACCGGCTTGACGACCATGCCCTCGCCGCCGCGCCCGGTCATCTCCAGCCACCAGTCGACGCCCGCCCGCACCGACTCGGGGTCGGCGGGGTCGACGTACAGGCGCCGGGTGGTCTGCAGCAGACCCGTGGGATCGTGCTCGACCACGCGGTCCAGCAGGGCGAGCTGCTCGTCGTGCGGCAGCCCGGCGAGGCTGCGCCCCTGGGCGGCGAGGATCTGGAACGGGGCGAGGCGTACGCCGTCCAGCTGGTCGGTGGTCCAGCAGTAGCGGCGGTACGCCTGCGTGAACGCGCCGACCGCGCCGGCCCGTTCCCGCTGGCGTTCCAGCAGCTCCCGCACCTCGACGCCGCGGGCGGCGGCGCTCTCCAGGGCCGCCAGGGCGCCCGGGAACACCGCGCCGCCGGCGGCACCCACGGCGGCGTACTGCGAGCGCAGCAGCCCGGACGCCTTCAGCGACCACGGCATCAACTCGGCGTCCAGCAAAAGCCATGCGGTTTCGAGGGTGTCCCACAGCCCGGCGTCGGTGATCGCCGTGCGCAACCGGCCGAGGATCTCCTCGGTGACCGCCGCCTCGCCGAAGAACGGGCGGCCGGTGCGGGTGTAGAGCGATCCGGCAGGGCCGCCCTCGACCCCGAAGTGCCGGGCGGCGGCGTCCGCGTCCCGGCAGACCAGGGCGACCGCGCGTGAACCCATGTGCTTCTCCTCGCACACGACGCGCCCGACCCCGTCCTCCTTGTACTGGGCGAAGGCCTCGGCCGGGTGCTCCAGGTAGCCGTCCAGGTGCGAGGTGGCGGTGGGGGCCATGGTCGGCGGAAGGTACGGCAGCAGACGCGGGTCGATCGCGAAGCGGCTCATGACCTCCAGGGCCGCGGCCGCGTTCTCCTCGCGTACGGCCACCCGGCCGGCGTACCGGGTCTCGACGGCCCGGCGGCCGTGGACGTCGGCGAGGTCCAGCGGGCGGCCGTCCTGTCCGCCGGGGGCCTCGGTGCGCAGCGGGCGGACCGGCTCGTACCAGACCCGCTCGGCCGGTACGTCGACCAGTTCCCGCTCCGGCCAGCGCAGCGCGGTGAGCTTGCCGCCGAAGACGGCGCCGGTGTCCAGGCAGATGGTGTTGTTGAGCCAGGTCGCCTCCGGGACCGGGGTGTGGCCGTGGACGACGGCGGCACGGCCCCGGTAGTCCTCGGCCCACGGGTAGCGCACCGGCAGGCCGAACTCGTCGGTCTCGCCGGTGGTGTCGCCGTACAGCGCGTGTGAGCGGACCCGGCCGGAGGTGCGGCCGTGGTACTTCTCCGGCAGGCCGGCGTGGCAGACGACGAGCCGGCCGCCGTCGAGGACGTAGTGGCTGACCAGGCCGTCGACGAACTCCCTCACCTCGGCGCGGAATTCCTCGCTCTCCTGGTCCATCTGCTCGATGGTCTCGGCCAGGCCGTGGGTGTGCTGGACCTTGCGGCCCCTGAGGTACCGGCCGAACTTGTTCTCGTGGTTGCCGGGGACGCACAGCGCGCTGCCCGACTTCACCATGGACATGACCCGGCGCAGCACGCCCGGGCTGTCCGGGCCGCGGTCGACGAGGTCGCCGACGAAGACCGCGGTGCGGCCCTCGGGGTGGACGCCGTCGGTGTAGCCCAACGCGCCGAGCAAGGAATCCAGTTCGGCGGCGCAGCCGTGGACGTCGCCGATGATGTCGAAGGGCCCGGTGAGGTGGGTGAGGTCGTTGTACCGCTTCTCGGTGACGACGGTGGCGTTCTCGACCTCGTCGACACCGCGCAGGACGTGCACCGTGCGGAAGCCCTCGCGCTCCAGGCTCCTCAGGGAGCGCCGGAGTTCGCGGGTGTGGCGCTGGACGACCCGGCGGGGCATGCCGGCGCGGTCGGCGCGGGCCGCGTTGCGCTCGGCGCACACCTCCTCGGGCACGTCGAGCACGACGGCTATCGGCAGGACGTCGTACTGCCGTGCCAGATCGATCAGTTGACGTCGGGCGTCCTGCTGGACGCTGGTGGCGTCGACGACGGTGCGGCGGCCGGCCGCCAGCCGCTTGCCCGCGATGTAGTGCAGGACGTCGAAGGCGTCCCTGGAGGCGCTCTGGTCGTTCTCGTCGTCGGCGACCAGGCCGCGGCAGAAGTCGGAGGAGATGACCTCGGTGGGCTTGAAGTGGCGCCGGGCGAAGGTGGACTTGCCCGAGCCGGAGGCGCCGACGAGTACGACGAGGGAGAGGTCGGTGACGGGCAGGACCCGGCCGCGGTTCCCGGCGGGCCGGGCTCCGGGCGGGGCATCGCTGTGGGTCTCGGGCCGAACTTTGGTCCGGGCTCCGGTGGTGGTCTCGCGGGTCATGCCGCCTTCGCCTCCTTCCTGTCCTTCGTCTCCCCGGTCACGAACACGGCCATCTGGGTGGGCGGGCCGACCTCCGGGTCGTCCGGGCCCACGGGCACGAACCCGACGTCGTATCCGTGCCGTTCGGCGACCTTCGCGGCCCAGGCGCGGAACTCCTCGCGGGTCCACTCGAAGCGGTGGTCGCCGTGCCGGGCGTGACCGGCCGGAAGGCTCTCCCAGCGGACGTTGTACTCGACGTTCGGAGTGGTCACGACGACGGTCCGGGGGCGGGCCGCGCCGAACACGGCGTACTCCAGGGCGGGCAGCCTCGGCAGGTCGAGGTGTTCGATCACCTCGCTGAGCACGGCGGCGTCGTACCCCTTGAGCCGCTTGTCGGTGTACGACAGCGAGCCCTGGAGAAGCTTCACCCGGGACGCCTGGCGCTCCCCCATGCGGTCCAGCCCGAGCCGCCGGGAGGCGATGGTCAGCGCGCGCATGGACACGTCGACGCCGACGATCTCGGAGTAGGCCGGGTGGCGCAGCAGCTCCTGCACCAGCTGCCCCTGCCCGCAGCCGAGGTCGAGCACACGGGTGGCGCCGGAGGCAGCGAGGGCGGCGACGATCGCCTCCCGGCGCCGCACGGCGAGCGGGGTCGGCTTCTCCTCGTCCCCCGTGTCCGCCGCGACGGCGTTGTCCATCTCCTCGACGTCGCTGTCGTCCGTCTCGGCCAGCCGGACCAGCTCGAGCCGTTCCAGCGCCTGGCGGGTCAGTGACCAGCGGCGGGCAAGGTAGCGGCTGGTGATCAGCTGCTGCTCCGGGTGGCCGGGCAGCCAGCCCTCGCCGGCGCGCAGCAGCTTGTCGACCTCGTCGGAGGAGACCCAGTAGTGCTTGGCGTCGTCGAGGACGGGGAGCAGGACGTAGAGGTGGCGCAGGGCCTGGGCGAGGGTGAGGGTGTCCGACTCCAGGACGAGGCGTACGTACCGCGAGTCGCCCCAGTCCGGGAACTCGGTGTCCAGGGCCACCGGGTCGGCCGTGACCGTCCAGCCGAGCGGCTCGAAGAGCCGGCCGACCAGGGCGGGGCCGCCGCGCGCGGGCAGCGCGGGCACCTCGACGCGCAGCGGCAGCGGCTGTCCGGGCAGCTCCGGGCGGGCCTTGCACACGCCGCGCATCGCGCTGGAGAAGACACGGCTCAGCGCGACGGCGAGCAGCGAGGACGCCGCGTACGGGCGGTCGTTGACGTACTGCGCGAGAGCGGTGTCGGGGGCGCCGCCGTGCCCCTTGCCCTTGCCCCGCCGGACCAGTGCCACCGCGTCCACCTCCAGCAGCAGTGCCGCCGTGCACCGCTCGGCGTCCGCCTCGGGGTAGAGGACGTGCGCGGTGCCGTAGGACAGAGGGGCCGAGAACGGGCTGTCGGGGTGCTTGTGGAGGAGGAAGCCCATGTCGGTGGCAGGGTTGGTCTTGTCGCCGGTGGTCGAGATCGTCAGGAACACGTGACCGAGTATGGGTCCCGTCGGCCCCGTACCGGTACCCGATTACCTCGCGACGGCAGCGGGCCCACCGGATCGACCGGCGTCCCGCCGTAGGGGGGGGGAGCTCCGGCCCTCGCCCCCACCGGGAACGGAGATCACCGGGGGATGTGCCGTGCCTCCCTGCCGTACCGTCCGCGCACCACGTCGGCCGATGGCCCCGGCGGGGCCGGCGACCGGCGCTCCTCGGGGCCCCTGTCTGGAGGCGGTCGGCGTCCGCCTGGCATAGCGTTTCCCGTGAGGGGGCCGAGTCGACGGCGGCGACAGGAACGGCGGACCAGCGGTGGAGCAGCACGAGGGCAGAGCTTCCCCTCAGGCGGACGACGGATGGTGGTCCGGCCGGCTGCATGAGCTCTGGCGTGCCGCCGACACGGCGCAGGACGTGAGAGGGCTGGAGGTTTTCCTCTACGACATGCTGCTCCGCACGCCCGGTGTACTGGCCGTCGTGGGTACCCGCTGGAGCGGGGGGCTGCTGCACTATCTGCGCAGTGCCACCCTGGCGGAGCCGACGCCGTCGTTCATTGAATTCGAACAGAATTTCGGTGAAGCTGCCGCGGCCGGGGCTCCGGTCGGCCAACCGACCGTCACGGTCCACGAGGTGTCGGGGCTCGACGGCGCCATGCCCCACGTCCAGGCCCTGGCGGCGGCGGGCGCCCGGAGCGTGGCCGAGTGTGCCGTACCGCTGGGGCA
The DNA here is from genome assembly GCF_000829695.1 of Streptomyces sp. NBRC 110035. Lineage (GTDB taxonomy): Bacteria > Actinomycetota > Actinomycetes > Streptomycetales > Streptomycetaceae > Streptomyces. The sequence continues at coordinate 318,712 of NZ_BBNN01000027.1, read as the reverse complement.
GGGCGGCTGGGCGTCGTTCATGGTCGGCACCGCGGGCGGGGACGCGGTCGACGTGACGCTGCGGGCCCGGTTGAAGCAGGTGGCCGAGGTCACCATGGTCTCCGACCAGCGCATCATGGCGCGGCGCGAGGACGAGCTGCGCGGGGTGAGTGACGCCTTCCTGGCGGAGGCGTCGCTGCAGATGGGCTCGAGCCTCGATGTGGAGAGGACCGTGCAACGGGTGGCTCGGACGGCTGTTCCCGCTGTCGCCGAGGGGTGCGTCCTGCATCTGCGTCCTTCCGACGGACTGACCGCCGTGGCCTACTCGCACATGGACGCGGGCGAGCAGCAGTGGCTCGGTGCGGTCGCGGCCGAGGACCGCTGGCTCACCGACGTACTGCAGCAGGTCGTCGACCGCGGGCAGGGGCTGGTGCTGCAGGGCGACGAGCTGGAAGGCGGGCCCTTCGGCCCCGCCTCGTCCGGGGCGGGGCGGGCCGTGCGTGCGCTCAGTGTGAACCCGCTCAAGGCCCGGGGGCGGGCCCTGGGCACGCTGACCTTCCTGTACCACCGCGCGAACATCACCGAGGTGCCCTCGCGGTTCCTCGCCGATCTCGCCGACCGGGCCGCGTTGGCCATCGACACCAGCACCCTGTACGAACAGCGGCGCCGGCACGTGGTCTTCCTCCAGCGGCATCTGCTGCCGAGAGAACTGCCGCGGATCCCGGGGCTCGTCCTGAGCTCGGCATACGAAGTGGGCGACGTCTCGCTCGACGTGGGTGGTGACTTCTACGACGCCGTCCCGGGGCCGCGGGGCGGTGTGACGCTCCTCATCGGTGACGTCTGCGGACGCGGGGCGGAGGCCGCGGGACTCACCGGTCTGGCCCGCCACACCCTGCGCACCCTGCTCGAGGACGGCAGCACGCCCGAGCACGCGCTGGGACGGCTGAACCAGGCCCTGGTCAGGGAGGGCACGTCCCGCTTCGTGACAGCGCTCGTGGCGGTGCTGGTGCCGGACGGAAAGGGATTCCACCTGCGGTATTGGAATGCCGGGCATCCGGCGCCTCTGGTGCGGCGCGAGGACGGCGCCTTGGAGGAGCTCTCCGCCCACGGCGATCTGCTGGGTGTGCTGGAGGAGACCGAGTACGGATCCGGGTCGGCGCACGTGGCGCCGGGTGGCGCGCTGGTGCTGTTCACCGACGGGGTGACCGAGGCGAGAGCGGCTGACGGAACGTTCTTCGAATCCTGCCTGCGGGACGCGGTGACCCGGCAGGGATCCGGTGAGGCCCAAGGGTTCGCCGAACGGCTGGCGGCGGCTGTCGTGGAGTTCCGGGCCACGGGTGCGGACGACATCGCCGTGCTCGTCGCACAGGCGGAGACGGCCGCGTGAGCGGGCCGGCCGGGGATCCGGGGATCGATCACGATCTCGTCTGGGTGGTCGAGGACTCGGCGGAGGACGCCGAGGCGATCCGGCGGGCGCTCGGTCGCACCCATCCGGATCTGACGCTGCTGTTCACGGACAGGGGAGCCGGAGTCGCCGAGCGGTTGCTGGAAGCCGCCCGGCGACCGGGGCTCGTCCTCCTGGATCTGAACATGCCCGGTCTCGGTGGGGTCGCGGTGCTCCGGTCGATCCGCTCCATGCCCGAACTGGACGACGTGACCGTGGTCGTCTTCACCTCGTCCACCGCGCCGGACGAGGTCGACGCGACCTACGCGGCAGGGGCCGACAGCTACATCTACAAGCCGATCAACTTCGAGCTCTTCCGCACCGTTCTGAAGGGGGCCGTGGACTACTGGCAGAGAAGGGCGAAGGGCGAGGGCGAGGGCGAGGGCGAGGGTCCTTCCGCTCAGTCGCCGCCTTCCTGACCCAGCGTGAAGCAGAAGCTGGACCCGCGGCCGGGTTCGCTTTCGAGCCACAGCTCGCCGCCGTGCCGTTCGACGATCCGTTTGACGATGGCGAGCCCCACGCCGGCGCCTCCGCCGCGCTCGTCCGGCCCGTGCAGTCTGTGGAACAGCTCGAACACCTCACCCTGCTGGTCGGCCGGGATACCGATGCCGTTGTCGCGGACCACGACGGCCTGCCGGGGGGTCCCGCCCGCCGGCGGGCGGAGTGTGTCGACCAGGACCTCGACCGTGCGGTCTCCTTGATCGGCGGCGTACTTGGCGGCGTTCACCAGGAGGTTGACCAGGACCTCGTGGAGCCGGTGCTCATCGGCGTACACCTCGGGCAGGTCTCCTCTGACGACCCGCACGTGGGCCTCGGCCAGACGTTCCCCGGCCACGTCGAGTGCGGAGTCCAGCACCTGGCCCAGTGGGACACGGGTCAGGTGCAGCCCGCCTCGGCCCAGCCGGGCGAAGTGCATCAACGAGTCGAGCAGGTCGTCCATCCGGCCGGCCAGTCGCCGCATGGTGAGAAGCCGTCGGACGGTCGTCGCGTCGAGGTCCGCCGCGGCGTCCTCGATGACGAAGGTCACGGCGTTGGAGATGCCTCGCAGGGGTTCCTTGAGGTCGTGGGCCGCCACGTGGGCGAACGAGTCGAGGTCGGCGTTGGTGATGCGCAGCTGTTCGTTGAGCGAGGCCAGCTCGGCCTCGTGGCGCAGGACGAGACCGGTCAGCGTGCGCCAGAGCTCCAGCGCGGTGGCGCGGTCGGCCGGCGTCCAGGGCAGGCTCTGTCCGTGTACCGCCGCGCGGAAGACCGCACCCGACCCGCGCGGGGTGAGCCGTTCGCCCCGCGGGCCGACCAGGACGGGGCGGGAAGGGTCTGTGGCCCACTGGCGGGCGGCGGGGCGGGCCTTGCGGAACCAGGCGAGGAAGTCACCCGCGCGGCTCAGCGTCACCATCAGGACCCCCGCCGGACCGCCCTCCGTCATGTCGCCGCCGGGCTGGTCGGCTTCCTCGGACAGGCGGTCCGTGCTCCAGACGGTGCCCGGTGACGACCCCGCCGCGCGTGTCCGGAGGGTCTCCAGCAGAGCGGGCGCCACGCTCATCCCGCTGGTGGTGCTGCGGCCGCCGCGGCAGAGCGCCGCGCCATCGGCGTCCAGCAGCGTTCTGAGCGCTTCGTCGCCTGCCAGGAGCGAGTGCTCCGGATCGGACGTGAGCCGGGAGGTGATCCGGTCGAGGCGCTCACGGGAGGTGCGGAGCGCCTCGGCCTGCTCCCGTTCCTCGACGACCGCGAGTTGCAGCGAGAAGGCGACGCCGAAGAACTCGCACGCCGCCCGCAGTTCCGGGGGAATCGTGGCGGCGGCGTCGCCGTGACAGGCGATCAGCCCCCAGAGCCTGCCCTCGCGAAGGACACTCACCGACATCGACGACTTCACACCGAGGTTCCGCAGGTACTCCAGATGAAAGTCGGACACGGTGCGCAGTACGGAGTTCGACAGGTCCAGCGGCAGGTCGGAGCCGGCCCGCCGCGGGGGGTGCAGGCCCACACTGGTGTCGTCCACGTCGGCGATCACCCGGATCCAGTTGTCGCGGTAGAGCCGCCTCGCCTGGGGCGGGATGTCACTGGCGGGGAACCAGAGCCCCAGCCAGGGCTCGTGGCCGTCGGTGAGCACCTCCGCGACCACCTCTCCGGGCCCGTCCTCGTCCTCGAAGCGGTAGGCGACCACCCGGTCGAAGCCGGTCAGCGCCTGGACCTCGTGGGTGGCCGCCTGGCAGCACTCGGCTACCGTCGTCGCCGACCGGAGCCGGGTCAGGGCCCGCCGGACGCCCTGGTAGTAGGGCGCGAAATGCGACAACGCGACGGTGCGGGGCTCGCACTCCAGGATGACGAAGGGCCCCTGCCGGTGGGCGGTCACGTCGAACGTCCTGGGGGCGCCTGCCACGTCGAGGGAGACGGGGAGAACCAGGCTTGCCGCCTCGTGCTGAGCGCCGACCTCCAGGGCCTGGGCCCAGTCCCGGGGGGACAGCACCCGCGTGACGGGTCCCCCGACCAGCTCCTCGGCCGCGATTCCCAGCAGGCCGCCGGTGTTCAGGGCCGCGGTGTCCACGGTGCCGGTATCGGCCTCCACCGCCAGCAGAGTGCCGTGGGACTGGATCCGGCCGAGCAGGTGAATGGGCTCCTGGAGGCATGCGTCGAGGTCGAAGCCGATGGCCGCCGCGGCTTCGGCCTCCCGCCCGGGGTCCGGAAGGGGCATCTCTTCTCCCACGTGACGTGTTCTCGATCCGGTCCGGTCGGCTGCCCGGTCCGCCGGGGTCCTCCGGTGGCGCACCGGGGCCGGGGGCCGCTGCGGGCGTGTGTCGTCGCTTCCGGCCGCGGCCGGTCCCGAGGTCCGGCCGCACAAGCCGGGTCCGGGGCCGGGGGTGGGGGTGGAGCTCCCCTGCCGATCGGCGCCGGCCACCCACCGCGGTCGGGTCCCCTGGCCGCAGCCCCGGCCGTGGGGCTCGCCCACGCCTGGCGGGGCGAGCCATGGGCCCGGCCGTATGCGTCAGGGAGGGGCGTCCCTCCCGGTCCACGACCGGTCCGTGGACCGGAGAGACAACCGTGCGGGACGGACTCCGATCGACGGTGCGGATCACCGACGCCACCGCTCGCCTGTGCGGGGCCCGTACCGCGGACGTTCCGCCACAGGTGCGTCTGCGCGGTCCCGGGGCCCCGCAGCCGGCGGGGCAGCCGATGCCGTCGTCACTTCCGGTAGCCGAGGATGGTCATCATGCCGGATTCGGAGTGGTACTGGTTGTGGCAGTGCAGCATCCACAGGCCCGGGTTGTCGGCGTTGAAGTCGACGACGAGTTTGCGGTGCGGCAGTACCAGGGCGGTGTCCTTGCGCGCTCCGGCCGCGCGGGCGCCGGTGAGGGCGAAGGTGTGGCCGTGCAGATGCATGGGGTGCCACATGTCGGTGGCGTTGGTGAAGGTCAGGCGGACCCGTTCTCCCTCCCGGACGGGGTGGCGTTGTTCGACGGAGTAGGTCCGGCCGTCGAGTCTCCAGTCGAACTGCCTCATGCTGCCGGTCAGTCTGAAGCTCAGCTCGCGGTCCGGGGTGCGGTCGCAGAGGGCGACGGACTCGTCCGGCACCAGCCGGCCGGCCGGCACGATCCGGCCGTCGAGCTCCTTCGGGTGCGCGGAGCATCCGGGGAAGCTCCCGCTGCCGGTGCGCAGGACCGCCAGGGCCCTCGCGTTCTTGCCTTCGGCGAGCGCGACCAGCGGGAACACCCCGTCCTTGGCGGTGACGAGCACGTCGTAGCGTTCGGCCATGCCCAGCAGCAGTGCGTCCGTGCGCGTGTGCTCGACCGGGTAGCCGTCCGTGTGCGTCACGGTCATCTCGTGGCCGCCGAGTGCCACCCGGAAAGCCGTGTCGCCCCCGGCGTTGATGATCCGCAACCGGATCCGCTCCCCGGGGCAGGCCCGGAAGACCGAAGCGGCTTTCGGGAGACGGCCGTTGATCAGATAGTGCGGGTAGTCGACGTGACCGCCCGCGCTGTCCAGCACGCGGCTGTGCCCCTTGTGCAGGACGCGGGAGGGGCCGGCGGGCTTGGCGGGGGCGAGCATCGAGTCGTGTGCGGCGCTCTCGCCCATGTCCATCGGGATGCTCCTGCCCTGGTGCAACTGCGCGAGCACGCCGTCCGGAGTGGAGCCGTCCACGCCGTCCACCCAGTCGTCCAGGACGACGACCCACTCCTTGTCGTAGCACAAGGGCTCCTTGGGGTCCTCGACGATCAGCGGGGCGTACAGGCCGCGGTCGAGTTGCATTCCCGAGTGCGAATGCACCCAGTACGTACCCGGGTGCGGCACGGCGAAGCGGTAGGTGAAGTCCGCGCCGGGCTCGACGGAGGACTGGGTCAGGCCCGGTACTCCGTCCATGTCGCAGCGCAGACGGATACCGTGCGAGTGCAGCGTCGTCGTCACGGGCAGGTGGTTGACGAGCCTGAGGTTGAGGATGTCACCCGCGGTGACCCGGACCTCCCTGCCGGGCAGCATGTCACCGTACGCCCATGAGTCAACGGTCTGCCCGCCCAGGTCGAGGGACGTCTCGGAGGCGGTCAGCACGACCGTGCGCAGGGGACCGGACCCGCGTTCCCTCTCGGCAGCGACGACCTCGGGATCGGACGGGTTCACGTACCCCGTGGGCCCCTTGGGAACGAAACCCTCGCCGCGGTGGCCGGGGGCCCCGCCCGCCGCCGCGGGGGTGCCGGTTGCGGAGGGCGGACCGGACGCGGAGTGAGGGCCGGGCCCGGAGTGCGAGCCCGACCCGGAACAGGCGGCCAGGGCTCCGGAGCCGACGGCCGCGATCGAGGCACCGAGCAGGGTGCGCCGCGTATGTGAGTGCATGACTGAATAACACATGTCTTATAGTCATATATGCGGTAATTAGATCGGCGCGTCCCGTGATTCACCCACGCCGCTCGAGGAGACCCCGCCAGAACCCCGCGGGAGGAATCGTGTGCTCCGTCTCGGCCGTCCGCCCGGTTCCCGGAGCGGTCCGGGGCTGCCGCAGTGAGGCCGCAGCGCCGGGCCCGGGGCGCCCACGGGATGCCGACGGGATGCCGACGGTGCGGTCGGCCGCCGCCGGGAAGAGCCTCTGCCGAATGTGCCGGGCGGCCCCGGGCCGCTGCTTCTCCGGGGCCCCGGGCCCGCCGGGAGTGCGGGGGTGCGTGCAGGCCTGCGGGGTCGGCCTGACCGTGCGGGCGGTCCGCCCGCACGGCCGGAGAGGCTAGCCCAGCTGGGACTGGACCTGGGAGGAGATGAGTTCCAGGTGGTCGAGGTCGGACAGGTCGAGGATCTGGAGGTAGATGCGCCGGGCGCCGGCCTCGGCGTAGCGGCCGATCTTGTCGACGACCTCGGCGGGGGTGCCCGCGAGCCCGTTGGCGCGCAGTTCGTCGGGCTCGCGGCCGATCGCGGCGGCGCGGCGGGCGATCTCCTGCTCGTCCTTGCCGACGCAGGCGACCAGCGCGTTGGAGTACACGAGGGCGCCGGGGTCGCGGCCTGCCTCCTGGGCGGCGGCGCGCACCCGGCCGAACTGGCGCTCGCTGTCCTCGACGGAGGCGAACGGCATGTTGAACTCGTCGGCGTACCGCGCGGCCAGCCGGGGCGTGCGGACGGCGCCGTGGCCGCCGATGAGCACCGGGACCTTGGGCTGGGCCGGCTTGGGGAGCGCCGGTGACCGCGTGAGGTCGTAGTACGTGCCGTGGAAGTCGTAGGTCTGGCCGGTCCCGGTCGCCCACAGGCCGATGACGATCTCCAGCTGTTCCTCCAGGCGGGCCATCTTCTCCTTCGGGAAGGGGATGCCGTACGCCTTGTGCTCTTCCTCGAACCAGCCGGACCCCAGGCCGAGTTCGACACGGCCGCCGGACATCTGGTCCACCTGGGCGACCTGGATGGCGAGGACGCCGGGGAGCCGGAAGGTGCCGGCGGTCATCAGGGTGCCGAGCCGGATGCGCTTGGTCTCGCGGGCGAGGCCGGCGAGGGTGATCCAGGCGTCGGTGGGGCCGGGCAGGCCGTCCCCGGAGCCCATCTTGAGGTAGTGGTCGGAGCGGAAGAAGGCGTCGAAGCCGAGTTCCTCGGTGGCCTTGGCGACGGTGAGCAAGGTGTCGTAGGTGGCCCCCTGCTGGGGCTCGGTGAAGATACGGAGATCCATGCCTCCATCCTGCCTGCTCGGACCCGGTACGGTCCGGCCGGCCCTTCGCCCCCCCGTGTCGCGCCCGGCGCTCCGGCCGGGAAGGTTCGCCGGGCCGGCGGCCGGAACGGGGGACGGCGGGACGGGCGGGGACGTCCGTTGCGCCGCGTGCGGGTGGTCGCGGGAGGGCCGTAGCAGCCACCTCGGTGCCGTCCGCGTCCACCACGGCCGCACCGCCGGCGGGGCCGCTTCCGGGGAGCAGCCGCCGTGCAAGCAGGTGACGCCGTGGGGGCGGCAGCAGGCCGACGGCAGGCGGTCGGGTCTGCGCCGCTTCGCCCGGGCCCGGCCACCGCGCCTCCAGCGGTCGAACGGACGTCACCGCACCTCCGGCCGCCACGACCGCCCACCCGGTGAACCTGCGCGGTCACGGCAGCCGGCCCCGACCGGCCTCCTGTTCGGCGAGGGCCTGGTCCCGGTCCGCCAGTTTGCGGAGCATCTCCAGCACGCGGTCGCGGGACTCGTCCGCCGCGTCGATGGCCTCCACGCACTGCCAGTACGAGGACTCGTCGACCGCCGAGGAGGCCATGCCGACCAGCGCGATGCCGACCTCGCCGAGAAGTCCGCCCAGGTGCAGCAGGGCCTGCCGGGCGTCGCCCAGCTCGGTGAGCAGGGCGGCGCGCGACTCGCCCGGACCGAGCCGCGGGGTGTCCAGCACCCCGCAGCCGCGTCCCGCCAGCTCGGTCAGGCCCAGTGCCTCGCCGCGCAGTTCGGGCGGGCCGGCGACCGCGAGGCGGCTGCCTACCGCCTGCGCGAGTGCCTGCGCCTGCCACACCTCCGCCGAGAGCTCCGGCATACCGCCGGCAGTGGTGAGGGCCCGTCTGCTCGTCCCTATGAGCCGCACAGCGTCCATGCGCCGCCCCTGTCTGTCCGACGCGCTGCCCGCGCGTCCGCCCAACTCCCCTGTTCACTACCCAGAGTGAGACAGTTTGAGACAGAACATCGAACAGAAGGCGGAGATCTGGGGACAACAATTCGAAAACGGTCGGCATGTTGAATACGGAGAGTGATGACGGAGAAGTCCACTCCGGGGAGGGGCGCTCCGCGGAGCACCCCGTTCAGACCGGAAAGCGGTGCTCGTTGCGGTCGATCTTGGCGCTCAGGGCGGCCAGGGGGTCGACGCCGAGCACCTCGCACAACTGGAGGAGGTACGCGAGCACATCGGCCACCTCGTCGCCGACGCGGTGTGCGGTGTCCGGGTCGTCCATGACGCGGGCCGACTCCTCCGGCGTCAGCCACTGGAAGATCTCCACCAGTTCGGAGGCCTCCACACTGAGCGCGGTGACGAGGTTCTTCGGGGTGTGGTAGGACTGCCAGTTCCGTGCCGCGGCGAACTCGGCGAGTCTGCGCTGGAGTCCGGCCACGTCGAGCGGGGCGAGCGGGGCGGCGGGGGCGGCCGGGGCGGTGGGGCGCGTCGGGTCGGGCGTGTCAGTCACGGTTCAGGTGTACCACCGTCACGCCGTCCACTCCCGCGGCCCAGGACGCGTCACTCACCGCCCCGACCAGCCGGATGTGCCCCCGCTCGCACATCCGCGCCGCCAGCCGCAGCAGTTCCGCGCGCTGGAGCGGGTCCATGCCCCGGTCGAGCCCGTCGGCGAGCACGGTGAGGGTCTGCAGCGCGGCCGGGACCTCGCCGGACGCGTCGACCTCCAGCACGCCGGGCCCCGTGAGCAGCACCAGCGCGAGCGCGACGTACCGCAGCTCGCCCTCGCCCAGGCGTCCGAGCGCGGTACGGGTTCCGTCGCCCCGGTCGAGCAGGGCGCGGACCAGGCCGTCGCCGCACGGCTCGGCGAGCAGGCCGGTGACCGGCCCGGCGCATCCGGCGCGTACGGCGGACACCAGGAGCCCGTACCGGATCGCGCACTCGGTGTGGGTGCGCCACAGCACGTCGGCGACGTTGCCACAGTCGCCGAGCAGCCGCCCGGTGCCGGTCGGCACGGCGTCGCGCATGCCGTCGGGCCGGGGGTCGCAGGCGAAGACCGAGCGCAGGGCGACCACCATCTGCTCGGCGGCGGCCAGCACCCTGCGCTCGCCGGGCGTCCGGCCTGCGACGCGCAGTGGCAGCAGCGCGGTGCCCAGCCGGTCGTCGGGCAGCGGACCGCGGGTGACCGGGGCGGTCCCGGCAGTGTGCCACGCGGCTTGCACGGTGCGGCCCCGGGGGTCGCGCAGCGCGGACTCCAGCAGGACCGTCCCGTCCGCCGTCAGCCGCTCCCCCGCGATCCGCAGCGTGGGTTCGGCCTGCACGGCGACCTCGAGCCGGACCGGACCCTCGGGGCCGTCGGCGGTGCAGCCGATGCGGAAACCCCGGCGGCCCTGTGCGTCGGCGCGGGCCCGTTCCGGCACGCACGCGTCCGGTGCGGGGAACGCCTCGCCGAGCTCGGCCCCGCCACCGAGCCGGGCGAGTGCCTCGTAGGCCCGCAGGGCGCTGGTCTTGCCGCTGCCGCTGGCCCCGGCCAGCAGGGTGAGGGGCCCGAGCGGAAGCCCGGTGTTGCGGTGCCCGGCGAAGGCGGACAGCAGCAGCTCGGTGATGTGCGGCCGGTCGGGGCACCGGCGCCCCCGGGCGCCTCCCTCCCCGGAGGAGGCTCCGGGGGACGGGACACCGGGCAGGGGGGAGAACAGGGAGGCGGGAGACGGGGAGGACAGGGCCGGCGGCGACCGGTGAGGCAGGGTCATGTGCGGGACGCTAGAGCTCCGGAGCGGGGTGAACCGTTCCGCTTGTGCGCGCTTCCCACGATCGGGCGAAACGCCCGTCCCGCCCGTTCACTCCCCCGTGCCGGCCCGGCTAACCGTTCCCGGGGATCCCCATCCCCTGCATCAGACCGGTCACTTCGGTGTCGGCCGGGGTCAGCAGGAAGACGTTGCGGTCGACGCGGTGCATGCCGCTGCCCAGGCCGAAGACGACACCGGTGCTGAAGTCCAGTATCCGCTTGGCGACGTCGCCCTCCGCACTGGTGAGGTCGAGGAGGACCGGTATCCCGGACATCAGCGTCTCCGCGACGTCGCGGGCGTCCGCGAACACGTTCACCCTCAGGACCACGAGGCGGCGTCGCGCCTCGGCCTCGGCCTCGGGGACGGAACGGTGGCCCACCGAGGACGGCCAGGCGTCGTGGCCCCGCAGCGGAACGACCTGGGCGAGTCCTTCCCACTGTTCGTCGGTGACATCGTGGCTGTTCACCGGCATGCTCCGTCCTGGGTGGTGCTGACTGTCTGCATCGGGCAATTCTTACGCATGGTCACCCGTTCGGCCCAACAGCGACACCCTCCGCCAACTCGGAACGCCCGAGTCCGGCACTTCTGCCCCGGGGCCGGGTCCGCTAACTTCTACGCTGCTGTAGATACTGGTTGTGCACACGCGCACCCGATCCGAACACCTGGAGTACGCATGGCCCTGTGGGACCGCATCAAGGAGTCCGCGTCGCAGATGCAGACCCAGCTCGAAACGAAGAAGAACGATCTCAGGAGCGGCGCCTTCCGTGACGCGAGCATGGCCATGTGCGCCCTGGTCGCCGCCGCCGACGGGTCCGTCGACCCCTCCGAGCGGCAGCGGGTGGCCCAGCTCATCTCCACCAACGACGTCCTGCGGAACTTTCCCGCGGACGATCTGCGCCGCCGCTTCGAGGAGAACCTCGACAGGCTGGTCGCGGACTTCGCCTTCGGCAAGGTGAGCGTGTTGCAGGAGATCGCCAAGGCGAAGAAGAAGCCTGCCGAGGCACGGGCCGTGATCCAGATCGGCATCGTGATCGGCGGAGCGGACGGCGACTTCGACCAGAACGAGCAGGCGGTCGTCCGGGAGGCGTGTTTCGCCCTGGGGCTGCCGCCGCACGAGTTCGACCTCTGAGACGCACCGGCGCACCGCACCGCCGAGCCGCGGGCCGGACCGCACCCGCAGGGGTGCGGTCCGGCCCGGTCCGGGAACATGTCCCCTGTCCGAATCGTTGGATCGCAGACAGATCCAGTCCGGCCGGCCGGCGCACCGGCCACCCGGTACATCCACGAGGAGTCATGCACGTGTCCGCCAGATCGACGGACCCCCCGGGGCACAGTCCCCGACCATCCCGTCACGCACCTGTTGAGACCGGCACCCGGCGGGGTGGTGTTCGATGAGTGCCGTAGAGGCCTTCCTGGGCCTGCTCGCCGTGTTCGTGCTCACCGCCGGCACCGGTTACTTCGTGGCCCAGGAGTTCGCCTACGTCTCTGTGGACCGGCTCGCGCTCGCGCGTGAGGCCGAGGCCGGGGACCGCAGGGCCGCCCGCGCGCTGAAGGTGCTGGAGCGGCTGTCCTTCATGCTGTCGGGCGCCCAGCTCGGCATCACCGTGACCGGTCTGGTCGTCGGTTTCATCGCCGAGCCGTCGGTGTCCGCGCTGCTCAGACCGGCGCTGTCCGGCCTCGGACTGCCGGACGCGGCCGTGAGCGGCACCTCGGTGGTGCTCGCGTTCGTGCTGGCCACGATCGTCCAGATGGTGCTCGGTGAGCTGGCCCCGAAGAACCTCGCCATCGCGGTGCCCGAACGGCTGGCGAAGGCGCTGGCCGGCTCGACCCTGGCGTACCTGAAGGTCGTCGGACCGCTGGTGCGGATCTTCGACAACGCCGCGTCCCACCTGCTGCGCCGCATCGGCATCGAGCCGGTCGAGGAGCTGCACCACGGTGCCACGCTGGAGGAGCTCGGTCATCTGATCGGCGAGTCCCACGAGAACGGGACGCTGCCCGAGGACAGAGCCACCCTGCTGGACCACGCGCTGGAGTTCTCCGAGCGGACCCTGCACGCGGTGATGGTGCCGCGCGCGGACGCCGTCTTCGTCCGCGGGGAGGCGAGCGCCGGCGAGGCGGTCGGTCTGATCGCGGCACACGGCCACTCCAACTACCCCGTGCTCGGCGATCACCCCGACGACGTCGCGGGGGTACTGGGCGTGCGCGAACTGATGGCGGTGCCCGCCGACCGGATGGCCGGTCTCACCGCCGGCCGGATGGCCAGGCAACCCCTGCTGCTGCCGGACACGCTTCCGCTGCCGGACGCGGTCGCACGGATGCGCGAGCAGGAGGACGAGTTCGCGGTCGTCCTCGACGAGCACGGCGGTGTGGCCGGCATCGTCACCTACGAGGACATCGCCGAGGAACTGGTCGGTGACATCGCCGACGAGTCCGACAAGGTCTCCGAACTGGCGGTCGCCGACGGCGACGGCTGGCTCGTGGACGCGGGCCGCCGGCTGGACGAGGTGGCCGGGGCCACCGGCGTCCAGCTGCCCGAGGGGGACGACTACGAGACGGTGGCCGGCCTGGTGGTGGACCGGCTGGGCCGTTTCCCCACCGTGGGTGACCGGGTCACCGTCGAGCTGCCCGGGGACGGCCGCGCGGTGATCGACGTACGCACCCTGGACCGGCATGTCGCCGAGCGGGTGCGGGTCACCCGGATCGCGCCGCCGGTGCAGGACGACCTGGAGAAGACGGAGGAGCCCGCATGAGTTTCCCGATGGCTCTCTTCGTGACCGTGCTGCTGCTGGTCGGCAGCGGGTTCTTCGTGGCGGCCGAGTTCGCGCTGGTCGCCGCCAAACGGCACCGCATGGAGAAGGCGGCGTCCGAGGGGCGGCGCGGCGCCGGTGCCGCGCTGGCCGGCATGCGCGAGCTGTCGCTCATGCTGGCCGGTGCCCAGCTGGGCATCACGGTGTGCACGCTGGGCCTGGGCTCGGTGTCCAAGCCCGCGATCTCGCACGAGCTGGACCCGCTGCTGCACGCCCTGGGTCTGCCCAGCGCGGTCAGCTACGGGGTGGCGTTCGCCGTCGCGATGATGCTGGTGGTGTTCCTGCACATGGTGGTGGGCGAGATGGCGCCCAAGTCGTGGGCGATCGCCCACCCGGAGCGTTCCGCGATGCTGCTCGCCCCGTCGTTCCGGGCGGTGGTGAAGGTCGTCCGGCCGCTGATCCACGTGCTGAACGTGGTGAGCAACGCGCTGGTACGGATGTGCCGGGTGAGCCCGCGCGACGAGCTGGCGTCGGTCCACGACCGTGAGCAGCTCACCCACCTGGTGGTGGAGTCGGAGCGGCTCGGCCTGATCAGCAAGACGGACTCGCAGCTGCTGACCCGTTCGCTGACCGAGCCCGACACCCCGGTCGGTGCCCTGCGGATCCCGGCCGAGGAGATCGACTCGGTGCAGGGTGACGCGGGCGTCGACGAGGTGCTGCGGGTGGCCACCGCGTACGACCGGACCCGGCTGCTCGTCCGTGACGGCGGCACCGTCCTCGGCGCCGTCCACGCGCGGGACGTGCTGGTCGCCCGCGCCCGGGGCCGGGCCACGAGCGCCCGCGAGCTGGCCCGCCCGGTGCCCGAACTGACGGACACCACGACGGTCGCCGACGCGATCGACGTGCTGCGCCGCCGCCGGGGCACACTGGCGGTCGTGCGGGACGACTCGGGCCGGCTGACCGGCATGGTCACGCTGGACGACCTGCTGGCCCGGCTGATGCTGCCGGCCGGGGGCTGACCCGCCGGCACCACGGGGACGACGAAGGCCGGCCGGTCCGCGCGCTGCGGGCCGGCCGGCCTTCGTCCGGGGCCGTCGTCAGTCCGTGAACCGGCCGGCCGCTCACGGAGTCCCGCGGCGACGATGCCGGAGGTCTCGGGCCGTGCCCCGAGGCCCCGCTCCGGTGTGAGAAGGTCGAGCGCGTGATCGAGTCCTGGGCCCTCTGCGACGGCACCGGGCCGACCTCACCGGCAGCGGCGGTCGAGGCGCTGCGGGAACGGATCAGCGCCGGGCGACTCGATGCATGGCTGACCAGTTCGTCCGGCCGGTCGCCGGCCTTCATCAGCAACACCGAGCGGGCCATGGTCGTACTGCCGGACGGCGAGGACGACCCCGGCGAACACGCGGTGGATCCGGGTGCGAGCGGCTCCGGCAAGGGCTTCGTCCTGGCGAACGGGCAACACGACGAGTATCCCGACGAGGACACGCTGCCCCTGGCAAAGGCACTCCAGGTCGTCCAGCACATCCTGACCACGGGTGCCCCGCCGCCTCGTGCTGCGTGGTCCGTCGACCGCTGAACCGCGGCAGCACCCGGGGAACTGTGTGAACCCCCGGGTGGGGGATCACGTGACGGAAGCCTCCCCGCGGGTCAGCCCGCGACGACCACCTCGGCGGCCGCGACCCCGCACACGCGCGCCGCCCCGTGCGTGGCGACGTACAGCGCGCCACGCGGTGCGGACTGCGGCACGCCCATCTCCACGACCACGGTGTCCGGCCCGGCCGCGAGCAGGGTGTCCAGGGCCGTACGCATCCACGCGTGCCGGTGCTCGTCGCGGACCACGGCGACCACGCGCCGGCCGGCCGCGGCCTCGAGCGCCCGCGCTCCGGCGTCGGGGCCGGTGAAGGAGCCGGTGGCGGTGCCCGGGAGCAGCCGCTCCAGTTCCGGGCCGACGCCCCAGGGGGTCTCGTCGCCGACGGCGATGTTGGCGGCGGGGTGGAAGGTCGCCACGTACACCGGTCCGGTGACCGGTGGTGCGGCGGGCCCGGTGCGGGTGACGGTCACCGCGCGGCGGGCCGCCGTGAGCCCGATCTCCGGCTCGCGGCCGTCCCCGGGGCCCGGGGAGCGCCGCGCCCCGGCGGTCCAGTCGGCCAGGGCGCGGACCCGGGCGGCGGCGTCGACGAGCCGCTCCTCGGGGAGTTCGCCCGAACGGACGGCGGCGACGAGCGCGTCCGTCAGGCTCTGCACCGTGCCCTCGTCGCACAGCCCGCCGCCCACGCAGATCGCGTCGGCGCCGGCCGCGATGGCCAGGACGACCCCGTGTTCGAGGCCGTAGGTGCCGGAGACGGCGCGCATCTCCATGCCGTCGGTGACGATCAGGCCCTGGTAGCCGAGTTCGCCGCGCAGCAGGTCGGTGAGGATGCGGCGGGAGAGGGTGGCGGGGCGGTCCGGGTCGAGGACGGGGACGCGGATGTGGGCGCTCATGACGGCGCGGGTGCCGGCCTCGATCGCGGCCCGGAACGGCTGGAGTTCGCGTTCGTGGAGCGTGGTGGTGTCGAGGTCGATGTGCGGGACGGCGTGGTGGGAGTCGACGCTGGTGTCGCCGTGGCCGGGGAAGTGCTTGGTGCAGGCGGCGACGCCGGTGGACTGCAGGCCCTCGACCCAGGCGGCGGTGTGCCGGGCGACCAGGTCGGTCTCGCTGCCGAAGGAGCGGACGCCGATGACCGGGTTGTCGGGGTTGGCGTTGACGTCGGCGGAGGGCGCCCAGTTGAAGTTGACACCGCACTCGGCGAGCCGGCGGCCCAGTTCGCGGGCGACGCCGCGGGTGAGAGCGGTGTCGTCGACGGCGCCGAGGGCGTGGTTGCCGGGGAAGGAGGATCCGGTGCGGACCTCGAGCCGGGTGACGTCGCCGCTCTCCTCGTCGATGGCGACGAGGAGGTCGTCCCGTTCGGCCCGCAACTGGGCGGTGAGGGCGGCGACCTGCTCGGCGGTGGCGACGTTGCGTCCGAAGAGGGCGACGGAGGCGAGCCCTTCGGACAGCCGGCGGCGCACCCAGTCGGGCGCGGTGGTGCCGGCGAAGCCCGGTTGGAGCACGGCGAGGGCGTCGCGGGTGAGGGTGCCGGTGGTGGATGTCGTCATCGGGTGGCGTTATCCCTTCACTGCGCCCGCGGTCAGGCCGCTGACGGCCCTGCGTTGCAGGAAGACGAAGAGGATCAGGATGGGGACGGCGAAGAGCGACGAGGCGGCCATGGTCGCGCCCCAGTCGTTGCCGAACTGGGTCTGGAAGCTGGAGAGCCACAGGGGCAGGGTCTGTGCTTCGACGTCCTTGTTGAGCACCAGGACCAGCGCGAACTCGTTCCACGCGGTGATGAAGCCGAACAGCGATGTGGACATCAGGCCCGGCGCGAGGAGCGGCAGGATGACCCGGCGGAACGCCTGGGCGCGGGTGCAGCCGTCGACCATCGCGGACTCCTCCAGCTCCTTCGGCACGGCGGCGACGAAGCCGCGCAGCGTCAGGAGGGTGAAGGGGAGGATCATCATCATGTAGAAGAGCGTCAGCGGAACGAGGCTGTTCAGCATCGACGCATCCCGCACGATCATGTACATCGCGATGATCATGACTTCCCACGGCGCCATCTGGGCCAGCATGAAACCGATGACGAAGCCGCGCCGCCCCTTGAACCGCATCCGCGCCAGGGCGAAGGAGCCTGCCAGTGCGATGATCAGCGAGAAGAGGACGGCCAGGACGGTGACGGTCAGCGAGTTGCGGACGTAGGTCCAGAAGTGGTCGACGCCGGTCGCGGTCCTGAAGTGCTGAAAGGTGACGTCGGTCGGGAACCAGACCGGGTTCTCCGAGATGATGTCGCCGGTGGGCTTGAAGGCCGTGGCGAACATCCAGTACACGGGAAAGACGAAGCCGATGAACAGGACGACGGCCGTGACATTGGGCCACAGACGGGCCAGGAGCGAGCGTCTCACAGCTCGTCCTCCTCTTGCTTGAGCACGATCCTGAGGTGGTAGGCGGTCAGGCCGAGCAGGATCAGGATGGTCAGGACGGCGATCGCCGCGCCCATGCCGTAGTGCTGGTTGCCCATGCCCTCGACGTAGGCGTAAACGGGCAGGATCTCGGTGAGCCGGTCGGGGCCTCCGCCGTTGAAGAGGAAGACCTGGACGAACGCCTTGAACACCCAGATGATCTCCAGGAAGGTCGTCGCGTAGAGGAACGGCCGCAGAAACGGCACGGTGACCGTGGCGAAGCTCCGCCATGCGCCGGCGCCGTCGAGGGAAGCGGCCTCGTAGAGCTCGCCCGGGATGGTCGTGGTCGCCGCGTAGAGGTTGATCGCGACGAACGGGATGGACATCCACACGATCAGCACGGTGACGACGAAGAACGTCGACATCTGGCTGCTGGTCCAGCTGTAGTCGGCCATGGAGTGCCAGCCGAGTTTGTCCAGGACCCAGTTGACGACGCCGAAGCGCTGGGCGAACAGCCACTGGTAGACGGTGGTGGCGGCCACGATCGGCATGGCCCAGGCCAGCACCAGGCCGATCAGCAGGGTGAACCGCATCTTCCTGCCGAGGCGGGCGAGCAGCAGGCCGACCAGAGTGCCCAGGACCATGACGAGGACGACGTTGACCGCCGTGAAGAGGACCGAGCGGAGGGTGACCCGCCAGAAGTCCTCGCTGGTGAGGGTCTCCTTGTAGTTGTCGAGCCCGTTCCACTCGGTGACGTGCTGGATCAGCTGCCCCATGTTGAGGTTCTGGAAGGACAGCAGGACGTCCTTCAGCAGCGGCCAGCCGAGCAGCAGCACGGTGGCCGCGCAGGCGGGCAGCAGCAGCAGGTACGGGGCGAGCGCGCCGGCACGCGACGCGGCTCTCGGTGAGGGCCTGCCGGTCCCCCCGTGGTCCGCCTTGCGGGCGTCCGCCGGGCCGGAGGGCGGCCGTTCGGTCTGCACGGTCATGCTCGCGATCTCTCTTCTCGGCCTGTTCAACGCCGGGGGCGGGGGCCGTCCGTACGGCCGGCCCCCGCTCCGGTGGGAGCGCCCGCGCTTCTACTGCTGCTGCGCCAGGCGCTTGTTGAACTCGTCCTCGACCTGCTTCGCGGCCTCGGCCGGGGACTTGCCGTTCAGGACGGCCGTCATGTACGTCTTGATCGGGTTGGGTGCGTTCTCGACCGCGGCCCACTCCGGGATCAGCGGGGTGGTGCCGCCGACGGCGGCGGCCGGCGCGGCGGCCTCGGCGGGTGCGTTGCCCTTCAGGTTGCTCTGCAGCGACTCCTTGTTGGGGATGACGCCGTTGAGCTTGGCCAGTTGTCCCTCGTACTTGTCGGAGAGGGCCAGCTTCAGGAACTCCTGGGCGAGTTCCTGCTTCTCGCTGCCCGCGGCGACGGCGAGGTTGGAGCCGCCGAGGAAGACACCCTCGGGCTGCCCGGCCGCGGTGCCCGGGATGGTGAAGTAGCCGATGTCCTTCTCGATCTCGGGGTTGGCCTCGATGGCGATGCCGGCTTCCCAGCCCATGCCGATGAACGCGCCGACGTCGCCCTTGGCGAAGACCTCACCCTGCTGCGGGGTGGCCTCGTCCTTGTCCTTGGGCGCCTTGGACAGCGCCTGGAACTTCTTGTACGTCTCCATGGCGGCGGCGACCTTCGGGTCGTCGAGGTTGGAGACGTGTTTGTCGCCGTCCTTCCTGACGAGTTCGCCGCCCTCACCGATCACCAGGCCGACGAAGTGGTACCAGTTCTGGCCGGGCAGGTAGATCGGCTCCGCGTCGGTCTTGTCACCGATCGTCTTGAGCGCGTCGTAGAACTCGTCGCGGGTCTTGGGCGTGTCCTCGATGCCCGCGTCGGCCCAGACCTTCTTGTTGTAGAGGACCACGCGGTTGGCGAAGTACCAGGGCGCCGCGTACTGCTTGCCGTCGAAGACGGACGACTCGTTGAGGGACTCGGTCCAGTCCGCGCCGATCTCCGACTTCAGACCGGTGAGGTCGGCGAGGCCACCGGTCTTGGCGTACGCCGGGGTCTGCGTGTTGCCGATCTCGAAGACGTCGGGCGGATTCTCCTCGGACAGGGCGGTGGTCAGCTTCTGCTGGATGCCGTTCCACTGCTGCACCTCGAAGGCGACCTTCGCCTTGGTCCTGGTCTCGAACTCCTTGGCGAGGTCCTTCTGCCACGCGCCGGGCGAGGAGCCGTCCATCACCCACACGGTGAGCGTCTGCCCCTCGAAGCCGTCCGCCCCGGTGTTCTTCCCGTCGCCGTCGCCTCCCCCGCACGCAGCGGCGGAGAACACCATGCCCGCGACCCCGATCGCGGCTATCAGCTTGCGCTTCACGCGCCACCCCTCCTCAGGAATGCCTTCCACACCCACGCCCTCGGCGGTGACCCTCGCAGCGGCGCAGCACTCGGCGGGCTGGGACCCGGCTTCCGTAAATGGTTTAGACCAGCAAGGGGAGCTTGGCCTAGACCTATGGCCCTGTCAAGGGTCGCGCACCCGATCCCCAAGGCCGCTGTCGGCACCTCTCACGGAGCTCGGAACCCCCCGCGAACAGGGCCGCGCCGACCGTTGGACTAGACCAAAAGAAGGCGTGCGGTTATAACGGGACCGCCGAGCGTGCGGCGCCGAACCCGGCCGTCCGCCGACGTGCACCGCGGCCGGCCCCTGCCGTCCGCGCCGCCGGACCCCGCACCCGGAAGGCAGGTCATGAGCACGGACCTCAGCAGCGCCCAGGCCGAGACACAGGCACCGGGCCCCACCGGCCGCGTCCCGAAGTACTACCGCATCAAGCAGCGCTTACTGGGGATGACCGAGGCGCGCCCACCGGGCTCGCCGATGCCGGCCGAGCGCTTCCTCGCCCTCGAGTTCCGCACCTCGCGCACCACCGTGCGCAAGGCCCTCCAGGAGCTGGTGAGCGAGGGCCGGCTGGTCCGCATCCAGGGCAAGGGCACCTTCGTCGCCCACCCCAGGATCTACCGCACCCTCCAGCTGACCTCGTACACCGAGGACATGCGCAACCAGGGGCTCACCCCCGCCTCCCGGGTCCTGGACATCGACTGCACGGCGGCCGGCGAGGAGCTGGCGGCGCTGCTCGAGGTGGAGCCCGGCGAGAAGGTGCTGCGCCTCGAGCGGCTGCGACTGGCCGGGGGCGATCCGATGGCGATCGAGGCGACCCACCTGTCGGCGCGCCGCTTTCCCGGCCTGCGCCGGCACCTGGCCCGCCGCGCCTCGCTCTACACCACGCTCACCGAGGTCTACGGCGTACGCCTGGCGGAGGCCGACGAGACCATCGAGACCTCCCCCGCCACCCCGCGGGAGGCCGGACTCCTCCATACGGACGTGGGCATGCCGATGCTGCGGCTGTCCCGCCACTCACGGGACGAGCGGGGAAAACCGGTCGAGTGGGTCCGCGCGGTGTACCGGGGTTCGCGCTACCGGTTCACGGCGACCCTCACACCCCCCACCGTCCGAGGATCCCGGTCCGGTCCCCCGGCGTCCTCACGTCCGGACTTCCCTTGACACACCCCCGGCGGTGGCCCGGTCAGGGCTCCCGGGGCGGTGCGCCGCCGGGTGCCGTGATGCGGGCGATCGCCTCGAGGGTCAGGGGGCGGTCGTGGGGTTCCCTGGAGAGGGCGAGGTGGAGGGTCAGCCCTTCGATGAGGGCGTCGAGCTGGCGGGCGGTGTCCGGGTCGAAGTACTTCTCGAGGTGGACCCGGCTGCGGCGCATCCACTCGTGGGTGAGTTCCCGGTAGGCGGGCCGGCGGGCGGCGAGGGCGTACAGCTCCTGGGTGAGCACGAGGTCGCGCGTGCTGTCCTCGGACAGGGCGCGGATGAGGTCGGCCACGGCCTCCCGGGCCTCCTCGGGGCCGGACGGTGTCGCGAGATGGGTGTCGAAGATCGCGACCACATGGCCGGTGAACTCGCTGAACGCCTCCCTGAGCAGCTCGTCCATCCCGCCGAAGTGGTACGTCATCGACCCCAGCGGCACCCCGGCGCGCCGGGCGATCTTGCGGTGCGAGACCGCCGCGAGCCCTTCCTCGGCGATGAGGTCGAGGGTGGCGGCGATGATGCGTTCGCGGCGCCGCGGGTCGGTGTGTCCGGTGGCCACGGGAGCCTCAGATGCCGCGGACCGGGCGGGCGGGGCTGCCGACGGCGACCACGTTCGCCGGTACGTCCTTGGTGACGACCGCACCGGCGCCGATCACGGAGTTGTCCCCGACTCCCACCCCGGCCAGGACGATGGCGCCGCCGCCGATCCAGACGTTGTCGCCGATGGTGATCGGCTGCGCGGCCTCCAGCTTGTCGCGCCGGGGCCCGGGTTCCACGGGGTGTGTGGGGGTGAGGAGTTGGACGCCCGGGCCGATCTGGCAGTCCTCGCCGATGACGATGGCCGCGACGTCGAGCGCGGTCAGGTTGTAGTTGACGAAGGTGCGGGCCCCGATGGTGATGTTGCTGCCGTAGTCGACGTACAGGGGCGGGCGCACATGTGCCCCCTCGCCGACGGAGCCGAGCAGTTCGGCGAGGACCGACTGCGCCGCGACGGCGTCCTCGACGAAGGCTGCCTGGAAGCGGGCGGCCAGGCGTACGGCCTCCTGCTGCCGGCGGGCGATCTCGGGATCGTCGGCGATGCAGGGGTCGCCCGCCCGCATCCGTTCCAGGTTCGTACGGGGGTCCTGTGCGAAGTGGTCCGTCGCCATGGGGTGACGGTACACCGTGGAGCGTACGACCGTACACTCCGTACACCCGGCCGATGCTGCGGCGCTCTTCTACCTTTCGCCGTCTGCCGGTTGGCGCTTCGGGGACCCCAGCACCCCGGCGAGGACGACCACGAGCGCGCCCGCGAGGGGCACCATCAGCAGGCCGAGACGCAGGCCGGCCTCGTCGGCGACGAGCCCGACGACCGGCGGGGAGAGCAGGAAGCCGAGCCGCATCAGCCAGGAGACGATCGTCAGGCCCGATCCGGCCTTGAGGCCGGGCAGTTCGTCGGCCTCGTGCATCGCGGCGGGTACGAGGGTCGCCACGCCGAACCCGGCCGCGGCGAAGCCGAGGACGGTGCCGGGCACCGTGGGCACGGCCAGCGCCAGGCCCATGCCGGCCGCGGCGACGAAGCCTCCGGCGCGGGCGACGGCGCGCCGGCCGAACCGGTCGACGAGCCGGTCGCCGAGGATCCGGCCGATGAACTGGGCCCCGACCAGGGCGATGAAGCCGGACGCCGCCAGCGCCGCCGACGCGTTCAGCGAGTCGGAGAGGTAGAGCGCGGCCCAGGAGTTGCCCGCGTCCTCGACGAGGGTGCCGGCGGTGGCGATGAGGACGAGCGCGGCCAGTACGTACCGCGTGCGCGAGGTCAGCCCGGGACGGCCTCCCCCTGCGGGTTCCTTCTCCCGGAGCCCTCCCTTCGCCTCCGCCTCCTCGGCCGGCCCGGTGTCGGGCCCCGGCAGGCAGAACCGCAGGGCGAGACAGGCGGCGGCGCCGAAGACCAGACCCGAGATCAGCAGGTGCGTCCCGAGCGGGAGACCGAGCGCGAGGGCGCCGGCGGCCATGGCTCCGCCGGTGACGGCCCCGATGGACCAGACGGCGTGGAAGGAGTTGATGATGGAGCGCCCGTAGCGGCGCTGCACCCGCAGCCCGTGGGCGTTCTGCGCGACGTCGGTGAACGCGTCCATCGCGCCGGCCAGGAACAGCGCGACCGCGAACAGCGTCACCGACTGCGCCAGTCCGGCGACGAGGATCCCGGCCGCGGTCAGCAGGGTGCTCGCCACCGCGGCACGCGCCGAGCCCAGCCGGCGGACGACGACCCCCGCCCCCAGCCCGGCCACGACGGCCCCCGCCGGGAACGCGGCGACGGCCAGCCCGTAGGCGGCGTTGCCGATCCCGAGATCCGCCTTGATCTGCGGATAGCGCGGCAGAAGGTTCGCGAACAGGGCGCCGTTGGTGAAGAAGAGCACGGCGACGGCCGTACGGGCCTGCCGCTCGGCCGCGCCCGGCCGGCGCAGTACGTCAGTGGTCATACGCCGGACCCTATCCGCAGAGCGTACGAACGTACACTCCCTTTTCCGGCGGTACGGCCGACGCCCGGCCCCGGGTCCCGGACGGGACCGGAGCCGGGCGCGTGAGCCCTTCGGGGCGTTCCTAGCCGTTGTAGGTCTCGAACTCGGCGACCCTCGGAGTGCCGTCGGAGCTGGTGATCTCGAAGGTGACCTTGCGCAGTGAGGTCTGCGGGAAGGAGATGACGCCCGCTCCGCTGCCGGAGGTCAGGACGGCTCCGGTGTCGTGGTTGAGGACCCTCCAGTTCCGGATGGCCCCCTCGGAGCCCGCCGCCTCCCGGATGTTGATCTTCGACACCGAGGTGGCGGACGGCCACTTGACCGAGACGGAACCGGTCGAACCGCTCGGCGACCAGTAACTGC
Organism: Streptomyces sp. NBRC 110035; assembly: GCF_000829695.1. GTDB lineage: Bacteria > Actinomycetota > Actinomycetes > Streptomycetales > Streptomycetaceae > Streptomyces. The sequence continues at coordinate 295,277 of NZ_BBNN01000027.1, read as the reverse complement.
CCGTGTTGCCGTCGATCACGTTGCCGTAGCTCGTACCACTGGCCTTGCTGGAGCCGTCGGCGCCGGCGCCGAGGCTGAGGTTGGTCCCGGTGGGGGGATCAGTGGGGTCGGTGGGCGGGTCGGTCGGGTCGGTGGGCGGGTCGGTCGGGCCCGGGTTCTGCGGGGTGCAGTTGCCGTCCGAGACCCGGTTGCCCTTGTTGGCGCCGGCCGTCCGGTTCACCACGTCCGGTACGCAGTTCGCGTTGTCGAGGCGGTGGGAGTAGGGGATGGTGACCGAGGTGTTGGACGTCGGGTTCGGACCGGCGGGCTGCTTGTCGCCGCTGCGGCTGGACCAGGTCACGTTGTCGAAGATGTTGCCGCCGACCTGCCAGTAGCCGGCCTCGCTGGTGTAGAAGGTGCCGAGGACGTCCTTGGAGTCCTCGAAGTAGTTGTTGTCCACCTTCGCGCGCGCCCCGGCCCGGGAGTTGATGCCGGACTCGTGCAGGTCGACGTAGTGGTTGTTGTAGATGTGCGAGATGCCGCCGCGCAGCAGCGGGGTACGGGAGTCGATGTTCTCGTACTTGTTGTGGTGGAACGTGACGTAGCCGTTGGAGCGGTCGCTCTCGCTGGACCCGATGAGGCCACCGCGGCCGGAGTTGCGCAGGATGCTGTACGACAGGGTCACGTACTGGGTGTCGTTCTTCATGTCGAAGAGGCCGTCGTAGCCCTCCGACTCGCCGCCGGACGCCTCCAGCGTGGCGTGGTCGACCCAGACGTTGCGGACACCGCTCTCCATGCCGATGGCGTCACCGCCGTTGGAGGTGGGCGAGCCGGACTTCTTGACGTTCCGGACGGTCACGTTCTGGATGATGATGTTGCTGGCCTCCCTGATGTGGATGCCCAGCTGGTCGAAGACGGCACCGCTGCCGACACCGACGATCGAGACGTTGCTGATCTGCTTCAGCTCGATCTTGTCGGCGGCCGTGTTGCAGCTGCCGCCGGACACCTTGGTGGTGTTGCCGTGGTTGATGGTCCCCTGCACCTCGATGATGATCGGGGTGCTGCTGCTGGCCCGGTTGCACAGGGCCGCGTGGATCGCGGTGCCCGTGGTGGCGCGTACCGTCTGCCCGCCGGCGCCGCCGGTGGTACCGCCGTTCCGCGTGGCGTAGCCGGTGGCGCTGCCGGTGACGGCCGCCGACGCCGAGGACGTCGACACCACCAGCCCGGTCGCGGCCGCGAGGGCCGCCGTGGCCAGTGTCGCGCCGAGGCGCACTGCTGCTGATCTCTTCATCCGTGTCTCTCCCTGTTCGTCTGCACGTGCCGGGGGCGGACTGCATGGATGGACCGGGGCGACCGCGACGACCGACTTCACCCTCGCGAGCATGGTCATGGGCATGTCATATAGAGCGCGGTCGGATCCGCCGGACGTCTCTCCGGACGGCTCCGGCCGCACTCGGCCGTACCGTGATCACGCCCTGCGGGCGCCCCGGCCCCGCCCTGCTGCGGGTGCTGTTCTCCGAGGCGGTTCTTCGGCTCTTGCTCGGCTCTTGCTCGGCTTCGGTGCGACCGGACCGACCGCTGCCATGAGGGCCCGGCGGACATGTCGGCCGACGCCGGCCGCGGGATCACCGCGACCGTGCTCCCGCGCCGGACCAGTGGCGGCTCCTGCGCGAAGCCACCGGCGAACGAGGCGACTTCGCTCCACTGGCCCTGAACCGACAACCGGGGAAAGCGCTTTCTCACCGGGAGAATAGGGCGGTCCGGACCAGCCTGGCAAGGCTCCGGACGCCATGAGTGCGCTCTTTCGTATCTCATACACCAGATGCTGTTCACACTCATCCGGCGTCGGGGAGGGGGGAGTTCGGAGGAAACCCGTCCGGGCCGCCCCTCACGCGGCGCCGCGGCGGGCTCGGCCAGGACGAGACCGGCGACCGGACCGGCGACGTCTGCGACAAGAGGCCGGGCCATGGGCCACCGCCTCCCGGCCGAAGGCATCCGGACTACGGTCCGGACAAACGCACATGCGGGCCTTTCGCTCTGACAGAGCAGCTGATGCAAGACGAAAGAGAATTTTCAGCTTGCACCTGCGGCAGTATGATCGGCGCATGCACGACCGCCCGATCGGATCGTGAGAAGCAGCAGGCAGAGGGAGCAGCCCTGTGACGACCCGCCCCGCACACCGGACCCGTCCGTCCCGCTCGGGCCGTCCGTCCCGCTCGGGTCGCCGGATGCCGATGACGCGGGTGGCCTGTGCCGTCGCTGCCCTGCTGCTCGTTCCGGGGGCCGCGACCGCCTGCTCCCCGTCCTCCGACCGCGGTTCCTCGCCGGGACGCGGGGACGCGCGCGCGTCGGGCGAGCTGTCGGGCACGGTGACCGTGTTCGCCGCCGCGTCCCTCACGGAGAGCTTCACGACGCTGGGCGAGCGCTTCGAGAAGGCGAACCCCGGTACCGGGGTCACGTTCAGCTTCGGCGGCAGCGACAGCCTCGCCGCCGGTATCACCAGCGGTGCCCCCGCCGACGTCTTCGCCTCCGCCAGCCCCGGGACGATGAAGATCGTCTCGGACGCGGGGGACGCCGCCGGCACCCCGGCCACCTTCGTCCGCAACCGGCTGGAGATCGCCACCCTGCCGGGCAACCCGGAGGGCGTCTCCTCGCTGGAGGACCTGACCGACCCGAAACTGAAGGTCGTCCTGTGCGACAGGGAGGTGCCGTGCGGGTCCGCGGCGCAGACGGCGCTGGACGCCGGCGGCCTCGGACTCACCCCGGTGTCGTACGAGCAGGACGTCAAGAGCGCGTTGACGAAGGTCGGGCTGAAGGAGGCCGACGCCGCCCTCGTGTACAGGACCGACGTGCGCGCGGCGGGTGACAAGGTGGAGGGCGTGGACTTCCCCGAGGCCGCAGAGGCCGTCAACGACTACCCGATCGCCCTGCTCGAGGACGCCCCGAACGCCGAGGCGGCCGAGGCGTTCATCGCGTACGTGCGGTCCGAGGAGGGTCAGCGGGTGCTGGCGGACGCCGGGTTCCTGACGTCGTGACCCCGGCGGACACCTCCGGCACGGGGGCCGGCACCCGTGAGGGCCTCCGCGGAGACCGCCGTGAGGGCGCCGGTCCGCGGCGGCGGCGCACGGGGGCGGTGGGCGGGCAGGGCGTACCGCTGCCCCTGCTGCTGCCCGCGCTGCTCGCGCTGGCGTTCCTGCTCGTGCCGCTGCTCGCGCTGCTGGTCCGGGCCCCGTGGCAGAGCATGCCCGAGCAGCTGACCAGCCCCGCGGTGTGGCAGGCGCTGCGGCTCTCCCTGGTGTGCGCCACCGCGGCGACGGCGGTGAGCCTGGTCCTCGGTGTACCGCTGGCCTGGCTGCTGGCCCGTACGGAATTCCCCGGCCGGGGCCTGGTGCGGGCGCTGGTGACGCTGCCGCTGGTGCTGCCGCCGGTGGTGGGCGGTGTCGCCCTGCTCATGGCGCTCGGCCGCAACGGCATCGTCGGGCAGTGGCTGGACCAGTGGTTCGGCGTCACCCTGCCGTTCACGACGGCCGGGGTGGTGGTCGCGGAGGCGTTCGTGGCGATGCCGTTCCTGGTCATCAGCGTCGAGGGCACGCTGCGGGCCGCCGACCGCCGGTACGAGGAGGCCGCGGCCACGCTGGGCGCGTCGCGCTTCACCGCGTTCCGCCGGGTCACGCTGCCGCTGATCGCGCCGGGCGTCGCGGCGGGCTCGGTGCTGGCCTGGGCGCGGGCGCTGGGCGAGTTCGGGGCGACGATCACCTTCGCCGGCAACTTCCCCGACCGGACCCAGACCATGCCCCTGGCGGTCTACCTCGCCCTGCAGAGCGCCCCGGAGGCGGCCGTCGCCCTCAGCCTGGTCCTGCTCGCCGTCTCGATCGCGGTGCTGGCCGGCCTGCGCGACCGCTGGCTGACCACGTCATGACCGGCACCGGAAGGCGCGAGCACGACGGCCCCGCCGGGGCCGCCTCCGCACTCGGCAAGGGCCCCGACGGTCTCGACGCCCGCCTCGTCGTCGACCGCGGCACCTTCCGCCTGGACATCGCGCTGACCGCCGCGCCGGGTGAGGTCGTCGCCCTGCTCGGCCCGAACGGTGCCGGCAAGAGTACGGCGCTGCGCGCCCTGGCCGGTCTCACGCCCCTCACCACCGGGCACCTCCGCCTGGACGGGAGGGAGCTGGACCGTCTTCCGCCCGATTCCCGTCCCGTGGGTGTCGTCTTCCAGGACTACCTGCTCTTCCCCCACCTCACCGCCCTGGACAACGTGGCCTTCGGCCCCCGCTGCCGGGGCGCCACGAAGGCCCGGGCGCGGGCGACGGCCGCCGTGCTGCTGGACCGCATGGGCCTGGCGGACCACGCCGGGTCCAAGCCCCGCCGTCTCTCCGGCGGCCAGGCCCAACGCGTGGCCCTCGCCCGCGCCCTGGCCACCAGCCCCCGGCTGCTCCTCCTCGACGAGCCCCTCGCCGCCCTGGACGCCCGTACCCGCCTGGAGGTACGCGCCCGACTCCGCCGCCGTCTCGCCGCGTTCGAGGCCGTCGCCGTCCTGGTGACGCACGATCCGCTCGACGCGATGGTGCTGGCCGACCGTCTGGTGGTCGTGGAGCACGGCAGGGTCGTCCAGGAGGGGACGCCCCGGGACATCGCCCGTCACCCGCGCACCGACTACATCGCCCGGTTGGTCGGCCTGAACCTCTACACCGGCCGGGCCGAGGGCCACACCGTACGGCTGGACGGCGGCCCGACGGTCACCACCACCGAGGACCTGACCGGCCGGGTCTTCGTCGCGTTCCCGCCCGGTGCCGTGACCCTGCACAGCAGCCGCCCCACCGGTTCCAGCGCGCGCAACCTCTGGCACTGCGAGGTGGGCGGGATGGAGACCCACGGCGACCAGATCCGCGTGGACCTCACCGGCGGCCTCCCCCTGGCCGCCGACCTCACCACGGTCGCCGCCGCCGAACTCGGCCTCCACCCGGGCGCGGACGTCTGGGCCACGGTCAAGGCGACCCAGACCCACGCCTATCCGGTCTGACCGGCGTCGGGACCGGTCAGACCGAGCGGCTCGCCGAGAGGGTGCGAGCCGGTCCCTTCCCGCACCATCGCGCGAACGGTGAGGCGTTCGCCGGGGAAGAGGGCGAACAGCGCGACCCGGGACACGAGCGGTTTGCCGGTGCGTCGGCGACGCGCGGGGTCGGCTCCTGGCGAGAGGTCCTCGACGTCGAGGTGGTCGGTTCCCGCGTGTACGAGCACCTCGTGGAAGCGCAGCGACTCGTATCCGTCGTCGGACTGCGGTCGACCGGTGAACAGCGCAGTCTCCGACTCGCCGAACGACGCCAGCGGCCTGCCGTTCAGCATGCGGGCGACGTCCCGGTCACCGGTCGGGTCGACCCCCGTGACACCTCCGGAGAGGTGCTCCGCCGCCGCCCAGGACCCGTCGCCCGGCCGGGCCGAGAAGTAGAGCTCCTCGGCGAAGCAGCCGTCCTTGCGCGGGTGGAGGAGCAGCACGAACCCGAGATCGCCACGCAGACACGTGTCGGCGACGACGGCCCCCGTCGTGCTGCGCAGGCCGGCGAGCGCGGTACGCATCGCACGGACGTCCTGCGCGCACCCGGACGCGACGGCCAGCGCGGTACGAGCGAGCTCCGCCAGATTCCCGGCCGCCCTGCCCGGGGCCGTCACGGCCGCCGTTCTCCGACTGCCGACACGAAGGAGGCCCGTCCACCGGCCCGGAACACCGGCACCGGGCCGTGCGGCACCTTGCTGTCCCGCACGGGAACGACGGCGGCGAAGTCGTCGCAGACCTCGACGCACGCTCCGCCGTCCTGGTTGCTGTAGCTGCTCCTGCGCCAGGACACGGCAGTCAGGTCTACCGGTCGCACGTGACGTCCTCCAACCTTCGCAGGATGAACTTCCGCGACTCCGCTGGCCGATCGTCCCGCCCTTTTCCATCTTACCGAACAGGGACCAGTCCCAGCCCAGTCGTTCGCCGGGGGCCCGCAGGCTCGTCCCGCTTGCGGCCCGTAGCGTCCGCAGTTCCTCGGCGAAGCGCCGGCGGGCGACGAACAGGAGGCAGCGATGCCGGACGCGGTGGTCGTCGGAGCCGGGCCCAACGGTCTCGTCGCGGCGAATCTCCTCGCCGACGCCGGATGGAGCGTCGAGGTCCTGGAGGAGCAGCCGGAGCCCGGCGGCGCCGTCCGCAGCGACCGCGGCGTACACCCCGACTACGTCAGTGACGTGTTCAGCTCCTCCTATCCGCTCGCCGCCGCCTCCCCGGTGCTGGCGGACCTGCGGCTCCACGAGGAGGGGCTCGGCTGGAGCCATGCCGCCCGCGTCCTGGCGCATCCCCTGCCGGACGGCCGGTGCGCGGTCCTGGAACGCCGGAGCGAGGACACGGCCGCGGGCCTGGACGCGTTCGGCGCGGGCGACGGGGCAGCCTGGCTGGCCCTGTGCGAGACCTGGAACCGGATGGGCCCCGACCTTCTCGGCGCGCTGTTCACCCCCTTCCCGCCGGTGCGGTCCGCGGCGCGCCTCGCCGTGCGGCTCCGCGCCTCCGGGGGCCTGCGCCTGGCCAGGACCCTGCTGCTGCCCGCCCGGCGGCTGGGAGGGGAGGAGTTCCGCGGCGAGGCGGGCAGGCTGCTGATCGCGGGCAACGCGCTGCACGCGGACCTGGCACCCGAGTCGGCGGGCAGCGGCGGCTTCGGCTGGCTGAAGTCCATGCTCGGCCAGGCCTACGGTTTTCCCGTCCCGGTCGGTGGATCCAGTGCGCTCACGACGTCCCTGGTCCGGCGGCTGGAGCGGCGCGGCGGCGTGGTCCGCTGCGGCGAGCGGGTGAGCGAGGTGGTGGTGCGGGGCGGCCGTGCCGTCGGCGTCCGCACGGCGGGGGGCGAGTCCGTACCGGCGTCCCGTGCCGTGCTCGCCGACGTCTCCGCGCCCGCGTTGTACGGCGGGCCGGTCGACGCCCGGCACCTGCCCGGCCGGCTGCTGGACGATCTCGTCCGGTTCCAGTGGGACTTCGCCACCTTCAAAATCGACTGGGCACTCGGCGGGCCCGTGCCCTGGACCGCGCAGGAGGCCTCGACGGCGGGCACGGTCCATCTGGCCGACGGCGTCGACGGCCTCACCCGCTTCGCCGCGCAGATCGCGACCGGCCGCGTGCCCGGCCGTCCCTTCCTCCTCTTCGGGCAGATGACCACGGCCGACGGCACCCGCTCCCCGGCCGGTACCGAATCGGCGTGGGCGTACACCCATGTCCCGCACCGGATCAAGGGCGACGCGGGCGAGGACGGTCTGACCGGAGCCTGGGACCGGCGGGAACAGGAAGCCATGGCCGACCGCGTGGAGAGCGAGGTGGAGCGCTGGGCACCGGGGTTCCGTTCCCGCATCAGGTCCCGCCGTCTTCTCCCGCCGCCCGCGCTCCAGGCCCTCGACGCGAACCTGTACGGCGGGGCGATCAACAACGGCACCACCGCGATGCACCAGCAGCTGGTGTTCCGCCCCACCCCCGGCACCGGCCGGCCGGAGACACCGGTGAAAGGGCTGTACCTCGCCTCGGCCGCCGCTCACCCCGGCGGCGGCGTCCACGGGGCCCCCGGCGCCAACGCGGCCCGCGCCGCGCTGCGCGGCCGGACCCGAGCCGCCCTGCTCGGCCCCGCACGCGGCGTCCTGGACCGACGGGGCAGGGAGGGCAGCCGCGGGGACGGCCCCGAGCTCCCGAAACCCTGACACGCCGGTGCCACCCGGCAGAGGCAGAGCCTCCTCCGGCTCCATCGCGGGGAAGCCGGCGGTGCGGCGCCTCTGACCTCCTACCGAGGCCTGCACGATCGCGCCCGGCTCGCGGCCGTGCAGTACGTCCTCCAGGACGCCCTCGCCGCCCTCGCCGCCGGGCCGGACGGCGTTCCTTTCCGGCCTTTCCGGCCTTCCGGCCTTTCCCGCCGGATGAACCGCGCGGGCCGCGGGCGCGGCGGATGCCACCGGACGGCTACGAAGTCCAGGGCCGCTCGGGGGAAGGATCCGCTCACCGCGTCTCCTTTCGGCCGCCGGGGGGAACCCGTGGGTGCATGACGACGCGATCTGAGCTCCCCGGCATGGCCGAGTCGTACTGGATGGACACGGCGCCCGGTGTCCGGCGGCCGGCACTGGACACCGACGCGACGGCGGACGTCGCCGTGATCGGGGCGGGCATGGCAGGCCTGAGTACCGCCTGGGAACTGACCCGGGCCGGACGGAAGGTGGTCGTGCTGGAGGCGGACCGCGTGGCCGCCGGGGTGACCGGCTACACGACGGCGAAGCTCACCGCGGCTCACTCGCTCGTGTACGGGCGGCTGCGCCGCACGCGCGGGAGGGAGGGCGCACGCCACTACGCCCGCTCCCAGCAGGCAGCGGTGGAACGGGTCGCCTCGGTGGCGGCGGAACTGGGGGTCGACTGCGACCTCGAGCGGTCGTCGGCACTGACCTTCACCACTGCCCCGCGGGAACGTCCCTCGTTCGAGGCCGAGGCCGAGGCCGCCGCGGAAGCGGGGCTGGACGCCCGCCTCGTGACGGACACGGACCTGCCCTTCCCCGTGGCCGCAGCCGTGCTCGTGGCGGACCAGGCGCAGTTCCACCCCCGCAAGTACCTTCTGGCCCTCGCGGACGACATCACCGCACGGGGCGGTGTCATCCACGAACGCACCCGGGTGACCGGCCTGTCCGAGGGCAGACCGTGCAGGCTGACGACGGAGCGGGGCGCGACGGTCACGGCCGGGGACGTCGTCGTCGCCACGCACTACCCGGTCTTCGACCGGGCGCTCCACTTCGCGCGCCTGTCACCGCACCGCGAACTGGTCGTCGCCGCACCCCTGCCTGCCTCCGGGGCGCCGAAGCACATGTACATCACGGACGACATGGGCAAGCGGTCCGTGCGGACCGCTCCGCTCGACGACGGCCGGCGGCTGCTCATCGTCACGGGCGAGAGTTTCACCCCCGGTACGGGGGACGGCCACGAGCGCTTCCTGCGGCTGGACGCCTGGATGCACGAGCACTTCGCAGTCGGCGACACGGCCTACCGGTGGGCCGCCCAGGACAACGACGTGAGCGACGGCGTGCCCCTGGTCGGCCCCTTCCATCCGGGCGCACGCCACGTGTACGTGGCGACCGGCTTCGGCGGCTGGGGCATGAGCGGGGGCGCCATGGCCGGACAGCTGCTGGCGTCCACGCTCACCGGCACGGAACCCGAGTGGGCGGGCCTGTACGACCCACGCCGTCTGTGGAGCACGGTCCGGGAGGGCGCGACCCTCCTGAAACAACAGGCCGAGGTCGCCCGGCACTTCGTGGGTGACCGTCTGAAAACCACCCACGTCGACTCCGTCGCCGAGATCACCCCCGGTTCGGGTGCGATCGTCCGGGTCGGAGGGCGCCGCTGCGCCGTCTACCGCGACGAGGGCGGAGCCACCCACGCCGTGTCGGCGCGCTGCACACACCTCGGCTGCCTGGTCGCCTTCAACGAGGCGGAGACCGCCTGGGAGTGCCCCTGCCACGGCTCGCGGTTCGGGGTCGACGGCGAAGTGCTCCAGGGTCCGGCCCTGCGTCCACTGCCTCCCCGCACGGTCTGAGCGGGTCCGGACGGCACGGCGGCGGCGCCCGGCTGCAGTGAGCGCCTCGGTGAGGGTATCGGTGGGGGAGAGGACGGCGTCGGCCTGGTGGGCGGGGCGTCGTCGTGCGCGGGCGGTGCGGAGCAGGGCCTTGGAGGCTGAAGCCGACGAAGCGCAAGGCGGCCGCGGCGGTCGGGGTCGCGCCGGCGTGGGCGGCGGGCAGCCCGGCTTGGGCGGTCCCCTCGCGGGCGGCGCGGACGGCGCGGGTGCCGGTGACGAGGGCCGGGACGCCGCTGCCGGCCGGATGCCCGGTGAGCGTGTCGGCGGGCACCGGGTCGGTGCGGTGAAGGGGAGGTGCGGGCCGGGGCTCGGGGTGGTCATGACGGTGCTTCCGGGCGGTGCGGGCCGGGGCCGCCGGATGCGGGTCCGGCGTTCGCGGTCTTGTCGGTCCCGGCCGGAATGTGGCCGTCGGAGTCTCCGTCGGTGTCTCCGTTCTGGCCTCGGGTGGCGATGAGGGACCAGGCGATGGAGACGGTGATGGTGGCGACGATGACGCCGAGGGTGAGGGGGATGGGCAGCTTGCCGACGGGGGTCTCGGACAGGATGAGCTTGACGCCGGCGAAGGCGAGCAGGACCGCGAGGCCGTAGTGGAGGTAGGCGAAGCGGCGCAGCAGTCCGGCCAGGCAGAAGTACAGGCTGCGCAGGCCGAGCACGGCGAAGGCGTTGGCGGTCCACACCAGGAAGGTGTTGGTGGTGATCGCGAGGATCGCGGCGACGGAGTCGACGGCGAAGATCAGGTCGGTGGCCTCGATCGCGACCAGCGCCACGAACAGCAGGGTGGCCACCCGCCGGCCGTTGGTCTTCGTGAAGAAGCGGCCGCCGTGGAACCTCGGGTCGGTGGGGACGACCTTCTTGACCAGGCGGACGATGATGTTGCGGTCGGGGTGGATCTCCTCGTTCTTGGAGACGGCCATCTTGTAGCCGGTCCAGATCAGGAACGCACCGAAGAGGTAGGCGGTCCAGAAGAACAGCTGGAGCAGTTCGGCGCCGACGAAGATGAACACCAGCCGGAAGACCAGCGCTCCGACGACGCCCCAGAACAGGACTTTGTGCTGGTAGGCGTCGGGGACGGCGAAGAAGGAGAAGACCAGCGCGAAGACGAAGACGTTGTCGATGGACAGTGCCTTCTCGATCAGGTAGCCGGCGTAGTAGGTGGTGGACACCTCGCTGCCCTGCCAGACGAGGAGGACCAGGCCGAAGGCGAGACCGATGGCGATCCACACCCCGGACCAGAGGGCCGCTTCCCTGAAGCCGATCACGTGGTGGTCGCGGTGGGCGACGAGGTCGACGGCGAGCATGACGGCGATCACGAGGGTGACGGCGGCCCACACCCACAGCGGGACGGTGAACGACAGGTCATTCATGGTGCATCGGCTTCCTCTGACGGATCGGGAGGGCGGTCGAGGGCGGCGGCCGTGCCCTGGCGGGTCACGGAGGGGAGCCGGGCACGGGCCGCCGGTCCACCGGGGCGCCCACCTCCCTGGTCGTGCGGGTCGCCGGGCGGCGGCCTGCGGCGGCGCGGCCGTGTCGCGAAGGCGGCGCACAGGGCGCCGACGACCAGGTCGACCAGTACGAGCAGCACGACCGGTGCGAGCAGCCACCACGGCGCGCCGGCGCGGTCGGGCCGTCCATCACGTCTCCTTCGGCGGGGCGGCCGCCGCCGACGGGCGCCGGTCGGCCAGTGCCCACACGGTGCGTACCGCGGTGGGTGGCGGGCCGGCCGGTCCGAGGACGGCGCCGGCGAGGGGCGTCACCGAGCGGGCGGCGGGGTCGACGGCGTAGACGAACGGTCCGCCGCGCACGGCGGAGGCTTCGGTCAGGCCGTGCGCGTCCAGGCCGGCCGGCCCCCGGCTGGAGGCCACCACCAGCGGCGAGTGGTGCCGCGCGGCCAGGTCCAGCACCCCGCCCGCGGCCCGTAGCCCCGGCGGCTCCTCCGCGGCGGCCGGGGCGCGGTGGGCGACGGGGATGTAGCCCACCCCGGCGTGCCGCAGCCGGGGCAGCACCCGGGCCGGGAACATCCGGACGGTGGAGGCGTCCGCGCGGGCCGCCGTGGCCGGGAGCTGCCGCTGTGCGGGCAGCACGGCGACCAGCAGCACCGGGGCCTTGCGGGAAGCGGCCAGGCGGACTCGTACAGGCGTGCGTCCCGAGCGGTGTGAGGTGCGCGCCGTCCTGGGCGACCCGGCTCCACGGGCACCGGGGATCCCGTGTCCCGGGCGGACCGCCTCCCGGACCTTCGACGCGGCCTTCTCCGCGGCAGCGGGCAGCCGTACCGCGCCGTCCGGCGCCTCGGTGCGGCCACACCTGCGCACCACTCCGACGCGCCCGTGTGCGGGGCGTCCCGGGATTCATGCCTCGCGGACTGTAGGCGGGTACGGACCGGGACGCGCCACCCGCTTTCCCCGATGTCCTTGCGGGCTTCCCCCCCCGATGTCCTTGCGGGCTTCCCCTCCGATGTCCTTACAGGAGGACCTTCCCGGGGTCCGGTCCGGGGTCCTCGGGGCTTCCCGGTTCGGGAGGCCGTGGGGCGGGGAGCGGCGGGGTGCGGGGGGAGGTGCTCTGGCCGGGGGTGGCCTGCCCGGTCTGCTGGGGCGGGTGCGCCTGGGAGAAGAGATGCCGGACTCCGGTGGTGTCCAGGATGCGTTCCAGGAACGGGGGCGGGTCGTCCAGGTTCAGCCGTATGTTCCGCGCGCTGGTCTTGCGGTGGATCATCAGAAGGACGGAGATGCCCATGGAGTCGCAGAACCGGAGTTCTGCGCAGTCCAGGCGCAGGTCCTGCAGGTCGGGGTGGGTGGTGAGGCACTGTTCGGCCTGCTCCACCAGTTCGTCGCAGGTGTCGTAGTCCAGGTCGCCGGCGAGACGGAGGTGTGCGGTGCCCTGCCCGGCTTCCACGGTGAGGGTGAAGGGGCGGTGGGGCTGGGGGATCATGCGGGAGCTCCGGGGTGTGCTCCGGCTGGTACGGGCGCGCCGTCCAGGGCGGAACGCGCCCGGTCGAGCAGCCGGGTGGATCGGGGGAAGTCCTTGAGTTCGGTGGCCAGGATGTCCAGTGCGGGCTGCAGGGACCGGGCGGGCACGCGGCGTGCGCTGAGGATGCCGGCCGTCCAGGTGATGAACGTGGTGAACAGCTCGTCGTCATCGGTGTAGAGGGCCACGGCCAGGAACTCGACGATGTGCGCGATGTCCTCGGCGGTGCGCTCCCGCTGGGGAGCGGTGTAGGCGGCCACCGCGGGGAAGCGGTCGTCCATCCGTGCGAAGACCTCCTTGACGAGCTGCCCCTGCGAGCGGGCGACGAGCGTGTATTCCTGGTCGGCGAGGTGGGGCAGGTCATCGATCCGCTGCCGCCCGGTGGCGAGGCCGGACGCGGGGATTCCGTCGGCGAGCCGGCGGGCCGCGGCGCGTGCGTCGGGGGCCCAGGCGTCGGCTCCGAGCAGACGGGCGAAGCGGCCGTCGGGGCCGAAGGCCGCTCCGCCGACGAGGACGGGGACTCCGACGGCCTGGCAGGCGGTGATCGCCGCGTGGGCGACGGGCAGCCGGGTGGGGATCGAGGAGGAGAGCGCGACCGCGTCCACGGCGTTGTGGTGGAGGTGGTCGATGAGGTGGGGGGTGGGCACCTGGGCGCCCAGGAAGTCGACCTGCCAGCCACGCAGGGTGAGGACTTCGGCGAGGAGACGGGCCGGCAGGACGTGCCATTCCTGGTCCACGCACGCCACGGTGACACGGCCCAGAGCAGGAGCGGTGCGGGCGGCGGGGTGGTGGGCGAGGACGGCGATGATGCGCTCGGTGATGGCGCTGGCGGCATGTTCCTGCGCGACGCTCAGACGGTTGGCCGCCCACTCGGTGCCGACCTTCGCCTGCACCGGGGCGACGAGATCCAGCAGAACCGTCTCCGCGCCCACACCGTCCTCCAGGGCGGTGAGGACGATCTCTGCGGCACGGTGTTCGTCGCGGCCGGTCAGCGCCGTCCACAACCGGTCCCGAAGGGCCTGGAGGCCGTCGGGACCGGAGTCGTTTCTCGCGTTCATGCGGTGCACCTGCCCCGAGTGTGGCCGTTCACCGCGCTCAGGCGGGTCGTGTGCGGAGCACTGATGACGACGACGGCCATGTCGTCGTGGCTGCCGTCGCGCAGCCACTGCGAGGCGAGCATCTGGATCCGCTCGACGACGGCCTCCCCCGGCATGCCGGCGCACTCCGACAGGGCTTTCTTCAGACGCTCTTCGCCGAACAGTTCGTCGCCGAGCGGCCCACCGCGGGCCTCGGTGAATCCGTCGGTGTAGAGCAGGCACGTCTCGCCGGGTTGCAGCACCGTCTCGACCGAGCGGGCCTCGATCGTCGGAAGGGCCCCGATCAGGGAGCCGCGCGTGGGAACCTCCTCGACGCTGCCGTCCGTACGGACCACCAGGGGCGCGGGGTGGCCGGCCGAGGTGAGGCGCAGCCGCACCTGGTTCTCCGCGCGCTGCACCGAGGCCATCACCAGGGTCGCGAAGCGGGTGTGGTGAGAGGTCAGGAGCGCTCCGTTGAGAAGCTGCAGCACCCGCTCGTGGTCGTCGGCCATGGGCACCAGCGCCTGCAGGGTGTTGCGGATCTTGCCGGTCAGGACGGCCGCGTCCAGGCCCTTGCCGCACACGTCGCCCAGGACCACCAGCGACGCGTCGGCCGTGGTGCTGCCGGGGTGGACGTCGTAGAAGTCGCCGCCCACCCGCTCGCTGGCCCCGGCGGTCCGGTAGCCGCCGGCGATCTCCACCCCGTTGAGCCGTTCCAGTCGAGGAGGAAGCAGGTCACGCATCAGGGTCTGGGTGATGGCGCTCTGCTCGCTGTAGAGGCGGGAGGCGGACAGGGCGGCGCCGGCCCGGGCGGCGAACAGCCGGGCGAAGATCTCCTCGTTCTCGCTGAACTGCGCATGATCCGTGCTGCGCAGCAGGACCAGGGCTCCGGCGGGCACGCCGTGGCCGGGCAGGGGGGTCACGACGACCGACCGGACCGTCCCGTCGAAGCCCTGCGGGACGACCCAGTCGGGCAGTGCCGCAGGGTCGATCCAGCGTGAGGGGACGGGCGGGAACCCCTGCAGCGCCTCGCTGAGACCCGGCAGCCCGGACGGATCGGCCGTGACCACGGTACGGGTGACTTCCTGACCCGCGACGCCGTGCGCGACGGGCAGCCTGCTGCCGGACGGCGGGGCGACGACGACCGCCACGTCCGCGAGGAACTCGGTGGCCATCTGCGCGGTGGCGGCCATGCATCTGTCGGGGTTCAACGAGGCCAGCAGGGTGCTGAACGCCTCCGCAAGGAACCTGGTGCGTTCGCGCTCGGTGGCGAGCGTCTCTTCGGCGAGGCGGAGGTCGGTGTCGTCGACCAGCCACCACACCACCTTCCCGTCCCGGCTCCGGGTGGGGTGCGCCTCGAAGCTGTGGGCCGCGATCCACCCCGACACCGAAGGCGGGTCCCCGGCATCCCGGTGCTCCGGGTGCTCCGGGGCAGGACGCCGCCCGTCCACGACCGCTTCCAGGTGGGCCCGGGCCAGCCAGTCCGGGACCGCGTCCAGCATGTTCGCCCCGGGCACCGCGCCTTCCAGGAGGAGGGTGGCCGCGGGGTTCGTCTCCACGACGGTGCCGACCTCGTCGGCCACGATCATGGGGTAGGGGGCAAGAGTCCACAAGCCGGACGCGGAGCGCTGCTCGGGTATCGACACGGGGACTCCCTCGGTTGAGGCCATGAAAAGGGCCCGCCCGGGGCGAACCGCACCACCCTTCCCGGTGGACGAAAAATACTTAGCTCGCGGCAAGCATTACCCAGGCGCGTCCTCGATGGCAACCCACCCTCCGCGCGCGCCGCCTCCCGAGGCGGGGACGCCGCCCGCGCCCCTCACGGCACGAACCCGAAAACTCCACGGAAAGGTCACACGCCCGTGGTCCGGGGCAGGTCCTGGCCGTCCCGGCCCGGGGCGGGACGGCCGTGCCAGTCCAGGCACATCACCAGGGAGTCGTCCGCAGCCGGGTGGGAGCCGCGGTACCCGAGCAGTTCCTGCAGTATCGCTCTGGGCACCTGCGAGGCGGGCAGCAGCCGCGTGCCGGTGATCGACGCGGCCAGTGCCCGGAGGCTGTACCTCTCACCGCTCGGTGACAACGCGTCGTAGACGCCGTCACTGATGAAGAGCAGGCGGTCTCCGGGTTCGACCTTGAGGTGCTGTGGAACGTAGACGGTGTCCTCGAACATGCCCAGGGGCATCTGCGCCTCCAGTTCGATCGCCTCGACCACCCCCTTGCGCACCCGCCACACGCGCGGTGAACCGGCGTCGATGATCTCCACGTCCCCGGTCGGGAGGTGGAACCGGAACAGCAGCGTCGACAGGTAGCGGCTTCCCTGGTACTGCCCGTGAACGGCCTGATCGGCCAGATAGGCCTGGTCACTCAGGTCCAGGCCGGCCCGGCGGGCATTGCGCAGGGCGTTGATCGCAAGGCTGGTCAGCAACGCGGCGTCGATCCCCTCGCCCATGCCGTTGCTGACGGTCACGTACAGGTGGTCGGCCGAGGCCGACCAGTCGAAGCTGTCGCCGAAGATGGCGTACGCGGGCTCCAGCTGGGCACCCAGGCTGTACTCGGGCCGGGCACAGGAACCGCCGGGGAGCAACTGCCACTGCATCTCGGCGGCCAGCGTCAGCCGTTCCGCCCGGCGCGCCTGCAGGAACAGATCGGTGTCCCGTCCTGCGACGACCACCTCGTGCGCCAGCGCGTCGGCGCACTCCTGAAGCTCCTCCACCACGTCCGCGGCCGGCCCGTCCTCGCCGGTCCGCAAGGTGACGCTCAGGACCCCCAGCCTGTCCCCCCGGACGCTGACCGGCAGGTGCACCGTCACCGTGGCTGCCGAGTCGTCGTACACCCAGTGCGGTTCCTGGGCGCCGAAGGCACGCCCCGCGGCACTCCCGTGCACCGACACCGGGGGGCGGGTGTGCGGCAGCACCCCGACGGGCTGCAGCCTTTTCATGGCATAGTCGGCCATGAGCAGCTCCACCGACCGGGCATGATGACGGCGCTCGATCAGGGAGCGGATCACGTCGAAGATCTCGTGGGGCGCGGCCTCGCGCAGAGAGCGTTCGACCGCGCTGGGTCTGTCCACTGGTACCGGTCCTTCTTTCCTTCGCCTATCTTCATGGTGCGACTGCCCACATCGACCAGCCGGAACGGGCGCAGACGGCCCACTCGGGAGTGTCACATGCGCGAGGCCCTCACCTCCCTCCACCCGCACGACTCCCCCGCCGTGCCCGAAGTCGGCCAGGTCCTGGAGCTCCTGGAGATCGCCTGGGAGCGTGGCCGCGGCGTGCTCGGTACCGCGCCGCTCTCCGCCGCCCAGACACGTGTGATGTTCACCATCGAACGCGAGCCGGGCATCAACCTGAGCACGCTGGGCCGCCGCCTTTCCGCAGCAGCACCGTCCGTCACCCGCCTCTGCGACCGCCTCCAGGCCGCCGGATTCCTCCGCCGGACCCCGCGCCCCCAGGACCGTCGCGAAATGCAGCTGGACCTCACCGACGCGGGCATCGCCCACCTGCACGGCCTCAGGCAGCGCCGGGAAGAGGCACTCCGTCAGGCCATGAGCCGCATGACTCCCGACGCCCAGCACGCCCTCGCCACCGGACTCGGCGCCCTGTGCGACGCGATCGGCGAACCCGCCCGGCCCTTCGGGCACCAGGAAACCGCCTGAGCCACACGCCCCGTCCGTGGGGCCCCGGACCACCGGCTCGGTGGCCGTCGGACGCGCCCCCGTCGGCCGCGGTGAGCCGGGCGCGGGCGGGAATGCCGCGGGCAGGGATGTGCCGCGATGCGACGGACCGTTCCCGAGGGTCCCGGCGTTCCCTGCGTTCCCTGCGTTCCCTACGTTCCCTGCGTTCCCTGCGTTCCCGGGAGTGTCCCGGCGTTCTGGGCGTTCCCGGGGTGGCGGCGGCCTCTTGTCCGTCGGGCCGGAGCCCGGGACGTCGGGTTGGACCGGTGCGCTCAGAGGTAGCGGCGGATCGGCACCACAGCCGCTTCCCGGGCCCGCTGGAGGAGGTCGCGGCGCTTCCACCGGCCGCGCTCGATCAGCACGCTCTTCTCCCGGTCCTCGTCGAAGTGCCCGTCCAGTGCCGCGGTGAACTCGGGGTCCATGACCGCGAGCATGACCTCCTCGTCGTGGGAGAGGGAGCGCCGGTTGAAGTTGGTCGAGCCGACCAGGGAGGCGATCCGGTCGATGGTGACGACCTTGGCGTGCATCATCGTCGGCTGGTACTGGTAGATCTTCACGCCGCAGGCGGTGAGGTCTTCGTAGTAGCGCTGTCCGGCGAGCTGGCAGACCCGCTTGTCGGTGTGCGGGCCCGGCAGCAGGATCTCGACCTCCACCCCGCGCCGGGCGGCGGCGCAGAGCAGCTCGGTGAAGTAGGCGTCGGGGGCGAAGTAGGCGGTGGTGAGACGGACGCGTTCCTCGGCGGACTCGAGGACGACGCGCATCAGGGTCTGCATGTCCTGCCAGCCGAAGGAGGCGGAACCGCGCACGACCTGGACGACGGCGTCGCCCTGGGGTTCGGTGCCGACGAACCGGTCGCGGTCGTCGAAGAGGTCGTCGTGGCACTCGGCCCAGTTCTGGGCGAAGGCGGCGGCGAGACCGTCGACCGCGGGGCCGCGGACCTGCACGTGGGTGTCGCGCCACTCGTTCTCGTTGCGCGCGTCGCCGCACCACTCCTCGGCTATCCCGACGCCACCGGTGAAGGCGGTCGCCTCGTCGACGACGAGGACCTTGCGGTGGCAGCGGTGGTTCTGCTTGAAGGGCGAGAGGTAGAGCGGCTGGCGGAACCAGGCCACGTCCACTCCGGCCTCGTCCATGAGGTCGAGCTGGTCCTTCTCTATGGGCCGGCTGCCGAAGCCGTCGAGCATGAGCCGCACCCGGACTCCGGCCCGGGCGCGCTCGGCCAGCGCCTCGGCGAACTGGTGCGCGATGTCACCCCGCCAGTAGACGAAGGTCATCATGTCCACGGTGTGCTCGGCACCCCGGATGGCGTCGAGCATCGCACCGAAGATCTCGTCGCCGTTGCGGAGCGGGACCAGCGCGTTGCCCTCGGTGGCCGCGATACCGATCAGCCGTTCCAGCCTGCGTCTCAGCCGCATTGAGCGGGTGTCGCGGACTTTCGTGTCCAGATCCGCGCGGTCGTCCAGTTGCGTGTCTTCGGGTACTTCCGTGACGCCAGACATGTTCTGTTCCACCTGTGTAGACAAAGGACGAGGGGGCGGCCGGGTTCGGCCGTCCCGGCACTCCGGAGGCCGACAGCCGTGAGGCGGCCTGCCGCCCTTCGGACCTGGCCGGATGCTGCCGACCACCGGACTGCGAGCAGGGAGCTTGTACCCCCGAAGCACTCAGGGATGCCGCCGGCCGATTTTCGCATTTCGGAACGGAGGCCGACGCCTCCTCCCGGCCCTTCGCGGCGGGTCGTCCCGTCGGTCCTTCCGGCGGCCCGTGCCGGTGGAGGGCGCCCCGCTGCGGGCACCACCGTTGCGTCGGGCCGGCAGGCCGCACCGCACCACGCCGACACGTCAGGCCGGGAGCCGGTCACCGACGGCCGGCTGTTGTCGGCGCAGGGGCTGCTCGAACTGCTGCGTTCCATGGATCCGCAGAGCCGAGGGCCGGGACCGGAGGTGGAGGCGATGCCTCCACCTCACGGCGCGGCGACCCGTCGTCGGCCGACTGGGGCCCTTGCCGGTACGTGCCTGCGCGCTACCCCCTCTCCAAGGGCGAGCACTGATAGCGCAGTCCCCGGCTGACCGTCCTGAAGCGGTCGCGCCCCTGGGTCGAGAACGGGTTCGGCAGGTCGAACACGCGGCGTTCCTCCGGGACGAGGGCCGAGGTGATCAGCGGGCTGTGGAACCGTGCCCGGTGGCTGTCGCCGTGTCGGGGTGGAGGGTGAAGACCCGGTCCAGGCCGGCGATGCGCAGGATCCGGGCGGTGTTGGCGGGGACCGCGGCCAGGGCCATGCCGCCCCTGTGTTCCGTGGCCAGGTTGCGTGCCACCAGCAAAGCGGTGATGCCGCTGGAGTCGCAGAACTCCAGGCCGTCCAGGTCCAGGACCAGCAGTTGTCCCTCGGCCAGGACGAGGCGGTCCAGGGTCTGGCGGAGTTCGGGTGCCGTCGTGTAGTCGAGGTCGCCGGTGATTTCCAGTACGGGACCGGTGGCCGCGTCCCGGGCAGTGATCGTCAGAGGGCTCATGTCAGGTCATCACTCGCGAGGGTGGGGAGCGGGGCGGGCACGCCGAGGGCGAGCAGCGCCGTGTCGTCGTCGAGGCCGTCGTCGAAGCCGGCGAGGAGCCCGACCAGAGCGGTGACAAGGGCCTGGGGGCCCTTGGCGGGCTGTTCGGAGACGAAGGCGCGCAGGGCGTCGTCGCCGTAGAGCTCACGCTTGGGCCCGGTGCGGGCTTCGGTCAGGCCGTCGGTGTAGAGCAGCAGGGTGTCACCGGGGGACAGCCGGGTGCGGGCGGAGGTGAACTGTGCCTGCGGCAGGGCGCCGATGAGCATGCCGTCGGGGGTGGGGAGGTAGTGCGCGGTGCCGTCGGCGCGCTGGATCAGTGCGGAGGGGTGACCGCCGGAGGCCAGGTGCACGCCGACGTGGTCGCCGCCCGGGTGCAGGGTGCCGAAGACGGCGGTGCAGTACCGGGGGTCGCCTCTGGTGTACCGCTCGTGCAGCACCGTGTTCAGGGTGGTCAGTACGGTGACGGGGTCCTGGTCGTGCAGGGCCGCCGCCCGCAGCGTGTGGCGGACCAGTGAGGTGACCGCGGCGGCCTGGGGGCCCTTGCCGCACACGTCGCCGAGGAAGAACGCCCACCGGTCCGCGCCGAGGGAGAACAGGTCGTAGAAGTCTCCGCCGAGGAGATCCGGAGAGGCGGTGTGGTAATAGGAGCCGGCTTCCAGGCCCGGGACCGTGGGCAGTCCGGCGGGCAGCAGGCTCTGCTGCAGGACGGCGAGGGCTTCCTGGAGTCGTTCGCGGTCGACCTCGGCCTGTCGGCGCGCTTCTTCGGCTTCCCGGCGTCCGCGCAGCAGCTCGGTCTCGTAGGCGCGGCGGTCGCGGGCGTCGAAGACCGTGGTGCGGACGAGCATCGGCCCGCCGTCGTCGCTGGTCTTCACCTTCGAGGTGACGAGCACCGGCATCCGCTGCCCGTCCGTGGCTCTGATGTCCAGGGCGACGCCGCTGACCTCGCCGTTCATCTGCAACAGCGGGGCGAAGTGCGTCTCGTGGTAGAGCTTGCCGCCCACGGTGAGCAGATCGCTGAACCGCATCCGGCCCACCACTTCCTGCCGCGAGAGGCCCAACCACTCCAGAAGAGTGATGTTGATCTTCGCGATGGTGCCGTCCATCAGCGTGGACAGGTAGCCGCAGGGCGCCTGCTCGTACAGTTCCTCCGCGCTGTCCTCCAGCAGGACGGTGAAGGCCACGTCGGTTGCCTCCACGGCTTGCTCCGCGTCGGGGCGGTGACCGGGACAGTGACTGCTGCGGCCCATCAGCGGGCCTCCTTCATGAAGTCGGTGATCGCCGCCGCGGTGGCCTGGGGTGCGCTCAGTTGCGGGCAGTGCCCCGTCGCCTCCAGCGTGACCAGGCGGCTGCCCGGTATCGCGTCGTGGACGTAGGCACCGACCTCGCGGGGGGCGATCGCGTCCTGCCTGCACTCCAGCACCAGCGTCGGCACCTCGACCGTCTTGAGCTCCTGGCGGCTGTCGGACAGGAACGTCGTGCGGGCGAAGACCCGCGCCATGTCCGGGTCGGTCGCGCAGAACGAGGTGGTCAGCTCCTGGCCGAGTTCGGGCCGGTCCGCGTTGCCCATGATCACCGGGGCCATCGCCGCCGACCAGCCCAGGTAGTTCGACTCCAGCGACTCCAGCAGCTCACCGATGTCGTCCGCGCTGAACCCGCCCCGGTACCCGTCCTCGTCGATGTAGCGGGGTGACGGGGCCACCATCACCAGACGGGAGAACCGCTGGGGCGCCTCGGCCGCTGCGAGGACCCCGACCATGGCGCTGACCGAGTGCCCCACGAAGACCACGTCCCGCAGGTCGAGCTCCTCACAGACGTCCAGGACGTCCGAGGCGTAGCCCTCCAACGAGTCGTAGCGCTGCTCGCTCCAGGCCGCGGGGTCCGAGCGTCCGGAGCCCACGTAGTCGAAGAGCACCAACCGGAAGTCCTCGGCGAGCAGGGGGACCACCAGGCGCCACATGTTCTGGTCACAGCCGAACCCGTGCGCCAGCAGGAGCAGCGGCCCGTCCGCACGGCCGGTGACGGTGACGTTGTTCCTGCGGCGGATGTCCGTGGATGCGGGGTTCATTCAGAACCTTCCTTGATACGGCCTGCATCAAGGAATTCCCGCCGCGCAAGAGCGGTGCGGGGATCACGAGAACGAGCCGGAGGGAACGCGAAAAAAATCTGGTGTGCGGCACATCCGGTACGGATGCGGGCGAGGGCGGCCCCACGCGTGAGCCCGGGACGGGGAACACCCGCAGCGGAGCGCCCGCACCCCGGGAGACGCGGGCCCTCGCTGCAGGGTGCGCGTCGGCATCAGGCGGGAGCGATGTCCTGGGCCGTCGGGCCCTTCCGGCCCGGCGCGACGCCGAAGGCGGCCTTGAAGCCGAAACCTCTTGCCGCGTTGAGCCACTTCACGGTGCCAGACGCCATGCCATATCTCCTTTGGGGCAGTACGCGCGCCCGGACCCGCGGTACGCGGATGCCGGTCCGCCGCAATGACACCCCTCCCGGAATGACCGGAAATAAAAAGCGCTTCCAACGACTGAAAATTCCGTTCGAGGCGCTTGAGGTTCGGGAACCAAGTCTGCAGCTGAAATCGACGGTAGCACGCCACGACAGTCGGTGAATATTACACTCTTCTGCTCCGCCCATTGCGGCAGGAACACTCCCGGCGCGGCGTGCCCCATCCTCACCTCGCGGTCGCAGATGCAGCCGGCGCGCGCAGCAGAGGCCACCGACACCGTGGTCCCGGTCCTCTCCCGGCTCGTCACCACGCCGGCGGCGGCGGGGCGACACGCGGCCGGACGGCCCCGGTGGCCGCGCCGTCGCCGCGGTCGCCGGCGCCAGGCTCCTGGCGGCCGCGCCGCCACCCGTCCTGCGCCAGCCGCGGCGCGTGGGCGATCGAGGCCGCGGCCCTCACAGGCGCTCGGCATGAGCCGTCCCGCAGCCCCTGCGACGTCCGGGCGTCGGCGGGCGTCCTGGAGCGCACCACCGGCAGGCGCCCTGGTTCGCCTTCGGTGCCACCGCGGCATGAACCCTGGCGGGGGCCGGGTGACCGCGGGGGCCGGGCGGCCCACACTGAGGGGCCCCGAAGATCCCGGAGGTGGCCCCCGTCACCACCGCCGTCTTCGAGGGCAGCGCGGCAGCCTTGTCCAGATCGCGGCCGAGCCGCGGTAGGCGGTCCTCCGTGTGCCCGGACCGGCTCCGACGGACCTGGCCCGCGCGTGGCCTCGCCGGCTTCCGCAGCGGGGTCAGCGTCGGGAGCCGGGGGCAGGAGCCGGGGGCAGGACGCCTCGCACGAGCGGTTCCAGACCCTGGCTGCCGTGCGGGTCGGCGCCGCCGGACGTACCCGGCGACGAGGAACCACCGGTCCCCGGACCGTGCGGACGCGGTGGGGACGGCGCTGCCCCGCCCTCACCGTGGGCGGTGAGGGCGGGGCAGGTGGTCGGTTCAGGCTTGGCCGGCGGTGGGCGGACGATGGTCTCGCCGACGTCGACCCCGGCGGGCCGGTCGACGGCTGTGCCGCCGCCGGACGGCGGGCGTTCGCGAGCTCGGGGTGGCGGCTCAGGTCGCCCGCAGCTGGACCCCGGTCACGGTCGGGTTCCCTGCCGGGCGCGCGGGTCGCCCTCGCGGTAGAGCACGAGGTGCTCATGGAGGAGAACGCCGTCACGGACGTCGCCGGTGGCGGTGAAGCCGGTGTCGTCGACGTAGTCGAGGTGGCTGCCGGTGACGGTGTAGCGGCCGGTGCAGGCGCTCCGGCGGTTGCCCCGGGCCTCGTCGTAGCGGCCGTTCGGCAGCAGTTCCTGGCGGATGAAGCCGTCTGCGGTCACCCACATCCCGACGTACGCATGTGGATCGCGGGGCTTTTCGTTGCTGGTCATGGCTCCAACCTCGGCCCCGCGCCGGGAAGCAACCAGGCCACCGTCCCCCCGGGTGCGGGCTTCCCGGGTGCCGCGCCCCCACCGTCCACGGGGGGGTCGTGATCACCGCCCCGCCTCCTGAGCAGGTCGTTCGGGGCCGGTCCCCGCTCGCCGCCGCACCGGGCGGCACTCACCGTGGGTGGGGCGGACCTGGGGGCAGGGCGGCCTGGTTCCGATGACGGGACGCGCCGAAGCTGACGGCGCGGAAGCCGCCCGGCGCCACCCGGCGCCCGCCCGCCTCGACGGGGGACCTCGTGCACAGCGGGTGCGCACCGGGGCGGAGAGGGAGGAAAACCGTGCGCCCCACGGATTCAGGGTCAGGACGCAACCGCCCGAACCAGGGCAGACCGACGCCGGTGGCCCCGCCCGCGCGCCGGCTCCCCGGGCAGTCGCCCCGCTTCGGGGTCGTCATGCCGGTCGGGCCCGGCTCGACGTCCCGACCGGCACCGTCGTGCGCCGGGCGGGACGGACACCGATCCGGCCCAGGCGGTATCCGGACGCGGCACGGGCCTCTCAGCCAGTCGACATCCCCGACGGGCGGATCAGTCCGCTTTCGTACGGCCTGTGACGTTCCCGAGCCGGTCGGCCGGAGGGCGACGCAGCCGCGTCCTCACGAGGTCCCGCCGAAGCGGTTGCGGTGCCGGTGGGCTCCGTCGGCCCGCCCGTGGTCCCCGCCGTCACGAAGGTGCGCCGCCTCCGCCCCGGGGTGTCGTCCGTCAGCGCCGTTCCCTGTGCTGTTGGTGTGCTTCGCTGCCCTCGCGGTAGAAGAGGTGGCCCCCGTGGTGCAGTACGTCTCCGTCGAAAGTCCCGTCCGCGCTGAACCCGGTGTCGTCGACGTACTCGATCCGGGTCCCGGAGACCTGGTGGGAACCCGTGTAGGCGCTCTCCCGGTCTCCGCGGGCCTCGTCGTAGCGGCCGTTCGCGAGCAGCTCCTGACGGATGTGCCCGTCGGCCGTCACCCACATCCCGACGTACGGGTGCGGCGGGGCGTCTGTGACTCCGGCCGGGCCCGCCCCCCGGTGCCGATGCGGACGGTGGGGCCGCCGTCGCCGTCGCGGGTGACGGAGACTGGTGCCGGCCGCGCTGCGCGGCGTCGTCGGGGCCCGGGAGGCTCCCGCTGTCCGGCCCGGCGGAGCACGCGGCAAGACCTCCGGCGACGAGGACGGCGACGCATGTGCCGCCGGCCGCGGTTCCGAGGAGGCGGGCTCTCACGTGGCCCGCCTCGACGCGTCGTCCCGGGTTCGGGGTGGGTGCTCGCCGCCAGCGACCCGAGCAGGCGCAGCGCGTCCGCGGTCCGGGTGCCCTCCTGGGCGTGGTGGACGATCAGCTTGAGCACACGCAACTTCTCCCGCCGCTTCCACGGGACGACCGGCATGAGCCCGGCCAAGTGGATCCTCACCCGCAGGCTCGACGAGGCCCGCAGACTCCTGGAGACGACCACCTGGAGCATCACCCGCGTCTCCGCGGCATGCGGGTTCGCCAGCGCCGTGACCTTCCGGCAGAACTTCACCGCGCACTACGCGACCACACCGACGTCCTACCGCCACCGCTTCACCGACCACACGGCGGCGACCGGTTCCACCCCGGAGCCCTCCGGCCCCCGGACGGAGGGAACACAGGCACAGGCACAGGCACAGGCACGCGGTCACCGGCGCAGACGGTCGCAGTCGCAGCCCTCTTCGCACGCGGCTCGGCTGTCAAGCTGCCGGGACAGTGGGAGGTACGGCCTCGTACGGCCGTCCGGCTCGCAGGAGGGCCCGGTGGACGTTGACGCGACGGCGGGCCCGGATCAGGACGGCCTGGATGTGGCGCTTGCCCCGGGCTGCTGGAGCTCGCGCCGGAGGGCGGGATCACCGGCCACCCCGGCCAGGACGAGCACGATGCGGCAGGCAAGCACGGCGGCGACTCCCGCGACGGCAAACGCTCCACGACCTGCTGACCGACGTGGGCCCGGTGGAGCCGACCTTCGTGCCTACTGGTTCGTCAGGCTGCCGCACACCGACGAATCGCCTGCCCGGTTCCCCGAGGCGGCGCGCTGCCCGCGCGGAGAGGCGCCGTTCGGGCAGCGCCGTCGTGCCCGTGGGGTGGGATGTCGCCGATCGCTGTGCGGAGGTGCTGGTTGTCGAACCGGTCGGCCTCCCCCGGCCTTCGGCCGGGGGCGCTCCCACCGCGGTGGCGAGTCCGCCACGGCTGCGGGATCCGCCGCGAGGCCGGAGCCCGAAGCCGGTTGTCCGCCGGACAGAGGTCAGCCGCTGACCGTGATGGTCGAGCTTCCGCTGCTCTGGTAGCCCTCGGTGGCCATGATCATGTAGTACCTGAACTGGCCCATGTTCATGCCCGCACGCGCCCAGGCGTCGAAGTGGTTGCCGGTGGTGATGGTGCCGGAGCCGCTGGTGACCTTCGACCGCCGGACGCTCCAGTACTGGTCGAAGGTGCGGGTGCCCTCGACGGAGGGGGCGTTGTACCGCGTCGTCTTGTAGATGTCGTACGTGCCGCCGTCGCTGTGGACGGTGCCCCTGTACTCGCCGGTGGGCCGGTAGCTGCCCCAGTTGTCGACGATGTAGTACTCCACCAGCGGGTTCGACGTCCAGCCGTAGAGGCAGCCGTAGCCGTTGCCCGACGGGTTGAAGTAGCCGGTGTAGCGGACCGTCCTGCGCCCGCCGGTGTTCCAGCCCTTGCCGGCGACGAAGTTGCCGCAGTTGGTCCACCGGGTGCTGTAGTTGCCGCCGCCGTTGAGCGTCATGGAGACGGAGCCGCCGCCGTCGGTCCAGAACGAGTAGTACATGCCGTCGTAGCCGGTCTGGTTGGTGGTGATGGTGGTGGCGGCGTGGGCGGTGCCGGGCAGCAGCAGTCCGGACGCGGTGGCGAGCGCGACGGTGCCGGCGCCGCCGAGGAAGCCTCGTCGGCTCAAGCCGCCGGAGGGAGCGGGGTGCTGCTGGATCTGGTCCTGCTGTGTGCCGTCCTGTTGCATGCGTCCTCCCGATGAAGGCTGGTGGGGGCGGGCGGCTCCTGCTGCCCGCGGCCTTGCATGGAACACGGCGGGGGTCGCCCGTCGTCGTGCCGCACCGACCGACCGCCCTCCCCGGTCACATGACGTGAGGGGAACGACGGTCTCCTGTCGTTCGGTGGCCATAGTTTTCGGAAAGCGCAATGAACCTGTCAACGCTTTCGGCAGTCTTTCGGAAACGTTCCCTTCACCAGAAGAGGTCTCAGCGAGTACATCTTCCCTGTTCAAGCCACCTCTCACGCGAACAGCCGCAAGGGATGGGATGAAATGGGGAAGAGACGCAACGCAAGCACGTGCGCGACGTTCGAAACTTTCGGACGGATGTGGACGCGACTGCGGCAGCCCCACCGGGAACGACTGCGCGCGAACGGCCTGGCCCGGGTCGCCTCGTACGACGCGGCGAGATCCGCGACCGCCGCCCACGTCGAGGTGCGGTGCCGCGCGCGGCCCCCCGCATCCGCCGGCCTCGCCCTGACGGACGCCTCGGCTCCCGTACCCCCTGGCCCTCACCGGCGGCTGTGCCGTCCGGGCGCACCGCCTCGTGAACCGCCCCAGCCGGGACCTCGACGTGGCCACCGAGAACCCGGCGCCCGTGGCCGACACCCCGGCCACGCTCCGCGCCGGCCCGAGGAGTGGCAGCGGCACACCGGGATGCTGGTGCCCCACCACTGGGAGCCGGACACCGGTCTCACCCGTGCCGCCACCCAGTCCTGGGTGCTGCGCAGCGAGGGCAGGACCATCCTGATCGACACCGGCGCGGGTAACGGCAAGTACCGCCCGCTGCAACCGATCTGGTCCTATCCGAACACCGGCCACCTGGCGAATCTCGCCGCTGTCGGCGTGCGGCCCGAAGACGTCGACATCGTCGTCAACACCCACCTGCACGACGACCACGTCGGCCGGGACACCCGGCTCGAAGGCCGCGACCGGGTCCCCGCCTTCCCCCGCGCGACCTACCGCATGCCGCAGCGTGACGTCGAGTACCGGAGGCCCGAGAACCTCCCCGACACGGTGTTCGGACGGGGCAACCAGAACGTCTACGAGGACAGCGTCGACCCGGTCGTCGAGGCCGGTCCGGTGGAGACCTGGGACAAGTCGTACACCATCGACTCCCACCTCCGCCTCGAACTGGCACCCGGCCACACCCCCGGCGCCTCGATCATCCACCTGGAGTCCGGGGGCGACCGCGCGATCTTCGCCGGCGACCTCCTGCACGGCGCGATCCAGGTGCACGAGCCGCACAGCAACAGCTGCTTCGAAGAGGACGAGGACGGCGCTCGCGCCAGCCGTGCACGCATGTTCGCGCACGCCGCGGACAACAACGCCCTCGTGTTCCCGGCGCACCTGCCCGGGCACGGTGCCTTCGAAATGCGCCGCCGGGGTTCCGGCTTCGAGCTGACCCACTGGGCGCCGTTCTCCCCCACCTGATCCGACCGCCCGTCCTTCAAGGGGGAACCCACGTCCCACCGTTCCCAGGTGCCGGGCTGCGGGGTGTCGTCGCGTGCGTGCGTCGGTGGAGGAGATGCGCACACGCGGCCGGGAGGAAGCCCCTGCCAACACCAGCGGCCTCTCCTCTCCCTCTCCCTCCGCCTCCGCCCCCGCCTCCGCCTCCGCCACGTTCGTCCGGGGCCGTTCGATCGCAGACACCAGGAGACCCGTGTCGCGCACGCTGTGCTCGGTACCGTCGACCGCACGGGCGATGGCCAGGATCTCGTCGATCCGGAGGTGGCGCACGTCGGTCACTTCGGGTACTCCAGAATCTCCGCATCGCCGTCCATGAACTCGGCCAGGACGTCGTCGACCTCGAGCTCGGCCCGGTTCCGGGCGTCACGGATGGCCTCGATGGCGAGTTCCTGCTTGCTGCGGCCCTCGCGACGAGCCCGCTCGGTGAGCTTCGTGTCGAGGTCCTCGGGGAGTCGGAGTGTCATCGCCACGCAGGGATGACACCTGACTGGTATCCGGGTGGCGAGGCGACAGGGCGTCGCGGCCAGGAGGTGCCCTGCCGTGCGACGGAGCGACCCGGAATGTTCGTAATAGCGAACAACGGCCGGAGTATCGAGCAGCTCACTCGGCAGGGAACCGATGAACGACGTCAATACCTCTCACATGCGTCGCCATTGGAGCCGAAACATTCGGGGGACCCTGTGCGGGAAACGTCGCACGCCACACCGACGGATGGCCGAGTCGCCCCACACTTGACGCCGGAGCGGAGGCGGTCCGGCGCGGCCCGCACACCCAAGGGTTCACGCCGGCGCCGAAGCGGTGGACCGGCGAGCAGACCTTCGACACCGCGCCACCGCACCGCCGCCTTGCCCGCGTCCACGAAAACCGCCCAGTCGGCGCGGCATCATGGATCCACTGGCCGACGGCCGACGCGGTGACCTTGCCGGGGCACCGGCCGCGCCGCGCAGACCCAGCGGGATCCACCACCCTTCGGGACCAGGACCCGGAAGCACTCCGGAGGTTCGCGAGACAGCCCGCCGGTCCAACGGTTCGCACGGAGAAGGGAAGTCGAGCAAGAAGCGTCCGCGCGCCCGCCCCGACCCCGACCCCTGCCCTGCCGCATCCACCGACGGCGTCGGGGTTCGCCGTCCGACCCACCGGGATTCCGAAAGTTTCGAACGAGAATCAGAAACTTTTTCTGCGGAGAGTATTGACGACCCCTCATCAATACCTCGATCATTCCCGTCTGGGAAACCGGCCCCAGATCGATATTTCGAACCACATCGGCCTTGGGCGATCCGTGCCGCACGGCAGATCCACGCACAACCGCACCACAGATCCGCGCACCAAAGCACCTGCGCCACCCGTTTCGTTCCGGTGGGGTCCGCACCAGTGCATCCTGGCTCTTCACGCAGTGGGAGAGGTCCACGACGCCGCGTGGCGGTCCCCCGGCTGAGCCGCGATGGAGTACCCCCCGTGCCTGTGTCGAAGATCGCCCCGTCCCATGCCCGCGGTGTCCGGTGATCCCGTGCTGCCCGGGATCCGGCCCGCCCCGTCCGTCCGCCCGTCTGCCGAATGGAGCGGACCACGCAATCCCCTGCGCTTCGGTCCTTCCGTGATCTCTACCTTGGAGGCACAGTCATGGGCTCGTATGCCCTTCCCAGACCCATTGTCCGCCGGAAGATCCGCGGTCTGCTGTTGGCGCTGATCGTCGGCGTCCTCGGTACGGCCACCGCACTGGTCGCGCCGCCGACCGCACACGCCGCCGAGAGCACGCTCGGCGCCGCGGCGGCGCAGAGCGGCCGCTACTTCGGCGTCGCCGTCGCCTCGGGCAGGCTGGGCGACTCGACGTACGCGACGATCGCGAACCGTGAGTTCAACTCGGTGACGGCCGAGAACGAGATGAAGATCGACGCCACCGAGCCGCAGCGGGGCCAGTTCAACTTCACCGCCGCCGACCGCGTCTACAACTGGGCGGTGCAGAACGGCAAGGAGGTGCGCGGCCACACGCTGGCCTGGCACTCCCAGCAGCCCGGCTGGATGCAGAGTCTCAGCGGCAACGGTCTGCGCCAGGCGATGGTCGGCCACATCAACGGCGTGATGGCCCACTACAAGGGCAAGATCGCTCAGTGGGACGTCGTGAACGAGGCCTTCGCCGACGGCAGTTCGGGAGCCCGACGCGATTCCAACCTGCAGCGCAGCGGCAACGACTGGATCGAGCTCGCCTTCCGCACCGCGCGCGCCGCCGACCCGTCCGCCAAGCTCTGCTACAACGACTACAACGTCGAGAACTGGACGTGGGCCAAGACCCAGGCCATGTACTCCATGGTCCGGGACTTCAAGCAGCGTGGTGTGCCGATCGACTGCGTCGGCTTCCAGTCGCACTTCAACAGCGGCAGCCCCTACAACAGCAACTTCCGCACCACCCTGCAGAACTTCGCCGCCCTCGGCGTC
Organism: Streptomyces sp. NBRC 110035; assembly: GCF_000829695.1. GTDB lineage: Bacteria > Actinomycetota > Actinomycetes > Streptomycetales > Streptomycetaceae > Streptomyces. Next base: position 264,617 of record NZ_BBNN01000027.1, on the reverse strand, counting down.
GACGTGGCCGTCACCGAGCTCGACATCCAGGGCGCCTCACCCACGACCTACGCCAACGTGGTCAACGACTGCCTGGCCGTCGAGCGCTGCCTCGGCGTCACCGTCTGGGGCGTGCGCGACAGCGACTCCTGGCGATCGGAGCACACGCCGCTGCTGTTCAACAACGACGGCAGCAAGAAGCCCGCCTACACCGCCGTCCTCAACGCGCTCAACGGCGGCACCACCACGCCTCCTCCGACCGACGACGGACAGATCAAGGGCGTCGGCTCGGGCCGCTGCCTGGACGTGCCCAGCGCCAGCACCACCGACGGCACCCAGCTCCAGCTGTGGGACTGTCACAGCAACAGCAACCAGCGGTGGACGTACACCGACGCCGGCGAGCTCAGGGTCTACGGCAACAAGTGCCTGGACGCCGCCGGCACCAGAAACGGCTCCAAAGTCCAGATCTACAGCTGCTGGGGCGGCGACAACCAGAAATGGGTCCTCAACTCCGACGGATCCATCGTCGGCGCCCAGTCCGGCCTCTGCCTCGACGCTGTCGGAGCCGGCACCGCCAACGGCACCCTGATCCAGCTCTACTCCTGCTCGAACGCCGACAACCAACGCTGGACCCACACCTGAGGGGACCTGCCACAAACGAAAGGGCGAATCGATGACGGCCTACGGTGCGGCTTCCCCCGCACCTCCGGGAGGACATCGTTGACGGTCCCGGGTCGCCGCCGTGGTGGTGGCGACCCGGGGCCGGCATGTTCGCCGCGGTGACTCCGGCGCCCGCCGAGGCGGCGACGGTGGACACCGATGCCGGGAACGCCCTGGTCAATCGCACCATCGACGGCGGCAACGTCGTCCAGTACACCGACCGGGACGGCGCCGACCAGCAGCAGACTCCTGGAGACGACCACCTGGCGAACCCGCGTCTCCGCGGCATGCGGGTTCGCCAGCGCCGTGACCTTCCGGCAGAACTTCACCGCGCACTACGCGACCACACCGACGTCCTACCGCCACCGCTTCACCGACCACACGGCGGCGACCGGTTCCACCCCGGAGCCCTCCGGCCCCCGGACGGAGGGGACACAGGCACAGGCACAGGCACGCGGTCACCGGCGCAGACGGTCCCAGTCGCAGCCCTCTTCGCACGCGGCTCGGCGGGACCGGATCGGCGGAATGCCGCGCGCGAAGAGGGCTACGACTACGCCCACCTGCGGCGATGGTTGCGCGAACGCGGCATCACCCACCGCATCGCCCGCAAGGGAGTCGAGTCCTCGCAACGGCTGGGCCGCCACCGCTGGACCGTGGAACGCACCATGTGCCTGGCTCGGCGGCTGCCGCCGCCTCCACCGACGCTACGAACGCAAGGCCGGCCACTTCCTCGCCTTCACCAGCATCGCCTGCACCCTCATCTGCTACCGCAGGCTCGCCAAATGAGATGACCTCCAACTCGCTTTCGGCTTCGACACCTCCGTCGGCACCGCCCACGCCTATGCTGCAGCCGTTAAATTGACACACCCCCTACCGGTACAACGAGCGCCGACAGGTCGTCGCCCAGACCGACCCGCTCGGCAACACCACCCACGCCGAGTGGGACCCGTACAACCGGCTGCTCTCACGCACGAATCCGCTCGGCCACACGTCCCGTTTCAGCTACGACGTGCGTGGCAACCTCATCTCCGTGGTCCGCCCCGACGGCACGGTCACCACCTGCGAGCACGACGCCTCCGACCGTCCCCGGTGGATCACTTTGCCGAACGGCGGAAGGCCCCGTGCCAGGGCCGGACAGGACAGCCACCTGCACCGCTTCGAACACGGCGAGCCCGTGGGCATCAACGGCAGCGGGCGGGAGACAAGAGACGTCGAAGTCGTCGTCCGCGACGGCCATATCCATACGGCGTATCCGGTCTGAGAGACCCGACCTCCACGGCACGAAGTGGTCTAACGTGCCGATGAACACCTGCCCCGGCAGCCGTCCCGATTGTGAGGACCCTCGTGCACATCGCCCCCCTCAGCCCCGACGACCCTGCCGAGCTGGGCGGATACGAGCTGCTCGGACGGATCGGGCAGGGCGGCATGGGCCAGGTGTATCTCGGGGAGTCGCCGGGTGGGGAACCGGCCGCCGTGAAGGTCATCAAGCCGTCCGTCGTGGACTCCGAGACCCGGCTGAGGTTCGCGCAGGAGGTGGAGATCCTCAAGACGGTGTGGGGCGCCCGGATCGCCGCCCTCCTGGACGCCGACCCGGAGGCGGACCCGCCGTGGCTGGCGACCGAGTACGTCGAAGGGCTGGACCTCAGCAGGCACGTGGCCGGTCACGGACCGCTGGACGCCCTGCTCACCGCCTCGCTGGGCGCGACGCTCGCGGAGGCACTGGCGACGGTGCACAAGCAGGGGCTGCTGCACCGCGATCTCAAGCCGGCCAACGTGCTCCTCGGCCCCAACGGACCGAAGGTGATCGACTTCGGCCTCGCGGTGTTCGCGGAGTCCAGCGTGTCCCTGACCGCGGCCAACACGGTGGTCGGCACTCCCTCCTGCATGCCGCCCGAGCAGGCGAACGGTGACAGGCCCCTCACTCCCGCGGTCGACGTGTACGCGCTGGGTGCCGTGCTGCTGTTCGCCTGCTCGGGGCATGCTCCCTACCGGGCCGACACCATCCATCTGCTGTTCCACCAGGTCGTCGATCCCACGATCGCGCCGGACCTCTCGGGGGCACCGGAGGAGCTCGCGCCGCTGCTGACGGAGATGCTGGCCCACCGTCCGGAGGACCGGCCCGCGCTCGACGATGCCGTACGGCGGTGCCGGGCCCTGATCGAGGCGCACGGGCTCAAGATCGCCCAGGCGCGGCGCAGGCTCACGAACTACACGGCCGCTCCGGCTCACGTCCTCGACGACCTGCTCGCCGTGAGCCGCCCGAATACGGAGGGGTCGGCGACCCGGGCGCGAGCGCATACGTCGGACGGCCCGGTCGACGCTCCACCCCCTCGGCAGGAACCGGGCATGGCAACGCCTGGGCCGGCCCGGCAGGAGCCGAGCGGGTTCCGGCCCAGCCGCCAGGATCCCGAGGTGCTCCCGCCCACGCCGCCGAAGCCGCCGGCCCGGGTGCCGCCGCCCACGGATCCGCGACTGCTCTTCGCCCGCGGCGACACCCCCGCGCCCCCGCCGGCCGACGGCGCGCCCGCCTCCCCGGCAGCAGGACAGCCGCCGGCAGACAGAACGGCGGAGCGGGACAGCGCGCGGCCCTCGCTCCGCCCGGCGGGCCGGGGCACCCCGGGCGGCGATGACAGCAGCGTCCGACGGCGTTCCCTGCGGCATTCCGCCCAGGCCCGGATCACCGCGCAGCGGTTGCGTGAGGCATACGCGGCCAGTACCCCCTTCTGACCCGTACGCCCCTGCGACCCGCGATAATGGGCGGGCCCTGATGGGGGGGCCTGACCATGTACGACCGAACCGCCTCAGGAGGCCACGGGTGACCGCCGTCCAGACAAGTGCGGAGCAGAGCGGCGTCACGACCGGCCAGGATCAGTACCCGGCCGGAGCCCAGGTGGTCGTGCGGGACGAGGAGTGGCTGGTCAGGAGCTCGATGCCGACGGAGGACGACGGTACCCGGATCGAGGTCGTCGGGGTGTCGGAGTTCGTCCGTGACCAGGAGGCCGTGTTCTTCTCCGGCCTGGACCGCATCGAGCTGCTCGACCCTCGTGAGACGACGCTCGTCATGGACGACTCCCCGAACTACCGGCGCTCCCGGCTGTTCCTGGAGGCGGTCCTGCGACGCACCGCGCTCCCCCAGTCGGAGCGTCGGCTCGCCCTGGCCGACTCGTTCCTGATGGACCCGCTGCCGTACCAGCGGCGCCCCGCCGAGCTGGCTCTGTCCGGCGCCAACCTCCGCCCGCGGCTGCTGATCGCGGACGTGGTGGGTCTCGGCAAGACCCTGGAGATCGGTCTGACGCTGGCCGAGCTGATCCGGCGCGGCCGGGGCGAACGCATCCTGGTCGTCACTCCTCAGCACGTGCTGGAGCAGTTCCAGCACGAGCTGTGGACGCGGTTCGCGATCCCGCTGGTGCGGCTGGACTCGGTCGGCATCGAGCGGATCCAGCGGGAGATCCCGGCCGGCCGCAACCCTTTCACCTCGTTCAAGCGGGTCATCGTCTCCATCGACACCCTGAAGAACACCGACCAGTACCGGCACCATCTGGAGCAGATCCGCTGGGACGCGGTCGTCATCGACGAGTCGCACAACCTGATCAACCGCGGCTCCCTGCGCAACCAGCTCGCGCGCACCCTCGCCCCCCGCACCGACGCCCTGATCCTCGCGTCGGCGACCCCGCACAACGGCGACGCGAAGTCGTTCGCGGAGCTGATCGGCCTGCTGGACCCGGTGGCGATCCGGGACCCGGAGAGCTACCGCGCGGCCGACATCGAGCACCTCTTCATCCGCCGGACGAAGATCAGCCCCGAGGTGCGGGATCAGATGAAGGGCCAGTGGGCGGACCGCGGCCCCTCCCACTCCGTGCACTGCCCGGCCACCCCCGCCGAGGAGAAGGTCTTCGAGGAGCTGGCGGCCGTCTGGCTGCCCGGTGACGGCGGCACCTCGGTGAGTTCGGTGCCCCTCTTCCCGTACACGCTGCTGAAGTCGTTCCTGTCGTCCCACGCGGCGCTGCGGGCCACGGTCTCCGCGCGGATCAAGACCCTGGAGAAGAAGGACGACCCGCAGGGCACCGCGGCCGAACTGGCGGCCCTCTACCGGCTGTCGGAACTGGCCGCCGACCTGACGGAGGCGGATTCGGCGAAGTTCGCCGCCCTCGTGCGTCAGCTCCGCGAGGAGATCGGTGTCGGGCCCGGTTCCGACGAGCGGGTCGTGGTGTTCTCCGAGCGCGTGCAGACCCTGGAGTGGCTGGCCGAGGTGCTGCCCACGGCACTGGGCTTCAAGGGCCGGGCCGCCCGTGACTGCGTCCGGATCATGCACGGCGGTCTCTCCGACGAGCAGCAGATGGCCTGCGTCGAGGAGTTCGGCCTGGCCGACACGCCCGTACGGGTCCTGGTGACCGGTGACGTGGCCTCCGAGGGTGTCAACCTGCACCGCCAGTGTCATCAGTTGGTGCACTACGACGTGCCGTGGTCGCTGATCCGGATCGAGCAGCGCAACGGCCGTATCGACCGCTACGGGCAGGCCAGGCCCCCGGAGTTCCGTGCGCTGATCCTGACCAGTGAGGCCGAGGGCGCCAAGGACGACACGGTGGTCGCCGAGCGGCTGCTGGAACGTGAGGACCAGGCCCACCGTTCCCTGGGCACGGCGGAGGCGGTGACCGGTCTGTACCGGGCGGAGGCGGAGGAGAAGTCCCTCATCCAGGACCTGCTGCGCGGCCGGACGGTGGACGAGTCCCTGGACGCCCGCCGCTCCGGCGCGGACGATCAGGACGCGGGGCTGGACGACTTCCTCGCGGACTTCTTCGGCCCGGTGGGCGAGGAGGCGCCACCGGCGGAACCCACAGAAGTCGACGGCTCCGCTCCCGCTCCTGGTACGGAGTCGCCGGGCGGCCGGGGCGCCGCGAGCCCCGTGCTCCCCCGGCTCTTCGACTCGACCGCGCAGTTCCTGGACGACGCGCTGCGCGAGGTGTACCCGGACGCCCGTACCTTGCTGGAACTGGACCGCGACCAGCAGTCCGGGCTGCTCTCGTTCCGCCCGCCGACGGAACTCGTCCACCGCCTCAAGGCGCTCCCGAGCGACTACCTGCGCGAGCAGCGGCTGCGCGAGCGCATGCTGGTGACGTTCAACCGCCGCCTCGCCGAACACTCCCTCCAGCGCGCCCGGGAGTCGTCCACGTCGAGCTGGCCGGAGATCTCCCTCCTCACGGACCTGCACCCGGTCGTCGAGTGGCTCACCGACAAGGTCCTGGTCGGGATGGGCCGCCAGGAGGCCCCCATGATCACGGCGAACGTGGCGGAGCCCGTCTATCTCGTCCAGGGCGTGTACTCGAACAAGCTGGGCAGGCCCACGGTCGTGAAGTGGATGGGCGTCACCTGGCGGAAGGCAAGCGGGGAAGGCCTGGTCGACGACGACATGGTGTCGCTGCTGCGCCGCTGCGGTGTCGGTCCCACGATGGCGAACAAGCGGCGCTACCGCGATCCCACGCCCCTGCGCGAGGCCCTCCCCCACGTCCTGGACACGGCCGAGGCGTTCCTCAACACGCACCGCGACGCCTGGGACGAACCGCTGCGCGAGCCCATCGAGCAGTACAAGCGGCGGCTCGGCACCTGGCGGCAGCCCACCCTCGCCGGGGAGCGCACGAAGGAGCGCCTCGCCGATCTCGCCGACTCCCTGCTGACGACGGGCCGGCCGCTGCTGCGGGTCCTCGCGGTGCTCGTGCCGGACCCGGACCGCAGGGACGGCGACGACGGCCCGCCGCTCGTCTTCCTCGCCGCCCCGGCCACGTCCCCGTCCCGGTTCTGAGAGAAGCACTGCCATGACGTACGACTCCCTGGTCAACCGCGGCGACTACTTCTCGGCCCACTATCTGGCCGAGGTACTCCCGAAGGACCTCAAGTCGGGCCTGTTGCAGGCGTGGAAGGACCGCGAGGAGGCGGCGAAGCCGCCCGCCGGAGGCACCACCGCGGAGGCCGATGCGCTCGACGCGTCGACGCCCGGCGCCGACGAGCTGCCGGTCACCCCCCGCGCGGGGTTGCGGGCGCTGCGCCGCGACTACTTCCGGGCCCGGTCCTTCTTCGCCGTCCCCAAGGACAAGGACGGCATCCCCGTGGTCCGGGAGGGTGACGAGGAGAAGGCGACTTACGGCGACTCGGAGTGGCGGGAGCGGGTACGGGCGCTCAACGCCGAGGTGTTGCGTGCCCTCGGCTACGACGCCAAGCCGCGCACGCTCACCGTGGTGCGCGCCGGGCAGACCCGTGAGATCCCGGTCGCCCACGCCGAGAAGGGCCTGGTCGCAGTGGACTGCGGCTGGGCTGCCGAACCGGATGCCGCCCTCGACAAGAACGGCCGGGGCCGGCTGCTGGAGCCTGTGCCCCTCGACGGTCTTCCTTCGCTGGCGACCGGCGACAAGCTGGCCAGGTTCCTGTTCGCCTGCGAGGAACCTCCCCGGTACGTGCTGCTGCTGTGCGGCGGGGTGATCGTCCTCGCGGACCGGGTGGTGTGGGGCGAGGGACGCTCCCTCGGCGTCTCCCTCGACATCGCGCTCCAGCGCAACGACACCAGGGCGGGCGGCGAACTCGACACGGTGGCCGCGCTGTTCGGCGCGGACTCGCTGCGCACGCCGGAGGAGGGCGGCGAGAACCCCCTCTCCGAACTCGTCGGGAAGTCCGCGAAGCACGCGGTGGGGGTCTCCAGCGAGCTGCGCGACGGCCTGCGCAAGAGCGTCGAACTCATCGCGAACGAAGTACTGGAACGACTGCGCGATCAGGGCCTGCACCCCGAGGACGTCGGCGAACTCACGGACTTGGGACGCCAGTTGACGCGCGAGTCGCTGCGCTACCTCTACCGGATCCTGTTCCTCCTCTACGCGGAGGCCCGCCCCGAGCTGGGCATCCTGCCGGCCGACTACCCCGAGTACCAGCAGGGGTACGGCCTCGGCCGGCTCGCCGAGCTGATCGCCGACCGCGAGCCCATCAGCGACACCGCCCGCAACGGCTTCTACCTCTACGAGTCCCTGGACCTGCTCTTCGGCAAGGTCCAGGACGGCTACCGCCCGCGCCGCACCCACGGCGTGGAGACGACGGTCGACGGCATAGACGCCAGGACCAGCGAGGACATCGGCCTGCGCTTCGAACCGCTGCACAGCAAGCTGTTCGAGCGGGACGCCATCCGGCTGATCGGCAACGGCAGCCTCCCCGACCCGCGCTTCGACTCCGACGAGGCCCTGGCCAGGGGCGAGTCCGTGCGCTACCTCGACACCCGGCTGCGCAACGCCACGCTGTACCAGGTGCTGCACAGCCTGATGATCACCCGGGGGAAGCGGGGCGAGCGCGGCGGCTTCATCTCGTACGCCCAGCTCGGCATCAACCAGCTCGGCGCGGTGTACGAGGGACTGATGTCGTACAGCGGCTTCATCGCGGGCGAGGAACTGTACGAGGTCGCCAAGGGCGGCGATCCGAAGGACGGCTCGTGGCTGGTCCCCAAGTCGAAGATCGACGAGTATCCGGACTCGGTGTTCGTACGGCGCCGGGACCGGCGCACGGGCGAGGACGTCCGGGTGCGCCACGCCCCGGGCTCGTTCGTGTACCGCCTCTCCGGCCGCGACCGGCAGACCTCCGCCTCGTACTACACACCGGAGTCGCTGACGAAGGTCACCGTGCAGCTGGCCCTCCAGCAGCTGCTCACCGAGGAGACCCGGGCGAAGGAGCTGCTGAACTGGCGGATCTGCGAGCCGGCACTCGGCTCGGGCGCGTTCCTCAACGAGGCGATCAACCAGGTCGCCGCGGAGTATCTGCGGCGCCGGCAGAGCGAGTGGGGCCGGTCGATCGACACCGAGCAGTACGCCGTCGAGCTCCAGAAGGCCAAGGCGTACATCGCTCTGCACAACTCCTACGGCGTCGACCTCAACGAGACGGCCGTGGAGCTGGCCGAGGTGTCGCTGTGGCTCAACACGATGCACCCCGGTATGGAAGCGCCCTGGTTCGGCCTGCACCTGCGGCGCGGCAACTCGCTGATCGGTGGAAGGCGGGAGGTGTACGGCCCCGACCGTCTGAAGAAGGGCGGCTGGCTCGGGACCACTCCGGAGCGGTTCGCGTTGGCGGACGCGGTGGGGGGTGCGGCGCTCCCGGAGGGCTCGGTGCACCACTTCCTGCTCCCGGCGAAGGAGTGGGGTGCGGTCGCCGCCGAGAAGGAGGCGAAGGCGCTCGCTCCGGAGGCCGCGAAGGCGCTGGGTGCGTGGCGGAAGGCGATCACCAAATCGCCGACCGCCCGGCAGACCGCCCGGCTTCAGGGACTCGCCCGGCGGGCCGAGTACCTGTGGGGCCTGGTCGTACGGCGGCTGGAGCTGTCGGAGCGGGACATCTCGCGGCGCATCGGGGTGTGGGGCGCGGAGGACGACTGGCTGCGGCGGCCGGAAGTCGCGGTGCAGCGGGACGAGGTGCTGGCCGACCTCCAGGCCGAGGACACGCCGTACTGGCGGCTGAAGACGCTCATGGACGCGTGGTGTGCGCTGTGGTTCTGGCCGGTGCAGGGCGCCGCGCTGCTGGACGGTACGGATGAGCGGTACGCGCGGGCCGAGGCGTTGGCGGAGCGGGCGGCGGAGTTCGAGGCGGCCGGGGTATCGGCTGCGGCCGGCGAGGAGGACTCCGGAGTGCTGATGGCCTGGGAGGCGGATGCGCTCCCGGGGTTCGCTGCTGAGCCCCAGCAGATGACGCTGACGCGGGATTCGGTGTCGCGCCGCCGTACGGGGCGCCGCGCGGAGCAGGTCAAGGGGCAGCGCCGGGAGGTCATTCCGCTGGCGGGGCTGGACGACTGGCTCGACTTCGCGGAGGCGTTGCTGGGGACGCAGGATGTGCCGGGCGAGTCGCTGGTGTCGGCGTTCGAGACGCTGGACGACCTGTCTGTTTATGAGGACGAGCTGCCCGAGTGGATGGGCATGGAACGGTTCCAGGGACTGGAGAACCGGTTCCTGTGGGCGGCCACGGCGAGGGATGTGGCCAAGGCTCAGGGGTTCTTCCACTGGGAGTTGGAGTTCGCGCAGGTATTTGCGCGGGGTGGGTTTGACTTGCAGGTGGGGAATCCGCCTTGGGTTCGGCCGACTTGGCAGGAAGACCTGGTTCTGGCTGAAATGGAACCGTGGTTCGCTCTAGCCGATAGACCAAGTACCGCTGAATGGCGGCTACGCAAAGAAGACCTGCGGGATACCTGTGTCGAAAATATGAGGTTTCTCCTCAGCGAACTGGCCACCCATGCGGGGTCCGTAGCCGTACTGGGCAGCCCGGTCGCGTTTCCGCTTCTCCTCGGGACCCAAGGCGATCTCTACCGCGCCTTCATGGCGCAAGTTTGGCAGCACATCGCACCGCGCGGAAGCGCTGGCATGATTCACCCGGATACGCACTTCGGCGGCGCACGCGAGGGCTCCATCCGGGCAGCTGCCTATCAGCATCTCCGGGTCCACGCACACTTTGTGAACTCGGCGAACTGGGCATTCGAGGACCTTTCTCGTTCACAGGAGTTCGGAATGCACATCTACGGCACGTCGCAGGAACCGGACTTTCTGCACGTCAGCCAACTCCGCGACGCGGACGTGCTGCCCGACTCGCTTGACCACGACGGACGAGGCGCTACACCCGGCATCAAATACAACAGCTCATGGGACATCCGGCCACACCGTGAGCGTGTGGTACATGTCGACATGGCCTTGCTGGCCAGCTGGCATGCCCTGACAGGCTCAAGGGGGGGAGCCACACAAACCACTCTGTTGTATCCGGTCCTCGTCGGCGAACAAGGAGCAATCGAGGCACTGGCTGCCTATCGCAGCAGCCTGGCCGATTATCACCCGATGACCTCAAGTGGATACCACGAAAGCGGCGCCAAAAAGGACGGACTGATCCGCTGGGGCAATCAGGCCGTCCCCGCGCTCAACGATGTCATCTTTCAAGGACCACACTTCTCGTGTGCTAACCCCTTCTATAAAGAGCCGATGATCCCTTGCCGTAACCAAAGGCACTGGCACACACTCGTACCGACGGAGCTTTCCTTCACGTGCGTCCCTGTAACCAACTATGTGCGAGCCACCGATGAAGCAACGTATCTAGCGGCACAGGACTCTTGGCTCGAAAGGCCCTCCACGTCGTACTTCCGGCTCGCTTGGCGAAAATTGATCCCCTACAACACCAGCCGCAGCCTGCAAGCCGCCCTGATCCCGCCTGGCCCCGCCCACATCGACGCCGTGAACTCCCTGGCCCTGGCGGACAACCGGCTAACTACGCTCAATGCGGGCTTCTGGGCCGCCCTCCCCCTGGACTACCTACTCCGCATCACCGGCAACGCCAACCTCCACTTTGCCGAAGCCCGCAAGATGCCCGCCCCTGACCCGGCGCACCCCCTAGTACCCGCCCTACTACTGCGCACCCTTCGCCTGAGCGCACTCACCACCCACTACGCCCCCCTCTGGACGGAGCTGTTCGACCCCCGCTGGGCGGGTTACGAGGACTGGGCCAACCCCTACTGGCCCCACCTGAAGCCCCTCGCCGCCGACCTCAAGCCAACCTGGGAGTACAGCACCCCTCTCCGCACCGAGCACGAGCGCCGCGCCGCCCTCGTCGAACTCGACGCTCTCGTCGCCGTCTGGCTCGGCATCACCGCCGACCAGCTCGCCGCGATCTTCAAGTCCCGCTACCCGCAGCTGTACGACTACGAGTCGGCGACCTACTTCGACGCGAACGGCCGCAAGATCGCGGCCGACTTCAACACGTACGGTCACGGCCAGACCAAGCAGGACTACCTCGATCTCCTCGCCCACCTGGAAGACCCGGAGCGCACCCCTCCCCCGGAGGGCTACCAGGCCCCCTTCTACAAGGCCGACCGAGAGGCGGAGATGAGGGCCGCGCACGCGCACTTCCAGACCCGACTGGACGCGGAGATCGCCGCCGGGCGCTGGGCACCACCCGTCCGCGAAGCCGTACAGGTGTAGTCGGCGGGCCCGCCGGACACAGATCTGCCCCTGACTTTTCGTCAGGGGCAGATCCAGCGCCCTACCGGACGGCGAAGCCGACGAACGCGGTCCAGGCCGACGCATCGACCGCAAGGCCACGGCGGGCTATGTCCTTGGAGTCGCGCACGCGGACGGTGCGGGGGCAGACAGCGACCTCGACACACTCGCCGCCCGAGCCCGTGCTGTAGCTGCTCTTGAACCAAGCCGACGCAGGCACGGCGGCGGAGGACTTCTCGGCGTTCATTGTTCTCCCAGCAACTTCTCGACGAAGGTCAGTGATGCGCGCGGGGTGAGCGCTTGAGCCCTGAGGATGCCGTACTGCTCCTCGATCTCCCGGACTGCCTTGCGCTCCGTGTGCAGGCGGCTGTCCTTGTATCCCTCCACGTAAGCGATCCTCCGCCCGTCCCGCGTCTCGATCAAGGTGAAGGGGCCCTCAAGTCCAGCGTGCTCCTCCAGCTCCGTTGGCAGCACCTGGATTTCGACATTGCGGCGCTGCCCGTAGAGCAAGATGTGCTCCAACTGGCCCCGCATGACCGCCCGGCCCCCGAGTGGCCTCCGAAGCACTGCCTCCTCGATGACGAAGCTGAGGGTGGGCTGCGGCGACCGAGCGAAGATCTCCTGCCTGGCGAGGCGAGCCGTCACCCGCTCGTCGATGACCTCGTCCGGCAGCAAGGGCCGCCACATGGTGAACACCGCGCGTGCATAATCCTCGGACTGCAAGAGCCCCGGCACAGCCTTGGTCGCGTACACGTGAAGCTCAACCGCCTCCCCTTCCAACCTGGCCGCATCCCGAAAGAACGCCGGAAACTGCGCCCGCGCAACCTCCTCCTTCATCTCCTGGAGGACCCCACCCGCGTCCAGCACCTCGTCCGCCTGGTCGATGAACTTCGGCGGCGGCACCCGGCGCCCCTGCTCGTACGCGGCGATGGTCGACACGGAGTAGCCCGTCACGGACCCGAACTCGGCCCGTTCCAGCCCCGCCCGTACCCGGAACCTCTTCAACTGGCGTCCGAAGACCCGCAGGATGCCGGAGCCCGCCCCCGACTCCCGTTCCTCCCTCTCCGCCCCGGACTCCTCCTCGGCCAACCCAGCCACCTCGCTCATGCTCCGCACCACCTCCCCGGCCAACGCGCCCCCGCGCCGACCGTCACGCACCGCCTCGCTTACACACACCGACACCTCATGTACAGCTACCGCCCGTGTGCACGTCGTATCTCGTCACGGTAAAACCGGCACGTCAGCGTGGACCACATGAACACCGAAACTTCCCCCGCATCGGGGGTCGCACCGCGCCGGACCCGCCGCGAGTTCGCGATGCGCTTCACCTCGTCCACCCGCGGCGCGCGCCTCGCCCGCCGTCTCGTCTCCCACCGGCTGGACTCGTGGGGCCACCCCTACACCGGTGACGTCAACGAGACGCTGTCGCTGATCACTTCGGAGCTGGCCGCCAACGCCGTACGGCACGGGCATGTCGCCGGGCGGGACTTCCACCTACGACTCTCCGAGACCACCGGCGGCCCGCGCACCCTGCGCGTCGAGGTCACCGACACCCGCACCGAACGCGTACCGCTGCTCACCACCCAGGAGCCACCCGGGGACCAGGAGTCGGGGCGGGGCCTGCTCATCGTGTCCCAGCTGGCCACCCGTTGGGCGGTCGCACCGCGCACCGACGGACCCGGCAAAACCGTGTGGGCGGAGCTGTGCCTGCCCGCAGAGGCACAGGCACCGCCTCCGATCAGCCACTTTCCCGCCAACGCCTGACGGGTTTTCGGAAACACGCGCGCCCGCTGTCGGACCCGCCAACTATCGTCGTCCGCTCACGCCTCCACCAGGCACACCGCAGATCGAGGGGACGCACTGTGACCACCACGCCCGAGGAACGGACCGGGTTCCGGATCTCCGTCGTCGACGAGGACCCGTTGCGGGCGCGCAAGGAAGCACGGGAGCTGCTCACACAGATCGCCGACGCCGATCCCGAGGCGGCGCTGGACGTTCCCCGGCGGGACACGGGCGCGCCGGCCGACGGGTCACTGAAGGGCGGGCTCACGGCCGACACCATCGGCGTGCTGATCAGCGCCGGGTCTCTGGTCGCCGCCGGGGTGCAGATCTGGCTGGCCCGGGTGCCGCAGCGGACGATCGTCGTGAAGCGGCCGGACGGGGCGACCCTGCACATCACCGGGAAGGAGGCCCGCGAGGACGACGAGCGGATCGAACGGTTTCTCGCGGGCGGTGGTGAGACGCCCCGCCGCACGGAGCTGGACGGCCCCGGCGACAGCCCCGCGGCGGGCTGAGCCCGCATGACCGACAACGACCGGTTCGCCATGCTTGTGGGCGTGTCCACGTACGACAGTGACGCGTACCCGGACCTGCCACCCGTGCGCGCCGATCTGCACTACATGCGGGCGGTGCTGGAGAACACCGAGATCGGCATGTACAACGACTGCGCGATGGTCGCCGAGCCGACCCGCGCGGAGATGCTGCACGCCGTCGAGACGTTCCTCGACGCGCGGCAGCCCAGCGAGACGGCCCTGCTGTACTTCAGCGGGCACGGCGAGTTCTGCGAGGACGACAACCAGCTGTACTTCCTGACCCGGGACACCGACCCGGCCGATCTGCCGGGTACGGCGGTCCCGGCGGAGTTCCTGGAGCGGATGCTCCAGTCGTGCCGGGCCGCCTCGAAGCTGGTGCTGCTGGACTGCTGCTCCAGCGGCTCCGTCGTCCAGGGATGGACCGCGAAGGGGCCGGCGGAGCAGCCCGCGCGGCCCGCGCCGAGCACGCTGCTGCGGCCCACCGGCGTGTACTTCATCACCGCCTCCGACGCCCTCCAGTCCGCTTCCGCGATGGCGCCGGACGGGTCGAGCCTGGGTACGTCCCGGTTCACCGGGGAGATCGTGGAGGGGCTGCGCAACGGGCGGATCAAGGAGGGCGGCTGGATCACACCCGACGACCTCTTCGAGTACCTGACCGCACAGATGAGGCGCGACGGCGTACCGGAGGAGCAGCGCCCCACCAAGTCCACGATCCGGGCCACGAACCAGCTGCCCTTCGCCCGGTCGGTGGCCCGCCCGGTGCGCCTCCCGGTACCGCCGCGCGACGCGGCCGGGGCGGCCCGGCGGTCCCCCGCCCTGCTGAAGGCACGGGAACTGGCCGCGCTGGACGCGCGGGACGGCGTCGACCGGGAGCGGCTGCTGCGGTACTACGCGCACTGCCTCACCGCTCAGTCGGCGGCCGGCATGCGGCCCGACCGGGACAGCGGGCGCGGCTCGAAGTACTTCCTGCTGGGCCAGGGCGAGGAGACCATCCAGTCCGGTCGGGGTGCCGTCTTTCCCGCTCCCGGGACACTGCCCAAGCCGCAGGGCAGGTCGGCCGGTGCGAGCGGCGGTGACACGGGGGCGCAGCAGGAGTACTGGTACGGATATCCCGCGATCACCCTGCCCGTACACGACGGCGGGGCCCGGGGACGCCGTACGACGGTGGAGCTGGCGCCGCTGCTCATCCAGCAGATGGAACTGGCCCCGGACGAGGAGGGCCGGGACGTGCTCCGGCCCAGTGGCGTTCCCTCCCTGCACACGGGTGTCGTCTCGGAACTGCTGGACGCGGGCGACGCGGCCGACCTCATCGCGCACTGGCAGCCGTCCTGGCAGGAGGGCAACGACGCGCAGATGCTGCGCGCCGTACGGGAGTTGCTGGAGACGCTGGGGCTGCCGGAGCTGGAGCCGCTCGACCCGTCCGCGCTCAGCGAGCGGACGGTGATGCAGGCGCTGCGGCCCGGCGCGCACAACGCGGCCGTCCTGCTGGTGCCCTCGGGGGTGGAGGCCAAGGCCACCGAGGCCCTGGTGGACAACCTGCTGCAGATGTCGGCCCGGACCGGGCAGATCCCCGGCACCGCCCTGGACGCGCTGCTGAGCGGCGGCGAGGGCGGCGCGCGGGGCGCGTCCGTCGTCGTGGTGGCTCCGGGGCCGTGCAACGAGAGCCAGGAGTCGGTCATCTCCTCGGCGATGACGCGGCCGCTGACGGTGGCGACCGGGCCGCCCGGCACGGGCAAGAGCGAGGTCGTCACGGCCGTCGTCACCACCTGCGTCGCCGCCGGGCAGTCCGTGCTGGTCGCCTCGACGAACAACGAGGCCGTGAACGTCGTCGCCGAACGCTGCGACGACATCGCTCCCGGGCTGCTGATGCGGACGGGCAACACCGAGGCACTGGTGCGGGAGGCGGCCAAGCTGGAAGGGCTGCTGGGCGAGCCCGCCCAGGCGCCGCGACGCGGATCGGCCACCGTGGGCGGGCAGTTGCGCAGTGCGCGCAACACGGCCGACGGACTGCGGGCACAGGCGGCGCGGCACGTCGGCGAGGAGGGGCGCCTGCTGGAGCTGCTCCGGGACCGCGCGGAACGGGCGGAAGCGCTGGAACTGCCGCTGCCGCTCCTGGAACGGGTGTGGGCGGCGACCGGTGACGACGGTTCGGCCGCTCTGAGCCACTGGGAGGACCGGGCGCGGAAGGTGGCCGGTGCTCCCTGGTGGTTGCTCGGCCCGTGGCGTCGGGGACGGGCCCTTGCCGCACTCGTAGCGGCGGCGACCGATGACGCGCAGGAGGACCGCCCGGACGTACCGGACCGTCCGGACCTGCCGTCGTGGCCGGAGTGGGCGACCGGGCGGCCGGTGCCGGCGGAGTTGCTGGAGTCGCTGGCGGACACCGTGGCCGTGGAACAGGAGGTGCGGGCGCTCGTCCCCCGGCACACGGGATGGGACGAGGACGGGCTGCGGCGGTCGCGGCTGGAGGCGGCGGGCACACTCTCGGAACTGGCGGCGGAGCTGTCGCGGGCACTGTCCGCAGAGGCGCTGACGCGGGGGCGGGCACTCATACAGCAGCGGCTCCAGGCACTGCGGAGCCGCTCGGGCTTCCAGCGCAGCCAGAAGAACCTGATGGCGCACATCAAGGGCTGGGCCGTCAGCACGCACTCGGTGCGGCAGCTGGAACTGACCCCGAAGCTGTTCGACCTCGTCGTCATCGACGAGGCGAGCCAGTGCTCCATCCCGTCGGTGCTTCCGCTGCTGTTCCGGGCCCGCCGGGCGCTGATCATCGGCGACCCGATGCAGCTGGGGCACATCCCCGGCGTGTCACCGCAGCAGGAACAGCAGGCGCGGGTCCGGGCCGGGCTGAGCGCGGCGCAGCTGGAGGACCACCGGCTCACCTACCACGTCTACTCCTCGTACCACGCGGCCGAGCAGCACGGTGACTCCGCGCTGCTCCTCGACGAGCACTACCGCTGCCACCCGAGGATCGCCGACGTCGTCAACGGCTACTGCTACGCGGGCCAGTTGCAGGTGCTCACCGACGTACGGCGGCAGGTCCCGGCCCTCGACCCGGTGGGGGCGGCCGACCCGGCGCCGGCGCTGGGCTGGGTCGACGTGCCGCGCGGCGAGTCGGCGCCGGGCGGCGACGGGAGGTCCTGGCGCAACCGGGCGGAGGCGGAGGCCGTACGGCGGGTGGTGGACGAACTCCTGGAGCGGCTGCCGCAGGAGGCCAGGGTGGGGGTGGTCACTCCCTTCCGGGCGCAGAAGGAGGCGTTGGCGCGGATGTGGCGCGACGACGACCGCGTCCGGGTCGGCACCGTGCACGCCTTCCAGGGCGGGCAGCGCGACGTGATGGTGCTGAGCCCCGTGGCCGCGCACAACACCCCGCCGAGGACGACCCATTGGGTCGCGAGCCAGGTCAACCTGTGGAACGTGGCGGTGACCCGGGCGAAGTCCCAGCTGATCACCGTGGGCGCGCACGCGTTCTGGCAGGGGCAGAGCGGTCTGCCGACCCTGCTCGCGGACCGCTCGGCGCTGCTGGGGGCGGACACCGACGAGGCCGAGGGGCCGGTGGTGACGGCCACGCCGGCGACCGGGTTCCGCGAGGAACTCGCCGACCGGCTCCAGCAGTACCTCGCCGAGCGCGGGATCACCGACCTGGAGCGGGCGGCGGTGGTCGGCGGCCACCCGGTGGACCTGCTGTTCACCGAGGCCGGGCAGAACACGGCGGCCCTGATCGACCTCGGTCCGCCGCCCGGTATCGACCCGGCACGGCACCTGCGGCTGACCCACGCGCGGGGCGACCTCCTGACCGGGCTGCCGTCCGGGGGCTACGGGGCGAAGACGTGCCCGGTGGGCCGTGTGGTTCGGGTGCCCGCGTGGCGGATCCTGGCGGGCGAGGACATCCTGGCACCGGTGTTCGACTGAGCCGGGGAGGCCCCTTGCACCAGGGGTCGGTTCAGGTTCCGGGCAGGGACCGGACGACGTGCGTCATGTGCTGGACGCTGCCTGCCCAGAGCCACTGGGTGTGCGTGCCGGTGCCCTCGCTGTCCGTCACGGGCCCGTCGGCACAGTCGCGCAGCCAGGTCTCCCCGGCGCTCGCGACCGCCGTCCGGAAGTCGGGCAGCTCGCGGATCCGGCGGGCGGCGGCCCGGATGCCCGCCGTTCGGTCCGGCCCTCCGTTCAGCACCTTGCACAGCACGTACGAGCGGTCGGTGGTGTAGCGGAGGACGCCCCACGGCGGGCCTCCGCCTCCCGGCTCCGCGGCCAGGGCTGCGGGGGGCTGCACTCCGTAGTCGCCGTATCCCAGCCGGGAGAGGCGTTCCCGGCGGGCGGCCCGTACCTCGTGCCACATGTCCCAGTCGGCGCGGGGCTCCTCGTGCGGCTCGCCGAACCGCGTCATGTCGTCGGTGACGTGGGGGAACGCCCCGCCGAGTACGGCGACGGTCCGCCAGGCGCCGGCCGGTGTCACGAGGGCGTCCAGAGCGCGCAGCGCCTCCTTTCCGGCGTCTGGGCGGCCGGGCAGGACGGCGCCCAGGTCCAGCAGCAGGTCGACGGGCACCTCCGGGCCGGCCCGGTCCAGCAGGGCCCCGACGGCCTCGGCGACGGCTCCGTCCCACTCTCCCGGCATGCGGACCCGGACACCGACCCCGCAGCCGCAGCGGCGGGCGGTCTCCAGCGCGGCCGTCTGCTGGGTCCCGCCCCGCTCCGGACCGGTCACCGGGCGGAGCAGGTGGTTGAGTGCGCTGTACTCGGCCAGCATCTCGGCAAGTGCCGATGCCTGCGCGGCCTCGGCGAACGGGGCGTCGATCCAGCCCGGATGGCGCCGGTGCACGCCCCTCACGCGGCGCAGTTCCTTCTGCCAGTGGGCCTTCCCGAGCTGCGCCGGAGTCGTCCCCGGGGAGGGCGGGAGGTTCCAGAGGGGCGCGACCGCCGCCTGAATGTCGGGCCGAAGGCGCTCGTAAGCCATCCGGGCATGCTGCCGGACCGGCAGCACGGGAACGTAGAGCGGTTCGGACATCGCGGCTCCCCCTCGGCACTGCCCGCGCGCTTTCCCTTCCCGTCAGGGTCCGCGAACGTCACGGCGTGTGAAAGAGAGCCCTTTCGGTCCGGATGGCTGAAGTACGCAAGTACCTGGTGACGGTGTGACGCAAGTTGTACGCTTCGTGATGCTCGGTGGTCGGACGTACCAAGTGGACGACACACGTGGGGAACTGAGTGGCACTCAGGCATGCCTCAGGGACCGTCCGCCGTGCGCCGACCAGTTCGATGCCCGGGTCGTCGTCGCCCCGGCCGTTCCACGATGGGCGCGAGGCTTGAACCACCGCATACTCGGTCTCACGGTGCGCAACTTCCGCACCCTGACCGACACGAAGCTGCCGCTCGGGCCCCTGACCGTCATGGTCGGCCCCAACGCGGCGGGCAAGTCGAACGTGTTGCACGCGTTGGATTTCCTGGGGGACGTGACTCGCAAAGGGATCGAGTCGGCTTTCGGGGAGCGCGGCGGATTCGATGCTCTGGCGTTCCGCGGCGGCGCGAAGCAGGTGTCACGGATCTCGGTCGGCGTCGAGGGCATCTGCTCCGACTTCGCCTCGGAGGAAACCCCGGACCGCTACGAACTGCGCATCCCCCGGCGTCGGCTGGCTTCGACGGACCGTGGTCGACCGCCGTACACGACGTACCGTCAGGAACGGTTCACCCAGCATCCGGCAGGCGGCGCGAAAACGTCTGTCAAGCTGGCCAAAGGCTCCCTGACGGTCGACGCCCTGCGCAGGACGGCAGGGTGTGAGGCAGAGCTCGTCGGCTTCGTCGTCCCCGCCGACCTGGATGAGGTCTCGGACAAGAGGTACGACCAGGTGCGGGAAAGAATCACGACCCAGCTGCGCAAGACCCTGCCCTGCCACAGCGCACTGGCCCTGTCCGCCGTCGAGATGGAGTCGTGGCTGATGCTCTTCCCCGACGCGTTTCCGAAGGTGCGGCGGGGCTGGTCCATGCGGTCCGAGGACCGGCGAAAGGACTTCACCAAGCTGGCGCATCCCAAGGAACACCTCCAGAGGCACCTGGGCAAGCCCACGTATCGAGTCTCGGACTCTCCGAAGATCATGGCGGAGGTCGTGGAACTCGGCCAGGTCAGCCCGCGTCCGCCCGGCAACAACAGGTCGTTCAGAGACTTCGCGGACCAGTTGGTCTCATGGAAGAAGAGATAGGGAACCGCTACCCGCCTGAGACGACGAGGGCCCCGATCCACCACCGACCGGGGCTGTCGGCCACCCCCTATACGGTGGTATCGATCACCAGGGCACCGGCATCGCAAGGGGGACCGTCGTGAAGCCCACCATGGCCGCCGCGCAGCTCCGCGGCAGTCTGACGCAGTACCTCACGACGACGTACGCCCTCGCCGACGAAGACACCCGCAGCGCGCTCGAACGGTTCCTCGGGCATCCCGAGACCGGTATCTTCCGCGGGCCCTACCTGCGGATCAGGACGCCGTTCCACGTCGCCGACGACGGCTGGCAGCGGGAGCTGGAGTCGTCGGCCGGTTTCCCGGGGTTCGCCCCGTGGCGGCACCAGGCCAAGGCATGGGCGCGGTTGTCCACGCTCCACGGCCCCGCCCGCCCGACGCTGGTGACCACCGGTACCGGGTCCGGCAAGACCGAGTCCTTCCTGATCCCCGTACTGGACCACTGCCGGAGGCGGAAGGCCGAAGGGGTGGCCGGGATCAAGGCCGTGCTGCTGTACCCGATGAACGCGCTCGCCACCGACCAGGCCGGGCGTATCGGGGAGTACCTGGCACGGCCGGAGCTGGCCCAGGTCACGGCGGGCCTGTACATCGGCGACCGGCCCGACACCGACTTCCGGCGGGTGATGACGCGACGCGAGGAGATGCGCGTCTCGCCGCCCGACGTGCTGATCACCAACTACAAGATGCTCGACCTGCTGTTGCAGCGGGGCGAGGACCGCGGCCTGTGGGACGGCGCCGAGCCCGCGTACGTCGTACTGGACGAGTTCCACACGTACGACGGCGCGCAGGGCACCGACGTGGCGATGCTGCTGCGCCGGCTGGCCGCCGCCACCGGCGCGTCCCGGCCCGGCAGGCCGCTGGGGTCGGTCTGCCCGGTGGCGACCTCGGCGACGCTGGGTGAGGGTGCGCCGGGCAAGGAGGCCGAGGAGAGCGGGGGCGTCCTCGACGTGGCGGCGCGGGTGTTCGGGATGCCGTTCCCCGCGGACTCCGTCATCGGCGAGGAGCGGATGACCGCCGACGAGTTCACCGGCGCCGTCGACTACGAACTGCCGGAACCGCCGAGCCCCCAGGAGGTCGTGGCGGTGTCCGGGGGACCGGACGTGGAGGCCCGCCCCGACCTGCTGGACCTGGACGCGCTCGCCGCCCGGATGCTGGGCCGCTCCGGCCTGGACGCCTTCCGCGTCGGGCGGCTCCTGAAACGGCACGACTTCACCCACGGTGCCCTGTCGCTGCTCGGCGGGGATCCGGTGGACGAGTGGTCGCTGCGGGACCGGCTCGCCCGGTTCGGCTACTCCTGGGGCCGCACCGCGCGGGAGAACCCGCGGCTGGTGCTCCAGGCTCTCTCCCGGTTCGTGGCGCTGCTGTCGGCCGCCCGCGACCCGGACTCCGACGAGCGCCGGCCCCGGCCACTGCTGCACATCGAGGCACACCTGTGGGTGCGGCCCGTGACCCGGGTGCTGCGCGGGGTGGGCCGCACCCCCGAGTTCCGCTGGTACGAGGACGACCGCACGGCCGCCCGCCGGGCCGCCCTCAACGCCGCGCCGCCCGGTGACGAGGACCCGGACGCCTCGTCCGGCGGCTATCCGTCGTCCGCGAGTGGACAGCCCCTGCCGGGCACCGACACCGCCCCGCGCCCATCCCAGGTGCACCTGCCCGCCGTGTACTGCCGCAACTGCGGGCGCTCCGGCTGGGCCGCCCTGTCCCCCGAGACCGACCCGCAGCAACTCGTGACGGCCCAGGACCGGATCTGGCGGGCCGGGGTGGGCCGGGACAAGCGGCGCCTGCGCTACTTCATCTCCGCCACCGCCCGCGAGCGACGGCAGGCCCTCGACGCGCTGACCGGCGCACGGCCCTCGGACGGTGGCGTCGACCCGCTGTCGGTGGTGGTGCTGGACGGCGGGCAGGGCACCTACCGACTGCCGACCACCGGGGACGACGCAGATCTCGTCGACGCCTGGTTCGCGTTGGCCGTGCTCGACAAGAAGACCGCCGACCGGGCCGCCAAGGACGACCGGTGCCCGGCCTGCCACACCGACAACAGCATCCGCTTCCTCGGCACGGCCGGGGCGGCCCTCGCCTCCGCGACGGTCACCCAGCTGTTCACCGGCGGTGACATCGCGCTCGTCCCGGAGGAGCGCAAGACGCTGCTGTTCAACGACTCCACGCAGGACGCGGCACACCGGGCGGGATACGTCGCCAACGCCTCGTACAAGTTCTCGCTCCGCTCACTGCTCGCCCACAACCTGGACGGGTCCGGTGCGCCGACCGCGCTGAACGACCTGATCGGCCATGTCCTGGACTCGGTGGACGACCCGGAGGCGCTGACCGCCGTCGTTCCCCCCGATCTGCATGACGAACCGGGCGTCGACCGGCTGCTGTCCGGCCGCGGCACCGGCGACGCGCGGACCTGGCGGCTGATCGGTGAACGGCTGGCGTTCGCGACGGTGATGGAGTTCGGGCTGCGCAGCCGCATGGGCCGCACCCTGGAACTGACCCGGACCGCCGCCGCCGAGGTCGCCGTGGCGGACCCGGAGCGGGTCACGGACCTGGCGCGGGACCTGCACCTTGCCCTGCCCGGCCAACTGCTGGCGGTCGGCGGGCTGCCCACACCCGAGCGGTACCTCGCGTACGTGCGGGGCCTGCTGGAGCGGCTGCGGCTGCGCGGCGCGGTGCGGCACCGGTGGCTCGACACGTGGATCAAGGAAGCCGGCGCCGACCGCTACCTCGTCTCCGGGCGCAGGCCGGACGGCATGCCCGCCTTCCCCGAAGGGATCGCCCCGCCGAGGTTCCTGCTGGACGGGCAGAAGGACAGGACCGAGTTCGACTCGCTCACCGGACGCCTGGGGTGGTACCAGGACTGGACCCGCAGGTGCCTCGACCTGGACGCCGCCGGGGCCACCGAGTACCTGCGCAGGCTGCTGCCCGCCCTCGCCGACGCGGGCGTCCTCTCGGTGCGGGCCGCACGCGACCGCCAGAGCCGCGTCTACGGGCTGCAGCCCGGCCACATCGAGGTGCGGCTGCTCGACGACGCCGTCGTCAACAAGGCCTTCGTCGCCTGCGAGGACTGCCGCTGGCAGCAGGTCGTGACGCCCGAGCGCCGCACCCGCTGGTACGGGCACCCATGCCCCCGCTACCGGTGCAGGGGCCGGCTGACCGCGCCCCGGACCGACCGGTCCGCGGCCGAGGCCGAGGTGTCCCGCTTCGGATCGGGCCCCCTCGCACCGGAGCGGGACTACACCCGCGACTACTACCGCCGCCTCTACCTGACGGGCGGCACGTTCCGCGTGGTGACCGCCGAGCACACGGGCATGCTCAGCCGCCCCGAACGGGAGCGCGTGGAGCGCGCCTTCAAGGCGGGTACGCACTACACCGACCCCAACGTGCTGTCGTGCACCCCGACGCTGGAACTCGGCATCGACATCGGCGACCTGTCCGCCGTGCTCCTCGGCTCCCTGCCCGCCGGTCCCGCCAACTACGTGCAGCGGGCCGGACGCGCCGGACGCCGCACGGGCAACGCGCTGGTCGTCGCGTTCGGCGGACGCAAGGCACGCGACCTGTACTACCTGGACGAGCCGCGCGAGATGATCGCCGGGACCATTCTGCCGCCGGGCTGCTACCTGTCGGCGGTGGAGATCCTGCGCCGCCAGTACACGGCGCGGCTGCTGGACCTGGCGGCCCGTGGCGGGCTGCGGACCTCCGACGGCGAGGTGCTGGCGCCGCTCCCCCGGCTGTCCTCCGCCCTGTTCGGCACCAGCGGGTGGTGCGAGGACCTCGCCGACGCCGCGCGAACACACGGGGCGGCACTCGTGGAGGAGTTCCTGGCCCTGTTCCCCGGCGGCAGCGACGTGCGGGACCCCGACAGTCCTGACGGTGCGGGCGTCTCCGCGTACGCGGCGGAGGAACTCCGGGCGTACGCCACCAGCGGGATCGCGCGGGCGTTGCAGGAGGCCGAGGAGGACTGGACGGGGCGGCGCGAGGAGCTGCGCCGCAGGATCGCGGCGATCGACGAGGCCGCGGAGCAACTGGCCCAGTCCGACGAGTCGCAGGCCCGGGAGCGGCGCGAACTGCTCGCCGAGCGGCGGGGTGCCGGCGACCTGCTGCGGGAGCTGAGCCAGTCCAGCGCCCACGCCACCCTGGTGGACCTGGGGCTGCTGCCCAACTACAGCCTGACGGACACCACCACCCGGCTGGAGGCGACGCTGTACTGGACGGAGACCCCGGGCGAGGAGGACGACACCGCCGGGGCCGGCACCGCCGAGCAGGGCGCCGTCCGCAAGGCGTACCGCAGTGAGACGCGGGACTACGAGCGGTCCCGCAAGCTGGCCCTGACCGAACTCGCCCCCGGGAACAGCTTCTACGTCAACGGCTACCGTCACGTGGTGCGCGCCCTGGACGTCGGCAGTCCCGAGCGCCGCGCCTGGTCGGTGTGGCGGCTCTGCCCCGCCTGCGGCTACGTCCGCACCGAGGAGCAGAACGCCGAGCACAACACCGCCCCGTGCCCGCGCTGCCACGGCCGGGAGATCGCCGATGCGGGCTGCGTCCAGCGCGTACTGCGGCCCAGGCGGGTCCTGTCCCGCGACAAACGCGACGACGCCCGGGTCCGCGACGACCACGACGAGCGGGACCGCAGGCGCTACGCGGTCCTCACCACCGTCGACATCGACCCCGACCGTCTGGCACCCGGTTCCTGGCGGCACGACAGCGCCGTGTTCGGCGTGGACTTCACCCGCCACGCCACGATCCGGACACTGAACCTCGGGCTCGACCGCGAGGACGGCAGCAGCACGGTACCGCTCGCCGGCCAGGACGTACGGCTCAACCCGTTCTACGTCTGCACCGAGTGCGGCGGCGCCACGGCCGACGGCCGGCCGGTGGTGGACACGCCGCAGCACGCGCTCACCGAGTCGGTCGCGGCGAGCACTCCGGCCGCCCAGCACCATCAGTTGTGGTGCCCGCGCCGCCGTGCCCGAAAGCCCGTCACCGGTGCGGGTGAGCAGCGGGGCAGGGGCCAGGACGTACCGCTGCTGCTCGCCCACGAACTGACCACCGAGGCCGTGCGCATTCTGCTGCCCGCGTCGGTGGCACGCGTCAAGGAGCGGCTCGCGTCGTTCACCGCCGCCCTGTTCGTGGGAATCGCGGCTCGGTACGGCGGCGACCCCGACCACATCGACATCGCCGAGGCGACCATGCCCGACCACGCGGGCGACCTGGACGCGGACTGGCCGAGGCGCTTCCTCGTCGTCTACGACCGGCTGCCGGGCGGCACGGGCTACCTGCACCGGCTGTCCTCCGCCGACGGCTTCCGGGAGGTACTGCTCAAGGCACGGGACGTCATCGAGCGTTGCGCATGCCGCGAGAAGGGGCTCGACGGCTGCCACCAGTGCCTGCTGCGGCGCGTACCGGCCGCCGACTACGACAAGGTCAGCCGGGGCGAGGTCCGCCAGATGCTGGACGAGCTGCTGGGCGCCGACGGTGAGGGGTGGCGCACCTCGCCGGTGGCGACGACCCGTCACATCCCGCTCCAACGACAGGCCGAGAGCGACCTGGAGATCCTCTTCATCGACACCCTCCAGGACTGGGCGAAACTGGCCGAGTCGAGGGCCGCGGCGGACACGTACACGACCTCCGCCGGTACGTACGCCCTCGACCTGCGGCTCACAGCGCCCGACGGGGCCACCGTGAGCTGGCGCGTCTCCCAGCAGCGAGCCCTGGACGGCACCCGGCCCGACATACTCCTCGAACGGCTCGACGCCCCCGGCCCGCGCGTGGCCCTGTACCTCGACGGCTACGCGTACCACGCCACCCGCGAGCACAACCGGCTGGCGGACGACGCGACGAAGCGCACCCGGCTCCGGGCGGACGGCCTTCGCGTGTTCCAGCTGACCTACCACGACGTGAAGGAGTGGCGTCAGCGGATCAAGGACACGGGGTACGCGGGAGCCCGCCCCGCCGCCCCCGTGTGGGAGCCGTACGGCGCGGCCGGACAGCAGCGGGCCCGCGACTACTACGACCGCGTGGGCCGGGGCCTGCCCGGTGAACTCGCCGAGACGGTATGGGTCAACCCGGCCCGGCTGCTGCTGGCCTATCTGCGTTCTCCCGACCCGGAGCGCTGGAGGCGGCGAACGGAGGCGGCTGCCGCCGGGCTCAGCGGGGCGGACGGGGTCCGCGCCGCCGCGCTCACCGGGGAGGGGATCGGCGAGGGGATCGGGGCAGCGCTGCGCGGCGGCATGTCCGCCGGGGTCACCGGACCCGTACGCCTGCTCTCGGGTCCCGACGCGTCGGGTTGCCGTCTGGTGCTGGCCGCGGACGGCAGGCGCACCCCTCCCGTGTGGACGGGACTCACCGTCCTGGACGACGGTGACGCGGCCCTCGCCGACGAGCCGGCCCACAAGCGACGCTGGCGTGCCTGGCTGTACTGGAGCAACGTGCTGCAGTTCCTGGAGCACGGCGGTGGGGACAGCGCCCAGCTGACAACGAGCATGCTCGACGGCTTCACTCCCGAGGTTCTCACCCTGACCGGCGGGGAGGGCTGGCTGACGTCGACGCGTACGCCGGTGCTCTCGCCCGCGGACGAGCTCGCGCCCGTCGGGGTCGTCCCGGTTCCCGCGGTGCCTGCTGTGGGCAGTGGTGAGACGGTCGCGCCGAGGGCCTCCGTGGACGAGGCACACGGCGGCGAAGCACCGGGGCGCGACCCCGGCTGGGACCGGGTCATCGAGTACCTCGACCCGGAGGAGCCGGGGCTCACGGATCTCGCCCGCGCACTGGCCGACGCCGCGGTGCCCGCGCCTCAGGACGGCTACGAGCTGGACGGCCACGGCTGGCAGGCCGAACTGGCATGGCCCACGGCCCGGATCGGAGTGGTCCTCGCCCCTCGCACGGACGGCGACGAGCCCGACTACGAGGCCCAGGACCGGGACAAGGTGTTCTCGGCGGCAGGCTGGACGGTCCGCACCGCGGCCGAATGGGCCCCGGCGACGATGATCGCCCGGCTCACGGAACGACGGCACGACAGCGACACCATCAGGGACGGGGAGCCGAAGCGATGAACACCTCGGGCGTCACACTGCGCCTGCTCGACAAGGCGGACAAGGAGATCCTCAAGCTCCCCCGCACGGTCAAGGGCGCGTTCTTCGACTTCCAGCACAAGTTCCGGAGCAACCCCCACACCACCGGGCTCAAACTGCAGCAGCTCAAGGGGGACAGCAGGCTCTGGTCGGCGCGCGTCAACGACGAGTACCGGGCGCTGCTGCTGCGGCTCGCCGAAGACGACTGGCTGATCGTCTCCGTCAAGCACCGCAAGGACGTCTACAACCGGCTGTCGTACGGCGTCAACCAGGTCACCGGCGGCATCGAGTACGTGGACCTGGAGGTGGTCGAGGACAGTGTCCTGCGCCGCCTCCCCGCCCCGCCCGCACCAGCCCCGGTGACCACCGAGCCGTCCGCGCCGGCGCAGCCCGCACAGACCCGGCCCCTGTTCGCCGACTGGTCCGACGAGCAACTGTCGGACCTCGGTGTCGCCGACTCCCTGCTGCCCGTCATCCGTACCCTCGCCACCGAGGACCAGTTGCTGGGGCTCGTCGAGTACGCGCCGCAGCTCACCGGGGAAGTGCTCCTCGCTCTGTTCGACGGAGCGTCGTACGAGGACGTCCTCGACCAGGTGACCCGGCCGGCGGCCGCCACCGAACCGGTCGATCCGGACGACTTCGAAGCCGCGGCACAGCGGCCGGCGACGGTCGTCACCACCACCGACGATGCCCTCAAGGAGGCACTGGAGAGCGGCGACTTCGGCCGCTGGAAGGTCTTCCTCCACCCCACCCAGGCCCGACTGGTCGAACGGCGCTGCAACGGCCCCGCCCGGGTGGGCGGCGGCCCCGGCACCGGCAAGACCATCGTCGCCCTGCATCGCGTACGGCATCTCGTACGGCAGCTTCCCCCGGGCCGGGACAAGCCCGTCCTGCTGACCACGTACAACAAGAACCTGGCCGCCGACCTGCGCGCTCGGCTCCTGGAGCTGGGGGGCGAGGAACTGCTGAGCCGGGTCGAGGTGAGCCACGTGGACCAGCTGGCCCTGCGCATCGTCCGTGAGGCAGAACCGGGCAGCGGCAAGCAGACCATCGACGACAGCCAGGCCGTACGCGAATGGCGCGGGCTGCTGGACGAGTTGGGAGAGGGCGGCTGGGACGCGGAGTTCCTGCACGACGAGTGGACGCAGGTCATCCTCGGCCAGGCCGTCGGCACCCGCACCGACTACTTCAGGGCCCGGCGCGCCGGACGCGGCAGGAACATCGGCCGCGCCGAGCGGGCCGAGATCTGGCAGCTCGCCGAGCGCTTCACCCAGCGGCTGGACCGGCTCGGGCGGCAGACCTGGGACCAGGTGGCGGAGCGTGCCGCACGGTTGGAGATCGGCCGCGAACAGCGCATCCAGAACATCGCCCGACAGCGGGAGGAAGCGGGCGGCCTTGACAACATCCACCTCCAGGACGGCTCAGGAGGCTGGGTGCGCCACCGGTACCGGCACATCGTGGTGGACGAGGCGCAGGATCTGCGCCCCGCCCACTGGAAGATGCTGCGTGCGATGGTCCCTCGCGGCGCCGACGACCTGTTCCTGGTCGGCGACACCCACCAGCGCATCTACAAGAACCAGGTGACGCTGGGCAGCCTCGGCGTCAACATCCGGGGCCGGTCCTCGAAGCTGAGCCTCAGTTACCGCACGACGCGGCAGATCCTGCGCTCCGCCCTCGGAGTGCTGGGCGACACCACGTACGACGACCTCGACGGCAGCGAGGAAACACTCGCCGGCTATCGGTCAGTGCTCAGCGGAGGGCTTCCCGTCGGACACGCGTTCCCGGACTGGGCTTCCGAGCGGGAAGGCGTGGCCGCGCTCATCGAGGAGTGGGACACCGACACGGACATGGCCGTTCCGCACGAGCAGATCGCGATCTGCGTGCCGACGAACCAGATGGCGGCCGAGATGGCCTACACGCTCAAGCTGCGCGGCATCGACTCGGTGGAGATCCGCTCCGACGGCCCGAACGGCTCCACCGGCGTACACATCGGCACGATGTTCCGGTTCAAAGGGCTGGAGTACCAGCGCATGGTCATCGCGGGCGTGGCGTACGGACTCGTGCCGCGCGAGGCCGTCAACAGCCTGCGCGACAGGGACCCTGTCCGCTACCGGCACGAGATCCAGCGCGCCCGGTCCCTGCTGTTCGTGGCAGCAACACGGGCCCGCGACAGCGTGGACGTCTTCTGGCACGGAAAGCCCAGCCCGTTCCTCGACGACTCGTGGGTCGCCCCGTCGGCGTCGCCGTCCTGAGAGTGAGGCATCGTCATGGGCCCCGGCCAGGTCAGCGCCCCTTTGCCACCGGCCCAAGAACCGCGACGCACTCCACGTGGTGCGTCATCGGAAAGATGTCGGCCTGAGCGGTTCTCGGAAAAGTCCAGGTCAGATGCCTTTTCTCGGTTCGCTGTTCCGCCTGCGGGAGACCAGAGCGTCAAACGAGCGTCATGACGTACAACCGCTCGGCGTCGATGGGCGGTGAGCTGGGCCCCACGGCTGGCGATGCCTTGCCCGAGCGACTGCCGCTCTGGCGCACCGAGGGCGGTCCCAGGCCAGCCGCCACTCCGTACCCCGACACCCCCTCCGAGCGTCAGCAAGTTTTGTACTGGGTGGTGTGCGGAGGGTACGACGACTCGTGTGTTCCGTCAGCTGCCCCCCGGGCCTGGGATCGCCGTCGCCCTCTGGGGACCGGGTCGGGGTGGGCCGAACCAGGTGGTGAGAGCGGTCCGGAGCGCGGCGGTGTCGGGGACACTGTCCGGCCCGGCCGCCCAGGCCACATGACCGTCGGGGCGGATGAGCAGGGCGCCGGGAGCCGGGATGTCGTCGTGGGACGGGACGGCCCAGTACGCGTCCTCGCACCGCGCCTCGACGACGTCGACGCGGTCGGCCCAGTCCCGGGCGGCCGTGCCCAGGTCGGCGTTTCCTCGCAGGTCGAGCAGGACCGGGCGGGCGGCGTGCAGCAGCTCGTAGACACGTGCGGCACCCTCGGGCGTCTTCAGGCCGGCGTCCGGCACCCGGCGGCCCGCCAGCGGGTGACGGCCCCCGACTGGATACCGGATGTCCATGGCGGTGAGCATGTCACGCAGCCGCCGGTTGACGTCGTCGTGGACCAGCAGTGAGGCGAACACCTCGCGCAGTGCGTCGGTCTGGGCGCCCGGGCGGGTCAGGGCTGCCTGCGCCCGGGTGTTCTGCAGGACCCGCTCCCCCACGGGATGGCGTTCGGCGTGGTAGGTGTCGAGCAGGCTCTGCGGTGCGCGGCCGTGCACCACCGAGGCGAGTTTCCAGCCCAGGTTGACCGCGTCCTGCACTCCGGTGTTCAGGCCCTGCCCGCCGGCCGGGAAGTGGATGTGGGCCGCGTCGCCCGCGAGCAGGACCCGGCCCGCCCGGTAGCGGGCGGCCTGCCGCGCGGCGTCCCCGAACCGGGAGATCCACCGCGGGTTGCGCATCCCGTAGTCGGTGCCCGCCAGCGTGATCAGCGACTGTCGGAGCTGCTCGAACGTGGCGGGTTCGTCGCGGTCCGCGACACGGTCGTAGTCGGACGTGATCACCCGGTACCAGCCCGGCTCGAAGGGGATCGCCGAGTACTCGCCGGTCGCACAGCGCCTCGCCCAGACGTACTCCTCGGGCAGGTCGGGGAGTTCGACGTCGCCGATCATCGCGGTCATCGTCGCCGGAGTGCCGGGGAAGGCGATGTCCGCCAGTTTGCGCACCGTGCTGCGGCCGCCGTCGCAGCCCACCAGATAGCGGGCGCGCAGCGGTGCAAAGGCCGCCTCCAACATGCGCAGACCGACGGTCACCCCGTCCTCGTCCTGGTGTGCTTCGACCAGCTCGGCCGACCAGCGCACCCGTACGCCGAGGTCGGTGGCCCACTCTTCCAGCAGTCGCTCGACCGCTGACTGAAGGATCATCAGCGGATACGGATGCCGGGATTCCAGCCTGTCGAAGTCCAGCATGAGTCCCGAGAAATGACCGACCGGCGTCAGTTCACCGGCTGCCAGGAAACGGTCCAGGACCCCTCGCTGGTCCAGCACTTCCAGCGTGCGGCAGTGCATCCCGCCGGCCCGGGACTCCCCCGTGCGCCGCGCGAGCCGGTCCACCACCGTCACGTCGACGCCTGCCAGTCGCAGTTCGCAGGCGAGCATCAGACCCGTCGGCCCGGCGCCCGCGATCACCACGTCGGTGTCCCTGCCCTTGTGCCCCACCCGTCTCCTCCTGCCGCTCGCGCTCCCTCCGACGTCCGCGGAGCACCACCACCGTCACGGAAGGCGGATCAGACGGTCAAGACAACGCCGGGCCACACGGGGCGCGCCGCTGCCGGACGTTCTTGCCGTCTGTCGCTGCTCGTCCATGGGCCCGGTTCCCGCCTCGTCCCGTGTCCCGTCGGCGGGACGAGGCCGCGGCGGCCGGACGAACCCGGTTCCGTTGCCGGTGCGAGGCGGGGTGTGCTCTATTGGTGCCGCTCACCGGGGGCGGACACGCCGGTCGGCCGCATCCGGTGTCGTCCCTCCGCTGCCGGCGGTCCGGCAACCGCACGTCCCGGACCCGCGCCCACGGTCGAACACACCCGGTGGGCGCCGACGGCCGGCCGGGCATGCGTCCGTGCGCGGCATCGCCCAGGGCCCCACCGCCTTCCGAGCGCGCGTCTTCGTGAGTGTCCTGCCGCGCACCCGGCGGGACGGCGGACGCGGGCCGGGCGGTGCCGTGGACGCACCGGGATCCGGTGCCGCCGAAGCCGCCCGAGGCCCGAGCACGCCGCCCGGTCCCCCCACCCGCCCGGCCACCCGCGGGCGCCGTCGAGCAGCGGACCGCACAGCCGATGACGAACGACTCCAGGAGCACGCATGACGATTCGCAAGCGCCTCAAGGCCGGCACGGTCGCTCTGGCGGCGGCCACCGTGCTGGTGGCCACCGCCTTCACTGCTCCCGCCCGGGCGTCGCAGGACACCCGTGCCGCGGCGGCTGGTCACACGGCCACGCAGCGGGCGCTGAGCGCGGCCGTGGCAGCCGGTGTCCCCGGCGTCACCGCCCAGGCGCGGGACGCCGACGGCGTGTGGTCCTCGACGGCCGGCGTCGGTGACCTGAGGACGGGCGCACCGCGCGGCAAGCACGACCGGTTCCGTGTGGGCACCATCACCAACACGTTCGTGGCGACCGTCCTGCTGCAGATGGAGGCGGAGCAGCGGCTCCGACTCGACGACACCGTCGAGCGCCACCTGCCCGGGGTGGTGCGGGGGAACGGCAACGACGGCCGCCGCATCACCGTGCGGCAGCTCCTCAACCACACCAGCGGCCTGTTCGACTACCTCGCCGACGAGAGGTACGTCGCGACCTACATCACGGGTGAGGGATTCCTGCGGCACCGCTACGACACCGTGACGCCCGAGCAGCGTCTGAGGGTCGCTCTCTCCCATGAGCCGCCGTTCCAGCCCGGCGCGCGGCACTGGTTCTCCCACACCAACGACATCCTGGCCGCGCTGATCGTCGAGAAGGTCGCGGGCGGGCCGTACGAGGACGAGGTGCGCGAGCGGATCATCGAACCGCTGGGGCTCAAGGCGACGTCCCACCCCGGCGAGGACGCGGGCCTGCCCCGGCCCAGCAGCCGCGGCTACGCCCGGCTCTTCCCCGCGGAGCCCGACCGGGTCGACGACGTCACCGAGATGAACGGATCCCAGGGCTGGGGTGACGGCGACATCATCTCCAGTGCCGGTGACCTGAACCGGTTCTACCGGGCCCTGGTGGGCGGCAAGCTGCTGCCGCCGCGTCAGCTGAAGGCGATGCTGACCACAGTCGACAACCCCGACTTCCCCGGGTCGGCCTACGGGCTCGGCATCGAACGGTTCACGACGAGCTGCGGCGTCCCGTTCTGGTACCACGACGGGGGCATGCCGGGGTGGATCACCCTGGCCGCCACCACCCAGGACGGCGGCCACCAGATCACCGTCAACTACAACAGCAGCTGGGGGGCGGAGACCGTGCTCCCCATCCTGGAGGCCAGGGCCCCGGCGTTTGCCCGGATCGCCCCGGCCTGGGCCGGTTGATCATGCTGGCGGGCCCCGGAAGCAGATGAACACGGCACCTGTGGATCATGGAGTTCTCTACGCTGCAAGATCCACGAAGGTGCCGTGTTCGTTCCTCCATCATCCCCTGCCGTCGTTCCCGTCTCTCCGGCGCCCCGCCTGGAGGCCCTCGGCTCGGATGCTGCGCGAGGCCAAGTCCGCGGCCCGGTTGCCGAGTTCGAGTCGGTCACCGATCCTCGCGGGGCGTGCGGGGTGCGCTGCCGGGTCTCCTCGCTGCTGGCCCTGGTGGTCTGTGCGATGACCCCGGCGGGCCATGACTCCATCACCGCGGCGGCGGAGTGGTGCCGACGTGCGACGCCGGAGGAACTGGCCGCTTTCGGTCTGCCCTACCATCCGTTGCGCGGCCGCTACCGGATCCCGAGCGAGAAGACCTTGCGCACCGTTCTGGGGCGGCTCGATCCCGGTGAGATCAGCGCGGCCGGCTACGACCACCTGCGGCCCCTGCTGTCCCACTCTCCCGAGCCGCTCATGCCCGACGGCGGCATCGAACGCGAACAGCGCCGCGCCCACCGGGCGGCCGCCCGCGCCGAACCGGTGCGCTCCCGGCGCCGGGCGATCGCGGTGGACGGCAAGTGCCCGCGCGGCGCGAGGCGCCCGGACGGCAGCCGGGTCTTCGTGCTCTCCGCCGTCCGGCACGGCGACGGCATCACCCTCGCCTCCCGCGAGATCGGCGCGAAGACCAACGAAATCCCCGAGTTCCAACCCCTCCTCGACCAGATCGACGACGCCGACCTCCAGGGGGCGGTCGTGACCGCCGATGCCCTCCACGCCCCACGCGACCACGCCACCTGCCTGCACGAACGCGGCGCCCACTACCTGCTGACCATCAAGAACAACCAGCGCGGCCAAGCCCGTCAACTCCACTCCCTGCCCTGGAAGGAGATCCCCGTCATCCACCGCGACGACGCCCGCGGCCACGGCCGCCACGAACAGCGTCTCGTCCAGGCCGTCACCGTCGACGGCCTGCTCTTCCCCCACGCGGCCCAGGTCCTGCGCATCCAGCGCCGACGCCGTCTCTACAGGGGCGAAGAAGTGGTCCAGCGAGACCGTCTACGCCATCACCGACCTGCCCGCCGAAGAGGCGAGTGCCGCCGAGATCGCGTCCTGGGCTCGCGGGCACTGGACGGTGGAGAACACCGTCCACTGGTGCCGGGATGTGACCTTCAACGAGGACAAGTCCCAGGTCAGGACCCACAACACGCCCTCGGTCCTCGCCGCCCTCCGCGACCTGATCCGCGACGCGCTCAAGCTTGCCGGGTACGTCAACACCGCCGCCGGACGCCGAGCCCACACCGAACGCACCCTCGTCCTCAGCCTCTACGGCATCACATGATCAAACCGGACGACCCGGGCAAACGCCGGGGCCCTGGGCCGCAGGGAGTGCTGCTCCTCGTCGTTGACCAGCACATGGAAGCGACCGTCTTCGTCATCGAAAGGGTTCGTGCTCATTCCACCGTCCTCGAACGTCGCGGGGGACTCGGCAGGAATAAACGCCAGGCCGAGTTCGGGAAAGGGTCAGGGGCGGGTTCACCGATCGGCGTCGTCCCGTCGACGGGACATCCCGGCATCCGCAGCGCCCCTGGAATGCCAACGCCAACTTAGGTCTCGGCCGCCGACCTCACAAGGCGGAAGAACACCGGCCTCGTGGTCGTCCGCCGCAATCTGTATCCGCCGGGGTTCTTGTGCCACCATGACCGATCAGCGGCCCGGAGCGGGCACACCCGTATTCGGTTCGGTCCTTTCCCCGCAACGGACCGGGACCGTTCCGGAGAACGGGCGGCCGAAGGTTTCCCTCTTCCACCATTCCGCACCGGAACTACCGGGGTGGATACGCACCGACGTACGCCCCACCTGCGCGCGAGCACCGGTTCTCCTTTTCACCGGTATTCCGCGTCCGGCCCGCGCGGTGCGGTTTCCCTTTCCGCGGGAAGCCCTCCGGTGTGTTCCGCACGCATCACGGAAGAAAGCCCCTCGACGGACCTACGACTGGTGATCGGACTTGACGTCAGAATCCGAGTACACGACAGATCCAGACGACGACACGCGGCGGTCGCTGTTGCGCCACATGCTGGTGGCGAGGGGCGTCGACGAGGAGGCCCGGCAACTGCAGAAGCAGGGAGCGCTGGACCTCTGGCTGTCCTGCCGGGGACAGGAGGCCGCCCAGGTGGGCTCCGCGCTGGCCGTCGGCCCGGCCCCGACCGTCTTCCCCAGCTACCGTGAGCACGCCGTCGCCCTCCTGCGCGGCGTGACGCCCGCCGAACTGGTTGCGCAGTGGGGCGGCCGGACCTTCTGCGGCTGGGACCCGCTCAGCCTGCGCTTCTTCCCCTACACCCTGGTGCTGGCCGCGCAGACGCTGCACGGCGTCGGTTACTCGATCGGGCAACGACTGCAGGGCCGCGAGGACTTCGTCGTCGTGTACATCGGGGACGGCGCCACCAGCGAGGGCGACATGTCGGAAGCCATGAACCTCGCGGCCGTCGAGTCGGCCTCCGTGCTGTTCGTCTGCCAGAACAACGGCTGGGCCATCTCGAAGCCGGCCCGGGAGCAGATGCGCACCTCGCTGGCCGAGCGCGCCCGGGGCTTCGGCATCGAGGCGGTGCGGATCCCGGGCAGGGATCCGGAGACCGTCTTCTCCGCCTGCTCGCGGGCCGCCGCCCACGTCCGCGCCGAACGCTCGCCCTGCCTCGTGGAGATCCAGGTGGCACGCATGCACGGCCACTCGACCTCCGACGCCCAGGAGATCTACCGCTCCGGCGAGGACATCGCGGAGACCAGGGCGGCGGACCCGGTGACCGCCTACGCGGCCCGGCTGCGGGACCCGGGCCTGGTGGACGCCACGTGGTTCGACGGCGTCGAGGCGGAAGTCCGGCTGCTACGCGAGCAGTTGATGAAGGAGTACACGTGATGAACACCGCGTCCGCGCCCCTGGCGGAGTCGATCAACGCGACCCTCGCCGGCCTGCTCGACCAGGAGCCCGCCCTGCTGCTGCTCGGCGAGGACATCGGCCGGCTCGGGGGCGTCTTCCGGGTGACCCGGGGCCTGCGGGACCGCTTCGGAGCGGACCGGGTCCGCGACTCGCTCCTCGCCGAGTCCACGATCGTCGGCCAGGCGGTC
Organism: Streptomyces sp. NBRC 110035; assembly: GCF_000829695.1. Lineage (GTDB taxonomy): Bacteria > Actinomycetota > Actinomycetes > Streptomycetales > Streptomycetaceae > Streptomyces. The sequence goes on along the minus strand of NZ_BBNN01000027.1, from coordinate 228,207 downwards.
GGCATGGCGATGAGCGGGCTGATCCCGGTCTGCGAGATCCAGTTCGACGGGTTCACCTATCCGGCGGTGAACCAGCTGGTGACCCAGGCGGCCCGGATCGGCGAGCGGTGGAACGGGCAGGTCAGCCCGAGCCTGGTGGTGCGTATCCCGAGCGGCGGCGGCGTCCGGGGCGTCGAGCACCACAGCGAGTCCAACGAGGCGCTGTTCGCCCGCGTTCCGGGACTGTCGGTGGCGTGCCCGTCCACGGGCGAGGACGCCGACCAGATCCTGCGGTACGCGGTACGGCTCGGTTCGCCCGTGGTGGTGTACGAACCGATCCGCCTGTACTGGCGGCGGAACGCGCCCGTCCGGGATGCCCGGCCCGCGAAGTCGCCGACCGCGGCCCGGGTGGTGCGGCGCGGCACGGACCTGACGATCGCCGCCTTCGGCGCGGTCACCCACGAGGTGCTGCAGGCGGCGCACGCCCTCGCCCCCACTGCGGACGTCGAGGTGGTGGACCTGCGCTGGGTGGCCCCGCTCGACATGGACACGGTGATGGAGTCCGTCGCCGGCACCGGGCGGCTGCTGATCGTGCACGAGGGGTCCAAGGACGTCGGCATCGGCGCCGAGATCGCCGCGTTCGTGGCCGAGCACGGATTCGGTGTCCTGCGCGCTCCCGTCCGCCGGCTGGCTCCTGCCCGTCGGGCCTATCCTCCGGCGGATTTCGAGAAGGACTACCTGATCGGTGTGCAGCAGATCACGGACGAGGTGCTGGTGATGACGAAATGACCGACTCCCCGGTGGACATGTACGTTCCCAGCTTCGGCCACGGCCTCGGCGAGGCCCTGCTCATCGAGTGGGTCGCCACCGTCGGCGACCTGGTCGAGCGGGGGGACGTGATCGCGGTCGTGGAGACCGACAAGGCCAGCACGGAGATCGTGGCGGAGCTCGCGGGACGGGTCACGGCCCACTCCGCGACGGCCGGCACGGTCCTGAAGTCCGGTGAGCCCCTGTACCGGCTGGCGGCCGGGCAGCCCGGCCCCGCATGAGAAGCCCGACACCCCGGCCCTGTGAGCCATTCCCCCCAAACGGAGAACGAGCATGAGTGACATCGAGAACCGTATCGCGGACACGATGCTGGCCAAACTGCGCGAGCGCGACCCGGCGCTGGGGCCCGACGACCTCACCCGGCCGGTCGCCGACCTCGACCTCGACTCCCTCGACCTGGTCGAGCTGCACCAGCAGCTGGAGCGTGAACTCCAGGTCAAGGGTGACCTGCAGGAGACCGCGGCCTTCGCCTTCCTGGACGACTTCAGCAGCTATTTCGTGAAGCTGGCGAACGGGCAGTGAGCGCCGGCATCGTCGATGTCGCCACGGCCAAGCCCGGACGGACGGTCACCAACGACGACTTCGCGTCGATCGGCCTCACCGACGAGTGGATCCGGCGCCGCAGCGGCATCGCGTCCCGCTCGTGGCTGCCGGACGGGACGCCGCTGGCGGACGTCGCCGCGGAGGCGTGCGCGCCGATCGTGACCCGGCTGTCCGACCCCTCGCCGATCGGCGCCCTGGTCGTCGTCAGCACCTCCGTGCGCCAGCGCGTCCCGGGCATCGCGCAGCAGGTGGCACGACAGGCCGGCCTCGACTCCGCGGTGCTGGCCTTCGACATGAACGCGGCCTGCTGCGGGTTCGTCTACGGACTGGTCACCGGGCTCTCGCTCTGCGAGTCCGGACGGGCGCGGTCGGTTCTGGTGTGCTCGGTGGAGGCCATGTCCCGGCTGGTGGACCGCACGGACCGGCAGACGGCGTGCATCTTCGCCGACGGCGCCGCGGCCGTCCTGCTGGAGGACCGCGCACCGTTCGCGCCCTTCCGGCAGGTCGCCGGCTGCGACGGCTCGCAGGAGGCACTCATGCGGGAGACCGGTGAGGGCGGCATCCACCTGGACGGCATGCAGGTGTACGACCGGGCCGTGCGCCGCATGTCGGAGTCCGCGCAGTACCTCTTCGACCACGGCCCGGCGCCGACCGTCCTGGTCGGCCATCAGGCCAACGGCCGCATCCTGGAGCAGGTCCGCGGCTTCACCACCCATCTCGGCGTGCCCTTCGTGAACCGGATCGAGCACTCCGGCAACACGTCGTCCGCCTCCATCCCCCTTGCCTTCGCCGAGGAGCTGGACTCCGGCTCCCTGCCCGCCTCGGGCCGGCTCGGAGCCGTCGCCTACGGCGCCGGCGAGGCGTGGGGCGGGGTCGCGGTGGACTACCGGGTGCCGGGCACCGCGGCCCGCTGACCGCGCCCGTCCCGAACCCGTACTCGAACTCAGGAGGTTGTCATCTACTCGCCCGATGCCTGGGTCCTGCGCTCCGGCGCGATGACCGGCCCTCACGACGGCAGTCCCGGCAGCGCGCTGCGGCGCGACGTGTTCACCTTCGGCCCTTTGGAGGAGGGAGAGGCCCTGGTGGAGCCGATCCTCGGCTCCTGGGAGGCCAACGTCGACCACGCGCTGGCCCGTTCACCGATCGACGTGTGCAGCAGCCGCGGCGAGGACGTGGTGGTCGTCGGCAACATGGGAGTGGTACGCGTGCTCCAGGTGAACGCGGGCGGCCGGGACACCCCGGTCCGCGAGGGAGACCTGTGCATGCTGATGCCGTTCGGCAAGCTCGACCGCTTCGGCTGCGCCGAACTCGCCTACGCCTACGACGCCCCGCACACCATCGGCCTGCTGGCCAAGCAGTCGAAGATGGACGTGCGGGTGCTGCTGCCCATCCCCGACGGCACCCCGTACTCGCTGGCCCAGTGGGCCACGTACGGGCGCTACTACACGGCCTGGGACAACTGGCACAAGGCCTACGGCTGCTGGCACACCCAGGTGGCCGACGACCCGGCGAACCACCTGGTGTTCGGCTGGGGCGGCGGTGTGGCCTTCGCCGAACTGCTGCTGGCCAAGCGTGCCGGGTTCCGGGTGGCGATGACGGCGGGCTCGGACGAGCGTGTCGCCTTCCTGCGGGAGAACGGGATCACCCCGGTGGACCGCCGCCTGTTCCCCGACCTCTCGCTGCCCACCCGGGAGCAGCGCACGGACCGGGAACGCCACCAGCGGCGCCGGGACTCGGTGCGCAGGTTCGGGGAGCTGGTCGACGAGCTGAGCGACGGCCACGGGGTCGCGATCTTCGTGGACAACATCGGCCAGCCCCTGTACGACATCACCCTGGCCTCGCTGGCCCGCGCGGGGGTCGTCACCACCTGCGGCTGGAAGGCGGGGATGCGCCTGACCCATCTGCGGGGCGCCGAGTCCATCAGCCGCCACATCCTCGTGAACACCCACGTGTGGCAGCTGCAGGAATCGCCCGCCATCCGCGACTTCCAGGAGGCCGAGGGCTGGATCGCGCCGAAGGGCTCGGAGGTCGTCTACGACTTCGACCGGGTGCCGGAACTGGCAGACGACTACGCCCACGGCAGGATCACCTCGTACTTCCCCATGTACCACGTGAACCCGGTCTGACCGGCCCGAAGGGAGAAGATGCCATGACAGCGGAACTGCTCGCCCGGGTACGGGACTTCGCCGCGGCCGAGCTGGCCGGGAAGGACGAGCACTTCGACGGTCTGCCAGAGCAGCCCACGGCCGAGGCGGCCCGGCTGCACGACCTCGGGCTGGCCAACTGGTGGGTGCCCCGGCAGTACGGAGGGCTGAGCCTGTCCGTGACGGACAGCGTCGACGTCGTGTCGGAACTCGCCTACGGTGACGCCGGGTTCGCCTTCGGCGCCTTCCTGCCGGTCCTGGGCGGCGTCATGCTGCAGCACTTCGGCGGCGAGGAGCTGGCCCGCCCGGCCCTGGAGTCGCTGGTGACCGAGGGCGGACGGATCGCCGTGCTCGGCAGTGAGGAGGAGGCCGGCAGCGAGCTGGTCAGGATTACCACCACCTTCCGCACGGAGGGTGACCGGCTGGTGCTCAGCGGCGAGAAGTACTTCTCGACCAACACCGACGCGGCCGGACTGCTGCTGGTCCTCGCCCGGTCCGCCGACGACGCAGCGGACTTCGCCGTCGTCGCGGTACCGCGCGACACGCCCGGGGTCGAGATCGTCAAGCGCTGGGACCTGCTGGGCGTCCGGGGCGCCGGAACCTACCGGGTGCGTCTGGACGATTGCGCCGTTCCCGCCACGCACCGCCTCCACGGCAGCGGCCTGCGCATCCTCGAGGCGAGTCTGAACGCGAGCCGCATCCTGATCGCCGCCTGCGCGGTGGGCATCGCCAGGCGCGTCCGGGACCTGGCGATGGACTACGCGGCCGGCAAGGAACTCAGGGGCGCCCCGCTCACCGAGAACGCCGTGTTCGCCGGGAAGCTCGGGCAGATGGAGACGCTGATCGACGTGATGCGCAACCAGTGCCGGGCGGCCGCGGCGGAGTTCGACGAGCTGCTCGTCACGGCCGCGAACGGGGGGACCGGCCTGCACCGGGTCGGCACGCTCCGTTCCGCGCTGGCCGCCAAGCTCTTCTGCGGCCAGGCGGGCTGGGAGGTGGTGTCGACCGGCTCGGAGCTGTTCGGCGGTCTCGGCTACACGCAGGACCATCCGATCGGCAAGCTGGTCCGCGACATGCGGTACGTGGCCATCGTCGAGGGCGGCGAGGACATCGTGCGGGACCTCGTCTACGCCCGCTACGTGGTTCCTGCCCGCAAGCGGCGGTGAGCGGCGGGCCCGGACGGTACTCGTCGCCCCTGTCGCACCCTGGACCGGTGCGATCGCGCTGACCCGCGATCGCACCGGTCCGTCACCTCTTCGGCCCCCTCCACGACCGTGCCGGGTCCGCCGCCGGCCCGCGGTACCGCTCTGACGTCACGAGGTGACACGGATGGCATCATGCGGCGCCATCCGACGCCACCCGGCGAGCCACCCACGCGGGAGCGCCCGCATCACCGGGTGGCGCCATCAGGGCGCCGTGCGCCTTTCCGCACCACGGAAAGGGCACTCGTTCCGAGGCCTGTCACCCTTGTAGTGCCATTCAGGCTTGCACGCGGCACCATTGTGGTGCCATGCTAACGGCATGGACCTCAGCCCGTATGTCGACAACCTCCGCCGCGAACTCGCGGTGGCCGCCGAAGCCGGAGGGGAGGAAGCTCGCGAGCTCGCCGAGCGTCTCACTGCCCCGCTGGAGTCGGCGACCCGCCTGACCCTGCTCAACGTCCTGTCCGCCGCGATGGACGAGATCACGCGTGAGCTCGCCCCCGGCTCGGTCGACGTACGGCTGCGCGGTCTTGAGCCCGACTTCGTCGTGACACCCCCGCCCGCCGACGACACCACCGAACCGGTCAAGACCGTCGAAGCACCCGTCGCACCGGTGCCGGCCGACAGCGAGGGCGGTGGCCCCGCCCGCATCAACCTGCGTCTGCCCGCCCACCTCAAGGCGCGTGCCGAGGAGGCGGCGAACCGCGAGGGCCTCTCGGTCAACGCCTGGCTGGTCCGGGCGGTGGCCGGCGCGGTCGAGGGCGGCACCCCGATACGCACCACGGAAAAAACCCGCACGGTCGGACAGAGCCTGACGGGCTGGGTGCGCTAGCCCCGCTCGCGTCCGCACCGCACCACCCACACCACGTCCCACCAGCGGGGCGGCCCGACGACCCACGAGGACAGTACCGCCATGCCTTCTTTCGACACGCCCGAGCCCATCTCGGTCACGGCCCACGTCTACTCCGGATCCATCAGGTTCACCGCCGGCGACCGCACCGACACCGTCGTCGCGGTGGAGGCCCGCGACCCCAAGCGCGACCAGGACGCGCGGGTGGTGCAGCAGACCGAGGTCTCCTATGCGAACGGCACTCTGACCATCAAGACCCCCAAGGCCAACCTCGTCGGGCGTTCCGGCACCGTCGACGTGACGGTGGAACTGCCCACGGGCTCGCACATCGACGTCTCCGGCGCCAGTGCCGAGGTGCTCGGCGAGGGCCGACTGGGCGAGGTCCGCCTCAAGACCTCGGCCGGCGACGTCCGGCTCGACACGACCGGACCGCTCCAGCTGTCCGCCGCGCACGGCTCCATCACCGTGGACCGGGTCGAGGGCATGGCCGAGATCACCACCAACTCCGGCCACCTGCGCATCGGAGTCGTGGACGGGCCCGCCGTCCTGAAGAACTCCCACGGCAGCATCACCGTCGACGCCGCGACCGGCGAACTGCGCGTGAACGGCGTCAATGGTGGCGTCGACATCGCGCGTGTCGAGTCGTCGGTCACCGGCACCACCACCAACGGCCACCTCCGCGTCAACGATGTCGCGCACGGCACCGTTCACCTGGAGACCTCCAACGGCCCGATCGAGGTCGGCATCCGTGAGGGCACCGCCGCCTGGCTCGACGTCCGCTCCAAGCGCGGGCAGGTGCGCAACACGCTGTCCTCCTCCGACGCGCCGGAGGAGGCCGAGGAGACCGTCCGGGTCCACGCACGGTCCAACTGGGGCAACATCGACATCCGCCGCGCCCGGACCTGAGCACCACCCGCCCCCGCTCATCCCCTGTTACGAAAGCCTCCGAAAGGGAGCGCTCCATGCCTTCTTCTGTCATGCCCACGTCCAGGAAGGGTGAGGGTGTGCCGCCCCCGGCCGCGATCTCGGCCGTCGGGCTGCGCAAGTCCTTCGGTGACAAGACCGTCCTCGACGGCATCGACCTGCACATCCCGACCGGGTCCGTGTTCGCCCTGCTCGGGCCGAACGGCGCGGGCAAGACCACCGCCGTCAAGATCCTCTCCACGCTCATCACCGCCGACGCGGGTGAGCTGCGCGTCGGCGGGCACGACATCGCCACCGCGCCGCAGGCCGTGCGCGCCGCGATCGGCGTCACCGGGCAGTTCTCCGCCGTCGACGGCCTGATCACCGGGGAGGAGAACATGCTCCTCATGGCCGACCTGCAGCATCTGCCCCGGCAGGAGGGCCGGCGCGTCGCCGCGGAACTGCTGGAGCGCTTCGACCTCACCGACGCGGCGAAGAAGCCCGCCTCGTCCTACTCCGGCGGTATGAAGCGCCGTCTGGACCTGGCGATGACGCTGGTGGGCGACCCGCGGATCATCTTCCTCGACGAACCCACCACCGGCCTCGACCCACGCTCCCGGCACAACATGTGGCAGATCATCCGCGAGCTGCTCGCCGACGGCGTCACCGTCTTCCTCACCACCCAGTACCTGGAGGAGGCCGACGAACTGGCCGACCGCATCGCCGTGCTGAACAACGGCAAGATCGCCGCCGAGGGAAGCGCCGAGGAGCTCAAGCGGCTCATCCCCGGCGGGCACGTCCGGCTCCGCTTCACCGACCCGGCGGCCTACCAGACCGCCGTCGCCACGCTGCACGAGGCCAACCGCGACGACGACGCGCTGGTCCTGCGCATCCCCAGCGACGGCACCCAGCGCGAACTGCGCTCCCTTCTCGACTGGCTGGACTCGGCCGGTATCGAGTCGGACGAGCTGTCCGTGCACACCCCCGACCTCGACGACGTCTTCTTCGCCCTGACCGGCGGCACCGACAAGCACAAGGAGGCTGCCCGATGAGCGCCCTGTCCCTCGTGGTCCGCGACTCGAACACGATGTTGCGCCGCAATCTGCTGCACGCCCGGCGCTATCCGTCCCTGACACTGAACCTGCTGCTCACGCCCGTCATGATGCTGCTGCTCTTCGTCTACATCTTCGGCGACGTGATGAGCGCGGGCATCGGCGGCGCCGACCGCTCCGAGTACATTGCCTACATCGTTCCCGGCATCCTGCTGATGACCATCGGCAGCACCGTCATCGGGGCCGCGGTGTCCGTCTCCACCGACATGTCCGAGGGCATCATCGCCCGCTTCCGCACCATGGCGGTCCACCGAGGCTCGGTGCTCATCGGGCACGTGATCGGCAGCGTGTTGCAGGTGCTCATCAGTCTGGTCCTCGTCGGGGCCGTCGCCGCGGCCATCGGCTTCCGGTCCACCGACGCGACGGTGCTGGAGTGGCTGGCGGCGTTCGGACTGCTCGCGCTGTTCGCCCTGGCGCTCACCTGGATCGCGGTCGGCATGGGGCTGGCCAGTCCGAACGCCGAGGCGGCCAGCAACATGGCCATGCCGTTGATCTTGCTGCCGCTCATCTCGAGCGCCTTCATCCCGGCCGACACCATGCCGGGCTGGTTCCAGCCGATCGCCGAGTACCAGCCCTTCACCCCCGCCATCGAGACCCTGCGCGGACTGCTCCTCGGAACCGAGATCGGTCACAACGGGTGGCTTGCCATCGCCTGGTGCGTGGGTCTGTCCGCCCTCGGCTACTTCTGGTCGAAGTCGCTCTTCGAGCGCGACCCCAACTAACGGGCCGCACCCACGATCGAGCGTGATCCTTCCCCCGGTGGCGCGCGCCGGGACCGTCTCGGCGCGCGCCCGTTCGTCGACGGCCTCGACGAGATTCTCACGCGGGTGCCACTCGGTGGGCGTCAGCCGCACCTCCCTCCCCGTAGCGCACCACCTTCTTGGTCAGTGCAGGGCGGCGGTAGTCACGCTGCGGTGGGGTGCCGTCGACTCCGTGCGTGAGCACCGGCTCAGGACCTCGTGCGGGCGGTAGCGTGCCGCACGCGACTGGGAGGTCCACCGCTCATCGCGGGCCACCACCTTTCGACTCGGCTCGTACTGAGGTTCCCCCGGTACCCGGGGCAGGGGGAGGCGGCTGCTGCGCGCCGGCGTCGGCACCGCTCCGGGTTCCGGCACGCCATTCCTCTTCGAGGATGCCGAACACCAGGCTGTCCCGCCATCCGTCCCGGATCCACGCCGTGTGCCGGTGGCGCCCCTCGTACGTCATGCCGAGCTTCGTCAGCACCCGGGAGGATCCCTGGTTCCGGGGGTCGCACGTGGCGCGGATCCGGTGGAGTCCCCACCGGTCGAAGCCCAGCGAGAGCAGCGACCGCCCGATCTCCGTGCCGATGCCCTGCCCCCACACCCCCGGGTGCACGACGTAGGAGATCTCACCCTGGCGCTGTGTGTGACTGCGGACATGCAACACCCCCATACCGACGACGGCGTTCCCGACGCGCGCCACGTGGGCCAGCCTCCGCGGCGGTTCGTGTGCCCAGGCTTCGACCGAGGCCCTCACGAAATCACGGGTCTGCTCCTCGGTGTTCGGCCCCCAGGGCTGGAAGCGGCAGGCGTCGGGGAGGCCGGCCCACGCGTGAACGGCCTGCCAGTCGGTGAACACGATCCGGTGCAGAGTCACCGGGCGTCGGCTCATGGGCTGATCGTCTCGGCGGGAGCCGAGCGGGTGCTCGGTTTCACGGGCATCCGCTCATCGCAGGATGTCTCCGGTCCTCAGAAAGGTCTCCAGTTCGCCGCGGGTCGGGAGCAGTTCGCAGTCGCCGGGGACGGACACGGCGTAGGCGCCCATGGCGCATGCTGTCCGGAGCCTTTGGACGGGGCCGGCTCCTCGCAGATGTTCCGCCAGGTATCCGGCCACGAACGCGTCGCCGGCCCCGACGGTGTCGACGACGGGGACGGACAGTGCCGGTTCCTCGTGGATCGCGCCGTCGATGTGAGCGGTGCATCCCCGGGCACCGGTCTTCACGACGGCCTCGCCCGGCCCCGTCGCCGCCAGGGCCACGGCCAGGGGTTCGGGATCGTCCGCTACTGAACCGAGGACGAGCTGGGCTTCCTCGATCCCGGCGAAGACGATGTCGGCCTCCGCGACGAACCGGCGCAGCTCGCGGCGGGCGGTGTCCGCGTCCCAGAGCTTGCTGCGGTGGTTCACGTCGATGCTGACGCGTACGCCGTTCGCCTTCGCCGCGGCGACCGCGTCCCGGGCTGCCTGGCGGGCGGAGGGGCTGAGGGCCGGGGTGATGCCGGTGAGATGCAGGATCGCGGCCCGGCGGACCGTGTCGACCGGGATGTCGCGTGAGGTGAGGCGGGAGCCGGCCGATCCGGCACGGTGGTAGTCGACGTGGACCACGGTGGCGGCACGGTGGTGGCGGACCATGAGCCCGGTGAACGAGGGGTCCCGGACCGCCATGGTCCGGACGCCTTCCGCCCTGAGGCGGCGTCCGACGAGATCTCCGGCCGCGTCGCTCCCCACCCGGCCGATCCAGGTGACCGGGGCCCCGAGGCGCGCGGCGCCGATGGCCACGTTGCTCTCGGCACCGCCGATACCGAAGGTGAAGTCGCGTGCGTACTCCAGGGTGCCGATCGTCGTCGCGGTGATCAGGCCCATCGTCTCGCCAAAGGTGAGCAGGCCGCCGTCGTCCCGCTGTGCGGGGGTGGCCGGGGAGCGTGTCATCGGGCGGCCCTGCCTTCGGAGACGGCCGCGAGGGCCTGTCGGCAGCGGGCCGCGAGGCGGTCGTCGACGCCCTCCGTCGCCGCCGTGCCGATCAGGGGCGTGCCCAGGCCCACGGCGGCGACTCCGGCCGCGGTCCATGCCGGGATACCGGTCAGGGAGATGCCGCCGGTGGGGATGAGGGGGACGCCGGGAAGCGGACCGCTCAGGTCCGAGACGTACCGGGGCGAGACGGCCGAGGCGGGAAAGAGTTTCACAGCGGGCGCGCCGGTACGGCCGGCGGCGTGGATCTCGGTGGGTGTGAGCGCACCGGGGTAGGCGGCCACGCCCGCGGCGCGGGCCGTTCGAACGACCTCGGGCGCCGCGACGGGCGAGACCAGGAAGCGGGCACCGGCATCGACGCAGCTCCGCGCCTGGCCGGCGGTCAGGACGGTCCCCGCACCGATGAGCGCCTGCCGGCCGTAGGCGGCCGTGAGCTCGCGGATGCACTGCAGGGCGCCGTGAGTGGTGAGGGTGATCTCGATCGCGTGGATCCCTGCGTCGAGCAGCGTGTCGGCGATCGCCGGGAAGTGCTCGGCGGTGGGGGCGCGCAGGATCGCGATCAGACCGCGGGAGGTGATCTCCGCGGTGATCGGGCATTCCGGCCGTGCGGGCGCCGGGTCGTCGGCACTGGTCATTTCCGCTTCATGTCCTGTTCTGGAGTGGATGCTTCGCTTCGGGGACCGGCCCGCGCGCGGCCGATCGCGGATGGTGTGCAGTGGCGGAGGGGGCCGTCAGGAGGCCGCGCCCCGCCGGCCGCGGGGAAGCCCGTCCGGGAGCGACCGCTCCCGGACGGGCGGGCGGCGTGGGAGACCGGGTCCGCTCGTTGTACCGTGCCGGGAGGTGCCGGGCCTCCTAGTCCGAGGCCCGGCACCGCCCCGTCTCTCAGTTGTGGGTGACCTGGAGCTTGTAGAGGCTCACCTGCCCGTAGTTGGAGCTGCTGCACGGGGAGGAGTTGCCGCAGTTGGCCTGGGTGTACGCCCCGGCCTTGAAGTAGTTCCCGGACGCGGTGTGCGCGATGGTCGTCTGGAGGACGCCGTTGTAGTACACCTTGATCTGGCCGCCGCTGACGACGAACTTGCCCTCGAAGACCGTGTTCAGCTTGTAGTTGCTGGTCACCAGCTTGTGGTGGGTGGTGTCACCCTTGGTGATGTAGAGGCTGGTGCCTTCGAGGCGGAAGACGGTGACGTCGTCGTCGCCGTCGTGGATCTGGGCTCCGACGACGTGGTCCTTGTCGTTGGGGAGCTTGTTGAACGCCTCCCTGAAGGTCAGGGTGTGGGTGCCGGAGGTGGCCGACCAGGAGGCGTTGCTGGTGCCGTTGTCGGCCATCTCACGCAGCTCGGCGCGCCCGTAGCTGGAGTTGGGCGTCGTGACGGCGTTGACCGCCGACCGGAACTGGACGCCGCTGCACTTGGAGTTCACGGTGAACCAGGGGCTGGCCGAGTAGGTGGCGAGCGCGGGCTGCTTGACCTCGGTGGGCGAGCCGCTCGAACCGGTCGGCAGGGTGACCTTCCAGTTGGTCAGGTTGAGCTGCTGGGCGGGATAGTCGCACGGGGCGGCGGCGACGGCGGTGCCGCCCGTGACGAGCGGGAGGGTCAGGGCGGCCAGGGCGGAGAGCGCGGCCACGCCTGTGGTGGCGAGAGTGCGCTTGCGGGTGATACTCATGTCTTTTTCCCTCATTCGTGGGGTTGTGTCGAGTGTCTTCTTCTGCGGTCAGCAGGGACGCGACGGCTCGTACTCGTTGCCGTACGTGCCCGTCGCGTCGCCGCCGGTGTTGTCGGCCAGGGTGTTTCCGCACACCCGGCCCTGCGGGGTGGCCTGGAACTTGATGCCCCCCGCAGAGTTGGAGAGGAGGACGTTGCCCTCGATGTTGTTGCCGGTGCCGTCCGTGGGGGTGTCACCACCGACCCGGACCCCGGCACCGACGTTGCCGTACGAGCGGTTGGCCCGGAACGTGTTGCCGCTGCCGCGCGCGTCCAGACCCGCGGAGTTGGGGTCCAGCTGGCCTGTGCAGTCGTTGCTCTCGACGAGGTTCGCGGTGGAGTTCTCCTTGATGTCCACGCACTCGTTGCCCTGGGTGTCGATCGTGTTGTGGTGGATCCAGTTGTCCCGGCTCACGTCCGGCCGGTCGTCGGGAGCACCGTTCATACCCTGCTGCTCGGGCGCCGTCCCCAGGTAGATGCCCTCGCCGACCTTGCCGCCGTCGGCGAAGCGGAAGTCCCACACCCCGCATCCGGTGATCCGGTTGTGGGCGACCTCGGCGCCGGTGACCAGGTAGCGCAGCCGTACGCACTCCTCGCCGGCGTTGCGGAAGGTCATCCGGGTGATGCGCAGGCCGTCGACACCGTCTCCAGGTGTCAGGCTCATGACATACAAGAGCTTCTTACGATAGCCGGTTTTCTCGCCGGCATCACCAATCAGGCCGTCGATGGTGAATCCCGTCAGCCGGACGCGGTCGTGCTGGATCTCCCCGATGGCACGACCCTCACCGGATCCCTGGACCACAGCGGAGGAGGGCCCGGTGAGGGTGACGTCGGGGCTCCGGCTGACGAAGTCCTGCAGGTAGCGCCCCGGTGCCAGGTGCACGGTCGACCCGGGCCCTGCCACGTCCAGGGCCTGCTGGATGCCGGCGAAGGGAGCCCGGCGGGTGCCGGGGTTGGTGTCGCTGCCGCGTGGCGACACGTAGATGTCGTGTCCGCCCCGGGGCGCGGCGGCGGACGCCGCGGGCGCGGTCGTCCCTGTCACGGCTAACAGGGCGGCAGCCGACGCGATGTACCGGATGAGTCTCATGCTGGTTTCCTCGGAGTCAGGGGTGCGTACAGGGACAGAGCCAGGAGGAGCGGGACGGTGGGCCCGAGCAGCAGGGGGCCGAAGGGAACGGGCAGCATCGCCGGCGGCACGAGCACCAGGGCGAGCAGCAGAACCAGGCTGCGTCGCGGCGAGGCGAAGGCGAGGACGGCCGCCCGGCGGCGGAACCCGTCTTCGGTGCCGACCGCGGCCGAGGCGGCGAGTGACAGCGCGTAGACCGCCAGAGCGGCCAGCAGGGCGAGCTGGACGGGAAGCAGGGTCCAGGCGGCCGGACTTGCCCGGCCCAGCAGGAAGAGGGAGTTCGTCGCCAGGAGGGCGATCAGGGCGCTGGCCGCGAGGGCGTCCTTCCACAGGACGCGCCAGCAGCGCGGGAAGGCACGCAGAGTTTTGGTGAACGGTCGCCCACCGCCGTCCCCGCGCCAGTCCTGCAACGCGACCGCCGCGGCGGCCAGGGCCGGGAGCCAGGTGACGACGCCGAGTGCCAGCAGGCAGAACGCCGCGCCCGCGAGCGCCGGCTGCGCGACGAACTCCATGGCGCGCAGTGCACCTCGCTCCCAGCCCTTCATGGTGTGCTCCCTACGCGCCGGTGGTCTCGGTGGGCAGTACGCCGGTGAACGGCTCGTCGGACCCGAGCGCCACGGCGCCGTCGATGTCGACGCGGCGTGCCCGTACAGCGGCGACCCGCGTGCCGGAGAGGACGACCGCCGCCGCGTCGGCGCTCACCCGTCCCGTCTCGATGATCCCCGCGCGGGGGGCCAGGAGGATCAGTTCCTTCTCGTCCCCCTGGCCGACGGAGACCGCATGGCCCTGGTCCGACGGCATGAGCACGGCCGGGCCCGGCAGCGGATCCAGCGAACCCGCGCTGTCGAGGACGGTCATGAACGTGGCCGTACGGGTCCTGGGGGTGGTGAGGCTCAGGGTGTGCAGCGTCTTGCTGACCTTGAGACTGGGGGTGCTGGAGGTCGGGTTCGCCTCCACCTCGGTGCGCTTGCACGTTGCCGTGGCGTCGGTGGGCAGCAGCCGGGTGAGCCGCGCGCTGCCGGGCCCGGACTCCAGACGCCAGCCGTCGGGGTCCAGCTGGGTCGTGGGCCAGTCGGTGTGCAGCAGATACGTCCACGCGCGAGGTGCGGCGGCCTCGAGTTCGTCGAGGACGACCACGCGCCCCAGAGGCGTCACCACCAGCGTACGGTCGACGCGCTGTACGCCCAGCCGTTCGGGGAACATCGCCGCGGACTCCGCCGTGGCGTGGGCGAATCCGTCCTGGGCGAGCACGTCACGCATCCGCGCCCGGCGCTCCTCGGGTATCCCCTCGTACACGTGGTAGCGGCCCTCGTCCGCCCAGCCCTCTCCGTCGACCAGGACCAGGTTGTGGTGGGCCGCTCGCTTGTGGTTGCTGTAGCCCTCGTCCACGGCGAGGAAGGCGCCGTGCGAGTGGAGGACGAAGGCGCCGGCGTCGGGGTGGTGGTGGCCCGCGCTCATCGCGTCCCAGCCGCCCGCGGCCTTCAGCCGGTGCCCCTCGTCCCAGGCGCGGTGGCCGCCGCCGGGCGCGGCCTTGAAGCTGACGCAGGTCGCGGCGCTGTCCCAGCCGGTGCGCGTGGTGATCTGCCCCAGGTCCGGGAAGTACGCGGTGCCGGGCTCCCGGTCCGGTGCCACGGGTGTCACCCGCGGGTCGTACCAGAGCAGTTCGAGGAAGGCTTCGGGCATGACGCCGGGACGTACACCCGACTCGTACGCCTCGCGCCAGAAGTGGCGCTCCGCGACGAGGTTCCCCAGCCACTGCGCCGTGCCGTCCCGGTAAGCGGAGGCCAGGCGGTAGTAGAGGGCGACGCTGTGGCCGCTGCGCCGGTCGTGGCAGTCGCCGTGGTCGATGTTCTCCTCGAAGCCCGGCGCGCTCTGGTGCAGGCGCCAGCGCGTGGTGTTGCGCAGGAATCCGCCGGCCGACCACAGATCGGCGCGCTCCTGGTGCTGTACGAGGTCGGTGTGGATGGCGAGCCACGGCACTCCGTACCGCCAGTAGACGACGCCTTCCGAGTCCGATCCGTCCTCGGGGAGCATCCTGAGGACGGTCTCCAGGTTGGTCCGGGCGGCCTTGCTCCACTCGGAGCGTCCCAGCGCGTAGCCCGCGGTGGCGATACCGGTCCAGCAGATCCAGTTGTGGTTCTGCCAGTACGCGCTCGACCACCAGCGGCCGGCGGTCTCCTCGGCGAAGGAGTGCAGCCGCTCGCCCTGGAGTTCCAGCTTGGCGCGCAGGATCTCACGCCGCTCCGGCTCCAGGTCCTCTCCCAGCCAGGAGTACGCGAGGGAGAGGCCGTGCAGCAGCCAGCCCGCGTCCAGGTCGTGGTCGGGCATGTGGGCGCGCCCCCAGTGGGGGAAGGCCACGCAGGTGGAGATCCAGCGCCACGCCTCCTCCAGGTATCCGCGCTGGCCCGTGAGCCGGTAGGCGAGCGCCAGGTTCGCGGCGGCGGGGCCGAAGTAGGTGATGCTCGCCTCGGGGTGCTCCGTGGGCGGGTTCTGGCGGCGGTACCAGTCGCACTGCTCGTGCAGCCGCCGCCACTGGGCGGCGTGCGTGCCGTTCAGCTCGCCGCGCAGTGAGTCGAGTCGTCCCTCGAGAAGCAGCATGCGTTCTCACGCTCCGATGGGATGGGTGGCGACGGTTCCGTCGGCCAGATCGATGTGGACGGTCCGTTCGGACAGGCTCACCCGGCGGACCGGGGGCGCTGTCTCGGCGGACTGGTAGACGGACACGAACACGGCGCGCCGGCCGGTGAGGGACCAGTCGACGCCCTGCCTGCTCAGCGCCGGGTCATCGGCGGGCCCGGGATGGGTGACGACGGTGAACTCCGCCTGCGGGCGCGAGGCGTGGCAACCCGTCAGCACGGCGGACTCGCCGTCGCCCCAGACCGTGCGGGCCCGGTCGGGCCCCTGCGCCACGACGTCGAGATCGGTGCCCGGACGCAGCTGGGCGGTGAGCCGGCGCTCGGTGGCGGCCTCGAGGACGAAGATGTCGAGCAGGTAGCGCCGGTCGGTGACGACGCGCCGTGTCGCCGTGACGCCGTCGTACGCCTGCTCGCACCGGCCGGTGTCGCCGTCGAGGACGGCGTCGCAGGGGCGCTGTTCCGTCCCGTCGACCCGGAAGGTGGGGTGGGCGACCGTACTCGCGTAGTGCCTGCGCAGGTTCCGGTGGGCGTACGGGACCTGTCCGGGGTCCGGTTGCCAGGCGGTGCCGTCGTCCGCGTACAGGTAGAGCGACAGCTTGTCCTGGTGCCCGTGTCCGCCGCCGTGCGGTCCGGCGTCCAGCAGGGCGTGGACGCCCGCCGACCGGAAGACCGCGAACCCGGCGTCGGGGAAGGTGTGCCGCGGCAGCAGCGCGGGAAGCGGGAACCCGGCGAACCACCCGTCGAGGTCCCCGGGGAGAGGGGCGGCCGAGTCACGTTCGGCGGCCCGGGCGACGGACTTCAGCGGGGCGCCCGCGAACAGCTGGGCGGCCAGCGCGGCCACCTCGCTGATCTCCGCCGCCTGTGCCTCGCGCCGGTAGGGGCCGTCGTGCAGGGCCGGCAGCGTGCCGTCCGGAGCGGCGACGCCCGCGAGCGCCGAGACCATCGCGCCCAGTACCGCCGCCATGTCGTCAGGCATCCGCTCCGGACGGGCGCCGCGCAGCGCGAGCAGGTAGGCGTGCAGGACGAACAGGTGGTAGTAGGTGCTCGCCTCCCACTCCCAGCCGTCCCGGTGGACCGCTGTCCGCATGTGGGCGACGAGGCCGTACTCCTGTGCGAGGCCGATCACGTCGGGCTCCGATCCGCCGATCAGGTCGGCGGCGCAGCGGCAGGAGATCTCCGCGGCGGCGAGCCAGGCGGCGTAGTTCGAACGGGCATCCCCCTTCCGGAGGAGCTCACCTCGCGCCGCTCCGGCCGCTTCCCGGAGCGATTCGAGGAAGGGGACGAACTCGTCCAGTCCTGGGTCATCGGTGTGCGCCGCGAGGGTGCGCGCCGCGTGGGCGATGTTCACCGCCCAGATGGCCTCGGTCAGCGCCTGGTGGAAGAGCCGTCCGCGCAGCATCCAGTCGTCACCACCTGTGTGCGTGCGCGGCAGGCCGGCGTAGAGCTCCGCGTACCGGCGCAGCACCGCCACGGCCTCGCGGCGTTCGTCGGGCGGGCCGGCGGCCAGGTTCCGCAGGCGCCGGGCGATCTCCTGGTGCGCCAGTACGGTCCACGCACCCCGTACGGCGTCGGTGTCCAGGCGGCAGCCGTAGCGGCAGGCGGCGCCGCCGGCGGGAAAGACGCCGCCGAGCAGGTCACCGTGGTCGAGTTCCACGCCGTGTGCCGGGCAGACGTAGGCATGCCACCATCCGCCGGGCTCCCGCGGAACGGTCAGCGCGGCCATGCACCACCACCGATGTCGAAGGTCGCACCGGTGACGTACCCGGCCTCGTCCGAGGCCAGGTAGACGGCCGTGCCCGCGACGTCCTCCACGGTGCCCGCCCGGCCGATGGGCAGCTTCGCGACGATGCCACGCTGCGCCTCGGGCGCGGTGAACGTGCCGTGGAAGGCGGTCTCACCGATGTATCCGGGAGCGAGGGCGTTGACCGTGACCCCGGCGCCGCCGACCTCCTTGGCCAGCCCCTTGGCGAAGCCGACCACCCCTGCCTTGGCCGCCGCGTAGGCCGTCGCGCCGGGACCGCCGCCGTCGTGAGCGGCCTGCGAGGCCATCAGGACGATGCGTCCCGCGCGTCCGGCTTCCCGCACGTGCGGCAGGGCGGCCCGGCACGTCCGGAAGGCGGAGACGAGGTTGACGTCGATCACGCTGCGGAAGTGTTCCTCGGTCATGTCGGCCACGGGAACCCGTCCCACGAGATGGCCGGCGTTCGCGACGACGATGTCGAGGCCGCCGAGGAAGGCCACGCTCTCGTCGACCAGGCGGTCGACGGCGGCCGCGTCCGTGACATCCGCGGCGACGGCGGTGGACTTCCGTCCGAGCGCGCTGATGTCGGCCACGACGCGCTCCGCCGAGTCGGCGGAGCGACCGTGGTGAACGATCACGTCGGCACCCGCTCGGGCCAGCCCGAGCGCGATGGCCGCGCCGATGCCGTGCCCGGCACCGGTGACGAGTGCGCGGCGCCCCGTGAGGTCAAAAGGCATGAGGAGATCTCCGGTCGGTAAGTCGGATCCGATATGTCCGAGACAGGGCAACAGGGCTATTTGATGCCGGAGTTGGCAAACCCCTGCACGAAGTACCGCTGGGCGAGCAGGAACAGCGCCACCATCGGGACCGTGGCGAGCGTCGTGCCGGCCATCATGTAGGCCCAGGCGTTCTGGTCGGCCTGCTGGAAGGCGGACAGTCCCACCTGGATGACACGCAGGTCGGTGTCGGTCGTGATGATCAGCGGCCACAGGAAGTTGTTCCAGCTGCTTTCGAAGGTAAGCAGGCCGACGGTGGCGATGGCCGGCTTGACCAGGGGCGTCATCACCCGGGCGTAGATGCCGAACTCCCCCATGCCGTCGATGCGGGCGGCTTCTTCCAGTTCACGTGGCAACGAGAGGTAGAACTGCCGGAAGAGGAAGATGGCGAACGGAGTGAGCGCGCCGGGGATGATCAGACCCCACCACGAGTCGAGCCAGCCGTGGCCGCCCCTGCCCAGGTAGTCGTTGTCGCCGAAGAACGGAATGCCCTTGGCGATCAGGTACTGGGGCACGATCTTGGTGTAGGTCGGAATCATCATCGTGGCCAGGACACCCATGAAGACCACGGTGCTGCCCCGGAACGGAATACGGGCCAGAGCGTATCCGGCCATGGAGGCCAGTACCAGGTTCAGTACGGTGTGCCCGAGCGAGATGAACAGACTGTTGCGGAAGTAGGTACCGAAGGGGGCGTACTCGAGAGCTTCCGGATAGTTGTCCCAGTCCCAGATGCGGGGCAGCAGCCCGGGGGGATAGGAGGCGAGGTCGGGGTCGGTCTTGAGCGACGTGACGATCATCCACAGGAAGGGGATGGCCATCACCACGGACACCGTGATGAGTACCAGGTGCAGGGCCAGGCGCCGCAGACGCGGGGCGAGCGGCGGTCTGCTCGTACCCGGGGCGCTCACGGGCGCGGCGCCGGCCGAGAGCTTCTCAGCGGACATCGTCTTCCTTTCCGGTGAGACGCCGGCTGATCAGCATGAGCACCAGCAGGAAGGCGAACAGCACCACGCTCTGCGCGCAGGCCGCGCCCATGTTGAACTCCTTGAACGCCGTGCGGTAGATCTCGTACGTCATGACCGTCGTCGAGTTGCCGGGCCCTCCGTCGGGCGTCAGCACGTACAGCTGGTCGAACGCCTGGAAGGAGTCGATGATCGACACCACCAGGACGAAGAACGTCGCCGGCTTCAGCAGCGGCAGGGTGATGGAGAAGAACTGCCGCACCTGTGAGGCGCCGTCGATCCTCGCCGCCTCGTACACGTCGTTCGGCATGGCCTGCAGGGCGGCCAGGTAGATGAGCATCTTGATGCCGATGCCCTTCCAGATGCTCACCACGATCACTGCGGTCAGCGCCCAGTCAGGGTCGGCCAGCCAGGCCGGCCCGTCGATGCCGACCCAGCCGAGCATGGTGTTGACGACACCGAGCCGGGGTTCGAACATCCACATCCACACCAGGGCGATCGCCACGGTCGCGGTGACGTGCGGCATGAAGACCGCCGTCCGGTACCAGGCCGACCCCCGCATCCTCACGTTGAGCAGGAGCGCCAGGACGACCGCGATCGCCATGGCCACCGGCACGGTGAAGAAGGTGAAGACGACCGTATGCCAGATGGACGCGTTCCAGGTCGGGTCGCCGAAGATCTCCTGGAAGTTGTCCAGACCGTTGAAGGTGACCGTGCCGGCGAGGATGTCGTAGTCGGTGAACGCCAGGGCGAAGGTGGCCAGGACCGGGATGCCGATCCACCACACGAGATGGATGACCGAGGGCGCCAGCAGCAGGAGGGCGACCCGGCGCCGTTCCCGTCCGAACTTCCGCGGGCGCCGCGGCCGTGCGTCCTGCCGCGACGCCGAGGCCAATTCAGTAGATCGATGCACTGTCGGCCTGCGTCGACGTGCCGTTTCCACGGCCGGATGGCTGGGCACCGGTGTCACGCACCCTTGGCGATGATGGCCTCGGCGCTCTCGGCCAGCCCCCGCAGGGCGTCGGCCGGGCTGGACTTGCCGAGCAGGGCGCTCTCCAGAGCCGGCTTGAACTCCTCCCGGATCTCCAGCCAGGTCGGCACCCCACCCTCGGAGAAGGCGTGGTCCAGGTTGTCCACCGCGAACGCGACGAGCTTGTTGCTCCTCACGTAGTCGGAGTCCGCCGCGCTGAGGACCGCCGGGATGTTGCCGCGCTGCTCGGCCGCCTGCGGCGACACCTTCTCCCCGGAAAGGAACTCCACCAGGTCCTTGGCCTGCTCGGGATATCGCGTCTTCGCCGACATGGTGGCCAGCGTGCCGCCCTGGAACAGCGCCGGACGCTGCTGGTTCAGCATGAACCCGGCGATCTTGTCCTCCTCGATCAGCTCCGGCGCGCTCTCGGAGACCTGCCGCCACATGTCGTTGTGGCCGACCATCATCGCCGCCCTGCCCTGGACCAGGGGAGCGACGACCGCTCCCTTCTGCGTGAAGCCGTAGTCCTCGATCTTCTCCGTGCGGATGATGTCGACCATCCACTGCAGGGCGTCCACGGCCTCGTCCGAGTCGAAGACGGGCTTGCCGTCGGCGAACAGGTCGGCGCCGTGCGCCCACATGACGGGAAGGTAGGTCTGGCGCAGGTCGTTGCTGAGGATGTCCACGCCGGCCCGCGTCAGCTTGCCGCCCTTGCGGACGGTCAGCTCCTTCCCCATCTCCTTCAGCTCGGTCAGGTCCTTCGGCGGCGCGTCGATCCCCGCCTCGGCGAGGATGTCCTTGCGGTAGATGCCTATCCGGGTGTCGAGCAGGATGGGGCGGGCGTACGTCTTGCCCTCGTAGATCCCCGGCTGCACCACCCGCGGGTTGTACAGGCGGTCCAGTTCGGACTGGCTCGTCCCGAGATCGGCGAGCACGCCCTTCTCGACGAAGGGCGGAATCCAGCCGACGCCCATCAGCATGACGTCGTAGGGCCGGCCTCCCACGATCGAGGTGGCAAGCTTCTCGTTGAGCTTTCCGTACTCGGTGTAGTCCACCTGGACGCTGACGCCCGGGTGGTCCTTCTTGAAGTCGGCGAGCAGCGAGGTGAGCAGCTTCTGTCCGTCCGCGCGGTCGAAGATCGGGGTGAGCAGCCGCAGGGACGCGTCACCGCCGCCCTCCTTCTGAGGTGCGGGGCCGCCACAGGCGGACAGCGCGGCACCCGCCGCGGTGGCGGCGCCCAGTCCGAGGAGCCTTCTTCTGGAGAGGGGCGACGTAGGTGTGCGCATAGGGGACTCCCGACTGAGAGGTACGTACTGAGCGGGTGACGAACTTGCGTTTTGAGTAGTGCATCGATTTACTGGTGTTTCGATGCACGAGACTAGGAACGGCAGTACGGGCTGTCAACACAACGGAAACATTTGGTTTCCGATTCACAGGGAGAGGGTCAGTGGCCGGGGTAACGATCTACCAGGTGGCACGGGAAGCGGGGGTCTCCCCGAGTACGGTCTCCAACCTGCTCAACGGCCGGACCGGCAAGATGCTGCCCGAGACACGGTCCCGGGTGGAGTCGGCGATCCGGCGCCTCGGCTACCGCCCCAACCGCGCCGCCCGGCAGTTGCGCACCGGGCGGATCCAGATGCTCGGCCTCATCGTGCCGTCGGTGGCCAATCCGTTCTGGGGCACGTTCGCCCGGCATCTCGAAGCGGCGGCACTGGCAGAGAGTTTCTACATGCTTCTGTGCAACAGCGAACGGGACCCGGACCGGGAGCGTCGCTATGTGGAGGAACTCTGGGGCGACGGCATCGGCGGGGTCGTCCTGTGCTCGTCGCTTCCCTCACTCGACCACGTGAAGCCCACCGTCGAGGCCGGGCTCGGACTCGTGGCCTTCGACCGCACCGCCCAGCCCGGTGATCCGCACCGCGCGGTGAACATCGGGACCGACAACGTTCTCGGCATGCGCCTGGCGACAGAACACCTGCTGGCCCTGGGGCACACGCGACTGGCCTTCGTGTCCGGCTCGATCGGGAGCGTCAACCGGGCCGAGCGCTACAGCGGGTTCCGGCAGGCCCTCGACGCCGCCGGCCTCCCCAGGTCGGCCGGCATCGTGTGGTCGGGAGCCGACACGGTGGATTTTGACGACCGGAACGCCGCAGAACTCGGACGTGCCGCCGCGTTGGAGATGCTTTCGGCCCCCCATCCGCCGACCGCGATCGTCGCCGTCAACGACATGTGCGCGCTCGGCGTCATCGCGGGTGCAAGGGAGGCGGGCCTGGTGGTCGGCCGCGACGTCTCCGTGACCGGCTACGACGACATCATGCTCGCGGGCATGGCCATGCCCGCGCTCACCACGGTGCGCCAGCCGGTGGAGGAGATGGCGGCCACCGCGTTCGCCAAGCTGCGCCAGGTCATGGGCGGTGACGGCGGTGAGACGGGTCAGTCCATCCTGCACCGCCCGACCCTGGTGGTCCGCGACTCGACCTCGGCGCCCGCGATGTCCCCGGTCACGTAGCCGTATCGGGTCCTCTCGCCACGACCGGACCCGGGGCTCTTCACCACGGCACCCGCATACGCGCCCGGCCGCCCCGCCCGAGGGGGCAGTGACCGACTGCCGCGCCGACGCCGACGGGCGGGCCCGGCCGCCGCCTTCGCCGTTCACGGGCGAGCCGTCGGCGTCCCCGGTGGCGCCGGAGCCGTGTGCCGGAGCCGGAGCCGAATTCCCGCCGACTCTCGACGGACGACGACCAGGAGGCGAACCCGATTGACTACGGAACCCGGAACCGGTTCCGCCCCCGCACCCGACACGCGCGGTCCGTTCGGCCCCCTCTCCCCCAGGGCGCCTCTGCTGTCCTCCCTGAAGGTGAGGAACTACCGGCTGTTCTTCCTCGGCCAGGTCGTCTCCAACAACGGCACCTGGATGCAACGCATCGCCCAGGACTGGCTGGTCCTCGGTCTCACCGGCTCGTCGACCGCCGTCGGTATCACCACAGCCCTGCAGTTCCTGCCCCTGCTGCTCTTCGGCCTGTACGGTGGCGTTCTCGTCGACCGTCTGCCCAAGCGCCCCATACTCGTCGCCACCCAGGTGGCCATGGCCCTCACCGCACTCGTGCTCGCCGTCCTCACCCTGACCGACCTGGTCAACGTCTGGCACGTGTACGCCGCCGCGTTCGCCGTGGGCCTCGCGACGGTGCTGGACAACCCCGCGCGGCAGTCCTTCCTCTCCGAGCTGGTCGGCCCGGGACTGCTGCGGAACGCGGTCGGCCTCAACTCCGCGAACTTCCAGTCCGCCCGGCTGATCGGGCCGGCCGTCGCGGGCCTGCTGATCACGGGCGTCGGTACGGGGTGGGCGTTCCTCCTCAACGGCGTCTCGTTCGCCGCACCGCTGGCCTGCATGATGCTGATGCGGCGCCGCGAACTGCACGCCGTCGAGCGCGCCCCGCACGGAAAGGGGCAACTGCGCGAGGGCCTGCGTTACGTCGCCGGTCGCCCCGACCTGATCTGGCCCATCGTCCTGGTCGGCTTCTTCGGGACCTTCGCCCTCAACTTCCCCGTGCACCTCACCGCCTTCGCCGACGACGTCTTCCACGCCGGTGCGGGTGCCTACAGTCTCTTCAACACCCTGGTCGCGGCGGGCTCCCTGGCCGGCGCGCTGCTCGCCGCCCGGCACGAGAGAGCACGGCGGAGACTGCCCTTCCTCGCCGCGCTGGCCTTCGGCGCGCTGGAGACCGTGGCCGCCGTGGCACCGACCCTGTGGAGCTTCGCGCTGCTCATGGTCCCCATGGGCCTGTTCGCCATGGTCGTCAACGTCACCACCAACGCCACCATGCAGACCTCGACCGCCCCGACCTTCAGGGGCCGGGTCACCGCGCTGTACATGATGGTCCTCCTCGGCGGGGCGCCTCTCGGCGCACCGGTGGTCGGCCTGATCACCGACACGTACGGCGCCCGGGCCGGCCTCGGGGCGGCCGGCGCGGTGGCGGCTGTCACCGCGACGGCGACCGGCCTCCTCCTGATCAGAGCCGGCGACCATCGGCTCGGATTCGGGTGGAGCCGCCGCGTCCCGCGGATCCGGGTCGTGCCCCGGAAGGCGGATACGGGAGCCGACCCGCCCGCTTGACCGGCGTCCGCCGCGCCCGGACGCCGGTGTGTCCGCGGTATGCGCTCGCTCCGCCGGCCGGGACGCCGTACTCACCGGTGCGGGCCGATGTCGGCCACCGCCTCGCCGACGACAGGATTCCCCTCCCCGGTGCGGTCCCCGTCCGAGCGGAGCGCCCGGAAACTCCCAGGCCCTCTCACGGCTGACAGCGTCGGGGGCGGCACCCGGTCGAGGGTGTGACGACCACGGTCACCCGCTGCGCACCGACGGCCGGCGAGGGTGGCCGGCATGCCCAGGACCCGGACGAACGTGGGGTCGTCGTCAACGAACGGGCGACGCCTGCCGGGCTGCCGGATCCGTCACAGAGGGAGGACCACGAGGGCGATGTCGTCGGTGTCGTGCGCAGGTGGCGTCAGATCGGCGAGGAGGGCGTCCGCGAGCCTTTCGGGATGTGCGCCCTGGTGGCGGGTGAGCGAGCCGGCAAGCCGGGTCGGACCGGCATCGATGTCCTCGCGGCGGCGCTCGACCAGTCCGTCGGTGTACAGCACCAGGGTGGCGCCCGTGGGGTAGGTGGTCTCGGCCTGGGGGCGGGGGCTGTGCTCAGGGCGCGCGCCGAGCGGCGGGTCGGTGGCCCGGTCGAGGAAGTCCACGGTGCCGTCGGGTTGCAGCAGGGCCGCCGGAAGGCGACCGGCACTGCTGTAGGCAATGGTGCGGCGAGTGGGGTCGATGACGCACAGGAGCGCCGTGGTCGACTCCGCGCCGTCGACGGTGCGGGCGTACAGTCCCAGGGCTTCCAGCGCCTGGGCGGGTCCGGTCGCGATGAGGGAAGCGGCACTGAGGGCACTGCGCAGCTGTCCCATCACACCGGCGGCCTCCAGGCCCTGTCCGACGACGTCGCCGACGGCCACCATGGTGCGGCCGTCCCGAAGGTCGAGCAGGTCGTACCAGTCTCCGCATATGTTCAGGGGTCCTGCCGCCGGCCTGTAGCGCACCGCCGCACCGTGCTGCCTCGCGCACTCCCTGTCGGGCAGCCTCGCCTCCTGCAGCATCAGCGCAACCCGGCGTTGGCGGACGTGCGCCTCACGCAGGCGCTGGTTGACCTGTTGCAGTTCCTGGGCCCGGGTGTACAGCTCGGCTCCCACAGCCGTGGCCGGATCCTCACCTCTGCGGATTCGGATCAGCTCGGTGATGTCCTCCTCCGCGTGCAGCAGAAGCTCCACCTGCCTGTCAGGGCCGAGCACAGGCACATTGACCGTACTCCAGTAACGCTCCTGCCACACTCCGGGCCGGTCCGAGCGCTCCACGTCGTAACGGAGAAACGCCATGGCATCGCGCTCTCCCGTGGCCGCCACCCACCGGAGCGACGCCTCGAGGTTACGCATCCCGGTCACCGACGGATCACCCGGATTGTCCGGGAAGGCATCGGACAGGGAACGACCCAGCACCTGGCCCCGGGTACGCCCCATGCTGCGCAGGAACGCCTCATTGACATCGGCGTACACCAGATCCGCGATGAAGAGTGCAACCACGCTCGGCATGGCCCGGAAGACCGCCTCATAGTCGATCCTTCGTGCGTTCACACCGCCACCTGTCCCCGGCGTCGCCCGTAGTACGTACTGCCTCAAGCGTGGGCAGCAGCGGCGTTCCTCGCAGGTCACGCGGCAACGCGCCGACAGAGCCACATCGTCCTCCCCGGGAGCGGACGTGGAATCGGCGTGGAACGGGATGGGGGGCGGGACGGGTGGCACGAGCGTGACCACCCCCAGGTACTCGGTCACGAGGCCCCCGGCATGGGGGAAACAGCCCGCTCGCAATCCTTTCGGCCCATCCGCCCGCGGCGGGGCTACGCGACGTGACCTCGCGTTGCCCCGGGGCGGCACCCGCGTCCTGTACGCCGAAGGGACGGCCGATGCAGCACTGTGTGACCGCACGGTCACATCGCGGCTGGTCCTCGCTTGCGCCGGCGGCCTGCGGGCAGCCACCTCCGCGACCGCCCTCGTCGGTGGTCGCCCCCCGGATCCTCCGCCCGGTCGCGGTGGTCGTCGCTCGTCATCACGGTCAGCTCGCCGGCCGCCCTCGTCGCTCGCACCGGCACCGCCGGCGGACTCCACCGGGAGATCATCGGACCCTTCACCGGAGCCGCGATCCTGGGTGCCCGGGACGGCAAGCGGCTCGCGGCGGAGATCTCCGGCGCCACCCTCCAGAAGATCCTCGCCGGCGTACTGCCGGTGGGTGCGGCCGACTATGACCGCACCCACCACCCTCGCCACCGACGAGGCGCGCACCCGCCCGCACGAACCGACCCCCGTCGACGTGCGCACCCCGGGCGCATACGCCGGCGGTCACCTACCCGGCGCGCTCAACAAGGGCGGCCCGGTGCAGCCCGAGCGCCCTCGCGACGGTTCAGCAGCAATCGCAACCCCTGGCGCAGCCGCAGGCTGCTGCCGTACTCACGGCGGGGACGTGAGGGGTGGGCGCACAGCAGCCCTTCCCCCGCCAGGCGTCGTGGCCTTCCCTGACGGCGATCACGGCGATGACGAGGGCCGCGACCGGGTCGGCCCAGGACCAGCCGAGCAGCAGGTTGGCCAGCAGGCCGACCAGGAGCACGGCGGAGAGGTAGGTGCACAGCAGGGTCTGCTTGGAGTCGGCGACCGCGGAGGCGGAGCCCAGCTCGCGGCCGGCCCTGCGTTGCGCCGCCGACAGGAAGGGCATGATCGCCAGCGAGAGAACGGCGAGGACGATGCCCGGAATCGAGTGGTCGGCCTCGCCGGTGCCGGTCAGCGCGCGGATCGCGTCGACGGTGACATAGGCCGCGAGCGCGAAGAACGATACGGCGATGATCCGCAGGGTGCGCTGCTCGCGGGCTTCGCGGACGGCGGGATCGCGGGCGGAGAACTGCCAGGCGACCGCTGTGGCGGACGAGACCTCGATGACGGAGTCGAGTCCGAAGCCGACCAGGGCGGTCGACGAGGCCAGGGTGCCGGCGGTGATCGCGGCTACGGCTTCGATGACGTTGTAGGCGATGGTCGCGGCGACGAGCAGGCGTATGCGCCGGGTGAGCCTGTCACGGCGGGCAGGGCTGGGACTGAGGGACACCGCGGTCATTCAGCAGCAGCCCTTCTTGTCCGCGTCCGGGCAGCTCTTGTCTGTCTCGACGGCGACGACGGCTGCCCGCAGGTCGTCGAGCGCGTGGCCCAGACGCTCGTCGGCGAGCTCGTAGCGTGTGCGCCTGCCGTCGGGAACGGTGACGACCAGGCCGCAGTCGCGCAGGCAGGCCAGGTGGTTCGACAGCCGGGTGCGGGAGACGTCCAGGGCGTCGGCGAGGTCGGACGGGTAGGCGGGGGCTCGGCGGAGGGCCAGCAGGATGCGGCAGCGCAGGGGGTCGGCGAGGGCGCGGCCGAACCGGGCCAGCACCTCGATGTCGGCAGCGAGTGTCAGCACATCCTAAGAGTACACAAGATTCTGAATTCAGGGATAGGTGAACTCTGTGGCATCCAGGCGAGCGCGGAGGGCGGCGGCGAAGTCCTTCGCGCGGGTCAGCCGGACGCGCAGCTCCTCGATTCTGCGGATGGCGTCCTTTCCGCGGCTTCGCCCGCTTCAGGAGTGCCCCGCGGCGTACATGCCGGTGCGACACTCAGCCGCCCACCACCCCGGCATCGATGCGCCGGCCACGTGACGTGTCCACCACGACGGGAATCCCGTCCGGGATCCGTCCCTCGAGTCCGTCGAGCAGAGATGTGACCGGCGGGAGTTCTCCGGGCGCGCGTACGTGGATGTACATGGTCCGGGAGGTCGCGTCGACGCTGGTGACGGACGCGCCCGGCTCGTCGGCGAGCCACCGCTCCGCCGCGTCCCTGGTGGTGCCGGTCCATGAGTTGAGCAGGAACGTGAGCACGGTGTTGGCCGTCAGCGGCACGAACACCACGGTGAACAGCAGGACCATGGCGGCGTACGCGCTGCGGGCGGGCCGTCCGGCCGCCTTGCCGGCCTCCACACCGTAGCCGAGGGAGGCGAAGACCACCATGCCCCCGAAGACCAGGGCGAAGAGGTTCGACACGAACAGCACCAGGGCACCCAGCGCCAGCCAGCCCGAGAGCTGTCCCAGACACACCCCCGCCACCACGAGAGGCGGTACGAGGGAGATGGCGATCGCGACACCGGGCAGCACGGCGGCCACGTCCCGGCGGGCCAGCGCCACCGCGCCGGCGAAGCCGGTCGCCAGGGCGGCGATCAGATCCATCAGGCCGGGCGATGTCCTTGACGCGATCTGGCCGTTGGACAGCAGGTCGTAGCCACGGGGCAGGGTCACCGACATGATCGTCCCGATGGCGATCACCACCAGGCACGCGAGGAGGACGGTCCTGGCCGATCCGGTCCGGCGGCGCTGCACCGAGCCCAGGGCGATGCCCATGATCGGCGTGGACAGCGGCGCGATGATCATGGCCCCGATCACGGTGGCCGCCGAGTCCGTGAGCACTCCGCCGGCCGCGATGACCGACGACAGGGTCAGTATGGTCCAGAAGGCCGAGCGCTTGGACGTGGTGTCGCCGGTCGACAGGTCCAGGTCCTGATTCAGTTCGTCCAGCGAGCGGCGCTGGGAGGCCGGCAGGACGCGGGCGCGGACTTTGCTGATCACGTCCCCAAGCAACCACGGTCAGCACGGTTCGGCGGGCAGGACACGAGGCCAGGTCACCACCGCCACATGAGATTTTTGCCGAAGCCGGGGCGGTTCAGGTGTCGGCTCGGGTTTCCTGGCCGACCCGGATGGCCGCGGTCGAGCGATGCTAACAGCGCGTCGTTGGAGCATGGGCCGGTGCAAGAGCGACCTCGCCGTGGAGATGACCAGCGGAGCCGATTCCTCCGCAGTCAGTTTCCCGGACTTGCTGCGCAACCGTGGCTGCCGCCGTACCGTACTGAGTGAACCCGATCGATTACGGCGTGTTCCTGCCGGCTCATCGGGGGGGGTAGGTGGGGACCTGTCCGACTACCCCGAACGGTTCAACTCGCCGGCCCATGCCCGCGAGTGGTTCGAGGCGTTCATCGCGTACTACAACCACGAGCACCGGCATTCGGGCATCGGCCGGCACACGCCCGCCAGCGTGCACTTCGGCACCGCCGAGGAGGTCCGCGACCAGCGGGCCGTCACCCTCGCCGAGGCATACGCCCGCCACCCCGAACGCTTCGGCCGCCGCCCCCGACCACCCCGGATACCCCAGCAGGCGTGGATCAACGACCCGGCCAAGCGTCGCGAGCCCGCACCACAAACCTCATAGCGTCACGACCGTCTCACTGGACTTGAAATCTTCCGGGTTGGATCGCGGCCAGAGCGAGGCAGGCGGCTGCCATGGTGATCCACAAGGCGGTCACACCGGCGTGCTGGAGGAGCTGTGTACCTGCGAGGGGGGCAGTGATGCCGGCGATGCCCCAACTCGTGCCGTAGGCGGCCATGTACCGGCCGGTGCCGGCAGGTGGGGCCAAGCCGGAGACGGCCCGCTGGTACACCGGGCGACCGCGCCAGGGCGCCTGGAACGTACGCCGTGAGGTCAGTCAGAGGCTTCGATGAGCTCTGCTGGCGTCTGCGCGGCCTTCTGTCGAACAGAGGGGGTCTTTGCAGCGAGGCCGGACGTACGCTGCGGGGCTGACAGCTGTCCTTCAGGGCTGGCTGGGTGGACAGCGCCGTAGGGGATTCCAGGTGGTTGCGGGCTTTCGGGTGTGGTTGGCCGCGACGGTAAGGGGCCCGGCCCTCCGGGATGTCGGAGGACCGGGCGGCTGTCAGTTCTCCATGCCGAAGTAGCGGCTGAGGTAGTCGATGATTTCAGTGCTGTGGGGGAGCAGTTCGGGCAACTGGGTGGCCAGGGTGTCGCGGGTGGCGGTGGCGAGGGTGGCGGCGCTCGTGGCGGCGGGGCGGACGTACGGTTCGAGGCGCTTGATCAGCTCGTAGTTGCTGTCGATGTTCTCGGCGCGCATGGCCTTGTCCAGAGGCGGCGCCCCGGGCGGCGGGACGGGAGCGAGCACCCGGCTGACGTAGGTGACGCGGTGCAGGATCCGCCAGCACGGGGGCTTCGCGGAGTTCTGCCGGGTCTGCCGCAGCGCGGCGGCGTCGGGGGCGTCGCTGCCCGACAGCCAGGCCGGGTCGACCACCTTGTGGTAGAAGTCGTCGAAGTTGGCGCTGTTCTCGCCGAGGTAGAAGGTGAGGAAGCGGTAGGCGTCGACCTTGCCCGGCACCAGGGCCGGTTTGCCGGCGATGTCGTAGACCGGTTTGCCGTCCTTGTCGCGGCGTTGAAGGTCGCCCGAGGGCGCGCACTGGACGTTCAGGCCGAAGGAGCGGGAGGCGTCTTTGCCTTTGGCCCTGGTGGTGCTGAGGCCGCCGCCCACCGAGGCGTCCAGCTGGCCCCACCAGCCGAGTCCTAGGGCGCCGAAGCTGCCCTCGAAGCTGGCGCCGAACTTGCCGCTGAAGGCGTAGGAGCCAGAGGTGGTCTCGCTGACGGCGTCGGTGGCCTCGGTGGTCTCGGCGAAGAAGCCGCCCTTCGCGGTCCAGACGTAGTTGTTGACCAGGTCCCGGTGCGAGAAGCCGCTGGCGGCGGCGCTGCCGGCGATATTGCGACCGCTCTCCTTGTGCCCGGCGGACATGCCCATCGAGTCCAGCAGTGCGGTGGCTTGGGCCCCGGTCGGGTCCTGGTGGTGCGTTTCGGTGGAGATCGACTCGTAGAAGGCGTGCAGCCGCTGCTGGTCGCGGGTGATCCGACGCTTGAGCGCGTAGGCGTCCCGGGGTTTGAAGTAGCTGTACTCGCCGTAGTTGGCGGCGGTGGGATAGTCGGGATCAAGGACTTTGCCCCGGTCGTCGAAGCCGACCGCACCGTCCAGAGTGCCCTGCTTGGTGTAGCGGGGGTTGATCGGGAAGTGAATGACGTTCCAGTCCAGCGGAATGTCGGGGTTGGGCAGCATCCGGTAGGCGACCAGGGCGCCGGTGTGCGCCAGGCGCAGCGCGAAGACGTCGGCGGTCTGTGACTGCACCAGGGCCAGGCCGGTGTTGGCGGGCACGTACCGCCGGCCGATCGCGGCGTTCAGGACCTTGGCGGGATCCTCGGTGTGGCCGGTCAGCGCCAGGCTGGTCTTGCGGGCGGTGTTCCTGCCCTGGCTGACCCTGGTGTCCTGACTCCACGTGTTGGCGTATTCCAGGCTGCCCGACACGCCGAGCTTCATCTGGCCCTCGGCCAGCGGGGTGGCGGTGCCGAAGCCCAGCGGCGCCGTGATCGTCATGACGCTCGCGTCGGTCTCGATGCCCAGGGCGAAGTTGAAGGCTGCGTTCACGCTGCGGGTCTTGCTGGAGGACAGGCTCTGCACAATCTGGTCGGCCTCGGCGAACTCCACCGTGGAGGCTCCGGCGTAGCCGTCCGCCTTGTCGGTGAGGTTCTCCGAGGGCACCGGTGGGGCGCCCTCGACGTAGCCCATGAGCTGCGGGTCGAACTGGGCCTGGCCGACCCACTCGGTGGTCAGGTCGCCGACTTTGTAGCCGGTGACCAGGTGCCAGCGGCCGTTGCGGACGAAGCCGTAGCAGCGTTTGAGGACGCCGAGGGCTTCGCCCTTGGCGTCGAACTGGAGGTCCGCGTACTCGGTGGCGCCGGGGGTGCCGGCGATGGTGTCGTGGAAGGGGGTGCGGACGTCTGCGAGGGCCGAGCGCACCTGGGCGGTGTCGGTGGACACCGGCGCGGTGGAGAGGAGGATGCGCGGCCGCTTGGCGGAAAGTCCCAGGTTGTTGCCGCGCAGGCCCTCGTCGCGCACCTGGGTGGTGCCGGGCGTGGTGGAGTCCCGGTCGAAGGGCCAGTAGCCGAGCAGGTCCTGCTTGCCACCGTGCAGGCGGGTGAACAGGTTGTCGGAGATCTGCTCCCGGGTGCGGGCGGTGCGCCAGATCCGCACCTCTTCCAGCGTTCCACCCAGCAGCTCGGTGG
The DNA here is from genome assembly GCF_000829695.1 of Streptomyces sp. NBRC 110035. Lineage (GTDB taxonomy): Bacteria > Actinomycetota > Actinomycetes > Streptomycetales > Streptomycetaceae > Streptomyces. The sequence continues at coordinate 195,987 of NZ_BBNN01000027.1, read as the reverse complement.
GCTTGCCGGCGTCCAGCCGTGCGCCCAGGGTGAGTTGGGGGTCGCCCCAGGCGCCGGTGTCCAGTGCGGTGATCGGGCCCTCGGACAGCGGCTCGCCGTTGCGGTACAGCCGCAGCGGACTGGCCTCGGGGTCCGGGTCACGGGTCCAGCTGGCGCCGCGCAGCTTCGCCGGGAAGGAGCCGGAGGCGTCGAAGGTAACGTTGCCGGTGTTCTCGTTGAAGGCCCAGCGGGCAAGAAGTCCCTTCTCGCGCGAGGTGACCGGCAGGCCGAGCTGGACGGCCTGCCGCGCGGAGTTCCACAGCCGCACCTCGCCCAGGACGCCACGGAAGCTGCGGCCGATCTCCAGTACGCCGCTGTTGGACTGCGCGCCAGGGCCTCGGTACAGGTGACTGCCGACCGGCACGCCGTCGAGGTAGAAGCGGATGTCCTGCTCGGGCTGGAGGTTCGCGCTCGCCGGGGCGGTGACGGAGGTGTCAGGCGTGCGGCGCTGCCGCACCACGCTGATGCGCTGGAAGACGCCTTTCGTGACGGCCCGGTCGGAGGTGTACCGGACGGCCTTGCCGTCGGCCTCGGCGAAGGCGAACTCCACCTTGCCGTCGGCCAGGACGCTCAGCTGGTACGGGACACCTTCCCGGCCGCCGTTGACGACGGTGCCCTTGGCGAGCAGCCCCATCGGCGTGTCCAGCCGTTCGATCTGGACGAATGCCTCGATGGTGAGGTCCTCCAGGACGTCCAGCGCGGCCTGCGGGGCCACCGACAGGCCCTCGCCACCGTCCAGGCGTAACGCCCAGGACTGGGAGAAAGTGGCGGCGAGGTGCGCCCACTCGTTGCAGGGGAAGCGCTCCGCGGACCGGAACACTCGATCGTTCACCCGGGCCACCACCTGGTAGCCCTTGATCGGTGAGGCCGGGCCGGCCGGTCCGTCGAAGGTCCAGTGACCGAGCAGTCCGGGCTCCCGGCCGGAGAGTCGCTGGTGGCGTTCGGCGGAGATCTCCTGCTGGGTGCGCGCCCGCCCGAAGACGCGGACCTCGTCGATCTGGCCGTCGAGGTAGGCACCGGTGAAGCGCTGGTGGCCCAGGACCAGCGGTCCGTTGCCGGTGTAGGCGCCGGTGGCGGTGCGGCGGGCGACCTCGGTGCCGTCCCTGTAGAGGATCTGCTCACGGGTGGCATGCTTGTACACCGCTGCCCAGTGGTGCCATTCCAGGTCCGGGTAGGACTGAGCGGTGGTCAGGTCGTCGCTGAACAGCCCGAAGCCGAAGGTGTCGTTCGGCTCGTAGTACAGGTGCAGGGTCTGGTCCACCTGGCCCTGCAGGGTGCCGTGGGTCAGCAGCGGCTCGCGGCGGCCCCGGGACTGGTTGCGCTTGGCCCACAGCTCGACGGTGAAGTCGCGGTGGGACAGGTCGAGCGAGCCGGTCAGCTCGGTCGCGGTGTCGCCGACGAACTGCTTGACGGGGAGGCCCGCGGGGGTGAGTGCCAGCGCGTAGCCGGACTTGTCCGTCTTGGCGTGGATGATCCGGCCCTGCCCTGCCTCAGGGTTGACCCAGGCTTCCAGGGTCAGGTCGCCGGTCGGAGTGACGCTTGGCAGATGGGCGGCGGGCAGCGTCAGGTACTGGTCCTTGCCGTCGAACAGGAAGGCCCGGCCCGGCATCTCGGCCCGCCAGCGGCAGCCGCGGCCGGTGATGCTCGCCTTGGCGGTGCCGTTGGGCACGGTGTCGACTCCGCCCGTGATCAAGGAGATCAGCCGGGATCCGGTAGACAGCAGGGCCCCGGGCCGGGTGGACTCGGCCCGGGCCCAGTCGTAGCCGACCAGGCTGACCTTGTCGCCGGGCTTGATCGCCGTGCCGGCCGTGGTGAGGGTGAGTGTCGTGGAGCCGGAGGGGACATCCGCGTCCGCCGCGTACCCGGTGCTGCCGATCATGAGGTGGGCCTTGGCCGGGACCAGGGTGGTGGTGGCCCCGGTGAGCTCTACGGTGCTGCCGGACACGCGGGCGACCGCGCCGACCGTCACCGGCCGGCCGGGGCTCCCTGCCAGGGCGGCCGCCATCTGGTCGGCCTTGCGGGGCAGGGACTTCCAGGTCTCGGTGTCGGTGCCGATGGTGAGGGTCAGGTCGCAGCGGCCCGGGGCGTCGCCGTCGGCGACCTTGATGGTGGCGGAGTCCAGGGCGATGCCCGGGTCGCGGGCGACGAAGGAGAGTGTGCCGCCGTCCCCGGCCAGCGTCCGGGCTCCGCGGACGACGGCGGTGTCGTAGTACACGGCGAAGAACTGGTCGTCGGACCCGCGGAAGTACAGCACGACGTTTCCGGTGCCGCTGTCCAGCAGGGCGGGCCGGTCGGTGCCGCGGGCGAATTCGAGCAGGCCCCCGGACAGGCTCAGGCCGGTGCAGTCGACCGCGAGCAGCGGCATCGCCACCGTCAGGTCGTCGTCGCCCTGCAAAGCGTGCGACATACGGGCCAACCGGTCCCGGGCGTCCTGCAGTTCCGCCTGCTTGGCGGTCAGCGTGAGCTGCAATTCAGCGACCCGCTGCTTAGCGGTCCTCGCCTCCTGAAGCAGGGCGCGTGCGGCGTCCATCTTCTCCTTGGCCGCGACGTAGTGCACGTCCAGGCCGTAGCGCATGGACAGGCGCGTCAGACGGAACAGGCCCGAGTCCGCCTTGAGGTGTTCGCTCGACTGAACCGGGATTTGATTCTGGGCGGCGGAGGGTAGGCCGATCGCCAGGCGGCTCCTGCGGTTGACGATGCGAACGTACTCACCCTCGAAAACCAGCTGGAATTGCTCGGAAGGGTTGCTCCACTCACGGGAGAGAACCGTGACCAACTGGGCGTTCTCCGCAGTCGAGTCGCCTGCGACGCGCAGGTCCGCGTTGCGATCGTGGGAGACCAGGAGGTAGCAGGGCCGGCCGTCCTGACTATCGCTGACGGCCTCCACCCGCCAGGTCATCCACTGGCCGGTCGTGCTGGCAGGGACGAGTAGCACCCGGGCCTCGTTCGACGAGCTCGGGACGGCGTAGAGCCGCTGCACCGTCGCGTCCTTCACCACGCGCGGAGTCTTGAGATCCACGTTGTAAATCCAGGAGGTCACCAGATCCTTCTCCGCGAGGTAGCGTCGCTCCAGGTCCTCGAAACTCGCCTTCAGCCGGTCGTGTTCCGCCTGCCGCTCGGCCACCGTTCCTGCGGTGGCGTCCCGCCGGGCGATCTCCGGCGGCAGTGCGTCGACCTCAGGCTCCAGCCGCCTGATCACCTGCTGGAGGGCGCTGATCTGCTCCGAGTCCTGGCCCTTCGCCGGCCGCTTGAGCACCGCCGGGTCCAGCACGTCCGGTGCCTGGGCCAGCCGGCCGTCGCGGCCCACCGCGAAGTCCAGGCTCGCCAGACACGGGTTCTGGCCGTACTTGGCGGAGAACGCCAGCATCACCCGGGCCTGCCGCTTGGCGGGCTTGGGGTCGGGACGATACCCGGCGACGGCATTCTCCTGCTGGTGGTACAGCACCGCCGACATGCCGGACACCACCGAGCGCCCCTTGAGCACGAAGCTGTCGCGCCGCACCCCGGGATGGTCACCGACGGGTGCGTCCGAGCCGGTCCACTGCGCATCGGCGCTGAGCGTGCCGTGCAGGGCATTGTCCGTCTGGTCGTATGCGGTGGTGCCCGTGCCCTCATCAAAGCGGTAGTAGGCCACCAGGCCCGGCTCGTTGCCGATCAGCCTGTGGTTCATGTCCTCGGTGAGCTCGGTGGCGGAACGCACCCGGTTCCAGATCCGGACCTCGTCGACGGCACCCTTGAAGTAGCCGATCGTCCGGCCCTGGTGGACCTTCTTGCCGATCAGCGTGACCGCGCCGGCCTCGTCGACGAACGGCATGTCCCCGCTGCCGGACAGACTCCCGTTGACGTACACCCGCGCGGTCTGGCCGTCGAAGGTGGCGGCGATGTGGCTGTACACGTCCTTGCTGATCTTGTCGCTGGAGCTGATCAGCCACGGGTTGGCGTTGTGTGCCAGGTACACCGTTCCGTCAGGGCTGAGGGCGAGTTGGTACGCCGCACCCCTGGCCAGCACGGGGCCGTCGAGCTCGGCGGGCTTGACCCACGCCTCGATTGAATACGGCTTCCCGCCGAACCGCAGTGCCGCCGGATCGCCCAGGTCGACGTGGGGGTCGGTGCCGGCCAGCCGCAGCTCGGTCTCGGCCTGCCCGCCGCTGCCCGTCACCGGCACCAGCTCACGCCCGGTGAACGGGCAGTTCCCGGGGTTTCGCTCGAACACTGCGTCCCGGTGGAGCGGGTCCGGGCTGGTGTAGAAGCGGGTGCCCTGGGTGTTGAACAGGCCCTGCGCGCCCTGCTCGATACTGAAGGAGTCGATTCGCCCGGTGGCGTCGTTGTGGGCGAACAACTGCCAGCGCTGCACGCCGCTGATCGCGGTCGGCACGAGCACCGCGGCGAACCGGCCCTGAGTCAGGTTCCGGACGAAGGAGAGCTCCTGGGTCGGCTCGTAGAAAGGGCGGCCCTCCATGTCCTCGGTGCCCAGGCTGTCCTTGGCGGACTCGGGAAGGGTGGCGTGCCGGCTGCGCTTGTAGCGCACCTCCAGGACCGGCTTGAGCTTGCCGTCCACCAGCAGGAACCGGTCGCACAGCAGGGTGTCGCGCACCAGCGGCACCTTCTTCGTGCCGCTGAGCACGTAGTCGTTGCGGGACGCGTCCCCGGAGGAGCCGCCACCGGTCAGCTTGAACACCGCGTCGGGGTGCGTCTCGTTGACCGACTGCCGAAGGACCACCACGTATGTGCCATCGGATATGACGTGGAACGGGGTGTCCGCGGTCAGCCGCGCGGTGGTGGACAGGAAGGGGTCCGTCTCCACGGCCGTCGGCCGTTCTGCGGCGGCCGCCTCGGCCCCGCCCCGCTTGACCGTCGGTATCAACGTCGCACCGGCGACGGCGTGCCCCACCTCGGCCAGTTCCCTGGGGAAGGGCAGCTCGGCCGGATTCTCGCTCCAGTACGCGGTGTCCGCTTCGCCCTTGGCCGGCGGTCCGGACAGGTCCAGCACGGAGTAGACGACCCGGCGGGATGCGTCCATCGCGAACGCGATAGTCGTGCCCTGATGCCGGGCCATGGTCACGTGCCGGTACGACCGGTCCCCGTAGACTTTGAGCAAGGAATCCTGAGATGCCACTGTTCCCCTCCCACGTGCATGGACGCCAGGTCTCCGGCTTCTCCCGCGGTCCGGAGAGGCGATGGACTTGCGGTGCACCCCGCAGGATGCGCCGGTCAGTCTGACATGTGGGGCTTTGGTGAAGGGGCCGTTTCGAAAATACCTCATGCGCAGGTGACTTGATGCTGCGCCAGGTGGCCGGACTGCGCCATCCTCGGCAAGGCTGGACGCTGCCGCCCGGACGGCCCGTCAGGCGGCTGTACGCCCGCACAAGGCCACTCAGCGAGGTCACCTGCGGCCAGAAACCAGACCAGCCGCAAGCAGTCCGGTGCCTCCGCCTGGACCATGGACACCCCTCGGCCGCACCTCCGCCGCAGTCGACCGGGCCATCCACTGCCCGCCCACCGCCGCGCCGCTTCCCGGCACCGCTCAGCTCACCTCACCATCAGGCCCTGATCAGGCCCTGATCAGGCAAGCATCGCCACCAGGCCGTGCAGCGGGTGACCTGCCGCGAGGTTCAGTCACATCACTCCTGGAAAGCATGGACCGTGACCCTGAGTTCCGCAGAACTCTTCGCGGCCTAGGTCGCGAATCTGTGGGTTGACCTGCGCAAACGCATGCTGCAGCGCCGCCGGGGCGTGTGCCTAGGCGGTTGCGTTGTGCCTGGTCAGGCCGGTGGGGCGGCTTCGAGGATCCGGGGCGGGGCAGGGACCTGGAGCGCTGTCAGGATCGTCTGCTGGGCCTTGGTGACCTCGGTGCGCTGGCGGAAGGTCCCGGCCGGGCCGGTGAACGTGCCGACGTGCAGCCGCTCCAGTTGGAGTCGCAGGTTGGACCAGGTGTCGTCACAGGTCGTCTCGATGATGCGGATCAGCAGCAGGGCCAGCCAGCACAGCAGCACATGGGCGCGTATCCGGTCTTCGAGGCGGTGGTAGACGGGCCGCAGATCGATGATCGATTTCATGTCCCGCCAGCCGCGCTCGACTTCCAGGAGCTGCTTGTAGCCGAGTGCGATGTCCTCGGCGGACAGCTTCGGGTCGGATGAGCGCAGAAGGTACTTGCCGTCCAGGTTCTCCTCGGCCTTGGCCACGCTCCGGTCGATCCGCAGCAGCCCGCCGGGGGTGACGCGCAGGTAGCGATTCAGGCCGGGTTTCGTCGACAGCCTGCCGCGCAACTCGGCGCGCTTGGTGCGGGACAGCTTGTCGGATCCGTCGATGACGTCGGCGAGTTGGGCGATCAACTGCTCGCGGGTGGCGGCATCGCGCTTGGCCTGGTCGGGGTTGTGGCAGATGACGAAGCGGTCGTCGGCGTCGGCGACCTTGACCTCCTTGATGCGCATGTTGTCGGCCAGGGTCTTGTAGCGGCCCTGGCGGCCGAGCGCGGCCTTGACCTCGGGCGAGTCGGTGCGGAGCTTCTCGCCGAGGATGTAGTGGCCGCCGGCGCGTTGCAGGTAGCGGCGGTTGGCGGCGGAGGTGAAGCCGCGGTCGGCGACCCAGACCACCCGGCCCAGAGTCCACTCCTTCAGCTCGTCCTTGACCTGGCGGATCAGCGCGCTGTCGCTGGTGGCCCCGGGCCAGGACCAGACCCTGATCGGGATTCCGGTGCGGGTGACGGCCATGCCGATGATGACCTGCGGCAGGTCGTCGCGGTGGTCCTTGCTCTTGCCGAAAGCGCGGAATCCCCTCAGGTGGGCAGGGTCTTCGCCGTCGGCAGACGCGTCACCGGTGGCCGACGGATCGGGCTGCGGCAGGCACCGTCCGTACTCATTGCGGGCGAGCGGCTCGTCGGCCTGGCCGGTCTCGAAGTAGGTGGAGGTGGTGTCGAAGAACAGCAGGTCGACTTCGAGGTTCAGCAGGTCGGCGACCGCCCAGTAGACCTGCTCGGCGAGCTTGCTCTCCATGGTCAGCAGCCGGTCCATAGCCCGGTAGCAGGCGTCGTCGTCGACCTCGGGCAGACCCGCGATGGCGACGTCGTCGTTGACCCAGTGGGAGGCGGCCAGCTTGCTGGACGGCTTCAGTGCCCGGTTGGCGACCAGCGCGAACAAGGTCCGCTCGGTCCGCTCGCGACTGCGCGGGTCCTTGATCAGTTTCCGGATCATGGCGTCGATTCCCAGGCGACGCCACAGGCCGTCGAGGGCGTGGGTCCCGCCGAGCGGCCGGGACTCGGTGAAGGTCAGCTCCGGTGGGGCTGTGGCGGCCATCGCCTGGCCGGGGGTGAGGACTTGGGACAGCGAGGCGATCAGGCGGGCGATCGCGTCGCGGTCGACCTGGTCCTCGCGGCCGAAGTTGTAGAGCACGGTGCGGCGGGAGACCTGGGCTGCCGGGTCCCACTCGTTGTGGGCCAGCTGCAGGTAGCGCACGCTCGACCCGTTCTTGTTCTTCCGGGTCACGGTGCGCAAGTACATGACCTAGAGGCTAACACCATCGGCACAGCTCAAAGGCACTGCTGAGTGCCAGGCGTTGCCCTAGGCGATCTCGACTGTTGCCCCAGTCGCGACCTCGTTGACCTGCGTGTTTGTTGGTGCCGTTGGCCTATCGGCTCAGATTTCTGCGGAACTCAGGTACGACAGCCTCCCGCTCGGCGCCCGCTGCCCCGTACTCACGGCACAGCGCGTCGACGACGATCCACTTGACCGGGCCCGCCTGGGTCTCGTACCGGCTGACCGTCGCTTTCGATACGCCTACCAGCCGTCCGGCTTCCTCAAGGGTCATCCCCTTGCGGGCGCGCAACTTGCGCAACATCGCGCCTAGTTGCCGACGGCGCGTGGTGGTCCTGACGGGCATGGGACTCCTCTGTGCGTAACCCCGGGCAGCCGCTCGGGGCCTGAACAGGCTAGGCAGCGCAGCGGCTCGCTCACTACGGAATTCACCCGATAGAGGTTCATGAGAAGTTACACAGTGAGAGTTCTCTGTGTCATTCTCGCATCCGGACCGCTACGCAATGCAGCCGTACGGATACGGCAGGCGCAGCATGAGCGTGGCCGGGAGGGAGGAACACCCATGCCTGGTATCGATGCCGGGAACCGTCAGCACCGTTGTGTCCTGCCCTTTGCCGCATTGCCGGCGGAGGTGCAGCTGCTGCGGAGGATCACTGCCGCGCAACTTGACCAGTGGGGTGTGCCCGCGGCCGGCGATGAGGCGGGGCTCCTCGTCACGGAACTCGCGACGAACGTCATCAAGCACGTCGGCGAGGGCACGTTGGCCACTTTGATCCTGGAGTGGAAGTGCGACCGGCTGCGCGTCGAGATGCACGACAAGAGCCACGCACTGCCTGCCATGCGCGGCGCTGACCGTGACGCGGAGTGCGGCCGTGGTTTGCATCTCCTCGCTGCCATGGCGGCGGACTGGGGGACCGCCGTCACGGCGCTAGGTAAGGCGGTCTGGTGCGAGATCGAGCTGGGCCCCGAGGTCACGTGCCGCCGTGTGGAGCGTGCAGTTGAGACGCTGGAGGGCTATCGGAGGCGCGGCGGTGTCGTCCTAGAGGGCCGACGGCGCGAATCGGTGCTGGAGGAGTCGGCGATCGAGCTGATCGCCGACTTGCTGCACTGGACCTCCGCGCGCGGCCTGGACCCGGATGACGTGCTGGACCGGGCTCAGATGCACTACGAAGCGAAGGCTGCTTAGGCAGGGCTTGCGCAAGTTCCCGGGATCGCCCAACTGGCTTGAGGAAACCGCAGGTTGGAGCGGATGGCAGAGCGGGCACGGGATCCGTGATCATTCAGGTGTCTAAGCCGAGTGATCAAGAGGGTTCCCGTGTCCGCTGTCTCATCTTCCCCGATCCCTGCTGTGTTGGCCAAGTTGGGGCCGCTCAATCCGGACGACACGTCTGACCTGCGCATCTTCCTGGAGGCGGTGCCCGATCCTCGCTCCCGGCGGGGCCGCTGGTACTCGCTGACCTCGATCCTGCTGGTCTGCGCGGCCGCCGTGGTCTCGGGAGCCCGGACCATCGACGAACTCGCCGAGTGGGGCGCCCGCGCCGACGCCGGGTTGCTCGCCGCGCTCGGCGTGCGCCGTCACCTGCTGCGGTGGCGGCATGCGCCGTCCAGGTCGGCGATCGGGAGGGTCCTCGAGCGTCTCGACGCCGACGCACTCGATGCGGCCGTGGGCGCCTGGTTGGCTCACCGCCATAGCGCCGCAGCCCCGGGCAGACGACGGGTGATCGCCGTGGACGGCAAGGCGCTGCGGGGCTCAGCCCGTCTGGACCAGCCCCACCGGCACCTGCTGTCCGCCGTCACCCACGGCTGCCCGGTCACCCTCGCCCAAGCCGAGGTCGGCTCCAAGACCAACGAGACACGGCACTTCCAGCCCCTGCTCACGCCGCTCGACCTGGACGGAGACGTGGTCACCTTCGACGCGCTGCACTCCGTGAAGGCCAACGTCGCCTGGCTGGCCGAGACCAAGAAGGCGCACTACGTGGCCGTGATCAAATCCAATCAGCCCACCGCCTGGGCCCAGCTGGACGGTCTGGACCGGCATGCGGTGGCCATCCAGCACACCGCCTCGAACAAGGGACACGGCCGTCGCGAGTCCCGCTCGATCAAGACTCTCGCCATCGCCGACAACCTCGGCGGCATCGCCTTCCCCCACTCGAAGCTCGCCCTCCGCGTCCACCGCCGCCGTAAAGAGGCCGGCAGGAAGGAGACCCGCGAGACCGTCTACGCGGTCACCAGCCTCGACGTCCACCAGGCGAAACCGGCCGAACTCGCCTCCCACCTGCGCGGACACTGGACCGTGGAAGCCCAGCACCACATCCGCGACCGCACCTTCGCCGAAGACGCCTCCACCGTCCACGCCAGCAACGCACCTCGCGCCATGGCCACCCTCCGCAACCTCGCGATCGGAGCCCTCAAAGCCCTCGGAGCGACCAACATCGCGAAGACCACCCGTACCATCCGCGACCAACCCGAACGAGCCCTCCCTATCCTGGGCATCACCTACAAGCCCGACCTCAACGGAACTTGATCAAGCCCTGCTGCTTAGGTGGATGAGATCCACTCCTCCAGGTGAAGATCAACCCGTAGCTACCGCCTTGGCGTATGACAGCACGTCCGCCGGGATGGTGTGCTTCACCTTCCAAGTGATAGCCATGGGCTTGCTGCCCTCGTGCTTCTCGTACTCAGCAGGGCCTAGCAGTATCCACGGCTGAGCGCCGCCGATGTCTGTGGTCTTGTAGCGGCGGACAAACAGCAACACCTGGCTGCCCTGGGCGACGTGATGCCGGTATCTCATCCCCGTAGCGGATGTTTCTGAGGTCTGGTTTTGGGACTCCCAGTGGAACTGGGTCTCGCTCAGCGCGAAGTCGTGGTAGCGAGTCTGTGGTGAAAAGTCCTTCTCGTCTTTTTCGAGCGTGATGAGGAGAGCGTCAGTATTTGCGGACTCGCACCATCTCACTCCTTCGCGGAAGTCGCCCGGCATGAAGCCTCCGATATTGGCTTGGCCAAGGGCGGGAAGGATCTCTTCGCGGCTATAGGAGGCATGCACAGTCAGCGGGATGCCAGGGTCGCCGGCAGCGCCGAGGAGAGGGATGGGTACGTGCTCGGTGTGGGCGATGTTGTATGCCAGTACTTGGCGCAGTTCGCTGCGAACAGCATGTTGCTTACGGAGGGCAGTAAAGCCAGTGTCGTACCTCGCGAAACCCTTTCTCGTCACGCCACCCAGCGGCCATAGCTGGAAGAAAAGCATGCGTGCATACGCTTTCCCCTGCTCATCAAGGTCGCTGTAGGCAGGGGCGTCATCTTTCAGCATGCGCGTGTATGCGGCCACGCGTAGCGGATCGTCGACGTGGAGGAAGGCAGGTACTCGATTGAGGAGTGCGGTTTCTCCCTCGGGCGTCTCGCGGTCCATCAAGCCGGCACGGCGGAGCAGCCCGGTCCAGGAGTTTCCGTTCCCTCGATAGACCTCATTGATCTCCCGTCCGCTTTCCTTCAGATAGAGGTTCAGATCGGGCTCTGCGTAGTCAGCCACTTCACGAGCCAGCGTGGTGACATTGACACCGAGTTGGCCCTTGATGTTGGCGATGATGGTGTGCTTTGCCTTCTCCTCCAGCATGATTTCACAGCCGGAGGGGAGTTGAGGGAAGTCGTGCGCGACGTGGTCCAACAGCCTCTTGCGCGTCAGGTTCGTCAGGGCGTGGAACTGGTTCTCGAAGCGAAACTCCTTGCGGTGTTGCCCAATGAAGTCCAAGACCGTCAACACTGCCTTGTTGTCAGAGCGCCGAAGACCACGGCCGAGTTGTTGGAGGAACACGGTTGCGCTCGACGTGGGGCGGAGTAGGAGCAGGGTGTCGACATCGGGCAGGTCGACGCCTTCGTTGAAGAGGTCGACCGAGAAGATCACCTGTAGTTTTCCGGCCTTCAGGTCGGTGAGAGCCTCCCGCCGCTGGTCGGCCGGCGTCTCCCCGGAGACGGCGACGGCGCTGAAACCTGCGGAGCGGAAGGACTCTGCCATGAAGTGGGCATGGGCGACGGAGACACAGAACCCCAGCGCCCGCATACGGCCAGGGTCCAAAACCTTGTCCCCGACGGCCTTCACGACGAGACCAGCACGAATCTTGTTGCCTGTCAGGGCGTTGCTGAGCGCTTTCGCGTCATACGCTCCATGCTTCCACTCCACGGCGCTCAGATCGGTGTTGTCGCTGATGCCGAAGTAGTGGAAGGGGCACAGAAGCTTGTTGTCCAGTGCTTCCCACAGGCGCATCTCGGCCGCGATACGGCCGTCGAAGAACTCGTCCTGGATGTTCTTGCCATCCATACGCTCGGGTGTCGCAGTCAGGCCAAGCAGCTCTATGGGCTGGAAGTGATCAATTATCTTCCGGTATGTCGGAGAGGTTCCGTGATGGAACTCGTCGATTACGATGACATCGAAGTGATCGAAAGTGAGGCGATCAAGCGCCCTTGCATTGAGTGACTGGACGCTTGCGAAGACATGCGTCCAACGCTCCGGAATCTCCCCGCTGTGCAGGTGTTCTCCGAAGTTCGCGTCGAGCAGGATGTCCTGATAGGTCCGCAAGGACTGCTGCAAGATTTCTTTGCGGTGAGCGACGAAGAGGAGGCGTAGGCCGCGGCCGTGCTTCTGGCGGAGGCGCTTGTAGTCCAGGGCGGCCATGACCGTCTTACCCGTGCCTGTTGCGGCTACCAAGAGGTTGCGGTGGCGATCGTGTACTTCACGTTCGACGTCAAGTCGCTCAAGCATGTCCCGTTGATAGGGGTACGGTCGCACTTCGAGGCCGGACAATGTGATGGATCGGTCTGCTGACGATGCGCCACTGGCCACTGTCAGTGCTTCCTGAAGGCGAGCGCCATCGGCGTGAGGTTCGTACGTCTCGAAGGACGGGTCGTTCCAGTACGACTCGAACGTTGCCTCGAACTTCCGCATCACCTCGGGTGTGGCTACGGAGGAAAGGCGTACATTCCACTCAAGTCCGTCAAGGAGTGCAGCCTTCGATAGATTCGAGCTCCCGACGTACGCCGTGTGGTAGCCGCTGTTTCGCTGGAACAGCCATGCTTTGGCGTGAAGTCGGGTCGATCGCGTCTCGTAGTTGACTTTGACCTCGGCATTGAAATCTTCGACCAAGCGGTCCAGGGCTCGCCTTTCGGTGGCGCCGATGTACGTGGTGGTCAACACTCGTATCGGTACGCCCCGGTCGTGGGCTGCTTGCAAGGACCGCTCGATGACCCGCAGCCCGTGCCACTTGACGAAGGCGCAGAGGAGGTCCACGCGGTCGGCAGTGGCGAGCTCTGCGCGCAGTTCAAAACCGAGGCTTGGGTCCTCCGGGGAGTTCGTCAGGAGAGCGGTATCGGAGAGAGGGATGCCGGGGCGCACGGCGAAGACTCCGGGTGCTTCCTGCTGTGTGATCGCCAGGAGTTGCCGCGGGCCGTCCGCGACGAGGTCCACCCACTCTTGCGCTCCCTTGAGTGTGCCGAGGGATTCCAGGATGTGATTGGCCGCGTGCACGCGATCCTCAACGGGCAGGCTCTGTAGGACGCGGCGCACGGTGTGAGAGATGTGTCGCGCAAGCAAGTAAGGGGCCGACTCGGGGCCCACTGCGTCACTCACCGGGCGCCAGCCGAGTTGGGAGAGCTCCTTCAGCTTCTGCTCGAAGCGGAGCGTGATCAGTTGCTCGTACAGGCCTGGCGCGGGGTGGTCCAGGTCCTCCAACTCGGACACGTGGGCTCCTTTGAGCGCTCGGGGCAGCGAGCTCTTGTGTAACAGAGAGCTCTGACCTCCGGGCAGGGTCGGTCCGAGAGGGTAGATCCTGATGCTCTCAACACAGCTTATTCAAAACGTAGTTGACAAAGTCGATCACTCTCGTTCAAGTATGGGTGGATGGGAATCGAACGAGTCATCGGGCACGTAGACGGTGTTCCTGTGGGTGCGGTCTTCCATCGGAGATTGGACGTGATGCGGGCGAAACTGCACCAAACGAACCAGCGAGGCATCTCCTGGCTCGAGGATGAAGACGGCAGCAAGGTCGGAGACGCGATCGTCCTGCATGGAGGGTATGAGGACGACGAAGATCACTGGGATTGGATCCGGTACACCGGGGCCTCCAAAAACAAGGACAAGGATCCCAGCGGCAGGCTGCTTCGAAGCCAGTCGTGGTCGTATGAGGACAACGCTGCGCTCCGGCTCAGCTACGAGCGGGGGCACCCCATACGCGTGATCCGAGGATACGAAGGAGACCCGAGGTACTCACCGTTCGACTCCTACAGGTACGACGGCCTGTACGTGATCACGGACGTTCGTACGGCCACCTCCAAACGTCCGGCCCTTGATGGGTCACCGATTGACATTTGTCAGTTCGATCTACGCCGCTTGCTGGATCGTGAGCAAGTGCAGACACCGCTCGAACGTCACGTCGTTGATGTGCTGGCAGAGCTCGAGGACGAGCAAGAGCGGCAGTACGTGGAGAAGTTCCCGCGATCGCGCAGCATGCGGGTGCGTCGTCTGATCCGGGATACGGCTGCCGCAGAGCGGATCAAGGAGCTCTACGAGGGCAAGTGCCAGCTGTGCGGTCTCCAATTGGTCGGGCCGGACGGCAAGCCGTACAGCGAGGGTGCCCATATACGGCCTTTGGGGAAGCCTCATCATGGCCCCGATGTCGAGCGCAACATCCTGTGCCTCTGCCCGAACTGTCATGTGCGGCTCGATATTGGTGCGATCACGATAGGCGAGGACTGGTCTGTCATCGTGCGTGCAGATGCGTCGGGTGTGAGGCTCTTGCCGAAGCTGACCCTGAAGGACAGTCACCGAGTCCAGCAGGAGTACCTCTGCTACCACCGGACGTACTGGGAGAAGCAGGGCGCTGGTCGAACACGCTAAAGGTCACGCGGGAGGCGTCCGCTTCTCGGTAGGGATGAGGAGCGGACGGAGGCCCAGGTGCGGGAGTGGCTGCCGACGCGTGGAAGAGGGGTAGGAAGCAGCCGAGGACTTCACCCGCGGCAGACCGGCCGACAAAAGATCGACGTCGAGGGTCTCCGGATGCTCCTCCGGAAGGAACTCGATCAGGTCCTCGCAGACCACGTTCCAGTGCGGTCGATTGGCCAGGAGCGTCTCACATGCCTGGTGCTTGTTGTCGAGCAGGAGCACCGGCGAGAATCCCGCACTCTCCAGCCCCGACGCCATCCCGCCCGCACCGGAACAGACGTCCACGAACCCCAGTCGATCAACCATCCGCTCCCCCTTGGGTCGGCCGTCCCCGGACCCGCTTCTCGTGCTCCACCGCCGCACGTACCGTCGCCGCGATCTCTTCTGCCGGTATGTGCTCCCAGAACCTCAACACTGTCCATCCGGCGGCCCGTAGGTGCTCGGACGTCTCCTGGTCCCGCGCCATGTTCTTGTCGAGCTTGGCCCGCCACCACTCGGCATTCGACTTCGGGCTCGTCGCGTGCTGTGGGCAGCCGTGCCAGAAGCAGCCGTCGAGGAACACCGCGATCCTGGCCCTGGGGAAGACGATGTCGATGGTGCGACGGGGCATTCCGATCACCGGTGCGTTGACGCGGTAACGGAGCCCTCCGGCGTGCAGCAGTTTTCGGACCGCCACCTCTGGTGCCGTGTCGCGGGAGCCCTGGCGGCTCATGCGGGCGGATACGGCGGGAGAGGAGGGAGGTGCTTGTGCCACATGAGTATTTTGCCGGCGTGTTCCCCTTCATGGGGGCCGAGTGGGTTTTCTGTCCAGCCGGAGTCCGCGAGGAGGCGGGCGTGGGCGGGCGGGCGCGGTCCCTGGGGTCTCGGTGTGAGGGTTCACTCTATCGAGTGTGGCCTTTGACCTGTTGCTATCACTCTGAGTGAGCAAGTATGGAGTGGTCGATCCCGTCCGCTGGAGGCGGGCTTCCGGCCCTGTCGTTCGTGTGGGCTGTCTTGTTCATGCCGTGCTGGGGGTGAGTGGCGTGTCCGTGGACGATCTGGTGGGGGAGGCCTCTGCCTCTTGGGGAGGAGTGGTCCTTCAGGGGCCGTTGGACGGCTGGGTGGCTGAGCTGCGGGAGCGAGGGCCTGCGGCCGAGAGCGCGGGGCGGCTCGGTGGGCTGGAGGTGGCGCGTCTGTCGGCGCGTGGGCGGGTCGACGCGCTTGTCGTGCTGGAGCAGCACCTGGCGTGGTTGCAGGCCAAGCAGGTCGAGGTACTGGCGGCCATCGCCGAGCACAGCGATGTTCCCGAGGCGGTCGTCATCGAGGCCGGCGGCAAGCTGGACGACGTCTTCGCCGCTACCTGGGACGGGGCCGTGGAGGAGGTGGCGTGCGCATTGCGGTTGTCCCATCTGGCGGCCGGGCGGCGTCTGAGGGCGGCCACTTTGCTGGCGGCCCGGCACGAGGAGACGACGAGGCTGTTGGCCCACGGGCGGATTTCCTACATCCAGGCGCAGGCGGTCGCCGAGCAGTTGGAGTGTCTCGATGACGAGGTGGCACGCCGCGTGGAGTCGGTCCTGGCCGCGAGGATGCCGGCCCAGACGGTGGGGCGGACCAAGGCCGCGCTGCGCCGCGAGATCCTCCGTGCCGATCCGGAAGGTGCGGAGCGGCGTCATCAGGAGCGGGTGAAGGCGCGGCACGTCGTGCGGTATCCGCAGGACGACGGCATGGCGCTGTTCGGTGCCGTGGTGCCCGCCCAGCAGGCCGCGCTGATGGAGCAGGCGGTCGATGCGCGTGCGGCTGGTTACGGAGACGATGGGCGGACGCTGGACCAGAAACGGGCGGACGCGCTGTTCGACCTTGTCGTCAACCAGCCCGGGGTCACGGGCGGCGGCGAAGGGCGGGCGGCGGCCGTGGTGCAGGTGACGGTGCCGTTCGACATCCTGCTGGGCTCGGAGGACGGGCCGGCGGAGCTGAAGGGGCATGGGCCCATCACCGCCGGTCAGGCCCGGGAGATCGCCTTCGCGCCGGGTACCGTCTGGCGGCGGTTGCTGACGCATCCGAAATCCGGGCTCCTCGTCAAGACCGACCCGACGGTCTACCGGCCGACGGCCGAGACAGAGCGGCACGTGATCGCCCGGGATCAGTACTGCGCCTTCCCCAGCTGCCGGATGCCCGCTCACCGGTGCGACCTCGACCACGTCCGGCCGTTCGACCACCGGCATCCGGAGCGGGGCGGGCAGACGGTGCCGGAGAACCTTCAGCCGTTGTGCCGTCGCCATCATCGGCTGAAGACGCATCACCCCGGGTGGAAGGTCACGCGTGATCCGCACTCAGGGGTCAGCACCTGGACCGCGCCCACGGGGCACACCTACACCAACACCCCTCCCGCCCACCGGCGGTGAAGCACCGGCAGACATTGTGCGGGCCGGCGGCTCGGGTCCGCGGTACCGGCCGCGCCACCAGCCCCGTGTCGTACGCCAGGATCACCACCCGGGCCCGGCTGGGCACAGGACAGGGACGCTCTCCGGCACGGAGGCGCGCAGCCGACTCCTTCGACGGCTGGGTCGTGGGCGTCGTTCATCCGTGTCGTTCCGGCACCGTGATCGTTGTGGCAGGTGCAGGGGGCCGATTACGGGTGTGGGAAAGTGCGGGCGTGGAGGTCGTGCACCATGCCTACGGTCGGCGTGTGGTCCTACGTGGCATCGACATGCGGCTCGGGACAGGGAGGCTGTGCGGGATCGTCGGGGGAGAACGGCGCCGGCAAGTCGACGCTGCTGAAGATCCTTTCCGGCGGGTTGCGGCCCTCACGCGGCACGGTCCGTCATGGTGGCCGGTTCGGTTACTGCCCGCAGCACGTGGTTCTCAACGACGCGCTGACTGTCCGCCAGCACTTGACGTTCTTCCAGAGGGCCTACCGCCTGCCAGATCTGCGGTATGCCGAGGAGATCACGGACGTGCTGGGATTCGCCGGTTACGCCGATGAGCGGGCCGGGGTCCTCAGTGGCGGGACGCGGCAGAAGCTGAACGTGACGCTGGCGCTGATGCACGATCCGCAGGTGCTTTTGTTGGACGAGCCCTATCAGGGGTTCGACTGGGACACCTACCAGCGGTTCTGGGACCTTGCCGTGCGGCTGCGTGATGCGGGACGCTCCGTACTGGTCGTCTCCCACTTGGCGTACGACACAGAGCGTCTGGATGAGTTGTGGCGTCTGGACGACGGGCTCCTCCGCCCGGACCAGGCGGTTGCCGCGTGAGGTTTCACTTGACCCGGTTTGCCCTCGCCACCGGGTTCGCGCTGACCGAGCACGGCCGCAACCGGTTCGCCGTGGTCCTGGTGATCCTGTTCGTCCCCCTGGGGACGACCCTCGCCTATCTGGTGATGCCCGACACCCCGGCCCTCATGCGGCTGCACGCCACCGGGGAGACGCTGACGCCCCACGGCAACGAACTGACCGAGATCAGCGGCGCACTCAACGCGGTCACCCTGATCACCGGTTTCATGATGTTCGCCGCCACCTTCTCCGGCAACCGCTTCGACCGCCGGCTCGCGATGGCCGGCTACCCCCGCATCCATCTCGTCCTGGCCAAGGCCACCGCACTGGCTCTCATCTCGGCGACGGTCGCCGCCTACGCCACCGCGGTCACCTGCCTGGTATGGACACCCCGGCAACCTCTGCTGCTCGCCGCCGCGCTGTTCAGCGCCGGCCTCACCTACGGCGCCCTCGGCGTCGGCTTCGGCTCCGTGCTGCGCCGGGAGGTCGAGGGCATGTTCGCCCTCGTGATGACCAGCATCATCGACCTCGCACTGCAGAACCCGATCACGAGCTCCGGGACCGACAACCCGATCATGCGCTACCTGCCCTCCTACGGAGCCATGCAGGCCGGCACGGCGGCGGGATTCTCCACCAACCAGGTGCCGCGGCACCTGGCCATCCAGTTCACCTGGTTCGCGGGAGCGGCCCTGATCGCCCTGATGGGCTTTCGTCGGAGCACCCGCAGCACCCTGCCCGCCGACCCACAGCCCACTGAGCCCGGGCCGGGAGGCGGTACTTCCTGCCTTCCCGCGCGGCGCCACGCTGCCGCGCCCTCGGCTACGGCGTCCACCACGGAAGCACCCTGAGGTCCACGTCCCGAGATGTGCACGACACCGCAGCCCGCCCCCGCCCCCGCGCCCCTCGACACGGCCGGACACGCGCGGCGCAGCCGGGTCACCCCCCGTGCGCTGCAGGGCGAGGACCCCGCCCTGCGTGCGGCGTACCGGCTGTGCCGCCGCACCACACGGCAGCATGATCCCGGGATCCACGCCCTCATCCAGTTGATGCCGGCCATCCTGCGCCCGGCATGCTGGGCACTCTGGGCGGCCGCCAGCGTCCTTGACGACCCGGCGGACCAACCGGATGTGGGGCCGGCCCGGCGCGCGGCCCGCGTCGAGGCGTGGACCAGGGCACTGAAGCACGACACGCGGGCGGGCACGAGCACCGACCCGGTCCGGTATGCCCTGGTGGACACGGCAGGACGGTGGCATCTGGACTTGACCAGCCTGCAGGGCGCGATGGCCAGGACACGGGACGACGCCCACGGTCCGCGCTTCCCCGACTGGGCCGCGTGGCGGGCCGGGTGCACCGAGGGAGTCGTGCCCTGGGTCGACCAGGTACGGCACCTGTTCGAGCAGGCCGGCGCGCCGATGACGCTCCGGCTGGACCGGCAGGCCGACTACGAACACTTCATCGACGGCGCCCAGCTCACCGACATCCTCACCGACCTGAGCACCGACCTCGCCCAGGGCCACCTGTTCCTGCCGCAGGAAGCGCTGGAACCCTTCCCCGGCGCAGAGGCGGATCTGGTCGAGGGGCGCTGGAGTCCAGCCGTGGCGGCCCTGATCGCCGAACTGACAGCCCTGGCCCGCCGACGGGTGACCAAGCCCGCCATGACGAGAGGAATGCACCCGGGCCCCGCCACCGTGCTCGACACGGCGGCCGACCTGATGCGCGCCCAACTCGACGCCATCAACGCGGCCGGCCCCACCCTGCTGAAGCGCTCCCCACGCCCCTCCGCCGTGGCCCGCGCCCGCGTACTGGCCCCCGCCCACCTCCGCGCGGCCCTGGCCTGGCGCCTGACCCCCCTGACCGTGCCGGGCCCCCGGCCCCCCGCGGTGGAGTCGAGCGATCCGGGCCAGGCGCCCGAGGACGCCGGTCTCCGGCCCCCGCCACCGCACCGCGACGGCGTTCGGCCCCCGCGGATCGCCGCCGACCGGATGCCCCGCCACGTGGCGGTCATCATGGACGGCA
This sequence comes from Streptomyces sp. NBRC 110035, assembly GCF_000829695.1. Classification (GTDB taxonomy): domain Bacteria; phylum Actinomycetota; class Actinomycetes; order Streptomycetales; family Streptomycetaceae; genus Streptomyces. Next base: position 176,224 of record NZ_BBNN01000027.1, on the reverse strand, counting down.
ACGGCCGCTGGGCCGAGCAGCGCGGCCTGCCCCGGCACGAAGGCCACCGCGTCGGCACCGCCGCCGTGCACGAGATGGTTCACGGCGCCCTGGAGATCGGGCTGCGCCACCTGACCCTCTACACGTTCTCCACCGAGAACTGGAAACGCGGCACAGGGGAGATCGCCACGATCCTGGAGGCAGTCCGACGCGAACTCGACGAGGGGCCCCTCCGCGACCTGGACGTGAGCCAGTGCTGGTCCGGTCGTCCCGACAAACTGCCCGAGGACCTCGTCCGTGCCCTCAGGCGCGAGCAGCACCGCACCCGCAACCGCACCGGACTGACCCTTGCCCTGTGCCTCGACTACGGCGGCCGCGACGAGATCACCCGGACCGCCGCGGCACTGGCCCGGGCAGCCCGAGAAGGTGAAGTGGACCCCCACCTCCTCGGCGAGGACGACTTCGCCCGCCTTCTGCCCCACTCCGACATGCCGGACGTGGACCTGCTGTGGCGCACCGGCAACGAACAGCGCACCTCCAACTTCCTGCCCTGGCACGCCGCCTACGCCGAGCGGTACTTCACCCCTGGCTACTGGCCCGACAACGACCGACGAGACCTGTGGCAGGCCATCACCGAGTACAGCCGACGCCAACGCCGCCACGGCGCTGTCCCCGCCCCCCTCGCCTCTCCCGAGAGCCGCCGTTCGTCTCCGCACCCTCAACCCGGCCCCCGACGCTGACCCGTTCCGGAACCATCGGCTGGTGTGAATTCGCTTGTTCGCAGAAGGACGTGATGCTCTCGCCGGTGAGTCGGATCTTCCCGACCGGTCTGGGCCCGACCGGGCCGCCCTCTTCGGCCACTTCCTCGAAGCCGCCGGGGAGGTCCTCGTCCACCCGTGCGAAACGGCCGGCCGGCAGGCGTACGCGGCGGCCAACGCCGTGCTCGTCGAACGGGCCGACCGGCTGGGGCGGTGGCACCGCCGACACGGTGCTCGAGGCGCGGGCGGCGGGCGCCACGGCGGTCCGGCCGCGGGGGTGGCGGCGGAGGCGCTCTCACAGGGCGCGCAGGCCCCGGTCGGTGAAGGCGACGAGCCACTCGAAACTCTCGTCGACGTCGGTGCTCCACTGGAAACCACGGGCCACCTGCAGCGTGGCGAAGCCGTGGAAGAGGCTGCGGAGCAGGCGCAGGGCGTGGTCCACGTCGGCCTCCTCGATCTCGTAGCCGCGCAGGACCGCCGTGAACGAGTCCAGCAGCCGCCGGCCCGCGGTGGCGACCGGGTCGTCCGGGCCGGACGGTTCCACGCCGATCGTCGCGGCGTACCGGCCGGGGTGCTCCAGGACGAAGGTGCGGAAGGCGCGGGCCGCGGCCGCCAGGGCGTCGCGGCCCGCGTATCCCCGGATCGCGTCGCCGACGGCGTCGGCGGCCTCGGTGCACGCCAGGGCCGCGATGCGCCGGTTGAGGTCCTCCTGGCCGCCCACGTGCTTGTACAGGGACGGGGTGCGCACGCCCAGCCGCTCGGCGAGCAGACCCATCGTCAGGTGGGCGAGGCCCACCTCGTCGGCGAGGGCGGCACCGGCCGCGACCACGGCCGCCGGGTCCAGGCCGGCCCTAGGCACGGGCGGCGTCCGAGCGGAGGAAGGCGAGCACGAGCGACGCCACCCGGTCGGGGAACTGGTCGTGCGGGTAGTGACCGGCGCCCTCGATCATCTCGAGGCGGCCGAGGCCGGAGGGCAGGGCGTCGACGACCGCCGACCCCTCGGCGTGCGGGTCGGCCCAGTCGGGGTCGAGCGTGCCCATCACGACCAGGACCGGGCAGCGGACGTCGCCGAGCTGCGCGCCGGCGTCGGTCGGGGCGCTGCGGCCCATGCCCTGCAGGGCCTTCATCCGGCCCGGCTCGCGCAGCAGGGAGTCGATGCGGCCGAGCCGCTCGGCCCAGCCGGCCGGCTTCGCGCCGGGGTAGGCCACGTCGAGGTACGAGCGCCACAGCGGCACGCTGCCGAGGACGCCCGCGCCGAGCAGCCGCAGCATGCCCCGGCGGAAGCGCCGCACCCGCAGGTCACCGAGGCGGAGCGACTGCCCCCGGGTGAACGGCGCCAGCTCGACCACCGCGGTGACCAGCGAGGGCTCCCGCGCGGCGGCGATGGTGGCGGCGCCGCCGGAGAACGAGTGGCCGACGAGCACGGCCGGGCCGCCCAGGTGGCGGATGACGGCGATCAGGTCGCCGGCGACGGCGGTGCGGCTCCAGGCCGGCCAGTCGGCGCTCGACTCGCCGCAGCCGCGCAGATCGACCGCGGCGACCCGGTACCCCGCCGCCACCAGCTGCGGGATCACGGCGCGGTACGCGGCGCGGCTGTCGCCCATGCCGTGCGCGAGGACGACCAGCGGACCGGACCCCGCCACTTCGTAAGCGAGCGTGCCGCCGTCGACGGCGAGGTGTTCGGTCATGGCGGCCTCCAGGCTCGGCTAACTCGATTAGCTAAAAGCTAATCTCATTAACCAGTCCTGTCAATGGGATCCCCCTGGCGCCGTACCCCCCTGGCGCCGTACCCCCCTGGCGCCGTGCTCCTCCTGTCGCCGTGCCTCTGTCGCTGTGCCCCCCGTCGTCGTGCCCCCTCACGCCTCCGTCGTGCCGTGGCACTGCCCGTACGTCCGCCCCGAGCCGCACCAGCAGGCGGCCGACCGCGGCGGGGGCCACGGCAGGGCGCGGCCCCGGGCCGCCAGGGTGGTGGCGTACTGCGGGAGGAGGTCGGTGTCGTCGGGGGCGGTGCCCTCGGAGGCGGCGAAGGCCTCGTACGAGGGGACGGTGCCCGTGACGATGCCCAGGTTGGGGGTGCCCGAGGCGGCCAGTTCGCGCAGGGCCGTCTCTATCGTGGCCAGGTGCTCCTCGTGCGACGGGTACTCGCCGGCCAGGGCGGGGTACGCCCCCAGGAGCTCGGCCAGTTCGTCCGTCGGCCAGTGGAGGACCGCCACCGGGAAGGGGCGGGACAGCGCCGTCCGGTACGCGCCCAGTTCCGCCCGCAGGCGGCTGATCTCCGCCTCCAGCTCCGCCGGGTTCTCCGAGCCCAGCGACCACACGCGCTTCGGGTCGTGGAGCTCGTCCAGGGTGATCGGCAGGGTGTGCACGGAGTCCGCCAGGGCGTCCCACTCGTCGTGCGCCGCGCCCAGCATCCTGCGCACGCGGTGGCGGCCGAAGAGGAGCGGGTGGGCGGCGGCCGGGGGCTCCGGCACGTCGGTGAGGAGCAGGCGTACCGCCTCCGTGAACGTCTCGTGCGCCTGCTCCAGCTCGTCATGGGCCTCCAGGGACTCCGCGACGATCACCCAGGGGGCCGGGTCGCGCGGGGCCGCGGTGCGGATGCCGTCGATGACGGCGCGGGCCTCCGCCTCGTGGCCGTACTCCCAGAGGTTCGAGGCCTTCAGGGCGCGGACCAGGTACGGGTTCTCCAGCTCCGCGTCGGTGGCCAGCAGCCGGTCGTAGAGGGTGGCCGCGGCGGGGCGGTCGCCGGAGAGTTCGAGATGGGCGGCGGCCCGTAGCAGCAGGGCTTCGGCGTCCTGGGGATACAGGCCGGCGGTCCGCTCCAGGCGTGCCGCTTCTGCGGTGTGGTCGACGTTTTCGGCGGGCGTGTCGGGGCGCATGGAGGACACCGTACTGCCGACCGGTGACATGGGAGGAGACGGCCGCGGGCCGGAGGCCTCCCCGGGGGCGGGCCCGGGGCCGGGCGGTCGCGCCGGGGCGATGCGCCGCAGCTGCCCACCGAGGTGCCGTTCAGGCGGGCGTCCGACGGAGGCGTGCGGAGGCGTGCCGGGGCGTACGGAAGTGGGCGAAGCCTGCGGAACTGTTGTGCCGGTACCGGACGTTGGAGCGGGGGAGGCGGCAGGACCGCGCTCGGTCCGGCCGGGTGCGGGGCGACAGGGGGAGGGGACGTCAGTGATCCGTACCGCGACGCGTGGCCGTGGCGGCCTGCGCGGTGCCTTCGCCGCGGTCGCCGTGCTGCTCCCGCTGCTCCAGGTCCTCCTGCTCGTGCTGCCGGTCGCCGGCGGTCTCTCCGGGCTCTCCGGCACCGTCGCGCTCGCCGCCACCACGGCTGCCGCCGCCACGCTCACCGTGTGCGCCGTCGTCCTCGCGCGCTGCGCTCCCGTCGTGCCGCCCACCCGGGTGCGCACGGCGATACGCGACCGTGACCGGCGTACCGCCTTCCTGCCCCAGCGCGACCCCGACGCCAGGGGCCGCACCCGGCCCAGAGCTCCCGGGCACGCCCTCTTGGCGACCGCCGCTTAAGGGCACGACACACACCCGGTTGCGGGGCGGCCCATCGGCCGTCCGTGAGGGCTTTCCGCCCTTCCAGGGCTTTCCGTCCCTTCACCGTGCGTGCCCGCGTGCGGGTCGCCATGCCGTCATCGCGTTCTTCCGTTCCGGCACGACGAGACCCCCGGAGGGCTCACCACCCATGTCCGTTTTCGCCCACCTGGTCGGGCACCTGGCCGACCTGCTCCAGCCGTTGTTCGGCCTCTCCGCGGCCGCCGCCGCGATCGTCCTGTTCACCGCGCTCGTACGGCTCCTCGTCCACCCCCTGTCCCGGGCCGCCGCACGCGGGCAGAAGGCGAGGACCCGGCTCCAGCCGAAGATCGCCGAGTTGCGGCGCCGGTACGGCCGCAGCCCCGAGAAACTCCAGCGGGCCCTCCTCGAGCTGCACACCCGGGAGAGGGTGTCGCCGTTGGCCGGCATCCTGCCCAGCCTCTTCCAACTGCCCGCCTTCTTCCTGCTGTTCTACCTGTTCTCGAACACCACGATCGGTGGACGGCCCAACGAACTGCTCGGCCACGAGCTGTTCACCGCGCCGCTGGGCGGCCGCTGGGCCGACGCGTTGGAGGACGGGGGCCCGCTCGGCGGGGCGGGGCTCGTGTACGCCGGGCTGTTCGCGGTCGTGGTGGCGGTCGCCGCCTTCAGCTGTCGGCTCACCAAGCAGTCCATGGCGGCGAACCCGGCCCCGACCGGCGCGGGACCCGTCGCCGTGCCGGGGACGGGCGCGGTGGTCAAGGTGATGCCGTTCCTGTCGTTCTTCACGCTCGTCACCGTGGCCGTCGTGCCGCTGGCCGCCGCGCTGTACGTGGTCACCAGCATGGCGTGGGGCGTGGTGGAGCGGGCGGTGCTCTACCGGTGACGCCGCCCCGGCCACCGCACCCGGCCCGGTCCAGTACGTGAACAGGGGCTTGCGGACCGGACGCCGTCCTTGGAGGATCGACCAGTCCTCCGATGGCTGTGCCTGGCGGCGTCCGCCGTATCCGGGCCGTGTCCGTCGGGCGGACCCGCTATCGAGGGAGAGACGTCTCATGAAGCTGCTGCGAGTCGGTCCGGCGGGACAGGAGCGGCCCGCGCTGCTCGACGCCGGCGGGACCCTGCGGGACCTGTCGGGTCTCGTCGCCGACATCGACGGGGCGCTGCTCGCCGACGAGGCGGCGCTCGGCCGCGTCCGGGCCGCCGCCGACGCCGGTGGGCTGCCCGCGCTCGACGCGGCGGGGCTGCGCACCGGACCGCCGCTGGCACGGATCGGCAAGATCGTCTGCATCGGGCTGAACTACCACGACCACGCCCGCGAGACGGGGGCCGAGCCGCCCGCCGAGCCGGTGATCTTCTTCAAGGCGGCGGACACCGTCGTCGGGCCGCACGACACCGTGCTCGTGCCGCGCGGGTCCACGAAGACCGACTGGGAGGTCGAGCTGGCGGTCGTGATCGGGCGTACGGCGCGGTACCTCGAGTCGGCGCAGGAAGGACTCGCGCATGTCGCCGGGTACGCCGTCGCGCACGACGTCTCCGAGCGGGAGTTCCAGATCGAGCGGGGCGGAACCTGGGACAAGGGGAAGAACTGCGAGACGTTCAACCCGCTCGGGCCGTGGCTCGTCACCGCCGACGACGTCGCCGATCCGCAGGACCTCGCGCTGCGGCTGTGGGTCAACGGCGAGCTGAAGCAGGACGGGACGACCGCCGAGCAGATCTTCCCGGTGGGCGAGGTCGTCCGGTACGTCAGCCGGTTCATGACGCTGTACCCGGGAGACGTCATCAACACCGGCACGCCGGCGGGGGTGGCGCTGGGGGAGCCGGAGCCGAAGCCGTTCCTGCGGGCCGGGGACGTGGTGGAGCTGGAGATCGACGGACTGGGCAGGCAGCGTCAGGTGTTCGGCGCCGCGTAGCCGCGCAGTCGTACAGCCCCACAGCCGCGCGCTCCCCTCCGTCCCTCCCTGGGCGGGCGGGGAGCGCGCGGCCGGTCGGACGGGTCAGGTGGCGCCGGCGTCCAGGAAGCGGGTCAGGGCCTCCACCACCATGAGGTGGTCCTGGAGCTGGGGGAGGCCGGAGACCGTCACCGCGCCGATCACCCCCGTGCCCTCGAGGATGATCGGGAACGAACCGCCGTGTGCCGCGTACGTGTCCGGGTCGAGGCGCGACGACTCCTCGAACGTCGTCCCCTTGGCCCGGTACCGGGCGCCCACCAGGTACGACGCGCAGCCGTACCGCTCGACGACCCGCCGCTTGCGGGCGATCCAGGCGTCGTTGTCGGGAGTCGAACCGGGCAGTGCCGCGTGGAAGAGCTGCTGGCCGGCGCGGTGGATGTCGATGGCGACGGGGGCCTGCCGCTCCCGGGCCAGACCGACGAGGAGCGAGCCCAGCGCCCAGGCGTCCTCGTGGCCGAACCGGCGGAGGACCAGACGGCGTTCCTGCTCCTCCAGCTCTTCGACGGTGAGGGAGGAGGGGGAGGAGGGGGCGGGGGGCGGTCCGGGCTGCGTCACAGGGTCACCGTCACCTTCTCGTCGGCCGAACGGCGGGCCGCCTCCAGGACGTCCAGCGCGGCGGCGGCCTCCTGAGCGGTCACCGGGTTGGGGCCGCCCTCCAGGAGTGCCTTCGCCACGGCAGCGTAGTACGCGGGGTAGTCGCCGGGCAGGGTCGGCTCCACGCGGCCGCCACCGGTCACCGGGGACTCCCCGGAACCGACGCGGCCCCACAGCTCCTCGGGCTCGATGCCCCACCCGGCACCCGCGTCGGCACCGGCCCCGGGGCGCAGGCCGTCGCGGAGGGCGGCCTCCTGGGGGTCGAGACCGTGCTTGACGTACCCCGCCCCGGAGCCCAGGACGCGGAAACGCGGGCCGAGCTGGGCCGTGGTCGCGGAGACGTAGAGGTGCGAGCGGACGCCGTTCGCGTGCGTGAGCGCGAGGAACGTGTCGTCGTCCGCCTGCGCGCCGTCGCGGCGGACGTCCGTCTCGGCGTACACGGAGGTCACCGGTCCGAAGAGGACCAGCGCCTGGTCGACGACGTGGCTGCCGAGGTCGTAGAGCAGACCTCCGATGTCTGTGGGGTCGCCGGACTCCCGCCAGCCGCCCTTGGGCTTCGGCCGCCAGCGCTCGAAGCGGGACTCGAACCGGTACACGTCACCCAGCGCGCCCTCGGACAGCAGCTTGCGCAGGGTGAGGAAGTCGTTGTCCCAGCGCCGGTTCTGGAAGACGGAGAGGAGCAGGCCGTGCTCCTCGGCGAGCGCCGCCAGCCCGCGGGCCTCGGCGGCCGTACCGGCGACGGGCTTGTCGACGACGACCGGCAGGCCGGCCTCCAGGGCGGCGGTGGCGAGCGGCACGTGCGTCCTGTTCGGCGACGCGATGACGATCAGGTCCAGCTCGTCGGCGCGCCCGAAGAGTTCGTCCGGGGTGGCCGCGACACGGACGTCCGGGAACGCGGCGCGGGCCTGCCGCTGCCGCTCGGGGTTCGAGGTGACCACCGTGTCGAGGGCGAGGCCCTCGGTCGCGGCGATCAGCGGGGCGTGGAACACGGAGCCCGCGAGGCCGTAGCCGACGAGGCCGACGCGAAGGGGAGTACCAGTCATGGCCCCACTTTCGCAACGCTGTTGCGAAAGTGCAAGCGCGGGAGAGAATGGGCGGGTGAACAGGACGAACGGCGGACCGGACGGCAGGGGCGGGGCGGGCGGCGCGGGCATGACGGGCGGCGGGGTCAACCTGCTCGGCCTGCGCAGCCACAACACCGCGCTCGTGCTCGACCTGCTGCGGACCGCGGGAGCGGAGGGCATCAGCCGCCTCGAAATCGCCGAGCGGACCGGACTCACCCCGCAGGCGGTCAGCAAGATCACGGCCCGGCTGCGGGCGGACGGCCTCGCAGCGGACGCGGGACGCCGGGCGTCCACCGGGGGCAAGCCCCGGACGGTGCTGCGCCTGGTGCCGGAGGCCGGACACGCGGTGGGCGTGCACCTGGACCGGGACGAACTGCGGGCCGTCCTCGTCGACCTCGACGGGACGGTCGTGGGGGAGCGGAACACCCCCCTGGACCTGGGCGCGGGTGCGGAGGCGGTACTGACCCGGGTGGCCGGAGCCGTCGAGGAACTGCGGGACGGTCGGGCCGTGCGCGGACGCCGTGGCCTCTCCCTCCTCGGTGCCGGGATCGCACTGCCCGGACCGCTGGACCACACCCGGGGCGTGCTGCACCGGGTGACCGGCTTCCCCGAGTGGGACGGGTATCCGCTGCGGGACGCGCTGTCGAAGCGGCTGGGCGTGCCGGTCGTCGTCGACAAGGACACCAACGCGGCGGCGCTCGGCCTGGCCGTCGGCGGCGAGGGCGGCTCCTTCGCCTACCTGCACCTCGGTACGGGGCTCGGGGCGGGGCTGGTGATCGGCGGCAGCGTGCACCGGGGACCGCGGACCGGGGCGGGGGAGTTCGGTCACCAGGTCCTCCAGCTCGACGGGCCGCCCTGCGGCTGCGGTGACCGGGGCTGCATCGAGGCCCTGTGCCTGGGCGCGGTGGCCAGGGGCGACACGGACGAGGCCGCGCGGGTCCTGGGCGCCGGCGCGGCGAACCTGGTCGGCCTGCTGGACATCGACCGCGTCCTGCTCGGCGGCCGGATCGTCGAGACGGCCCCGGAGACCTTCGTACGGGGCGTACGCGAGGTCCTGGAGGCCCGCGCCCGGCGCACCGGGGAGACCCCCGTCCCGGTACGGACCGCCTCGGGCGCCGGGCACGAGGGCGGGCACGGCGCCGGGCCCGGCGACAACCGGACAGGGCGCCGGGGGAGCGGGCAGCGGGTCGCCGAGGGGGCCGCCCAGTGCGTCCTGGCCCCGGTGTTCGGACGGGGCGACGGGTAGGGACGGCCGGCGGGCAGGGACGGCCGGCGGGCTCCGCCGAGCGGGGGGAACCGTGCCGCCGTGCGGGGGTGTTCGGAGGCGTTGCCGTGGTGTCCGCCGGGCGAACGGCAAGGCCACAGGGCATGCGACTCTGCACGCCCGCGTCCCTGTTCCTGACGGTGGTGGCCGTGGTCCTTCCCGGCGCGGCCCCGGCCCACGCGGAAGCACCGCCACCCGCCTGCGCCACCGCGGGCGAGTCCGACTTCCCGCTGACCACCCGCATCCACGGCGGCCCCGACTCCTACCGGGCCGGTGGCGGCTTCGGCACCTGGTACCTCGAGCTCACCAACACCACCGGCCGTTCCTGCGCCGGCATCCACCCGGTCGTCGTGCTCGTCGACGACGACCGGGTGCTGCGGGCCTCGCAGCCGCTGCTGGAGTTCTACACGCAGGACCGGGAGCTGCCGCACACCGTCCGTTTCGAGACCACCGACGAGGACGAACTCGTCGGTGCCCTCGCCGACGACGACGCCGGCTTCGAGGGGTTCACCGTCGGGGCCGGCCGGACACTCACCGTGAAACTGCGGCTCGCCCTCACGTCCGACACCGTGGCGGGGGAGGTCGTCGCCACGGCCGCCGTCGTCCAGCGGCGCGAGGACGACGGCGACTGGGTCGGACAGTCGGACGAGTACCGCTTCCGCATCGGGACGGGCGCCGGGGCGGGCGCCGGAACGGAGTCCGCCCCGGAAGCCGACGCCCCGGGCACCGGCGCCGGCCCCGGCCCCGACGGCACGGACCCCGCCTCTCCCGCCCCCCGTGACGGTGACCCCCCGTCCGCCCACGAACTCTCCGGCACCGGGCTCGGAGGGCTGGACACGGCCCTGGCGGCCACCGCGCTGCTGCTGGCCGCCGGGGGCGTGGCCGTACTGCTGGGGCGACGGCGCCGCTGACGTCGTCCCGGCGGCGCCGCTGCCGTCGTCTCAGACGAGGTCCACCAGGTCCGCGATCGAATCCACGATCCTGGTCGGCCGGTAGGGGTACTGGTCGATGTCGTCCTTCGCCGTGAGGCCCGTGAGGACGAGGAAGGTCTCCATCCCGGCTTCGAGCCCGGCCAGCACGTCCGTGTCCATCCGGTCGCCGATCATGGCGCTGCTCTCGGAGTGCGCCCCGATGACGTTCAGGCCGGTGCGCATCATCAGGGGGTTCGGCTTGCCGACGAAGTACGGCTCCTTCCCGGTGGCTTTCGTGATCAGCGCGGCCACGGAACCCGTCGCGGGCAACGCGCCCTGGGGGGACGGCCCGGTGCTGTCCGGGTTGGTGGCGATGAACCGGGCTCCGTTGTCGATCAGACGGATGGCCTTCGTCAGGGCCTCGAACGAGTACGTACGCGTCTCGCCCAGGATCACGAAGTCGGGATCGGCGTCGGTCATGATGTAGCCCGCGTCGTGCAGGGCCGTCGTCAGGCCGGCCTCGCCGATGACGTAGGCCGTACCGCCGGGGTGCTGGGTGTCCAGGAACGTCGCCGTGGCCAGGGCGGAGGTCCAGATGTTCTCGACCGGCACGTCGAGCCCGATCCGGTTCAGGCGGGCGTGCAGGTCCCGGGCCGTGTAGATCGAGTTGTTGGTGAGGACGAGGAACGGCCGCCCCGAGTCGCGCAGCTTCCTGATGAAGGCGTCCGCGCCGGGGACCGGCACCCCTTCGTGCATCAGCACCCCGTCCATGTCGGTGAGCCACGATTCGATGGGCTTGCGCTCTGTCATGGAGGGGGACTCCTACCGTTCGTGTACCGCTCGTGGGCCGGGGGGATGACCTCATGCTATGCACAGTGGCCCCCTCCGACGTCACCCGTACGGAGCAGGCGCCGCACCCTCGGGCGTGCGGCGCCCCGCCCGGCGGGGGAGGCTCCCGGTATCTGGAGGTCCACGATGGGTTCACTGCGAGTCGCTCTCTGTGGCGGAGTCCTGGCCGTCACCGTGCTCACCCCGACCGCGTACGCGGTGGACGGCGACACGGGCGTCTCGGTGACGCCGACCACCCCCGCCCCCGGCACCGACGTCACCCTGGAGGTGGCGGAGTGTGCCGAGCGGACGGCGGTCGCCGTGTCCTCGGCGTTCGTCTCCGAGGTCCGGCTCACCGTCGCCGACGGCGTACTCGTCGGCGAGAGCCGGGTCCGCTCCACGCTCACCGCCGGGACGTACCCGGTGCTGGTCAACTGCGGCGAGCGGGCCCGCCAGGGCACGATCACGGTCGCCCCCGCCCCCGCCCTTGCCCGCGACCGGCCCACCGAGCAGGCCGAAGCGAGCGAGCCGGCCGCGCCCGCTTCGCCCGTCGCCCCCGTCGACGCGGGCGGTGGCGGCACCTCCCCGCTGGCCGCCACCGGCGCCGACGAGGACGGGCCGGGCGTCGCGCAGACGCTGACCGGACTGCTCCTCGCGGCAGCCGCGGCGGGAGCCGCCGTACGCGGCCGCGTACGCCGGAACCGTGGAACGACGACCGGCTGAGGCGGCCGACGGTGTCCGATCACGACGAGATGCGCCCGGCCCCACAGGTACGCCCCGGGCGGCTGCTCACCGGTGTGGTCTGGGCGGTGCTGCTGCTCGTGCTCTGGCTGTGCGGCCGGGAGGTGACCGGCCTGCGCCCCGGCGGGGCCGGACCCTCCACCGGTGACATGGCGGCCGCCGGCCGGCCGCCCCAGGTGGACCTTCCGCCCGCGCACCGACCGCTGGGCGAGGCGCAGCCGCAGCGCCTCGACATCCCCGGCCTGGACGTCCGGGCGCCGGTGGTCTCCCGCGGCCTGGACGAGCGGGGTGCCCTCGATCCGCCGCCGTTCGACCGGCCGGACGCGGTCGGCTGGTACGCGGGCGGGGTGACGCCCGGAGCGCCCGGCACCGCGCTGGTCGTGGGGCACGTCGACACCGAGACCCGGCCCGCCGTGTTCTACAAGGTGAGCACCCTGCGGCCCGGCCAGAAGATCCGGGTGGTCCGCGAGGACGCCGGGGTCGCCGAGTTCACGGTCGAGGACATCCAGGTCATCGACCGGGACGGGTTCGACGCCCGGCAGGCCTACGGGCCCCGCCGCTCGGGCCGGGCCGAACTGCGCATCGTCACCTGCGGCGGCACCTTCGACGCGGCACGCGACCGCTACACGGCCAACGTGGTCGTCTATGCCTACCTGACCGGTACGACGGCCTGAACGTCCCCGCTCACCCGGCCCGGAGGGTGGCCCGGACCCGGCCCGGAGGCCGGCCGAGGCCGAGCCTCCTGCCGGTCGCGTCCGGTGATCGCCCCAGGTGACCCACCACAGTACGACGGCGGCAACAGCTCGCGGACAAGAACGGCTCGGCCCCGTGACGGCCGCGGGACGTATGTCAGGATTGGGACCCGGAGCACCTCGGAACACACGGAACAAGTGCACCCAAGGGGGGGTTGGATGTACGGCAGCAGGGGGGTCGGGGCGTTCGCCGGGAGGCGGGCGTCCGCAGCGGTACTGGGGGCGGCGCTGCTGATGACAGCGTGTTCCTCCGGTGACGGCGACGGCCGGGGCGACGGCGGCCCGGACGGGGCGGCCGGCGCGGAGATCACGCAGCAGCCCAAGGGCGCCAACCCCTTCTGGGTCAACCCGGAGGGGACCGCCGCGCGGCAGATGGCCGGTCTGGAGAAGGAAGGGAAGAAGGCGGAGGCCGAGCAGATCCGCACGATAGCGGAGCAGCCCGTCGCCGAGTGGATCAGCCCGGAGAACCCGGAGGAGCAGGCCCGCGGGTTCACCGAGGCCGCCGACAAGGCGGGGCGCACCGCGCTGCTCGTCCTCTACAACATCCCGCACCGCGACTGCGGCCAGTACTCGCAGGGCGGTGCCGCCGACGGCAACGCCTACCGCGCCTTCGTCGACGGGGTGGCCAAGGGCATCGGGGACCGGGCGGCGACCGTGATCCTGGAGCCCGACGCGGTGCTCCACCTGGTCGACGGCTGCACGCCGGAGCAGTTCCACGAGGAGCGCTACGACGTCCTCAGCGGTGCGGTCGCCACGCTCAAGAGCCTGAAGAACACCACGGTGTACCTGGACGCGGGCAACGCCGGCTGGGGCAACCCCGACCAGATCCACGAGCCGCTCACGTGGGCCGGTATCGACCAGGCCGACGGCTTCTCGGTGAACGTCTCCAACTACTACTCCACCGAGGACTCCATCGCCTACGGCAAGCAGCTCTCCGCCAAGGTCGGCGACAAGCCGTTCGTCATCGACACCAGCCGCAACGGCAACGGCCCGTACACCGGGGGCGACGCGGACGAGCGCTGGTGCAACCCGCCCGGCCGCGCCCTCGGCGAGCCGCCGACGACCAGGACGGCGGACCCGCTGGTGGACGCCTACCTGTGGGTGAAGCGGCCCGGCGAGTCGGACGGCGAGTGCAAGGGCGGCCCGAAGGCCGGCGAGTGGTGGGAGGAGTACGCGCTGGACCTCGCCGGGGCCGGCGACTGAGGCTGCCCCCCCACCCGCCGTACCCCCCCACCCGCCGCACACACGCCGAGGGGCGCCCTCCGTCAGGGAGGGCGCCCCTCGGCGCATGCGGGCGGACCGGCCGGCCGCTACGGCACCCGCACCCACTGTGCCCTGCTCGGTGTCCCGTCCGCGGTGGTGGCGAACAGCATGTACCAGCCCGCCTGGACCAGGTTCCGGCTCTCGGGCACGGTCACCGTCAGCCGGTCGCCGTCGGCCTCGAAGTCCAGGGCGACGGAGCGCTGGTCCACGTCGGTGACGTGGGTCGAGGCGCTCGGCCGGATCAGCCGGACCTTCTTGATCGACGCGGCGTCCTTCGAGGTGAAGGTGCCGGACTCGCCGTGCGCGACGGTCTGCGGGCCGCCCGACAGGTCGGGCTGCTCGTTCTCGCCGTAGAGATACGGCGGCGTGTAGATCTCGATGCGCTGCTCGAACGTGCCCGGCTTGGTGTTGGCCTTGTCGCCGTAGAGGGAGTCCGAGCCGAAGAACATCACGCGGCCGTCGGGCAGCAGGATCGAGCCGGAGTGGTAGTTGCGGCCCACCAGCGGGTCGGCGACGCGCCTGAGCTCGTTCTTCGCCGTGTCGTACATCCGCGCCTCGAGGATGTCGGAGTCGCCGCGCCCGCGGTAGTCCTCCGAGCCGCCCGCGATCAGCACGCTGTCGTCGGGCAGGACCGAGGCCTGCGGGTAGCGGGTGCCCTTGTCCATGGAGGGGCCGTCCTCGAAGCGCGGGCTGTCGGCCTTGAGGTCGACGATCCGGGTCTTCTCGCTGGACAGCCGGGACTCGCCGACCCCGCCGCCGCCGATCACCATGTACTTCTCGTCCTGCGCCGGGGGCAGCAGCACGGTGTTCGCCGTCTCCAGCATGTCGGCGTCGCTCAGGCCGGGGACCTTGGTGAACCTGTTGGTCTCCACGTCCCAGACGCCCGGGTCGCGGCCCACGTCGGCGGGGCCGTAGCCGGCGTTCGCGCCCGAGTAGAAGATCTTGCCGTTCTGCATGAGGAACAGCGCCGGGTAGGTCGGGAACTGGCGGACCTCCTCGGTGTAGGTCCACTCCTTGGTCTTCGGGTCGTAGACCTCGTTCTTGCCCGGGACGAGCTGGCCGATGTCGTCGAGGCCGGAGACGCTGAGGATCTTCCCGTCGCTCAGGGTGGTGAGCGTCGGGTACCAGCGGGCCTCCTTCATCGGGTCGACCTTGATGTACTTCTCCGCCACCGGGTCGAACTCGAAGGCGTCCCGGATGCCCTGGAAGTCCTTCTTGTCCAGGGCGAGCTTCTCGGCGATGCCGTACGTGTTCTTGGCGTCCTCGCCGGTCAGGCCCGCCACCCTGTAGTTGTCCTGGGTGCCGGTCTCGTACCTGGCGCCTTCCTCCTGCGCCTCGACGTAGATCCGGCCGACGCCCGGGGTGGTGCCCAGGAACTCGCCGGTCGCCGGGTCGAAGTTCTTCTCCGCGCGGGGGACGAGCACCGGGTCCTTCGAGACGAAGGTCTTGCCGTTCTCCTTGCCGGTGAACCTGGTTCCCGCGGGCAGGGTGATCGGCTTGTCCGGGTTCTCGTTGTTGACGATCATCAGGCCGCCGGCCTTCTTCACGTCACCCTTGAGCTTCTCGTACCGCTTGGTGCCGCCGGCGATCAGGAGATTGCCGTTGGCGAGCTGGGTGTGGCCGGTGCAGAACAGGTCGGTCGGCGTCGGCACCTTCTTGATGGTGCCCTTGACCGGGTCCCAGATACGGGTGTCGTACCGCTTGGCGTCGAAGTTGTCCTGGTTGTTGCCGGAACCCGCGACGAGCAGCACCTTGCCGGTGCGCAGCAGCGCCGCGTGAATGGTGTTCTGGCGGTACTCCTCCGGGAACTCGACGATCTCCCAGCGGCCGTTCTCCGCCTTGTACTCCGGCTGGTTGATCTTGTACTGGTGGTATTTCTCGGACCCCTCGCGGTACAGCCACGGCCCGTTCATGCCGGCCAGCGCGAGCACCACCGCCGTGCCCATCGCGATCCGACGGGCACGACGGCGGCCTGCACGGTCGTTCATTCCTTACGTCCCCCAAGTCCACCAAGGGCGATCTGCATCGTCTGGTCGTTGCCGGAGCCGTCCCCGGCACCTGGCGCTCCACCCGGTCCACCCGGGCCTTCCGGTCCCGCGGAGGCCTCCGGCTCTCCCGGCTCTCCCGGTCCCGCCGGTCCGCCGTGGGAGGCGGACCGGCCGGGCCGGTCCGGCCGGCCGTGCGCGGCGTGCTGCTGCCGGACGCGCGGGAGTGCCTGCAACTGCTGTGTCGCCGGTTCGTGGGCGAAGTCCTTCGGCGGGTCCGCCGCCGGCCGGTCGTCCGGGTGCCGGCCCGACGCATGGGCACCGGGCGGCTTCTTCCTGTCCTGGCGCATGCCGTGCCGCCAGGCGAACATGGGCGCGGCCGTGATCAGCAGGGCGAACGTCGCCCAGATGACCATCGCCGGGTGCGAGTGTCCGTAGACGAAGCCGGCGGCGAGGGAGCCACCGAAGATCAGGATGAAGTACCAGTGGTACCGGAAGGTGCCGAACCAGGTGTCCGGGCTGGCCGAGTCGCCCTTGGGCGTGACGACGAACTTGCTCTTGCGGCGCAGGACGGAGTCGATCAGTGCCTTCGCGTAGAGCGGCGCCGACAGCGCGGACATGACCATACCGGCCACACCGCCGGAGCCCTCCGGCTCGTGCGGGGAGACGTTGTGGCGGCGGTTCCAGACGTAGAGGCCGATCTGGAGCGCGGAGGCGTTGCCGTAGAGCATCAGCCAGACCGCGGGGTCGATGTTCACACCCGAGGCGCCCAGGCCCAGGAACAGGGCACAGCTCAGTGCCGCCAGGATCCAGTTGAGGGCCGACATCGGATAGAAGATGATCATCATGGTGTAGTTGAAGAGCTTGCTCGGCGGCAGCGAGTACCAGCCCTTCCAGTACTGCTTGAGGATCGTCTCGTACGTCCCCCGGGACCAGCGCATCTGCTGGGTGAAGAAGTCCGTCCAGGCGTTGGGGCCCTCGCCGACCGCGAGCACGTCCGGGGTGTAGACCGAGCGCCACTTCCTGCCCGTCGCCGGGTTCTTGGCGCGGTGCATCTCGAAGCCGGTCGCCATGTCCTCGGTGATCGAGTCGTACAGACCGCCGATCTGCTGGAGCGCCTTGATGCGCACGGCGTTGGACGTGCCGACGAACATGGGGGAGCCGTAGCGGTTGCCGGCCCGCTGGATGAGCGCGTGGAAGAGGAACTGCTGCGACTCGGCGGCCTTGGTGACGAAGTTGTCGTAGTTCCCGTAGACCTGAGGGCCGATGACGAAGCCGACGTCCGGGTCGCGGAAGAAGCCGAGCATCCGCTCCAGGTAGTTCGGCAGCGGGACGTGGTCGGTGTCCACCGAGGCGAAGAACTCGTAGTCGTCGCCGTGCGCGTCGAGCCAGGCGTTGTAGTTGCCGTGCTTGGTCCTGGCGCGGTGCGGGCCCTTGGGCCGGTTCCACTTCGCGACGCCCTTGCGGGAGAAGTGGTGCACGCCGAGGCGCGCGCAGACCTCCTTCACCTCGGGGTCGTCGCCCTCGTCGAGCAGCCAGACGTGCAGGGTGCCCCGGTGGCGGATCCTGACGGCCGCCTCCAGGGTCTTCGTCACCATCTCCAGCGGCTCCTTGCCGGGCACGAAGGAGGTGAGGAAGGCGACCCGGGTGCCGGTCTCGGGCACCACGGGGACCGGGTCGCGGGCGACCAGCGTGGCGTGCGCGTTGGACAGCACGTTCATGCAGCGGAAGAGCTCGATCAGACCGATCGAGACGAGCATCACGACGTCGAGGGCGGGCAGCCAGTCGAACGCCGGGTAGTCGCGCTCCGTCCAGTGCGCGGGCTGGAGCAGCCACACCAGCAGCACCACCGACAGCAGCGGGGCCGCGGCCAGCATCAGCGCGATGCGGATGCGGTGCGGCTCCTGCGAGATCAGCGAGCGGTACTGCACCTGGTACGGCTTGCCCGGATCGGGCTGGGTGAGGGGGCCCGAGAGCCGGCTGTAGTGCTCGTAGTCGTACTTCGGCAGCGTCTTCTTGATCCGGCGGAAAGCGCCCGTGTTTCCGGTCCGGTGCGCAGGCACCCTGAGCTGGGTGGTCCGGGACGGGTCGTCGTCCCTCCGGGCGCCCGACGGCGTCGACGTCATGAGTGTCATCCCCCCACACGCGGTCCAGCCGCGTGTTTCGTCGCTTTCTTCCGCCCGCTCCCGGTCCCCCTCGACCTTCACGGACGTGTCAGTGGCGGACCGCTGTCACCACGTCATCCACACCATATAGACACGGCGCAGGGCTCCGTCCGGTTGCACGGCGCATCCCCGTCGGCACGGCCCGGGGAACGGGTTCCCCCGCCCCGCACCGTCCGCAACCGGTGCCGGGTCCCCAACGGCCGCGGACCCGCGGCGTCGTGAAGGAACCAGGCTGTACGGGTTTCACCATGATCGCAAGGTGTGACATCCGGTGCTCACCGGTCATACGATCCCATTGTGACCGCTGGGAGGGTCGCGTGGGGCCCTTGTTCCATACGGGCGGCGAAGAGGAACCGTTCAGCGGGAACGAGAGGTTTTCCGGCCAAAAAGCGACGGGCCCCTCGGTCATGAAGGGCCCGTCCTGCCGGTGCGCCGCCAGGGACTCGAACCCCGGACCCGCTGATTAAGAGTCAGCTGCTCTAACCAACTGAGCTAGCGGCGCTCACTGACGGGGCAACTCTACCGGACCCCGCGGGGTGCTCCCGACCGCCGCCCGGGGCGCGCTCCCGGATTCCGCCCGCCGCCGGCGCCCGCGCCGGCGCGCTTGCATCCTTCGGGCCGTCAGAGTGCACGCCCTGTGGACAGTTGAGAAGCTGACATTTGTGTGCAAATGTGAGGTATCCCACAGGGTGTGTGATCGAGCATGTGGCCGGAACTGTGAGGGGATTCGCATGGACCGCACGGAGTCTCCGGTGTTCGAGGGGGCCGATCCCGCGAGCGGGCGCTCGGCGGCGGGGCGGACCGTGCGGGTGATCCGCACCGAGGGCACCACCGAGATCCCCGTCCATCTGCTCTTCCGGGACGGCCCCGACCCGGCGCCGGGTCGGCTGCGGTCCGCGGTCGTCGGGCGCCGCCAGGGCACGGGGGAGCAGCCGCGGCTGCGGCGTCCGGCCGCCGCGCCGGCCCGGCCGTCCGTGCCGCGGGTCGACCCCGAGCTGGCGGAGCGGCCCGCCCGGGTGCTGCCCGGGGGTGCGGGGGCGCTGGCCGGGGCGTGCGGGGTGGCCGGGTGCGTGGCCACCTCGTGGTGGGCGGGCGTCCTGCCGTCGTCGGCGGCCGCCGCGCTCGGGCTCCCGGCGTACACGGGAGCCGCGGGAGCCGCCGGCCTCGGGCCCGCGCAGTGGGCGGCGTACGCGGCGGCCGGGGCGCTCGGCCTGTTCGGGTTCGGCGGGCTGGCGCGCGGCCGGACCGGGCGGGCCTGGGTGCTCGGCCTGTTCGGACGCTACCGCGGAACCGTCCGGCGCACCGGTCTGCTGTGGGTGAACCCGCTGCTGCTGCGCCGCCGTGTCGACGTACGGCTGCGGCACTGGCGCAGCGAACCGATGCAGGCGGCCGACCGCGGCGGGGTGGCGCTGCGGGTGGTCGTCCTGGTCGTGTGGCGGGTGCGGGACACCGCGCGGGCCACGCTGGGCGTCGAGGACCACGAGGCGTACGTGCGGGAGTGCGTCGAGGCGGCGCTGCTCCGGGTCCCGGTGGAGGCGCCGGGCGGGACGGACGGGGCGGCGGACGCGGCGCACGACGCGCTGACCCGGCTGGTCGCGGCGGACGCCGGACCGGTGGGGATCGAGGTGTTCGCGGTGCGGCCGGTCCGGGTGGAGTACGCCCCCGAGGTGGCCGCCGCGATGCACCGGCGCCGGATCGCCGCGCTGGACGCCCGGCACCGGGCGAGCGTGCTCACCTCGGTCGTGGACTCGGTGGAGGACACGGTGACCCGGCTGACCCTGCGGGGCCTGGTGGAGCTGGACGACCACGAGCGCAAGGCGCTGGTGAAGGACCTGACGGTGGCGTTCTGTGCGGGACGGGGTGATGCGGGGGCGGGGTGATCCGGGTGGGGAAAGTGCCGAACGGGTTGCGTTATTGGTATGGACATGCTCAATCGGCGGTCATACTCTGAGACTTGGTCTAGACCTACCTGCACCGGCTCACTGAAACTCCCCCCACGTCCTCCAGGAGCGGCAGCATGCGCACACGGACCAAGCTGTACGCAGCCGCGGTGGGACTGGCCACGACCGGAGCGCTCGTGCTCTCCTCCGGTGGTGCCAGCGGCCACGGCTACACCGACCTGCCCGTCAGCAGGCAGAAGCTCTGCCAGAGCGGCGGCGTGACCCACTGCGGCGCCATCCAGTGGGAGCCGCAGAGCGTCGAGGGGCCGAAGGGCTTCCCCGGCTCGGGCCCCGCCGACGGCCGGCTCTGCTCGGCCGGCAACACGCCGTTCGCCCAGCTCGACGGCCCGAAGACGCCCTCGGGCGGCGCCTGGCCGACGACCAGGGTCTCGGGCGGCCAGAACTACACCTTCCGGTGGCAGTTCACGGCCATGCACGCCACCAGCGACTTCTCCTACTACATCACCAGGCCGGGCTGGAACCAGAACCACAACCTGGCCCGCTCCGACCTCGACCTCACCCCGTTCCTGAAGGTGCCCTACAACGGGCAGCGCCCGCCGCAGACGCTCTCGCACAGCGGCACGCTCCCGTCCGGGCTGAGCGGGCGCCACGTCATCCTCGCGGTGTGGTCGGTCGCCGACACGGGCAACGCGTTCTACGCCTGCTCGGACGTCACCTTCTGAGACCGCTTCCGGGCACGTCAAAGGGCCTCTCGCTCCCACGAGAGGCCCTTCAGTGTGCGCCGCCAGGGACTCGAACCCCGGACCCGCTGATTAAGAGTCAGCTGCTCTAACCAACTGAGCTAGCGGCGCATGACTCCCGCCGTCCGCTTCCGCGGTCGGCGACGCGGAAAATACTACCCGCTCGTGAGGGGTGCTTCCGACCGTGCCGGGCCGGCGCCCTCGGGGCGCCGGCCCGGCACGGTCGGCAAGGGGATGCCCCCGTGGTCACAGGACCGCGCTGAGGAACTCCCGGGTCCGGTCGTGCTCGGGCTCGCTGAAGAGCTTCTCCGGCGGGGCCGACTCGATGATCCGGCCCTGGTCGAACATCAGGACGCGGTCGGAGATGTCCCGGGCGAAGTTCATCTCGTGGGTGACGCAGAGCATCGTGATGTCGGTGGAGCGGGCGATGTCCCGCAGCACGTCCAGGACACCCGCGACCAGCTCCGGGTCGAGCGCCGAGGTCACCTCGTCGAGGAGGAGCACCTGCGGCCGCATCGCCAGCGCCCGCGCGATCGCCACCCGCTGCTGCTGACCGCCGGACAGCTGCGAGGGGTGCTTGTCGACGTGCTCGGTCAGCCCGACCATCTCGAGCAGCTCCCGTGCCCGCTCCTCGGCCTCGTCCTTGGACATGCCGAGCACGGTCACCGGCGCCTCGGTGATGTTGCGCAGCACGGTCATGTTCGGGAACAGGTTGAAGTGCTGGAAGACCATGCCGATCTTCTTGCGGATCTCGCGGACCTGATTCTCCGGCGCGGGGAACAACTGCTCCCCGTCGACGGTGATCGTCCCCTCCTCGGGCTTCAGCAGCGTCATCAGCAGCCGCAGGATCGTCGTCTTGCCCGATCCGGACGGCCCGATCAGGGTCACGTGCTTGCCGGCGTCCACGGAGAAGTCGAGGTCGTCGAGGACCGTGTTGTTCCCGAACCGCTTGGTGACCTTCTCCAGCCGGATCAGCTCACTGCCGGCACCCGCCGCGGCGCGCGTGGTGCCGACGTCCGGCTCGGGGGTCCTCTCGGGCTCGACGGGGTGGGGGCCGGGCCGGGTGCTGTCAGTGGACAAGGCGTCGCTCCAGGGCTCGCAGGGCAAGGGAGGCCAGGTAGGAGATGACGATGAAGGCGAAGCCGATCACCGTCAGGGGCTCGGTGAACTGGAAGTGCTGCTGGGAGAACAGGCGGGCCTCACCGAGCATCTCCAGCACGGTGATCGCCATCAGCAGGGGCGTGTCCTTCAGCATCGAGATGACGTAGTTGCCGAGCGCGGGGACCACCCTGCGCACGGCCTGCGGCAGGATCACCGCGGTCCACGTCCGGCGCAGCGGCAGGTTCAGCGCCGTCGCCGCCTCCCACTGGCCCACCGGCACGGCCTCGATGCCCGCGCGGTAGACCTGCATCGTGTACGTCGAGTAGTGCAGACCGATGGCGACGACACCCGTGGTCAGTGCCGAGAAGGTCACTCCCCACTCGGGCAGCACGTAGAACAGGAAGAACAGCTGCACCAGCAGCGGGGTGTTGCGGATGAACTCCGTCACGCCGCCGACCGGCCAGGTCACCCAGCGGGACGGCACCCGCATCAGCAGGGCCCACACCAGGCCGAGGACGAACGAGATCAGCGAGCCCAGGACGAGGATCTGCAGGGTGACCAGCAGACCGTCCCAGAAGTACGGCATGAATTCGGAGACGGCGCTCCAGTCCCACTTCATCGGACCGCACCCCCCACGTTGGTCGTCTCGGCCCGCTTCAGGTCCGTCTTGGGATCGGGCACGGGCTTCTTTCCGACGCCGGCCTTCAGTTTCTTCTCCAGACCGCGCATGATCCGGGTGAGCAGGAAGGCGATCACGAAGTAGATGACCAGGATGTACGTGTAGATCTCGGCGCTCTCCTGCAGCGCCAGGCGCACCAGGTTGCCGCTGAACGCCAGATCGCCCATGCCCATGATCGACACCAGGGCGGTGCCCTTGAGCAGCTCGATCAGCAGGTTGGAGAACGGCGGGATCATCTCCGGCACCGCCTGCGGCAGCAGGATCAGCCGCATCCGCTGCGCGGGTGTGAAGCTGAGCGCGATCCCGCCCTCGACCTGGGCCGGGTCGACGGCGGCCAGCGCACCGCGCACGATCTCCGAGCCGTAGGCGCCGTAGGTCAGGCCGAGCGCCAGCGTGCCCGCCCACAGCGGCACCAGCTGCCAGCCGAAGGCCGGGGGCAGCACGAAGAACACCCAGAAGATCATCACCAGCGCCGAGGTGCCGCGGAACACCTCGGTGTAGAAGCCCGCGAGGAAGCGGACGAACTTCGAGTGGTGGGTGCGCGCGATGCCGACTACGAAGGAGACCGCGGTCGCGAGCAGCGTGCTGAGCACCAGCAGCTGGATCGTGACCCAGACGCCCTTGAGTACGAGTTCCCAGAGTCCTGAGGTCATCCGCCGCACAGCTCCTTCGCGGTCAGATCCGTCATCTCGTCCTCCGTGAAGCCGAACGGCCGCAGGATCCGCAGCAGCTCGCCGCTCTCCTTGAGCTTGGCCAGCTCGGCGTTGAAGGCGTCCCGCAGGTTCGTCTCGGTGGGGCGGAACGCGAAGCCGCCGCCGTCGGTGTGCGGCTCACCGTCGACGATCGGCTGGAACGGCTCGGTGACCTCGGCCTTGGTGGACTTCTTCACCACCTCGCGGGTGGTGAGCGCCGTGCCGGCGAAGACGTCGACCCGGCCGGCCTCCACGGCGTTCAGCCCGGCGACCTGGTCGGGGACGATCAGTATGTCGCCCTCCGGGTACCCGGCCTCGACGGCGTACGCGATCTCCGCGTACCCGGTGCCGGTGGCGAACTTCGCCTTCTTCTCGACGACGTCCTGGTAGCTGGTCAGCCCTTTCGGGTTGCCCTTGCGCACGATGAACGAATCGAGCATCTGGTAATCGGGGTCGGAGAATATGACCTGTTCGCAGCGCTCGGGATTGATGTACATCCCGGCGGCCACGACGTCGAACTGCTGCGAGTTCAGGCCCGGGATCAGCGAGCCGAACTCGGTGGGGACGGGCTGGACCCGGTCCACGCCGAGCCGTTTGAAGATGACCTTCGCGAGTTCCGGCGCCTCGCCGGTCAGCTCGCCGTCCTTGTCGATGTAGCCGAAGGGGATCTCGCCGGCGATGCCCAGGCGGACCACCCCTGCCGCCTTGAGCCGTTCGAGCTGGTCACCGCCGTTCGTGCTCGCTTCGGTGGGTACGCGCGAACAGCCCGCGGCGCCGAGTGTGCCGAGCGCCGCCACCCCCGCGAGCAGCGACCGGCGGGAGGGTCCGGCGGACACGGACGCTTCCTCGCGTCGTCTCAGTGGTTTTCCCAGTGGTGGAGCCATGGCGGCGCGGCTACCCGAAGTGATGCCGAGTATTCCCGCCGGTTTCGGCCCCCTTCGGCGGTCGTGCGGTCTTGACCGGTGCGGGACGATGGGTCTCATGATTGACCGATATGTCAAGGTCTCGCTGGTCAAACGCGGAATCACCTGTACGGCCCGGCTGCTCGACGACCGGGCGCCGGTCACCTGCGCGGCCGTCTGGGACTCCCTGCCTCTGTCCGGCGACGTCTACCACGCCAAATACGCCCGCAACGAGATCTACGCGCTCTTCCCGCCGTTCGCGTCCTTTGAGCCACCGCTGGAGAATCCGACGGTCACGCCCATTCCGGGGGACCTCTGCTACTTCTCCTTCGCGGGCGCGGAACTGGGCACCAAGGCCTACGGCTACGACCGCGAGGTCGGCCCCGGCGCCACGGTCGTGGACCTGGCCCTGTTCTACGAACGCAACAACCTGCTGCTGAACGGCGACGTGGGCTGGGTGCCCGGCATCGTCTGGGGTCAGGTCGTCGAGGGCCTCACGGAGATGGCCGAGGGGTGCAACGACCTGTGGCGCACCGGAGCGGCGGGGGAGACCCTCAGCTTCCGGAGGGCGTGACCCCGGACCCGTACAGCGCGTGGGCCGCCCGCAGCACCAGCGCGTCGGCGTGGCGGGCGGCCACGAGCTGGACGCCGATCGGCAGCCCGGCCGCGTCGGTGCCCACGGGGACACTCGCCGCGGGCTGCTGGGTCAGGTTGAACGGGTAGGTGAACGGGGTCCAGCCCGTCCACCGCCGGTGACCGGACCCCTTCGGCACCTCCACACCCGCCTCGAACGCGGTGCGGGGCACGGTCGGGGTGACCAGCAGGTCGTAGGTGTCGTGGAAGCGGCCCATGCGCCGGCCCAGGTCCATCCGGACGTCGACCGCCGCCAGATAGTCCAGCGCCGACCGGCGCGCCCCGGCCGCGCAGATCTCCCGCAGCCCGGGATCCAGCAGCTCGCGCTGCTCCCGGGTGAGGTGCTGCACCACCCGCGCCGCCCCGCAGAACCACAGGGTGTGGAAGGCGTCCGCCGGGTCGGAGAAGTCCGGGTCGGTCTCCTCCACGTACGCCCCGAGCGCGGCGAGGCGCTCCACCGCCCGGCGTACCGCGGCCGCCACCTCCGGGGCCACCGCCACCTGGCCGCCCAGCGACGGCGAGTACGCCACCCGCAGCCCCCGCACCCCGCCGTCCAGCCCCTCCCGGAACGAGCCGGGTGCCGGTGCCAGCGCCGACCAGTCGCGCGAGTCCGGCCCGCCGATCACATCCATCAGCAGTGCCGCGTCCGCCGCGTCCCGCGTCATCGGGCCGACGTGCGCCAGCGTGCCGAACGCGCTCGCCGGATACAGCGGCACCCTCCCGTACGTCGGCTTCAGCGCGAAGATCCCGCAGAACGCCGCCGGGATGCGGACGCTGCCGCCGCCGTCCGTCCCCAGCGCCAGCGGCCCCGCGCCCAGCGCCACGGCCGCCGCCGCGCCCCCGCTGGACCCGCCCGCGGTGCGCGCCGGGTCGTACGGGTTGCCGGTGACCCCGCTGAGCGGGGAGTCCGTCACGCCCTTCCAGCCGAACTCGGGGGTCGTCGTCTTGCCCAGCAGGACGGCGCCGTGCTCCCGCAGCCGCGCCACCGACGGCGCGTCCTCCTCCCAGGGTCCCGCCGGGTCGACGGCACACGAGCCGCGCAGGGTCGGGGCGCCGCGCAGCAGCAGGATGTCCTTCACCGTGACCGGCACCCCGTCGAGCAGCCCGCGCGGCTCGCCGCGCCGCCACCTGCCCTCGGACGCGGCGGCCTGCTCCAGCGCCTGGTCGGACAGCAGCCGGACGAACGCGTTCACCTGCGGCTGGATCGCCTCCGCCCGCTCCAGCGCCGCGCGGGTCACCTCCACGGGACCGAACGCGCCGGTGCGGTAGCCGTCGAGGAGCTGCACGGCGGTGCGGGACGTGAGGGCGGTGGGGTCGGTGCCTTGGGTCATCCACGCTCCCGTGAGGTCGGGGGTGCCGGGGTCCGGCGGACGGGTCAGTGCCCGGGTACATACCCGCGCTGCTTGTCGACCACGTTGGGCAGCGGCTCGCCCGCGGCCCACAGCTCGTACAACTCCACGAACTGGGAAGCGAGTTCGTCCCGCCACCCGAGGGTGTCCCCGCTCATGTGCGGCGACACGACCAGCCCCGGCACGTCCCACAGCGGACTGTCCGGGGTCAGCGGCTCGGACGTGAAGACATCCAGGGCGGCGCCCGCGATCCGGTGGCTGCGGAGCGCCTCGGCGAGCGCGTCCTCGACGACCAGCGGGCCGCGACCGATGTTGACGAAGTGGGCGGACGGCTGCATCAGGGCGAAGCGGCGGGCGTCGAACATGCCCCGGGTCCGCTCGGTCAGGGGCGCGGCGGCGATCACCCAGTCCGCGCCGGCGATCAGCCGGTCCAGGTCCTCGGCGCCGTGCACGGCGGCGGGGGCGCCGACGCCGTCACCGCGCGAGGCGGCGCGCGCGCTGCGGCCGACCAGCGCGGTGGTGACCCCGAGCGCCTCGAGCGTGCCGGTGATCGCCCGGCCGATCGGCCCCGACCCGACGACACAGGCACGGGTCCCGGCGACCCGGCGCGACTCGCGGTGGCGCCAGGTCCGCTCCCGCTGGAGCTCCAGCGTCCGCGGCAGATCCTTCGCCATCGCCAGGACGAGCGCGGCGACGTACTCGGCGATCGGCCGGTCGAAGACCCCGCGCGCGTTGGTGACCACCGTGTCGGAGGCGGCGAGTTCCGGACACATCAGATGGTCCACGCCCGCGCTCGCCGTGTGCACCCAGCGCGGCCTCGGCCCCCCGCCCGGCCAGGCGGCGCGTACCGCGTGCGAGGCGAAGTCCCAGACCAGCAGCACGTCCGCGGACGGCAGCCGCTCGGCGAGCGTCGAGGCGTCCGCGTGCTCGATCCGGACCCTGCCGGTCAGCCGGCCCAGCCGGGGCGGCGGAACGGCGTCCAGGACGAGCAGCGTGGGGAGCGCCGCGGGGCCGGTGCCGGGGCTGGTCACGGCGGTCGCGGGGCCGGCCGTGGGGGGCGTCGAGGGGGTTTTCTGGGGGGAGGTCATGGCCGCCTTTTCCCCGGGAGGGCCGGAAGTCTGAGATGTGCTGATTGACCACGCTGGCACCCCGAACCTACCGTCGTCAACACGGTCGTTCGAACGAACCGTTGCGTGCTCGTCCCTCACCGTGAGGCCGGTGCTGACATGGACGTCTCCTTTCTCGGCGGACCAGGCCCGCAGCGCGGTGTCGGTGTGGTCGCCCCCTTCGACTTCGCGCTGGACCGCGAGCTGTGGCGGTGGACGCCCGACGACGTGTCCCTGCACGTCACCCGGACGCCGTACGTACCGGTCGAGGTGAGCCTGGACCTCGCCCGGATGATCAGCGAGCACGAGACCCTCCGCAACGCCGTGAGCACCCTCACCGAGGTCACCCCCGAGGCCGTCGCGTACGCCTGCACGTCGGGCAGCTTCGTCGGCGGGGTCATGGGCGAACGCGCCATGTGCGAGGCGATGAGCAGGGCCGGCTCCGTCCCCGCGGTCACCACCTCGGGCGCGCTGCTGGAGGCGCTGGTGGAGCTGGACGTGCGGCGGCTGGCACTGGTGACGCCGTACACCGGGTCGGTGACCCGCGCGCTGGAGGAGTACGTGGCGCAGGCCGGGGTCGAGGTCACCGGCTGCGCCTACATGGGCCTGACCCGGCAGATCTGGAAGGTCACCTACCGGGAGGTGGCCGACATGGCCCGGCGGGCGGCGGTGCGCGGCCGGCTCGGCACGGCGGACGCGTTGTTCCTGTCCTGCACCAACCTGCCCACCTACGACGTGATCCCCCAGCTGGAGGCGGAGCTGCGCATACCGGTGATCTCGGCCAACCAGGTGACCATGTGGGCAGCGTTGCGCCGACTGGGTACCCGGGCGGTGGGACCGTATCAGGCGCTGATCGACACGTCGGCGCGCACCGGCACCGGGGCCGGGAGCACACTGCCGGGCCCGGCGGCCGGTTCCGTACTGCCGGCCGCCGGGCCGGTGGTGCCGACCGGCTCCGTACCGACGGGCTCCGTGCCGACCGGCTCCGTACTGCCGGAGGGCCAGGAGCCGTCGGACGTACGGGGCGTGCACGGCGTGTCGGACGCGCAGGGCGTGCCGGGTGCGCAGGGCGTCTCCGGTGCGCCGGACGAGAAGCAGCAGGAAGGCTGGACATGACCGCACTGGGATTCCTCTACCCCGGACACTCCGCCGAGGACGACTACCCGCGCATCGAGCAACTGCTGGGCAGCGACGTCCGGGTGGATCTGGTGCACACCGACATCGGTGAGGACGCGCACCGGGCCGACGCCCTGCTGGAGATGGGCGCGGCGGACCGGCTCGCGGCCGGGGTCCGGGAACTGCGGCTCACCGGCGCCGACGCCGTGGTGTGGGCCTGCACCAGCGGCAGCTTCGTGCGCGGCTGGGACGGCGCCCACGAACAGGTGCGCGCCCTCGCCCGTACGGCGGGCATGCCCGCGTCCTCCACGTCCTTCGCCTTCGTGCACGCGGCACGGGAGATCGGGGCGCGGCGGGTCGCCGTCGGCGCGACCTACCCGGACGACGTGGCCGCGCTCTTCGTGGAGTTCCTGGCGGCCGACGGGGTGGAGGTGACCGGGGTGACCAGCTCCGGGATCATCACGGCGGCGGAGGTCGGCACCTGGGGCGAGGCCGAGCTGTTCGCCCTCGCCCGCGCGGCCGACCGCCCGGACGCCCAGGCCCTCCTGCTCCCCGACACGGCCCTGCACACGGCCGCCCACATCCCGGCCCTCGAGAAGGAGCTCGGCAAACCGGTCCTCACCGCCAACCAGGTCACCGTCTGGGAGGCCCTGCGTCTGGCGGACCGCCGGGTGAACGCCCCGAGCCTGGGCGCCCTGTTCACGCGGGAGCCGATCGTGCAGGCGTGAGCGGGACGGGCGGACGCGGGCCGGGCGGGCGGAGGGGGCGGCCCGCCCGGGAATAAGCGGGGACGGCCTCCTGTTACGGGTGCGGCGAACGTCACTCGACACAGGAGGCACCCCACCGTGGCCGCAGACGACACCGCAGGCGCCGGTATACGAGGCGTCACGCACGGCTCGGCGCCCGTTCCGCTCTCCGTGCTGGACCTGGTCACGGTCGGCGCCGGGCACACCGCCTCCGACGCGCTGCGCACCAGCGTGGATCTCGCCCGGCTCGCCGAGACGCGCGGCTTCCACCGCTACTGGGTCGCCGAGCACCACTCCATGCCGGGTGTGGCGTCCTCGTCCCCGGCCGTGATCCTGGCCCACCTCGCCGCGTACACCGAGCGGATCCGGCTCGGTTCGGGCGGGGTGATGCTGCCCAACCACGCCCCGCTCGTCATCGCCGAGCAGTTCGGCACGCTGGAGGCCATGGCCCCCGGCCGGATCGACCTCGGCCTCGGCCGCGCCCCCGGCACCGACGGTGCCACCGCCGCCGCCCTGCGCCGCACCGACCGGCCGAACGAGGGCGCCGACGACTTCCCCCGGCAACTCGCCGAGCTGACCCGCTTCCTGGACGACGACTTCCCCGACGGCCACCCCTACCGCCGGATCCACGCCGTCCCCGGCCCGGTCCAGGCGACCTCGCCCGGCGGGGTGCAGTCGCCGCACCGCCCGCCCGTCTGGCTGCTCGGCTCCTCCGGGTTCAGCGCCCGGCTGGCCGGCATGCTCGGCCTGCCCTTCGCCTTCGCCCACCACTTCTCGGCGCAGAACACGGTCCCCGCGCTGGACCTCTACCGCGAGTCGTTCAGTCCGAGCGGCGTCCTCGACGAGCCCTACGCCCTGATCGGCGTCTCCGCGCTCGCGACCGAGGACGAGAAGGAGGCCCGGCGCCAGGTGCTGGCCGCCGCGCTCAACATGGTCCGGCTGCGCACCGGCCGCCCCGGTCTGGTCCCCACCCCGCAGGAGGCCGAGGCACACCCGTTCTCGCCGATGGAGCAGGAGTTCGTCGACTCGTGGAACGCCAACGTCGTCCACGGCACCCCGGACGAGGTCCGCGCAGGCCTGGACGACCTGCAGAAGCGCACCGGCGCCGACGAGCTGATGATCACCGCCAACGCGCACAGCGGTGACGTGCGCCTGCGGTCCTACGAACTCGTCGCGGACGCCTACGGGTTGCCGACGACCGGATCGCCGACGACGTCCGTCTGAACCTCCGGCGCGCCCAGCAGTTCGGAGATGCGGTCCGGCGGGACCGGCCGGGAGTACAGCCAGCCCTGGCCGGTGTCGCACCCTATCCGGCGCAGCCGGGTGGCCTGCGCCGAGGTCTCCACGCACTCCGCGGTGACCGTCAGCCCCAGCCGGTGGGCGAGCTGCACCATCGCCTCGACGATGGCCTCGTCCGCCGGGCTGGGCGCCGCCGCCCGGTCCTCGTACTGGAAACCGCGCACGAAGGCGCCGTCCAGTTTCAGCACCGACACCGGGAGCCGGCTGAGGTAGGCCAGGTTCGAGTAGCCGGTGCCGAAGTCGTCGATGGCGATGCGTACGCCCATGTCGCTGAGGGCCGTCAGCGCCTGGAGCGGCCGGCCCGAGGAGCCCATCACCGCGGACTCGGTCAGCTCCAGCTGGAGCAGCTGCGGTGCCAGGCCCGTCTCCTTGAGGGTCTCGGCGACGTCCGCCACCAGGTCGGAGTCCCAGACCTGACGGACCGCCACGTTCACGCTGACGAAGATCGGCGGCTCGTCGGGATGCTCGGTCTGCCAGCTGCGGGCCTGCCGGCAGGCGGTGCGCAGCACCCAGCGGCCGAGCTTGACGATCGAGCCGTCCTCCTCGGCGATGGAGATGAACCGGTTCGGTGTCAGGGTGCCGAACTGCGGATGGTTCCAGCGGACCAGGGCCTCCACCCCGTGCACCCGGTCGTCCTCCATGCCGACCAGCGGCTGGTACTCCAGCGCGAACTCGCCCCGCTCGACGGCGGGACGCAGCGTGGAGGCGAGGGCCTGACGGGTCATGCGGTGCGCGTTGCGCTCCGGGTCGAACAGCGTCCAGCGGGACTTGCCGTCGGCCTTCGCCCAGTACAGGGTCGTGTCGGCGGCCTGCATCAGCGCGGTGGGCGTGGTCCCGGCCGCGTGCCGTTCGACCACGCCGATGGACGCCGACACCGACAGCCGCTGGCCGGCCACGTCGAACGGGTCCTGGATCGCGCCGAGCACCGACTCGGCGAGCTCGGCGAGCTGTTCGGTGCCCGTGGAGTCCTCGACCAGCAGCGCGAACTCGTCCCCGCCGAGCCGTGCCACCAGCGGGGTGCAGCCCCGGGACCGGCCCGCCTCCTCGGCGCACAGCGTCAGCCGTTCGGCGACGGCGGCCAGCAGCCGGTCGCCGACGCGGTGGCCCAGGGCGTCGTTGATGGCCTTGAAACCGTCCAGGTCCAGGGAGCACAGCCCGATCCGGCCCGTGCCGCTCTCCTGGTACGACTCCGCCTCCAGGGCGGCCGTCAGCCGTTCGAAGAACAGGGTGCGGTTGGGCAGCCGGGTCACCGGGTCGTGCATCTGCAAGTGCCTTAGCCGGGCCTGGAGTTCGTGGCGGGCGCTGACGTCGGCGACCGACAGCAGCACGCCGGGAGCGCCGTGTCCGTCGTGCGCCTCGTGTTCCCGGTGGGCGGCCCCCTCCTCCGGGGGGAGCGGGGCGACCGACACCTGCACCCACAGGGAGTGCCCCTCGGGGTGCTTGAGCCGGCGGGTGCAGCGCAGCCGGCCCTGCCGGCCGCTCAGCAGGTCGCGGTAGGCGTGCCAGGCACGGGCGTCGGAGGAGAGGTCCACCAGGTCGGCGGCGACCGCGCCGGTCAGGGTGTCCGGCGCGCGGCCCAGCAGGGCGGCGAGCGTGCCGTTGGCGCTGATCACCCGGCCGTCACGGCCGACCACGGCCATGGCGAGCGGAGCGGCCGCGAAGACGGAGCGGTACGACGGGGGCAGGGGGAGGCCGGCGCATCCGGTACGGCACGGGGCGGTGATCTCACTCTCCGTGACGGTCGGTCGGTTGGTGTCTGCTGTGGGCGTCGGCCCTTCGGACGTTCCGCTCACCGCTCGCTCCCGCCGTGCACTCGATCGCTGTCCGTGCCGGAAAGCCTCAGGAATGTCTCAGGAAAGTGTGCCGATCATAGAGGTCTCCCTGAAGCCCTTCCAGTCACTCTCCAGTGTCCAGGACGGTCCCGCATCTCTGCCAGATCGTTTCTGCTCGGAGGTGGATGGCTTCTTCAGGCCTCCGACCGGTTGTGACGTTCCGTGAGTGGTTCGAGGTGTCGCCCGTGAACGGATTCCACGCCTCCTCACCCGTCCGGTGCAGATAAACAGGGCGTATGACTGCAAACCCCCACAGGCTGGGTGCGGTGTCCCGTGAACCGTCTCCCGGAGGTCTCCGTGCCGCGTCAGCTCCCCCTGAGAGGACTCGGTCGTGAGGCTCTGAGGGGGTTGGGCCGTCCGGGGTTCCGTCCGTGGTTCTGGCCGGGGTTCCGGGCGGGGTCGTGGTCCGGCGGTCCGCCGGCGCGTCCCCGGCTGCGCGGCACGGCAGCCGTGTGCACCACCATGTCGGCGCTCGCCGCGACCTCCATGATGACCGCTCCCTCCGACGCCGAGTCGTTCTCCGCGGCGCCGTGCGCCCTGATCCGCACCGACGCGCACCACTCGGAGGGCCTCGACACCTGGAACGCCGCCTACCCCCGCCCGACCGGCCGGCTGAACGCGGTCATGGTCTTCCTGTCCTTCCCGGACTCCCACCCCCTGACCACCCCCGAGAAGCTGACCGCCGACCACTTCCCCGCCACCAGCGACTTCTTCCACCGGGCCTCCTACGGCAGTTTCTCCCTGCACCCGCACGCCCTGCGCCACTGGATCCGTATGCCCCGCCCGTCCACCGCGTACGCCATACAACGCGACTGGAGCACGCGGCACCGGTCCGCCTATCTGCGCGACGCGCTCGCCGCGGCCGACCCGCGGGTCGACTTCTCGCGGTACGACGTCGTCTACTTCGTCGCCGACCCGGACGCCCCCGGCGTGGACTCCGACGCCACGAAGGTCGTCAACCTGGACACCCCGCTGCGGGCGGACGGCACCGACATCCGCCGGGTCGTCACCGTGTTCGAGGAGCACCCCCCGGACCGGCTGGTCCTCGCCCACGAGACCGGCCATGTCTTCGACCTCCCCGACCTCTACCACCGGCCCGCGGACGGCAAGGGCGACTGGGACACCCACGTCGGCGACTGGGACCTGATGGGCAGCCAGTTCGCCCTCGCTCCGGACCTGTTCGGCTGGCACAAGTGGAAGCTGGGCTGGCTGGAGCCCCGGCAGGTGCGGTGCGTACAGGGCGCGGGGCCGGTACGGCTGACGCTGGAACCGCTGGCGGCGGGGCCCGGGGTACCGGTGACGGGCGCCGCCGGGGCGCCGGCCTTCGGGCTGGGCGGGGGCACCAAGCTCGCGGTGGTGCGCACCGGCCCGGACAGCGTGCTCGCCTTCGAGGTGCGGGCGCCCGTCGGCGACGACGCGGACGCCTGCCGGTCGGGGGTGCTGGTCTACCGGGTGCGCGGCACGACCCGGTCCGGTGAGGGCCCGATCCAGGTGATCGACGCCCACCCGCACACGGAGGCCTGCCGGGGGGACTCGGTCTACCCGGCCCTCGCGGACGCCCCGGTCGCCCTCGGCGAGAGCTTCACGGTGCCGGAGGACGGCGTACGGGTGGAGGTGGAGGGGCGTACCGCCTCGGGGGCCTGGACGGTGCAGATCGGCGTGGGCCGGGACGGGGGCGGCGACGGGGGTGCCGGCGAGGGGGTGGGCGCAGACGCGTAAAAGGCCCCCTGCCGTGGCAAGAGGCCTTTCCGTGTCGTGCGCCGCCAGGGACTCGAACCCCGGACCCGCTGATTAAGAGTCAGCTGCTCTAACCAACTGAGCTAGCGGCGCCTGCTGACGTCGTAGACATTAGCACCCTGGTCGGCGGGAGGAAAAATCGATATCCGCACGGCCGCGCGGGCCGCCCGCACGGCCGCCCAGAGCAGCACCTCCGGGCCCGGCAGCCAGGGGTGACGTGTGTCCGGGGCGACCAGCCAGCGCGAGCCGGAGCGGGCCGTGCCGGCGCGGGGAGCCGGGGCCGGCACGGTCACCGCGTCGCCGGTGCCGTGGCACAGCAGCGGCGGGACCTCACCCGTACGGCCGGCCTCCCCGGGGCCCCTGCCGCGGGCGTCCCACTCCTCCCACTCCAGCAGCGCGGGGAGCCGCTGGGTGGTGCCGGGCGCCGCGAACAGCAGCATCCGGCCGCGGAACCCGGCCACCGGGCCGGAGCCCGGCCCCTCGTCCCACATCCGGTCCAGCATCCGGCGCCCGAAGGTCGAGGGCGTGCTCACCACGTCGAAGACGGAGCCGCAGGGCAGCACGACCGGCGCGTCCGGCCGCTCCTCCCAGAGCGAGAGGGTGCTGCGCGGATACGTTCCTGCGGAGGCGAGCCAGGCGGCACCGTCCGGGGTGACACCCGTGGCACCCATGACGCCGCCCAGGTCGGGGGCCTTGCGTGTACTGCTCATGCCGTCTGTCTACCGGCGGTGAGGGGGCGACCCCCCAGGGTTGCGGAAACCGGGGACAGGGAGGCGGGGAGGCGGTATCGTGCCCGCCTGGCATATGCCGCGTCTGTTCGACCGGGCGAACCCGAGGTCCGGTGGGGGCGTCGCAGCGGGAGGGCGTGGTGCCCTCACACGGGGTCGATGCGGTCCCGGCCCTCGCCCCCGCGCAGCAGGTCCCGGCCGAACTCGACCATCTTCTTCGCGTAGTCCTCGGTCCACTCGGCCCGCTCGGCGATGTCGGCGACCGTCAGCCGGTCGAAGCGCCGGGGGTCGGCCAGCTGGGCCGCCGCCATCGCCTGGAACTCCATCGCCCGGTCCGCCGCCGCACGGAACGCGAGCGTCAGCTCCGTCGCCCGCTCCAGCAGCACCCGCGGATCGTCGATCGACTCCAGGTCGAAGAAGTGCTCCGGATCGGCTGCCGCTGCCGTGGGCTCGAACAGCAGGGGCGCGGGGCGTAGCCGCGGTTCGTCCCGACGCGGCGTGGGCTCCGCCATGTCTTCTCCTTCGTCCTGGTGCATGCGTGCGTGGTGGCGCTTCTGCCCGCCGGGAGGAGCGGGCCACCTTCCATTCTCGCGCGCCCCGCAAGAGGGCCTCGGGACCGGTGGGGTCAGGGCTGCCG
>NZ_BBNN01000027.1:0-140447 GCF_000829695.1 Streptomyces sp. NBRC 110035 | reverse complement strand
TTGGCCTCCCAGCCGTCCGGGAACTTCACGAGGGTGCCCAGCTGGACCGGTTCCGTCGACGGGTAGGCGTCCAGCAGCTCGCCGACGCCCGCCCGGCACACCACGATGCAGGCGTGCCGGTGCCGGGAGGCCAGCACGCACAGCCTGCCCGTCTCCAGGTGGAAGGCGGTGGCGTCGGGGCGGCCGGACAACGGGTGCAGCACCACCGTGACGTCGAACTCACGCCCCTGGAGCCGGTTCGCCGTGTCCACGGTGACGTCCGCCGCCCCCAGCCCGGCCAGCGCCGCCCGCACCGCCGCCGCCTGGTCGCGGTGCGCGGTGCCCACGGCGATCCGGTCGGCGGTCAGCGGCACCGCGTCCTCGGCCCGCTCGGAGACCGACGCGCCCCGCCGGTCGAGCAGCCGGCGCACGACCAGCGCCACCGCCCGCACCGCCTCCGGGTCCGTGCGCGGGGTGTGCCGGGCGGGCAGCTCCAGCAGGCCCCAGCCGGACCCGGCGGCCTCGTCGATCACCCGGTCGGGCCCCGAACCGTCCGACGGCACCCCGAGCGCGAGCCGCCGGTCGCCGTGGCCGGTGCCGCTGCGGAACGGCGTGTACGGGTAGAACGCGTCCGACACCAGGGGCGCCGCCGAGGCGGGCAGCCGCCACGACACCGGCAGGCGGTGCTGCGGCAGTTCGGGATTGTGCGCGAGCAGCGTGGTCACGGCGGACGCGGACGGGTCGTACGACAGCCCCGCCCACTGCTCGCCGCCCACGATCGAGAACGGGTCCAACTGCCCCGGATCGCCCACGAACAGCGCCCGCTCGAACAGTCCGGCCACGGCGAGCAGCGCGTCCGAGCGCATCTGGTACGCCTCGTCGACGATCGCGTGCGCCCACGGCTCGACGCCCTTGACGTGCGCCCACTTGGCGGCCGTCGAGACGACCACGTCGAGCCCCGCGAGGTCGGACGCCTTCGCCGACGTGCGGACGTTGTCCAGGCCGTCCAGCGCCTTGTCGTACGGGTCGGCGTCACTGCTGTGCAGCCGGCCGACCGGCAGCCCGGGGTTCTTCTCCGCGAGCCGCAGCACCAGGTCGTCCACCTGGGCGTTGGTCTGCGCCACCACCATCAGCGGGCGTCCCGCGTCGGCGAGTTCCAGCGCCGCGCGGACCACGAGCGTGGACTTGCCGGCGCCGGGCGGGGAGTCGACGACCACGCCGCGCGCGGTGCCGTGCAGGGTGTCGCGCAGGATCGCGTCGGTGGCCCGGGTGGCGGCCGCACCGGCGTCGAAGACGGTCTCGGTGGGCGAGTGGGTCACAGCACGTCCTCCTCGGTCACCGGGTCGGCGGGCTCCGGCACACCGGCCTGTGCGCCGGGTGGCCCGCCATGGGTCCACGGGGTCTCCTCCGGGTCGGGCAGCTTCGCCCCGCCGCGCGGTTCGTGCTCGAACAGCGTGAAGAGGACGTGGTCGCCCTTCTCCGGCACCGAGCCCGCCTCCGGCTCCTTGCCGCGGCCCATCCTGTCCATGATCCGCAGAATGAGCAGGGCCCCGTCCTCCTCCGCGGCGACGAACTCGGCCGCCTGCGGCTTTCCGCCCAGGGAGCGGTACACGCGGACCCGCTCGCCCAGGTGCGGGCGGTCGTCCGTGCGGACGGTGACCAGCGGGCGGGGGCTCGGCCGCCTGCTCTCGCTGTACGCCATGACGACATCGGTGACCTCGCCGACGAACGCCTCCCCGGACAGCCGCCGGCCCGCCATCACCAACGGGTCGTCGAGGGCCTCCTGCGCTTCCAGCCGGGCCTGCTCCCGCTCGCGCGTGGCGAGCTTGTTGGCCGCGGTCACCGCGTCGTCGTGGCGCGGCTGGGGCGGCTCGCCGGCCAGCACCCGGTCCCGGTGACCGGTGAACGACCAGCGGTCACGCGTCCACCGCTCCTCGACCCGCGCCCCCCGGGGCAGCGCCCGCAGCAGGTCCAGGCCCCGCCACACCGCGTCCCAGGTGGGCCGCGTACGGCTCTGAACCAGCTTGTGGATCTCCCGCTCCGCCGCCGTCAGCGCGCCGAGCCGCTCGTCGGCCTCCAGGCCGTCCTGCGCGGCGGCGAGCGCCGTACGGGCCCGGTCGTACCGCTCGATCGCCGGGGCGAGCAGCTTGTTGTCGAACGCGGGGTCGGTCGCCGGGCCCGCGGGCGGGCACCGCAACTGCCCGTCGGCGTCCCGCGCCAGCTCCGCCTCCCGCGCGGCCTCGGCGCCGGAGCGCCCCGCGGGCGGGTCGATCCACGCGAGCAGCGCCCCCAGGTGCTGGTCCTCCAGGGTGGACTGCCCGGTCGCCCAGTGCCGGCCCAGCAGGTCGGTCATGGCCGGCAGCAGCGACGACCCGGGCACCCGGGCCCGCTCCCCGAAGTGCGTCAGCCACCGCCCGAGCAACGGCACCCGGGGCGGCGCGGGGAAGGGCGCCTCCGGGTCCTGCTCCGCCGTGCGCCGAAACCGGGTGGAACGGCCGAGGAGCCGTACGAGGTCGACACCGGCCCGGCTCGGCACGATCAACTGCGGGGCGTCCGCGCACAGTTCGACCTCGACCTTGACCCGTTTGCCGGTCTGGGGGTCGGTCTCGCCGCGCTCCGCGGCCTCCACGGCCTCGGCGCAGCTGTCGATGTAGGGCAGGACCACGTCGGCCAGTTCGGCCAGGAACGCGAACCTGAGGTCGCGGTCGCGCGGCTGCGGTACGGCCAGCAGCCGGGGCGCGTCCCGGTCGGTGCCCACCAGCGCGCCGAGCGGGGCTCCCGCCTCACCGGCGGTGGTCAGCGGCACGAACACCAGGGGCCGCTCGGACAGATGCCGGTGCCGGACGGTGGCGACGGGCCGGGCCCGGCCGGTGCTGACGGCCTCGAGGCGGGCGAGGGTGGTGATCAGCGACAAGGGTCCACCTCCGCGCGGACGGACGCGCGGACGGATCCCGCCGCGTCGGCGAGGGCCTCCGCGCGCAGGGCTGCCGCCCGGCGCAGGGCGGCGACCGTCGGATCGTCGGGATCACCGAGCTCGCCGCGGGACGCCGCCAGGACGTCCTCGACCGTCGTCAGGCCGCCCAACTCGGCGCGGACCGGGCGGCCCAGCGCGGTCACCGCGTCCTGCGCGCGGGAGCGGTCCCGGCAGTGGAAGGCCAGCTCGCACGCGGACAGGCACTCCGGCGCGTAACTCGCCGGGACGGACTCCACCGAAGCCGCCAGCCGGTCGCGGGGCAGCTCGGGGGCGAAGCAGATGCCCTCGGGGAGCGCGTCCGCGATGTTCTCGATCCGGGTGAGCCTGGCGAGCTGACGGGCGGTCACCGCGCGCTGCTTGCGCACGTCCACGGCGGACGCGGCCGGCAGGTTGGAGAAGTCCTTGGGGCACACCAGCAGAATCCGGTGCCGCACGCGGGGAGCGGCCGTGTCCGGGGCCGTCTCCGCGGCCGTGTCCGGGGCGGCGGCGAGGCGGGCGGCGACCTCCTCCAGCGCGAGCACGTACACCGCGGCCTGCCGGGCGGCCGCGCCGACCTTCGCCGGGTCGGCCGAACCGTCGAGGAGGGGGAAGGACTTGATCTCCACGACCGTCCAACTGCCGTCCGGGTGCACCACCACCGCGTCCGGCTCCAGGAACGCCGGGGAACCCGCGACGTCC
Source organism: Streptomyces sp. NBRC 110035 (assembly GCF_000829695.1). Taxonomy (GTDB): domain Bacteria; phylum Actinomycetota; class Actinomycetes; order Streptomycetales; family Streptomycetaceae; genus Streptomyces. The sequence goes on along the minus strand of NZ_BBNN01000027.1, from coordinate 136,816 downwards.
AGCGCGAGCAACGGGTGGTCGAGCAGCGTCCACTCGCCCGGCGCCCGGACGGCCTCGCCCAGCGCCAGCTCCGTGCGCGCCCGACGCCCCTCGTGGCCCGCCGCGGACAGGTCCGGGACGCGCGGGGCGGCGGGTGGTTCGGCGGAGCGGTCCAGCTTCTCGTGGACCAGCCGCAGCAGCTCCGTGCCGCCGTCCGCCTTGACCTTGGCCTCGAACGCGTTGCCCCGGACGAACGCGAACTGGGACTGGCCGAAGACCGACGGGGAGCCCAGCGCGCCCGCGAGCGTGGCCTTGTCCACCCCCGCGCCGTCGAGGATCGCGCGCCGCTCGCAGCCCGGGTTGGCGGCCAGGGCGGCCAGGGCGCGCGCGTCCAGTGCCTTGGCCCGTACGCCCGGGCCGCGCAGCTCAGCGAGCCGGTGCCGCAGCCGTCCGGTCGTCTTCTCCCCGGGCTGGAGGGGAGACACCCGGCTCGGTTCCGGAGGCGAACCGTGGCCCGGGCTGCCGCTGCCGTGGAAATTGCTCACCCGCGGAAGTCTGGCATCCGGCACTGACAATCGGGGAACCCGGGACGGACGAGGCGACCTCGGCCGGTGCGGAACGCCGTGCGAACTGCGGGGCGAGACGCGGCAGTACGCCGGCCTTCGCCCGGTCCGCGTTCCGCAGCACGACCGGCGTGAGCAGCAGCCCGGCGCCCATCACTGCGGCGCCCGCGACCGCGTCGAGGAAGTAGTGGTTGGCGGTGCCCATCACCACGACGAGCGTCACCAGCGGGTAGACGACGCCCGCCGCCCTCGCCCACCGCGTACCGCCGTGCCGCCACAGCACCATGCCGCACCACAGGGCCCAGCCCACGTGCAGGCTCGGCATCGCCGCGTACTGGTTGGTCAGGCCACCCAGCCCTCTGGGGGCGCTGGCCTCACCGGCCCACCACCCGTACGAGCTGTACTGGGCCATCGTGTCGACGAAGCCGTGGCTCGCGTCGAGCAGCCGGGGCGGGCAGGTGGGCAGCAGGGTGAAGCCGATCAGCCCGATGAACGTCGACGTCATCAGCCAGGTGCGGGCGGCGCGGAAGTGCACCGCGCGGGAGCGGAACAGCCAGACCAGGAGCGCGGGCGTCACCAGGTAGTGCAGCGACGCGTACCAGAAGTCGGCCGGGATCCCGAGCCACGGCTCGCGCGTGAAGAGCCGGTTCAGCGGTTGCTCGGCGTTGAGATGCAGCGCCTGCTCGATGCGCAGGATCGCCAGACCGTGGTCCACGGCGTCGGCGACGTCGCCCCGGACCAACAACCGCCCCGCCGAGTAGCAGGCGTACACGAGAAGGATCAGCGGCAGTTCGGTCCACCAGCGCAGCCGGGTCGCCGGGGCCCCTTCGGTACCCGGTATCTCGCTGTGCGGCATCCGATGGCCCTCCCCCTCGTCCCTGCGCGGCGCCCGCATGGTGGTCGGCCACTCTACGGCGTGCGGGCACCCCCGCCGAGGCGCCCCGGCCCTGATAGACGCGGCGATCGCCCTCCGGGTTGCCCGTGGCCGGGGTGCGCGATGATGGAGGGGTTCCCCTGCGTTTCCTCCCGGAAGGTCTCCCATGGCACCGCGCATGCTGCTGGCCCGGCACGGACAGACCGCGTGGTCGCTGTCCGGCAAGCACACCGGCAGGACCGACGTGCCGCTGCTGGAGGAGGGCCGGCGGGGCGCCGAGCTGCTCGGGGAACGCCTGCACCGCCCGCCGTACGACGGGATACCGGACGTCGAGGTGCGCACCAGCCCGCTCTCCCGCGCGCGCGAGACCTGCGAACTCGCCGGGTTCGGCGAGCGCGCGCAGCCCTGGGACACCCTCATGGAGTGGCACTACGGTGCCTACGAGGGCCTGACCCCCGCGGAGATACGGGCGGACCGTCCCGGCTGGCTGATCTGGCGGGACGGTGTCCCCGCGGGGGAGAGCCTCGACGAGGTGACGGCCCGCGCGGACGAGGCGGTGGCCTGGGCGCGCTCCGCCGACCGGGACGTCCTGGTCTTCGCCCACGGGCACATCCTGCGCTCCATCGGGGCCCGCTGGCTGGGGCTGCCGCTCGGCTTCGCGGCCCGCATCCGCCTCAACCCGACCTCCCTGTCGGTCCTGGGCTGGGCGTACGGGGAACCGGCCGTCGAGAGCTGGAACGACCTGGGACACCTGGCGGGCTGACCCCGGGCCCCGGGGCGCCGCCCCCGCCGGTCACACCGTGCGGGGGAGTGAGGCGTGGCGCTCCAGGAAGGCCGAGACGTCCGAGGCACGGCGGTGCGGGAGCAGGACGCGGGCGGTGCCCGCCAGTATCGTCCGGACCCGGCACGACTGGACCTCCGGCAGCAGGTCCAGTACCCGCATCCCGGCCGTGGCCGCCTCGTCCGGAAGTCCGCCGCGCGCCAGGTCGTCCGCCAGCTCCGCCGTGTACAACGCGATGTTGCGGGTGAAGTGCGGGTCCTGGAGCTCCGCCGCCCGCCGCGCGTGCCGGGCCGCCCGTGGCCAGTCGCCGAGGGTGGACCAGCACTGTGCCTCCAGGCCCTCCAGTTCGGCCTCCCCGTAGAAGGTCATCCACTCGGGGTCGGCCGGCGTGGGCCCGCGGTCGAAGTAGGCCTGCGCGCGGGCCAGCGCCTGTTCGCAGCCCGCCCGGTCGGCGAGCCCGGCCCAGCCGCCCGCCTCGCGCAGCGCCAGCAGCGACATCAGCTGGGGGGAGCCGAGCGGGCGCGCGGCCCGCTGCGCGGCCTGCGCCGCCCGCACCGCCTCCCGCGGCCGGCCCGCGTCGCGGGCCAGGAACGCCGTGTTGCAGAAGGCGTGAGCCTCGAGCCCGGGGTCCCCCGTCACCCGCGCGGTCGCCAGCGCCTCCGCGTAGTGCGAGCGGGCGTCGTCGAAGCGGCCCGAGTCGTGCGCCAGCCAGCCCACCGAGATGGCGAGTTCACCGGCGCCCGCGTACAGCCGGTCCGCCGTCCGCTGCCGGGTCGCGCCGGCGTCGAGCAGGGCGTAGGCGGCGCGCAGCGGTGCGGCGGCCCGCCGGTAGAGGCCGTCGGCCCCGTGCCGGTCGTCGAGCAGCCGGATACGGCGGACGGCGTTTTCCAGGGCTCCGGCGTCGCTCGCGCCCGGTCGGCGCACGGCACGCTGTGCCGCCGAGGCGTCCGGGGCGAGGGCGGTCGGGCCCAGTGAGGCGGCGGCCACCGTGGCGCCCCCGCCGGTCATGAATGCGCGACGCAGCACGTCGCTCTCCTCGTAGTTGTGGTGCGTGTGGTACGGGTTCCGCGTTTCGTACGGTTCGGGGGCCCCGCCGGTCTCGCTCGTGGCGAGTGCCGGGTCCCCGGCGGGCGGCGGGGGAGTGTCCCCGTCGTCCCGCGCCCGGCGTCCGCGGACCGAGGAACGGGGTGCGAAGCCCAGGTCGGTCAGCGTCCGGCCGGGGAACATGTGCAGGAACACCCGCTCGTAGGCGTAGTTGGGGCAGCGGATCTCGCCTGCCTCCACCCGGTGCACGTACCGTGCGTCACAGCTGACCCGCTCGCCGATCTCGCGGGCGGCCCGGCGGACCGACGCGGCGAACTCGGCCGGCGAGCGCGGTCCGCGCAGTTGCCGGAAGACGGGATTCGGCCGCGGGGGCCGGTCGGGCTGGGACGAGGGCACCGTTGACGACGCCATGGCCGGGTCCTCTCTGCGAACCGTCGAACCATGCCGGACGACAGGGCGGTTCCCTGCGGTTCGTCATGGTGCGCCCATGCGCCGCGCGGGCACCGTCCTGGTACCGGCGAGCAAGAACGTACCTGCTGTGACCGGGTCGCCACACAAAGTTCTGCCGCAAAGCGGATATCTCGTCCGTGATCCGCCATGAAGTGCCATTCTGTGCTATTGGGTTTCGCCGTAGCCGTCGGCCGTCCGACGCGTTGAACCCGGGTGTGTGGTGGAGGTGGAGATGCGGAGGACGACATGCGGAGGCCGGGATGGTGACCAGCCGAAGCGGTGAACCCCGGACGCGGCGCGGCGGGCCGCCGGGCTGCTGCGACGTGGTGACGGTTCCGGCCCGCCAGGGCCTGGAGGCGGTCGACATCCTCCGGCGCCAGGCGGAGGGCGACGCGGTGGGTCCCGTCCTGCACGACGAGGGAGGGCGCACGCTCGGCTTCCTGGTGCCGCCGGGGACGGCCGCGGAGTGGGACGTGCCGGGCAGCACCTGCGCCCGGACCGACGGCCACGGGCCGCAGCCGGCCCCGGCCCCCGGGGCGCCCGCCCCCGAGCCGCCGGTGGAGGGCTCGGAGTGGCTGCTGCCGCCCGGGGACGCCCACCTCGCCACCGATCCCGCGGCCCTGCGGGAGGCGCTGGGCGAGGCGCAGCGGCTGATCGACGCGGCGGACAACCGCCGGTGACGACCGCCGCGGGTGCCGGTCGGGGGACAATGGCCCCATGGGAAGGTCCAGGAACTCCGGGCGCGGGCAGGCCGCCGCCGACGCCGTCGTGGAGAGGGTCGACGGGGGGACGGCCCGGCTCGTTCCCGACCGGGAGCGGCCGAGGGCGTGGACGCTGCTGATCGACGACGCCCCGCAGTCGCACGTCGACCTGGACGACCCCGCGTACCTCTCCTTCGGGTACCAGCGGCGGCTCGGACACGTCGTCGACACCGTCGCGCCGGCCGGCCGGCCGCTGCAGGCCGTGCATCTCGGCGGCGGCGCTTTCACTCTCGCCCGGTACGTCGCCGCCACCCGGCCCCGGTCCACCCAGCAGGTCGTCGAGCGGGACGCCAAGCTGGTGCAACTGGTCCGCCGGGAGCTGCCGCCGGACCCCAGGTCGCGGATCAGGGTGCGCTCGGTGGACGCCCGGGAAGGGCTCGCGAAGGTACCGGACGGATGGGCCGGCCTCGTCGTCGCCGACGTGTTCAGCGGCGCCCGCACCCCCGCCCACCTGACCTCGACCGAGTTCCTGGACGACGTCCGCAGGGCCCTCGGCCCCGGCGGGGTCTACGCCGCCAATCTCGCCGACGGGCCGCCGCTGGCCCATCTGCGCGGCCAGATCGCCACCGCCGCCGCCCGGTTCGCCGAACTCGCGCTGATCGCCGACCCGGCGGTGCTGCGCGGCAAGCGCTTCGGCAACGCCGTGCTGGTCGCCTCCGACGCGCCTCTCCCGGTCGCCGAGCTGACCCGCCGCGCCGCCGGTGATCCGCACCCGGGCCGCGTCCAGCACGGCCCGGAACTCAGGGACTTCACCGGCGGTGCCACCCCGGTCACCGACCTGGCGGCGGTCGCCTCACCGGCGCCACCGGCGTCGGTGTTCCGCTGAGCCCGCGCCCGCCGACCGGCAGGCGCGGGCCGGCAGGCGCGGACCGGCCAGGCGCCGATCAGTAGGTGCCGATCTCCACGCGCGGCGGGCCGTCGTGCCAGGTGCAGAAGACCGACACCCGGTCCGTGTCCGCCGTGAACTCCACCCGGATCCACGACTCCGTCTTCCACACCTGCATCGACCAGCCCGCCCCGGGCGTCGCCGACACCAGCGAGGCGGACGTCTCGCCGAGGTCGAAGACCGCCCGGCCGCCGGCGGTGTCGTAGGCCCTGACCTCGCCGGAGGCGGCCGGGGCGGGGTCGCCGCCGGCCGGTGCGGGATCGGCCGGTTCCGGACCGGGTGCGGCGGACGCCCCGCCGGGCTCCCGCGCCGCCTGCCGGGACGGGCCGGGGGCCTGCGCGTCGGCGCCCCGAGTGCCCTCGCTGTCGCCCTTGTCCTTCGCACCGCCTTCGCCGCCCCGGTCGTCCTCGGCGGTCTTCGACGCCTCTTCGCCGGACGGGCGCCGGGTCGAGGACGACACCGGCTTCGACTCCCGCGTCGTCGCGTCCCCGGCCGGGACGGGCAGCGCGCGCGGAGGGTCGTAGGCGGTGCCCTCCATCACGGTGTGCACACCCCACCACGACAGCGTGACCGCCGCGCCCGTGGCGAGCAGCCAGGCCAGCAGGTGTACGAGTCCTCTGCGCATCGCCGGCCATACTGCCTCACCCGTCCCGGCAGTGTCGCCCTCCCTCCGGGATCCGGAGTCGTTCACAGGCCGGCACCGGCCCGCCCGGCATGGCGTACGGTGCCGCCCATGGCATGTGTTCTCGTGGTCGAGGACGACCCGTTCGTACGCTCGGCGCTCATCCGGCAGCTGACCGACGCCGCGCACACCGTGCGCAGTGTGGGGACGGCGCTGGAGGCGCTGCGCGAGGTCGCCCATGTCCGGTTCGACGTCGTCGTCCTGGACCTCGGGCTGCCCGACCTCGATGGCTCCGAGGCGCTGAAGATGCTGCGCGGCATCACGGACGTACCGGTGATCATCGCCACCGCGCGGGACGACGAGGCCGAGATCGTACGCCTGTTGAACGCCGGCGCGGACGACTACCTGACCAAGCCCTTCTCGGTGGAACACCTCTCGGCCCGCATGGCGGCCGTCCTGCGCCGGGCGCGTTCCCTCGCGGGGGAGGCCGCGCCGTCCCCGGTGATCCGGGTGGGCGGACTGACCGTCGACCCGCTGCGCCGCCAGGCCGAACTCGACGGCGTGCGACTCGATCTGACCCGGCGCGAGTTCGACCTCCTCGCCTTCCTCGCCGGGCGGCCCGGGGTCGTCGTCGCCCGCAGGGAACTCCTCGCCGAGGTGTGGCAGCAGTCGTACGGCGACGACCAGACCATCGACGTCCATCTGTCCTGGCTGCGCCGGAAACTGGGGGAGACGGCCGCCCGGCCGCGCTATCTGCACACCCTGCGGGGCGTCGGCGTGAAACTGGAGCCGCCCGCCGACCGGGTCCCCGGAGCGGAGCAGCCGCGATGAGGTGGGCCCTGGTGAAGGTGTCCGTGGCGGTGACCGCGATGGTCGTGGTCGCCTTCGCGGTACCGCTCGGCCTGGTCATCCGCGAGATGGCCCGCGACCGCGCCTTCTCCAACGCCGAACGGGAAGCCGCCGCGGTCGCCCCCGCGCTGTCCATCACCACCGACCGCGACCAGCTCGAACGTGTCGTCGCCTCCGCGGGTTCCGGCGGGGCCGACGCGGGGATGGCCGTGCACATCCCCGCCGCGGACGGCGGCAAGCCCCTCGACATCGGCCGCCGGCGCGCCACCGCGGAGGACATCGAGGCGGTGCGGAACCTGGGCCGTGTCTCCACCTCCCGGGTGTCCGGCGGCTCCGCGCTGCTCCAGCCGGTCGCGCTCAGCAGCGGCGAGATCGCCGTGGTCGAGGTGTACGTCCCGGAGGCCGAGGTCACCAACGGGGTGGGCACGGCCTGGGCGGTCCTGGCGGCGGTCGGCGCCGCCCTGGTCCTCGGCTCGGTCGCGGTCGCCGACCGGCTGGGCGTACGGATGGTGCGGCCCGCGCAGCGCCTGGTCGAGGGCGCGCACGAACTGGGGGAGGGCAAGCTGGGGGCGCGGGTGCCCGAGAAGGGGCCCGCCGAACTGCGGCTGGCGGCGGTGGCGTTCAACTCCATGGCCGACCAGGTGGTGCAACTCCTCGCCAACGAGCGGGAGCTGGCCGCCGACCTGTCCCACCGGCTGCGTACCCCGCTGACCGTGCTGCGGCTCAACGCCGCCTCGCTGGGCGACGGATCGGCCGCCGACCAGACCCGCGCGGCGGTGGAACAGCTGGAGCGCGAGGTCGACACCATCATCCGCACCGCGCGGGACGCCAAACCGCAGACGGCCGCCGCGGGCCCCGGCGCCGGCTGCGACGCCGCCGAAGTGGTCCGCGAGCGGATGGTGTTCTGGTCGGCGCTCGCCGAGGACGAGGGCCGCAAGTGGCGGGTGGCCGGCGCCGACACCCCCGTACGCATCCCCGTGGCCCGCGCCGATCTGGCCGCCGCCCTCGACGCCCTGCTCGGCAACGTGTTCCGGCACACCGCCGAGGGCACCGCCTTCGCGGTCGACGTGCACAACGGCGAGGACGCGGTGATCGTGCTCGTCTCCGACGCGGGCCCCGGCATACCCGACCCCGAGGGGGCGATGGCCCGCGGCCGGGGCTCCGGCAGCGACGGCTCCACCGGACTCGGACTGGACATCGTGCGCCGCCTCGCGGAGGCCACCGGCGGGGACGTCCGCGTCGGCTCGTCGGTGCTCGGCGGGACCGAGGTACGGATCTGGATCCAGGTGGACGGCCGCGAGGGAGCGCCTCGCGGCCGGTCCCGCGGCCACCGCGGTACCGTACGCCGCCGTCGCCCGGGGCGCCTGGTGCCGATGCTCCGGCGCTGACACCGGTCGGGAGGGAACACACCGGCGCGCGCCCCGGGCGGGGTGCGGACACCCGCGTGGGGCGCGGCGCTCCCCCTGAGACACCGCGCCCCGTTCCCCCGCCCCCGGTTTTTCCCCTCCCGTGCCCCCGTGCCCGGGAGGGTCAGATGCCGTCGGGCTCCGGGAGGGTGCCCGACCGGGCCGCCCGGCCGTACCAGAGGGCGCTGGACTTCGGGGTCCGGACCTGGGTCGCGTAGTCGACGTAGACCGCGCCGAACCGCTTCTCGTAGCCGTACGCCCACTCGAAGTTGTCCATCAGGGACCACAGGTAGTAGCCGCGCACGTCCGCACCGTCGGTGATGGCCCGGCGGACCGCGGAGAGGTGGCCGTGCAGGTAGGCGACACGCTCAGGGTCGTGCACCGCGCCGTCGGCGCCGGGCTTGTCGTCGTAGGCGGCGCCGTTCTCGGTGACGTAGAGCGGCAGGCCGGGCGCCTCGCGGGTGTAGCGCATGATCAGGTCGTACAGACCCGTCGGGTCGACGGACCAGCCCATCTCGGTCTGCTCGCCCGGGGACTGGTGGAAGGCGACGTCGTCCGTGGCGGGCCACGGCGAGTGCTCGCTCTCCCCGTGGCCGTCGGCCCGCGGTCCCTTCGCGTCCGGGTCCGCCGCCGACACCAGGGTGGGCGTGTAGTAGTTGAGTCCCAGCGCGTCCAGCGGCTGGTGGATCAGCTCCAGGTCGCCGTCCTGGACGAACGGCCAGTCGGTGAGCGACGCGGTCGCCTCCAGCAGCGTCTTCGGGTAGGCGCCGTGCAGAATCGGGCCGTGGAAGATGCCGCCGGACAGGTCGTCGATCTTGCGCGCCGCAGCCAGGTCCGCCGGGTCGTTCGGGGAAAGGGGCCGCACCACCGAGGTGTTGAGGCTGAGCGCGACCGAGTTGCGGGCCGGCATCACCGACCGCAGCGCCTTGGCGCCCAGGCCGTGTGCCAGGTTCAGGTGGTGGGCGGCCCGCAGTGAGGCCACCGGGTCGGTGCGGCCGGGCGCGTGCACGCCGGACGCGTAGCCCAGGAAGGCGCTGCACCACGGCTCGTTGAGCGTGATCCACTGCTCCACCCGGTCGCCGAGCGCCTCGCCGACGATCTGCGCGTACTCGGCGAAGCGGTAGGCGGTGTCGCGCTCCGGCCAGCCGCCCGCGTCCTCCAGCTCCTGCGGCAGGTCCCAGTGGTAGAGGGTGACGGCGGGCTTGATGCCGTGCTCGAGCAGTTCGTCGACCAGCTTGCGGTAGAAGTCCAGGCCGCGCTGCACGGCCGGGCCGCGGCCGGTCGGCTGCACCCGGGGCCAGGAGACGGAGAAGCGGTAGCCGCCCAGGCCCAGGTCCGCCATCATCGCCACGTCGTCGCGGTAGCGGTGGTAGTGGTCGTTGGCGATGTCACCGGTGTCGCCGCCGGCGGTCTTGCCCGGGGTGTGGCTGAAGGTGTCCCAGATGGACGGGGTGCGTCCGTCCTCCTGCACGGCGCCCTCGATCTGGTAGGCAGAGGTCGCGGAGCCCCAGAGGAAGGAGGGGGGAAAGGTCGCCGGGGTCACCGGCGTTGCGGAGTCAGACATGGAAGCGCTCCCATGGGAGGTCGTGGCGGACCTACGAGTCGGAGTGAGCAAGGGGGGAAGGGGGGGGAGGAGTGGGGGAAGGGGGAAGCGGGAAAGAGAGGACGAGCAGGGGCCGAGGCGTCGGTGACCCGGCCCCCGGGGAAGGGACGTACGGACAAGGGACGTACGCGGAAGGAACCTACCGGGGCGGGGAGGTTCGCGGCGTCAGCCCTTGACCGCACCCTGCATGATGCCGCCCACGATCTGCTTGCCGAAGAGCGCGAAGACCAGCAGCAGCGGCAGCGTGCCGAGCAGCGCGCCCGCCATGATCAGGGACTGGTCCGGGGTGAAGCCGCGGCCGAGGCCCGCGACCGCGACCTGCACGGTCGGGTTGCCGGACTGGGTCAGGACGAGGAACGGCCACAGGAAGTCGTTCCAGGTCTGTACGAAGATCAGCATGCCCAGCACGGCCATCGCCGGCCGCGCCGCCGGGAACACCACGTGCCAGACCACGCGCCAGCTGCTCGCGCCGTCGACCCGGGCGGCCTCGATGATCTCGTCCGGCAGCGCCTGGAGCAGGTACTGCCGCATGAAGAACACACCGAACGCGCTCACCAGCGACGGGAAGATCACCGCCTGCAGCTGGTCGGTCCAGTCCAGCTTGGCGACCATCATGTACAGCGGGATCACGCTCAGCTGCGGCGGCACCATCATCGTGCCGATCACGATGAGCATCATCGCGTTGCGGCCCTTGAAGCGCAGTTTGGCGAAGGCGAACCCGGCGATCGTCGACAGGGTCACCACGGTGGCCGCCGAAATGCCGGACACGATCGTGGTGTTGAGGAACGCCTCACCGAGGTTGGCGTCGGTCCAGGCGAGCTCCAGGTTCTTGAACAGGTTCGAGCCGAACCAGAACGGCGGCGGCGTCTCGGCCAGGCGCTGGTTGTCCCGGGAGGCGGCGATCGCGGTCCACACCAGCGGGAACAGCGAGACGATCGTGAACACGATCAGGATCGCGTACGCGATCGGACCGCCGTGCAGGGTGCCGCCGGCCCGCGCGGACTTCGGCAGACGGGAGCGCTTGCGCTCCTTGGCGGGCGTGGTCTCGGGGGGCGGGGGCGTCACAGTCGTCGTCACGGCCACAACTCCTTAACTGCTGGCGCGCAGCCGGCGCGAGATGACGTAGTTGACGATGCCGATGACGATCAGGATCAGGAACATCATCCACGCGATCGCCGAGGCGCGGCCCAGGTGCTGGTTGATCCAGCCCTGCTCGTACAGGTACAGGCCGAGCGTCTGGAACTGGTGCTCCGCACCGCCGGAAGCGCCCTTGTTGGCGTCGAACAGCAGCGGCTCGCCGAAGACCTGGCTCGCTCCGATCGTGGACACCACGACCGTGAACAGGATGGTCGGGCGCAGCGACGGCAGCGTCACGTTCAGGAACTGCTGCCAGCGGTTGGCGCCGTCCAGCGCCGCCGACTCGTACAGGTCCTGCGGGATCGCCTGCATCGCGGCCAGGTAGATCAGCGCGTTGTAGCCGGTCCAACGCCAGATGATGATGGTCGAGACGGCGAACTGGGAGGGCCACTTGTCGCCCTGCCAGTCGACCGGGTCGATCCCGGCGAAGTCCAGCGCCCAGTTGATCATGCCGTAGTCACGCCCGAAGAGCAGCACGAACACCAGGGAGGCGGCGGCGATCGAGGTGGCGTACGGCGCGAGCATCGCGACCCGGTAGAAGGTCGAGGCGCGCAGCTTGTAGTTGAGGATGTGGGCGATGCCCATCGCCATCAGCAGCTGCGGAACGGTCGCGATGACGCCGATGGTCAGCGTGTTCTGCGCCGCGTTCCAGAAGAACTCGTCGTCGAAGATCCGGGTGAAGTTGCGCAGCCCCACCCATTCCATGTCGGTCGGGGCGGTCAGCTCGACCTGGTGCAGCGAGGCCCAGCCGGTGTACACCAGCGGGAACAGGCCGAAGGCGAGGAACAGCAGGAAGAACGGCGAGACGAAGGCGTACGGGCTCCAGCGCATGTCGCGCTGCCAGCGCCGGGACAGCTTTCGCCGGTGCCGCTCCTCCTTGTTCTCGGACGCGGCGCCCCCGGGCGGGCGGCCCGGGGCCGCGCCCCCCTTGACGGGGGGCGCGGCGGTGTCGTTGCGGGGGGACATCCGGGTCACTTGTCCAGGTTGTTGTCGATGGTCTTGGTGGCCGTCTCCCAGGCTTCCTCGGCGGACTTGCCCTTGGTGACGAGGATGACGCCGTTGTCCGTCAGACCCTGCTGGATGATCTGGTCCTTCGGACCGATCGGCTGGACGGGGATCTGCTGGGCGGCCTCGGAGAAGATCTCACCGATCGGGGCGTCACCGGTCATGTCGTTCTTGGCGCCGGTCACTTCGGGGCTGTCGAAGGCGGTCTGGGCGCTCGGGAAGCTGCCCTGCACCTCGAACAGCTTGGCCTGCTGCTCGGGAGCGGTCAGCCAGGCGACGAGCTTCTTGGCCTCGTCGGCGTTCTTGGCGCTCTTGGGCACGCTCAGGAAGGAGCCGCCCCAGTTGCCGGACTTGGGGGGCACGGCGACGTCCCACTTGCCGGCGGCGTCGGGCTGCGACTTGCCCTTGATGTAGCCGAGCATCCACGGCGGGCAGGCCATCGCGGCGAACTTGTTGTTGGAGATGGTCTGGTCCCAGGACGGCTGGAACTGCGTCTGGGCGCCGATCATGCCCTTCTCGGCGGCCTCGGAGGTCAGGTCGAAGGCGTCCTTGACGGCCGGGTTGGTCTTGTAGACGACCTCGCCGGAGGCGTCGTAGAACTTCTCCTCCTCACTGCTCAGGATCGCGTTGAGCAGACCGCCGGGGGAGTCCAGGAAGGTGGTGCCCTTGGGCGCCTTCTTCTGGTAGTCCTCACCGACCTGGACGAGCTTCTCCCAGTCGCCCTCCCACAGCTTGGCGACCTCCGCGCGGTCGGACGGCAGTCCGGCCTCCTCGAACAGGTCCTTGCGGTAGCAGATCGCCATCGGGCCGATGTCGGTGCCCAGGCCTATGGTCTGGCCGTCCTTGGTGGTGGCCTGCTCCCACTTCCACTCGAGCCAGTCGCTCTTGTTCACGCCCTCGGCCTTGGAGAGGTCCTCGAGCTTGTCGCCCTGGGTGGCCACGATCTCGGCGATGTTGCCGACCTCGACGGCCTGGACGTCCTGCAGGCCGCTGTTGGTGGTGAGGTGGTTGAGCAGCGCCGGGTAGTAGTTCTCGTTGCGCTCGACGACGTTCTCGGCGATCTTGATGTCCGGGTTCAGCTTCTCGTACTCGGCGTAGAGACCGGCTTCCTTGAAGCCGAAGGTGCCGAACAGGCCCAGCGTGACCGTCGTCTTGCCCTCGCCGCCCGACGAGGAGTCGGAGTCGCCGTCCCCACCGTCGTCGGCGCAGCCGGCCAGCAGCCCTGTGCCCATCGACACCACGGCCGCGATGGCCAGTGCCTTGCGGGTGAAGAGCTTCCCCCCGTTCGTACGCTGCCGAGAGAAGGGGAGGGTACGTGCTCGCATTGCGTCCTCCTGTTGCCCTGACGTGCCGACCCCCCGGCCAACGGCGTTGTTGGGCCCGTTTTCGTGCTGCGGCTCGGGCGGGGAACGTGCGGGTTGTGTATGTGTCAGGTACTGTGGGAGCGCTCCCACAAGTGATGTGTTGAAGGGTTGCGGGTCCGGGCGGGGGTGTCAAGGGAGCAGACGCGGTGAGATGTGTTCAGTTATCGGGCTGTTAACTGGAGGCCCGAAGCTCGCCGACGGACGGGCCCGGGGCCCGGGACGGTACTCCTGACGGGGTGGCCGCCGCTCACGGGGCTGTTAGATTCCAGGCCAGCGTGACATACGACGGAAGGCGGGGCGTACATGGCAAGCCGCGGAGCGCGGAGCCGCAGTGGCGGCCGCCCCACCCTCGAAGAGGTGGCGGTGCGCGCCGGTGTCGGCCGGGGCACCGTCTCCCGGGTGATCAACGGTTCACCCCGGGTGAGTGACGCCACCCGCGCCGCCGTGGAGGCCGCCGTGGCGGAGCTCGGCTACGTCCCGAACACGGCCGCCCGCGCCCTGGCGGCCAACCGCACCGACGCGATAGCGCTGGTCGTGCCCGAGCCGGAGACCCGGTTCTTCGCCGAACCGTACTTCTCGGACATGCTGCGCGGCGTGGGGGCGGCGCTCTCCGACACCCGGATGCAGCTGCTGCTGATCTTCGCGGGCAGCGCCCGGGAGCGGCAGCGCCTCGCCGACTACCTGGCCGCGCACCGGGTGGACGGCGTGCTGCTGGTCTCCGTGCACGCCCACGACCCGCTGCCCGACATGCTCGCCCAGCTGGAGATCCCGGCGGTGATCAGCGGCCCGAGGTCCGCCGCGGAGACGCTGACCTCGGTCGACTCCGACAACTACGGCGGTGCCCGGCAGGCCGTCGAGCACCTCATCGGCCGGGGCCGGCACCGCATCGCCCACATCACCGGCCGCCTCGACGTGTACGGCGCGCAGCGGCGCACCGACGGCTACCGCGACGCCCTGCGCGACGCGGGCCACCCCGAGGACGACCTGCTGATCGAGTCGGGCGACTTCTCCGAGGAGGGCGGCCGGCGCGCGATGGCGGCGCTGCTGGAGCGCCGCCCGGACCTGGACGCGGTCCTCGCCGCCTCCGACGTCACCGCCGCGGGCGCCCGGCACGCCCTGCGGGAGGCGGGCCGCCGCATCCCCGACGACGTGGCCCTGGTCGGCTACGACGACTCCGCCATCGCCCGCCACATGGACCCGCCGCTGACCAGCGTGCGCCAGCCCATCGAGGAGATGGGCCGCAGGATGATCGACCTCCTCCTCGCCGAGGTCGCCGACCGCCGCCCGCCCGCCTCCCGGGAACTGGACCGGCGCCAGGTGGTCCTGGCCACGGAGCTGGTGGCGCGCGCGTCGTCGTAGCGCCGGGGGCCGGCCGCCCCCGCGCGTGCACCGGCGTGCCCCCGCGGGGCATGCCGGTCCTCTTCCCACGCGAAAGAGGCCCCCGAGGGGGCCTCTTTCGCGTCGAGGGTGAGTGACGGGACTTGAACCCGCGGCATCCTGGACCACAACCAGGTGCTCTACCAGCTGAGCTACACCCACCATGGCCGTCATCGGTGCGGACTTGGTCCTTTCCGACCGGCCGAGAAAAAGTGTACAGGGTCCGAAGGGGTGCTCGCGCCAGGGTTTCGCGGCGTGCCTACGGTGCAGGCAGGACGTGCTTCGCGGCGAGCTTCTTCGCGGTGTCCGAGTCGGGGCCCGGCTGGGGGACGAAGACGGCCTCGCGGTAGTAGCGCAGCTCCGCGATGGACTCGCGGATGTCGGCCAGCGCGCGGTGGTTGCCGTTCTTCTCGGGGCTGTTGAAGTACGCCCTCGGGTACCAGCGGCGCGACAGTTCCTTGATGCTGGACACGTCGACGATGCGGTAGTGCAGGTAGTTCTCGAGAGCGGGCATGTCCCGCAGCAGGAACCCGCGGTCCGTGCCGACGGAGTTGCCGCACAGGGGGGCCCTGCCGGGCTCCTTGACGTGCTCCTTCACGTACGCGAGGACGCGCCTCTCGGCGTCCTCGAGCGTCGTGCCGTCCGCCAGCTCGTCGAGCAGTCCGGACGCGGTGTGCATCTGACGCACCACCTCCGGCATCGTCTCCAGCGCCCCGTCCGGCGGGCGGATGACGATGTCGACACCGTCGCCGAGCACGTTCAGCTCGGAGTCGGTGACGAGGGCGGCCACTTCGATGAGCGCGTCGTCGGACAGCGAGAGGCCGGTCATCTCGCAGTCGATCCACACCATGCGATCGTTCATATGTCTAACCTTACGGCGTGAGAGAGCGCAGAGGGCCCGGCGGGGGCGGCCCGGCCGGGGCAGCAGCACGGGCCGGAGACTTCCGCCTCCGGCCCGTGGCGCGGACTGCCGCCTGCCGCGGGCCCTGCTCCGGGCCCGCCCGCCTCTCATGCTCGGCTCAGCTCCGCCTCACGGCGCGCTGCGCTGGCCCGGCACGCTCGCCCGGGCCTGGGCATAGGCCTCGCGGGGCTCACGGGCCGGGTCTCCCGAGGAGGCCGACGCCGCCAGTGGCGGACCACCCAGGGAGTTCGCGGCCGCCGTGCGCCGCGACTGGTGCGGCACCGGGGTGTCCGGGTGCAGGGCGGCGGGCGCCTGGCCGGGATGGCCCGGGTGCCCGTGCTGGTGCGCCGGCCCGGACGGGACGGCCCCCGGGGTGTTCGGGAGGCCGTCGGATCCCTGGTGCCGTTCCGCCTGGGGGCGCCGCGCGCGGTACGCGGCCCGGTAGGCGGCCGGGGACGAACCCAGCTGACGCCGGAAGTGGCCCCGCAGCGCGACCGGTGAGCGGAAGCCGCAGCGGCCCGCGACCTCGTCCACCGAGTAGTCCGACGTCTCCAGCAGGCGCTGGGCCTGCAGCACCCGCTGCGTGATCAGCCACTGCAGCGGCGCGCTGCCGGTCAGTGAGCGGAAACGGCGGTCGAACGTACGACGGCTCATGTACGCGCGTGCCGCCAGCGTCTCCACGTCGAACTGTTCGTGGAGGTGCTCCAGTGCCCAGGCGACGACCTCGGCGAGCGGGTCGGCGCCGATCTCCTCGGGTAAAGACCTGTCCAGATAGCGTTCCTGACCACCCGTCCGGCGCGGCGGGACGACCAGACGCCGGGCGAGCGCGCCCGCCGCCTCGTTGCCGTGATCCGTGCGCACGACGTGCAGGCACAGATCGATTCCGGCCGCCGTACCGGCGGAGGTCAGCACGTCGCCGTCGTCCACGAAGAGTTCCCGCGGATCGACGTGCACCGACGGATAGCGTTTCGCCAGCGTCGGCGCGTACATCCAGTGGGTGGTCGCCGGACGGCCGTCCAGCAGGCCTGCCGCCGCGAGCACGAAGGCGCCGGTGCACAGCCCGACGATGCGGGCGCCTTCCTCGTGGGCCCGGCGCAGCGCCTCGAGCGCCTCCTGGGGCGGCGGCGAGGTGATCGAACGCCAGGCGGGCACGACGACGGTGCCCGCCCGCGCGATCGCCTCCAGACCGTGCGGCGCGGTGAGTTCGAGACCCCCCGTGGTCCGCAGCGGGCCCTCCTCGCCGGCACTCACCAGCAGGCGGTAGCGCGGTACGCCGGCGTCCTGGCGGTCGATCCCGAACACCGACAGCGGTATGGAACTCTCGAAGATGGGGCCGCCGCTGAACAGCAGCACCGCGACGATCTCCTTGCGGCGTCGCCCGGCGAGTTTCCGGGCCGCGGTTTCCGGCGCGGCAGTGGAGTCGTGGCTCATACTGCTAAGCCCCCCTCGGTGGTCGCGGCTCCTCGGTTGTGTCGCACCTGCACGTTTCCCCTCGGTCCTGCACGAGTCCCCCGCCGTAAGACAGTCAAGATCGAATCTACTGTGTCCCGTCGTGCCCGGGTGGCCAGTTCGACCCCCGGCGGATTGTCGACTTGGCAACTTGGCGTGAAGCATTCGATCACGAAGGGTTGCACTCGTGGGCCGTGTCGGGAAGTGCGCCTTGTCGCAGTGGCCAATCCCCGTAGGGTGCCCGGGGTCCCCCGGACCCTTTCCGTGCAGGTCGAACGGGGGTTGGGGGGTGGTCGCACCCGTTGATGCACAGGTTGCGGAAGTTGGCTGAAAACATGCGTCCGCGTGCGCGGAAACCGGTCAGGCGACCGGTGTCTCTCCGCCGGGTCCCGGACGGTCCGGCGGGGCCGCCGCGAGGCCCCTTCGGGTTCGGGCGGGGAGGCGCGGCGGGCGGGGCGTTCGGTGCGGTGGGCCGGCTCCGCGGCCGGACGCGGGGGCGCTCCGTGCGGCGCGGCACACGGGGTTCAACGCGCGGGCGGCGCCTCGGTCACCGCGCCGCCGGGGCCGGCGTCCCGGCGCGCCCCACTCTCGCGGCTGGGCCCGCCCCGCGCAAACCGCCTGTACAGCGCAGCAACCATTGCGTGACGGGTACCCGCTCGGGCATGCTCCGGGATACCCGTCGGCCCGTGCGGACGGGATCTGCGCGAAGGAGGCGTACCGCCGTACCCTTGGGGGTATGGGGTTGGGAAGATGATTCCCGGACACAGCTCCGACGCAGCCTGTCGTCCCTCCTGACAAGGATCACAACGCCGAGACAGCCATGGCCGGTCACGAATTCTTCGAACCCGCGGACCGCAAGCGACCCCTCGCCGACCCCACGGCCGCCGAGCCGGTGGGGGCCGAGCCCCTGGGCGCCGCTCAGTCGCGCCAGCCGTGCGATCCGGCGTTCCGGCACGGCGTCGTCGTCGGTTTCGACGGCTCCACCTCCAGTGAGCGCGCCCTCGCGTACGCGATCGGCATGGCCCGGCGTTCCGGTTCCGCGCTGATCATCGTCCACGTCGCCAACCGGCTCCCGACCACGGTGTGGGCGGGCTGCGAACCCCCGGTCTTCGTCGACGTGCCCGACCACCGCACCGAGGTCCTCGGCCTCGAGCTCGCCTGCGCGGACCACCTCACCGAGGTGCCCTGGATCCTGGTCGAGCGCGGCGGCGACATCTGCCACGAACTCGAGGAGGTCGGCCGGGAGTACGAGGCCGACGCGATCGTCGTCGGCTCCACCCACGGCCTCGTCGGCCGGCTCTTCGGCTCCGTCGCCGGCCGCCTCGCCAAGCGGGCCCAGCGCCCGGTCGTGGTCATTCCCTGACGAGGGGGGCGGGGCAGGTGCCTGCCCCGCCCCCCGCGGGTGTGCATGCCGTCAGGAGCCGGCCGGCCGCGCGACCGCCCGACGCCGACCGACCGCCCTACGGTGACCGACTACTCGACGGTGACCGACTTGGCGAGGTTGCGCGGCTTGTCGATGTCCCGGCCCAGGGCCAACGCCGTGTGGTAGGCGAGGAGCTGGAGCGGGATGCCCATGAGGATGGGGTCCAGCTCGTCCTCGTTCTTCGGGACGACGACCGTGTGGTCGGCCTTCTCCTGCTCCCGGTGGGCGACGGCCATGATCCGGCCGCTGCGGGCCTTGATCTCCTCCAGGGCCGCGCGGTTCTTCTCCAGCAGATCGTCGTCGGGGACGATCGCGACGGTCGGCAGCGCGGGCTCGATCAGGGCCAGCGGACCGTGCTTGAGCTCGGACGCCGGGTAGGCCTCCGCGTGGATGTAGGAGACCTCCTTCAGCTTCAGGGACGCCTCGCGGGCCACCGGGTAGCCCCGCACGCGGCCGATGAAGAGCATCGAGCGGGCCTCGGCGTACTGCAGGGCCAGCTTCCTGATGTCCTCCTCCTGCTCCAGGATCTCGGAGATCTGTCCCGGGAGCCTGCGCAGCCCCTCGATGATCCGCTTGCCGTCGCTCACCGACAGGTCGCGGGTACGGCCCAGGTGCAGGGCGAGGAGGGCGAAGGCGACCGTGGTGTTGGTGAAGCACTTGGTGGACACCACGCACACCTCGGGCCCGGCGTGCACGTACATGCCGCCGTCCGCCTCACGGGCGATCGCCGAACCGACGACGTTCACCACGCCCAGCACCCGCGCGCCCTTGCGCTTCAGCTCCTGCACCGCCGCCAGCACGTCGTACGTCTCACCGGACTGGGACACCGCGACGTACAGCGTGTCGGGGTCGACGACCGCGTTGCGGTAGCGGAACTCGGAGGCCGGCTCGGCGTCGGCCGGGATGCGGGCCAGCTCCTCGATCATCTGGGCGCCGATCATGCCCGCGTGGTACGAGGTGCCGCAGCCGAGGATCTTCACCCGGCGGATCTGGCGGGCCTCCCGCGCGTCCAGGTTCAGGCCGCCGAGGCGCACGGTGGAGAAGCGGTCGTCGATCCGGCCCCGCAGCACCCGGTCCACGGCCTCGGCCTGCTCGTGGATCTCCTTGTGCATGTACGTGTCGTGGCCGCCCATGTCGTACGAGGCCGCCTCCCACTCCACGGTGGTCGGCTCGGCCGTGGTGCGGGTGCCCTCGGTGGTGTACGTGCGGAAGTCGTCGGCCTTGAGGGTGGCCATCTCGCCGTCGTCGAGGGTGACGATCTGCCGGGTGTGCGCGACCAGGGCGGCTATGTCCGAGGCGACGAACATCTCCTTCTCGCCGATGCCGAGCACCACGGGGGAGCCGTTGCGGGCCACCACGATGCGGTCCGGGAAGTCGGCGTGCAGCACGGCGATGCCGTAGGTGCCCTCGATGATCCGCACCGTCTCGCGGACCTTGTCCTCCAGCTTGACGGCCTGCGAGCGGGCGATCAGGTGGGTGAGGACCTCGGTGTCCGTCTCGGAGAGGAACTCGACGCCGTCCGCCTCCAGTTTGCGGCGCAGCTCACCGGCGTTGTCGATGATGCCGTTGTGGACGACGGCGACCCTGCCCCCGGCGTCCAGGTGCGGGTGCGCGTTCACGTCGGACGGGGCGCCGTGGGTGGCCCAGCGGGTGTGGGCGATGCCCGTGGTGCCCTTGAAGCGCGCCGGGACCTTCGCCTCCAGGTCGCGCACCCGGCCCTTGGCCTTGACCGTCTTCAGGCCGGCCGCCTTCGGGGACGTGACGGCGATGCCCGCCGAGTCGTAGCCCCGGTACTCCAGGCGCTGCAGGCCCTCGAGCAGCAGAGGGGCGACCTCACGCCTGCCGATGTATCCGACGATTCCGCACATGTGTGGTGTTTTCCTAGCCGTAGACGATGCGCCGCAGCTGCCGGAGCGAGAGCTCGGGCGGGGCCACGGCGCGGTATCTGAGGTCCGCCTCGATCCGTTCGAAGATCGTCGCGTTCACCAGGCCCTGGGCCTGGAGCTCGCGGTGGCGGCGACGGACGAAGTCCTCGGTCGTCTCGTCGAAGTAGGCGAGCACGTCCTGGATCACCCGCAGCGCCTCGCCCCGGCTGAGGGGCGAGGACCGCGTCAGATGATCAACGAGTTCGTCGTGCACTCGATGATCCTGGAGCAAGGGAGGGGTTCACGCAAGAATCCTGCCCGATTTCGGGCAGGGAGGCGAGGCGGGGTGAGGGTCGGGTGCGACGGACGGGCACGCGACCCGGTGTGCGGCCGGGCTACATGCGCTTGAGGACCGCCTGTTTGGCCAGGGTGAACTCCTCGTCCGTCAGGATCCCGGCGCGGTGCAGTTCGCCCAGTTCGCGCAGCCGGCGCAGCAGCGCGTCGTGGTCGTCCTCGCGGGCGGCCGGGGCACCCGCGGCCGGGGTCTTCGGTGGTGCCGGGCGTTCGCTCCCGGCGAGGGCCGAGGCGGCGGGGTGCGGCAGGCGGGCCTGCACGGCGGCGGCGACGAGCGCCATCAGGGGGTCCTTCTTGAACCCCCACAGCTCCACCGCGTTGGGGTCGTACTTCGCCGGCGCCTTGGTGGGCGCGTGGCGCACGACGAACCGCAGGTGGCCGTTCTCCAGCCCGGCCGCCGGCTGCCACTCCACGGCGGTGATGTCGGCCAGCGCGAGGGTACGGGTGCCGGCGGCGGACTTGGCGTCCTCCGTCTTCCAGTTCCACTCCAGGCGGATCTGCTCCCCGTCGAAGCTCGCCGAGCCGTCCCCGGCGGCGACCGACAGCGGCACGGACGGGCCGGGCAGCAGATAGCCGGAGACCGGGTCGGACGGCACCTGGTCGAGCAGCAGGGCGTTGCGGACCTCGTCCGTGAAGTACTCGGCGACGCCGTACCGGTCGGAGTCCACGGTCAGCCGGTACGGGTCGTGCGGCTCGGTGAGCCGGCCGCCGGTCGCCTGGAGCAGGGGGTCGGCGCCCTCGCGCAGCCGCAGCCTGAGCCGCCCCGCCTTTCTGCCCTGTTCGAAGGAGATGCCCGCCAACGCCTGCAGGGGGACCGTCAGTTCGCCCAGGGTCCGGCGGAGCAGCCCGACGTTCTTGTCCCGGCCGGGCGTCAGCCGCAGGGTGTTCCCGTCGTGGACCCAGGTTCCGTCCTTCTGGATGATTTCCGCCATGGGGTGATTGTTCCACCGGATCCGCGGACGGGTGGTCTGTACATGACGAGCGGGGCGGGCCGGCGACGGGCATCCCGCAGGACCGTACGTGGGGATGCCCGCCCGTCCGTGGGTCAGAAGCCGGCGAGGGGGTTCTTCAGGGTGCCGACCAGCTGGAGCGCGCCGGACGGGTCCGTGAGGTCCACCATCTGCCTGTTGTCGCGCAGTTGGAGCCGGTTGAGGCAGGACAGCGCGAACTCGGGGGCGAACATGTCGTACTGGGCGAACCTGTCGCCGAGTTCGGGCACCGACGCCTGGTACTCGCGGGTGATCTCCGCGACCGTCCGCCAGAAGTCGTCCTCGGTGAGGACGCCCTCGGTGGCGAGGTCGGCGGCCAGGAAACGGAAGAAGCAGTCGAAGACGTCCGTGAGGATCGACAGCAGCTTCCTGTCCTCCGGCACCTCCACGCGGATGCGGGAGACCTCCGGCGGCAGTACCGCGTCCGGGTCCATCACCGCGATCTCCTCGGCGATGTCCTTGTAGACCGCGCGCCGCACCACCCCGTCCTCGAGCACGAGGATCACGTTCTCGCCGTGCGGCATGTACACCAGGTCGTAGGCGTAGAAGCTGTGCAGCAACGGCGTGTAGTAGGCGCGCAGGTAGTGCCGCAGCCACTGGACGGGGGTGAGCCCGGACCGCTCGATCAGCGCGCCCGCGAAGGACGCCCCCTCGTGGTCCACGTGGAGCAGGGAGGCCATCGTGGCGAGGGACTCGCCCCGGCGCAGCGACGGCACCGGGCTCTCCCGCCACAGCGCGGCCAGCATCTTGCGGTACGGCGAGTAGCGGTCGGTGGCCTTCTCGTACTCCAGGTGCCGGTAGCCGACCGCCGCCCGCTCCCGGATGATCGTCAGCCCGGTCGACCGCAGCACCGGGTCGTTCTCGATCAGCTGGGCCAGCCAGTCGTTGATCGCCGGTGTGGCCTCCATGTACGCGGCCGAAAGTCCGCGCATGAAGCCCATGTTGAGGACGGACAGGGCCGTCTTCACATAGTGCTTTTGAGGGTTCGACCGGTTGAAGAAGGTGCGGATGGACTGCTGGGCCAGGTACTCGTCGTCGCCCTCGCCCAGGCACACCAGGTGGCGGCGGGCGACCTCGGCGGCGAAGGTGACGGTGAGCTTGTTCCACCACTGCCAGGGGTGGACGGGAATGAGGAGGTAGTCGGCCGGGTCGAGCCCCTGCTCCGTGAGCGTGCGGTGGAAGCGCCCGACGGTGTCCCCGCCCAGCTCCTGCCGCAGGAACGACTCGTACTCGACGCCGACGCCGGCGGTGAACGCCGCCCGTGAGCGGTGCGCGGCCAGCCACACCAGCCGCACCGGGTTCGCCGTCTCCGGCGCGTAGGCCCGGTACTCGTGGATGCCGAAGCCGAGCCGCCCGTTGTTGGCGACGAAGCAGGGATGGCCCTCGGTCATGCCGGTCTCGACGGCCTGGAAACCGGCGTCCACCAGCTCGGCCGAGGTGACGGCGGGCTTGGCGAGCTTGTAGCAGGTGCCGGAGAGGGTGGAGGAGATCTCCTCCAGGTACACCGGCAGGACCTCGTCGCTCAGCCCCAGCGACTTCTGCAGTTCGACGAAGAAGTCCAGCGCGGCGAGCGGGAGTTCGGTTCCGCCGCGGTGCCGGGTGATCGAGCCGGAGGCGACCTGCCAGTGGTCCAGGGCGCGGCGGACGGCGGTGAAGCGGTACTCGGTCAGCCCGTCGTCACTGCGGACGACGTACGCGTCCGTTCCCGTGTCCGGGCCCGCGGGCTCCGGGGTGAGCAGCCGCTCGTGGGAGAACTCCGCGAGCGCCTTGCGGATCAGCAGGCGGTTGGCCGTCTCCCAGCGCTCGGGGGTCAGATGGTCCACGGCGCCGGCGAGGCTCGTGCCGTTGCGGCTCGTGCCGGCGGGGCTCATACGCTCACCCCCGTGGCCGCGGCGAACTGTTGACGGGTGCAGAAGCTCAGCAACGCCTTCTTCTCCGGCTTGTCGATCTCGCGTACGGGAACGAAGCCGACGGCCTCGTTCAGGGCCTGGACCGCCTTGTTGGACACGTCCGGTTCGACGACGACCCGCAGGGCCGCCGGGTCGTCGAAGATGTGCGCGAGGACGGCGGTGATCACGGCCCGGGTGAAGCCGTGCAGCGGGGTGCCGGCCGGCGCGACCAGGAAGTGCATGCCGACGTCGCCGGGCTCCGGCTCGTACAGCCCGGTCAGCTCACGGTGCGCGGGGTCGTACGTCTCCATCAGGAAGGCGGGGACGCCGTCGTGCAGGCCCAGCAGGGCGTGGTGGTGCTCGTCGGCCGCGATCCGCAGGTACTCGCGCTCGACGTCCTCCGGTCTCGCGTCCTGCATCATCCAGAAGGCCGCCTTGGGGTGGGTGACCCACGCGTGCAGCAGCCCGGCGTCCTTCGGCGGGTCCAGCGGGCGGACCCCGAAGGTGCCCAGCGCGGTCCGCAGGCCGGTCTCGGTGATGCTCATGCCGTGAACTCCTGGAAGGCGACGGACTTCTCGACGGGGTAGTACTCGGTGCCGAGCAGCTCCCGGATGATGCAACTGTTGCGGTAGGGGCCCATGCCCAGGTCGGGGCTGGTGACGCTGTGCGTGTGGACGCCCGCGTTCTGCAGGAAGACGCCCCGGCCGGTGACGTCGACGGCGTAGTCGCGGGTCACGTCGAACCGGCCG
Source organism: Streptomyces sp. NBRC 110035 (assembly GCF_000829695.1). Taxonomy (GTDB): domain Bacteria; phylum Actinomycetota; class Actinomycetes; order Streptomycetales; family Streptomycetaceae; genus Streptomyces. The sequence continues at coordinate 112,496 of NZ_BBNN01000027.1, read as the reverse complement.
TGGGCGTCGAAGCGGAGGCGTGCGCGGACCGGGTCGAGGAAGGCCGGCGGTTCGTAGTGGTAGCCGGTGGCCAGCACCAGGCCCTCGGTGCGGATCTCGTAGTCCTTGTCCTGCTCGTCCTGGTGGAAGCCGAGCGTGTACCCGCCGTTCTCGTGACGCGCGGCGGTCAGCGTGGAGTTGGTGAGCAGCCGGGTGGGGACGGGCCGGCCGCCGCCGCTGACGTTCTTCTGGTACAGCAGGTCGAAGATCGCGTCGATCAGCTCCGAGTTGATGCCCTTGAACAGACCCTTCTGCTGCTTCTCCAGCCGGTAGCGGGTCTCCTCGGGCAGCGCGCGGAAGTAGTCGATGTAGTCCGGGGACGTCATCTCCAGGGTCAGCTTGGTGTACTCCAGCGGGAAGAACCGCGGGGAGCGCGTGACCCAGTTGAGCCGGTAGCCGTGGGCGTCGATCTCGGAGAGGAGTTCGTAGTAGATCTCGGCGGCGCTCTGCCCGCTGCCGACGATCGTGATCGACTCCTTCTCCTGCAGCTCCGCCTTGCGGTGCATGTACTGCGAGGTGTGGAACAGGCCGCCGTCCAGGTCCCGGCACACCTCGGGCACGAACGGCACGGTTCCGGTGCCGAGCACCAGCCGCCGGGCACGGTAGGTGTCGCCCGCCGAAGTCCGTACGGCGTACAGCCCGGCCGCCTCGTCGTACGTCACCTCGGTGACGGTGGTGGAGAAGCGGATACTGCTCAGCTGCGAGGCGGCCCAGCGGCAGTAGTCGTCGTACTCGACGCGCAGCGGGTAGAAGTTCTCGCGGATGTAGAACGGGTACAGTCGGCCCTTCTCCTTCAGGTAGTTGAGGAAGGAGTACGGGGACGTCGGGTCGGCGAGGGTGACCAGGTCCGACATGAACGGCGTCTGGAGGTGGGCGCCGTCGAGGAACATCCCGGCGTGCCACTCGAAGTCCGGCTTGGACTCCAGGAAGACGCCGCTGAGTTCGCTGATGGGTTCGGTGAGGCAGGCGAGGCCGAGGTTGAAGGGGCCGAGACCGATTCCCACGAAGTCGTAGGCGGTGTCCGGGGCTTCAGGATGCGACGCGGTCAAGGGACTCTCCCAGGTACTGCTCGGCGTGGCCGGCGATCAGGTCGAGGACGGCGGTGATGTCGGCCGTCGTGGTCTCGGGGTTCAGCAGGGTGAATTTCAGGTAGTGGCGCCCCGCGACCTTGGTGCCCGCGACGACCGCGTCACCGGAGGCGAACAGGGCCTTGCGGGCGTAGAGGTTGGCCCGGTCGATGCTCGAGGGGTCGGTGACGGCGGCCGGTACGTACCGGAAGACGAGCGTGGACAGCGACGGCTCGACGACCACGTCGAAGCGCGGGTCGGCGGCGAGCAGCCGCCAGCCGTCCTGGGCCAGGTCGCAGACCTCGTCGAAGAGCCGGCCGATGCCGTCGGCACCCATCACACGCAGCGTCATCCACAGCTTCAGCGCGTCGAAACGGCGGGTGGTCTGCAGGGACTTGTCGACCTGGTTGGGGATGCGCTCGGTCACCATGCGGCGCGGGTTGAGGTACTCCGCGTGGTAGGTGGCGTGCCGCAGCGTGGCCCCGTCACGCACCAGCACGGCGGACGAACTCACCGGCTGGAAGAAGGACTTGTGGTAGTCGACGGTGACCGAGTCCGCGTGCTCGATGCCGTCGATGCGGTCCCGGTGCTTCAGCGAGGCGAGCAGCCCGCAGCCGTACGCCGCGTCCACGTGCATCCAGACGCCGTACTGCGCGCACAGTCCGGCGATCTCGGGCAGCGGGTCGATGGAGCCGAAGTCGGTGCTGCCGGCGGTGGCGACGACGGCCATGGGGACCTGCCCGTCCTCGGCGCAGCGCGCCAGTTCGCGGGCGAGGGCCACGGTCTGCATCCGCTTGTCGTGGTCGACGGGGATCGACACCACGGCGTCCGGTCCGAGGCCGAGCAGCTTCGCGGACTTCTGCACGCTGAAGTGGCTGACCTCGGAGCTGAAGACGCGCAGTTTCCCGAGGTCACGGGTCTTCGCCTCCTCGCGGGCCAGCAGCAGGGCCTGGAGGTTGGACTGGGTGCCGCCGGAGGTGAACACCCCGTCGGCGGCGGCGCCGAGGCCGATCCGGGCGGCGGTCCAGTCGATCAGTTTCCGCTCGATGAGAGTGCCGCCGGCCGACTGGTCCCAGGTGTCCAGGGAGGAGTTGACGGCGGAGAGCACGGCCTCGCCGAGCACGGCCGGGATGACGACCGGGCAGTTGAGGTGGGCGAGGTAGCGGGGGTGGTGGAAGTAGATCGCGTCCCGGAGGTAGACGTCCTCCAGTTCGTCCAGTGCCGCGGTGGTGTCGTGCAGCGGCCGGTCGAGATCGATCCGCTCGACGGCGGGTGCGAGGGCGTCGACCGTGACGCCGGTGAACGGACGTTCTGTGGTGGCGAGTTTGGCTGCCACCCGCTCGACTCCTTCGGTCACGGAGCGGCGATAGTGCTCCGCGGTGGTGTCGTTGAGCAGGTGCGAGCGCATGTGGGGGCCTCCGGTGGGGACGGTCCGGTGCGGGGAGGGAGCGGGCGCGCCGCGGTGCGGCCCTTTTTCTTAGGTGAGCCTAACCTAACTGTCTGCGTTTCATTCCTGTGACCGCCGTGACCGTCATCACTGCGTCACGAGGTGTGGGACGGGGGCCGGCCGGACATGCCGCCGACGCTCTCCGTGCGGCTGTTCCGCCGTCGGGTCGCGGCACCGGCCCCCGGGCCGACGCCGGGCGGCACGAAGCCGGTGCCGGCCCCGGTGGTGCCGCCCGGCGTCCGTGCGCGGCTCCCGCGGGGCGGGCGACCGCGTCACCGCGCCGGCGCCGGCGGGGAGTTCACACCGGCCCTGTCGCCGCGTCCGGCTCCTCCTGCCCCGGCCCCGGTGGAGGCGACCCGGACCGGGGACGGACCGAGCCGCCCCGTTCCGGCGACCTGGAGGAAGGAGGGGCGGAGCGGGGCGGCTGCGGCAGGGGTCACGTACGGCTCCGGTGGCGGAGGGGACGGAAGGGGTCAGCTGACCTTCTTGGCCTTCTCGATGGCCTCGGCGAGGTTGTCGAGCAGCGGGGTGCACTTGTCGTAGGACAGGATCGGCTCGGGGGAGCGGGAGATGACCTGGCCGGCCTTGACCGCGGGGAGCTTCTTCCAGGTGCCCTCGGTGATGTCGGCGGGCTGGATGGTCGAGGCGCGGTCGTCCATGATGATGACGTCGGCCGGGTACGTGTCGACGTTTTCCCAGCTCAGGGTTTCGAACCAGCCGCCGGTCGCCTTCTTGGCCTCCTCCGGGGGCTCCACGATGTTCACGCCGAGGGCCTTGAAGTACTCCAGGTCGATGGAGTAGTTCGAACCGGAGACGTAGAAGACGTCCGGCGCGGCGGAGCCGGCCAGCACCTTGATCTCCGGACGGGCCTTGGCCGCCTTGCGCAGCCGCTCGGCGGCGGCCTCGAAGTCCTTCTTCGCCTCGACGACCTTCGCGGCCTTCATATCGGCGCCCAGCGACTCGGCCAGTTCGGCCATCCGCTGCAGTGGCTCGGGCATCTGGCGGTCGTAGACGGAGACGGCCACGCTCGGGGCGAGCTTGGCGATCTTCTCCTTGGAGGCTTCGGGGACGTACCAGAGGGAGCCGGCGTCGTCGAACGTCGTGCTGATGAGCACCTCGGGCCGGAAGGCCGCGTACTGCTCGACGTTGAAGCTGTCGAACTTGTTGCCGAAGATCGTCAGCTTGCTGACGTCCATGTCCCCGGCCTGGACGTCGGCCTTGCCGGCCGTCGTCCTGGTCGGGCCGAAGACGCCCTCGACCTCGATGCCGTAGTCGTACAGGGCGGCGGCCACGCCGGTGAACGCGGCGATGTTCGTGGGGACCTTGTCGAGTTCCACGGTGGTGCCGCGGTCGTCCTTGAAGGACCAGGGACCGGACTCCGGCTCGGCGGCCCCGGTCGAGTCCGAGCCGCCGCTTTTCGCGTCGCCGCCCCCGCAGGCCGCGAGCACGGCACCGAGTCCGAGGGCGCCACCGGCGGCGAGGATGCCGCGACGAGGCAAGCGGGCGGTTCTGGCGTTCGACATGAGTGGGTCCGCTTTCGTGCGTAAGAAGCCCTGGAGGCGCGCCGGCGAGGGTGGCCGGAAGCGTGATTAGGTTAGCCTAACCTGAAATGTTGGCCAAGGGGTTCCGGGTCGGCCCTCGCCTCCGCACGGCTGTTACGCGGCGGACCCCGCTCCCACACCGGGGGTCCGGTTCCATCTGCGCAGTGTGTCGGCCAGCTTTTCCACGGGATGACCGGCGGGACGCCTCTCCTCCTTGCTCGGGGGGACGTCGATGTAGAACAGGGCTTCGTACGGCGTTCGGTCGCGGCCGCCCCAGCGTATGACGCTGCCGCAGTCCTCCAGGATGCTGTCGACCGTCTTGCGCTGCGTCCTGGTCAGTCCGCCCGCGACACCCTTCACGTAGGCGTCGGGCCGGATGGCGACAGCGGTGCCGGAGGCCTGGTTCGACTCGGGGCCGTCGGCGTCGAGTTCCCCGATGGGGCGCCATCCGGCCACCTCGCCCTCGCGCAGCGTCTCGATCTCGTAGTGCCGGCGCCGCACGATGTGCACGAGCACCGTCTCCACGGCACCGAGTCGGGTGTCGAGGGCGAAGCCGGTGCCGGACACCGGCCGCGACCACACGCCCTGCCCGACGTCGACCTCGTCGGCCAGCGCCCAGCCGTTGCGGGACACCGGATGCGCGCCGGACACCTCGGCCGGCCGTCCGGCGCCGTCCCCCGCCTCCGCGGCGTGGGCGGGAACCGGCAGGCCACCGGAGGCCGATAGCAGAGCGGTGCCCGCGCCTGCCCCGGCGACCCGCTTGAGCACTGCACGCCGGGGGACGCTCTTCTGCGTCATGGCTGATCGGTTCCTTCAGTCGAGGACCGCGAATGTGATCACGGCGAGCAGGTAGGGAAGGGGAATGACGAGTGAGGCGGCGAGCCAGCGCCGCCATGGACGCCCCGTGGCGGCGGGGAACAGCACGTCCACAAGGACGACCAGCAGCAGCCCGAGCCCGCCGACCACCAGCAGACCGGCCCTTGCCCAGCTGGCGCCCTCGATGACGGTGACGTCACCGCAGTGGGTGAGACCGAACCCGGCGGTGTCCAGCGCACACGACCGGTACCTGGTGAGCAGCAGCCAGGCCGAATGGAGCGGGATCATGGCGGGGATGCCGAACAGCAGGTTGACGCCCGCCGGGACGAGGAACCGTGTGTACGGACGTCCTGCCGGTCTCCCGCCGGCCTGTTCGTGCATCGTCGTCACTCCACTCGTCCGTGTCACGCGTACGCGCGGAACACGCTCTGGTATTTGTCCTCGATGATGCGGTACATGCCCATGCGCAGCTTCGCCTGCTCCGCCGCTTCGGCGGTGTCGCCCTGGTAGTACTGCAGCAGCTTCTCCGTGTCCGCCTCGCCGGTCGCCAGGCCCGGGCGCGCCAGACCGTGCTCGTGGGCGTGCAGGATGTGCATGTACGGCACCGTCGAGATGTTGAACGACTGGTTGTAGTGCAGCTTCTCCCAGGTGGCCCAGACGTCGGCGTCGACCGACGCGTCCCGCTTCGACTCGTTGAGCAGGCCCAGATCGACCGCGTGGTTGCGGGCGGTGATCGCCCGCACGCCGAACACCTGCCCCACACCTGTGGAGCAGTCCCGGAACGGGGTGATCATGTCGGCGAACTGCGTTGCCCAGTCCGGCAGCGCGCCGTCGTTGTGGTAGTCGTACACGCAGGCGTCGGAGAACTGGTCATTGACCGCGGGGACGGCCAGGCCGGCAATGCTGGTGACGTTGAAGTGGCGCAGCTCCCATATCGCGGAAACCTGGATCAGCGTCTTCCGCATTCTCAGTACTCGAGCCAGGGACGTGAAAAGGTCGTCCCAGTTCAGCATGAACTCCACGCAGTAACTGGTCGTGTACTTGGTCTCCCCCGGCCACGGCCACGAGTCCGGGGGGCCCTCCTCCGGAATGCCGATCTTCTGGAAGTACGTCTGGATGTCCTTGAGCAGCTCGTCCGACCACGTCATGTCTGCACCTGCGCGACCTGTGTGCCGAGGCCCTCGCGGGCATCCTGCAGCGGCCCGCGAGGGCCTTGCTGACCGCCTTCGGCACTGTTCTGGGCGTGGGCAGTTTCGTGGCCGTGCTCGGGCTGACGGCCACCGCGTCGTCGCAGATCGACAACCGGTTCACCGAATTGAGCGCCACCGAGGTGACGGTCGAGGACAATGCCCGGCAGCACAACGAGTTCGTCGACATGGCGTTCCCCCAGGACGCCGACGCACGGATCGGGAGGCTGAACGGCGTCGACCACGCGGGTGTGTACTTCACCGTCCGGCTGCCCGACGACGTCGTGGTGAGCGCCTCGCCACAGGCGGACGCTGTCGGGTCCAACCTCGCGCACCAAGGTGGTGGCCGCCTCCCCAGGCGCTCTCGCGGCGGCGGTGCCGAGCCTGGAACAGGGGCTTGTCCACGACGAGTTCGCCGAGCGGACGGCCGCGCCGGTGGCCGTGGTCGGGGAGGGGGTGGCTCGCCGACTCGGCATCACCACGCTGGAGAACGCGCCTGCGGTCTTCGTCGGTGGGGAGGCGTTCTCGGTGGTGGGTATCGTCGGTGACGTGGAACGCAAGGCCGACCTGCTGCCCTCCGTGGTCGTGCCGAGAAGCACGGCGGAACGCGTCTGGGGGGCGGAGAACGCTGCGGAGCCCAGGATGCTCATCTCCACCCGGATCGGGGCGGCCCAGCAGGTCGCGGCGGAAGCCGGTCTGGCTCTGCGGCCCGACCATGTTGAGTACTTCCGCGCGATCGCTCCGCCGGACCCCGAGCAACTGCGTTCGTCCGTCGGTTCCGACCTCGACCAGTTGTTTCTGCTGCTGGCATCGGTCTGTCTGGTCATCGGCGCGGTCGGGATCGCCAACACCACCCTGGTGGCCGTGCTCGAACGGACCGGTGAGATCGGTCTGCGCAGGGCACTGGGTGCGCGCGGACGGCATGTCGCCGGCCAGTTCCTCGCCGAGTCGGGGGCGCTCGGGGCACTGGGCGGCCTGCTGGGCACCACCGCCGGCACGGCGACCGTGGTGGCCGTGGCTGTGGTCCGGGAGTGGACACCCGTGATTCATCCGGCGACGGTGGCAGCAGCCCCGGTGGCCGGTCTGGCCACCGGCCTGCTGGCCGGCCTCTGTCCCGCAGTCAGGGCGTCACGCGTGCAGCCGGTCGAGGCGCTGCGGCGCTGACGCGTTTCGGCCTGCGGGGATCTGGCGCATTCACGCCATGCGGGCGGCGGGTGTCGGCGGGTGTCGGGGGGTGTTTTGGGTACTTTTTGATCAAGTGCGGTGACGGGGGCGGCCTTTAGGGTGACCTGAGAGGCCGCCCACGACGGCTGCCACCGGGGCGTCCTGGCCGCCGAGCGCACGGCACGTGCCCACATCCGGAGCGGGAGGGGTGTCCGCCGGGGAGGGCGCCCACTCGCCGGCGCGGCCTGCCCGTCCCGGCGGACCTGCCCGGTCACAGCACCGGCAGCCCCAGCTCCCGGGCGATCAGCATCCGCTGTACCTCGCTCGTGCCCTCGCCGATCTCCAGGATCTTGGAGTCGCGCCACATGCGGGCCACCGGGTACTCGTTCATGAAGCCGTAGCCGCCGTGGATCTGGGTGGCGTCACGGGCGTTGTCCACCGCGACCGTGGACGAGTACAGCTTGGCCAGCGCCGCCTCCTTCTTGAAGGGCTCGCCGGCCACCAGGCGGCTCGCCGCGTCGCGCCAGGCCAGGCGGGAGGTGTGGGCCTTCATCTCCATGTCCGCGATCGTGAACTGGATGGCCTGGTTGGCGCCGATCGGACGGCCGAACGCGTGCCTCTGACCGGCGTACTTCACCGACTCGTCCACACAGCCCTGCGCCAGGCCCGTGCCCAGCGCGGCGATGGCGATCCGTCCCTCGTCGAGGATGCGCAGGAACTGGGCGTAGCCCCGGCCCTGTTCGCCCAGCAGGTTCGCCGCCGGGACGCGGACGTCCTGGAAGGACAGCTCCCGCGTGTCCGAGGCGTTCCAGCCGACCTTCGAGTACGGGGCCGCCACCGTGAGGCCCGGGGTGCCCGACGGGACGACGACCGCCGAGATCAGCGGCCTGCCGTCCGGCTTCCGGCCGGTGACCGCCGTCACCGTGACCAGGCCCGTGATGTCCGTGCCCGAGTTGGTGATGAAGCACTTCGTGCCGTTGATCACCCATTCGTCCGTCGTCTCGTCCAGGCGGGCCGTGGTGCGGGTCGCGCCCGCGTCACTGCCGCCGTCCGGCTCCGTCAGGCCGAACGCGCCCAGGATCTCGCCGGAGCACAGACGGGGCAGCCACTCGCGCTTCTGCTCCTCGGTGCCGAAGAGGTGCAGCGGCATCGCACCCAGCGAGACACCGGCCTCCAGGGTGATCGCCACCGACGAGTCCACCCGGGCCAGTTCCTCCAGCGCCACCCCCAGCGCGAAGTAGTCGCCGCCCATTCCGCCGTACTCCTCCGGGAACGGCAGGCCGAACAGGCCCATGCGGCCCATCTCGCGGACGATCTCGTACGGGAACTCGTGCCGCTCGTAGAAGTCACCTATCTTCGGCGCCACGACGTCGTGCGCGAACTCCTCGACCGTGCGGCGGAGTTCTTCCAGTTCGGGGGAGAGCCTGTGGTCCATGGTCGTTCACTGCTCCTGGTGGGAGAGGGCGCGGACGGTGCGGGACGGGCTGGGTCGGCCCAGGTGGGCGGCCATCCAGACGCTCGTGGCGACGAGACGGCCGAGGTCGACCCCGGTGTCGATGCCGAGTCCGCGCAGCATCCACACGAGGTCTTCGGTGGCGAGGTTGCCGGTGGCGGACTTCGCGTACGGGCAGCCGCCCAGCCCGCCGGCGGAGGCGTCGATCGTGGTGACGCCCCGCTGGAGCGCGGCCAGCGTGTTGGACAGGGCCTGGCCGTAGGTGTCGTGGAAGTGCACGCCCAGCGCGCTCACGGGCACGCCCGCGTCGGCGAGCGCGGTGAGCAGGGCGGTCACATGGCCCGGGGTCGCCACCCCGATGGTGTCGCCCAGGCTGAGTTCGTCGCAGCCCATGTCCAGCAGGGCCCGGCACACCTCCACCACCCGGGGGACCGGGACCGCTCCCTCCCACGGGTCGCCGAAGCACATCGACAGGTAGCCGCGGACGTGGACGTCCTCGCGCTTGGCCCGGGCCACCACCGGCTCGAACATCGCCAGCGCCTCGTCCACCGTGCGGTTGAGGTTGGCCCTGGCGAAGGACTCCGTGGCGCTGGCGAACACCGCCACCCGCCGGGCGCCGAGCGCCAGCGCGCGCTCCAGGCCCCGTTCGTTGGGGACCAGGACCGGAAGCGCCACCGGCAGGCCGGCCACCGCCGGGTACAGGTCCTCCGCGTCCGCCAGCTGGGGCACCCACCCGGGGTGGACGAAGCTCGTCGCCTCGATCGTGGTCAGGCCCGTGCCGGCCAGACGGCGGACGAACTCCGCCTTGACGGCCGTCGGGACGGTCGCCTTCTCGTTCTGCAGACCGTCGCGCGCGCCGACCTCGTGGATCCGCACCCGCGCCGGCAGGCCCTTCGCCGGTACGGTCATGGGCAGGCCCGGTTCCACGGGGTTCACGGCGCCTCCTCCTCCGCGGCCGCGGGGGCGACGACCGCCAGCACCTGGTCCATGGCGACCGTCGTACCCGGGGCCACGTCCAGTTCGGTGACCGTGCCGGCGTGCGGGGCGGAGACGACGTGCTCCATCTTCATCGCCTCCACCACCAGCAGGCTCTGGCCCGCGCCCACCTCGTCGCCGACGGCGACCTTCACCACCGTCACCGTGCCGGGCATCGGCGCGGTCAGCGAGTCGGCGCCCGCCCGGCCCGCGCCGGTCAGGGAGGCGGCGACCGGGTCGTGGTCGCGCACCTGCCAGGCGTCGCCGTCCCGGCCCAGCCAGTCGGCGGCGCGGTGGAAGGTGTGGCGGACGCCGTCCACCGTCACCGACACCCGGTCGTCGGTGACGGTGTGGGTGCCGCGGGCGCTGTGCGTCACGGGTTCGCCTCCCGGCACGCGCAGGTGGAACGCGACCGGCTTCGGCGTACCCCCCAGACGCCAGCCGTCCGGCACCGAGAACGGGTCCGTCCAGCCCCCGGTACGCGGCCGCAGCGCGTCCAGGCGTACGGCCGCCGCGGCCTCGTACACCTCCTCCGGTACGCCGGCGGGGACCAGGCCCTGTGCCTCCCGCTCCACCAGCCCCGTGTCCAGGTCGCCGCTCACCACCGCCGGGTGCGCGAGCAGCCGCCGCAGGAACCCGACGTTGGTCTGCACGCCCAGCGTCACCGTCTCTGCGAGTGCCGCCCGGAGTCTGCGCAGCGCACTCGCGCGGTCGGGACCGTACGCGACCACCTTGGACAGCATCGGGTCGTACAGGCTGCCGACCTCCGTGCCCTCGCTCAGCCCGGAGTCGGTGCGGACGCCTCCCCCAGGCCCTTCGCGCAGGGGGGACCCCCCGCCCTGCGGCTCGCGCAGCCTGAGCACCGTGCCGCCCGAGGGGAGGAAACCGCGCGCCGGGTCCTCGGCGCAGATCCGGGCCTCGACGGCGTGGCCGGTGAGCCGGACGCCGTCCTGCGTGAAGCCGAGCCGCTCGCCCGCCGCCACCCGCAGCTGCCACTCCACCAGGTCGAGTCCCGTGATCAGCTCGGTGACCGGGTGCTCCACCTGGAGACGGGTGTTCATCTCCATGAAGCAGTACGAGGCGGGGTCGTCGCCCGGCACGATGAACTCCACCGTGCCCGCGCCCCGGTAGCCGCAGGAGCGGGCCGCCCGGACCGCCGCCTCGCCCATCGCGGCCCGGGTCTCCTCGTCGAGCAGGACGCTGGGTGCCTCCTCGATGATCTTCTGGTGCCGGCGCTGCAGGGAGCACTCGCGCTCGCCCAGGTGCACCACGTTCCCGTGGCCGTCGGCCAGCACCTGGATCTCGATGTGCCGGGGGCGGTCGATCCACCGCTCGACCAGGAGCGTGTCGTCGCCGAAGGAGGCGCGGGCCTCGCGCCGCGCGGCGGCGATCTCGTCGGGCAGCGCCGCCGCGTCCCGCACCAGGCGCATGCCCTTGCCGCCGCCGCCCGCCGACGGCTTCAGCAGCACCGGCACGCCGATCGCGCGTGCGGCGTCGGCGAGCTGCCGGTCCGTCAGGCCGCTGCCGCTGGAGCCGGGGACGACCGGGACCCCGGCCGCCTCCACCGTCTCCTTCGCGCGGATCTTGTCACCCATCAGCGCGATCGCGTCGGCCGGCGGACCGACGAACACCAGCCCCGCCTCCTCGCACGCCCGCGCGAACCCCGCGTTCTCGGCGAGGAAGCCGTACCCGGGGTGCACCGCCCGGGCGCCGGTACGGGCGGCGGCCTCCAGCAGCCGCTCCACCGACAGGTAGCTCTCCGCGGCCGGCGCGGGCCCGATCCGTACCGCCGTGTCCGCCTCGCGGACGTGCCGGGCGTCGGCGTCCGCATCGGAGAAGACGGCCACCGGGCGCACGCCCATCGACCGCAGGGTGCGGATGACCCGGACGGCGATCTCGCCCCGGTTGGCCACCAGAACCGTCTCGAACATCGCTCGATCTGTCACAGCCGTCCGTCCCTCACATCCGGAAGACGCCGAACTGGGGTTCGCCCAGTGGCGCGTTGGCGCACGCGGTCAGGGCCAGGCCCAGGACCTGCCGGGTCTCCAGCGGGTCGATCACCCCGTCGTCCCACAGGCGGGCCGTCGCGTAGTAGGCGTTCCCCTGCCGCTCGTACTGGGCGCGGACCGGCGCCTTGAACGCGTCCTCGTCCTCGGCCGGCCACTCCTCGCCGCGCGCCCGGAGCTGGTCCCGCTTGACCGTCGCCAGCACCGAGGCGGCCTGCTCGCCGCCCATGACCGAGATCTTGGCGCCCGGCCACATCCACAGGAAGCGGGGCGAGTACGCCCTGCCGCACATCGAGTAGTTGCCCGCGCCGTAGGAACCGCCGACCACCACCGTCAGCTTCGGCACCCGCGTGCACGCCACCGCCGTCACCATCTTGGCGCCGTGCTTGGCGATGCCGTCGGCCTCGTAGTCCTTGCCGACCATGAAGCCGGAGATGTTCTGCAGGAACACCAGCGGAATGCCGCGCTGGTCGCACAGCTCGACGAAGTGGGCGCCCTTCTGGGCCGACTCGGAGAACAGGATGCCGTTGTTGGCGACGATCCCCACCGGATGGCCGTGGATCCGGGCGAAGCCGGTCACCAGGGTCTGTCCGAACTCCGCCTTGAACTCGGCGAACCGCGAACCGTCGACCACGCGCGCGACGACCTCCCGCACGTCGTACGGCGTACGGGAGCCGACCGGGACCGCGCCGTACAGCGACCCGGGGTCGACCTTGGGCTCGACGGACTGCTCGACCCGCCAGGGCAGCGGACCGCGCGCGGGCAGCGTCGCGACGATGTTCCGCACGATCCTGAGCGCGTGCGCGTCGTCCTGGGCGAGATGGTCGGTGACGCCCGACACCCGCGCGTGGACCTCGCCGCCGCCCAGCTCCTCCGCCGTGACCACCTCGCCGGTGGCCGCCTTCACCAGGGGCGGGCCGCCGAGGAAGATCGTGCCCTGGCCGCGGACGATCACCGCCTCGTCGCTCATCGCCGGGACGTACGCCCCGCCCGCCGTGCACGAGCCCAGCACCGCCGCGATCTGCGGGATGCCGGCACCGGACATCCGGGCCTGGTTGTAGAAGATCCGCCCGAAGTGGTCCCGGTCCGGGAAGACCTCGTCCTGCATCGGCAGGAAGGCGCCGCCGGAGTCCACCAGGTAGACGCAGGGCAGCCGGTTGTCCAGGGCCACCTCCTGCGCGCGCAGGTGCTTCTTCACCGTCATCGGGTAGTACGTGCCGCCCTTGACGGTCGCGTCGTTGGCGACGACCACGCACGCGCGCCCCGCCACCCGCCCGATCCCGGCGATCACCCCGGCCGCCGGGGCCTGGCCCTCGTACATCCCGTCGGCCGCCAGCGGGGCCAGTTCCAGGAACGGCGAACCGGGGTCGAGGAGGGTGTCCACCCGCTCGCGCGGCAGCAGCTTCCCCCGCGCGGTGTGCCGGGCCCGCGCCCGCTCACCGCCGCCGAGCGCGGCCGACGCCAGCTTGGCGCGCAGCTCCTCGACGAGCGCGCGGTGCGCCTCCTCGTTGGCCCGAAAGGACTCCGACGCGGGATCGGCCGCGCTGTGAAGCTCCGGTGCCTCGTCCATCTGCCGGTCCCCTCACTGGTTAATGAGCGTTAACGGTCCCGCTCAGGTTAACGACCGCTAACCCTGCTGTCTAGAATCGTTCCCATGGCCACCAGAACCGATGCCCCGACCCGCCGCGAGCAGATCCTCAGGGAGGCCGCGCGGCTGTTCGCCGAGCGCGGCTTCCACGGAGTCGGGGTCGACGAGATAGGCGCCGCGGTCGGCATCAGCGGGCCCGGCCTGTACCGGCACTTCGCGGGCAAGGACGCGATGCTCTCGGAGCTGCTCGTGGGCATCAGCGGGCAGCTGCTCAGCGGTGCGAAACGGCGGCTGAAGGAGGTCGACGGGGCGGCTCCCGAGGGGGTCCTGGACTCGTTGATCGAGGGCCACATCGACTTCGCGCTCGACGACCGGCCCCTCATCACCCTGCACGACCGTGAGCTGGACCGCCTCCGGGACACCGACCGCAAGCTGGTGCGGCAGCTGCAGCGGCAGTACGTCGAGCTGTGGGTCGAGGTGGTGCGCGCGCTCTACCCGGAGCTGGCCGAAGCCGCCGCGCGCTCGGCCGTGCACTCCGTGTTCGGGCTGCTCAACTCCACCCCGCACTTCGCCCGGCCCGGTTCCCTGCCCGGCCGCGCCACGACGGCGGCCCTCCTGCACCGGATGGCCCGCGGCGCCTTCGCCGCGGCGGGCACGGCCTGACGCCGGCGCACGTGACGAGCGTTACGCGGCCGGCGGTCTGGACGGCTTTGGCTACCCACCGGTACGGTTGAGACCCTGAGCAAGCGCTTAGCCGCATGGGGCCGCAACCATCCGTTGAGGAGCCCCCACGGCGGGCAACCACGTACGCGAGAGCGGCGCCGGTTCAGGCGCAAGGAAAGGTGGAGGCGTGCGCCGTACGGTTTTCAACGAGGACCACGAGGCTTTCCGGGAGACCATCCGCGACTTCATCGAGGCCGAGGTCGTCCCGGTCTACGACGAGTGGTTCGCGGCGGGCCAGGCGCCCCGTGACTTCTACCACAAGCTCGGCGAGCTGGGCATCTTCGGGATCAACGTGCCCGAGGAGTTCGGCGGCGCGGGCCTGGACAGCCACAAGTTCGAGGCGGTCCTCTACGAGGAGACCGCCCGCGCGGGCGTGCAGTTCGGCGGCTCCGGCGTGCACGTGCTGCTCGCCCTGCCCTACATCAAGATGCTCGCCACCGACGAGCAGAAGAAGCGCTACCTGCCAAAGTTCGCCACCGGCGAGGAGATGTGGGCCATCGCGATGACCGAGCCGGGCACCGGCTCCGACCTCGCGGGCATGAAGACCACCGCCAAGCCGAGCGCGGACGGCACGCACTACGTCCTCAACGGGGCCAAGACCTTCATCACCGGCGGCGTCCACGCCGACAAGGTGATCGTCTGCGCCCGCACCGCCGCGCCGACCGCGGAGGACCGCCGCCACGGCATCTCCCTGTTCGCCGTCGACACCAGGTCCGAGGGCTACTCCGTCGGCCGCAAGCTCGACAAGCTCGGCCTGAGGACCTCCGACACCGCCGAGCTGGCGTTCGTCGACGTCAAGGTCCCCGTCGAGGACCTCCTCGGCGAGGAGAACAAGGGCTTCTCCTACCTCGGCCACAATCTGGCCTCCGAGCGCTGGGGCATCGCCTTCGGCGCCTACGCGCAGGCCAAGGCCGCCGTCCGGTTCGCCCAGCAGTACGTGCAGGAGCGCACCGTCTTCGGCAAGCCGGTCGCCCACTTCCAGAACACCAAGTTCGAGCTGGCCGCCTGCCAGGCCGAGGTGGACGCCGCCGAGGCCGTCGCCGACCGCGCCACCGAGGCCCTCGACGCGGGCGAGCTCACCCCCGCCGAGGCCGCCTCCGCCAAGCTGTTCTGCACCGAGGTCGCGCACCGCGTCATCGACCGCTGCCTCCAGCTGCACGGCGGTTACGGCTACATGAACGAGTACCCGATAGCCCGCCTGTACGCGGACAACCGCGTCAACCGCATCTACGGCGGCACCAGCGAGATCATGAAGACGATCATCGCCAAGGACATGGGCCTGTAAGGCCACCGACATCCCTGGCCTCTACACGTACCGGTACAACTGACCCCATGAGCCAGGCACTACGGGAACTCCTCGATCTGCTCGACCTCGAGCAGATCGAGGAGAACATCTTCCGCGGCCAGTCCCGCTTCGCCGTCGTCCCCCGCGTCTTCGGCGGGCAGGTCGCCGCGCAGGCGCTGGTCGCCGCCGGGCGGACCGTCCCCGCGGACCGGCCCGCCCACTCCCTGCACGCGTACTTCCTGCGCCCCGGCGACGCCGGCGCGCCGATCGTCTACACCGTCGACCGGATCCGCGACGGCCGCTCCTTCACCACCCGCCGCGTCGTCGCGGTCCAGCACGGCAAGCCGGTCTTCCACCTCTCGGCGTCCTTCCAGACGCACGAGGAAGGCCTGGAACACCAGGAGCCGATGCCGTCCGCGCCCGACCCGGCCACCCTCCCCACCTCCGAGGCACGGCTGCGCGACTACGGGCATCTCGCCCCCGACGTCGTCGAGCGCTTCCTGGAGGCCCGCGGGGCCGTGGACCTGCGCTACGTCGACGAGCCGCCCTACGGCCGCTTCGGCGAGCCCCGCGCCCCCCACTCCCAGGTGTGGTTCCGCACCAACGGCAAGCTGGGCGGTGAGGTCGACGAACCCCTGCTGCACGTCGTCCTCGCCACCTACGTCTCCGACATGACGCTGCTGGACTCGGTCCTGCTCGCCCACGGCCGCGGCGGCTGGGCGGTGGGGGACGTGGTCGGGGCCTCCCTCGACCACGCGATGTGGTTCCACCGCCCGTTCCGCGCGGACGAATGGCTGCTGTACGACCAGCAGTCCCCGTCCGCGCACGGCGGCCGGGGCCTCGGCCAGGCCCGCATCTACACCCAGGACGGACGCCTCGCGGTCTCGGTCATCCAGGAGGGCCTGGTCCGCGTCCCCCGCGAGGAGCCTGCACCGGCGCCCTAGCGGGCGCCCTGCTCCAGCCCCGCCTCCGCCAGCAGGTACGCCGTCATCGGGTCGTAGTGGCGGGGGCTGACCACGTGGTCGTCGAGGGGCACCGTCACCTGGACGGTGCCCTCCGCCTCGGCCAGGAACAGCGCCGGGTCGTTGCAGTCCGCGTAGCCGACGGAGTCGACTCCGTGCTGCCCCGCGCAGCCCGCCCAGCCGTGGTCGGCGACCACCAGGTCCGGCAGCGGGCGGCCCTCGCGCTCCAGGGCGGTGAGAATGGCCTTCATCGGCTCGCCGGAGTGCGTGTGCCACAGCGTGGCACCGTGCTCCAGCACCGCCACGTCCGCGAACTGCATCACATAGCCCTCGTCCGTGGCCAGCCCGTCCGGGATCACCACGATCTCGCAGCCGGCGGCGCGCAGCGCGGCGGCCGTGGCCCGGTGCACGTCGAGCAGCCCGCCGGGGTGACCGGTGGCCAGCAGCACCCGCTGCCGCCCGTCCGCCGCCTTGCGCAGCCGCCCCGCCATCCGCTCCAGGCCGGCCACGGTCAGCTCGGGATCGATGGTGTCCTGGCCGTACCGGTGCTCGGCGTCGTCGCTGACGCCGACCCGCTCCGCCATCACCGCGAGCACGTCCTGCTCGTCGCTCCAGCGGTCGCCGAGCTCCAGGCCGAGCCAGTAGTGGCGGTCGCCGTTCGCCAGCTTGCGGTAGTGGGAGAGGTTGTTCTCGCGCGGGGTGGCGACGTCGCCCGCGATACGGGTGGCAGCGAGGTGGACGAGGAGTTCGGCGCGGCTGGGCGTCCCGGATATCGGCATGCCTCCCATTGTGGAGCAGCCGGGGCCGGGCGTACCCGGCGTACTACCCCCTGGGACGTGCGTCACGTACTCGGACGGCCTCCGTACGCGTACTCACCGTGGCCGTGTTCCCGCAGGGACGGCCCCGGGGGCCGGCGGGGTGGACGTTTCCTCCATGTCCGCCGTCCGAAGTGGATGAAACGTATACTTTGCAGCCCGCTTTCCGGCCGCCTAACGTCGCTGACAGTGACGCCGGGCCAGGGCCCCGGCGTCAGTGGAGTCATGCGAGCAGGCAGTGTCCACGCGACGAAGCGCAGGAAAGAAGGCCGTACCCATGAGCAGCAACGAGACGCCCCGCGGGCCCGTCGACTCGTCCCGCGTCCCCCGGTACGCGGGCCCCGCGACCTTCGCCCGGCTGCCCCGGCTCGACGAGGTCGGCCGCACCGACATCGCCGTGGTGGGCGTGCCGTTCGACTCGGGCGTCTCCTACCGGCCGGGCGCCCGGTTCGGCGGCAACGCCATCCGGGAGGCGTCCCGGCTGCTGCGCCCCTACAACCCCGCGCAGGACGCCTCCCCCTTCGCCCTCGCCCAGGTCGCGGACGGCGGCGACATCGCCGTCAACCCGTTCGACATCAACGAGGCCGTCGAGACCGTCGAGGCCGCCGCCGACGACCTGCTCGGCACCGGAGCCCGCCTGATGACCCTCGGCGGCGACCACACCATCGCGCTGCCGCTGCTGCGCTCGGTCGCGAAGAGGCACGGCCCGGTCGCCCTGCTCCACTTCGACGCCCACCTGGACACCTGGGACACCTACTTCGGCGCCGAGTACACGCACGGCACCCCGTTCCGCCGGGCCGTGGAGGAGGGCGTCCTCGACACCGAGGCCCTCTCCCACGTCGGCATCCGCGGCCCGCTCTACGGCCGGCAGGACCTCACCGACGACGAGAAGATGGGCTTCGGCATCGTCACCTCGGCGGACGTCTACCGCCGGGGCGCCGACGAGGTCGCCGACCAGCTGCGGCAGCGCATCGGCGACCGCCCGCTGTACATCTCCATCGACATCGACTGCCTGGACCCGGCGCACGCCCCCGGCACCGGAACCCCCGAGGCCGGCGGCCTGACCTCCCGCGAGCTGCTCGAGATCCTGCGCGGGCTGTCCTCCTGCCGCCTGGTCTCGGCCGACCTCGTCGAGGTGGCCCCCGCGTACGATCACGCGGAGATCACCTCGGTCGCCGCCTCCCACACGGCGTACGAGCTGACCACGATCATGGCCCGCCAGATCGCCGGGGCCCGCGAGGAGAACGAGAGCAAGTGACCCACGACCACGACCTGGTGCTCCGCCCGACCGCCGCACAGACGGAGGCCGCGCTGAACCCTCCCGGCGGCCGCACCGGCGGCGACCTGGTCGTGGAGACCCTGGCCGGCCTCGGCGCGACGACCGTCTTCGGCCTGCCCGGCCGGCACGCGCTCGGCGTCTTCGACGCCCTGCGCCGCTCGGACCTCCGGTACGTCGGCCTGCGGGTGGAGAACAACGCCGCCTTCGCGGCGGACGCGTACGGCCGCCTCACCGGCGAGGCGGCCCCGCTGCTGCTGTCGACCGGACCGGGCGCGCTGACCGCGCTGCCCGCGCTCCAGGAGGCCGCCGCCGCCTCCGCCCCCGTACTGGCGATCGGCAGCCAGGTGCCGACCGCCGGACTGGGCGGCGGCCGCCACGGCTACCTGCACGAACTGCCCGACCAGGCCGCCTCGTTCCGGGGCGTGGTCAAGTCCGTCCACACCGCGCGCACCGCGTCCCAGATCCCGTCGGCGGTCACCGGGGCCTGGAAGTCGGCGCTGACGGTGCCGCACGGCCCCGTGTGGGTGGAGATCCCGCAGGACGTGCTGGCGGCCCCGACGTCCCTCCCGGTCGTGACGGCCATGGACGCCACCCCCGACGAACTGCCCCCGCGCCCCGAGCTGACGGCGGTGGCCGCCCACTGGCTGACGCACGCGGAACGCCCCGCGATCATCGCGGGCGGGGGAGTGATCCGCTCCGACGCCTCGGGCAAGCTCCGCAAGCTCGCCGAACGCCTCCGGGCGCCGGTCGTCACCACCCCCGGCGGCAAGGGCGCCTTCCCCTGGACGCACCCTCTGTCGTTGCAGTCCTGGCTGGAGGACCGCCACACGACGGACTTCCTCCAGGACGCCGACGTGCTCCTGGTCGTGGGCTCGGGACTGGGCGAACTCTCCTCGAACCACCACACGTTCACGCCGCGCGGCCGGATCGTCCAGATCGAGGCCGACCTCGGCAAGCTGGAGTCCAACCACCCCGCGCTCGGTATCCACGCGGACGCCCGCCTCGCCCTCCAGGCCCTGCTGGAGACGGTGGAGCCGCGCGAGGACGAGGCGGCGCCGGAGCGCGTGCGCACACTGGTGTCGAAGGTCGCCGAACGCATCGCCTCCCAGGGACTGACCCTGGAACAGGAGGTGCTGGCGTCGGTCCGCCGCGCCCTGCCCGCAGACTCGCCCTCCTTCTGGGACATGACGATCCTGGCCTACTGGGCCTGGTCCGCCTTCGACGCCAAGGGACCCAACCACCTGCACTCCGCCCAGGGCGCCGGCGGCCTCGGCTACGGCCTCCCGGCCGCCCTCGGCGCGGCGGTCGCCGACCCCACCCGCCCGGTCCTCGCGGTCTCCGGGGACGGCGGCGCCCTGTACTCCGTCGCCGAACTGGCCACCGCCCGCCAGTACGACCTCGACGTCACCTGGCTGATCGTCGACGACGGCGGCTACGGCATCCTGCGCGCGTACATGACCGACGCCTACGGCGAGGCCACGGCGACCGACCTGACCCGCCCGGACTTCGTGGCCCTGGCACAGTCCTTCGGCGTCCCGGGCGTGCAGACCACCCCCGGCACCCTGGAGCACGACCTGTCCCGGGCCCTGAACACGCCGGGCCCGTCGGTGGTCGTCCTCCCCACGGTCCTGCGGATGTTCGCACCCACCCACCTGGACCGGGCGCCTGCCGGCCGAACTCCCTGCTAGACTGTGCGAGTTGGCCTCCGGCGCCCAGCGGGCGCATACGGAGGCTTTTTTCATGCCCTCCGACGACGCCTCCGCGCCCCCTTCCGCACGCGCTCCCGCCCCCACCGGGGCTCCTCCCGCCGGCTACCGCGCCCTGCTCCGCAACCGTGAGTTCGCCGGCCTGCACGTCAGTTTCACGCTGACGGTCGCCGCGAGCACCCTGTCGGGCTTCGCGCTCGGCACGCTGGTCGACGACAGGACCGGGTCCCCGTTCCTGACCGCCGTGAGCATGTACGGCGCCACGTTCGCCACGGTGCTCGGCGCGCTGACCCTGATGTCGGTCGCGGACGGGCACCGCCCGCGCCGGACCCTCGTCACGCTCCAGTGCCTCTCCCTGGCGGGCGTCGCCGCGCAGGCGGTCCCGGGGCTGCCCCTGGCCGCCCGGTTCGGCCTGCTCCTGGTGCTGGGGTTCTTCCAGTCCCTCGGCACCGGAACGCGGTTGGGGCTGCTCGCCGAAGTCGTCCCCGCCTCCACGTACGCGGTGGCGCGGTCGCTGATGAACATCACCTCGGGCGGCACGGCCGTCCTCGGCTTCGCCGCCGGCGCGGTCCTGCTCCGCCACCTGAGCCCGCACGAGGTCTTCGCCGTCGCCGCCGCCCTGACCGCACTCGGGCTCGTCACCGTGGCGACCACCGTCCGGGAGCACTCGGCCCGCACGGCCCGTACGGCCGATCCGGCCCGTCGTCCCGGACTGCGCCGGACCTGGGCGGCCGACGTCGAACTCCTCTCCCACCCCGGCAGGCGCGCGCTGCTGCTGAACCTGTGGGTCCCCAACGGTCTGATCGTCGGCTGCGAGGCCCTGTTCATCTCCTACGACCCCGAGCACGCCGGCGTCCTCCTGGCCGCCGGCTCGGCCGGCATGCTGCTCGGGGACCTGGCGGTCGGGCGACTGCTCACCGCCGGCCGGCGACGCCGCTGCGCCTTCGCCCTGCGGCTGCTGCTCGCCGTGCCCTACCTGCTGTTCGCCGCCGGCCCGCCCCCGTGGGCGGCGGCGGTCGCGGCGTTCGTGGCCGGCGCCGGGTTCGCCGCCACCCTGCCGCTCCAGGAGCAGCTGCTCGCGCTGACCCCGGACCCGGTCCGCGGCCAGGTCCAGGGCGTCGAGTCCGCCGGCCGGATGACCTGGCAGGGCATCGGAGCCGCACTCGCCGGCGCCGTCGCCCTGTACCTCACCCCCGGCACCACGATCACCGCCCTGGCCGCCCTCTCCGTCGCCGTCACCGTCCTCTCCCGGCCCTTCGTGGCCCGCGCCCGGCCGCCCCGGGGCGAGAAGCCGATCGAGTAGAGCCGGTCCGCGCGTGGTGGGCGGCGGGTGGACCGTGATGGGATGGCAGCGTGAGCCGCGCCGCCGAAGAGACCAACCGCCGCATGCTCCGTGCGCGGGACGCGATGGACCGTGACTACGCGCAGCCGATGGACGTCCCCGCCCTGGCGCGCATCGCGCACGTGTCACCGGCGCACTTCACGCGGACCTTCCGGGCCACGTTCGGTGAGACACCGCACCGCTACCTCCAGCGCCGCCGGGTGGAACGGGCGATGTTCCTGCTGCGGGAGACCGGCCGCAGCGTGACGGACATCGGCTTCGAGGTCGGCTTCGGCAGCCCGGGAACCTTCAGCCGTACGTTCCGCGACATCGTCGGCCGGTCACCACGCACGTACCGCAAGGAGGCGAGGGCCGTGGGCGTGCCGACGTGCTTCACGATGGCGTGGACCCGACCGAGTACCTGACCTTCCGGCAGGTGTCCGGCGGCCGGCAACCGAGCAGTTCCGGATAAGTTTCCGTCCGGCCGACTCGATAGCGTGAGCGTCATGTTCAACGCCATCACGCAGTCACAGATATACGTCCTCGACCAGGACCAGGCCCTCGACTTCTACGCCGGCACGCTCGGTCTGGAGGTCGCCGCGGACATCGACATGGGCTTCATGCGCTGGCTGACCGTCAGCGTCCCCGGCCACCCCGAGCGGCAGATCCTCCTGGAGAAGCCGGGCGCTCCGGCGATGTCGGAGGAGACGGCGGAGCAGGTACGCGAGCTGGTGACCAAGGGCGCCATGGGCGGTTGGCTCGTCCTCACCACGGACGACTGCCGCAAGACCTACGAGAGGCTGCTGGAGAAGGGCGTGGAGTTCACCGAGGAACCCACCGAGCGCCCGTACGGAATCGACTGCGGCCTGCGCGACCCCTTCGGCAACCGCATCCGCTTCACCCAGCCGAAGGCCTGAGACGTTCCGGGCGGATGCCGGGCGGGCCGGGACGGGCTCACCCGCTCCGCGACGCACCTGCGCGGAGCGGACGGCCGGTGCCCGTCGCCGTCCGTATCGGGGGACCGTCCGCCACCGGATCGCCTCGAGCGGCTCCTCGCCCCGGCGCAGGTGTGGCTGACGGAGAAAGACAAGGACGGGGCGACCGGGCTGTACCCGCTCACCGATGCGGAGCCGGGCGAGGACGAGGACCTCACGCAGTCCTATCTCGCCGGGGTCTTCGGCGGGGTTCCGGCTCTCCTGGAGGGGCAGATCGCGCGGAGGCTGCTGGTGGCGCGTGAGGCCGGCGCGTACGACGGGACGGGCGAGCGAGCGGACAGGGCGGGGCGCGACTGATGGGGCGGGCGCAGAAGGGCAGGGACTCGTGGGAGCGTCCGGCTCGACGGGGCGGGCAGCGCAGGCGTCAGGTCTTCGTTTTCACCGAGGGCAAGGTGACCGAGCCCTCGTATCTCGACATCCTCAAGGACCAGGGCGTCCCACTCGCCGACGAGGTGCCGGTGGAGATACACATCGCCAACCGCAGGGCGGACAGCGGGCGCAAGCCGCTCGACCTCGTCGAGCAGGCGATCAGGCTGAAGCGCGAAGAGGACCGCAAGGCGAAGCGGGCCAAGCTGGAGGCTGAGTACCTGCCTCAGGTCTGGTGCCTCTTCGACCACGACAACTACAAGTACGTCCGCGACGCGCTGGATCAGAAGGCGCTGCACATCGACACGTACTGACCCCTCTCGGCCTCGCCGAGCTTGCGAAGCTGCGTCAACTCAAGCAAGGGCTTGTGGACGACTTGCTGTCTGGGCAGGTTGCGGTACCTGTCGCGGCGGCCTGAGTGGGGGACGTCCGGCCCGCGCCACAAGGCGGGCCGGACGAATCGGCGCGGTGAGTAGTCAGATGAAAAGGTGTCCGTTCTTGACCCCTGCAACGAACGACGCCCACCCGGCCGAGGGGAAGACCAGTGCGGGCCCCTCGGGGGCCTTGGAGTCGCGGACGGGGACGCCCGTGGGGCAGTTGTCCAGGACCTCCAGGCAGCTGCCGTCCTGGTAGTTGCTGCGAGAGGACTTCCGCCGGCCCTTCAGCGCCCCTGCGTTCGGTATCGCTCGGTCAGCCATGATGTTCGTAGTCCCTTGCTGTTGCCCTGAGCAGAGCCACTGCGCGCAGCGGCGGAAGCGGCTCCGGACGAACGCACCCCGGACGCCCTGCGGTACTTCCTCGAGGTCGGACGGTGCGAGGCCGACGGGTAGGGCTTCGTCCGGGCGGGCGGGGCTGCCGGGGTGGTGCCGTGGTGCTCGGGGACCGTCGCCGGGCACCACGGGCGTCGCGGGGCCCTACCAGATCGCCTCGACCCACTCCGGGTGGTCGATGAACGGGTTGCGGTTGTGCTGGTAGGAGTCGTAGATGACCTGGTTGCGGCGCTCCTCGAAGGCGTCCGGCGGGTCCTGCTCGTTCCAGGCCTTCAGTACGGAGAGCCTGCCCATGTAGGGGGCGCTGCCGTTGTTGACGTTGCCGTTGACCTCCAGGTCGGCCCAGCCGTCGCCGCCCTCGTAGCGGACCGCCATGTAGAAGATCATGCGGGCCACGTCGCCCTTGACGGCGTCGCGGGGCTCGAAGGAGTCGGAGTCGGTGAGGCTGCCGCCGCCGCCCGAGACGGCGCTGCCGCCGTTGTCGAAGTCCTTGTTGCCGCGGATGCTGTTGACCCGGACGTCCGTCGGGCGCAGGTGGTGGATGTCGGTGCCGGGGCCGGTGGAGGTGCCGAAGCCGCCGTGGGACTGGGCCCACACGTGCTCGCGGTTCCAGTCGCCGGTGTCGCCGCCGTTGAGGGACTTGCTGCGGGAGAGGCCCGAGTACAGCAGGACCACGTTGTTGCTGTTGCGGGGGTCCTGGTCGGTGGCCTTCAGCGCGTTCCAGACGCCCGAGTAGGACAGCTTCGTCTGGTTGCTGATGATCGTGTGCAGCGAGGACTTCAGAGCGGTCCCCGTCTTGCCGACCGCGTTCTTGTAGTACGTCGAATCGTAGGTCGTGGCGGTGGCGGTGGCGGGGGCCGTGGGCGTGGCCGTGGCGGGGGTCGCGGTGAGGGCGGGGACGGCCAGGGCGGTGAGCGCGGCGGCCGTGGCGAACGCCGGCGCCTTGTGGCGCCGGGTGCGCATGCGTATCGCGAGCATGTGGGGGCGTCCGATCTACGCGGGTTGAGTCAGGGTGCTCGCATCGTGACATGGACATGAGGTCATGGGAATGTACATGACGTGTCGATTGCGTGACGTCCTTCTGGAGGAGCGCCCCGCTCCGTGGCCACGGGCCCGGGACGCCCGGGTGCGCCGGGGCCGGCGGTCCGCCCCGCCCGTCACCCCGCCGGGGGCGGCCGTCCCGAAGGGGGCGGAGGGATGAAATCCGGCTCGGTGGGCGTTGGTGTCTTCCGGCAGATCAGGACGGTCCGATCAGGACGACCGGAGGGCACCCGCGTGGCACCGCAGCAGGGATGGGCACGACGACTGGGCACGTACGCGTGGCGTCATCCGGGGGACGTCGTGCTGGCCCTGGGCTCGTCCCTCGGCGGCATGGCCGTGATGGCGCTGGTCCCGCTGTTCACCAAGGTGATCATCGACGACGTGATCGGCGACCACACCCGCGCCATGGCCCCCTGGGCGGGCGCGCTGATCGGTGCCGCGGTCGTCGTCTACGTCCTCACGTACGTCCGCCGCTACTACGGCGGGCGGCTCGCCCTGCACGTCCAGCACGACCTGCGGACCGACATGTACGGGACGATCACCCGACTCGACGGCCGCCGTCAGGACGAGTTGTCCACCGGGCAGGTCGTCGGGCGGGCCACCAGCGACCTCCAGCTGATCCAGGGCCTGCTCTTCATGCTGCCGATGACCATCGGCAACATCCTGCTGTTCCTGATCTCGCTCGGGATCATGGCGTCGCTGTCGCTGCCGCTCACGGCCGTCGCCGTCGCCGTCGCCCCCGCCCTGTGGTGGATCGCCAGGCGCAGCCGCACCCGGCTGCACCCGTCCACCTGGTACGCGCAGGCCCAGGCGGCCGCCGTCGCCGGCGTGGTCGACGGCGCGGTCAGCGGCGTCCGCGTGGTGAAGGGCTTCGGGCAGGAGGAGCAGGAGACGGGCAAGCTCCGCGAGGTCGGTCGCCGGCTGTTCGCGGGCCGACTGCGCACCGTCAAGCTGAACTCCCGGTACACCCCGGCCCTCCAGGCCGTCCCCGCCCTCGGCCAGGTGGCGATGCTCGCGCTCGGCGGCTGGCTCGCCGTGCGCGGCCACATCACACTGGGCACGTTCGTCGCCTTCTCCACCTACCTCGCCCAGCTGGTCGGCCCGGTCAGGATGCTCGCCGTCGTGCTGACCGTCGGGCAGCAGGCGCGGGCCGCCACCGAGCGCGTCCTGGAACTGATCGACACCGAGCCGGCCCTCGCCGACGGCACCAAGGAGCTCCCCGCCGACGCCCCCGCGACCGTCGAGTTCGACGACGTCTCCTTCGGCTACGACCCCGCCCGCCCCGTCCTGAACGGTCTGTCCTTCGAGATCCGGCCCGGCGAGACCCTCGCCGTCGTCGGCGCCTCCGGCTCCGGGAAGTCCACCGTCTCCCTGCTCCTGCCGCGCTTCTACGACGTCACCGGCGGCGCCGTCCTCGTCGGCGGGCACGACGTGCGCGAACTGACCGCCGAGTCGCTGCGGGCCGCGATCGGGCTGGTCCCGGAGGACTCCTTCCTCTTCTCCGACACCGTGCGGGCCAACATCGCGTACGGCCGCCCGGACGCGACCGGGGAACAGATCGTGGCCGCCGCCCGCGCCGCCCAGGCCGACCGGTTCATCACGGAGCTGCCCGACGGCTACGACACCACCGTCGGCGAGCACGGACTGACCCTCTCCGGCGGCCAGCGCCAGCGCGTCGCGCTCGCCCGCGCCCTCCTCACCGACCCGCGCCTGCTGGTGCTCGACGACGCCACCTCCGCCGTGGACGCCCGCGTCGAGCACGAGATCCACGAGGCGCTGGCCGAGGTCATGCGCGGCCGCACCACCCTGCTGATCGCGCACCGCCGCTCCACCCTGAACCTCGCCGACCGCATCGCCGTCCTCGACGGCGGCCGGCTCGCCGACATAGGCACCCACGACGAGCTGCAGCGGCGCTCCGCCCTCTACCGCCGGCTGCTCACCGACCCCGACGAGCTGGGCGGCGTCTCCCCGGGCCACCACCCGGCCGTCGTCCTCCGCGAGGACGACACCGCCGGCACCACGGTCCGCGCGGAGCTGGACGCCGAGTTCGACGCCGAACGCGGGGTCACCCCCCACCTGTGGACCGGCGACCGCGAGCCCAAGGACACCGCCCTGGCCGGCAGCCCGGCCACCCCGGAACTGCTCGCCCAGGTCGCGGCGCTGCCCCCGGCCGACGACCTCCCCGACGTCGACGAGCGCCGGGCCGTGCAGCCGGAGGAGTCCTACGGCCTGCGCCGCCTCCTGCGCGGCTTCCGCACGCCCCTGCTCGTCAGCCTCGGCCTCGTCGCGGTGGACGCCGGCGCGGGCCTGCTGCTGCCGGTGCTGATCCGGAACGGCATCGACGACGGCGTCACCCGGGCCGCCCTCGGCGCGGTCTGGGCGGCGGCCCTGCTCGGCCTGCTCGCGGTGGTCGTCCAGTGGGCGGCGCAGACCGGCGAGATCCGGATGACCGGACGCACCGGCGAACGCGTGCTGTACTCACTGCGGCTGAAGATCTTCGCCCAGCTCCAGCGGCTCGGCCTCGACTACTACGAGCGCGAGCTGACCGGCCGGATCATGACCCGGATGACCACCGACGTCGACGCGCTGTCGACGTTCCTGCAGACGGGCCTGGTCACCGCCTTCGTCTCGGTGGTCACCTTCTTCGGCATCATGGCCGCCCTGCTCGTGATCGACGTCCAGCTCGCCCTGGTCGTCTTCGCCACGCTGCCCCCGCTGGTCATCGCCACGTACTTCTTCCGCCGGGCCAGCGTGAAGGCGTACGAGCTGGCCCGGGAGCGGGTGTCGGTGGTCAACGCCGACCTCCAGGAGTCGGTGTCCGGGCTGCGGATCGTGCAGGCCTTCGGGCGCGAGCGGGAGGGCAACCGTCGCTTCGCCGAGCGCAGCGACGGCTACCGGGCCGCCCGTATCCGGGGCCAGTGGCTGATCTCGGTGTACTTCCCGTTCGTGCAGTTCCTGGCGTCGTCGGCAGCGGTGGCGGTCCTCGTCGTGGGCGGGATCAGGGTCGACGACGGGACGCTGACGACGGGCGCGCTGGTCGCGTACCTGCTCTACATCGACCTGTTCTTCGCCCCGGTGCAGCAGCTCTCCCAGGTCTTCGACGGCTACCAGCAGGCGTCCGTCTCCCTGGGCCGCATCCAGGAACTGCTGCGGGAGCCGACGTCCACCCGGGACGCCGCGAAGCCCCTCGGCGTGCCCTCGCTGCGCGGCCGGGTCGTCTTCGAGGACGTGCGCTTCGCCTACGGGGACGAGGAGGAGGCGCTCGGCGGCATCGACCTGGACATCCCCGCCGGGCAGACCGTGGCGTTCGTCGGCGAGACCGGGGCGGGGAAGTCCACCCTGGTCAAGCTGGTGGCCCGGTTCTACGACCCGACCGGGGGCAGGGTCACCGTCGACGGCACCGACCTCAGGGACCTCGACATCACCGCGTACCGGCACCGGCTCGGCGTGGTCCCGCAGGAGGCCTACCTCTTCCCGGGCACGATCCGCGACGCCATCGCCTACGGCCGCCCCGACGCCACCGACGCCGAGGTCGAGGCGGCGGCCCGCGCGGTCGGGGCGCACGAGATGATCGCCACGCTGGAGGACGGCTACCTGCACGAGGTCGCCGAGCGCGGCCGCAACCTCTCCGCCGGCCAGCGCCAGCTGATCGCGCTGGCCCGCGCCGAACTCGTCGACCCGGACGTCCTGCTGCTCGACGAGGCCACGGCCGCGCTCGACCTGGCCACCGAGGCCCAGGTGAACCGGGCGACGGACCGGCTGGCGGGACGGCGCACCACGCTGGTGGTCGCGCACCGGCTGACCACCGCGGCCCGCGCCGACCGGGTCGTCGTCATGGACCACGGCCGGGTCGCCGAGGACGGCACGCACGACGAGCTGCTGGCCCGCGACGGGAAGTACGCCGCGCTGTGGCGGACCTTCGTCGGGCAGGCCGAACCGGAGGAGCCGGTCGGCGCGGGACGGTGAGCCCGCGGGGGGCGGGCGCGGGGCAGGGGAGGCGGGCGGGCAACCATCCGTGGTACGCCGTGCGTCCGTACACCCGTACGTCGTCGGTCGCGGCACATGCGGTGCGGTACGGGGAGGAACGACAGTGGGAAGTGGAGCGATACACCGGCGGCTCGCGCTCTGCCTGGCGGTGCTGACCGCGGCGGGGCTGCTGGTGGTCGCCGCGCCGGCCGACGCACAGGCCGCGGCGCACTGCCCCGGACGCAAGATGCGCACCCTGCCGTTCTCCACCGGCTCGGTCGTCGTCCACAAGCGCGGCGGCTACCTCTGCGCCGTGACCCTCGCCCGGAAGCCCGGCACCAAGCGGAAGATGTCGGTGAGCATCCGGGCGCGCGGCGGCCGTCCGGTGGTCGACGAGGGCCGCTACAAGCGGCACGCCGGCCCGGTCACCGTGCACGCCGGACGCCGCTGCATCTGGGTGGAAGGCAGGGTGGCCGGCGGATCGGTCAGCTCCGGCTGGATCCTGTGCTGAGCGCGCGCCCGGACCCGAGCCGCGATTTCTGTCCGGCGTAAGGCCTTTGCCCTCTTCTGCGCAGAGGGTTATCCCCATGTCCCCTGGTGCTCGGGCGAGTTGGTCGGTTAGCTTCCGGCCACATCTGTTCGACAGGGGAGTGTGCATGCGCAAGGCGCTCAGATGGCTGCTGACGCTCACGATGCTGATCGGCACGGTGAGCGCGGCGAGTGCGGCCACCGCCGCCGAGACCGACGTCACCGCCGGCACCGACATCAAGGAGAGACTGCTCTCCGTCCCGGGCATGAGCCTTCTCGAGGAGAAGCCGTACACCGGGTACCGCTTCTTCGTCCTCGAGTACACCCAGCCGGTCGACCACCGCAGGCCCTCCCGGGGCACCTTCCAGCAGCGGATCACCGTGCTGCACAAGGACGTGGCGCGGCCGACCGTCTTCTTCACCGGCGGCTACAACGTCTCGACGACGCCCCGCCGCAGCGAGCCGACCCAGATCGTGGACGGCAACCAGGTCTCCATGGAGTACCGCTTCTTCACCCCCTCCCGCCCGGACCCGGCCGACTGGTCCACGCTGGACATCTGGCAGGCCGCCAGCGACCAGCACCGCATCCACCGGGCGCTGGAGGGGATCTACCCGAAGAAGTGGATCTCCACCGGCGGCTCCAAGGGCGGCATGACCGCCACGTATTACGAGCGCTTCTACCCGCGGGACATGGACGGCGTCGTCGCCTACGTCGCCCCCAACGACGTGGTCAACCACGAGGACTCCGCCTACGACCGCTTCTTCCGGGAGGTCGGCACCGAGGAGTGCCGCACCCGCCTGAACGGCGTGCAGCGCGAGGCACTGGTGCGCCGCGAGGCGCTGAGCCGGAAGTACGAGGCCCTCGCCGCCGGGAACGGCTACACCTTCGACACCGTCGGCAGCCTGGACAGGGCGTACGAGGCGGTCGTCCTCGACTACGTGTGGGGCTTCTGGCAGTACGGCAGCGTGGCGGACTGCGCGCAGATCCCGGCGGACGCCGAGAACGCCACCGACGACGAGATCTGGACCTCGGTCGACACGATCTCCGGCTTCTCGTTCTACACGGACCAGGGCCTGTCCCCGTACACGCCGTACTACTACCAGGCCGGTACGCAGCTCGGCGCGCCGACGATCCGCTTCCCGCACATCGAGAAGAAGTACGTCCGCTACGGCTACCAGCCGCCGCGCCACTTCGTGCCCCGCTCGATCCCGATGACGTTCGACCGCCGGGCCATGCGGGACGTCGACACCTGGGTGCGGCACAACGCCCGGCGGATGCTCTTCGTCTACGGCGAGAACGACCCGTGGGGCGCCGAACCCTTCCGGATCGGCAGGGGCGCGCGCGACTCGTACGTCATGACCGCCCCCGGCATGAACCACGGTGCCGACGTGGCCGGTCTGGTCGACGAGGAGAGGGCGCTCGCCACGGCCCGCATCCTCGACTGGGCGGGCGTCGCGCCGGACGCGGTCAAGAAAGACCCGGCCGGGGCGAAGCCGCTGGCGAAGTTCGACCGCAGGCTGGACGTGCGGGACATCGAGCGGGAACCCGCGCTGCACCGCTAGGGCGTGGGCGGCGACGGCTCACACCGGGCGGGCGCAGCCCACCGGTGAACCGCCGCCGAGCCGCACGTAGAGGGTCGTGGACGCCGGGCACGCGTGCCTGGCGTCCACGGCCTTCGTCACCTCGTACTCCGGCGCGTGTTCCCCCGTACCGTCGCAGGCCGTCTCGCGGACCTGCCCGCCGTCCAGGCCGTGGACGCAGTCGCCGACGATGGTGCGCGGCCCGCCCCCGCCGCCGGGATCACCCGGGTGAGGGGGCTGGAGGTTGCGCATGCAGGCGTAGCCGCGCGGCACCGCCCCGTCGCCGTCCTCGTCGGACACGGGGCGCTGCTCGCCGATGTGCAGGACGAAGTCCGTGGTGGCGGGGCAGCGCGGCCCGTCCCGGACGGTTCCGTCGTGGCGGGCGACGACCCGGGCCGCCGCCCGCTCGCTCGTGCACGGCACCTCGGTGAAACTGGTCCGGCCGAACGAACTGCACTCGTCGATCCCGAGGAACACCGCCCCGTACCCGAAGGGCCGGGTCGGCGCCGGTGACACCGTCGCCGTCCGCCGTCCGTCCGGGCGGCCGTCCTCCCCGGCGCCGCCCGGCGCGCTCTGGCAGCCGGCCGACAGGGCCGCGGCCAGCACGGAGAGCGCGCACACCGCACCCAGGGAACTTCTCACGTGCGTCACCCTCCCCCGGACACCTCCGTCCAGTGTGACCCGCCACAGCGGGCCACACCGGACATACGGCATGTTGTGCGCACGTCGGTGAGGGCGTGTCGGGTGTGTGACGTACGGGCGCTACGTCAGGGGGCCACCCGGGGAGGGCGGAACCCGGGTGCCGTGGCCGGTCGCCGTGGTCAGTACGTCAGCCCGTGCCCGACCGGGTAGAGCACCGCCGCCGGGTCGTCCGCCCGCTGCACCGGCACCGGCAGCGTCCCGCGCGGCTCCACCCGGCCCGCGATCACCCGGGCCGCGGCCCGCAGTTCCACGTCGGTCCACGAGTACGTCGCCAGGTACGCCGGCACGGCGGGCAGATGGGCCACGTCGTACGGGTTGCGGATCGCCACCGCGACCACCGGCCTGCCGGTCGCCAGGAGCCGCTCGACCAGCGTCCGCTGGCTGCTCGCCGCCGTCACGTCGTACGTCCCGACGACCACGGCGTCCGCCTCCCCGGCGGCGGCCACGGCCCGGTCGATCGTCGCCGCGGACGGCGCGGTACCGGTGGACAGGGCGGTGGCGGTGAACCCCAGCTCGCCCAGCGCGCCCGCCAGCACACCGGTCGGCGGTCCCGTCGTACCGGACGGGGAGGCCGGGTCGGCGCCGACGACCAGCAGCCTCGGCTGCCTGCGCCGCGACAGGGGCA
Source organism: Streptomyces sp. NBRC 110035 (assembly GCF_000829695.1). Classification (GTDB taxonomy): domain Bacteria; phylum Actinomycetota; class Actinomycetes; order Streptomycetales; family Streptomycetaceae; genus Streptomyces. The sequence continues at coordinate 80,549 of NZ_BBNN01000027.1, read as the reverse complement.
GCACACGGCCCTCGTTGACCAGCAGGGTGGTGCTCCGTTCGGCGATCCGGTCGGCCGCCGCCCGGTGCGCCCGGGTGCCGACCGTGCGGTCCACACCGCCCGGGGAGGCGTACGGGTCCTCGAACAGGCCCAGTCCCGCCTTCAGGCGCAGCACGCGCAGGATCGATTCGTCGAGCCGGGCCTCGGTCAGTTCGCCGTCCCGGACGGCCCTCAGGACGGCGTTCCACGCCACGTCCAGGGACGGCGGGTTGAGCAGCTGGTCCACACCCGCCTTCAGGGCCAGCACCGGCACCCGGTCGTCGCCGTACTTCGTCCGCACCCCCTCCATGCCGAGGGAGTCGGTGACCACGACCCCGTCGTAGCCCAGCTCCTCGCGGAGGATGCCGGTGAGGATCGGGCGCGAGAGGGTCGCCGGGTCCTCGGAGGCGTCGAGCGCCGGGACCATCAGATGGGCCGTCATGATCGAGTCGATGCCCGCGGCGATCGCCGCCCGGAACGGCGGCGCGTCCAACCGCTCCCACTGCTCACGGCTGTGGGTGATCACCGGGAGGCCGGTGTGGCTGTCGACGGCGGTGTCGCCGTGCCCGGGGAAGTGCTTGGCGGTCGCCGTGACCCCCGACTGCCGGAACCCGGCGGCCTCGGCGGCCACCAGCCGCGCCACCGCCCGGGGCTCGGCCCCGAAGGACCGTACGCCGATGACCGGGTTGGCCGGGTTGACGTTCACGTCGGCCACCGGGGCGTAGTCCTGACGGATGCCCAGGGCGCGCAGCTCACGCCCCGCGATCCGGCCGAGGGTGCGCGCGTCGGAGCGGGAGCCGCCCGCCCCGACGGCCATCGCGCCGGGGAACAGGGTCGCCGGCGCGCCGACGCGGGCCACGACGCCGTGCTCCTGGTCGGTGGAGATGAGCACCGGCAGACCGCGCGGCAGACCGAGGGACGCCTTCTGGATGCCGTTGGAGAGGCTCGCGATCTGGTGCGGATCGCGGGTGTTGTGCGCCCAGGTGAAGTAGATGATGCCGCCGACCCGGTACTTCTCCAGCAGTTCGGCGGCCGTGCGCACGCCGATCTCCTCGAGGTTGGCGTCGATGTCGGCCTGGTCGGGTTCGGTGGCGGAGTGGCCGTAGACCCGCATCACGAACAGCTGGCCGACCTTCTCCTCCAGGGTCATCCGGGAGAGGAGGGCGCGGAGCCTGCGGTCGTCCGGGCCCGCGGGGCCCGCGGGGGCTTTGGAGGCGCCGGCCGCGTGCGCGGCGGTCCCGGCGGCGAGGGCGGTGGTGACCGCCGTCGTCGCGGCGAGGACGGCCCGTCTGGACGGACACGCGGCAGCGCTCCCCTCCGTGCCCTCCGTGCCCTCCGTGTTTCCTGTGCTTCCCGTGCTGCTGTCGGGCACGTGCGCTCCTTTGGGAGGTGATCCGTGGGGGATCCGCTGAAGGAAACTGCCGAAGGGTCACCAATATCCGGGAAGTTTCTGCCAGTCAAGGGTGTGCGGGGGTGGGCGCGGTCGGCGGGCGTGGTCGGCCGGAAGGTGCGGGCGGGGCCGCCGGCCGCGGTACGGCGGAGGGGGGTGGGCCGGCGTCGCAGCCAGGGGCGAGGGGCCGGCACCGCGCCGCGCGGACTCCTCCGGCAGCCCGCGTAGGGCGAGGGAGGGCGCGGAAGGGGGCGGGCGGGGGCTCCCGGGCGCGGACGGACGTCTCAGTCCGGGGCGGACGCCGGGGCCCGGGACGCCAGGGGTGTCCGGGACGCCCGGTGCGCGGGCGGCCGGTGCGCCGAGACGGCGGGCCAGTGGACGCGCAGGGTGCGGACGGTCTCCGCGATCGCCGGACGGCGGGCCGCGCCGGCCCGCCACAGCGCGTACACGTGCCGCACGGGCATCGGGTCGAGCGGGACCTCCACCACCCCGTCGGGCAGCGGGCCGCGCCCGAGCCGGGGGATCAGCGCGATGCCGAGCCCGGCCGCCACCAGGGCGACCAGGGTCGGGTTCTCGTCCGCCTGGTGCACGATGTCCGGCTCGTGCCCGGCGGTACGCAGGGTGCGCACCAGCCACGCGTGGCAGACCCGCCCCGGCGGCTGGCAGATCCACCGCTCGCCGCCCAGCTCCTCGCGCCGTACCGCCGTGCCGCGCTCCGCGAACGGATGCCCGCGCGGCACCAGCAGGTCGCACAGGTCGTCCCCGACGACCGCCTGCTCCACGCCCGCCGGGGCGGGCAGCGGCGCGATGTCCCAGTCGTGCGCGACGACGAGATCGACCGCACCCTTGGCGACCAGGTCCACGGACAGGTGCGGGTCGACCTCGGTCAGCCGGGTGTCGAGCGCGGGGTGCCGCCCGGCCAGGTCGGCCAGTACGGGCGGCATCAGCCCGCGGGCCGCCGACGCGAACGCGGCGATCGTCAGCCGCCCGGACGGCACCCCGCGCCGCTCCTCCAGCTCGGTCTCGGCGCGCTCCACGATCGCCAGCAGCTCCTGCGCGGTGGCGACGAGGTGGTGCGCCGCGTCGGTCAGCCGCACGCCCCGGCCCTCCCGCTCCAGCAGCACGGTCCTGGTCTCCCGCTCCAGCTTGGCGATCTGCTGGGAGACGGCGGAGGAGGTGTAGCCGAGCGCCGCGGCGGCGGCTCCGACGGTCCCGTGCACGGACACGGCGTGCAGGGCGCGCAGGCGCTGGAGGTCGAGCATGACGGCTCCCCGATCGGTAAGCGGTGCTTCAACCCACCATGCAGGAATCTTCGCTGGTGCTGAAGGGTCGCGGGCGGTGATCCTCGACGTATGCGACCTTCCCACGCCCTGCTCGCCGTTCTCGTCGCCGCTGTCTGGGGCGTGAACTTCGTCGTCATCGAGATCGGCCTCGACCGCTTCCCGCCGCTGCTGTTCTCCGCGCTGCGCTTCCTCACGGCGGCGGTCCCCGCGGTCTTCCTGGTGGGACGCCCCAGGGTGGCGTGGAAGTGGATCGTGGGGGTGGGCCTCGCCCTCGGGGTGGCCAAGTTCGGGCTGGTGTTCGTCGGCATGGACGCGGGCATGCCGGCCGGGCTGACCTCCCTGGTGCTCCAGATCCAGGCGGTCTTCACGGCCCTGTTCGCGTTCCTGCTCCTCGGCGAACGGCCCGCGCGCATCCGGCTGGTGGGCATGGCGGTGGCCCTGGCCGGAATCGGCGTCGCCGCCGTCGACGAGGGCACCTCGGGTCCTCTGGGAGCGTTCGCCCTGATCATCGCCGCCGCGGCCTGCTGGGGCGTGTCGAACGTGCTGACCCGCAGGGCGGCGCCCGACGACGCCCTGAACTTCATGATCTGGGTGAGCACGGTGCCGGTCCTGCCGCTGCTGGCGCTCTCGCTGCTCCTGGAGGGCCCCTCGCGGGACCTGGAGGCGCTGGGCGTGCTGGACCTGCCGGGGGCGGGCGCCCTGCTGTTCGTGGCCTGGGGCGCCACCGTGTTCGGCTTCGGGGCCTGGGGATGGCTGCTGCGCCGTCACCCCGCGTCGACGGTGGCGCCGTTCTCCCTGCTGGTACCGGTCTTCGGGATGTCGTCGGCGGCCCTGTTCCTGGGCGAGCCGGTGAGCCCGCTGCGGTGGTGGGCGGCGGCCCTGCTGGTGGGTGGTGTGGCCCTCGCGTCGTTCGGGGGACGGGAGCGGCGGGTGGGCCGGACGGGAGAGCCCGCGGCCGGGCCGGACGGGCCCGGCGGAGAGGCGGACGGGCCCGGCGGCCGGGGGGCCGTGCCGGCGGGTCGGGGTGCGGGGCCGGCGGGTGGGCGGGGAGAGGGGGGCCGGGGGTGGGGCGTGCGGGTTTTGCGGCGGGGCGGACCGGTCCGGCTGTGAGGTGACCGGGTGTGCGGTTGAGGGGGGACGGGTCCGGAGGCCGGCGGGGACGGGCCGGCGGGTGGGCGGGAGCCGGTCGCGCCGGGTCGTTGAGGGGCGGGGCCGGCGGGTGGGCCGGGAGAGGGCCCGCGGGTGGGGTGGATGGGATCGGCGAGGGGGTGAGGGGTGCACCGGTCCGGCCGCGAGGTGGACGCGCCCGGCGGCCCGGGGCCCCGCCGGGCCGGCCGGACGCCGGATGGCCGGGCGACGGGATCCGGTTACGCCGAGTCGTTGAGGAGGCGGGAGAGGTGGGCCCGGCCGGGGCCGAGGAGGCCGGGGAGCGGGGCGGCCTTCTCGTACCAGCGCTTCTCGTACTCCCAGCAGAGCCAGCCGTCCCAGCCGTGGCGGGAGAGGATCTCCACGCATTCGGCCAGCGGGAGGATGCCCTCACCGAGGGGGAGCGGGGTGGTGTCCTCGGCGGAGGCGATGTCCTTGACCTGGACGTAGCCGAGGTGGGGGGAGAGGGCCGCGTGGCTCTCCGCGGGCTGCTCGCCGCCCAGCCAGGTGTGCATCACGTCCCAGAGGGCGCCCACCTGGCGGTGGCCCACGAGGCCGAGGATCCGCATCGCGTCGGCGCCGGTGCGGTGCGAGTCGTGGGTCTCCAGCAGGATGCGCACGCCGAGGTCGGCCGCGTACTCGGCAGCCGTGCCCAGCCGCCGGGCGGCCGTCGCGTCGGCCTCCTTCGGGGTCTGCTCGGAGGAGCCGCCCGGGAAGACCCGGATGTAGGGGGCGCCGAGGTCGCGGGCGAGACCGAGGAGGGCCTGGAGCTCCGCGACGACGGCCTCGTCGTCGCCCGGCGCGGCGACCCTGGTGTAGCCCGCGACGCTCAGGACCTCGATGCCGGCCGCCTTGAACTCGGCGGCGACATCCGCCCGTTCGGCGGGGGAGAGACCGGGATGGACCGGTTCCTCGGGGTGCGCGCGCAGCTCGACGCCGTGATAGCCGTGCGCGGTCGCGAGACGCAGTACGTCGGCCATCGGAAGGCCGGGGACACCGAGGGTGGAGAACGCCAGCTTCATGAAAACGGACCCTACCCGGGACCCGCGCGGTCACTCCCCCCTCGCCGCTCCGCGCCACTCCGGTGCCGCGCGAGGGTTCGGGGCGGGGGCGGGGGCGGGGCGTCGGTCCGGTCGCGCGGGCGGCGGCGCCCCGTCCGGGGCCTCAGGCCCCGGTGTGCGCCTCCGTCGCGCGGCGGTAGACGCACACCTGGGCACCGGACTTCGCGGCGGTCGCCGAGACCAGCTCGAACGGGCGCTTCGCGCCGTCCACGGGGAAGACCGACTTGCCGCCGCCCAGGACCACCGGCATGACGAGGAGCCGGAGCTCGTCCACCAGGTCCTCGCCCAGCAGGGTGCGGGCGAGCGTGGGGCTGCCCATCACCACGAGGTCGCCGCCCTCGGCCGCGCGCAGCTCCCGGATGCGGGCGACGGCCTCCCCGGCGGGAACGAGCCGGCTGTTGTTCCAGGTCAGGTCGGACTCGCCGAGGGTGCCGGAGACGACGTACTTCGGCAGGCCGTTGATCCGGTCGGCGAAGGGGTCCCCGGCCTGCCGGGGCCACGCCTCGGCCATGGTCTGCCAGGTGCGGCGCCCGTACAGGAGCCCGTCGGCCTTCTCCAGCGCCGCGTCGAAGGCGCCGCCGACGACCTCCGGGTCGAAGTAGGCGTGCGACCAGCCGCCGTGGGCGAAACCGCCGTCGGTGTCCTCCCGGGGTCCGCCGGGGGCCTGCACGACACCGTCGAGGCTGATGAACTCGGTGATCACGATCCGCATGGCTGCCGCTCCTGTTGTCCGCCTGTCCGCCTGTCCGCCGAGGCGATGACGGAAGTACAGACCGACGGTAGCGGCGGAACTCATCGCCGCCGGCGACCGCGCACTTCGGCCGCGCGGGACAGGTACCGGCGCGGACACCGGCCCGCGGTCTTCAGGGGTCCTTCCCGTGGGCCCGCCCGGGCCGCGCGGCCCGGGCGGGCCCACGGGAAGGACCCCTCACGCCCGGGGTGCCCCCGAGGACCCCCGCACCATCAACTCGCCCCGCACGGAGGCGATCCCCCCGGGCGGCGGCTCCTCGCGGCCCATCGCGATGCGGCCGGCCCGGGCCCCCGCCTCGGTGAGCGGCAGCCGCACCGTCGTCAGGGCGGGCACCGCGTCGATGCTGAACGGGAGGTCGTCGAAACCGGCGACCGACACGTCGTCGGGGATCTTCCGTCCGGAGCCCCGCAGTGCCGCGCACGCGCCCAGCGCGACGGAGTCGTTCGCGGCGACCACCGCCGTCAGCTCGGGGTCCCTGCGCAGGAGTTCGAGGGCGGCCTCGTAGCCGGAGCGGCGGTCGTAGCGGCCGTGGACGGTCCAGCGGGGGTCCTCCTCGATGCCGTGCGCGGCGAGCGCGGCCCGGTGCCCTTCGAGGCGGTGGCGGGTGGTGGTGCGCTCCTGCGGGCCCGCGACGTAGCCGAGGCGGCGGTGGCCGAGCCCGATCAGATGCTCGGTGAGTTCCCGGCCGCCGCCGCGGTTGTCGAAGGTCAGCGCGATCGCCCCGGTGTCCGGCGCCGGCGGCCGGCCGCACAGCACCACCCGGGTCCCGGCCTTCGCCAGCTTGCGCAGCTTCGCGTCCATCGCCGCCCGGTGCGGGGCGTCCTCGATGGCGCCGCCGGTCAGCACCACCGCCGCGGCCTGCTGCCGCTGGAGCAGCGTCAGATACGTCAGTTCGCGTTCCGGGGAGCCGCCCGTGTTGCACACGACCGCGAGTCTCTCCCCGCCGGCCCGTCCGCCCGGCCCTCCGATCTCGCCCTGGATCGCGCTCGCCATGATCCCGAAGAAGGGGTCGGCGATGTCGTTCACCAGGATGCCCACCAGGTCGGAGGTGGCGGCGGCCAGGGCGCTCGCGGGGCCGTTGAGCACGTAGTCGAGTTCGTCCACGGCCTTCAGCACCCGCTCGCGGGTGGAAGCCGCCACGGGGTAGTTCCCGTTCAGCACGCGCGACACCGTCGCGGGGGAGACCTGCGCGCGGGCCGCCACGTCCGCCAGGGTCACCGTCATCTCTCGTCCTCCGGTCGCGCATCTCGTCGTATCGGCGCCGGCCGCGGTGTCCGGGCGCGTCCGGGCATGTCCGGGCACGGAACCCGATGTCCCGCCCCCGACCAGACCCTATGGCCCCGCGCCCACTTGTTCGCCCCCTCGAACAAGTCCGGTTCGCCGTGGTCTTGTCCGGACCGCCGTCCAGAGGCTAGCTTCTAGAGGCATAGAAAGCGCTTGCTGTGACGTTCACCAGTACCCGTCACGCGTCGCCCGGCACGCGCCGGCCGACGCGTGCCGGGTGGGGCGTGCGCGGCGCGCGGGGACCGCGTACGAAGGGATCGACGTGACACGCAAGACGGTGCGTATCGCCATGAACGGTGTGACGGGGCGGATGGGGTACCGGCAACACCTCGTCCGCTCCATCCTGGCCCTGCGCGAGCAGGGCGGCCTCGACCTCGGTGACGGCACCGTGCTGTGGCCGGAGCCGGTCCTGGTCGGCCGCCGGGAGCACGCGCTGCGCGCGCTGGCCGAGCGGCACGGCCTGGAGCACGTCTCCACCGACCTGGACGCGGTGCTCGCCGACGAGAGCATCGACATCTACTTCGACGCCCAGGTCACCTCCGCCCGCGAGGAGGCCCTCACCAAGGCGATCGCGGCCGGCAAGCACCTCTACACCGAGAAGCCGACCGCCACCGGCCTCGACGGCGCCCTGGAACTGGCCCGGCTGGCGAACGCCGCCGGGATCAAGCACGGCGTGGTGCAGGACAAGCTGTTCCTGCCGGGCCTGCTCAAGCTGAAGCGACTCATCGACGGCGGCTTCTTCGGCCGGATCCTGTCGGTGCGCGGCGAGTTCGGCTACTGGGTGTTCGAGGGCGACTGGCAGGACGCGCAGCGCCCGTCCTGGAACTACCGCGCCGAGGACGGCGGCGGCATCGTCGTCGACATGTTCCCGCACTGGGAGTACGTGCTGCACGAGTTGTTCGGCCGGGTGCGCTCCGTCCAGGCCCTGACCGCCACCCACGTCCCGCAGCGCTGGGACGAGAACGGCAAGCCCTACGACGCCACCGCCGACGACGCCGCCTACGGCGTCTTCGAACTCGAGGGCGGCGCCGTCGCCCAGATCAACTCCTCCTGGGCGGTCCGCGTCCACCGCGACGAACTCGTCGAGTTCCAGGTCGACGGCACCGAGGGCTCCGCCGTGGCCGGGTTGCGCACCTGCCGCGTCCAGCACCGCTCCGCCACCCCCAAGCCCGTCTGGAACCCGGACATCCCCGCCACCGAGGTCTTCCGCGACCAGTGGCAGGAGGTCCCGGACAACGGCGAGTTCGACAACGGCTTCAAGGCCCAGTGGGAGCTGTTCCTCAGGCACGTCTACGCCGACGCCCCCTACCACTGGGACCTGCTGGCCGGAGCCCGCGGCGTCCAGCTCGCCGAGCTGGGCCTGAGGTCGTCGGCCGAGGGCCGCCGCCTCGACGTACCGGAGATCGCCCTGTGAGCATCGAACTGCCCGACGCACAGGGCCTGCTGCGGACCTACGAGCCCCGCACCGAGCCCCTCGCGGTCACCGCCGGAGCCCCCTTCACCTCCCGTACGGTCTTCTCCGCGGCCCACGTCGTCGCCGACCCGTACGCCGACACGACCCCCGACTCGCCCGCCGCCGTCGACTGGGACGCCACCCTCGCCTTCCGCCACCACCTGTGGTCGCACGGCCTGGGCGTCGCCGAGGCCATGGACACCGCCCAGCGCGGCATGGGCCTGGACTGGGCGGGCGCGGCCGAGCTGATCCGCCGGTCCGCCGCCGAGGCGAAGGCCGTCGGCGGCCGCATCGCCTGCGGCGTCGGCACCGACCAGCTCGCCGCGGGCACGCTCGAGGAGGTGCGGGCGGCCTACGAGGAACAGCTCCTGCTCGTCGAGGAGTCGGGCGCGCAGGCCATCCTGATGGCGTCCCGCGCCCTGGCCGCCGCGGCCCGCTCCCCCGAGGACTACCTCGAGATGTACGGGTACCTGCTGCGCCAGTCCGCCGAACCGGTGATCCTGCACTGGCTCGGCCCGATGTTCGACCCGGCGCTCGAGGGCTACTGGGGCTCGTCCGACCTGGACGCGGCCACCGGGACCTTCCTGGAGGTCATCGCCGCCCACCCCGACAAGGTCGACGGCATCAAGGTCTCGCTGCTCGACGCGCAGCGCGAGGTCGACCTGCGCCGCCGCCTGCCGCAGGGCGTGCGCTGCTACACCGGCGACGACTTCCACTACCCCGAGCTGATCGCGGGCGACGAGCAGGGCTTCAGCCACGCCCTGCTCGGCATCTTCGACCCGCTCGGCCCGCTGGCGGCCCAGGCCGTCCGCGCCCTGGACACCGGGGACACGGCGGGCTTCCGCGGACTGCTCGACCCGACGGTGGAGCTGAGCCGGCACCTCTTCCAGGCACCCACCCGCTTCTACAAGACGGGCGTGGTGTTCCTGGCCTGGCTGGCCGGCCACCAGGACCACTTCGCCATGGTCGGCGGCCTGCAGTCGGCCCGCTCGCTGCCGCACCTCGCCCGCGCCTACGAACTCGCCGACGGCCTCGGCCTGTTCCCCGACCCGAAGCTCGCCGAGGACCGCATGCGGACCCTGCTGCACCTGTACGGAGTGACCTCGTGACCGGCTCCGCCGACGCTCTCGCGCGTTTCAGCATCAACCAGATGACGGTCAGGCAGCTGTCCCTGCCGGAACTCGTCGACGGCTGCCGCGACCTGGGCGTCCCCGGCGTCGGCCTGTGGCGCGAACCCGTCCGGGCCTACGGCGTGGAGGCGGCGGCGAAACTGGTCCGCGACGCCGGCCTGACGGTGACGACCCTGTGCCGGGGCGGTTTCCTCACCGCGATCGATCCCGCCGAGCGGGCCACGGCCCTGGCCGACAACCGCCGCGCCGTCGACGAGGCGGCCACCCTGGGCACCGACACCCTGGTCCTGGTCTCCGGCGGCCTCCCGGCCGGCTCCAGGGACCTGCGCGGCGCCCGCGAACGCATCGCGGACGCCCTGGCGGAGCTGGGCCCGTACGCCGAGGAGCACGGGGTGCGTCTGGCCATCGAGCCGCTGCACCCCATGTACGCCTCGGACCGCTGCGTGGTCTCCACCCTCGCCCAGGCCCTGGACCTCGCCGAACGGTTCCCGGCCCGGCAGGTCGGCGTCACCGTCGACACGTACCACGTCTGGTGGGACGACACGGCGCCCGCGCAGATCGCCCGCGCCGGCGTCCAGGACCGCATCCACACCTTCCAGCTCGCCGACTGGACCACCCCGCTGCCCGAGGGCGTCCTCAACGGCCGCGGCCAGATCGGCGACGGGAGTATCGACATGCAGGAGTGGCAGGGGTACGTGGAGGCGGCCGGCTACACCGGTCCCATCGAGGTCGAGCTGTTCAACGACGCGCTGTGGGCCCGCGACGGCCGCGAGGTCCTGGCGGAGACGGCACGGAGGTTCACGGAGAACGTCCGGCCGTGAGCCGTGAGCCGTGAGCCATGGGAGATGGGAGGTGGGAGGGGGGAGGTGGGCGGCGCCTCGGGTCCTGTGCCCCGTGACCCGGGTCCCGCCCGAGGCGCCGCCGACACGGACGACGAAGTCAGGCCTCCGTCTCCGTCCCCGCCCTCGGCACACCGGCCCGCGGAGGTACCGCCAGAGCTGCAGCGACGGGCCGGTCGGCCAGGACGACGGACGAGCCCGACGGCGTCCTTCTCGAATCCGGCCGTGCACCGCCTGCTCGGCCTGCGCTCCTCGCTCACCACCTGGACCGCTTTCTCCGGGACCCGTATGTCCCCGTGTCAACTCCTCCTGATCGAGGGGGACTTCAGTTCAGAAGATCACCCGCACGGGTGTTCCCGCTGAGTAGCATGGCGCTCCCGGCGCCGTGCGGTGACCTGACCACAGCCGGGGAAGCGAGAGGATGAGTGATGTCCGGTGGGGGTTACCAGTTGGCTCGTGCTCGGGGGTGAGGACCCGGAGTACGCGCTTCCCGAGGCGGCGGGACAGGCCGGTCTGGTCAGCCAGTTGCGGCCGTTGATCCGGGAGCTCAGCGCACCCGGGGAACTGGTCTTCGACCCGTTCGCGGGGTGGGGGACGACGCTGGTGGCCGCCTCGGCGGAAGGACGGCGCGGGTTCGGCATCGAGGTGAACGAGGAGCGTGCCGAGGACGCACGCAAGCGGCTGGCGACCTGTCCGGGACAGGAGATGATCTGCGGCGATGCCCGGAAGCCTCCGCTGGAGGCAGGCTCGGTCGACCTGGTGCTGTGCGATCTGCCGTACTTCGGCACCAACCTGGACACCGGCGCCACCGACGGCGCGCAGTTCTATGCGCTGCGCGACTACGACGACTACCTCAACGCGCTGGACGAGGCGTTCGGCGCGATCGCGCAGACCATGCGGCCCGGTGCCCGGGCCGTGATCGCGGTCCAGAACCGGCGGATCGCCGACCGGTTCGTTCCACTGGCCTGGGACGCGGCGCGGGTGCTGGGACGCCACCTCACCCTGGGTGACGAGCGCATCCACCTGTACGACCGGCCGGCGGGCGGTGACGACCCGATGCTGACCAATCGGTCGCACGAATACCTGCTGATGGCCACCAGGTAGCGGCCGCCAGGTCCTCGGGGCCGGTCACCGCCCGCCGCGGGCGTACGGGGCCCTACTGGGCGCCGTACGCCCGCCCGGTCCTCCGGGCCAGGTCGGTGACGTCGGTGACGGCCTGCTGGTGCAGGCCGTCACCGAAGGTGACCCGGGCCGCGCCGAGACAGCCGAGCCGGCTGGGGGAGGCGTTGCCGGGGCGGTGCAGGGCGTTCAGCGGCTTGCTGACGTCGTTGGCCAGGCCGGGGAGCAGTTCCTCGGGGGCCAGGATCGGGTAGACCACGTCCGCGCCGGCGCCGATGTACAGGCAGGCGCGCTTGACCGCGGACTCCACCGAACGGTCGCCGTACAGGAAGGTGTCGATCCGGGCGTTCAGCACCAGCCGCTCACCGGCGGCCACGCTGACCTCGGAGAGCCATTCCGCTTGCTGCTCGGCGTCCTTGAGCTGCCGGCCCGCGGAGTCCTCCAGGTTGCAGCCGATCGCCCCCGCGTCGAGCAGCCGCTCGACGATCTCGCCCGGGGCGAGGCCGTAGCCGCCCTCGATGTCCGCCGTCACCGGCACGTCGACGGAGCGGACGATCCGCTTGATCGCGGCGAACATCTCGTCTGCCGGGGTGTCCTCGCCGTCATCATGGCCGAGTACGGCGGCGACCGCCGCGCTGGAGGTCGCCAGCGCGGGGAAGCCGGCCTCTGCGAACGCCCGCGCGCTGACCGCGTCCCAGACATTGGGGATGACCAGCGGGTCGCCGGGATCGGTCCGGTCGTGAAGTGCCAGGAACTCCCCAGCACGGGTGGCCGCCATCAGCAGGTCTCCTCTTCGTCGTCGACGGGGGCGGAGTGGCGTGGGTCACGCCGCCGCCCAGGTGGTCCCGCGGTCCGCGACCGGGGAAGCGGTGTACATGGCCGCGAGTTCGAAAGCGACGTCCAGTGACTGGCCGAGGTTCAGCCTGGGGTCGCAGACGGTCTCGTAACGGTTCGGCAGATCCTCGAAGCGGACCTCGTAGGTCCCGCCCACGCATTCGGTGACATGATCTCCCGTCAGTTCCAGGTGGAAACCGCCGGGATGGGTGCCCAGGGATCGGTGGACCTCGAGGAAGCCCTTGATCTCGTTCAGCACGTCGTCCAGTCTGCGGGTCTTGTGGCCCGTCGGCGAGGACACGGTGTTGCCGTGCACCGGATCGCAGATCCAGGCCACCTCGGCACCGGATGCCGCCACCTTCGCCACCAGGTCCGGCAGCGTGTCGCGCACCGTACCGGCGCCCATCCGGCTGATGAAGGTCAGCCGGCCGGGTTCGCGGTCCGGGTCGAGCCGGTCGATCAGGCGCAGCGTGTCGTCCGGGGTGCTGGACGGGCCGAGCTTGACGGCGATCGGATTGCGCACCCGGGCGGCGAAGTCGACGTGTGCGCAATCCGGCTGACGGGTGCGCTCGCCGATCCACAGCAGGTGGCCGGAGGAGGCGTAGCGGCCCGCCGCGGTGGTGCGGCAGAGTGCGCGCTCGTATTCCAGTACCAGGGCCTCGTGGCTGGTCCAGAACTCGCCGCCGTCGGCGGCGGTGAGTTCGCTCAGGTGACCGAGGGTCTCCGCGGAGGCGTCGTAGACGCGCCGCAACCGGTTCGGGTCCGGGGTGCGGGCCGCGGCGGTGAAGGCCGGCGAGTTGACCATGTCCCCCCGGTAGGAGGGGAGTTCGATGCCCTCGTGCAGCTCGGTCGGGTTCGACCGCGGTTTGGCGAACTGGCCGGCGATGCGGCCCAGCCGGACCACCGGGAGTTCGGCGGCCTCGGAGATGACCGCGGCCATCAGGGTCAGAGTGCGGTACTTGGCCGTGGTGGTGTCCGGGCCGACTTCGGCGAGGCTTTCGGCGCAGTCGCCGCCCTGGAGCAGCAGCGCCTCGCCGCGGGCCACCGCGGCCAGCCGCTCGCGCAGCCGGTCGCACTCCTCGGCCGCGACCAGCGCGGGGAGGGTGGCCAGTTCGCCCGCGACCGAGCGTAGTGCGTCGGGGTCGGGCCAGTCGGGTTGCTGCGCCGCGAACGGGCCGGTCGCGGCAGCGGTGTGGTTCGGGTTCATGGGGTACCGTCCCTCCGTCCGCCGAGGGAGCGGGCAGTGGCTCTCGCGCTGCCTCGGCGGGTCCGTCCGGCTCCGGGCGGCCGACGGAGTTCCGGAGCCGAAGGATGCCTCGGTGCCGAACTCTTCGTTCAGTTCGGGAAGCTGTGGTGAGGGCGAGGGCCGGCCGCGCGGAGCGGACGAGGGCGGGTCCGGGGGCGGCTCGGAAGTGGATCAGGCCATCCGGTGAGGACCGGGGACGGCGTTCCAGCCCACGTCCTCGGAGGCGGAGTCCCCGACGCCGGCCTGCTCGGGTCCGGTCGGAGCGGAAGGTCTGCATGCGGCGCGACGCATTTCACTGAGCATCATTGAATTTCCCCCTGGTGGATTCACCGCGATTCAGTGGTGACACTTTTTGCGGCAGTCGATACGGCGTGTGGGTTGTTTAAGGGTGATTAACACGGGCCGACTGCCCTCGGTGCCCCTCGCGAGCGAGTATGCGATCCGCTCGACTGGACGGACAAGGTCGCCGATACTTCGGATAGGTGCACTTCGGTAAAGCGAGGGATGTAAATGAGGTTTTACTCCAACAAAAGGGACATTGTGAATTTAGTTGCGCCGCCGGCCGTCGAGGGCGACACTCTGGCAATCACCCTGCCACCCGACGACCCGTCCTGCCGTGAGGCGCTGGTCAGGGTCGGCGAAGCCCTGGGAGACCTCTCCCGGATGGTCTCCAACAGGGTCGGCAGTGCCTCGGCCGCGGCCGTCCAGGCATCCGAGGCCGCTCCCGCCCGGGGCGTCGGCTTCGAGGTCATCGACGGGCTGCCCGAGATCAACGAAGCGATCCAGGACCTGATCGACGGGGTCACGTCCGAGATACTCACCGCCCAGCCCGACGGGCCGCGCCCGAGTGCGGTGCTGGGCGAGGCCCTGGGCGCGGTGCGGGACCGGATCGCGGGCGGCGTCTCGATGCGAACGCTCTATCAGCACAGCACGCGATTCGACGAACCCACGAAGGAGTATGTCCGGGCGGTCACCTCGTACGGTGCTCAGGTGCGTACTCTGGCGGAGTTCTTCGACCGGATGATCATCATCGACCGGCGGACTGTGTTGATTCCCGCGAATGCGGCGCGCACCTCGGCAGTGCTGATCACCCACCCGACTGTGGTGCACTTTCTCTCCGACATCTTCGAGCGCGCCTGGGACCGGGCCGAATCGTATCCCTTCTTGCCGGTACGGGCGGCGGACGCGGCGCCCGAGGTCATTCCGGCGATCCGCGGATCGATTCAGAAACTGCTCATCGAGGGCAGGTCCGACAAGGAGATCGCCCGAAGGCTCGGCCTCAGCCTTCGCTCCCTGCAGGCCCATGTTGCCCGGCTCAAGGAGGAGCACGGTGCCGAGCACCGGCTCCAACTCGGCTACCTGATGGGCCTTCAAGAAGGTGCCGGGATCACCCGGGAGAACGGCCGCAGCCCCTCCTGACCCGGCAGGAGGACGCACGTGGCCCGGCCGGCATCCAGTGCCGGCCGGGCCGCACCCCGGGCGACCGGGCGGCGGCTCAGGCAGCCCCGTCGACCGGCTCCAGTACCAGCTCGCCCAGGAACCAGTCCTCCAGGACCCGCAACCGGGCCTCGCACTCGACCCGGTCCGTCCCTGAGACCAACGCGGTCAGCAGGAAGTCGGCGGAGAACGCGGCCTCCCGCAGGGTCTGTCCCGGTGCGACGAACATCTGGTACTTCTCGACCCAGGGGAAGTCCGGCGGACCCTCCGGAGTCCGTACCACCCGGCCGGGACGCTTCATCAGCACCAGCTGCCCCACCATCCGCAGCGGTGTGCGCTTTTCCGCGCCGAGCCACGCGGGCAGCGGCAGACCCAGCTGCGCCCGTACCCAGGCCTCGCTCGGATCCACCCCGAACATGAGGCGGACGATGTCGCGGATCGCGGCGCCGCCGGTGCGGCAGGCGATCTCGCACAACACCAGCTCGTCCCCGGGGGTGTGGAAGACCTCCGCGTGGAAGGCGAAGTCCTCCGGCCCGCCGAGCGCCGCCAAGGTCTGCTCGGTGAACTCCAGCAGCCGGTGGGTCAGCGGATCGTCCGCGTCCAGGGTCAGGTCCAGCCTGCCACCGGTGTCGGTGCGGTACGAGGCCAGCGCGTACTGATACTGCGAGGGCCAGGCGAACACCATCCGGCCGTCCACGACCAACCCGTCCACGTGGCACATCCGGCCCGGCACGAACGCCTCGGCCAGCAGGTTCGGCAGGTGCGGCCCGTACAGGTCGAGGCCGTCGGCCAGGTGTGCGTCCAACTCCTCGCGGGACTCCAGGATGCGCAGTCCGACCGAACCGGCGCTGTCCATCGGCTTGAGCACCAGCGGGAAGCCGTGCCGCTCGGCGAAGCCGATCAGCTCGGTGGCGCTCTCCACCGCCAGGTACGGGGCCACCGCCAGACCCGCGGCCGCGACCAGGCGCTTCATCAGCGCCTTGTCACGATAGGGGAGCACGGTGTCCAGCCGCTGCCCGGGCAGACCGAGTACGTCGCGCAGCTCGGCGGCCCGCTCCAGGTCGCGCTCCTGGCAGGCGACGATGTGCGTGACCCCGTGCTCGCGCGCCCACGCCAGGGCGAGCGCCTCCAGATCACCCCCGGTCTCGTAGCAGTCGACGGCGGCGGTCCGCCGGTAGGCGCCGCCCTCGGGCGGCAACTCCTCCGACACCAGCGCCAGATGCTCGCGGGAGGCGATCAGCAGCAGATCGCCCTTGTGGTCCGCCAGCCATTCGTCGTACGGGGTGCCCGTCAGCGAACCCCGGTGGTGCAGGACCAGCACGGTCATCTCAGACCACCTCCGAGGACTGCGGGCCGGTCCCGGCCTGGGCCCGCACCAGTTCGCGGGCCGGGCGGGTCTCCGGGGCGTAGCGCACCGCGTGCACCAGTCGGCCCCCGTCCGGGCCGCGGACGGTCTCCACCGCGTACGGGTGACCCGGGTCGGCGGGCAGCACGCCGGCGAGCGGCAGGTCCGCGTCGCGCCGTACCCCACCGGTGACGGTCGGTTCGACGGTCAGGCTCGGTACCACCGCCGGGTCGGCGGGCAGCAGCCCGCTCGCCACCGCGGCACGCAGTGCGGCCTCGTCGGCCAGCCGGGCGATCACCGGCCGACGCGCGCCCCGGCGCGGCCGGATCACCAGGGGGTAGCCCCACCGGTGCGCCCACCAGTACAGGTCGGCGACCCGCCGCACCTCGGCCCGGGGGAACGCGGCGATGCCGGCCCGGGTCAGCAGCGCGTGCGCCGCCACCGAGTCGGCGAGAGCCAGCGCGGCCTCCCGGGACTGGCCGGGCAGGCCGAGCCGCTCGCGCAGGCCGGCCGCCCGCACCTGGTCCACCGGTGCGAGCGCGATCACCGCTCGTACCGGTGTGCGGGTGGCGGCATCCAGTACGGCCAGCTCGGCCGTGGTGCTGCGGTCGTACCGCTCCACCACCGTGACCCGCGCGAAGCCCGGGTGGACGCCGGCCCGGCCGGTGACCAGATGCAGCCTCCGGCCGGCGCCGGCGAGCCAGCCGGGGCAGTCGGCCGCATACCGGCCGTCCGGGTCCAGGACGACCAGGGTCATCGGACGTCGTCCTCGATCGACACCGTCAGCACGGTGTCGAGCAGCTCCTCGCAGAGCGCGACCGCCGCGTCGGTGTCGGGAGCGGTGACGGCCAGCAGGCCGAGCCGGTCCCAGTTGTCCTGTATCGGTCGGACCACCGTGCCGGGCCGGGCAGCCAGATCGAGGGCGAGCACCGACGGGTGGGCGCGCAACTCGTCCTCGCCGGTGATCGCGGTGACCCGACCGGGTCGGCCGACGATGCCGCGCACACAGCCCGCCGAGACCGGCTTCGGACGTTCCGTCATCGGCTCCACCAGGCCGAACGGCCAGGCGAGCGCATAGCGGGTCAGATCGACGCCGTAGGCGGCCTGGACCAGATCCGGGATGTGGTCGCCGCCGAGCCGGTTGTGGCCCTCGATGATCAGCGGGCCGCGCGAACCGAGCCGCAGCTCGGTGTGGCTGGGCCCGTCGGTGATGCCGATCGCGTCGAGGAACTCGGCGACGGCTGCGACGATGCGCTCCTCGTCCGCCGGGTCCAGCCGGGCCGGCTGGGCGTGCCCGAGCTCCACGAAGTGCCCGCCGTCGGTCAGCTTCTCGGTGATCGCGACCACGGTGTGGCGCCCGTGGAAGCTGAAGCCCTCGACGCTGAACTCGGGTCCGTCGATGTACTGCTCCATCAGGAACCCGGCCACCGCGTACATGGTGGAGCCGCGGTCCATGCCGGTGCGGCGGGCCGCGCCGATCCGCTCCCACACCCCGTCCACGTCCTGCGGACCAGTGACCCTGAACAGGGCGAAGCCGGCGGTCAGGTCCACCGGCTTGACCACGAACGGGTAGTCGTGGGCGGCGCCGAACGCGGCCAGGCTGTCCCGGTCGGTGAGCGGCTCGGCGGCCACCGTGGGGGCGCCGACCGAGGCGAGGTGACGGCGCATGGCGAGCTTGTCGCGGAGCAGCCGGGCCGGTTCGAAGCCGGTACCGCCGAGGCCGAACAGGTCGTTCACCCGGCCGGCGGGCTCGAGGCCGGGCTCGGTGAGCGACAGCGCCGCGGAGAAGTTCCAGATGGTGTGGGCGGCCCGGGCGAGCGGCTCCAGCACCGACCAGTCGGTGTAGTCCGCGATCAGGGTGACATCGGCCAGCTCGGCCTGCTCCGGCTGGAACTTCTCCTTGTGCTGGATCAGGATCACGTTCAACCCCAGCTCCTTGGCGGTCCGCACCGGTTCGGTGAGGTGCCCGATCAGGAGCAGGGTGCGCTCGGGCCGCATCGGCGCGGCGGGCGCCGCGTGCACGGCGTTCAGGACGGCGGATCCGGTCTCCACCCGCAGCAGCGCCTTCGTCCCGGCGGCCAGCCGTTCGGCCTCCTCGGCGGTGCCGCCCGCCACGATCACGTGGCCGTGCCGCGAGCCGGAGTGCCGGGTCAGCGGCAGCACATCGCCCTCGGCGAACGGGAACCGGACGCCGTGCACGTGGGGGAGCGCATCGATCTCCGCCAGGCCCTCCAGCCGGGTGATCCTGCCCGGCGGGAAGGAGAAGAACGAGATCGCGGCCGTCCGCCCGGCCGGTGCGGGCGCGGCAACGCCGCCGACCAGCAGATCGAGGATCGCGCCCTCGATGTCGAAGCCGGTGGCGAGCCGGATGAGCGCGGGGATCCGGTCGCCGCCGAGCCGGGCCTGCGACTCCACCACGCGCGGGCCGTCGGCGGTGAGGATGACCTCGGTGTGCGCCGGGCCGAACCGGTACCCGGCGGCGTCCAGCAGCGCGGTGACCAGCTCGCCGATCGCCCCGGCGTCGGCGTCCGCCAGCGGGGCGGGGAAGACGTGACCGGTCTCCACGAACGCCGGGGCGGGCGTCTTGCGTTTCGCGGTGATGCCGACCACCAGGTGACGGCCCTCGTGGGTGAGCGTCTCGACACTGAACTCAGGTCCCCGCAGGTACTCCTCGACCAGCACCGGACCCCGGTACGCGTGTCCGGTCAGCTCCTGCCGCCAGGCGTCGAGGCCGTCGGGGCCGGTCACCAGGCGCACCGCGGCGCTGCCCTGCAGACGGGTCGGCTTCACCACCACAGGCAGCTCGAAGCCGGCCAGGACAGAGGCCACCTCGTCGGGAGTGTCGGCGACAGCGGTGCGCACGGGGGACAGGCCGTGCTCGGCGAGCAGCTCGCGCAGCACCGCCTTGTCGTTGAGCCGACGGAGCGCCTCCGGCGGGTTGAGGGCCAGCCCGAGGGTCTGGGCCTCCTCGGCGACGGCCACCATGGTCGCCTCCTCGCCCAGGTGCAGGAGACAGCCGACGTCGTGGGCGAGGGCGCTCTCCCGGACCAGGCGGCGCAGCGCTGCCTCGTCGGAGAAGTCCACCCACAGCATCTCCTTGGAGACCTTCTCGACCCCCTGCAGGTAGGAGGCCGGCTGGAGCGTCGGGTCCCAGATCGACCAGACCTCGAAGCCGAGGCCGACCGCCTTCTCGACGAACTGGGTGTACGGCTGCACCATCAGCAACCGGTTGTTCGCGGGCGCTGTGTGCTCAGCCACGGCGGGCCATCCCTTTCACGGCGGGTACGGGGGTCATGCGCCGGCCTCGGCCTTCGGCTCCTCGGTGGTGGCGCGGGCGTCCTGGATCTTGAACAGGTTCCGGTACAGCAGGATCGCGGCCGCTCCGAAGGCCGCGTACAGCAGGGCCATCACCCAGGAGTCGACGACCGAACCGAGGATCACCGACAGCGAGCCGACCATGTAGCCGAGCCGCACGTGCAGTCCGTAGGCAGCCATGTACTTGGTGCGGGATTCGGCGGGCACCAGGGAGGCCAGCAGGGTCTGGTTGACGGGCTGGTTCATCAGCTCCCCCAGCGTGACCACGACGGCCGCCGCGATCATCAGCCAGACGTCGTCGCCGATCGCCCAGGCCATGTAGCCGGCGGTGAAGACCACCACTCCGGTCACCAGGCGCAGCCGCTCGTCGAGGCGTCCGAGCAGCTTGCCCATCCACAGGCCGCAGACCACGACGAGCAGGGTGTTGGTGGCCCGCAGGATGCCCAGCACGTTGACGCCGTCGACGGTCACCTGCCAGGAGCCCAGCGACAGCAGCTGCTGCTCGGGGAAGTCGGAGCCGAGCCGGACCGCGAGGTAGGAGGAGATCTGGACCTCCACGGACCAGACCAGCAGGGCCGCCAGGACGAGCCGCAGGAACACCCGGTCGCGGGCCACCGCCAGGTAGCCGCGCAGGGCCGGTCGCACCCCGCGGGGATTCTGCGCTGCCTCGGGCGGCGCGGTCTCGGACAGCGCCAGGAAGGTCGCCAGGAAGATCCCCCCGGTGGCGATCGCGGCCGCGGTCAGCAGCTGGAAGAAGTACCCGCCGTAGAAGAAGCCGCCGACCAGCGAGCCGAGCATGAAGGCGACGTTGATCACCCAGTAGTTGATCGTGTAGACGGCGGTGCGGCTCTCCGGGGTGGAGACGTCCACGATCATCGCCTCGTTGGCGGGCAGCGCGATGCCCGCCATGCAGGCGGCGCCCAGATACAGCACGTAGGTCGCCGGACCGGATTGCAGCATCGGCGAGTTGACCAGGGCGAGGCCGATGTACGAGAGGAAGACGCCGATCTCGCCGGCCATCAGGACCCTGCGGCGGCCGTACACGTCGGACAGGTGCCCGCCGACCAGGGTGCATCCCACCGTCGCCACCGCGACGACCAGGGTCATCAGGCCGGCGGTGGCCGCACCGTACAGGTGCGAGAAGTGGATGACCATCAGCGGGACCAGCATGATGTCGAAGAACCGCTGGAAGAAGCCGACGCCGATCCGCAGCTTGAGGTTGCGGTGGAGTTCGCTGAACTTCACGGCCCTTCCTCCGACGGCCACCAGCTCAGGTAGCGCTCTCCGCTGTCGGGGAAAACGGTGACGACGGTCGCCCCGGACAGATCGTGGCGGCGCGTCAGTTCGCGGCAGGCGTGCGCGGCGGCGCCGGAGGAGACGCCCACCAGCAGGCCGCTGCCGACGGCCAGCGCCCGCGTGGTGGCGGCGGCGTCCGCGTCGGAGACCACGATCACCTCGTCGATGCAGTCGACGTCGGTGACAGGGCTGGTGAAGCCGCCGTTCAGGCCGGGTATGCGGTGAGGGCCGGGGGCGCCGCCGGACAGCAGCGGGGAGCCCTCCGGCTCGACCGCGACGACGCGCAGCGCGGGGTTGCGCTCGCGCAGGCAGTGGGCGATCCCGGTGAGGGTGCCGCCGGTACCGACCCCGCAGACCAGGACATCCACCCGCCCGCCGGTGTCGCGCCAGATCTCCGGCCCGGTGGTCTCGTAGTGGGCCCGGACGTTGGCCGGGTTCTCGTGCTGCCGGGCGTACCAGGAGCCGGGGATCTCGGCGTGCAGCTTCTCGGCGCGCTCGACGCAGCCGGCGAAGCCCAGCGCCGGGTCGGTGAACTCGACCTCGGCGCCGAGCATCCGCAGCGTCAGGATCCTTTCCCCGGAGGCGTTCTCAGGAAGCACGATCAGACAGGGGTGGCGGCGGGCGGCGGCCAGGGCGGCCAGCGCGATGCCGGTGTTGCCGGAGGTGGACTCGATGACGGTGGCTCCGGGCACCAGCTCACCGGAGGCCTCCGCGGCCCGGAACATGTGCCGGGCGGGGCGGTCCTTGACGCTGGACAGCGGGTTCGCAGCCTCCAGCTTGGCCAGAATGGTCACGTCCTGCGGGACGCCGTCCATGCGAAGGCGTAACAGAGGGGTGTTGCCGACCAGGTCCTCGAACGAGGCGGTCACCCCCACGGCCAGTGGGTTGGTCATCGGATACCTCGGGGCTCAGCGCTGCTCGGTGATGATGTTCAGGGTTTCTCGCACGTGCTTCAGCGCGTCCTCACGCTCGGTCGGGGAGGGCGCGTCGACGAGCACGTGCCCCATCCGCCGGGAGGAGGACGTCAGAGGCATTACGGTGTCGCCGGGCCGCTTGCGCAGCCGGACCCGGACCACCGACGGGTGGGCCGTGGTCTCCTCGACCCCCGTGATCGCGGTGATCGTCCCGGGAGCCGCGGCCGGGAAGTGGGTGGCCGGCCAGGAGACCGGAGAGGTGTGGACCAGCTCGTCGACGGGCAGCCCGAGCGCCAGCCGGATCACGGCCTCGTACAGGTCGAAGCCGTAGGCGAGGCCGACCGCGTCGGGCAGGTAGTCGCCCGGGGTGCGCACCGCGATCTCCATCAGCGCCGGGCCGCGCCGGTCGACCTTGAACTCCAGGTGCGCCAGCCCGGTCCGCATGCCGACGGCGCTCAGCACGCCCCGGGTCAACGTGTGTACCTGAGAGCCCAGTTCGTCGTCCTCGAAGTGATGGGCGCAGCGGTGGGTGAGCTCGACGAAGTACGGCGGCGGGGTGGTCTCCTTGGCCGTGACGTTCTCGAACAGCACCTCGCCGTCGCGGACCAGCGCCTCCCAGCTGAACTCCGGCCCCTCGATGGCCTCCTCGACCAGCACCTTGCCCTCGCCCGAGCGGCGGGTGCGGACCTCGGCCGCCTCCTCGGCGGTGCGGACCAGTTCGACGCCCTCGCTGCCGGCCCCGGTGAGCGGCTTGACCACCACGGGCAGCCGCTCCAGCATCCAGGTCCGGGCCTCGGTCACGTCCGGCACCAGCAGGTGCTCGGGCTGCCGGACGCCGCGGGAAGCGAAGACGGCGCGCTGCAGCGCCTTGTTGCGGGAGACCACCGCGGCGTGCAGCGACGGCCCGGGCAGACCGAGCCGCTCCTGCGCCAGCGCGCCGGCCAGCACGTGCGGTTCGGCGAAGGAGACCACACCGTCCGGTACGCGGTCGGCGACGGCCCGGGCGACCACCGCCGTCCAGTCCTCCTCCTCATGGCCCTCGACCCGGTAGAAGCGCTCGGCGAGGTCGACCGGCCGGCCGTCCCAGCCGGCCGCCGCCTCCACGGCACGTACCCGCAGGCCGAGCCGGGCCGCCGCCTCCAGGTAGGGCCGGCCCATCGTGCCGACGCCGACCACCAACAGGTCCTTGGGGGCGCTCACGACGCCACCTCCTTCTCCACGGGATGCGGCGCGACCGTCCGCAGCATGCGGGTGACAGGGGCGACCAGCAGCCCGGCGGCGGCGAAGAGCACCGCCAGGGCGATCCAGCCGGCCGGGCCGGCCGCGATCACCACGGACGCGATCAGCGCCGGACCCACGATCCGTTGGCCGGCGTTGCCGAGGCTGAACACCGACAGATAGACGCCCTTGCGGTCCTCGGGCGCGAAATCGTAGCTCAGCTCCCAGCCGCCGACGGCCTGCCACATCTCGCCGAAGGTGAGCAGCACGCAGGCCGCCAGCAGCACCGCGCCGGCCACCAGCACCGAGGACGGGGCCGTGGTCAGGGCGAGCGCCAGGCAGCACGCCGTCAGCGCGAACCCGCCCCTGCGCAGCGCCCGCTCGGCCCCGCCCTCGCGGTCCACCAGCCGGGAGACCGGCACCTGGAGCACGATCGACATCACGGTGTTGATCAGGATCAGCACCGGCAGGAACCCGGCCGGCACGTCGGTGGCCTGGATCGTCCACAGCGAGATGCCGACCGACAGGATGGTGGTGTGCAGGTTGAGCACCCCGTTGAGGGCGGTCAGCAGCAGGTACCGCCAGTCGCGGAAGTCGCGCAGCGCGGCGAGGGGGTTCACCTTCTTCTGGACGGTGGCCGCGGTGGCGGCGCGCACCCGGGACAGCATCGCGGCGGACACCACGAACGCCGCGGCGGTGCCGAGCACGATACCCCGGTACGTCCAGACATGGTCGGCGGCCAACAGCGGTGCGGCCAGCAGGGCGCCCAGCGAGAAGCCGACGTTGCGTACGGTGCGGATGATCGCCATCGTACGGGTGCGGTCGGTGCCCTCGGTGGTGGCCGAGGCGACCGCCTGGGTCATCGGCTGTGTGGCGGCCTCCGCCGCCGCCAGGCAGCAGGAGATCACCGTGAAGCTCACCATGCCCTGGGCGAAGGCCAGCGCGACGAACCCGCCGGCCCGCCACAACTGGAGCGCCACCAGGGTCGGCTTGGCGCCGAGCCGGTCGGCGAGTGCTCCGATGGGCACCGTGGTGAGGAAGCCGACCGCCCCCGACAACGCCAGGCCGAGGCCCACCTGCGCGCTCGTCAGGCCGACCGAGCGGACGAAGAAGACCGCGGAGCCGGCCAGGTACAGGCCGGTGCCGATGGCGTTGATCAGCGAGGTGACGGCGAAGGAACGCCCGGCCGGAGTGGCCGGTACGTATTCCCTCGGAGAGGGCAGCCTCATCGCGTGCCTCCAACGGTTCGTACGCCGACCAGGGACAGAGCGTGCTCGGCCCGGCGGCCCGCCTCGGCGACGTCCGCGCCGGTGGTGATGACCAGTCCGGCCCGCTCCCAGGAACTGGTGGCGCTGTGGACGGTGGCGCCGGGGGCGACCGAGAGATGCAGCTCGGCGACGCCCGGTGCGGCCTTCGCCTCGGCGGCGCCGGTCACGGACTCCACCAGGCCCGGACGGGCGATCAGGAACCGTACGGCGGCGGCGCGCCGACGGGGCAGGGGGCCGACCGGCCCGGCGCCGGTGAGCACCTGCAACAGGTTGCGCAGGATGTCGGTGTCGTAGGCGAGGTCGATCAGCACGGTGATGCCGCCGCCCGGCAGTCGGCCGGCGCATTCGACCAGGTACGGGGTGCCGTCGACCAGGATCCACTCGCAGTGCAGCACCCCGGAGCGGAAGCCGACCGCGCCCGCCAGACGGACCACCGCCTCGCGCAGCGCGTCCGCGAGGGAGGGCGGCAGGTCGGCGGGCACGGTGTGACCGGTCTCCACCGGGTGGCCGTTGTCCTGCACCAGCTTGGCGGTGATGTTGGTGAAGCCGACCTCGCCTTCGTGGACCACGGCCTCGACGCTCACCTCGGGCCCGGACAGCCGCTGCTCCACCAGGAACCGGGAGGTGTCCTCGTACTGGGCCCGCAGCGCCGGCTCGTCGGCGGCGGTGGTCCGGGCCCAGGCCTCGGCGACGTCGTCCGCGGGGCCGAGCAGCCGCACGCCCAGGCTGGCCTGGCGGCCGGCCGGCTTGAGCACGCACTGCCCGCCGTGCGCGGCGCGGAAGTCGGCGACCTGCCCGGCGTGTTCGACCACGGCCCAGTCGGGCTGGGCGATGCCGCTGCCGGCCACGGCGGCGCGCAGCAGGCCCTTGTCGCGCAGCACGCGGGCCGCCTCCAGGCCCGCACCGGGCAGGCCCCAGGCCTCGGCGAGCGCGGCGGCGACCACCACGCCGTACTCCACCACGGGGACCACGGCACGGACGCCCACCGGGCGGGGCACGGCCCCGACCACGCGGTGAGGGTCGGCCTCGTCCTGGCTGGGCGCCGGGAACAGGGCCGCGACACAAGGGTGCCGTTCGGCGAGCGCGGTGATGCCGCGGGCCTCGATGACGGCCGGCTCCTCCAGGACCAGCACCGAGTCGGCCGGCAGCTGTTCGTCCAGCTTGGCCAGCATGACGGGGCTGTAGCCGACCAGGACGTGGGTCACGGTGTCCGGGACCGCCGGGACGGTGTGGACGGTGACGGCGCGCCGTACCCGGCTCTCCAGCAGGTCCAGCTCGGCGACGGTGGGCGCGTCGATGAAGAAGGAGACGGCCCGGTCCTCGGAGCTGCGCAGCGGGCCGAGCCCGGTCCCGCGGTCGTGGTGCACCAGGACCGCGCGCAGGGTCGGGGGGTCGGCGGGCGAGGCCGGTCCGACGGCGGGCCACAGGCCGCCCTCTCCGACCCACACCGGCTCCACGTCGAAGCCCCGCACCCGGACGTCGGCCAGCACGCCGGGCACGTGCTCCAGGTAGACCTGCCGGGCGGCCCGGGTCGGCTTCGGGTACGAGGCCTGCTCGCCGAGCGCGATCCGCACGATCTCCGGCTCCAGCGGCGCACCGGTGGCGAGCTCGTACAGGATGCACAGCCCGTCGCCGGGGGTGCGGGCGGCGACCTCCATCAGGTACGCCCGGCCGTCGGCGCCGATCCGCCACTCGGAGTGGGCGACGCCGTCCTGGAAGCCGAGTGTCTCCAGCATCCGCCGGTTGGCGTCCAGCAGCACCGGGTCGGCCTCCGGCTGGTCGCTGGGCACGGTGTGCGAGAGCTCGACGAAGGTGTGGGCGTGGGAGTCGGTGGTGGCCTTGCGGGTGGCTGAGGAGAAGACGGTCCGGCCGTCCTGCACCAGGCTCTCCACGGAGTACTCCTGGCCCTCGACCTTCTCCTCGACGAGGACGGTCTCGTGCTCGGGGTACGAGCGCAGCAGCGTCGGCAGGGCGTTTGGACCGGTCACCGTCTCCACGCCCGAGCTCGAGTGCCGGCCGGTGGGTTTGACCACCGCCGGGTAACGGACGGAGGCCGGGTCGAAGGCCCCGCGGCCGTCGGGCGGCACGGTCAGCGACACCGGGCTGAACTCCGGGAGGTACCAGCGCTGCAGGTACTTGCTGCGGCACGCCCGGGTGGCCCGCAGGCCCGGAGTGCGCAGCCCCAGCGCGTCGGCGAGCAGACCGGTCGGTTCGACCTGGGTCTCGCCGACCGCGTAGGCGCCGACGATGCGGTAGGCGTCGCGCCAGCGCCGGGCGGCCGAGACGACTCCGGGCAGGTACGAGTTCTCGCGGCCCACGTCGCCGTCGACGAAGGCGACCTCGTCGATCACGTACGCCGGGTGGTCGGGGTCCTTGGCGGCGCCCAGTGCGTCCTCGCGCCAGGAGGAGGGGGTGATCAGCAGGATCTTCAGGCCGCGGCGGGCCAGTTCCGCCAGGTAGAGCGGCGCCCGGCAGACCACCAGGAACGATCCGGTGAGTACAAAGGCGTCCGGCCGCTCCCCGGGAGCCGTCTGAGTGTCCATCAGTCTGTTTCCGTCCATTCGCATGGGCGCGAACCGCTCCCCGGACAGGAACGGTTCGCACGAGGGGTTCGCGCGGGAGCGGGTCAGCTGTAGTCGAGGCCGCCGGTGCGGGTGCGCTTCAGCTCGAACAGGTCGGGGTGGCCGGCGAGCACCCGGAAGCTGTCGAAGAGCTCGGCCGCCTTCTCGCCGCGCGGGATCGCGCGGAGCACCGGACCGAACCAGACCGTGCCGTCCACGTGGATCGTCGGCGTGCCGACGTAACCGCCCGCCTCGGGGTCCTTGCCGGCGTCGTGGCTGACCCGCACGGCCTCGTCGTGCGCGGGGTCGTGGGCCGCGGCGGCCAGCTCGGCGGGCAGGTCCAGCTCGGCGAGGGATTCGGCGACGACCTCGTCGAGGTCTGTCATCTTCTTCTCGTGGATCCGGGTTCCGTACGCGGTGTACAGGTCCCGCAGCACCTCCGGGCCGTGCTGCGCGGCAGCCGCCGCGGCCACACGGACCGGGCCGATCGACTTGTCGACGAGCGTGCGGTACCAGTCCGGGAGTTCGTTGCCCTCGTTGTGGAAGTAGAGGCTCATCACGTGGAAACGCAGTTCGACGTCGCGCTGACGCTCGACCTCCAGCATCCACCGGGAGGTGATCCAGGCGAAGGGGCAGGCGGGGTCGAAGTAGAAGTCGACTTTCGTGGTCTGGGTGGTGCTGCTGGTCACGCGGCGTCTCCGGTGGGGGCTGCGGCGAAGGACTTGCCCTGCGCTGAATGACGGTACTCGGACAAGACAGCGTACTTCTCACGGAGCTGACGCTTCAGCACCTTTCCGGTAACTCCCACCGGGAAGTCCGCCTCGGAAGCGGCGATCTCCAGGAAGCCCAGTTCCGGGTGGCCGGCGGCGCGCAGCGCCTCGTTGGCGAGGAGCAGCAGCTTCGCCGGCTCCGCTGACTCGGCGGCGGTGACCACGGCGACCGGCACGACGGTGCCGCCGTCCCGGCCGGCCACCACCGCGACGTCCTCGACGTCGGGCACCTGGAGCAGCACGACCTCCTCCATGAAGACCGAGTAACCGGTCCCGTGGGCGGTGTGGATGGCGTCCGCCGCTCGGTCCACCAGGTAGAAGTCGCCGTTCTCGTCACGGTACGCCATGTCGCCGGGCATCCAGTAGCCGGCCAGCTTGAAGGAGTACGTGGTGGCCGAGTCGCCCCAGTATCCGGGCGTCACCGCCGGGCCCCGGGCGGCCAGGTGGCCGACCTCGCCGGTGTCGGCGATCGAGCCGTCGTGGCGCAGGACCGCCACCTCGGCGACGCCGACCGGCTTGCCGGCGCACCGGTTGTGCGGCTTGTTGTCCAGCGTGTGCACCTGGAGCAGGCAGCCCCAGCCGAGCTCGGTGGTGCCCAGGCGGTCGAAGAACGCCGACGGAGGCAGGTCGGCGCTGCGGTTCGACAGCACCTTGTCGATGTGCGCGCGATGCACCGCGTCACCGATCGACACCCACACCTGCACGGAGTCGAGCTGACCCGGCTTCAGGTCGGCGGATGCCAGCTCGGCGTAGCCATGCGCGAAGGACATCACCGAGGTCGGCCGGTACTCCTCCACCGCGGCGGCCAGCTCGGCGCCCTTGCGGTCGCTCAGAGCCACGACCGGCGTGCCGCCGAGCACCGCGTACGTGGTGTAGGCGACACACCCCAGGTGGGACTGCGGCAGCGCGGTCATCATCAGCGCGCCTGGCGTCTCGGTGTGGTCCACCAGGCGGAACTTGGGGCCGGCCACGATGGTGCTGTGGGTGTGGATGGTCGGCTTGGGGCGGCCGGTGGTGCCGGAGGAGTGCAGGATTACCACCGGGTCGTCCGCGTGATGGTTCCAGCGGTCGCTCTCGGCGAGCCGCGCGGCCGGCGGCGCGGGCAGTTCCTCGGCGGTGCCGGTCCAGGCGATGCTCGGCAGCTGTGCGGTGTCGAGCATCGCGAGCCGCTCCCGGTCCGCGTACAGACCCACGGGGGCGGTCTGCTCCAGCAGCGACTGGGCGATCGACCCGGTGGCGTTGCTGTTGATCAGCACGGCGACGGCGCCGATCTGCGCGATCGCGTAGTAGTGCACCGAGTACGCGAAGGAGTCCTCGAACCAGACCGCGACCCGGTCGCCCCGGCGCACTCCCTGCGTCAGGTAGTACACCGACCAGCTCTGCGCCAGTGCGTCGATGTCGTTCAGGCTGAGGTCGTGGGTCTGCTCGCCCGAGGTGGTGGTGATCGCCCGGTAGGAGTGGACGAACGGCAGCTCGGGGTGCGGGTTGGCGGCGATGGCCGACCGCAGGAGGTTGCCACCGCCCACCGTGGAGTCGGCGGCCAGCTGCTCACGCTGCTTCGGGGTCAGGACGGTCGCGGCGAACGTTGCCATGGGATGCATCTTCCTTGTCAGAGTGACGTGAACATCCGCGCGCACAGGTCGCGGTAGTGGGGGAGGTGCTCGCCCAGTTGGTCCTGGAGTTGTCCGAGGACGGTGGCGAACTCCGATTCGGAGCCGTGCTCCACCAGGTCGGCGAGCCTGCGCACTCCCTCGGCGAGTTCCTTGCGTACCGCCGCGGCCTGCGGGTGGGCGGCCTGGACGTCCCAGTACACGGCGGGCGCGCCCGAGCTGATCCGGGCCAGTAGGGCGAGCAGCGCGTTGTGCGGAGGCGGGGCGATCTCGCGGATCCTCCCCAGGTCGGGGCCGAGCCGGGTCAGGGCCAGCCCGAAGCCGAGTACGGTGGCGTGGGTGAGTGCCTGCGACACGGCGGCCAGCCGGTCGTGCTCGGCCGCGTCCATCGGCACCACCCGGGCGCCCCAGCTGCCGACCAGCTCCAGCAGGTGGCCGACCCGAGGCCCGTCGTTGACCACGA
Organism: Streptomyces sp. NBRC 110035; assembly: GCF_000829695.1. GTDB lineage: Bacteria > Actinomycetota > Actinomycetes > Streptomycetales > Streptomycetaceae > Streptomyces. The sequence continues at coordinate 50,798 of NZ_BBNN01000027.1, read as the reverse complement.
CGGCGGCCACCGGGCGGCTCTCGAAGCCGAGGGCCGGGGCGAACATCGGATTCAGGCCGACCGCCTGCACGGCCGGGGCATGGGCCCGGACGGCCGCGGTGATCGGCTGCTTGACCGACAGGGTGTCCACCAGCAGCGCGTCCGGCCGCAGCACCCCCGCCAGACCGGGGACGGCCGCCAGCGCGACGGAGTCCGGCACCGCGAGCACCACCAGGTCGGCGTGGCCGAGGTCGGCCTCCAACCGCGGGCCGAGGGCGGTGACGTCCCCGCGCACGTAGTGGGTGTCCGGGGGTTCCGTGCCCGGTTCGACGGTGTCGACCACCGCCACCCGGGCGCCACCGGCCAGCAGCCGTTCGGCGAACAGCCGGCCCACCGCGCCGGCGCCGCCGACCACCACACAGCGCCGGATCACGGGTGGCCCCCGGCGGACTCCAGCGCGGTGGCGAGGACGGCGGAGACCATGGCACGCGACTTCACGGCCGTCTCCGTGTACTCCTCCTCCGGGTCCGACAGGGCGATGACCGCCCCGCCGACGCCGAAGCCCAGCCGGTCCTCGGTCGCCACCAGGGTGCGGATCACGATGCTCAGGTCGGCCGCGCCGCTCAGCGCGAACCAGCCGATCGAGCCGGAGTAGACGCCGCGGGCGCCGTCCTCCAGCCGGTCGATGATCTCCATCGTGCGCAGCTTGGGGGCACCCGTCATCGACCCGCCCGGGAACGCCGCCCGCACGCAGGACACCGCCGATTCCCCGGGCCGCAGGGTGCCGCGGATGGTGGAGACCAGTTGGTGCACCGGCGCGTAGGTCTCGACGTGGAACAGGGCCGGCACGTGCACCGAGCCGACCTCGCAGACCACGTTCAGGTCGTTGCGGATCAGATCAACGATCATCAGGTTCTCGGCGCGGTCCTTCTCCTGGGAGAGCAGGTCCTCGCGCAGCGCCGCGTCCTCGGCCGGGGTGGCCCCGCGCGGGCGCGTGCCCTTGATCGGTTTGGACTCGGCGACCCGGTCGGTACCGATGGTCAGGAACCTTTCCGGCGAGGCGCTCAGTACCGCCACCCCGGGGAAGTCGAGCAGCGCGCCGTACGGTACGGGCGAGATCTTCCGCAGGTGCGCGTAGGTGCGCAGCGGATCGATCGTGGCCTTGAGCGTGACCGCGTTGGTCAGGCACACCTCGTAGGTCTCGCCGTTGCGGATCTCCTCCAGGCTCTCGGCGATCCGGTCCAGGTAGGCCTGATTGTCGTGCCGCAGCCCGACGATCGGTTCGGCCTGCGGGTCGGTCATGCCCACGCCGAGGAAGCCGGCCGCCTCGCCGCGCGGCCCGCCACCGGCCCTGGGCAGCGCCGACACGGCGGCCTCGGTGCGGTCGAGCCAGGCGACGGCCGCGGTGTGCTCCTCGCCCTCGGACAGGGCCAGCAGGTAGGCGGCGCCCTCGGCGTGGTCGAGCACGAGCATCCGGTCGGCGAACAGCACGGCGGCGTCCGGGGTCTCCGCCTTGTGTGCCGCCCGGGCGCCCGCCTCGGCCTTCAACTCGTAGCCGAGGTAACCGACGTAGCCGAGATTGAAGTCGAACGGCAGCCCCTCGGGCCGGGGGACCGCGCGGACCCGCAGCTGGCCGTCCAGGTAGTCGAAGAAGCCCTGCTGGACGAGTTCGTCGCCGTCGTCGGAGCGGCCGGGTCGGGTGATCCGGACGGTGCCGTCCTGGACCCGGTAGGTCACGTACTCGGCCAGCGGGCCGGAGCCGTCGCCGAGGAAGCTGAACCGGGACAGCCCGTCGATGACACTGCTGCTGTCCAGCCAGAACGCGGTGTCGTGGTCGGTGAACAGCTCGCGGTAGGCCGACTCGGCCTCCGGTTCGACGTCCAGCCTGCGCACGTGCACCGTGTAGCGGGGCTCGCACCGCTGCACGGCGTGATGCGCCATCGCCAGGTCGCGGAAGTTGGCGAGCAGCTCGCGGCCGTACTGGCTGCTGATGGATTCCGGGTGGAACTGGACACCCCAGATCGGCCGCGTCCGGTGACGCACGCCCATCAGCACACCGTCCTCGGTCCAGGCGAGGGCTTCCAGTTCGTCGGGGAGCCGGCCGGCCGCGAGCGAGTGGTAGCGGACCACGTCGTAGGGGCTGGGCAGGCCGGCGAAGATGTCCGTGCCGCTGTGGAGCACCGGGCAGACCCGTCCGTGCATCGGCTCCGGCGCGTGGACGACCTCGCCGCCGAACAGGTGGCAGATGCCCTGGTGGCCGAGGCAGACGCCGAGCACCGGCAGGCCGCTCTCCAGGATCGCGCGCCGGCTGATGCCGAAGTCCCGCTCCCGGTCGGGGCGGCCCGGCCCGGGGGAGACCACGACCGCGTCGAAGTCCTCGAAACGCAGGTCGGAGAAGGCGGTGCCGTTCTTCACCACCACCGGCGGGCGGCCGTTGGTCTCGCCGAGCAGCTGGTACAGGTTGTAGGTGAAGGAGTCGTAGTTGTCGATCAGCAGGGTTCTCACGGTGCGACCCCGATGACCACGTCCTCCACCCGGCAGGTCTCCTCGATGATCAGGTCGTAGAGGCGGCGCAGGAAGTCCTGGCTGATCCCGTGCTCCTCGCCGAACCGGGCGGCGCGCTCCTGGACGAGCTTGATCCGGTGCGGCTGCATCATCCGGACATCGCTCTCGCGCTTGTAGTGCGCGATTTCCACACAGGTCTCGATGCGGGCGCGCAGTTCCTCGAGGAAACGCAGGTCAATGCTGTCGAGCTTCGCCCGGAGGGTTTCGATTCCATCGTCCGCCGGATTATCCAGCACGGGCTTCCCCCTTGTTTGGAGCCTCTTCTGGAAGCGCCGGAAAAGACCTCAGCTGGCGCCCCGCTGACGGCCATGACTCTGCCGTCCGCCCTTCGCCGATGCCACGGTCGCCATGGTTCGGATTGACGCAGTGCGTGAAATTCCAGGGTTCATACCCGCAAAAAAAACACAAATCGCCCTTGCTTCGGGTGGCCGGGAGGGTGCGGCGGGGTGAATCCGTACGTCGGACAGGCCGGGAATCGCTGTCGACGGCCAGTGCCCCCGGCTGCTTCGCGCACTGTTTGCGGAAATGTGTGCCGACATGTCTGGGTGGGCGATCGGACACCCGTCTCGCGGCTGCTTGCCAAAAAGCTCGAGAGGAACTCATAGTTCGATTTGCTCTGCGCATGAGGATTCATTTGAACGGGGGGTTCTGTGGAAATCCTGACCGAGGGCGTGCCGGAGGTTCCGGAGCGAGGAACGGGCGGAGCGCCGAGCCTCGTCGACCTGATTTCGGCGCAGGCCCGGATTCGCCCCGACGACATAGCGGTGGAGTACCGGAACGAGACCCTCACTTTCGCGGAACTCGTCGGGCGGGCCACGCAGCTGGCGACCGCACTGGAAGACCTGGGACTGCGCCGGGACGACCGCGTCGGCATCTTCCTCGGACCCTCCACCGCCCTGCCGGTCGCCGTCTGGGGTGTCCTGTTCGCCGGCGCCGCCTACCTCCCCCTGTCGCCCGACTACCCGGACGAGCGGATCCGCGCGATGGCCGAGGACTCCCGAGCCCCGGTGCTGCTCACCGAGGAGCCGCTCCGGGACCGGCTCGCCGCCCTCGCGCCACCCGGCACCGTCATCCTCACCCCGGCCGACGCGGCCACCGGCCCCCGCGCCGCCGGGGACGGCCCGGCCGGTTCCCCGGCGCCGGGCGCCCTCGCCTACGTCATCTACACCTCGGGCAGCACCGGCCGGCCCAAGGGCGTGATGGTCGAGCACTGCAGCATCGCGCACCAGATGCGCTGGCTGGGCCGGACCTACGGGCTGGGCCCGTCCACCACCGTGCTGCAGAAGACACCGATGAGCTTCGACGCCGCTCAGTGGGAGGTCCTGGCACCGTGCCTCGGCAGCCGGATCGTGCTCGCCGGGCCTGGCGCGTACCGCGACCCCGAAGCCCTGGTCGACACCGTCGTCCGGCACGACGTGAGCGCCCTGCAGTGTGTGCCGACCCTGCTCCAGGCGCTGCTGGACACCGACCGGCTGCCCGAGTGCGACTCGCTGACCCAGGTCTTCTGCGGTGGGGAGACACTGTCCCGGCGGCTCGCGCAGCGCTTCGTGGAGACCCTGCACAAGTGCGAACTGGTCAACCTCTACGGGCCCACCGAGTGCGCCATCAACGCCTCCGCCCGCACCGTGGATCCGTCGTCGGTCGCCGACGGCCCGTCCGGCATCCCGATCGGCACCCCCGTGGACGGTCTGGCCTTCCACGTGCTGGACGAGCGGATGGAGCCGGTCCCCCCCGGTGCGGCCGGCGAACTGTACATCAGCGGCGTGCAGGTCGCCCGCGGCTACCTGCACCGCCCCGACCTGACCGCCGAACGCTTTCTGGACAACCCGTTCTCCACCGACCCCGCGCACGCCGTGCTGTACCGCACCGGCGACCTGGTCCACCGGAAGCACGGCGACTACCGGTTCGGCGGCCGCGTGGACCGGCAGGTGAAGCTGCGCGGCTACCGGGTCGAACCGGACGAGATCCGGCTCGCCGTCGAGGCCCACGACTGGGTCAGGAACGCCGCCGTGCTGGTCAAGGACGACCCCGCGACCGGACATCAGAATCTGGTGGCCTGCATCGAACTCAGCCCGCGCGAGGCCGTCCTGATGGACCAGGGCGACCACGACCGGCACCACGTCTCCAAGGCCGGCCGGTTGCAGGTGCGCGCCCAGCTCTCCGGCGGCGGCTGTCGTGACACCACCGACCTGGCCGGCCGCCGCTGCGTCGACCTGCCCGGCCGCACCCCCACCGCCGAGCAGCGCCGCCGGGTGTTCGCCCGCAAGACCTACCGCTTCTACGAGGGCGACGACACCCGCCCCGAGGATCTGCTCGCCCTGCTGGCCGCCCGTACCGCCGGCGCCGCCCCGCGACGGCCCGAACATCTGAAGGTGGCTGAACTCGGCTCCGTTCTACGCTATTTCGGCCAGTACACCAGTGACGAGCGATTGCTGCCCAAGTACGGCTACGCCTCGCCCGGCTCGCTGTACGCCACCCAGCTGTACCTGGAGATCGCCGGCCCGGACGGCTGCGCCGGTCTGGCACCCGGCCACTGGTACTACCACCCGGTGGAGCACCGGCTGTACCTGATCGAGGCCGGGGACGGGCGGGGGAGCGGGCCCGGGATCCGCTTCCACTTCGCGGGCCGGCGGCGGGCGATCGAGCCGGTGTACCGCAACAACGTCCAGGAGGTCCTGGAGATCGAGGCCGGACACATGGTCGGCCTGCTGGAGGAGGTGCTCCCCGCGTACGGTCTGGACGTCGCCGCGGCCCCGTACACGCCCGAGGCGATGCACCGCCTGCACTGCGCCGAGGAGGACCACTACCTGGGGGCCTTCGACCTGGTCCCGTTCCACGCCGACCGCCCGGACGTCCCGGTGGACGTGTACCTGCAGGTCCACCCCGGCCGGGTACCCGGCATGACGGCCGGCCAGTACCGGTACACCGGCGGCGCACTGGAGCGGATCGCGGACGAACTGGTGCTCAAGCGCCACGTGATCGCCATCAACCAGCAGGTGTACGAGCGCGCCGCGTTCGGCATCACGGTGGTCAGTCCGGGCCCGGAGAACCCGCGCTCCTACCTGGACCTGGGACGCAGACTCCAGCAACTGCAGATGAACGGCGCCGGCTTCGGGTTCATGTCCTCCGGGTACAGCTCCAGGACCGGCCACGACCTGCCCGCCGCCAAGCGGATGGAAGCCGTGCTGCGGGCCGGTGGGCGGCCCACGGGCCCCTCGTACTTCTTCGTCGGCGGCCGGGTCAGCGCCGAGCAGCTCGCCCACCAGGGCATGCGCGAGGACAGCGTGCACATGCGGGGACCGACCGAGATGATCAGGGCCGACCTGGTGGAGCTCCTGCCCGACTACATGGTGCCCAACCGTCTGGTGGTCATGGACCGGCTTCCGCTGACCGCCAACGGGAAGGTCGACCTCCGGGCGCTGGAGGCGTCGCCGGAGACGGAACTCGCGGCCTCGGAGCGGCCTTTCGTCGCGCCGCGGACCACCACCGAGCGGATCGTCCGCGACCTGTGGCAGGCCGGGACGGGGCAGCGGGCCGCCTCCGTGGGGGACGACTTCTTCGAGTGCGGCGGCAACTCGCTGATCGCGGTCGGGCTGGTGCACCGGATCAACCGGCGGTTCGGCTGCGCGCTGCCGTTGCAGGTGCTGTTCGAGTCCCCGACCATCGAGGAACTGGCCCGGCGGGTCGACGGGCAGCGGGGCACCTCCTCCTCCCGACTGGTGCCGCTGGGCGCCGCCCGCTCCGGCCGGCCGGTCTACTGCTGGCCGGGCCTCGGCGGCTACCCGATGAACCTGCGGACACTGGCCCGTCGGCTCGACACCGACCGTCCGTTCCTCGGCATCCAGGCCCACGGTGTCAACACCGGGGAGCAGCCGTACGCCACCATCACGGAGATGGCGGCGCGGGACGTGCGGGCCGTCACCGAGGCCCAGCCGGACGGCCCGTACACGCTGTTCGGCTACTCCTTCGGCGCGCGGGTGGCCTTCGAGGCCGCCCACCTGCTGGAGCGGGACGGCCGCCGGGTCGACCGGCTGCTGCTGATCGCCCCTGGCTCGCCGAAGCCCCGCACGGTGGGCGGAGGCCGCGCCTCGTACACCGACCCGGCCTATCTGACCATCCTGTACTCGGTCTTCGCGGGGGCTGTCACCGGGCCCGCCCTGGAGGCGTGCCTGCGGGCCACCACGGACGAAGAGAGCTTCGTCTCCCACATGGTCGAGCACCTCGACGGCCTGGACCGGGAGCTGGTCTGCCGGATCACCGCCGTGGTCCGGCAGACCTACGAGTTCACCCACACCTCCGCCGAGCTGCGGTCCCGGCGGATCAAGGCACCGGTGACCGTCGTGAAGGCGGCCGGCGACGGCCCCTCGTTCCTCGACGGCAGCACCGGCTGGTCGGCAGCCGAGCCGCAGATCCATGAACTCTCCGCCGACCACTACGGCATCCTGCGCGAGCCCGGAGTGGACGAACTGGCCCGCCTGGTCGCCCCCGGCCTCGGCACCACGGGCTGACCGGCCGCGAACAACAGGCCCGTGTCAGCCACATAGGGACCGCCTCACACCTGCACAGGGAGACCCTCATGCCGCACGTCAACATCAAGCACTTCCCCACCCCGGTCGGGGAGGAGCAGTCGGCCCGCCTGGTCGCCGCGATCACCGCGGCGCTGACGGAGAACCTCGGCTGTACCGAGGACGCCGTGTCGATCGCCCTGGAGCCCGTCGACCCGTCCGAGTGGAACGAGCGCGTCTACCGCCCGGAGGTGATGGAGCGGCGCGAACTGCTCCACAAGCTGCCGAACTACTGAAGCGCGAGCCGGGACGCCCCGCGCCGCCGGGGCGTCCCGGCCCGCGCAGGGCGTTTCCCACCGGGGCGTTGCCTTCACGGGCAGGGGGCGGCCACGCTGCCCGCCCCCTGCCCGTGGCCGTGCTCAGATCCCCTTGCGGAACGCCTCGGCGGTCGCCAGGAAGAGGTCGTTGCCCCGCGCCTCACCGATCGAGACGCGTACGCCCTCGCCCGCGAACGGGCGGACCACTACGCCGGCCTCGGCGCAGGCGGCGGCGAAGTCAAGGGTGTGCCCGTCGAGCCGCAGCCAGACGAAGTTGGCCTCGGAGTCGGCGACCGTCCAGTCCTGGGCGCGCAGCGCGGCGGTGACCCGGGCGCGCTCGCCGACCAGCGTCTCCACCCGCTCCAGCAGCGCGTCCTCGGCGCGCAGCGAGGCGATTGCGGCGTCCTGCGCGAGCTGGCTGACACCGAACGGCACCGCCGTCTTGCGCAGTGCCGCGGCCACCGGCTCGGGCGCGATCGCGAAGCCGACCCGCAGGCCGGCCAGGCCGTATGCCTTGGAGAAGGTGCGCAGTACACAGACGTTGGGGCGATCGCGGTACAGCGCGATGCCGTCGGGCACGTCCGTGTCGCGGACGAACTCGCGGTACGCCTCGTCCAGGACGATCAGGACGCGCGTGGGGACGGCGTCCAGGAAGCGGGCCAGCTCGTCGCGGCGCAGGGCGGCACCGGTCGGGTTGTTGGGGCTGCAGACGAAGATCAGCCGGGTGCGGTCGGTGATCGCGGCGAGCATCGCGTCGAGGTCGTGGGACCCGTCGGCGGTGAGCGGGACGAAGACGGGGGTGGCGCCGGAGATCCGGGTAATGACGGGGTACGCCTCGAACGAGCGCCAGGCGAACAGGACCTCGTCGCCCTCGCCGGCCGTGGAGAGCACCAGGGACTGGGCGACACCGACCGAGCCGGGGCCGGTGGCGATGTGCTCGGCGGGAACGCCGAAGTGCTGCGCGAGTTCGGTGGTGAGCGCACCGACGGCCATGTCGGGGTAGCGGTTGAGGCCGCCCGCCGCGGCCACCACGGTCTCCAGGACGCCGGGCAGCGGCGGGTAGGGGTTCTCATTGGCGGACAGGACGAAGGGGACGGCGTGGTCCGGCTTTCCGGGGCGGTGGGCGGAAAGGGCATCCAGGTTCGGCCGCAGACGAGGGCCGTGCTGACGTTCGGTCACAGGGTTCGTGCCTTTCTCGGTGGGGCGGTGCGGGGCCGTCGGGGCGGTCAGCCCTGTGCTGCCGGTCCTGTACCTGTACTGTCGGCGCCGTCCGGCCGCCGGGCGAGGGCACGGTCGACGAGCAGCCCCGCGGCCCCGGTGCAGCCGTTGGGGTCCAGCAGGCCGACAAGTTCACCGTCGGCGAACACACCCTTCAGCTCGGGCAGCCCGGTGAGGATCTCGGCCAGCGGGCGGCCCTCGCGATCGGCCAGGACGGAAGCCCGGGTGAGGCACTGGCGGGCGGTCGTCCTGCCGATCCGGGGAGCGAGGACGGCGGCAATCCGCTCCGTGAAGATCTGACTGCCGGTCAGGTCAAGGTTGGCGCGCATCCGTTCCGGTCGGACGGTCAGGCCCTCGGCCAGCTCCACCGCGGTGTGGGCGGCGCCACCCGCCAACCGGAGGCACTCGCGCAGCAACAGCCACTCGGCGTGCCATGCACCCCCGGACCGCTCGTCCTCGGTGGTCAGGCACTGGGTCAGGCCGGCCGCCAGCACCGGCACCTGCAGCGCGGCAGAGCGGATCAGCGTCGCCAGCACGGGATTGCGCTTGTGCGGCATGGCGGACGAGACCCCACGGCCGGCCGGGGCGGGTTCGGAGGCCTCCCCGACCTCGGTGCGGGCCAGGACCTGGACATCCACGGCGAGTTTCCCGAGGGCCGCCGCGGTGTGGGACAGCGCGGCGGCCAGGTCGGCGATCGGGGTACGCAGCGCGTGCCACGGAAGGACGGGCCGGGCCAGCCCGGTCTCCTCCGCGTAGGCCGCGGTGAGCCGGTCGAGGTAGTCACCGAGCCCATGGTCGGGGACGCCGCCGTCGACCTTCGCGTACTCCAGGTATCCGGCCAGCGTGCCGGCGGCGCCGCCGAGCGCCACCGGCAGTCCGTGGGCCAGGATCCGCCGCAGCCGTTCGGCGGACTCCAGCACCAGCTGGCGCCAGCCCGCCGCCTTGAGACCGAAGGTCGTGGGCACGGCGTGCAGGGTGAGGGTGCGGCCGGCCATCGGAGTGTCGCGGTGCTCCAGGGCGAGGCCGGCCAGGGCGTCGGCCGTACGGTGCAGGTCGGCGAGGAGGACCGGCAGAACCCGGGCGACCACCAGCATGGTCCCGGTGTCGAGGATGTCCTGGCTGGTGGACCCGCGGTGGACGTACTCGGCGGCGGCCGGGTCGTCGGCGGCGACGACGGCGGTCAACGCCTGGACCAGGCCGACCACCGGGTTGGCGGTCTCCCGGGAGGCCAGAGCCAGTGCCCGGGCGTCCAGCCGTTCGGCGCGCGCGGCGGAGCTGATCGCCGTGGCGGCCGTCGCGGGCAGCGTCCCCAGCCTGGCCTGGGCCCTGGCCAGGGCCGCTTCGGCGTCGAGCATCGCCTGGAGCCACGCCCGGTCCCCGGTGGCCGCCTCCACCGGTGTGCCGGCCCGCACCGGGGAGAGCAGTCCCGTGTCGGCGTCGCAGCCGTTCATACCCCTGCCTCCCTGGTACCCGTGTGAGCGTCGTCGGCCAGCAGGGTCAGTACGGCGGCGGCGATCGTGTCGGAGTCCTCGACGGTGACCGAGCCGACGCCCGGCCGGATGCCGGCCGCGGTGACCCAGTGCACCGATTCGGTCGGCACACCGTGCACGAACCGGCGCAGATGGGGGCGGCCCTCGGCGTCGAGCGGGTGGTGCGGCCGGCCGGAGACCGCGACGGCGCCGGTCTCGTACTCCCTGCCGCATTCACCGGGGATCCGGTAGGGCGCGTACTGGCCGGTCGTCAGCAGGTGGCGCATCAGCCGGTCGTCGGTACGGCGCAGGTCCGGTTCGGGCAGCCGGGCCTCGACCAGTGCGCCGGCCCGACGCCGAAGGTCCGGTATCCGACGGGAACGCACTTCGAAAGCGGCCCTGCCGTCCGTGACCGCTTCGACGGTCATGCCGGGGCCGACGATCTCGACCGTTCCGGCCTCGACGAGGGCGAGGAGCTCCTCGATCCTGGAGACGGGCGGGCCGATCGACAGGAAGGCGTTGAGCGGGGTGTACCAGTGCTCCAGCTCGTCCCTGTGGGAGTTCGCCTCCAGCCCACTGTGGTCGACCGCCAGGCGGATTTCGTTGCGCAGGTCGCGTAGCACGTCGAGGGCCGCCTTGAGCGGACCGCTGACGTTGCCCGCCCTGGCCTCGACGACGTCCTGGCGCAGGTAGGCCAGCAGCCAGGTGCGGAAGTCCTCCGCCGTGGCGAACTCCTGGTCCCCGTACGGCTCGGTGATGCGGTCCCAGTCCCAGCGCTCGGCGGGGGAGACCCCCACCGCGTCGAGCAGACGGACCTTGTCCTCCGCCGAGTCGCCGGTGTGCAGGAAGCGGTCGGTGAAGGCCGCCAGTTCGGCCGCTTCGATCCGGTCGGCCAGCAGGGCGGCGTAGTACACGCGCTCCACCTCCGCGGTGATCAGGGGCCACAGGTGGGTGCCGAACCGGATCCACTCCCCCTCGTCGGCCAGCGCACGCAGCTCGTCCGCCTTCTCCGCCGTCAGCAGCCTCGGCTGGTACCGGCCGTAGGCGCCCTTCTCGTTCTCGCCGCGGGCGTGGTACGGAACGCCGCGCCGGGATCCGGCGAGGACGCGTGGCTCCTGCCCGGAGGGGTGGTAGACCAGCCGCTCGTCCACCCGCTCGAACGAGCCGCCCCTCCCGACGGTCAGCAGGGCCATGTGGTCGAAGAAGTTGAGACCGAGGCCGCGCAGCACGACGCTCTCACCCGGGCCGATCCCGGAGTGATCCGTGTCGGCCGGGTTGGCGGGACCGAGGTACACCAGGCCGTGCTCGGCCGCGAAAGCGCCGAACCGCCGCTCCTCGGCAGTGGCCCGAACCGGTACATGGCCCTGGGCCAGCACCACCGCGTCCAGGCCGGACAACCGGGTGCCGTCGGCCAGCAGCAGTCTCTGGCGTCCGTCGTGCCCGCCGGACTCGTAGTCCAGCGCGACCGCGAGCTCCTGGTGGACCCGGACCTCCAGGTGCGCCGGCGCCTCCGCGACCAGCGTCCGGAACACCCAGCCCAGATAGTGCCCGTGGAAGGCGCGGCTGGGGTAGGTGTCCGGGCCGAGGCGGCGGGCCTCCCCGAGGGCGTCCTCGCCCCCGTCTCCGGGAACGGGGATCGCGCCGGCCGCCACGTCCCGGGCCCATTCATAGAGGCTGGGCCCGTCCTCGACCGGTCCCACCAGGTTCACGCTGGAGTCGGCGAACACGGTGACCTGGGAGGTCACCGTGTTCATCAGTAGTTCTCGGGACTGGTCGGTGCGCCACACGCGGCCGGGTCCCGGTGGGTACGGGTCGACGACGTGGACCGTGATGTGGCTCGTGGACGGGGACTTCCGCTCCTGGGCGATCAGGCGTTCGAGGACCGAGAGTCCGCGGGGGCCGGCCCCGACGAGGGCTATGGCTGAGGTACTGCTCTTCACGAGTGTTCTCCGCTCGACGATGGAGGGGGAGAGGGGATGATCGGAACCGGTCCGGTGGGACGGCCGTGCGGCCACCGGGCACGGAGCGGTCGGCGCCGCACGTGGGCGACCGCGCCCTGACGCCGCTGATCAGCAGGTCAGGTCGAGGGAACGCCAGGGCATCGGCGGACCGGGAGGGGAAGGCCGAGAGGGGGGTGGGGGAGCGCGGCCGCGATGTCGCGGCCTTCGCCGAAACGCCTCTGCGGGCCGCGGCTCACAAAGGCACCGGGTACGGGATGCGCCTTCGGGACACCGCCGGCACGCCGGCGCACACTCCGGCCCGACCATGGAGGCGGGCGGTCGACGGCGTCGTGCCCGACGGAGCGGGCCGGTGCCCGGGAAGCGACCGGCCGCCCCTCGCACGGGCCGAAGCCACCGGCCTGTGCTGGAACCGGACCTACCGCAGAGGGCCGGGGACGAGGTTCTGGATCACGTCCGCGCAGACGGAACACGCTTCCGCACCACGTGCCGAAGCCCTCAGCGTGACAGCATCGGCCGCTGCGGCGATACCGCGCAGACTGCGGCCGGACTCCTGGAGAGCCATCGGTTTCCCCCAGTGGAAAGATCTGATGTCGCTGTCATTCGTGGAAGGTTGGGCAAGGACGCTCGGCAGGCCGGAAATCTGCCTTTGAAACCTCTGGCAGCAACTATGCGAACGCTCCGCCGCCTCGGACAAGGCAGCCAACCCCTCGGATAGGCGCACTTCCGGGAAGTGAGGGATGTAAAGAGTGATGGAGGGGTGTGAATCGGGCGGAACCGTCGAGGGGTCGCAGGGCCTCCGACCCGTCCCCCAGCGGGTAGTGCAGGGCCGGCTCGGAGGCGGGCCCCAGGGCGACGGGCCGTACCTCGACGGGCGGGCGGCGGGCATGGGGGAGGCCGATGCCCGCACGTCGCGCGCGCCCAGGGTGAAGGCGACCGGTACGGGAGGGGCATGGAGCACGGGCGCCGTCGTGAGGTCGCGGGAGGCGCGTCGCACCGAGGCGAGCATCGTCGTCAGGCCGTGTTCCACGACGAGGGTCTCGGCGAGGGGCCCGATCGCCTCCAGGGGCGGTTCCTCGCCCTGCCCGTACCCGAGGGTGAGTGTCACGTCCTGCTCGATCCCGGCGGTCGTGCGCGTCACCCGGATCCACGCCAGCGCGGGCCGGCCGGGGTGCCCCGTCACGAGCAGGTGGGTGGGCTCGAGGGCCCGGTCACGGGCCAGATCGGTCAGCCGGTGCGGCGACCAGGGCAGGTTGACGGGTTCCGCGGTGCCCCAGCCGGCCGGGGCCGAGCCGGTGAGCGCGCGCCAGGCCGTCTCGAGCGCCTCGCCCAGCACGGTGTCCTCGTGCGCGGGGAGCGTCGCGCCTGCCTCGGGCCCGGCCGCGTACAGGCCGGCCAGCAGGGCCCAGGCGTCCGGCATCGTCGGGTGAGGGTGATGACGTTCTTGGTCACGAGGCTCCCTCCTCGCCGGTTCCGGCCAGCGCGGTCTGGACGAGCCGGTGGCCCGCGCTCGCCCCGGCCGAGGGCCGGGAAAGTTTTTCGCGAGGACCGTACAACCTTCCCCGCACCTCGCGGGTCGTACTTGCTGTCGGGACTTCTGCGGGGAGACCCGGGAGGATCCGAGATGTTCTGACGGGGGAGGGAACGAGGGGGCCCGGCCATGTGCCGGGCCCCTCGAAGTTTCTCCGCGTCGAGGAGGATTCCTGAGAACGGCTCTGCCCGCCGAGTCGGATGTCAGTGGCGGCTGGCAGCATGGATCATGAACCGGATCATCTCGTACAGCACAGCCGACAAGGCCGATGTCCTGGGCTTCCCCGGAGCCGCCGGAAACCTCACGTCCGACCGGCAGCGCATCCTCGGCGGGGTGCGCGACAGGGCGCGGAGAAGCCGGCTGGAACTCGACCGCCAGGGCATCGACTGGGGTCTGTCGGTCCCTGACGCCCTCGAACACCTCCTGGCCGGTCACGCGAGTTCGAACGCGGAGTACGCGGCCGGCGCCTACCACCGTGCTCTCCAGCACATCATCGACTGCAACGCGTCCGATCCCTTCGAGCAGGGCGTGTACTCCAAGCCGTCCACCTTCTTCGGCCTCGTCGACGAAGAACTGCGCCGCCTGGGCGTGAGCGCTGATCTGCTGCTGCACGAGCACCTGTTCTCGGGGCCACCGAAGGAGATCCCCTTCCCCATCCCCCACCCCGTGGACGGCCCGCACATCGGCATACTTCCGTTGGCCAAGGCCAAGGCCAAGGCCAAGGCCAAGGCCAAGGCCGCCGCCGACGCCTACCGTGCCGTACTGGACCGCATGGAAGAGGGATTCCGGTACGACGTCCAAGAACTCGTCGAGAAGCTCGAGACCGAGCACAACGAACGGGAGTACGCGACGCAGAACATCGACTGGTACACCCAGGACACCCTCTTCCTCTCCATCACCGGATGACCGATCCAGAGGCGACGCCCGTCATCACCATCGAGGGCGATGACAGGGCGCGAGCGTCACGGAAGTGCCGACGGATCCTTGCGGGCCGTCCCTCAGAAGAACACCCCGCACCGCAGCAGCACGTTCGCGTACGGCCGTGCCTCGCCGGTGCGGACGACGAGCCGGGCGCCGGCGGTCAGTTCCTTGAGGCGTTCGTGTGGGACCAGGTCCAGGGCGGGGAAGTGGCCCGCCAGCAGGTCCGCGGCCTCGGGGTTGGCCCGGCGGATCTCGGTGGCGGCCGTCGCGCCCTCGATCACCAGCTCGGCCAGCAGCCCCTCCAGGACCTCCGCGAAGGACGGCGCCCCGGCCCGGAACGCCAGGTCCACCACGCGCGGCCCGTCCGGGACCGACATGCCCGCGTCGCACACCAGCACCCGGTCCGTGTGGCCCAGTCCGGCCAGCGCGCCGCACAGGTGCCGGTTCAGGATTCCGCCCTTCCTCACAGCGCCGCGACCTCCTCGGCCGTCGGGAAGGACGCCTGCGCGCCCTCCCGGGTGACCGTCACCGCCCCCACCCGGGCCGCGTAGGCCGCCGCCTGGGCCAGGGACTCGCCCAGGCCCAGCCGCCAGGCCAGCGCGGCGGTGAAGGAGTCGCCCGCACCCGTGGTGTCCACGGCCCGGACCTTCACGGAGGGGATGCGGGAGACCCCGTCGGACGAGGCCACCAGCGCGCCCTCGCCGCCCAGCGTCACCACCACCGAGCGGGGGCCCTTCGCGAGCAGCAGCCGCGCCCAGTCCTCGGGCTCCTCACCGGCACGGGCCGCCTCGCCGAGGATCACCTTCGCCTCGTGCTCGTTGACGATCAGCGGGTCGCAGGCCGCCAGCACCTCGCCCGGCAGGGGCCGCGGCGGTGACGGGTTCAGTACCAGCCTGCTGTCCGGCGCCAGCGAACGCGCCACCTCCACCACCGTCCCCAGCGGGATCTCCAACTGGGTGGAGACCACCTTGGCGGCGTGGAAGAGGCTCCCGGCGGCGCGTACGTCGTCAGGCGTCAGCCGGCCGTTGGCGCCCGGCGAGACGACGATGCTGTTGTCCCCGGAC
Source organism: Streptomyces sp. NBRC 110035 (assembly GCF_000829695.1). Classification (GTDB taxonomy): domain Bacteria; phylum Actinomycetota; class Actinomycetes; order Streptomycetales; family Streptomycetaceae; genus Streptomyces. The sequence goes on along the minus strand of NZ_BBNN01000027.1, from coordinate 35,271 downwards.
GGGTCCACCGTGATCAGCGCGACGCCGGTGGGCGCCCCGCCCGCCACCACGCCGACCGTGTCGACCCCGGCCTCCCGCTGCGAGTCCAGCAGGAGCCGCCCGTGGGCGTCGTCGCCGACCCGGGCCAGCAGGGCCGTCCGGGCGCCGAGCCGGGCGGCGGCGACCGCCTGGTTGGCGCCCTTGCCGCCCGGGTGGACGACCAGGTCGGAGCCGAGCACCGTCTCCCCGGCGTCCGGCCGGCGTTCGACGCCGATCACCAGGTCGGCGTTGGCCGACCCCACGACCAGCAGGTCGTAGTCGTACATGGAAGGGCTCCCCACGTGGTCGTCATGTCGTCATACAGTCGCCGCACAGCCGCACAGCCGCACAGCCGCACAGCCGCACAGCCGCACAGCCGCACAGCCGCACAGCCGCACAGCCGCACAGCCGCACAGCCGCACAGCCGCACAGTCATACAGTCGCCGCGCGGTCGCGCGGTCGCGCAGTCGTACGGTCGCCGGGGGCGGCCGGTCGTGACAACCGACCGCCCCCGGTTCTGATCCCTCGTCGGCGTCGGCCGCTGAACCCGGCCACGTTCTCCTTCGTGACCACCTTCACCGGAACCGTCACCGTCTCGTCGATCTTCCTGCCCTCGGCGGCGCGCAGCGCGTTGTCCACCGCGATCCTGCCCAGTTCGCGCGGCTGCTGCGCGACGGACGCTTACAGCGTGCCCTCCTCGACCGTCTTGAGCCCGTCCGGCGTGCGGTCGAAGCCGACGACCCGGACCGACTTCCCGGCGCTGAAACCGAACGCCCCGGCGCCCTGTCACACCCCACCGGTACCGTCGGACCATGTCCAACCAGTCCGCAGCGGCCCCCGGGGATCGGCGTCTCGCCACGCTCGAAGGCGTGCTGGAGCGCATCACGTACTCCAACGAGGAGAACGGCTACACGGTCGCCCGCGTCGACACCGGCAGAGGCGCCGGCGACCTGCTCACGGTCGTCGGGGCGCTGCTCGGTGCGCAGGTCGGGGAGTCACTGCGGATGGAGGGCCGCTGGGGGTCGCACCCGCAGTACGGGAAGCAGTTCCACGTCGAGAACTACACGACACTGCTCCCGGCCACCGTCCAGGGCATCCGGCGCTACCTCGGTTCCGGGCTGGTCAAGGGCATCGGGCCGGTCTTCGCCGACCGCATCACGCAGCACTTCGGCCTGGACACCCTGACCGTCATCGAGGAGGAGCCCAAGCGGCTCATCGAGGTCCCCGGCCTCGGGCCCAAGCGGACCAGGAAGATCGCCGACGCCTGGGAGGAACAGAAGGCGATCAAGGAGGTCATGCTCTTCCTCCAGACCGTCGAGGTGTCCACCTCCATCGCCGTGCGCATCTACAAGAAGTACGGGGACGCCTCGATCTCCGTGGTGAAAAACCAGCCGTACCGGCTGGCGTCCGACGTCTGGGGCATCGGCTTCCTCACCGCCGACAAGATCGCCCAGTCCGTCGGCATCCCGCACGACAGCCCCGACAGGGTCAAGGCGGGCCTGCAGTACGCCCTCTCGCAGGCCACCGACCAGGGCCACTGCTATCTGCCCGAGGAGAAGCTGATCGCCGACGCGGTGAAGCTGCTCCAGGTGGACACCGGGCTCGTCATCGAGTGCCTCGCCGAGCTGGCCGCCGAGCCGGAGGAGGGCGAGGACCCCGGAGTCGTACGGGAGAAGGTCCCCGATCCGGAGGGCGGCGACCCGGTCACCGCCGTCTATCTCGTCCCCTTCCACCGTGCCGAACTGGCCCTCTCCGCCCAGCTGCTGCGCCTCCTGCGCACCGGGGAGGACCGGATGCCGGGCTTCCGGGACGTGGCCTGGGACAAGGCGCTGACCTGGCTGAAGGGGCGTACCGGGGCCGACCTCGCCCCCGAGCAGGAGGCCGCCGTGAAGCTGGCGCTCACCGAGAAGGTCGCGGTCCTCACCGGCGGCCCCGGCTGCGGCAAGTCCTTCACCGTCCGCTCGATCGTGGAGCTGGCCCGCGCCAGGAAGGCCAAGGTGGTGCTCGCGGCCCCGACCGGCCGCGCCGCCAAGCGCCTGGCCGAGCTGACCGGCGCCGAGGCCTCCACCGTCCACCGCCTGCTGGAGCTCAAGCCCGGCGGTGACGCGGCCTACGACCGGGACCGTCCGCTGGACGCCGACCTGGTGGTGGTCGACGAGGCGTCCATGCTGGACCTGCTCCTGGCCAACAAGCTGGTCAAGGCCGTGGCCCCCGGCGCCCACCTCCTCTTCGTGGGCGACGTCGACCAGCTCCCCAGCGTCGGCGCGGGCGAAGTGCTCCGGGACCTGCTGGCCGACGGCAGCCCCGTCCCCGCCGTCCGCCTCACCCGCGTCTTCCGTCAGGCCCAGCAGTCGGGCGTGGTGACCAACGCGCACCGGATCAACGCCGGACAGCACCCGCTCACCGACGGCATGAAGGACTTCTTCCTCTTCGTCGAGGACGACACGGAGGAGGCGGGCCGGCTCACCGTGGACGTGGCGGCCCGGCGCATCCCGGCGAAGTTCGGGCTCGACCCGCGCCGGGACGTCCAGGTCCTGGCCCCCATGCATCGCGGCCCGGCCGGCGCGGGCACGCTGAACGGCCTGCTCCAGCAGGCCGTCACCCCGGGCCGCCCCGACCTGCCCGAGAAGCGGTTCGGCGGCCGGGTCTTCCGCGTCGGGGACAAGGTCACCCAGATCCGCAACAATTACGAGAAGGGCGCGAACGGGGTCTTCAACGGCACCGTCGGCGTGGTCACCTCACTCGACCCGGTCGACCAGCGGCTGACGGTGCTGACGGACGAGGACGAGGAGGTGCCGTACGAGTTCGACGAACTGGACGAGCTGGCCCACGCCTACGCGGTGACCATCCACCGCTCCCAGGGCAGCGAGTACCCGGCCGTCGTCATCCCGGTGACCACGGGAGCCTGGATGATGCTGCAGCGCAACCTGCTCTACACGGCGGTGACCCGCGCCAAGCGGCTGGTCGTCCTCGTCGGCTCCCGCAGGGCGATCGGACAGGCGGTACGCACGGTCTCGGCCGGCAGGCGCTGTACGGCGCTCGACTTCCGGCTCGCGGGCGCCTGAACCGTCGTTGTTGCCGCCCGTCGCCCCACCCCGGAAGAAAAATGATCGATCAAATGAGTCAGGAACGTCACAGAGGCCTTCCGGAAGCGGAACGCAAGAGGCAGGATGGGCAAGTTGGCGGCACTCAGTGCCGCCAATAGGCCCGATGGTCGACCCCGAGTGCACTCTCCTGAGCCAAGTGGGGGATGGTAGAGACAGTCAGGGCACCTCGAAGATGAGGCACTACGTCGGTGAGGGAAGACGTGAGCGACAACTCTGTAGTACTGCGGTACGGCGACGGCGAGTACACCTACCCGGTGATCGACAGTACGGTCGGTGACAAGGGCTTCGACATCGGGAAGCTCCGAGCCCAGACCGGCCTGGTGACGCTGGACAGCGGCTACGGCAACACCGCCGCATACAAATCCGCGATCACGTACCTGGACGGCGAGGGAGGCATCCTCCGTTACCGCGGGTACCCCATCGAGCAGCTGGCCGAGCGCTCCTCCTTCCTGGAGGTCGCCTACCTGCTGATCAACGGCGAGCTGCCGACCGTCGACGAGCTCACCGCGTTCCAGAACGAGATCACGCAGCACACCCTGCTGCACGAGGACGTCAAGAACTTCTACCGGGGCTTCCCGCGCGACGCCCATCCGATGGCCATGCTGTCGTCGGTGGTCTCGGCGCTGTCGACGTTCTACCAGGACAGCCACAACCCGTTCGACGAGCGTCAGCGCAACCTCTCCACGATCCGGCTGCTCGCCAAGCTTCCGACGATCGCGGCCTACGCCTACAAGAAGTCGATCGGTCACCCGTTCGTCTACCCGCGCAACGACCTCGGCTACGTCGAGAACTTCCTGCGCATGACCTTCTCGGTCCCGGCCCAGGACTACGAGCTCGACCCGGTCGTGGTCTCCGCCCTGGACAAGTTGCTCATCCTGCACGCGGACCACGAGCAGAACTGTTCGACCTCCACGGTGCGCCTGGTGGGCTCCTCGCAGGCGAACATGTTCGCCTCGATCTCCGCCGGCATCTCCGCCCTGTGGGGCCCGCTGCACGGTGGCGCCAACCAGTCGGTGCTGGAGATGCTCGAGGGCATCCAGGCCGACGGCGGCGACGTCGACTCCTTCATCCGCAAGGTGAAGAACAAGGAGGACGGCGTCCGTCTGATGGGCTTCGGCCACCGGGTCTACAAGAACTTCGACCCGCGCGCCAAGATCATCAAGGCCGCCGCGCACGACGTGCTGTCCGCCCTCGGCAAGTCCGACGAGCTGCTGGACATCGCGCTCAAGCTGGAGGAGCACGCGCTCTCCGACGACTACTTCGTCTCGCGCAGCCTCTACCCGAACGTGGACTTCTACACCGGTCTGATCTACCGGGCCATGGGCTTCCCGACCGAGATGTTCACGGTCCTGTTCGCCCTCGGCCGCCTGCCGGGCTGGATCGCCCAGTGGCACGAGATGATCAAGGAGCCGGGCTCCCGCATCGGCCGCCCGCGCCAGATCTACACGGGCGTGGTGGAGCGCGACTTCATCCCGGTCGAGGAGCGCTGACCGAACGCGCGAGCCGCGACACGGGCACAAGGACGGATGGCACACGTCCACCTCACCTCGAGGGACGACGTGCCATCCGTCCTCGGCCGGCCGGGTCGGGGCGGGGACGGTCGGGCCGGTGTGCCGACGCGTGTTCCGTCGGAAAGCAGAAGGCGCCCTGCGCCGGTCCCCCCACGGGCCGACGTCAGGGCGCCTTCCCATGTCCCGGTGCGGATTCCCCCCACGGGATCCGGCCGGGCGTCTGTGAAGATCAGCGCCTGAATCGCTGTCTGGTGAGCACGGTGAGCGGAGCCCACGGCACTCGTGCGGTCTGCCGGGACGCGCACCGTCGGGAGGGCCGCTCAAAGCTCTCCGATGTACGTGCCCCGGCAACGCAGCTCCGGGAAAGTCCCCCAAGACATTCCCGGATGCCAGGTCGCGCCCCCCAAGACGCTTCCCGACATCGCCAACTTAGACCTTCGGACCCCTTCGATGGTTACGTTCACGTCACTGTGATCTGCGTCTCTTGCATGTGTCCGGTAGGTGCACAAGGTGCCTGAATTACCGACGCGCCCCAAGCGTAAGGATGATGCGCGAGCCTTGTGAAGAGCTTATGTGAAATGTCGTACCGGACTCCAGGGGTTGAGGTCGGTTGAGACCTCAATGAAACGAGCGTGGCCGCAGGCTGTGGGCGGCAGCGGCAGCGGCAGCGGCAGCGGCAGCGGCGGAGGCGGAGGCGGAGGCGGAGGCGGGGGGTGCGCCGGCGTCAGGCGGGGCCGACGAGCTCGAAGCCGGCCTCGTCGACGGCGGCGCGGACGGCCTCCTCGTCGAGCGGGGTGTCGGAGACGACGGTGACCTCGCCGGTGGCGGCGACGGCCTTCACCGAGTCGACCCCGGGGATCCCGGAGATCTCGCCGGAGACGGCGCCTTCGCAGTGGCCGCAGCTCATGCCGCTCACCTTGTAGACGGCGGTGACGGAGCCCTGGGTGTCGGTCTGGGCGGTCATGTCGTTGCTCCTCGTCGAGGCGTATGGGGTCGAGGGGGCCCGCGGGGCCGGGGCCTCCACGTTTCAGACTATACCCCTAGGGGGTATTAATCCACGACCAGCGGGTCGAGGTAGCGGAACAGGACGTCCTTCAGTTCCTGGACATAGGCCTCACGTTCGGCGCCCTCGTGGGCGAGGATCAGCTCCAGGCCGCCCTTGTAGAGGGCCACGCACATCCGGGACGTACGGGTGATCTCCCCGGTGCGGGCGTCGGGCAGGAACGGGGTGAGCAGCGCCTCGACCCGGTCGACCAGGGCGGCGTGCAGGGCGTCGTGCTCCTGCGCCATGGCGCCGGGGACGTCGGGGCCGTGCATCAGGGTGAAGAAGACCGGGTGGCGGCAGTTGAAGTCGACGAAGCGGTCGACGGCCGCCGCGACGGCCTCCTCCAGGGGGGTCTCGGGGGCGATCGGTCGCAGAGCCGTCCCGTAGGTCTCCCGCATCTCGTGCATCAGCCGGTCGCTCAGCTCGACCGCGATCGCTTCCTTGTTCGGGAAGAACTGGTACAGGGTGCCGGGGGAGACGCCGGCCTCGCGGGCGATGGCGTTGGTGCTGGCCGCCGTGTACCCGGTGGTGCAGAAGACGGAGGCGGCCGCCTCGAGCAACTGGGCGATGCGCCGCTCGCCGCGGGCCTGCCTGCGGCGGGGCCGCTCGTCGGCTGCCTGCTCCATGTCGGTCCTCTCTGGCACGTGTCCCCCCGTTTCCTCGCCGCGCGAAGACTTCCGCAGGTGTTTCCGTGCGCGCTTTCCACAGCGATTGACAAACGCGAGCGGGTGCTCGCATTCTGGTGAAACACGAGCGACCTCTCGTGTTTGCCAGTTTATGGCAACGGCACAGCCATGCCGCCTGCCCGCGCATCCACGTCTTCGCGGACTGCGAGGCCCCGGACCAGCAAGGTGCACGAGCGGGACGCACGGAGCAGTCGCCGGGGCAGGGCCGGCGCACGGTTCCACGGTAAAAGGGGGACACCGCAGGATGACCGAAGTCAACGAGCCACCACGCGTCGGAGGCTGGACCCGGTTCGTGACCGCCCGGCCGCGGCTCGCCCTGCTGGCGGCGCTGGTGCTCACCGTGCTGGCCGTGCTGGCCGGCAGCGGCGTCGCCGACCGCATGAGCAGTGGCGGCTGGGAGGACCCGGCCGCGGAGTCCACCTACGCGACCCAGGCCATCGAGCGGGAGTTCCCCGACTCCCGGCCCAACCTCCTGCTGCTCGTCGACGCGGGCGAGGCCTCGGTCGACGACCCGGCCGTCGCCGCCGAGGCCGCGCGGCTCACCGAGCGCCTGGCCGGCGAGGAGGGGATCACCGGCGTCGGCTCCTACTGGCAGACCCGCTCACCCGCCCTGCGCGCCGAGGACGGGCGCGAGGCGCTGATCGCCGCCCGCGTCACGGGTGACGAGACGACCATGGGCGAGACCCTGGACCGCATAGCCCCCCTGTTCCGTGGCGAACAGGGCGTGGTGGAGGTCGGCGTCGGCGGCCCGGTCGCCGTGCGGCACGAGATGCAGACGATCATCCAGGAGGACCTGCTGCGGGCCGAGCTGATCGCCCTGCCGGTGACGCTCGTGCTGCTGGTGATGGTGTTCGGCAGCGCCGTCGCGGCCCTGCTGCCGCTCGGCATCGGCATCGTCGCGATCCTCGGCGCCAACGCGATCCTGCGCGGGCTCACCGAGTTCACCGAGGTGTCGGTGTTCGCGATGAACCTCACCACCGCGCTCGGCCTCGGCCTGGCCATCGACTACGCGCTCTTCATCGTCCGCCGCTTCCGCGAGGAGCTGTCCGCCGGCGCCGAACCCCTCACCGCCATCGGCACCACCCTGCGCACGGCCGGGCGCACGGTGCTCTTCTCCGCCCTCACGGTCGCGGTGTCCCTGGCGGCGATGCTGCTCTTCCCGCAGTACTTCCTGCAGTCCTTCGCCTACGCCGGCATCGCCGTGGTGCTGCTGGCCGCGACGGCGGCACTTATTCTGCTCCCCGCCGCGCTGATGGTCCTCGGCCACCGCGTCGACGCCCTGGACCTGCGCCGCCTGCTGCGCCGCAAGCGGCCCGCGAAGGCGCCCGGCGAGGAAGGCGCCGCCTGGGGGCGCATGGCGACGCTGGTGATGCGCCGGGCGCCGTTCTTCGCCCTGGGCACCACGGCCGTACTGGTCCTGCTCGGACTGCCCTTCCTGGGCGTGAAGTTCGGCACCGCCGACGACCGCCAGCTGCCGTCCACCGCCCAGTCCCGCGTGGTCCAGGACCACATCCGCGAGGGCTTCCCGGGCAGCCCCGGCGGCGGCCTCGAAGTGCTCGCCGAGGGCCGCGCCACCGAGGCCCAGTACGCGGCCTACAAGGAGGGCGTCGCCGGACTTCCCGAGGTGGTACGGGTCGAGGGGCCGCTGGTGAAGGGCGACGCCGCGTACTTCACGGTGCTGCCCAAGGGCGAGGCCGTCGACGACCCCGCCCAGCGCCTGGTGGGCGATCTGCGTGCGGTGGACGCCCCGTTCGACACCAGCGTGACGGGTGCGGCGGCCGTGCTCGTCGACTCCAAGGACGCCATAGCCGAGCGTCTGCCGATGGCGGCCCTCTTCATCGTCGTCGTCACCCTGTTCCTGGTGTTCCTGCTCACCGGCAGCGTGCTGATACCCGTCCAGGCGGTGCTGCTCAACGCGCTGAGTCTGACCGCCATGTTCGGCGCCATGGTCTGGGTCTTCCAGGACGGCCACCTCTCCGGCCTGCTCGGCTTCACCAGCCCCGGCTCCATCGAGACGACCCTCCCGGTCATCATGTTCTGCGTGGCCTTCGGCCTCTCCATGGACTACGGCGTGTTCCTGCTCTCCCGGATCAAGGAGGAGCACGACCTCACCGGCGACCACGAGCAGGCCGTCCGGCACGGTCTGCAGCGCACGGGAGGGCTGATCACCGCGGCGGCCGTCATCCTGGCGGTGGTCATGGTCGCGATCGGCACCTCGCGGGTGACCAACACCAAGATGCTCGGCCTGGGCATCGCGCTGGCCGTGCTGATGGACGCGATGATCATCCGCAGCCTCCTGGTCCCCTCGGTCATGCGGCTCGCCGGCCGGGCGACCTGGTGGGCGCCGGGGCCGCTGCGCCGGTTCCACGAGCGGTTCGGGCTCAGCGAGGGCGAGTCCGCGCCGGGAGCCGGCGGGACCGGGACCGGAAGGGCCGGGTCCGAGCCCGGGTCCGAGCCCGGGTCCCGGTCCGAAACCGAGCCGACCCGCACGACCGTATGACCACACCGGGCGACCGGAACGACTGAACGACTGAACGGCTGTGCCCCACCTGCGTGGTGGGGCACAGCCGTGGTCGCGGGTGGTGGGACGGGGCTCAGCGGCGGGGCCGGTTGCCCGGCCGGGAGGCCACCCAGCGGCGCACCGTGTCCGCGTACCAGTACGGCTTGCCGCTCTCCACGTGGTCGGGCGGGGGCAGCAGGCCGTGCTTGCGGTAGGAGCGGACGGTGTCCGGCTGCACCTTGATGTGCGCCGCGATGTCCTTGTAGGACCACAGACGTCGGTCGGTCATGCGTCGTACCTCCCCGCGCGCACCACGGAGGCGGCCAGGGATCGGCCGTCAGGGGGAGCCGGGTGCTGCGCTGGCGATCACCAGGCGTTCTGCCCGGTGAACGACGCCCTACGGGTGCGGAGCCCCGTTGTGCGCCGGGCGTGACGGAAAAACCGCGTACGCGGGACATGCGCGACACGAGCGGGATGTTTGTGACACACGTGATGCAAAGGTGCGTGCCGGTCCCCCGGCGGGGCGGGTTGACCCGCCCCGCGACCGGACTCCGTCGGCATCACCCGTCCGTGCCGGGTGCGCGGGCGCCGGGTGCGTGCGGGCCCGTTCCGGGGACGTACGGTCAAGATCTCATCCGAATGTCCGGACAAAGCATTGACAGGGCTTCGCCTCCACGACTAGAAACCGTGGGAGAGCCGTGCGGGGACGACCACGACGAGCCACGAACGCCGCCGCCGGCCTCCGTACCCCGGGGCGCCCTGACGGCCCCGGCACCGATCACCTCCGGCGCGGGCGGCCGCTTCGCTTTGGCAGGAGCGAAGTGCGGCGACGACTCCCCGCCCGCTACGGCCCCGCGCCGGAGGTTTCCCGTCCGCCACCGATATGGGCGCTCCCGGGGTGTTCGCGGCGTGGGCGCGTACCACGGACGCGGTACGGGACAGCGGGTGCGTACGCCTGGAGGAGGTGGCGAGGTCGGTCTGCGGTCGGCATCGGGCCCACAGGTCGACCCCGTACCGTTGACGCATGGATCTTCGACTGCCCGGACCGCGATGGCCCAGGTCATGGCGTCCGCGACGGACCGTCGCCGCCGTGGCCGCCGTCGTCGTGCTCGCCGGGGCCGGCACCTGGACCGCCGTCGCCTCCGACGACGTGCCCCCGGTGGACCGGGCCGACCGCGTCATGACGGTGGCCGACGAGGTGCGCATCGACACCTCGTACTTCACCGCCGGCCCGGCCGGCCGCCGTCCCGCCGTCCTGCTCGGGCACGGCTTCGGCGGCAGCAAGAACGACGTGCGGCAGCAGGCCGAGGAGCTCGCGCGCGAGGGGTACGCGGTGCTCACCTGGTCCGCGCGCAGCTTCGGCGAGTCCACCGGGAAGATCGGGCTGAACGACCCGGACGGCGAGGTCGCCGACGTCTCCCGGCTCATCGACTGGCTCGCCGAGCGGCCCGAGGTCGAGCTGGACGGGGACGGCGACCCGCGCCTCGGCATGGCCGGCGGCTCCTACGGCGGCGCCGTCGCGCTGCTCACCGCCGGGCACGACGACCGGGTGGACGCCATCGCCCCCGCGATCACCTACTTCGACCTCTCCGAAGCGCTGTTCCCGGACGGCGTGTTCAAGAGGCTGTGGGCGGGCATCTTCGTCAACTCCGGCGGCGGATGCGAGAAGTTCGAGCCCGAGCTGTGCCGGATGTACGAGCGGGTCGCCGAGTCCGGCATCCCGGACGCCCGGGCCGTCGAGCTCCTGAAGGAGCGGTCCCCGTCCGCCGTCGCCGACCGCATCGACGTGCCGACCCTGCTGATGCAGGGCCAGTCCGACTCCCTGTTCCCGCTCGGCCACGCCGACGCCGCCGCGCAGGCGATCCGCGCGAACGGCGCCCCGGTCGACGTCGACTGGATCGCCGGCGGGCACGACGGCGGCGACCCGGAGGGGGAGCGCCTCCGCGCCCGGACCCGGGCCTGGTTCGACCGCTACCTGAAGGGCGACGAGGGCACCGACACCGGCCCCGCCTTCCGCGTCAGCCGCACCGGGGGCATCGACTCCACCGACGGGCAGGCCGTACTGAGCGGCGCGAGCGCGGACCGCTACCCGGGCCTGACCGGCGGCGGGAAGGCCTTCCCGCTCACCGGACGCGAGCAGAGCCTCGTCAACCCGGCCGGCGCCAGTCCGCCCGCCGTCTCCGCCCTGCCCGGCCTCGGCGGCGCCGGCGGCCTCTCCCAGCTGTCGTCCCTCGGCGTCGGTGTCTCCCTGGACTTCCCCGGCCAGTACGCCCGCTTCGAGTCCGCCCCGCTCACCGGCGACCTGCGGATCACCGGCTCGCCGACCGCCACCGTGCACGTGAAGTCGACCAGCGACGACGCCGTCCTCTTCGGCAAGGTGTACGACGTCGGCCCGGACGGCCGGCAGCAGGTGCTGCCCTCCCAGCTGGTCGCACCGGTCCGGGTGGAGGACGCCAAGGCGGGCAAGGACGTCACCGTCACGTTCCCGGCCGTCGACCACGAGGTCCAGCAGGGCCACCGCCTGCGGCTGGTCCTCGCCTCCACCGACCTGGGCTACGCCTCCCCGGCCGCCCCGGCCACGTACACCGTCTCCCTGAAGAGCGACCTCACCGTGCCCACCGCGCCCCAGGTGGACACCGCGGCGGCCCCGCTGCCCTCCTGGGTGTGGTGGCTCCCGCTCGCCTCGGCCGTCGTCGCCCTCGCCCTGGTGCTGAGCGGCCGCCGCCGTACGGCGGCCACGCCCCCCGATCCCGGACTCGCCGGCGTACCGCTGCAGATCACCGGCCTCGGCAAGCGCTACGCCCGCTCCGCCGACCGGTACGCCGTACGGGACCTGTCGTTCCGGGTGGAGAGGGGCCAGGTCCTCGGCCTGCTCGGGCCGAACGGCGCGGGCAAGACCACCACCCTGCGCATGCTGATGGGGCTGATCAAGCCCGACGGCGGCGAGATCCGCGTCTTCGGTCACGCCATCCGGCCCGGCGCGCCGGTGCTCTCCCGGGTCGGCGCCTTCGTCGAGGGCGCGGGCTTCCTCCCGCACCTGTCCGGCCGGGAGAACCTGGAGCTGTACTGGCAGGCCACCGGCCGCCCGGCGGAGGACTCCCACATCGAGGAGGCCCTGGAGATCGCGGGCCTCGGCGACGCCCTCGCCCGCGCCGTGCGCACCTACTCCCAGGGCATGCGCCAGCGACTCGCCATCGCGCAGGCCATGCTCGGCCTGCCGGACCTGCTCATCCTCGACGAACCGACCAACGGCCTCGACCCGCCCCAGATCCGCGAGATGCGCGAGGTGATGATCCGGTACGCGGCCGCAGGCCGCACCGTGATCGTCTCCAGCCACCTGCTCTCCGAGGTCGAGCAGTCCTGTACCCACCTCGTCGTCATGGACCGCGGCCGGCTGGTCCAGGCCGGGCCGGTGCAGGAGATCATCGGCTCCGGCGACACCCTGCTCGTCGGCACCGGGTCCCCCGTGGACGAGCCGCTCGCCGGGAAGGTGGCCGCCCTGCCGGGCGTCGCCTCGGCGGTCCTCACCGACGACGGGCTGCTGGTCCGCCTCGACGCCGACGGCACCGCCCCGCGTCTGGTCGCCGAACTGGTGCGGCTGGAAGTGCCGGTGGCGTCGGTCGGACCGAACCGCCGCCTCGAAGACGCCTTCCTCACGATGATCGGAGGTTCCGCATGAGCGCGCTCGACGAACGGACCGGGCCCGCCGGAACCGGGCAGCCGGCCGGCGGCCCGGTGGAACCGGTGGAGGTCGCCGACGGCTACCGCGCGGGCCGCACGCTGCCGCTGCGCGTCGAACTCGTCCGGCAGCTCAAGCGCCGCCGCACGATCGTCATGGGCGCGATCCTCGCCGCCCTGCCGTTCGTGCTGGCCGTCGCCTTCGCCGTCGGCGGCGAGCCGGAGGGCCGCGAGGGCCGGGTGACCCTGATGGACACGGCCACCGCGTCCGGCGCCAACTTCGCCGCCGTGAACCTGTTCGTCTCCGCGGGCTTCCTGCTGGTCGTCCCCGTCGCCCTGTTCTGCGGGGACACGGTCGCCTCGGAGGCCGGCTGGTCCTCGCTGCGTTATCTGCTCGCCGCCCCGGTGCCGCGGATGCGGCTGCTGTGGTCCAAGCTCGTCGTCGGCCTCGGGCTCAGCCTCGCCGCGATGGTGCTGCTGCCGGTGGTCGCACTGCTCGTCGGCACGGCCGCCTACGGCTGGGGCCCGCTGCAGATCCCCACCGGCGGCTCGCTGGACCCCGCCACGGCGGCCCAGCGGCTCGTGGTGGTCGTGGCGTACGTCTTCGTGTCCCAGCTGGTCACCGCCGGGCTCGCGTTCTGGCTGTCGACGCGCACCGACGCCCCGCTGGGCGCGGTCGGCGGCGCGGTCGGCCTGACCATCGTCGGCAACGTCCTGGACCAGGTGACCGCCCTCGGCGACTGGCGCCACTTCCTGCCCGCGCACTGGCAGTACGCCTGGGCCGACGCCGTCCAGCCGACCCCGCAGTGGTCCGGCATGATCCAGGGCACCGCGGTCTCGGTGACGTACGCGCTCGTCCTGTTCGCGCTGGCCTTCCGCGGCTTCGCCCGCAAGGACGTGGTCTCCTAGGTCGGGCCCAGGGCGGCGGAGGATCACCCACCGGTCTCGGCGGGCGCGTTCCGTGCCCGCCGAGACCCATCCGCAACGCCCCGTGGTGCACGTTCCGCCCGGCCCCGGCGTCACAGTCGAGAAGTCGACGCCAACGGCACGAGGGGGAACGCACGATGAAGCACACGACGGTCCGGACACCGAACGGGACAGGGGCGACACGACAGGACGAGGCCCGGACCCGCCACCGGACCCCCCGGGGAACCCGCCGCCTCCGTGCCGCGCTGGTCGCGCTCACGGCGGCGAGCGGCCTGCTGCTCACCGCGTGCGGCGGTGGGAACGGGGACGGCGGCAAGGTGTCCGACTCCTCGTACGAGGGCGGAGGCGGGCCCGGGGGAGGCATCGGCGGCCGGGGCGGTGACGCGGCCGCCGATGCCTCCCCCGGGCCCGACGGCACCCGCGGCACCGACCGGCAGCGCGAGGGGGAGCAGGACGGGCGCCGGGACATCGCGCCCGTCCCCGACCACCTGTCCACCTTCGCCCTCGACGTCGACACCGCCTCGTACGGCTACGCCCGGCGCACCCTCTCCGAGGGCAGGCTGCCCGACCTGTCGACGGTCCGGCCCGAGGAGTTCGTCAACAGCTTCCGGCAGGACTACGAACGCCCGGACGGCGACGGCTTCACGGTCACCGTCGACGGCGCCCGCACCGACGAGGACGACTGGTCCCTGGTCCGCGTCGGCCTCGCCACCCGGTCCGCCGGGCCGGGCGAGGACCGCCCGCCCGCCGCCCTCACCTTCGTCGTCGACGTCTCCGGCTCCATGGGCGAACCGGGCCGCCTGGACCTTGCCCGGGGATCCCTCGCCACCATGACGGACCGGCTGCGCGACGAGGACTCGGTCGCGCTCGTCACCTTCAGCGACGAGGCCGAGACCGTCCTGCCGATGACCCGCCTCGACGGCAACCGGGGCGAGATCCACGACGCCGTCGACCGCCTGGAGCCCGCCCTGTCCACCAACCTCGGTGCGGGCGTCGAGACCGGCTACGAGACCGCCGTCGAAGGGCTGCGCAGGGGCGCCACCAACCGGGTCGTCCTGATCTCCGACGCGCTCGCCAACACCGGTGACACCGACGCCGACACGATCCTCGAACGCATTGGGGAGTCCCGCCGCGAACACGGCATCACCCTCGTCGGCGTCGGCAGCGACTACGGCGACGCCCTCATGGAACGCCTCGCCGGCAAGGGCGACGGCCACACGGTGTACGTGTCCGACGCGGAGGAGGCCCGCGAGGTCTTCAGCGAACAGCTGCCGCGCACCGTCGAACTGACCGCCCGCGACGCGAAGGCCCAGGTCGCCTTCGACCCCGGGACGGTCGCCGAGTTCCGCCTCGTCGGCTACGACAACCGCCGGGTCGCCGACGAGGACTTCCGCGACGACGACGTGGACGGCGGCGAGGTCGGCCCCGGCCACACCGTCACCGCCCTGTACGCGGTCCGCATCCGGCCCGGCGCCTCCGACGGCCACCTCGCCACGGCCACCGTCCGCTGGCTCGGCCCCGACTCCCGCGCCCCGCACGAGGAGAGCGGCGACCTGGAGGCCGGCGACCTCGGCGACTCCGTCTGGACCGGCGCCCGCGGCCTCACGGTCACCGCCACCGCCGCCTACTTCGCCGACGCCCTGCGCACGGACGGCCGCCGCCACCGAGCCCTGCCCGGCGCCCCGCGCCTGGACGAACTCGCCGGCCACGCGGCCGGCCTGGCCGACCGCACCGAGGACGAGGACCTCCGCGACCTGGCCGAGGCGATCCGTACCGCCGACCGCCTCTACTGACGGGGCCACACCTCCGCAGGGCCCGCCCGGCCCGCCCGGGCGGGCCCACCCCGTTGACTTGTTCTTACGCACCAGTAAGTTTACTTCGAAGTAAGTGAGCGGGGCGGCACCAGTACGACCGCATCAGCCGCGACCGGGAGCCGTCATGGGTGTACGCAAGGACCTGAAACGGGCGAAACGACGTACCGACCTGACCGCCCGCACCAGGGCCGGGACCACCCGGGACGAGCACGGCGTCGTGCGCGAGGTCCGTACGGAGGTCCTCGCCCCGCCGCCGGCCACCGGCAGCACCGCCGACATCCCCTTCACCAACGCGGCCGAGGCCCCCGACGACGTCGTCCTGCGCCGCGAGCGGCACGACACCTGGCACGCCGTCACGGCGGCGTCCTTCGCGCAGGAGGTCACCGCCGTGGCCAAGGGCCTCGTCGCGGCCGGCCTCGTACCCGGCGACCGGGTCGCGGTGATGTCCCGCACCCGCTACGAATGGGCGGTCCTGGACTTCGCGATCTGGTCCGCCGGCGGCCAGAGCGTCCCGGTCTACCCCACCTCCTCCGCGGACCAGGTCGAATGGATCGTCCGCGACTCCGGCACCCGGTTCGTCGTCACGGAGACCGGGCAGAACACCGCCACCGCCGCCCTGCCCGAACCGCCGCGCACCTGGGAACTCGACGCGGACGCCCTCGCCCGCCTCACCGCCCTCGGCCGGGACGTCCCCGGCGCGGAGATCACCGAACGCCGCACCGCGCTCACCCCCGGCACCACCGCGACGATCTGCTACACCTCCGGCACCACCGGCCGCCCCAAGGGCTGCGTCCTCACCCACGCCAAACTGCTCGCCGAGGCCGCCAACACCGTCGAACTCCTCCACCCCGTGTTCAAGGAGGTCACCGACCAGACCGCCTCGACCCTGCTCTTCCTGCCGCTCGCCCACATCCTCGGCCGCACCCTGCAGATCGCCTGCCTGATCGGCCGCATCGAGACCGGCCACTGGCCGAGCATCAGCCCCGCCGAACTGCGGCCCGCCCTCAAGCAGTTCCGCCCGACCTTCCTCGTCGGCGTCCCCTGCCTCTTCGAGAAGATCCACGGCACCGGCCGCGCCACCGCCGAGGAACTCGGCCGCGGCGCCTCCTTCGAACGCGCACACCGCACCGCCGTCCGCTTCGGCGCGGCCCACCTCGACCGCTTCCTGGGCCGCGGCAAGGGCCCCGGCCCCGGCCTGTACGCCGCCTGGGCGCTGTACGACCTGCTGGTCTACCGGCGCGTGCGCAAGGAACTCGGCGGCCGGGTGCGCTACGCCATCAGCGGCGGCTCCCCGCTGGAACGCGACCTCAACCTCTTCTTCTACGCGGCCGGCATCCTCGTCTACGAGGGCTACGGCCTGACCGAGACCACGGCCGCCGCCACCCTCGTCCCGCCGCTCGGCCCCCGCCCCGGCACGGTCGGCCTGCCGGTCCCCGGCACCGCCGTCCGCATCGCCGACGACGGCGAGGTCCTCGTCCGGGGCGGCATCGTCTTCGGGGCCTACCGGAACGACCCGGCCGCCACCGCCGAGGTGCTCGACGACGGCTGGTTCGCCACCGGCGACCTCGGCTCCCTCGACGAGGACGGCTATCTCACCATCACCGGCCGCAAGAAGGACGTCCTCGTGACCTCCGGCGGAAAGAACGTCTCCCCGGCAGTCCTGGAGGACCGCCTGCGCAGCCGCCCGCCTGTCGGTCAGTGCCTGGTCGTCGGCGACAACCGCCCCTACGTCGCCGCACTCGTCACCCTCGCCCCGGAAGCGGTCGGGCACTGGCTGGCAGTACGCGGCGTGCCCGCCGGCACCCCCTGTCCGAGGTGATCGAGGACCCGCGGATGCGCGCCGACGTCCAGAGGGCCGTCGGCCACGCCAACGAGGCCGTCTCCCGCGCCGAATCGATCCGCGCCTTCACCCTCGTCGAGGGCGAGTTCACCGAGGAGAACGGGCTGCTGACCCCGTCCCTCAAGGTCAAACGCCGGGCGGCGCAGGCGGCGTACGCACAGGAGATCGAAAAGCTGTACGCCCGAGGGGCGGGCGAAGGGCGGACCGGTCCGCCTAAGGGGCCAACCGGGTGAACCTGCGCAACTGTTTCGCGTGCGTCGGGTTGATGAAGCAGTAGGGCACGCGACGCCACGAGAAAGGAACGCGCTGTGCTGCTCCGTCCGCGGTTGCACGGGCTTGTCCCGCAGGCACTCCCGCCTGCGGGTCGAGGGCCGGACACGGGAGCCGCTGTCGACGCCGGGTCCGCCGCCGTCGGGCCTCCGGGTGTTCTTCCCGACGCATAGCACGCTGTGGCGTCCGACGCGCCGGCCTCCCGGCTCCGCCAAGGCCGGCTTCGGACGTCGATCTCCGTGCCCGGGCCGGCTTTCCACCTCTTCAAGCAGGAAGACCACGACATTGCGACAGACCCTGAGCAGGGGAGCGTTCGCGGCGGCCGCCGCCACGGGCATTCTCTCGCTGTACGGCGCCCCCGCCCTCGCCGACACCCACGCGGAGGGAGCCGCCACGAACTCTCCCGGCGTGCTGTCGGGGAACAACGTCCAGGCACCCATCGAGGTGCCGGTGAACGCGTGCGGCAACACCATCGGTGCGGCCTCCGCGCTCAACGCGGCCTCCGGCAACACGTGCGTCAACGGTTCGCACCAGGACGACAGGTCCGACCACCGGGCCTCCGGCACCTCGCAGGACCGCTCCGACGGCGGCGGTGGCGCGTACGCGGAGGGAGTCGCCAAGGACTCTCCCGGCGTGGCGTCCGGGAACAACGTCCAGGCACCCGTCCACGCCCCGGTGAACGCGTGCGGCAACTCCGTCAACGTGGTCGGGGCGCTCAACGAGGCCTCCGACAACACGTGCGTCAACGGTTCGCACCAGGACGACAGGTCCGACCACCGGGCCTCCGGCACCTCGCAGGACCGCTCCGACGGCGGCGCGTACGCGGAGGGAGTCGCCGAGGGCTCACCCGGCGTGCTGTCCGGGAACCTCATCCAGCTCCCCGTCCACGCGCCGGTGAACGCGTGCGGCAACTCCGTCAACGTGATCGGGCTGCTCAACTCCGCCTACGGCAACGACTGCGGCAACGGCCACACGCCGGACGAGCCCGGCGACGAGCCCGAGACACCGCTGTCCCCGCCCGACCGTACGCACACCCCGCCCGCGCACGAGACCCACACGCCGCCCCCGGCCCCCGGCGAGGAGCCGCCCCACCTGGCCGAGACCGGCAGCGACAGCGTGCTGGCCGCCTCGGCCGCCGGTGCGAGCCTGCTCGTGGGCGGGGCACTGCTGTACCGCCGCGGGCGCGCCGCCCGCCGCTAGCGGTTCCAGGAGCCGGACCCCACCCCGGCCGGCTCCGACGACCCGCCCGGCCGCATGCCCCCGGGACCGGTCCGGGCCACCGTTCGAGGTGGCCCGGACCGGTCCCGGGGGCTGCTCCGTCAGCCGCTCACCGGCGCCGGGGACTCGGTCCTGCTGCTGCCTCCGGGGACGGGGAGCGTCGCCCCGCGCAGCGGAGTCGCCCTGAGCCGACGGCGTACGCCCTGGACGAGGGTGGGCGCCGTGAACGTCGCGCCGTGGACGAAGCGCATGGCCGGCCCGAACCCGGAGGCGGTCACCAGGCCCGCGAGGAACAGGCCGGGGTGGGACGACTCGAAGCCGCGCCCGGTGGCCGGGGAGCCGTCGGGCAGGACCGCCAGCGCCCCGCGCAGTTCGGCGGAGAGCATGCCGAGCCGGTCGCGCTGCGCCCGGAACCCCGTGGCCGCGATCACGTGCTCGGTCTCCAGGGCACCCGCGGTGCCCTCGCGGTTCATCGTGTCCAGCCGTACACCGCCCGGCACCGCGCAGGCCGCGGTGACCCGGTGGCCCGGCAGCAGCTCCACCGCGCGCTCCACCCGCTCCCGCACCCACCACGCGCCCGCCGGCCCCAGCGCCGTCGCCGCGATGCGGGCCCGGGTCGGCTGCGGCAGCCGCCGGAAGAGGCCGGGACGCTCCGAGTAGAACCAGTTCCGCCAGCCGGGGCCGAGACCGCTGTGCGGGGAGCGGGCAGACTGCCACCAGGGGCGCTCCCAGGGCTGCGGAACATCGTTCCACACCAGCCGCTCCGCCCGCGCCAGCACCCGTACGCGGGTGCCCTGTTCGGCGAGCAGCGCCGCCGTCTCCAGCGCCGCCTGGCCACCGCCGATCACCGTGACGTCCTTGCCGCGGAACTGGTCGAGGCCGCTGTGGTGGCTGCTGTGCGTCACCAGCGACGGGTGCAGTTCGCGCAGGGCGGACGGGACCTCGATGAACGGCATCACCCCGACCGCCAGCGCCACCGTCCGTGCCTGCAGGGCCTCCCCGTCCGCGGTCACCACCGTG
Source organism: Streptomyces sp. NBRC 110035 (assembly GCF_000829695.1). Classification (GTDB taxonomy): domain Bacteria; phylum Actinomycetota; class Actinomycetes; order Streptomycetales; family Streptomycetaceae; genus Streptomyces. The sequence continues at coordinate 15,637 of NZ_BBNN01000027.1, read as the reverse complement.
AAGCCGTGGGGACCCGACGACACCCGGGTCACCATGCGCTCGTCCACGTCCGGCACGGCGTGACGCGCGAACCACAGACCGTACGAAGCGAACTCCGCCACCGGAATCGGCTCGGCGTGACGGGCCGTCAGCCCCTGCTCCTCGCAGTACGCGGCCAGGCCCCAGCACCCGCCCGGATCGGAGAGGTTGGACGCCCAGGGCTCCGACTTCAGGAACATGCCCCCGGGCATGTGGTCCCGCCAGGACGCCATGGGCCGGCCGAACACGCGCAGGCGCAGCCCGGCGGCGGCCGCGTGGGACGCGATCGACAGACCGTACGGGCCGGCGCCGACCACCACAAGGTCGTACATCATCAACTGCTCGCTTTCTCGTTGTCGGTCGGGGAGGGGGAGGCCGCCCGGGGAATCCCGGGGGCCGCCGGGGCCTGCGCCGCCGCGCCGGATCCCAGCCGCTCCCGCAGCCGGCCGGACACATGGCGGGCCCACAGGGACCACATCGCCCGTCCGGGACCGCGGTCGTCCGCGGCGTACCAGGCCAGTTCGCGTCCGCCCGGCGCCGCACGCAGCACCGCGAGCGGCGCGTAGTTCTCCACCACGAACGCCCTCCCGGCCACCGGGTCCCCGTCCGGCAGCGGACGGCCCGTCAGGTCCAGGTGCAGGGCGCGTACGACGTCCAGTCCTGCCCCGTCCTCGAAGAGCCGGAACTGGGCGCCGGGGCGCGGGTTGAAGTCGAGCAGGTGGTAACGGCCCGTCGCGTGGCAGCGGCGGAAGTCGAGGTCGAAGACGCCGCGGTAGCCCAGCTCGCCGGTGAGCCGCTCGGTCAGGGCACGCAGGTGCGGGTTGGGGGCCCAGCTGCCCACCGCGGTCAGTCCCGCGCCACGCGGCCAGGCCAGCCGCTTGACGCCCGGTCCGCCGGCGTGCACGGCACCCGACCGGTCGACGTAGCCGTGGAAGAACCAGTCCCGGTCCGGGCCCGGCGGCAGATACGCCTGCAGCAGGAGCGGGCTGCCCGCCTCCCGGGTACGCAGGTACAGTTCCCGGGCCTGCTGCGCGGAGCGCACCAGCAGCGTGCTGCGCAGCCCGCCGCCGGCCGGCAGCAGCCAGGGCCGGCTCCACTTCGCCACCACCGGCAGCCCGAGCCGCGTCGCGTCGTCGGCGGCCCGCTGGGGGCTGTCGGGGACGAGCGTCGTGGGATGCGGAAGGCCCGCCGACGCGCACACGGCCGCCAGCTCCGCCTTGTCGGCGACGCGTTCGGGCAGCGTGCCCGGCATGTCCGGCAGGAGGTAGGAGGGGGTGAGGGCGTCCCGCAGGCGTCCCGCGGCGATCGCGCTCGCGTCGTCCATCGGGACCAGGACCGCGGGACGCGCGATGTGGTCGGCGACGCGGCGCAGCACGGCGAGGACGTCGCCCGGGGACGCTCCGGGCGGCGGCGGGGGATGCAGCCGGCGGACGTAGCGCGAGCTGCGCACGGGGCTCCGGGACTCGTCGGCGACGACGTGCACCTCCACTCCCGCCCTGCCCAGCGAGCGCACGGCCCCGAGCGTTCCGTGGTGGAAGGGATTCCGGTCGACCCGCAGAAGCACGGCGGGGACACGTGTGTCGAGCAGCGGCACGAACTCTCTCTTTCTTTTTGAATTCGCTCACCCGCACGGGCGAGCATGGCACTCGAAAGCCGCAGTGGCAGTGGCGCCGGGGGAATTCCTGTGACTGAATTTCGGATGACTGTTCGTCAATAAGGATTCCGGAGAAAGGAAGTCGGAAGGACGGACGGACAGAAGGCCGAGGCCGGAAGGCCGGAGACGAGAGCGAAGACAGGAGCAGGCATGGCCCCACAGCACGAACGTGTCCGGGTCCGCGGGTTGGTCGTGGGCGTGGTGGCGGCAGCGGTGTCGGCCGCCCTGGTGTCCGGTCCCGCGGCAGGGGCGGCGAGCGCCGGCGATGCCCGCGTTCCGGCGCCGGGGCCGACGGCGGCCGCGGCCGCTTTCCCGGACCCCGCACAGCGGCCCGTCCCCACGCCGTCGGTCCCCACGCCGTTGATCCCGGCGCCGTCGCTCCCCGCCCCGTCGGGCCCGGTCGTCATGCCCCCGGCCGTCCAGGTGCCGGGCGCACAGGGCCCGCCCTTCGGCGCCTTCCTCGGCTCCGACGAGCGGGGCGTGGCCCGGATCCGGGAGTTCAGCCGCTGGCTGGGCGGCGCCGAAATCCGTGTCGGCCACACCTACCTGCCCGGCAACGACTGGAGCGACATCGAGGGCGACATCCGCTTCCTCGAGTCGTGGGCGCGCTGGCGCAACGAGAAGGCCGACCGGATGCTCGTCCTCAACGTGCCCCTGCAGGAGCGCAACGAGGCGGGTGTCCCGGACCACGAGGTGCGGGAGCTGTTGCGCCGGGGCGCGGCCGGGGAGTTCGACCACCACTTCCGCGCGCTGGCCGAACGGCTGGTCCGGCTGAAGGTGCCGGACACGGTCCTCGTGCTCGGCTGGGAGATGAACGGCATCACGTACACCCACCGCTGCGGGCCGGACCCGGAGTCCTGGAAGACGTACTGGAACAGGATCGTCACCACCATGCGCGCGGTGCCGGGCCAGGAGTTCAGGTTCGACTTCACGCCGAGCCGCGGCCGGGACGACGTTCCCTGGACGCAGTGCTACCCGGGGGACGACACGGTCGACATCATTGGCATGGACTCCTACGACCAGCCGGCCGGAATGCCTTTCGACGAACAGGTCGAGGAGCCCTACGGACTGCAGGCGCACGTGGATTTCGCGAAAGCCCACGGCAAACCCATCTCCTATGCCGAATGGGGGCTTTTCCGCAACGGCGACAATCCCGAGTACATGCGGCGCATGCTCGCCTGGATGGACAAGCACAAGCCGCTGTACAACACGCTGTCCGACTACTGTCCGCACGGTGTGTGGCGGTGCGACAGGAACCCGGCCTCGTCCCACGTCTACCGGTCCCTCCTCTTCGGCCGCGGCACCGCGGTGCCCCCGGTGCTCGCTCCCGTGCCGCCGGTCCCACCCCCGCCGCCCGTCCCCGCCGCACCGCCGCCCGAGGAGGACTGCTCGCCGCTGGATCTGGGCAGCAGGGTGGAGTTCTGGCTCGGCGGGAAGTTCTGCCTCCGCTTCGACTGGTGACCGCGCACCCGCCGACGCGCCGCTGAACGCCCCCGCCCCCGCCGTCGCCGGCCCGGCCGGGCCCACCGCCGTCACCGCTGTCCGCGCGCATCGGCGGCCGGGGCGGGGCCGGGCACCGAGGCGGCGGGGGCGGGGGCGTCGTCCCCGCCGGTCCGCCGCGGCCGGGCCAGCAGGGCGAGCCCGCCCAGCAGACCGCCCGCGCTCGCCCCCACCAGAGCGGTCAACGCCGGCGAGGCGGACGTCGGCCTGCTCGGCTTCACCGCACGCGAGAACTGCACCAGCCGGACCTGGGTGCTGCTCCTGGCGGCGTCCGCGTGCCGGGTCAGCGCGCGGGAGACCGCGTTGGCCATGTCGACGGCGAGGTCGGGGCGTGAGGAGGTGGCCGAGACGGCGACCATCGGCGCGTCCGGCGAGGTCGCCGTGCGCACGCTGTCCTGCAGGGTCCGCACCGGCACGCCCGCCCACACCTGCGCGTCCCCGAGCACCGCCAGTTGCGTGGCCACCCGTCCGTACGCCTGCGCGAACCCGCGGGCGGATTCCGGGGTGGACTGCGCGGTCGGCACGGCGACGACGTAGCTGGTGGCCGTGTACGTCGTGGAGGTGAACAGGCCGTAAGCGCCGCCGGACAGGCAGCCGGCGAGGGTGCCGGCCACGATCACGGACCAGGCCGGCAGCCTCCTGGCACGGGCCAGGAACAGACGGAGCCGGAGGGTCGGAGTATCGGTCATGAGGAGCTTGCTCCCAGAGAGGAGGAGGAAGAGGAGGGGGACGACGAACGGGCGACAGCCGCCGCGTACACGTCCATGAGCCGGTCCGCGCTGCCGGTGATGCTGTAGCGGTGCGCGACCTGTGGGGCGGTGCGCGGCAGCGGGCCCGCCGCCCGGACCCCGGCGATCGCCCGCGCGTACGCCTCGGGGCCGCCCCGCACACGCCGGGCACCGGCCGCGGGCGGCGGCAAATCCTCGATCGCCGGACAGGAGGCATAGACCACGGGCAGGCCCGACGCCAGCGCCTCCACGACCGCCAGGCCGAAGGCCTCCTCCAGCGACGGGGACGCCAGCACGTCCATCGCCGAGGTGAGCGACGGCAGGTCGGGGCCCGGGGAGCCGTCCGCGACGTAGGGGCGTTCGCCGGTGAACAGGACCCGGTCGGCCACGCCGGCCGCACGGGCCGTGCGGCGCAGGGTGTGCTCCTCGGGGCCGCCGCCCACCAGCAGCAGCCAGTGGTCCTCCGGGAGCCGGGCGAGCGCGCGGACGAGGACGTCGAACCGCTTCCCGGCAGTGAGCCGGCCGACGCCGCCCACGACGAAGGCACCCTCCGGCAGGCCGAGACGGCGGCGGGTGCGCGCGCGCCGCTCTGCCTCGAAGCGGAAGCGGTCCAGGTCGATGCCGTTCGGGACGACCTCGATACGGGGAGCGGGCACGCCCCAGCGCTTCAGACGGTCGGCCACCGCCGGGGACACGGCGACCGTCGCCGAGCCGAGCCGCTCGCTGGAGACGTACAGTGCGCGCACCCCCGCCGTCAGCCTGCGGCCCTCCATCTGGGACTCGCCCAGGGAGTGTTCGGTGGCGACGACCGCGCGGACCCCGGCGACGCGCGCGGCGAGCCGGCCGTAGACGCAGGCCCGGTACAGATGCGTGTGCACCAGGTCGTAGCCGCCCGAGCGGATCAGCCGGACCAGCCGCGGGAGCGCGGTCACGTCACGGTTGCCGCCCATGCCGAGATGCGTGACGCGGACACCGTCGGCGGCGAGGCCCTCGGCGACCGCACCGGGGTTGGTGAGCGTCACGACGTCGCAGTCGACGGGCAGGTGACGCAGCAGCAGGCGCAACTGCTGCTCGGCCCCGCCGACGCCGAGGCCGGTGATGATGTGCAGAGCCCTCATGTCACAGGCCCTCCACCGGGCGCCGGCGCAGCCGGTGCAGCCGGTACTTCAGACGCAGGCGCCAGGCCGTGTCGTTCTGGCCGATGTGCACGCGCGGCAGGGCGTGCGGGCCGGTCAGCGGGCCGGGGTCGATGGCGCAGGCGTAGGCGTAGCCCGCCTCCCGCACGGCCCGTACGGCGCGGACGTCGACCGCGCCGTACGGGTAGCAGAAGCCGTCGGCCCGGGCGCCGGTCAGCTCCGCCAGCCGCTCGCGGCTTTCCGCCACCTCGGCCGTGAGGGCGAGGTCGTCCGCCCGGGTGAGATCGACGTGGGTCAGCCCGTGCGAGCCGATCTCCACTCCCTCGGCCGCCGCGCACCGGATGCCGTCCGCGGTCAGCAGCGGCTTGCGGGGGCCGAGCGGGTCCCAGGCGTTGTCGCCGCCGAGCCGCCCGGGCAGGACGAAGAGCGTGGCACCGCAGTCCCAGCGGCGCAGCAGCGGCAGGGCGTCGGTGACGAAGTCGGCGTACCCGTCGTCGAAGGTCAGTCCGACCAGGCGCCGCCCCGCGCCCCGGGCGCGGGCGGCGAGCAGGTCGGCCACGGACACGCCCCGCAGACCCCGACGGCGCAGCCAGGCCAGCTGCCCCTCGAGCCGCTCGGGCGTGACCGTGATGCGGTACGGATCGTCCGAGCAGTCGCCCACCGAGTGGTACATCGCCACCCACGGGACAGGGCCCGGCGGCGCGGCGGGACGCCCGCCGGAGTCGAAGGAATCGACGGAATCGACCGAGTCGACCGAGTTCACGGGACCGACGGAATCAACGGGAGCGGCCATGGGTGAGCCTTCGTGTGACGGTGCGTACGGAGCGCACGGCGGATGCGGAGCCCTGGACGCCCAGGGCCGGACAGAGCACGGCGAAGACGCCGGTCACGCTCAGAACGCCGGCCGCGAGCCCCGCCGCCGGGGACGCGAACCGGCTCGCGGCGAACGCCCCGGCGCCGGTGGCGACGACCGCGACGAGCACGGGCCTGCTCAGCTCGGCCAGGACCGGCCGGACCCGCAGGCGGACACCGCGGGGGCTGTCGCGGCGGGACGTTCGCAGACCGGTCAGCAGCAGGGCTGCCGTGACGGTGATGCCGAACGCGTTGGCGGCGGCGATCCCCGCGACCCCCCAGGGACGCACGGCGACGGCGCCGATCACCGACGTGGCGGCGATGCCCGCGCCCATCACCGCAAGGGGATACCAGCTGGGCCGGCCCGCCGAGAAGTACGAGCGGACCAGCGTCCCCACCAGGGTCTGCCCCAGCAGCCCGAGGGCGTACACACGCATGACGTCCGAGGTCGCCACGGTGTCGTCCGCGGTGAACGCGCCGCGCTGGAAGAGCAGTTCGATCATCTGCGGGGCGCAGGCGATCACCGCGGCCATGCCCGTCAGCACCACACAGGAGGACAGCACCAGGTCCCGTTCCACACGGTCGCGGGCGCGTTCGGTGTCCCCGTCCGCCAGCGCCCGCGCCACCACGGGGAAGGTGACGGTGCACACCATCAGCGACAGTGTCATCGGGATCTGGGCGACCTTCTGCGCGTAGTTCAGGTGCGAGATGGCCCCGGAGGGCAGGGAGGAGGCGAGGAAGCGTTCGACGAGGACCTGCGACTGGCGGCACAGCGCGAAGAGGAGGACGGCGGCGATCAGGACGAGCCGTACCGGCCGCTCCCGCGCGTCGCCCGCCGCCCCCCCGACGGCGGCCGGCGCGCGGGACACCAGCTGCCTGCACAGCGGAGGCAGTTGCACCAGCACCATCAGACAGCCGCCCACCGCGACCCCGGCCGCCGCGGCGCGCACGCCCCACGTGCGGCCGAGCAGGAACATCGCGGCGATGATGCCGGTGTTGTAGGCGACGTAGATGGCCCCGGGCGCGACGAAGCGGCGGTGCGCGCGCAGGGCGGCGCTGCAGTAGCCGGCGATCCCGAAGGCCAGCAGGCTGATCGCGGTGAGCCGGGTGCAGTCGACGGCCAGCCGGGGGTCGGGCAGGCCCGGCGCGAGGACCTGGACCAGGAACGGGGCCGCGGCGGCGACCAGGGCGGCCGTCGCGGCGAAGGCCAGGCACAGCCGGGGCAGCGTGGCGGCGATCAGGGCGCGCACCGGATCGCCCGGTTCACCCCGGGCGCGCCGGGCCAGCGCCATGCTGAACGCCGGGATCAGCGCGATCGCCAGCCCGTCCTCGATCAGCAGCGTGGCGGCGATCTCCGGCACGGTCCACGCGACCAGGAAGGCGTCCGTGTCGCTGCCGGCACCGAACAGCCGCGCCAGCGACTGGTCGCGCACCAGGCCGAGCAGGGAGCCGGCGATCGACAGCGCCGCCGTGACGAGCGCGGCCCGGGCCAGGAACTTCCGGGAAGCCGGGGCCGAGCCCGGCCCGGTGCCGTGCCCGGCGGGCGTGGCGGCCCGCGCCGCGGGCACGGCCACCGCCCCGTCGGTGTCGGTGTCGGCATCCGTGTCCGGGCCGGGGACGGGGCTCTGCGAGGGCACCACCGTCATCGCGCCGCGGCCCCCTCGACACGCTCCGCCACCGCGCCCGGCGGTACGACGTCCTCCCGCTCGCCGGCGGCCAGTGCCCACCACGCCGCGAGTCCGAGGCCCAGGGCGATCAGCATCGTGGAGGGGCCGCCGATGTCGCCGTACACGAAGTCGGTCAGCAGCCAGAGCAGCAGTCCGCAGGCGACGAGCCCGCAGTCGAGTCCCGGACCACGGCCGGGTCCCGGCAGGCGGCTGCGGACGCGCAGCAGTCTCCGCAGCCCGCACACCAGCAGGACCAGCCAGCCGCCGGCGAGTGCGACCAGCCCGATCAGGCCCTGCTCGCTCAGCACCAGCAGGTACATGCTGTGCGGCGAGAGCAGCGCCTGCTTCCGGTACTCCGTCCCCGCGCCCCCGATGTCACTGCCCGAGGACAGCGCCAGGCCGGCGTGCCCGTCGCGGTACTCGGGGAAGCCCTTGAGGCCCACGCCCGTCAGCGGCTGCTCGCGCCACATGCCGCCGGCGGCCGCCCACAGGGCGTACCGGTCCACGACGGACTGGTCGGGGGCGTCGCCGACCCGCGCGATGCTGTCGATCCGCTCCTGCAACCGGTCCGTGCCGATGCCGAACCCGCCGGTCAGGACCACGCCCGCGGCGGCCACGGCCAGGGCCACCTTCGGTGCGCGCCGCGGTCCGGCCAGGACCAGCTGTACGGCGCACGTCAGGGCGGTCGCGATCCAGGCACCCCGGCTGAAGGAGAGGGCGAGCGGCAGCAGCAGGGCCACCGCGCATCCGGTGGCCGTCACCCGCTGCCACACGGCCGCCCGGCCCAGCGCGATCCCGACCGCGCACACCAGGCCCAGGGAGACCGCCGTCGCCATGCCCATCACGTCGTGGGCACCGAAGGTGCCGACCGCCCGCACGCCCTCGCCCTGGTAGGAGGCGCCGGTCCCGGTGACGTACTGGTGCACGCCGACGGCCCCCTGCCACAGCGCGAGACCCACGAACGACCAGGCCAGCACCCGGAAGCCGGTGCGGTCACGGACCAGGACCAGCACGGCCGCCGGAACGAGCACGAAGACCTGCAGATAGCGGCCCAGGCCGGTGAACCCGGCCTCCGGCGAGGACGCCCCCATCGCGGCGAGCGCGAGCCCCACGACCGGCAGGCCCAGCACCACGGCCGCGGCGGGCGGCAGCGGGCGCCGCCGTTCACGCAGCAGGAGGATCACGCAGTACACCACCACCAGGGCGGAGACCACGTCCGCGGGCCCCGCTCCGTCGTAGGTCAGGGGCAGGGCCAGCAGGGCGGGCAGGGCCACCAGGGGCAGCACCGGCGCCGGCCCGGCGGCCCGGCGCGGGAGCGCTGCGGGGGCGGAACTCACGTCGGTCAGCTCCCCGTCGGACGGACCAGCGTGACCGCGGTGCGCAGCAGGATGCAGATGTCCTGCCACAGGGACCAGTCGTCGATGTAGGCGTTGTCGAACCGGCAGCGGTCCTCGATCGAGGTGTCGCCGCGCAGCCCGTGGACCTGGGCCAGGCCGGTGATACCGGTCCGCATCCGGTGGCGGGCCGCGTAACCCGGATAGGTCTGGCTGAACTGAGAGACGAAGTAAGGGCGTTCGGGGCGCGGCCCGACCAGGCTCATGTCGCCGCGGAGCACGTTCCACAGCTGGAGCAGTTCGTCGAGCGAGGTGCGCCGCAGCATGCGGCAGAACCGGCGCATCTCGTTCTCGTCGGCCACGCTCCACCGGGTCGCCGACTCGTGTTCGTCGACCGGCCGGTGCGTACGGAACTTCAGCAGCGTGAACGGCTCGCCGTTCCTGCCGATGCGTTCCTGCCGGAACACCACGCCCGGCCCGTCGCTGAGTCGCAGCGTCAGCGCGCACACCACCAGCAGCGGACCGGTCAGCAGCAGCAGCGTCCCCGACACGAGGATGTCGAGCACGCGCTTGCCCGCACTGCCGCGGCGCGCCGGTGACAGGTCCAGGCGACGGCACGGGAACCCGGCCAGCCGTTCCTGTGCCGGGTACGCGGGGGAGTCGGCGTCGATCTCCCGGACCACGCAGCCCGAGTCGGCCAGCGCACGCAGCAGCGGGCCCTGCCCGGCGCGTACCGAGGGGTGGACGGCCAGCACGGCCCGCACCCCGTTCTGGATGACCGCCCGCTCGACCTCCTCACCGGTGCGCAGCACCGGCAGGCCCTCGGTGCCGTCCGGCTGCTCGGCGACCACCCCCACCGGCCGCACGCCGCACCGCGGGTGCCGCAGCAAAGCGGCGGCCACGTGCTGCGCGGTCGCTGCCGGGCCGACGACGAGGGCCGCGTGCGGGTGGCGCCGCAGCACCGCGCGCCGCCGCCCGTGCACGGCCGCGCGCAGCGCGCAGCAGGCCGCCGACTGCAGGACGAGACCCGTCAGCACGGTACCGGCGGACACCGCCTGTTCCGGCCGGTACGCCGCCCAGAGCGCCGCGGATGCCAGCCAGGCCACCGCGCCCCGGCCGCAGACGGCGGGCAGTTCGTCCAGCAGCCCCGGCCCCGGCCACCGGCTGCCACGAGGCCGCAGCAGCAGCGACGCGGTGATCAGGAGGACGAGGAGCGGGGAGTGCCACTGGGCGCCGGACAGCGCCAGCGTGCCCGACAGGGCGGCCGCGGCGTCCGCGAGGAGCAGCGGAACGGGCGAGTCCGGCCGCGCCACAGGCCGCGGGACGGGCAACCGCAGCCCGCCGGCGGTGCCGCGCGGCGGCATGACGGAAACGGGCGGGGAGCCGTGCTCCCGCGGAGGTACGCCGGGGGAGGTCACGGTGTGTTCGGCGGTCACGAGCGGATGGACTCCCTGTACTCGGTGGGCTCGGCGCCGCGGGCCCGGCCGCGCTCGACGGCCCGGGACGGACCTGTTGCCCTCCTGCTGGAGGGCCAGGTGCCGAGCAGGTCGCGGTAGACGTCGGCGACCTGCGCGGCGGTGTGCCGTACGTCGTGGACGGACAGCACGTGCCGACGGCCCAGGACACCGAGCGACTCACGCAGTGGCGGGTCGAGCAGCAGTCCGGACAGGGCCCCGGCCAGTGCCTCCGGGTTCTCCGGCGGTACCAGACAACGGGGGGCGAAGGACGGCGGCAGGCTCTCGCGGGCGCCGTCGACGTCCGTGACCACCACGGGACGCCCGCAGGCCATCGCCTCCAGTGGGGCGAGGGCCATGCCCTCCCAGCGGGACGGCAGGACGACGAGATCGGCGGCCTGGTACCAGGGCGAGGTGTCGGGGACGGCCCCCGCGAACAGCACGGACTCCGGGGCCCGTGCGCGCAGCCGGTCGTGGTCCGGCCCGTCTCCGACCAGGACGAGCCGTGCGGCGGGCACCCGCCGCACGACGGAGTCCCACGCCCCCAGCAGGACGTCCTGCCCCTTCTGCCGGCAGAGTCGCCCCACACAGACCACGAGCGGCGTCGCGGGGTGGAGGGCGGCGAGCCGGGCGAGCCCGGCCCGCACGGCGCCGGTGCCGGACGGGCAGAAGCGCTCGGGATCGATGCCGTTGGGGACGACGGTCCACCGTCCGGTGATCCCGGCGTGCACGCCGGTCGTCCGTTCCGCCTCGCTCACGCACACCACCCGTGCGGCCCAGCGTGCCCCCCACCGCTCCCACGTGAGCGCGAGCGCCGCGGTGACCCCGCCCACCGCCTCGAACGACCAGGCGTGCGGCTGGAAGACCGTCGGAATCCGTCCCCGCACCGCGAGCCGCCCGGCGAGGCCGGCCTTCGCGCTGTGCGCGTGCACCAGATCGGGGCGCACCTCGTCGATCAGCCGCGCGAGGTGCGCCACCTCCCGCACGAGCGACGGGCCGGGCGACCGCGTCGCCCGCCAGTTCCGTACCTGCGCGCCGAGCGCCCGCAGGTGGAGGGCGAGTGGGCCGTCGGGGCAGACCGCGGTGACGTCCAGGCCGTCCGCCACCTGCGTACGGACCAGGTCGGCCAGCACGCGTGCGACCCCGCCGTCCACCGGCTGGGTGAGGTGCAGCACCCGTGGCCGGCGGCCGGAGGGGGACAGGGCGTCGCCCACGGATTCCCCGCGTGCGACGACGTCCGGGACGGGGGGTGGCGTGTTCATCGCCGGGCGTCGACGGCGGTGAACAGGACGCCGGCCCAGGCCGCGTCCGCCCGGGACGAGAGCCGGAAGCCCACTTGGTCGCCGGCGCGCAGCAGGTCACTCCCGAGGGTGAACACGTCGGAGTCGTAGCCGAGGGTGTTGGAATACGCCGGCACCCGCGCCGGGGCAGCCCCGGCGGGCCCGCTGATGGTGGAGTTCAGGACGTCCCCGGCCGGGTTGGCGGAGTCGGAGAGCGCCACGGTGGAGGCGGGCGAGCCGCTGGTCACGGTGAGCGAGTCGCCGGTGGTGCCGCGGTCGCCGTTGTACGCCACCAGCCCCACCAGGCCCTCCGTGCCCCCGGGGAGGTCCAGACCGCCGAGCCGGACCTCGGGACCCGTGCGGGACTTCAGCGGCGCGAAGCCGTCCCAGAGCGAGAGGTGCCGCAGCGGCTCCGCCGGGTTCTCGTACGCCACCACCAGGGTCCAGCCGCCCCAGGCGCCGGCCGCCGACCGTCCGGCGGCCACGTTGACCTGTGCCACGGTGTACGGACCCGGCCCGCTGTCGCGCACCAGCCCGGTCACGTCCGCCGAGGCCTGGAAGGCGTCCGCGCCGTCCGCCACGTCGTGTCCGACGACGGTGTCCGCGAGGAGCTCCTTGTACTCCCCGCCGGGTTCGGCGATCAGCACCCGCTCGTTGTCCTGTGCCGGTTTCTGTTCGCCCACGCGGAGGTTGCCGCCCCAGTACAGGCGTGCGTAGGTCACCCGGGAGCCGGAGGGCAGGCGGACCTCCGCGCGGGAGGAGTTGTAGGTGTTCGGGTCGCGGTCGACGTCGACGTAGAACATGTCGAAGTCGCCGTTCACCGCCTGGGCGCCCGCCTGCGCGCCCGCGCACGCGGGCGGCCGGTTCGTGCGGCAGGTGGCGGAGGAGTTGGCCGCGCGCACGATGCCGCCGTGCTGGAGCGCGTGATACCGCTGGCCGAAGGGGAGACTGCTCGCCTCCGGCGCGGGCGCCGCGGCCGGTGAGGCGGCGGGGGAGGCGCAGGGTGCCCACATCGCGACAAGTGCGAGGACACCCACCGTGGCAGGGCGAAGCAACTGGCTCAGGGAATGGCGCATGACCGTCGGAGCCTTTCGGAACGGATGGCGGTGACCGGATGGGTGAAGACGACGTCCGCGGTCGGCGGCACCGCCGGTGCCGGAGCCGTGCCCGAGGACGGCGACGACGAGCAGGACCGCCGGGGTGAGCAGGCAGCACGGCGAGTGCGATGCGTCCGCCTCTGGGGGTGCGTCGGCGCAACTCTAGCCACCAGCCGGACAAATTTGACGAAACTCAACCAACGACGACAAGTGTGTTGGAATCGTGAAGCCTGTCCTTCACCGGGCGGTACCCGGGCAGTTCCCGTCCGCCCCCTCGTCGGACAGGGCGGGGCCACACGGGTGAGAGCGTGGCACCGAAGGCCCGCCCCGCCACTCGTGCGGGCCAGGAACCCAGGTGCCCGCGCCCACCGTTCCGCCGGCGCCGGTGACACCGCCTGCCGCTTGATCTCATATGACGACTCGTCAATCCGTGGCCGCCCGGTTTCCGCGCCGGTCGGGGATCGTTAGGCACGACGACACAAAGCCCCCTCCGGCGACGCGCGTTGCCGAAGAAAGGAACATGATGAAGTCCCTGAAGGCTGCTGCCGTCATCGCCGGGTCCCTGATCGCCGCCGGCATGGCCGCGCCCGCGCATGCGCAGGAGATCGACCTGGCGTCCACCGGCCTCGACACCGGCCTGAACACGCGCACCGCGGTCCCCTTCGAGCTGATGCCGCTGCACGAGGAGTCGAGCGGCACCGAGAGCCGGAGCAGCTCGGTGTTCGGCACCGCGGAGGAGGCGGCGGCCGTGGTGAACGAGGTCAAGCCGGTGCACGGTGATCTGGGGCTGCACGCCTGAGGCACGCCGCACGAAGTCGGCCCCCGGTACGGACCGGGGGCCGACTTCCGTATGTGCGCCCCCTCGCGGCGCGGCGAGGGGGCGCACGTCGGTGACCACGCGGCGGGTCCGGCGGTTAGAGCAGCGGACAACCGTACGGACAAGGAGTGGATCATGGTCGTTGCCACCGGCGGGGCACCCGTGGGTGCCGAGGACGCGGCACCGGGCCCGGTGCCGCCCGCACCGGCGGGCAGAACCCGGCGGGAGGTGGCGCGCGGCCTGCGGGCCGGTGCCCTCGCCGGCGTCCTGGCTCCGGTGCTGGCCGCCTTCCGGTTCCCGCGCCCCGGACCCGCGACGGCGAACGCGCCGTCCCGCCCCGCCTTCGAGCGGACCTACCGCGGCCGCCGCATCCGGGGTGTGTGGGTGCCGGGGCGCACCGCGGCCGAGGACGGCCGGTGGCACGTCACGGTCGACGGCCGCCCCCTGCATCTGATGCGCCGCGCCGGCAACGGCTGGCTGAGCTCGGTCGACCACTACTGCTCGTACCGGACGCCGCTCGGGGCCGCCCGCGCCGCCGTCGACGCGCTCGGCCCCGGTGAGCGGCTGCGTGATGCGGCGTCGGCACCGACGGCCGGGGGACACGCGCACGGGGAGGGCCGCCATGGTGTACGTGCGTAAGGACGCCGGCACGCTCACGGCGGCCGAGCGGCGACGGTTCGTCAAGGCGCTGCTGGAGGTCAAGCGACGGGGCGAGTACGACGAGTTCGTGCGGATGCACCTCGCGTACTACTCCTCCGACGGGGAGCGCGGACTGCGCACCGCGCACATGGCGCCCTCGTTCCTGCCCTGGCACCGCCAATTCCTGCTCGACCTGGAGGACGCCCTGCGCCGGGTGGACCCGGTGGTGACCCTTCCGTACTGGGACTGGACCCGTGACCGCGCGACCACGTCCGCACCGTGGACGGCGGACCTCCTCGGCGGCAACGGGCGCCGCTCGGACCAGCAGGTGATGACAGGGCCGTTCGCGTACGGGGAGGGCAACTGGCCCATCCGGGTGGGCGTGACCGAAGGGGAGTTCCTGACCCGGGACCTCGGCCGCCGGCGCGACCCGATCGCCCTGCCCACCGCGAACGACCTGGAGCAGGCGCTGAAGGACCCCGTCTACGACGTGCGGCCCTGGGACTCGACCGTCACGCGGGGATTCCGCAACGGGCTGGAGGGCTGGAGCGCCGGCCGGGGCAGTGCCTCCTGGCGCAACCACAACCGGGTGCACCGCTGGGTCGGCGGTGCCATGCTCGGTGCAGCCTCCGTCAACGACCCCGCCTTCTGGCTGCACCACGCCTTCGTCGACCTGCAGTGGTACCGCTGGCAGCGCCGGCACGGCGGAGCCCGCTACCTCCCCGCCGCGCCGCCGGGCCGGGGCGACGAACAGCACGGCCGGGTCGTGGCACGGCACGAGAAGCTGCCGCCGTGGGACGTGACCCCCGACCAGCTGGAGGACGTCGGCGGGATCTACCGGTACGCGTGAGGGGCGCGGTCACCGGTATAGGCGGCCACCGGTACAAGGGGGAGAGCCCCGGCACCCCTGGGGGATGCTGTTGGTTGATCCGGGGCCTGCCTGCTTCGCCCCGTCGATCGTTTGATCGGCGGGGCGAAGTGCTGCGAAGTGGCTGGTGCGGGTGCGGGTGCGGGCTCGGGGTGTGTCGGTGAGGTGGGCGTCGATGCGGGCGAGGTTGGTCGCGGCGCCGGTGAGCTGGTGCTGGAGGCTGGTCTTCGCGAGGCCTTGGTAGCGGGGTCTGCGCAGGCCGCAGTGTCCGACGGCCTGTGGGATGGTGTCCTCGACACCGGCACGGGTCTTGTACCTCTCCTTCCGGGCATCGGTTCGCTGCTCGGCCCGGGCCGTGCGGACGGTTTCGTGTCCGTCGCGGCTCTGCCGGAGGTTGAGCTCGCGGCGTCGTGGCGAGGGTGAGTTGACGCAGTCACGCAGGTGAGGGCAGGGACGGCAGTCGGCCGGGCTGAAGCGGACCCGGATGACGGGCAGGTTCTGCTGGGAACGCCGCTCGGCCCACTGCGTACTGACGACACCGTTCGGGCAGGTCACCCGTTCGCGGTCCCAGTCGATGGTGAAGGCGTCCTGTC
>NZ_BBNN01000028.1 GCF_000829695.1 Streptomyces sp. NBRC 110035 | reverse complement strand
TACGGTGCCACGTTGACCTCGTTCCTGCGCAGGGCGGGCCACAAGGTGGTCGAGGCCGGCCGCCCGGACCGGCGGCTGCGGCGCATGAACGGCAAGTCCGACACCCTGGACGCCGAGAACGCCGCCCGCGCGGTGCTGGCCGGGTTCGCGACCGCCACGCCGAAGACCGCCGACGGCGAGGCCGAGATGATCCGCCAACTCAAGATCGCCCATGACCAGGCCGTTGAACAGCGTGCGGCAGCGATGGTCACGATGAAGGCGATACTCGTCCATGCCCCGGACGCCCTGCGCCGGGAGACGGCCGGCAAGACTCAGGTCAGCCTGGCGCGGCACCTCGCGGCTCTGCGTCCTCGCCGTCTGGAAGGACCCGAGGACGCACTTCGCCACACCCTGCGGACGCTCGCCAAGCGGTGGCAGTACCTGGACGCCGAGGCCAAGGAACTGACGAAGATGATCGGCGACCTGGTCCAGCGGGTCGCCCCGCAGCTGCTCGAGCCCTTCGGTATCGGCGTGGACACGGCCGCGGAGATCCTCGTCGTGACCGGCGACAACCCCGAGCGGATCAAGTCCGAGGCCGCCCTCGCCAAGCTCGCGGGCATCGCTCCCGTCCCCACCGGCTCGGGCATGACCAGCGGCAGGCACCGCATCAACCACGGCGGTCACCGCCAGCTGAACGCCGCGATCTACCGGACCGTCATCGTCCGGATGCGGTTCCACCAGCCCACGATCGACTACGTCGCCCGCCGCACCGCCGAGGGCAGGACGAAACGGGAGATCATCCGATGCCTCAAGCGTTACGTCATCCGCGAGGTCTACCACCTGCTCCGACCCGCCCCAAGGACGGCCTCCGCGGCGAGTTGACAACTATAGGAGCGTCAACGCGTTGATGGAATCGACGATCGGCCTGTACAAAACCGAGTTGATCAAACCTCAACGCCCCTGGAGGTCGCTCTCCCAGGTCGAGTTGGCCACCGCCGAATGGATCGACTGGTACAACCACCGCAGACTCCACGGTGAGATAGGCCATGTTCCACCCGTCGAGTACGAGGCCAACCACTCCATGGAATCCACGAAACCCCAGGTCACAACCATAATCTGAGATCTCTACCGAACCCGGGGCGGTTCACCGGAGGACTCGGCGGACTCGGCGGTGAGTCGTTCCATGCCGCTGGTGTCCTTCAGCGGCTTCTCCTTGATGAACAGCACCGCGATCACGGCGAGGGCCGCGACGGGCGTGGCCACGAGGAAGAGATCCGCGGTGGCGACCCCGTAGGCGTGCTCCACGATCCCCCGCATCGGCTCGGGCAGTGTCGCCATGTCGGGCACCGCGCCCTCGCCCGGGCCGTTCGCCGCGGCCGGGACGCCCGCGTCCGCCAGGCCCTCGGCCATCTCGCCGGCGACCCGGTGGGCGAGGATCGCCCCGAGCACGCTGGTGCCGATCGTGCCGCCCATGCTCCGGAAGAAGGACAGCACCGAGGTGGCGGCGCCCAGCTCGGTCGCGGGAACGTCGTTCTGCGCGGCCAGCACCAGGTTCTGCATCAGCATGCCGACGCCGACGCCCATGACGGCCATGTAGACGCCGAGCAGCCCGAAGTGGGTGTCGGCCTCGATGGTGGACAGCAGTGCGAGGCCCGCCGTCATGATGACGGAGCCCGCGACCAGGTACACCTTCCACCGGCCGGTGGCGGTGATGATCTGCCCGGCGACGGTCGAGGAGACGAGCAGGCCGAGGATCATCGGCAGGCTCATCAGGCCCGCGACGGTCGGGGACTTGCCCAGGGAGATCTGGAAGTACTGCGAGAGGAAGACCGTACCGCCGAACATGGCCACGCCTACGAGCAGACTCGCGACCGTGGTGAGCGTCACCGTGCGGTTGCGGAAGATGCCCAGGGGGATGATCGGCTCCGGCACGCGCGCCTCGACGACGACCGCGGCGATGAGCAGCAGCACTCCCCCACCGGTCGGGGCGGCGGTCTGCCACGAGATCCAGGCGAACTCTCTCCCTGCGAGGGAGACCCAGATGAGCAGGGCGCAGACGCCCGCGACGATCAGGAAGGCGCCCAGGAAGTCGATCTTCGCCTCGCGGCGGACGGTGGGCAGCTTCAGGGTGCGCTGGAGCAGGGCGATGGCGAGCAGCGCGAACGGTACGCCGATGAAGAAGCACCAGCGCCAGCCGAGCCAGGAGGTGTCCACCATGACACCTCCGACGAGCGGTCCGGCCACGGTGCCGACGGCGAAGACGGCGCCGAAGACGCCCGCGTACTTGCCGAGTCGGCGCGGCGGGATGACGGCCGCCATCACGACCTGCACCAAGGCCGTGAGTCCACCCGCGCCGATGCCCTGCACCACGCGGCTGAAGATCAGCAGTTCCACGCCGTGGGAGAAGCCCGCGAGCAGCGAGCCGACGACGAACAGGGAAAGGGACAGCTGGAGCAGCAGCTTCTGGTTGAACAGGTCCGACAGCTTGCCCCACAGGGGCACCGTCGCCGTCATCGCCAGCAGTTCGGCGGTGATGACCCAGGTGTAGGAGGACTGGCTGGCCCCCAGGTCGGCGATGATGCGCGGAAGTGCGTTGGCGACCACGGTGCCGGCCAGGATGGCGACGAACAGGCCGGCCATCAGCCCCGACATGGCCTGGAGTATCTGCCGGTGGGTCATGGGGGTGGGTGACGCCTCTGCGGGCGCCGGCGTTTCGGTCACTTCAGCTCTTTCACAGACGTTCGGAGGTGGGGTGAGGGACGGATCCGCTCAGGCTTCGTCCACCGGCTCCACCGGCACGGCCGGTTCCGGGAGTCCGGCGGCCAGGTGCTCGAACACCGTTTGGAAGACGACCTCGAGGGTGGTCTCGTCCTGCCGCACGCACCAGTGCTCCACGGCGATACGGACGGCCGTGGAGCCGACCGCGGCCAGCAGCCTCGGATACAGCCCCAGGGCCTTCCTGCGCAGTTCACCCTCGGACGTCCCGAAGGGGGGACGGTCCCCGGTGAACAGCGGCGAACCGGCACCGATGCGCTCCGCGAGCGTCTCGGCCAGAGTGAACTCGTCCTCGATGTGGGCGCCGAAGCTGCGTGCGAGCAGGTGCGGTGACCTGCGCAGCACCTCGGAGTGCAGCCGCCACAGCTCGTGCTGCCGTCCCACTTCTCCCAGCTCCGCGGCCAGCGCGTCGCGCAGCGCCGCCAGCGGGGGCGTGCCGGTGGGCGCGGCGAGCACCGCCTGCCGGACGCGCGCGCCCGACTCCGCGCCCACCATCACGAACGCGTCGTCACGGGAGTCGAAGTAGTTGAAGAACGTGCGGGGGGACACGCCGACGGCCTCGCTGATCGCGTCGACGGTGACGTTCTCCGCGCCGTGTTCCGCCGCCAGCCGCACTGCGGCCGCCGTCAGGGCAGCGCGGGTCTCCCGCTTCTTCCGTCCCCGAAGCCCGCCCTCTGCGGGATCTCTCTCACGCACGTCGTGCAGGATACGCAAAAATGCAGATCCTGCAAAAACATATTCGCCCCCCTGCCTTCCTGGTGACCACGGCCGCGACCACGACCGCGGCCCTCAGGGACGGTGCCGGGTCGCGGCCCTCAGGGACGGTGCCGGGTGAGGAGGGCCGGACCGGCTGGATCGTGCGGCTCGGCTGCAGCCGGACCACGGCGTCGCGCCTGGCCGCCACCCTCGCCGGGCGGCCCGTCGCCCACTACGTCGACCTCGCCGACGGCGGCGCCGACGGCGTCTGCGCCGTCACTTCGCACAGCACCCGGGAACGGGGCGACTCCTGCTCGAGCGCCTACGGGTGCCGCACGGTCCGTGAGGCGGCCCGTGAGGCCCGTACGACGGTTCATCCGGGCGTCGTCCAGCGGGGCGCCGTCTCGGCCCAGGCCCTCTCCCAGGCGGCGAGGTTGCGGCGCCGCGCGGCGTGGCGGGCCACGGCGTGGGCGGCGAGGCCGGTGAGGGCGGTCGCGACGGCGGCGAGGAGGGCCCAGCCCATGCCGCGGCTGCGGATCTGCTCACGCGTCAGCGGCGGTCCGGTCGCCTCACCGGCGGCGGTCACCCGGATGCGCACCCGGCTGTCGGCGGACAGTCCGGGTGGGACCTCGGCCCGGGTGGTGGCGGTGCGCCCGTCGGGGGTGGTGAAACGGACCTCTGCGGGGTAGCGGGCGAGCTTCGCCTCGTCGGATCCGGGCTCCGGGTGGCGCGGTACGTCCTCGGTGAGGGTCGCGTCCGTCTCGTGCCGGGTCAGGGTCTGGTGGCGGGCCGTGTCCTCGTAGTGGCGGTGGGCGAGATCCGCGACGACGACGCCGGCCACGGGCGCCACGGCCAGCACGGCGAGCAGCAGTCCGAGGCCGATCCGTGCCTGGAGAACGTCGGTCGGACGGCGCAGGGGGTTGGGCCGCCGACGCCACGGCCGGGGGGCCGGGGGCGGGCCGGGACGGGGGCCCGGGGGCGGTTGTGCGGGAGGAACGGTGCCCGCCATGGCATGACTCCTTCGGGGTGGGTGGGCAGGTGGGTGGGTGTCGGGGCGCGGGGTGCCGTCGTCCGGGCCGCCGTGGGAGGACGGGTCACGTACACGGGTCACCGGCGCCCGGCGGAGCGCGCCGGGCGCCGGGCGCCGGGCGCCGGGCGCCGGGCGCCGGGCGCCGGGCGCCGGTGACGGTGACGGTGCCCTCCGCGCGGCACCGCCCCGGTGGGGTGCGCCCCGAGGCGCCCCGCCGGGAGCGGTCCGGCGGGGTGGGGGTCCGCGGTGGGGGCGGCCACCGCCCGCACGCCCGGGACGGTGGGTGCAGCGCGCGGGCGGAGCATTCCGGCGGCCGTGCGGGTCACCCCCGTACGTGCCTCCCCTGCACGTGCAGACGAGGCACGCGCTCCGGCCGGTCGTCCGGCGGCCGGTGGTGTGCCGTGGTCATCGCGCGGCCTCCCGCACCTGCTGGCAGCGGGCGCAGTAGCGGGCCTGCGGGACGATCAGCAGCCGGTCGCGTTCGACGGGGCCGCGGCACAGGTGGCACAGGCCGTAGTCCCCGGTGTCCATGCGGGTGAGCGCCGCCTCGACGTCGGCGAGCACCATGCGGGCGGACGCGGCGAGCCTGACCTGGACCTCGAGCCGGCCTGCGGCCTGCGGCACGACCGCGCCACCCGGACCGTCCGGCCCGTCGGGGAGCGGCTCCGGGTCGACGGCGAACTGCCGCAGCTGGTCCCGGCGGAAGAGCTGCTGCTCGCGCAGGTTCGCGCGCAACGCCGCGAGATCCTCGGAGGTGAGGACCTCGTCGTGCTCGTCGATCGTCCGGCGGGTCACCACTTCACCCCCTTGGGCAAAGCGGGAGAGGATCACGGACGGGCCGGCCGGGGTCAGGCAGCGCGGCTCTGGCACGAGACGCAGTACCGGGTGTGCGGCAGGATCTCGAGCCGCTCCGCCGGGACGGGCTTGGCGCAGCCCAGGCAGGTGCCGTAGCTGCCGTCCTCGACGCGGGAGAAGGCCTCGTCGATCTCCTTCAGGACACGCCTGATGGAGTCCTGCTGGTGGGCCAGCAGGTGATCGTCGGGGCCCTGTCCGGTGTCGTCGAGCGCCTTGAGCTGTGCCACCCGTGTGGTGCGCGCGTGTTCGAGGCGCTGCCTGATCTGGTCCACGGCGGGGTGGTCGGTACGCGATTCGGTGAGGGGCAGGTCGAGCGACACGGAGAGTCTCCTCTGGTGACGGATGGCGGAACTGGCCGATCCATCACCATCGCCGCTTCCCCGCCCGGAACCCATGGGGCGCGGTACCCATCTGCGCCGGGTCCGAGGACCCACCCCTGACGGCGTGGGCCCGCCGGGCGGGCTGAAATGGGTCGCGGAGCCCATCGACCGGAGGCCGCCGGCTCGTGCACTGTGTCCGTTTGGCTGTTCGCCGGGATCAGGGGCCGCTGCCGCATCGGGCGTCGCGGTGCCCGACAGTGGAGGCAGACGAAAGAGGAAAGGCGTGACCTCCGTGTCCCTGTACTGGCGGATCTTCGGACTCAACGCGGTGGTGCTGGGCGCGGCCACCGCGTTGCTGCTGTGGGCTCCGGTGACCGTGTCCGTGCCGGTACTGCTGACCGAGGCGGTGATCCTGGTGGGTGGCATGGGGGTGATGCTCGTCGCCAACGCGGCCCTGCTGCGGATCGGGCTCGCCCCGCTGGACCGGGTGACCCGGCTGATGGCCACCGTCGACCTGCTGCGGCCCGGTCAGCGGCTTCCGGTGCGTGGCGGCGGGGAGGTCGCCGAGCTGGTCAGTACGTTCAACGCCATGCTGGAGCGGCTGGAGAAGGAGCGCGCCTCGAGCAGCGCCCGTGCCCTGCTCGCCCAGGAGGCGGAGCGGCGCCGGATCGCCGCCGAGCTGCACGACGAGGTCGGGCAGAGCATGACCGCCATCCTGCTGGCCCTGAAGCAGGTCGCCGACGAGGCGCCCGCTCCGCTGCGCGGCGAGATCCAGCAGGTGCGGGAGATCACCCGGGAGAGTCTGGACGAGGTCCGCCGGCTGGTGCGCCGACTGCGTCCGGGCGTACTGGACGATCTCGGTCTGGTCAGTGCCGTCACCTCGCTCGCCACCGAGTTCGCCACGCACACCGGGCTGCGGGTGCAGCGCCGCTTCGGCGCCGACCTGCCCACGCTGGACAACGGTACGGAGCTGGTGATCTACCGTGTGGCACAGGAGAGTCTGACCAATGTCGCCCGGCACGCCGAGGCGCGCTCCGCCACGGTGAGCCTGTACCTCGACGACGACCGGGTCGTCCTCGAGGTCACCGACGACGGCCGTGGAACCGGCGCCGCCCACGAGGGGGCGGGCCTGCGCGGTATGCGTGAACGGGCCCTGCTCATCGGGGCGACACTGGACATCACTCCCGTCTCCCGGACCGGTACCCGGATCCGGCTGGCCGTGCCCGCCGTGAGGAAGCAGTCATGAACCACCAGGCCCCACCGACCACGATCCGGATCCTGCTCGCCGACGACCACGCCCTGGTACGCCGCGGCGTCCGGCTGATCCTCGACCGGGAGCCGGACCTGGAGGTCGTCGCCGAGGCCGGTGACGGTGCGGAGGCGATCTCCACGGCCCGCGCCCAGAAGATCGACCTGGCGGTGCTGGACATCGCCATGCCCCGGATGACCGGTCTGCAGGCCGCCCGTGAGCTGTCCGCGCTGAAGCCGGGCCTGCGCATCCTGATGCTGACGATGCACGACAACGAGCAGTACCTGTTCCAGGCGCTCAAGGCCGGGGCCGGCGGTTATGTCCTGAAGTCGGTCGCCGACCGTGACCTGGTCGCCGCCTGCCGGGCCGCGATGCGTGACGAGCCCTTCCTCTACCCGGGGGCGGTCACCGCCCTGATCCGCAACTACCTCGACCGGGTCCGGCACGGCGAGGAGGCGCCCCAGCTGCTGACGCCGCGCGAGGAGGAGGTGCTCAAGCTGGTCGCCGAGGGGCACTCCTCGAAGGAGATCGCCGAGTTGCTCTTCATCAGCGTCAAGACGGTACAGCGGCACCGCGAGAACCTGCTGAACAAGCTGGGGCTGCGGGACCGCCTGGATCTGACCCGGTACGCCATCCGCGCGGGGCTCGTCGAGCCTTGAACGCCACCCCGCCGGGACGTGCCGCCCGCACCGCCCGCCTTCCGCTCCGCGCCGTCGCGGTCCTCGCCGCCCTGGCCTCCGTCCTCCTGACCCTGGGGTTCGGCCTCACCGACGACCCACGGGCGGTCCGCGCGGCGCGGTCACCGGTCCACGACGCCCCGGCGGCTCCCGGTCCTGTGGCTCCCGGCCCGTTCGGCCCCGCTTCCGCCGTACCCGGTGCCCCGGCGCCCGACGGGCCGGGGCCGTCCGCTGCGGATCCGCCCGCCGCGCCCGGGGCCGGCTCGTCCGACGCCCGTCCGCACACCGACGACGGCTGCACCGCCCGTACCGTCCCCCTCAGGCCGCAGCGCGACGCCGGGGAGCGCACGGTGCCGGCGGGCCATCTGCTCTTCACCCCCGCGCACACCCCCCGTATCCCGCCGCGGCCGGCCCGGCCCGCCCCGGCGGCCGGGCACGCGCCGCCCGCCGCCGCGCACATGCCGGCGGACCTCGGCCGGGCGCCGCCCGGGCCGTCCAGCACCTGAGAGTCCCGTTCCTCTTCCTCTCCGCCGCGTGCTCGACCGGCCGCGGTGCGACTGCTGGAGTCATCCGTGAAAAGTTCCGCCCGTATCCGGGCGTTGTTCGCACTCGTCGTGATCGCCGTGTCCGTCTACATCGCCGTGACGGTCCCCGTCCGCCTGGGGCTCGACCTGCGCGGCGGTACCCAGATCGTGCTGGAGACCCGCTCCACCGAAACCCTCGAGGCAGACGGTGAGGCGACCGACCGCACGCTCGAGGTCCTGCGCGGCCGGATCGACGGGCTGGGCGTCGCCGAACCCACCATCGTCCGCTCCGGTGACAACCGGATCATCGTCGAGCTGCCCGGTGTGCAGGACCCGCGGCAGGCCGCCGAGGTGCTGGGCCGTACCGCGCAACTCACCGTCCACCCGGTGCTCGGCCCCGGTACCGGGTCCGACCCCGGCGATCCGCTGCCGAAGGGCGAACGCGTCCTGTCCGACGAGGCCGGGGAGCGGCTCCACCTGGCCCCCGCCGCGCTGACCGGCGAGGACGTGGAGGGCGCCGAGGCGGCCTTCGACCAGCAGGGCGCCGCGGGCTGGCTGGTCACCGTGGACTTCAAGGACGACCGGGGCTGGGCGAAGCTGACCGGCGAGGCGGCCTGCCACCCTGCGGGCGATCCGCAGCGCCGGGTCGCGATCGTGCTGGACGACAAGATCATCTCGTCGCCGCAGGTCGATCCGTCCGTGGCCTGCGGTGCCGGTATCACCGGCGGGTCCACCCAGATCACCGGTTCGTTCACCAGCGACGAGTCCCGCGAGCTCGCCCTGCTCATCAGCGGCGGCGCCCTGCCGGTGCCGGTCGAGACGGTCGAGCAGCGGACCGTGGGCCCGACGCTGGGTGCCGAGGCCATCGAGTCGAGCGCCTGGGCGGCCGTCGTCGGCACCGCCCTGACCGCGGTGTTCATCATCGTCGTCTACCGGCTGATGGGTCTCCTGGCCACCCTGGCTCTGGTGTGCTACGGGGTGATCTCCTACGCCGCCCTCGCGGCCCTCGGCGCGACGCTGACCCTGCCGGGACTGGCCGGTTTCGTCCTGGCGATCGGCATGGCCGTCGACGCCAACGTGCTGGTCTTCGAACGAGCGCGCGAGGAGTACGGCCATCGCAGCCGGCCCAGCAGCCGTTCGGCGCTGACCGCCGGCTTCAAGGGCGCGTTCAGCGCGATCGCCGACTCCAACATCACCACACTCATCGCGGCGGTGCTGCTGTTCCTGCTCGCCTCCGGTCCGGTGAAGGGCTTCGGCGTCACCCTGGCCATCGGTGTCGTCGCCTCCATGATCAGCGCGCTGGTGATCACGCGGGTGTTCGCCGAGTTCGCCGTGGCGCGCCGGTGGGTGCACCGTCGGCCGAAGATCACCGGGCTGGCCTCCGTCGGCCGGGTCCGCGCGTACCTCACCCGCCGCGACCCGCAGCTGATGCGCCGCCCGCGCCGCTGGCTGGCGGTGTCCGCCCTCGTGCTCCTCGTCACCGGCGCGGGCGTCCTGGTGCGCGGGCTGAACTTCGGTGTGGAGTTCACCGGCGGCCGCCTGATCGAGTACTCGACCAGCAGCACGGTCGATCCGGACCGGGCCCGGGCGGCCCTGGCCGACGCCGGTTTCCCGCAGGCCGTCGTGCAGTCCTCCGGGGACAACCGGCTGACCGTGCGCACCGAGGAGCTGAGCAACGCCGAGGCGGTCGAGGTCGCCGAGGCCGTCGGCGAGGTCGGCGGCGGAGCGGAGAAGGTCCGCGACGAGCTGATCGGGCCGAGCCTCGGCGACGAACTGCGCCGCAACGCGCTGATCGCGCTGGGCCTGGCCCTCGGCGCCCAGCTGGTGTACCTCGCCGTCCGGTTCCGCTGGATGTTCGGCACCGCCGCGGTCGGCACCCTGGCACACGACGTGGTGATCCTCACCGGCGTCTTCGCCTGGCTGGGCAAGCCGATCGACGGGGTCTTCCTGGCCGCGCTGCTCACCGTGATCGGCTACTCGGTGAACGACTCCGTGGTGGTCTTCGACCGCATCCGGGAGCTGTGGGCCAAGAACCCGAAGGCTCCCCTGGCCTCGTCCACCAACCGGGCGATCCTGCAGACGCTGCCCCGTACCGTCAACACCGGTATCGGTGTGCTCTTCATCCTGACCGCGCTGGCGGTGCTCGGCGGTGACTCGCTCACCGACTTCGCGCTCGCGCTGCTGATCGGCATCGGGGTGGGCACGTACTCGTCGGTGCTGACCGCCTCCCCGCTCGCCATCGAGCTCGACGCGCACAGCGGAGGGCCTGGCGGCGGTGGTCGTGGGCGTGGGGGCGCCGGCCGCAGT
The DNA here is from genome assembly GCF_000829695.1 of Streptomyces sp. NBRC 110035. Lineage (GTDB taxonomy): Bacteria > Actinomycetota > Actinomycetes > Streptomycetales > Streptomycetaceae > Streptomyces. The sequence goes on along the minus strand of NZ_BBNN01000028.1, from coordinate 176,425 downwards.
CGTGACCGGGGCAGTCGTGGCCGTGGCGGTCCGAAGAGCGGGAAGTCCGGCGGCGGGGAGGGTTCCGTGCGGACCAGGGCGGAATCCCGTGGCGAGTGACGCGGGGCGGCCCTCCGCAGACCATCACAGGGAGCCGTAGGCGGCGCAGGCGGCGCAGGCGCGAGCGCCGCCTGCCCCGGATCGGGGGTCTGCGGCGGCGCTCGCGCCTGCGCCCCACGGGGGCGTCGGGTCTCCGGTCCTGGGCGTCGGGCGGGCCTACCCCACCACCGTGCTCCGCTCCTGGTCCGCGGGCCGGCGGGCGAACCGGGTGCGATGCAGTTCGGCGTAGCGGCCGCCGAGTGCCAGGAGTTCCTCGTGCGTGCCCCGTTCCACGATCCGGCCCTCCTCGACGACCAGGATCAGGTCCGCTGCCCGGACGGTGGACAGCCGGTGCGCGACGACGATGGCCGTCCTGCCCTCCAGGGCCTCCGTGAGGGCCTCCTGGACGGCCGCCTCGGAGGTGTTGTCCAGGTGGGCGGTGGCCTCGTCGAGGAGGACGACCCGCTGCCGGGCGAGGAGCAGCCGGGCGATGGTCATGCGCTGGCGTTCACCGCCGGAGAACCGGTAGCCGCGCTCCCCCACCACCGTGTCCAGACCGTCGGGCAGGGAGCGTACGAGGCCGTCCAGGCGTGCGCGGCGCAGCGCGTCCCACAGGTCGGGCTCGCTCGCGGCGGGCGCGGCGAGCAGCAGGTTGGCGCGGACGGTGTCGTGGAAGAGGTGGCCGTCCTGGGTGACCAGGCCGAGGGTGTCGCGCAGCGACTGCGCGGTGAGGTCGCGGACATCGACGCCGCCCACGCGCACCGCGCCCGAGTCGACGTCGTAGAGGCGCGGCAGCAGGTGCGCGATGGTCGACTTGCCGGCGCCGGAGGAGCCGACGAGGGCCACGGTCTGCCCGGGTTCGGCGCGGAAGGAGACGCCGTGCAGGACCTCGGTGCCGCCGCGCGTGTCGAGGGAGGCGACCTCCTCCAGGGAGGCGAGGGAGACCTTGTCGGCGGAGGGGTAGCCGAAGCGGACGTCGTCGAACTCGACGGAGACCGGGCCGTCGGGCACGTCGCGGGCGTCCGGCTTCTCCTCGATGAGCGGCTTCAGGTCGAGCACCTCGAAGACCCGCTCGAAGCTGACCAGAGCGCTCATCACCTCCACCCGTGCCCCGGCGAGGGAGGTCAGCGGGGCGTACAGGCGGGTCAGCAGCAGCGCGAGGGAGACGACCGCGCCGGGTTCCAGGGAGCCGCGCAGGGCGAGGTGGCCGCCGAGACCGTAGACGAGGGTCAGGGCGAGGGCGGAGACGAGGGTGAGCGCGGTGATGAACACGGTCTGGGCGGTGGCCGTCCGTACGCCGATGTCCCGGACCCGGCGGGCACGCAGCGCGAACTCCTCGGACTCCTCCTGCGGGCGGCCGAAGAGCTTGACGAGGGTGGCGCCGGGCGCGGAGAAGCGTTCGGTCATCCGGGTGCCCATGGCCGCGTTCAGGGCGGCGGCCTCGCGTTGCAGCCCGGCCATGCGGCGGCCCATGCGGCGGGCGGGGACGACGAACACCGGCAGCAGGACCAGGGCGAGCAGGGTGATCCGCCAGGACAGGGTGAGCATCACCGCCAGGGCGAGCACCAGCGTCACCACGTTGCCGACCACGGTGGACAGGGTGTTGCTGAAGGCCCGCTGGGCGCCGATCACGTCGTTGTTGAGACGGGAGACGAGCGCGCCCGTGCGGGTGCGGGTGAAGAAGGCGACCGGCATCCGCTGCACGTGGTCGAAGACGGCGGTCCGCAGATCGAGGATGAGTTCCTCCCCGAGGGACGCCGACAGTCTCCGGCCGAGGATGCCGAGCGCCGCCTCCACCACCGCGATCAGCGCGATGAGCAGGGCCAGCCGGACGACCGTGGCCGAGTCGCCGCCGGTCACGATGGTGTCGACGACGCGTCCGGCCAGTACGGGGGTGGCGACGGCGAGCAGCGCGGTCGCGGATCCGAGCAGGACGAAGAGGGTGATGCGGCGGCGGTGCGGGCGGGCGAACCCCGTGATGCGGCGCAGCGTCCGGCGTGCGAGGGGACGGCGTTCCTCCTCCGCGGTCATGACACTGCGCAGCTGGGTCCAGGCTGTGGTTTCCATGCTCATGCCGGGAAAGGTAGGACCTCGACCATTGTTGAGGTCAAGGTCTTTCGCCTGCACGGAGTAAGCACGGCCCGTCCGCCCCGGGTGGCCGCCGCGTGCACCCGGCGGGGCGCGGTCCTCGGGCGACTGCCGGCGGCACGGCTGCCGGCCACCCGGCTCGCGGCGGGGCGGGCGGCCGCGGGGGCGGTGCCGGCGTTCCGGGCCGTCACGGTGTGGCCGCCGTCGCCGCCCGGAGCGCCGGCGCCGGGCGCGCCGGTGCGGCGGAAGGCGGTCCGACCGGGGCGGCAGCAGTCCGTCCCGCGGTCACGGCGTGGTACGAACTGCCCTTGCGGATACGGCAGGATGAGCGATCGTGCCGACCACCGGCCGGCCGGTCCGGCACGGCACGCCCTCCCGGGCCGCACTCTCCCGGGCATCCCCGAACACGAGCAGGTGACAAGACGTGACACGACATCACATACGGTCCGCGGCAAGGGTGTTCGCCGGAGGTGGGCGATGACGCGCGCGCTCACCATGAACGACGCGCTGTACGCCGGTATCGCGCTCGTCGCGGGCCTGCTCGCGGCGTTCCTGCTGCGCATGCTGCTGCGCTGGCTCGGCCGGCACGCGGACCGCACCCAGTGGCGCGGCGACGACGTCGCCGTGGACGCCCTGCGCATGATCGCGCCGTGGGCGGCGGTCGCGGGCGGCGCCGCGTCGGCGGCGGCGGCACTGCCACTGACCCGGACCGTGCAGCACAACGTCAACCAGACGCTGACGGTGATGGTCATCTTCGCGGCGACGGTGTCGGTGTCCCGGGTGATGGCCGGCCTGGTGCAGTCGGTGACCCAGGCCCGCTCCGGCGTCGCCGGCTCGGCCACGATCTTCATGAACATCACCCGGATCCTGGTCCTGGCGATCGGCTTCCTGGTGATGCTCCAGACGCTGGGCATCTCCATCGCCCCGCTGCTCACCGCCCTCGGCGTCGGCGGTCTGGCAGTCGCGCTGGCGCTCCAGGACACGCTCGCCAACCTGTTCGCGGGCATCCACATCCTCGCCTCCAAGACCGTCCAGCCCGGTGACTACATCCGGCTGAGCAGCGGCGAGGAGGGCTACGTCGAGGACATCAACTGGCGTCAGACGACGGTCCGCGAGCTCTCCAACAACCTGGTGGTCATCCCCAACGGGCAGCTCGCGAAGACGAACATGACCAACTTCATGCGTCCCGACCAGGAACTGACCATCCTGGTGCAGGCCGGGGTGTCCTACGACAGCGACCTGGAGCAGGTGGAGCGGGTCACCATGGAGGTCGTCGCCGAGGTGATGACGGAGATCACCGGGGCGCTCCCGGAGCACGAGCCGGCGGTGCGTTTCCACACCTTCGGCGACTCCCGCATCGGTTTCACCGTGATCCTGGGCGTCGGCGAGTTCAGCGACCAGTACCGGATCAAGCACGAGTTCGTCAAGCGGCTGCACCGGCGCTATCGCGAGGAGGGCATCCGCATTCCGTCGCCCGCGCGCACGGTGGCGCTGCAGCAGGGCTCGGTGGTCTTCCCGCAGCAGCGCGGCGCCGAGCCGGAGCCGGGCGACATGACGGCGTTTCGGCCGGTCTGACGTACGGCGGGCCGGCCGGTCCGGCAGGGGACCGGACCCCGTGGGGGCGGTACGGTCGGCCGCCCCACGGTCCGGACCCCTGTCGAGCTCGGGGCGCGTACGGGATATCTTGATGTCGAGCAATGTTGCAGACGTGGAGCGGAGCACCCGGTGACTGACTCGACCATCATCTATACGCACACTGACGAGGCCCCCGCCCTGGCGACGTATTCGTTCCTGCCGGTGGTCCGGGCGTACGCCTCCCAGGCCGGTGTCCCCGTGGAGACGCGTGACATCTCGCTGGCCGGACGCATCATCGCCGTGTTCCCGGAGCACCTCACCGAGGACCAGCGCATCCCGGACGCCCTCGCCGAGCTCGGCGAGCTGGCGAAGACCCCCGCGGCCAACATCATCAAGCTGCCGAACGTCTCGGCGTCGATCCCCCAGCTCAAGGCGGCGGTCGCCGAGCTCCAGGGCCAGGGCTACGCGCTGCCGGACTACCCGGACGACCCGAAGACCGACGAGGAGCGCGAGATCCGCGCCCGCTACGACAAGATCAAGGGTTCCGCCGTGAACCCGGTCCTGCGTGAGGGCAACTCCGACCGCCGCGCCCCCGCCTCGGTGAAGAACTACGCCAGGAACCACCCGCACCGCATGGGCGCCTGGACCTCCGGGTCCAGGACCAATGTGGCGACGATGGGCGAGAACGACTTCCGCTCCACCGAGAAGTCCGCGGTGATCGCCGAGGACGGCGCGCTGCGCATCGAGCTGGTCGGCGACGACGGCACCACCACGGTGCTGCGCGAGTCCGTACCCGTCCTGAAGGACGAGGTCGTCGACGCCTCCGTGATGAGGGTCGCCGCGCTGCGCGAGTTCCTCACCGCGCAGGTCGCCCGAGCCAAGCAGGAGGGTGTGCTGTTCTCCGTGCACCTGAAGGCCACGATGATGAAGGTCTCCGACCCGATCGTCTTCGGCCACGTGGTGCGCGCCTTCTTCCCGAACACGTTCGCGCGGTACGGCGAGCAGCTCGCCGCGGCCGGCCTCAGCCCGAACGACGGTCTGGGCGGCATCTACAAGGGTCTCGAGGGCCTGCCCGAGGGCGCCGGGATCAAGGCGTCCTTCGACGCCGAGCTCGCCGAGGGACCGAAGCTGGCGATGGTCGACTCCGACAAGGGCATCACCAACCTGCACGTCCCCTCGGACGTCATCGTGGACGCCTCCATGCCGGCCATGATCCGCACCTCCGGCCACATGTGGGGCCCCGACGGCCAGGAGGCCGACACCCTCGCCGTCCTGCCGGACTCCAGCTACTCCGGCGTCTACCAGGCCGTGATCGAGGACTGCCGCGCCAACGGCGCCTTCGACCCGTCCACCATGGGCTCGGTGCCGAACGTCGGCCTGATGGCGCAGAAGGCCGAGGAGTACGGCAGCCACGACAAGACCTTCGAGATCCCGGTCACCGGCACCGTCCGTCTCGTCGACCAGGCCGGCAACGCGGTCCTGGAGCAGGCCGTCTCCGCCGGTGACATCTTCCGCGCCTGCCAGACCAAGGACGCGCCGATCCGCGACTGGGTCAAGCTGGCCGTCACCCGCGCCCGCGCCACCGGCTCCCCGGCCGTGTTCTGGCTGGACGAGACCCGCGCCCACGACGCCCACCTGATCGCCAAGGTCGAGCGGTACCTGGCCGAGCACGACACCGAGGGCCTGGACATCCGCGTCCTGAACCCGGTCGAGGCCACCAGGCTGTCGGTGGAGCGCATCCGGCGCGGCGAGGACACCATCTCGGTCACCGGCAACGTGCTGCGCGACTACCTGACCGACCTGTTCCCGATCCTGGAGCTGGGCACCAGCGCCAAGATGCTGTCGGTCGTCCCGCTGATGGCGGGCGGCGGCCTGTTCGAGACGGGTGCGGGCGGTTCCGCGCCCAAGCACGTGCAGCAGCTGGTCAAGGAGAACTACCTGCGCTGGGACTCCCTGGGCGAGTTCTTCGCCCTGGTGCCGTCCCTGGAGCAGTTCGCCGAGACCACGGGCAATGCCCGCGCCAAGGTCCTCGCCGACGCCCTCGACCGCGCCACGGCGACCTTCCTCAACGAGGACAAGTCCCCGAGCCGTCGCCTCGGCGGCATCGACAACCGCGGCAGTCACTTCTACCTGTCCCTGTACTGGGCGCAGGAGCTGGCCGGGCAGACCGACGACGCGGGCCTGGCGAAGGCCTTCGCCCCGCTCGCCGAGACCCTCGCCGCGAACGAGCAGAAGATCGTCGACGAGCTGGTCGCCGTCCAGGGCGAGCCGGCCGAGATCGGCGGCTACTACCAGCCCGACCCGGTGAAGGCCGCCGCGGTCATGCGTCCGTCCGCCACCTGGAACGAGGCGCTGGCGTCGCTGGGCTGACGCCGGAGGCTTCCCGTTCCGCCCCGGCCGGCAGCACGCCCGGCCGGGGCGGAGCCGTGTCCGGGGCACGAGCCGTCCCCTCCGGCCGCCCCTGTCGGTTCACCACTCGCGCGGGGCGATCAGCTCCTCCACGTCGGCGTCCGTGAACCCGTAGGCCTGGGCGACGAACCGGAAGTCCTCGGCTATCGCCTCACGGGCCACCGTCTCGATCTCGCTGCCCGCCTCCACGGTGCCGTCCCGGTCGATGAGAGATCCCTCGTAGAGGGCGACCTTGCCGACGTCCGTCATGAGTGCGTAGTGGGGCTTGGCCCGTCCAGAGGTCATCCCGGACACGGTCAGCTGCCGGAAGAGGTCAAGTCCTCGCGCGATTGAGGTTCTGTGGTGGTCCATGCCACGGATGGGCACGCAGTGGAACAGGTAGTGCGCTTCGATGTCCAGGTACCGAAGTTCGTCGTAGAGGCTGACAAGGGTGTCGATGTCGTCGTTCACGTCACGGAGCAGGTCAGTCTGCTCATAGATGCGGGCACCAGCTTCCTGCAGCTTGGCGCAGGCCTCGCGGACCTCGGGAAACAGCTCGCCCGGGTGGTTGATGTGGGTGGCGATCTCCACGCGGAACGTCGAACGGCGGCGGAGGGCTCGTGCCATGCGTTCGTCGACGCGTTTGGGGTCCTGGAGCGGCGTGCGGGTGCCGATGCGTACGACTTCGACCTGGGGCGCGTGCTGCTCGATCGCGTCGAGGAGAAACTCCAGCCGGTCGACGAGGATCAGAGGGTCTCCTCCGGTGATGAGCACCTCACGCACATCGGAGTTTTCCGGAGCTAAGCCGCAGTAGCGGGCGATACGCGCCAAATCGCCGTTCCCCGGAGTCTTGGTGTCGTACTGTCCGCGGATGCACCAGCGGCAGTGGGCGGCACAGATAGGGGTGGGCTCGACCAGCAGGGTCCGGCGGTACAGCTTCTCGACGCCCCTGAGCTCCTCACCTTCAAAGGTGGGGTGCAGCTCGGACTCATAGTGCCGGGCGACTTCGTGGGCCCGGCTGACATTCTCCGAGGGGTCGGCGACGTACTGAAGGTCCAGGAAAGCGAGTTCAGCACTGCTCCCCCTCTCGGCCATCTTCTGTCGCAGGTACGGAGATATCTTCTCAGTGAAGACGCCGTCTTTCGCTCCAGCCAAGGCGCCTCCTCCACATATGCGGTCGCAACAGCGCATAGCTGCGCACCGGGACGATGGCCTGGGGCGATGCAAATCGCGCCTCGCCCCACATACCCAGGCTGACTCAACCACCGCGGCTGCCCCAAGTGACTCCTCGGCCATATTCGCCGGGCACACGCCGTCTGATTAGTCACCTTTGCCACTACATCAAGCCGCTCGGAGAGCGCTTCTTCCAGCTTTTCCGCGGAGGCGGTGCGCTCGCCTGCTCTGGGCGTATCTCCTCCACCCACCAGTGACAGGTATCGCGCCCAGGTGACACCTATCTCGCCCAGTCACAGGGATCGGTCCTCGGTCTCGGTGCGTCGCCGCGTTGTCAGTGGTGTGTGGCACCTTGATCCTGCCGTGCACCACTGACAACGCCCCTGGAACAGCCGTATGACCGACGTCCCGCCGGTACCGCACCCCCCGAAGGCCCCGCACGCCCCGCGGTCCTTCCGTCTCCTTCCCGGTGCCGAGGACTCCCCCGTGATCCTCCATGTGCCGCATTCCTCACGGGAGATACCGGCCGAGGTGCGGTCCGGGATCGTGCTGGGCGACGCGGCGCTGGAGCGGGAACTGGACCACATCACCGACGCGCACACCGCCGCGATCGCCGGGGCCGCCGCCGGGGCGGCCGGGATCACTCCGTGGCGGTTCGTCAACGAACTGTCCCGGCTGGTGATCGATCCCGAGCGGTTCCCGGACGAACGGGAGGAGATGCTGGCGTCCGGGATGGGCGCGGTCTACACCCGGACCACGCACAAGGAGGCCCTGCGGCCCGACCGGTTCGAGCACGGGCCGCTGATCGAGCGGTACTTCCTTCCGTACGCACAGGCCATGACCCGGGCGGTGGCGGACCGTCTGGCGGCCACCGGGCGGGCCGTGATCATCGACGTCCACTCCTACCCCACCGCGCCCCTGCCCTACGAACTCCACGGCGGGGGCCCCCGGCCGCCGGTCTGCCTGGGCACCGACGCCTTCCACACGCCGGCCGGCCTGCTCGACGCGGCCCTCGAGGCCTTCGCGCCCTGCGGGGAGACGGGACTCGACAGCCCGTTCGCCGGGACGTACGTACCGCTGGAGTTCTTCGGGAAGCGGGCGGAGGTGACGGCGCTGATGGTGGAGATCCGCCGGGACACGTACATGACGGAGCCGGGCGGTCCCGCGGGGCCGGGCCTGCGGTACCTCGCCTCGGCCCTGGGGACCCTGGTGGACGCGGTGTCACGCTGACCGGGTGCGGGTCCCGCCCGTCACCCGGTCGTGCGCGGCGTACGGCGCAGGGCCGGCGGTGTCCGGTCCGCGGTACGGCTCAGGTGCGCAGCCACTCCGTCTCGACCACGTCCCCTGCGGTCCGCAGGCGCAGGGCGAACGGGCCGGCGGGCGGGGTGGCTCCGGTGAAGCGGCCCATGTCGTCGGCGACGAGGGAGGAGCCCGGCTGCGGTCCGCCCAGGACCTCGATCCGGGCCGGCTGGGGCGGCAGCAGCTGCCCCATGAGGCCGTGCGCGGTCACCTCGACGTCCACGGTCACCTCGCCCACGCTGAAGGTGAGCATCCGCGGCGGGTCCTCGGCTCCTCTGACCGGGATGGCGTCGACCAGCGAGTCGAAGGTCAGCTCGGCCACCCTGGTGTCCAGGTCGTGCAGCGCGTAGGCGTCCACCGCGATCTGCAGCAGCGCCGGCGGCAGCGGGTCCAGGACCGCGGCGGCCTGCCGGAGTTCCTCCTCCAGCGGGTCGGTGGCGGCGTCCCCGGCGGCGGAATCCGCCGCCCCGGGAATCTCGTCGAGCGCGCCGTCGCCGGGGCCGCCGTCCATCCCGTCCATGCCGCTCGTGCCGTTCATGGCGTTCACATCGCCCCCCGTGCCTCGATCCGGGCCCGCAGCCGGCGCAGACAGCGCTGGCGCAGGGGCCCGATACTGCCCACCGCGATACCGAGCGCGGCGGACACCTCCTGATAGCTGGGCGGCGGCGAGGCGATCAGCACGCGCAGCAACTGCCTGCACCGGTCGCCGAGTTCCTCGAACTCCTGCCACATCCGCCGTACCCGTTCGCTCTGGACCGCGGCTTCCTCGGACTCCAGCAGCGACTGCTCCGGTGTGCCGTCCTCGCTGACCCTGTCCAGGAGCTGCGGGTCGTCCGTCAGGGTCAGCCGGCGCGCGTTCCTGAGCACCTTCAGGCACTCGTGCCGCGCCGTGCTGGCCAGCCAGGCCCCGGTCCTCTCCGGTTCACGGATGCGCCCCAGGTTCTGGGCGAAGCGGAACCAGACCGTCTGGTAGACCTCGTGCGCGTCCGCGTCGGAGAGCCGGTGGGCGCGCACCACGGACCACACCAGGGGGCCCAGTCCCTCCACGATCGCCTTCCAGGCCGCCGCGTCGCCGCCGACGGCGGACTGGACCAACGCGCCGACATCAGTACGGTCCACGTCCCCACCCCTCGTGTACGGCACGTCATCGTACGCCGCGGAGGGGACGGTCCTGGACCTCATGTCCGGGCGGAGGGGAGCACGACCGGCGTGGGACGCCAGGCGGCCGGGACGAGCGCCGGTACGTTCGCCCCGCGCACCTCGGCGACGTCGCCGTTCGCGTCCATCAGCTGCTGCCGGGCCTTGCGCGGGTCGGTCTCGGCCCGCGCGGTCATGTGGGCGGCGACCATGCCGACGACGACGGGGGTGGCGAACGAGGTGCCGCTCCACTGGGCGAGGCCCTCGAACATCACCTGGTCCGGCTTGCCGGAGCCGCCCTCCTCACTGAGGACGCCGGTGTGCGGGGGGTGGCTGCAGGTGCAGGCGTAGCCGAAGCCGTAGCGGCAGGCGTCGTAGGTGGAGTGCTGGTACACGTACGGCACCGGGGTCTTGAAGCCGGTGAGCGCGCTGGTGAGGCGCTCGCCGGGCGCGTAGGCCTTCACCCAGGCACCGTGGTTGCTGAAGCAGGCGCCGAAGTCTCCGTCGCCCCGCAGGGCGCCGATCGACAGGACGGCGTCCTCGAAGCCGGGGAGGTCGGCGTAGGCGGCGGGCCAGAACGGCGTGGCGCTGGAGTTGTTGCCGGCGGCGGCGACCAGCAGGGTGCGCTGCCGCCTCAGTTCCCGCATGAAGGCGTCGACGCCGAGCAGTCCGTCGGTGCGGCCGTTGGAGGTGCCGGCGGAGAGGCTGATGACGTCGGGCCAGCCGTCTTGGTCGACGGCCTCGAACAGCTTCTCGCCGAACTCGGACTCCAGGATGGCACCGGCGTCGTTCAGGGTGCCGCGGACGGTGATGGCCGTGTGGGGGGCGACGGCCGCGACGAGCCCCGCGATGAATGTGCCGTGACCGCAGTACTGCCTCAGGACGCCGTCCTCCCCGCACTCCTCGACCTGGGCGTCGCCCCGGGTGCGGGCGAGGAGCGGGTAGGACCGGTAGTCGTTCATGAGGCCGGTGTCGATGACCAGCACACCGACGGCGCCGTCGCCGGCGTGTGCGTCGTCGGCGGCGGCCGGGTTGGGCTGCGCGCCGGCCCCCACGGGGACGGGCTCGTCGCCGGGGCAGGCGTTGACGGCGATCGACACCACGTGGTTGCGGCTGACCAGCCGGCGGCCGGTGCGGCCCTCCGGCTCCCGCAGGGCGCGCAGGGCGCCCGCCACGGCGGGGTCACCGCTGCCGTCGCCCTGCCCGGGGTCAGCGACCTGGATGCGGGTGATGCCCGAGCGGTTGGTCTCCGGGCCCGCCCGGCGCACGTGGTCGGCGGTCAGACCGGCGAAGGTGGTGAAGTGCCGCCGCACGGTGTCCTCGACGAGGCGGGCCTCCTCGCCGTCGCGGGCGAGCACGACGCCCTTCTCGTAGAGGAACTCCCCCGCGTCGTCCGGGCCGATCGCCAGGGGGACGTCGGGCATGGAGCGCTGGATCTGGCTGTACTGCTCACGGAATCGCTGGGGTGCCATGGCGTGTCCTCCACCGGGGCGATGGCGGCCGGGGCCGCGGGAGCTGTCGTAGAGCGGGGTCGGTGTCGTCGGGTGACGCGCCGTCGGGTGACGCCGTCGTCGGGCCGTGCCGCCGTCCGACGGCGCCGGTGGAACGGCGCGTCGTGAACCAGAGTCGTGGGGACGGCGTTTGATACCACGTCACACCTGTGGGGCGCGGTTGCGGAGCACTACCATCCATGAGGTGACAGCGGGAAGCGAATCGGTGCTGGAACTGCTGCCGATGGTGTTCGCCGCCCCGGGCGAGGCCCTGGCGGGGGCGGAGAAGGTGCTGGGCGGCCGTCCCACGCCGCTGCACGCGTCCGTCGCCCACCAGGTGATCGGCATGTGGCAGCGGGACTTCGGCGACCTGCGGCTGGCCCTGACCCACCTGCGGCGGGCCCGTGACTGGGCGGCGCGCGCGGACTCGGCCGAGCGGGAGGCGGACGTCCTGGGCACCCTCGGGGTGGCGCTGGTGCACGCGGGGCGCACTCGGCAGGGCATGGACGCCCTGAGCCGTGGCGTCGCGCGGTGCACCGGGCACACGCGCGCGCGCGTGCTGTTCCGGCGTGCGTACGCGTGGTGGGTGCTGGGGCATCACAAGGAGGCGCTGGAGGACGTACGGCGGGCGATCACCGTGCTGCGGCAGGTGGACGACGTGATCTGGACGGCGCGTGCCCTGACCCTGCGCGCGACGGTGCACCTGGCGCTGGGCGCGGTGGAACGGGCCGAGGCCGACTTCACCGCGGCGGAGGCGCTGTGGGACACCACCGGCCAGGAGCACGACAAGGCGGACGCCGTGGAGAGCCGGGGTCTCGCCGCGTTCCGCTCCGGTGACGTCCCGGCGGCGCTCAGGCTGCTGGACGAGGCGGAGGAACGCTACGCCGAGCTCGGCACGCCGACGTTCATGCTCGACATCCGGCGCTGCGAGGTGCTGATGGCGGCGGGACTGGCGTCCGAGGCGCTGGCCGGGGCGGACGCAGCGGTCAAGGCGCTCGACGGGATCGGCGGCCAGCCCACCCGCAAGGCGGAGTTGCTGCTGGCCGCCGCGCGGGCGGCCCGGCTGACGGACGACCCGCAGACGGCGATCGCCCGCGCGGCGCTCGCCGTACGGCTGTTCGCGGGGCAGCGGCGCACCTGGTGGGAGACGCACGCGCGGCTGGTGCTGATCGAGGCGCGGCACTCGGCCGGACGCGGTTCGGGGCGGCTGGTGGCGGAGGCGGCCGCGGTGGCCGACCGGCTGGCCGCGCTGGGTGCGCCGACGGCGCCGGAGGCGTCGCTGCTCGCGGGCCGGATCGCGCTGGACCTCGGCTGGACGGCGGACGCCGAGCGGCATCTGGCGGTCGCCGCCCGCAGCAGACGCAGCGGGCCCCCGCTCGCGCGGCTGACGGGCTGGGCGGCGCAGGCGTTGCGGGCGCAGGCGGCCGGGTCCGCGCGGGGGGTGCTGGAGGCCTGCCGGCGGGGGCTCGACGTACTCGACGACCACCGGATGACGCTGGGCGCGTCGGAGCTGCGGGCCCGTGCCACCGCGCAGGGCGCTGAGCTGGCCGCCCTGGCGCAGCGGGCGAGCCTGGTCTCGGGCGGGCCGCGGCGGCTGCTGGTGTGGAGCGAGCGCTGGCGGGCCACCGCGCTGTCCACGCCGCCCACCCGGCCCCCTGCCGACCCGGCGCTGCTCAGCGGTATGACGGCCTACCGGGAGATCGCCGCCCGCGCGGAACAGGCGCGGAGGGACGGCAGGGCCGTACCGGCGCTGGAGCGGGAACAGCGGCGCCTGGAGCGGGAGATCCGTTCCCGCACCCTGCACGTGCGCGGTACGGCGACCGACGGCCGGGGGCGGTTCGACGTCGGGGAAAGGTTCGACGTCGGCAGGCTGCTGCGGCGGCTGAGCGACAGCGGCGACGTCCTGCTGGTGGAACTCGCCGTGCTCGACGGGCGGGTGCAGGTGCTGCTGTGCGGGCAGGGGCGGGTACGGCGGTTCGAGGCGGGGCGGCTGGCCGCGGCGGAGACCGAGGCCGAGCATGTGCAGGCCGGGCTGCGGCGCCTGGCCCATCCGGGGGCTCAGGCACGGCTGCCGGTGGTGGAGGCCGCGGGCGGGCGGCTGGAGGAGCTGCTGCTGGGTCCGGCGGCGGCGCATCTGGGCACCGGTCCGTTGGTGGTCGTACCGCCGGGGCGGCTGCACCGGGTGCCGTGGGCGCTGCTTCCGTCGTTGCGGGACCGGGTGTTCAGTGTGTCGCCGTCGGCGAGCGGCTGGCTGCGCGCGCGGGAGACCGCGCCGACGCCCGGGGGCCGCCAGGTGCTGGTGCGCGGCCCCGGGCTCGCGACGGGCGGCGCGGAGGTGGCGGAGCTCGCCGGCCGGTACGGAGGGGCGCACGTCCTGGAGGAGGACGACGCGAGGGTGGAGCGGGTCCTGGAGGAACTGGACGGGGCCGAGCTGGCACACATCGCCGCGCACGGCGAGTTCCGTGCGGACGGCCCGCTGTTCTCCTCGCTGCGGATGGCCGACGGGCCGCTGATCGTGCACGACTTCGAGCGGCTCGGCCGCAGCCCGTACCGGATCATCCTCTCCTGCTGCGACACCGCGCGGTTCGCCAGCGTGGGCGCGGACGAACTCCTGGGCCTGGTCACGGCGTTGCTTCCGCTCGGTACCGCGGGCGTGGTGGCGTGCAGCGCGCCCGTCAACGACGCCGCGGTGGTGCCGTTGATGCTCGCGCTGCACAAGGGGCTCGACACGGGCCTTTCCCTGGCGGAGGCCCTGCGCGACGCGCGGGCCTGTCTGCCGGGCGACGCGGTGCACCGGGCCACCGGGTGGTCGTTCTCGGCGTTCGGCGCGGCCTGAGCGGAGTCCTTGAAGGCCGGGTACGGGGGTCGGACGGGCTGGGCCTCCCGGGGTTCGACCGACCGGGGCTCCGTCAGGCGTGATGCGGCCGACCGTGGTTCCGTCGGCCCGGGCTCCGTCAGCGTCGGCCATGCCCCCTCGCTCCTGCTCGCTGCCGCGGCAGCCGGCCCCCGCCTTCGCGCCGGGGCTGATCCTGGAACCGGAGCGGTACCGCGGTGGCGTCGTCCGCCCGGCTCCCTGTCCGCGGCCGACAAGGAGTTCGTCCTCGGCCGGTGCCCCCGGCCGAACGGCCCGGCCCGCCCGCGCCGGTGCCGTTCCGCTCGGTACCGCTGGGCCTCGGCCCCGGTGAACAGGCCGACTTCCGCATCGACCCGGTGGAGACCCGCGCGTACACGGTGGGCCCCTTCGGCGACGGCGACCTGGTCGTCGTGCTGTTCGAGGAGCGGAACGGGGAGCCCCGCTGCCTCGTCGGGCACGACGACGGAGGGACCCCGCACAACGCGACGCGCGCGGTCCGGCTCGTCAAGGGCTGCCGCTGCTTCGTCCGGATCCGCCTGTACTCCGCACGGGGTTCGGGCGAGACGGCGGTCATGTGCTGGTAGCAGCACCGGGCCGCCGCGACGACGCCACGACCACGGTCCGGCGTCACCATCGCCGTCGCCCGGCCCACGCCACCCGCCGGCCCCACGGGACCGGACATGCCTTTGCGGGGAACGGCGGTCGGCAGGGGCGCTCAGTAAGGGCGGTCGCCGGCGATGGCGACGCGCTCGGCGACCCGGCGCCCGCTGCCGTAGTCGTTGACGGCGTAGTGCTGGGTGGCGCGGTTGTCCCAGAAGGCGATGTCCCCCGGCTGCCAGCGAAAGCGCACCTGGAACTCCGGAACGTGCGCCTGCTGGAAGAGGTACCGCAGCAGCCGGTCGCTCTCCTCGCGGGTCGTCCCGGTGATGTGGGTGGTGAAGGAGGTGTTCACGAACAGCATGCGCCGCCCGGTCTCGGGGTGGGTGCGCACGACCGGATGTTCCACGGGCGGGAACCGGTCCTGATGGGGAATCAGCCGCTCGGGCCCGTAGAACCTGGCGAAGCCGGGGATGAAGTCGTGCACGGCCCGGGCACCCTCGATGCGGTCCTTCACCTCCTGGGGAAGGTTGTCGTAGGCGGCCGCCATGTCCGCCCACATGGTGTCCCCGCCGAACGGGGGCACCTCGCGCACCTGGAGGACGGCGCCGAGCGCGGGCCGCTCCCGGAAGGTGACGTCGGCGTGCCAGACGTTCTCGTAGGTCGGGGTGGCCGGGTCACGCTTGTCGAAGCGGACGACGTCCTCGGTGGCACCGGTGGCGAGCAGCGGGTTCGTCTCCAGTTCGCCCCAGTGGCCCGCGAAGGCGCGCTGCTGGTCGGAGGTGAGGTGCTGGGCGCGGAAGAACAGCACCTTCCACTCCAGCAGGGCCCGGTTGAGTTCCTCGCGGAGCTCGGGGCCGAGCGGGCGTGAGAGGTCGACGCCCTTGATCTCGGCGCCGATCGTGCGTGCCTGCGGGACGACGTCGAACCGTTCGTAGGGGCGTTCCTGCTGCCCCTCGGGCAGCCGGCGCAGTGTGCGTCGCCCCTCGTACATCCCGTCCTGCGGGATGCGCGCTTCGCGCAGGCCGACGGCCGGACCAGCGTGCGTGACGGTCATGAAGTGCTCCTTCTCGTGTCTGCTTCGCCACGGTGTCCGGCGTCCGCGGGAGACGGGCGTGCGGACGGCCTGGAAGCGGCCGGGACGGCCGGGCGCGATGATGTCCGGGGCGTCCGCCGCAAGGACGGGAGCGCGGTCCGGTGTCAGGGTCGGGGTGCGTCGAGCCTGTGGCTCAAAGGCAGCCGGTTATCGACCGGAGCGTTCACAGCCGGTTCGGTCCGGGACGCGCAGAGGCCCCGTCGTCGTGTGGAACCGGTGTGTGGTCACGGCACTGATTGTGGGATCCGCGCCGCACTCTGTCAACGGGGCGTCACCAGGAGGAAACGGTGGACGCGTGGAGGCCCGGCGTCACCGGAGTCCGCCCTGCCCCGTGCGAGGTGGTCCGCCCCTGCCGGAGCGCCGGCCTGCGCGGAGCCGGTGGGCCGGTGCGGCGCTCCGGTCGCGGCTCACCTCACGGTCCGTCCCGACCGGCCAGGCAGCAGTCACCGCATTTCGAGCCGTTCGGCACACGGTAGTAGAGGCAGCAACTGCGGCGCCGGAACGTGAGATCAGGTCCGGTGATCGTTCCCGTGCCCGCGAGCCGTCCGGTGCCCAGCAGCTCGGTCGTGAGGCCGGTGAGTGGCTCGCGCAGCCCGGGGCGGGCCCTCAGCAGGGCATGGGCCGCCCCGACGAGTGCGGAGGCGGCGTTCCCGTCCAGCAGACGCGGAGCGATCCTGACGCGGAGTCCGGCCGCGAGCCCCCGCAGATGGCCCATCACCTGCTCGTTGAGGGCGAGAGCGGGTTCGGGCAGCAGCTCGGTGTGCCAGCCGGCGGGGCGGGGCAGCCGGAGGGCCGGCCCGTCGTCGGCACGCTGCAGTTCCGTCAGGTCCGGGACGATCCCGTGCAGCAGTGCGCAAGCAAGGGCGGGGGACCACAGGCGTGCCGCGTGTCCGAGGTGGGCGATGGACACGTCGATCCGCGGTTCGCGGGTGTGGTACCGGTGCGCCACGGCCTCGGCCAGGTCGGTGAAGCCCCTCGCACAGGAGTGGTCGAGCGGATGCCAGCCCTCGTCCCGGCCACCGACGTGCACGGCGAAGAAACCGCCGAGGGCCGCCACGTCCTGGAGAGCCGCGGCGACGGCCCCGGCAGAAGCCCGGGCATGTTCGGTCATGTCGGGCGCTTCCTTTCCGGCGGGTGTACCGGCGCAGGGCCGGTGAAGGGGTGAGCGCGGTCTCAGGAAGCCGTACGCCGTCGCGGCGGCGTGATGGCGTACAGGTCGAGGATGTCCGGTGGGGGTACTACGCCGGGTCCGCCGGCGCGTGCCCAGGCGGCGATGTCCTCGGTGGCGTCCGGGTCGTTGACCAGTCCGAACCAGACGGGCCGGGCGCCGGCGGCCCGGCCCGCCGCGGAGGGCTGGACGACGATGACGTTGGCCTGTTCGCACACGTCCAGGCACGCGGACACCCGTACCGGTACCTCCGCGCGCAGGCGCGCCGTCTGCGCCGCGTGGTCGACACCGGTCACCTTCGGGCTGCCGCAGCAGCAGTCCCTGCACACGACCACTCGGCAGGGTGCCGGGGCGGGCCCCGAGGTCGCGACGTCGACGGACGTCGCTTCGGCCCTGCTCGCGTCGTCAGGCATGCGGCATCGTTCCTCTCTTCCGGGGAGATCCGCCCCGGTGACACGTCGAGGAGGCGACCGCGTGAGTCTCCTGGCTCTCGGGTCGATGCGCGCTCCGCGCCTTCCCACCCTGGTGCGGGCAGTGGTCATGTGCGGGGCTCGCTCGCCGATCACAGTGGCGGGACCGCGCCGGATTCACACCGGCTTCCTCGTTCCGCCGTCGCCTTGTCGTCGGCCATCATGGCATCGCGCGGGCTCTCGCACCACGGTGGCCTCCGTCCTCGCCCCCGAGGTGGCCTGCCGGGCGGACGGGGCGTGCGCGGTGCTCACGGAATCGGGCCGGGCCGCACGCGCGGTGCGCGTCGGGTCGTCGGGGTCGCGCCCGGACGGGAACGTCATTCCGCCTCCTGGGCGTGCGGTGCCGTCGCGGGCGGCTCGGCCGGACGGTCCCGTCCTCCGTCGCGGCCGGACACCACGACGACGAGCAGTCCGACGACGGCCGCTGCGGCCGCGAGCCGTCCACCCGCCCGCGCCGCCCAGGCCGGCCGGCTCACCCCCGCACGTCCCCGGGGCGTGCCCAGGTGCTCGGCCCTGCGGGCCGGCCGCAGCAACCGGAGCAGCAGGAGTACCGCGACCGGCAGCTGCAGCAGCCAGAGCACGGTGCGCGGCCACTCCCCGTACCAGACGTTGGTCCCGTACAGCAGGGTGTGCCACACGCTCAGCACGTACACGACGATGACGAACCGGTGCAGCCGTCGCCAGGCGTTCGCTCCGATGCGGTGCCGGACGTAGAACAACAGGCCCAGGGGGATCGCCAGATACAGGGCGCCCTGACCGAGCGGGATGGCGACCCTGCCGGTCCCGGAGTCGTACCAGCCCGGCACGAAGCTGTCCGCGAAGCCCGTCCACAGCCGTTCGGCCCAGCCCGACTCCGCCTCGTAGCGGACGAGTTCCGCCGCGAACATCAGCGCGTGCGCGAGCATCAGGGCCATCGTGGTCAGGCTCGTGGTGCGGTGCCAGCGCTCCAGTACCCGTCGGGAGACCGGCAGCCGGGCGGGACGCGGCCCGGACAGCAGCAGTCCGAGCATCACCGTGCCCCACGCCCAGAGCAGGCCCGACCACCCGAACGCCTGGCTGAGCAGATACATCCAGTAGGTGCCGGCGTCGTCCATGAACGGCATGACCGCGACCGTGTCGGAATCGCCCGAGCCCACGCGCACGTACAGGAACACGAACACGGCCGCCGTGACCACCACCGCCGCAGTGGCGTCGGGCAGAGCGGAGCGCAGATCACCCCGCAGGGCGACACGGTCGGCGGGCGGGCGTTCTCGTCCCGGCCGGGCGGCGGTCCCGTCCTCGTCCGGATTCGCGTCTGACAGCATCGGGGCCTCCCGGGCACTGGCACCTCAGGGTTGGTGCGCGTGTGTCGTGGGGCAACCAGTCTGGCTGAGGAGACGGCACATCGCCGATACCCGATCCGGCCAGAGCCCGGAGCAACGGCGAAGGCCGGCAGCTCACCGGTCCGCTGCGGGCCGCCGTCCCCGGCTCCCCACCGGGCCCAGTGGGCACAGCGGATCCGCCACCGCCGCACACCCGCGCGCGCAACCGCCAGGCTCCCCCGCCCCGGCTGCGCACCACTCGCATTCAGGACAACCGCCGTTCCCCCACTGTCGCCGGGGCGCGGGCGCCTCTACGCTGATCCGCGCAGCCGGTTCGCGACGCCCGTCCGCCCGGACGTCCGGTGGCGCGACGCAAGAGGGAACCCGGTGGGAATCCGGGACTGTCCCGCAGCGGTGAGTGGGAACGAACGCCGTCAAACGACACTGGGCCCGTGCCAGGGCCGGGGAAGTGACGGCCGGTAGGGGTCCGCGGATGTCCGGCGGGCGCGCCCACGAGTCCGAAGACCTGCCGCTGTGCCCGTGCGTCATGCGCGCGGGCTGTGCACGGTGACCTCGTGGACTGGGTCGGCGGTGCGGACGTCGCACGGCTTGCGTGTGACCGCGCCTCCTTCCCTTCCGGTGTGCAGGGCTCGGGACGGAGGAGAACGCGTGCGTGACCCAGCGGGCGCCCATCGGCTGTGCCGGTTCACGAACGCCTCGCCGCCCGGTGGGCCGGAACGGGCCGGGCCGGCCCCGGCCGTGCGCGACCGGGAGGAACAGAGGCCGCCGGGCCGGGGCACCCTGTCCGGTGTCTGCCACGGCACCCTGGGCGAGCTGTACCAGGGGCCGTTGCGGGCGGGTGCCGATCCGGACATCGCGGTGGTGTCCTTTCCCGTGAACCTCCACTCCTGGGTGTACTTCACCCCGGGGACCGCGGCCGGTCCACCGCAGCCCCCACCGCTCGGCGAGAAGGCGGTGGCCGCGGCCCGGCTCTTCCTGGAGCACTACGGCCTCACCCTGCCGCCGGGCGAGTGGAGCGCGCACTCCGACCTGCGGGTGGGCGTGGGAATGGCCAGTTCGACCGCGGACATCGTGGCCACCCTGCGCTGCCTTTTCCACGTCTTCTCCCTGCCCTGTGACATGGATGTGGTGCTCGGGATCCTGGGGGCGATCGAACGCGCCGACAGCGTCTTCCTGGACGAGTTCGCGCTGCACCTCAGCGGCCGGCACCGGGTGGTGAGGAGGCTGGGCACGGACGTCGGCTTCCACACCGCCTTCGTCACCGAGCCCGGCACCGTGGACACCCGTGCCGTCACCGGACGACTGCTCGAGCACTACCGGCGACGCGGGGAGGAGTACGAGCGGTGCCTGACCGACCTTCTCAAGGGCTTCGCCTCGGGCGACCCGGCCGCCGTCGCCCGTGCGGCGACCGTCAGCGCCACGTTGTCCCAGGAGGTGCTGCCCAAGACGGCTTTCGGCAGCCTCCTCGCCCACCGCGAGCGGTTCGGCGCCGACGGGATCTTCGTCGCGCACACCGGCTGCCTGATCGGCTACCTCTTCACCCGGCGCCCGGACGCCGACCTCAAGTCCGAACTGTCCGCTTTCTTCCACTCGCTCGGCCACCAGTGCTCATTCGCCCAAGGAGGCTACGGGTGATCCACCCCCACATCGCCGACGCCCTGAAAATTCCGGACCTGGTACGGCTCGCCGACGGAGTGGTCCTGCTCCGGTTCGAGTCCATGAAGATCTACTCGGCGCTCACCGCCGTGCGTCATCTGCTCGAGCGGGGCA
This sequence comes from Streptomyces sp. NBRC 110035, assembly GCF_000829695.1. Classification (GTDB taxonomy): domain Bacteria; phylum Actinomycetota; class Actinomycetes; order Streptomycetales; family Streptomycetaceae; genus Streptomyces. The sequence continues at coordinate 155,920 of NZ_BBNN01000028.1, read as the reverse complement.
CGGTCCGACCGGGGCAGACCCTGATCGACAGTTCCAGCGGCATCTACGCCTACGCGCTGGCGCTGGCCTGCCACCGGTACGGCATGCGGTGTCACATCGTCGCGTCCACCACCGTCGACGCCACCACGCTCGCCCAGCTGGAGATTCTCGGCGCCACCGTCGAACAGGTCCGGCCCTCGCGGGATCTCGCACTCGACCAGGAGTTCCGGGTACGCCGGGTGCGCGAGATGCTCGCCGGGCGTCCCGACCTCCACTGGATGCGCCAGTACCACGACGACGTCCACTACCTCGGCTACCACGAGGTCGCCGACCGGATCGCGGCGGCGTTTCCGGGCACCGCGCTGACCGTGGTCGGCGGGGTGGGGTCGGGAGCGTCGACGGGCGGCATCGTGGAACGTCTGCGGGTCACGGACCCTTCTGTCCGGCTGGTGGGCGTCCAGCCCTTCGGCAGCGTCACCTTCGGCAGCCAGGACCACCACGACCCCGAAGCCATCATCGCCGGCATCGGGTCGTCCATCGTCTTCGACAACGTCCGCCACCACCTCTACGACGCCGTGCACTGGCTGGACTTCACCCACGCGATGTCCGGCGCGGTCGCCCTGCTGCGCGAGCACGCGGTCTTCGCCGGGCTCTCCACAGGCGCCGGCTACCTGGCCGCGACGTACGAGGCCCGCCGCCGTCCCGACCGGCTGCACCTGGTCGTCGGCGCCGACACCGGACACCGTTACGTCGAACGCGTATTCGCCCGGCACACGGAGGCCCAGGACCCCGCCGCGCTGAAACCGGCCGAGGTCCGCGCCCCGGAGGAGATGACCATGCCCTGGTCGAGGATGACGTGGCAGCGCACCGCCTGCCCGGCGCACGGGAAGGAGCGGGCCGTATGACCGTGGTCTGCCTGGAGTCACTGACCTTCGGACTCGGACACCTGGTGCGCGCCGCCGGCACCCTGGGCGAGCGCCTGCTGCTGCTGACCCGCGACCCCTCCTGGTACGCGTACGAACTGGACCGGCTGCCCGCCGGCTCCCTCGACGTCCTCGAGACCGACACCTTCGACGTGGAGCGGGTGGCCGGCCTGCTGCACCGGACCCGGGACCTGCGCGGCCTGATCAGCTCCACCGACACCTGGACCCTGGCCGGAGCCGACCTCACCGCCCGCTTCGGCCTGCCCGGCCTCGACCCCGCCGTCCTGCGGCTGACCCGGGACAAGGCCGCCGTACGCAACCGGTTGCACGAGGCCGGGCTCACGCGCGGACGAGCCGTCGAGACCACCGGCTCCGCGGCCGGCACACGGGAACTGCTGCTCAAGGAGGCCGGACTGCCCGCGATCCTCAAGGACACCGCGGGCACCGGAAGCCAGAACGTCTGGCTGGTCCGGACCGTGGGGGAACTGGACGCCGTCCTGGGCGAGGCGGCCGGGCGGCACCTGAAGGGCCGGCTGTTCGCCGAGCCCTACTTCAGCGGCCCGGTGTACAGCGCCGAAACCCTCACCTGGGCGGGCCGCACCCGCCTCCTCGGCGTCGCCAGCAGACTCATGTCACCGGAACCGCACTTCCGTGAGGAGATCACCGCCTTCCCCGTGGCCCTCCCGGAGGACCTGCGGGCGTCGCTGGAGGGGTGGCTCGGTGAGGTGCTGGCCTCCCTCGGGTACACCGACCGCTTCGCACACGTCGAGTTCGTGCTGACCGCCGACGGTCCGGAGGTGGTGGAGGTCAATCCCCGGATCGGCGGCGCGCTGGTCGGCGAGGGCATGTGCCGGGCGCTCGGCGTCAACGTGTACGAGGCGATGGTCGAGACCGCTCTCGGCCGCCGGCCCCGCCTGATCGACGCCGCGCCACCCGGTGGTCCGGCCGTGGCCTTCGTCCTGGGGTACCCGGCCGCACCCGGCGTCTTCACCGGGGTCGCCGGGCTCGACCGCCTGGCGGACATGCCGGGAGCTCCGGCCTGGTACCCGGTCAAGCGGACCGGCGATCCCGTCGAGCACCTGGGCGACAGCCGCGGGTACGCGGGCATCGTCTACGCCGAGGCCGAGACGGCCGAGCTCGCCACACACCGGGCGGTGGCCGCGGCCAACGCCCTGCGCGTGCTCACCCACCCGTTCCCCGACCGCGCCGGGCGGAAGGTCTCCGGTGGCTGACCGCACCGCGCGGGGGGCGGGCCCGCGAACCGGGCTGTTCCCGCTCGACGGCCCGCCGCGCTTCCTGCTGCTCAGCTCCTTCCTGATTCCGCTCGGCAGCTTCATGGTCCTGCCGTTCATGTCGGTCTTCCTGCATGAGCGGCTCGGTATGGATCTCGGCGCGGTCGGCGCCGTCCTCGCCGTGGCCTCCCTCGTGCAGTTCTCCGGCGGCATCGTGGGCGGGGCGCTGGCGGACCGGATCGGGCTGCGCCGCACGATGCTGTGGGCGCTCCTGATCCGCACGGCCGGTTTCGTCGGCCTGCTGATGGCGTTGCGCTGGCCGCCGCTGGCTGTCGGCGCGCTGATCCTGACGTGCTGCGGCGCCGCGCTCTACCTGCCGGCCAACAAGGCGTATCTGGTGCACGGCGTGGACGACGAACGTCGCCCGGCGTTCCTGTCGGCGGGCAACGCGGCGCTCAACGCGGGCATGGCCGTAGGCCCTCTGGTCGCCGGGCCGTTCGTACTGTCCTCGCCCGGCTGGCTGTTCGCGGCCGTCACGGCCCTGTTCCTCGCGGTCACGGCGGGCCACGCACGGCTGCCCGACGCGGACGGGAAAGGGACCTCCACCCCGGACACCGGCCGCAGCGGTCTCCTGGCCGGTGTGGCCGTCGTGCCCTTCGCCGCCAACGCGCTGGCGTTCTACCTCTACTTCCACTTCCAGCACTTCCTGGCGGTGTACGCCGTCGAGCGCGCCTCGAGCGAGTTCTACAGCCTGGTGCTTCTGCTCTGCTTCACGCTGGTCGTCGTCGTGCAGCCCCTCGCCTCCGGCCTGATCCGGCGCATGCCGTACGTCCTCGCCCTGGCCGTCGGTTTCACGGGGCTGGCGGCCGGGCTGGCCGTCCTGGCGATCGGCACCCGTGCGGCGCTGCTTGCGGGCGGTGCGCTGATCACCCTGGGCGACATCGTGCTGTTCCTGAAGAACGACCTGGAGGCACTGCGCCGAAGTCCCCGCTCCGACGCCGTGGTCTTCGGTCAGCAGCGGCTGGCCGCGGGCCTGGGCGCCTGCGCGAGCGGTCTGCTGGGCGGGCAACTGTACGGTTTCGGCGAACGGGCCGGGGACACCGGCTCGTTCTGGCTCCTGGCCGCCGCTCAGTGCCTCCTGCTTCCCCTTTTGCTCCTGCCGCTGCGCCCCCGCAGGGCACAGCGGCACCTCTCCCACGGAAACGACGAAGGAGTGCTGACGCGGCATGACACGGACGGGTGGGTTCCAGGACGATGACTTCTGGACCGAGTTCCACGACTTCCTCTTCTCCGAGCAGCGCCACCAGCAGGCCGAGGAGCTGCTGGACACCTCTCCCCTGCTGTCCTTCCCGCCCGGATCGCGGGTGCTGGACCTGTGCTGCGGTCCGGGGGTGTTCACCGTGCCGCTCGCCCGCCGCGGTCATGAGGTGACCGGAGTGGACCTCAGTCCGGCCATGCTGGACCGGGCGCGCAAGCGGTCGGCCGACGCCGGCGCCCGGGTCGCCCTCGTACGGGCCGACGCGCGCCGGTACGAGGCGCCGGACGGCTTCGACGTCGTCCTCAACATGTTCACGTCGTTCGGGTACTTCGAGGATCCCGACGACAACGTACGCGTGCTGCGCACCATGCACTCCTGCCTGGTGCCGGGCGGCGTCCTGGTCCTGGACCTGGCGGGCAAGGAACTGCTGGCCCGCAAGGTCGTCCCGCCCAAGGTGGTACGGCGCGGTGACGACCTGATGGTGCAGACCGACACCGTGCTCGACGACTGGGCCCGGCTGCGCAGCGACTGGGTGCTGGTCCGCGGAGAGCGGGTCACGCGGGCCACCCTGGTGTGGTTCGTGTACAGCGCGGTGGAGCTGCGCCGCATGGCCGAGGAGGCGGGCTTTGCCCGTGTGGAGGTCTTCGGCGGTTTCGACGGCCGTCCCTACGACGAGAACGCCGAGCGGCTCGTCCTGCGGGCTGTCCGCGCGACCTGACGGGAGTGGGGGCGTACGGCCGGTCCCGTACGCCCTTTCGCCCTCGCCTCCGGGAAACGTAGTATCACGTGGTCATCGCCGCGACGGGAGACAGGAAGCCGGTGCGAATCCGGCACGGTCCCGCCACTGTGACCGGGGAGCGCCCCTCCGACACGCCACTGCGCAGCGCGCGGGAAGGCGGGGGGGAACGTCGATCCGGGAGTCAGGACACTGGCCTGTCGCGGGCCCGTCCCGAGGAGCGCGGACTCCAGGAGGCTTCACGTGTTTCCCCTGCTCACCCCTGCGCGAAAGCGCCGGTCCCTTCGCACGACGGCCGCGGCGGTCGCGCTGTCGGCGGTCCTGCTGACCGCGGGCTGCGGCTCGTCCGACGGCGGCACCGGCGACGCGGGGGCCACCGCGGCCGCGGCCGAAGGCTTCCCCGTCACCATCGACAACTGCGGTGTGCGGACGACGTACGACGCACCGCCGTCCCGGGTGGTCACCGTCCACCAGCACCCCGCGGAACTGATGCTCGCCCTCGGTCTGAAGGACCGCATGGTGGGCACCGCCTTCCCCGACTCGGCCGTGCTGCCGGAACTGAGAGAGGACTTCGAGGCGATACCGGAACTCGCCGAGAGGGAACCGTCGTTCGAGAAGATCCTCGACACCGGACCCGACTTCGTCTACGGCGGCTACGGCAGCGCCTTCGCCGAGAACGAGGGCCGCTCCCGCGAGGCGTTCGCCGATGCCGGCATCGACACGTACCTCAACCGCGAGTACTGCGGCGAGAAGCGGCTGACGATGGAGGACACCTACGCCGAGATCCGCACCATAGGCCGGATCTTCGACGTGTCCGACCGCGCCGACGAACTGGTCGCCGACCTCCGGGGCAGGGTCGGCGAGGCCGCGTCCGCCGTCGAAGGGGAGCCGGAGGTAACGGTCTTCGTCTACGACAGCGGCGACAAGAGCGCCTTCACCGCGGGCGGCAGGGGCCTGGGCACCGAGCTGATCCGGCTGGCCGGCGGGAGGAACGTCTTCGCCGACCTCGACGAGGTCTTCGGTGACGTCTCCTGGGAACAGGTGGTCGAGCGCCGGCCCGAGGTGATCGCCCTCTACGACTACGCCGGTGCCGGCGGCGTCGAACAGAAGAAGGAGTTCCTGCTCTCCCAGCCCGCCCTCGCCGACGTACCCGCCGTCGAGAACGAGCGGTTCGTCGTCCTGCCGCTGACCGCGACCCTGATCGGTGTCCGGTCGGCGTACGCGGTCGAGGACCTGGCCCGCGGGCTGCATCCGCAGAGCTTCCGGTGACGGGCACCGTCACCGGGACACCCGCCGGCCCGGTTTCGGCAAAGGGGCGCGAGGAGGGCCGCACGGCCACGGCCGGCGTCCTGCTCGTGCTGGCCGTCCTGCTCGTCGCCTCCGCGACGGCGGGTCTGGCCATCGGATCGGTCCGGGTACCGCCCGGCCAGGTCTGGGGCATCGTGACGCACGCGCTGGGCGCCGACTGGACGCAGCCGGACTGGTCCGGCGCACGGGAGACCATCGTGCTGGACGTACGGGCGCCGCGCGTCCTGCTCGGAGCCGTCACCGGCGCCGGCCTCGCGGTGGTGGGCACCGCCCTGCAGGCACTGGTCCGCAACCCGCTCGCCGAGCCCTACCTGCTCGGGGTCTCCTCCGGGGCGTCCCTCGGCGCGGTCGCGGTCATCGTCTTCGGGGTCGGCGTTCTCGGTCCCCTCTCCCTGTCCGCCGCCGCGTTCGCCGGTGCGCTCGGCGCACTGCTGCTCGTCTACTCCACCGCCCGCACCGGCGGGCGCATCACCTCGACGCGTCTGGTCCTGTCGGGGGTGGCGATCGCGTCGGTGCTCACCGCCGTGCTCAACCTGCTGCTGCTCACCACCGACCGCGGCAACGAGGCCCGGGCCGTGCTCGCCTGGACCCTTGGCGGCCTCGGTGGCGTCAACTGGGGCACGCTGTGGCTGCCGGGGCTGGCGGTGCTGCTGGGGATCGGCGTTCTCCTGGTGCAGGCCCGGAACCTGAACCTGCTGCTGGCCGGTGAGGAGGCGGCGACGACCATGGGGCTGGACGTGGCCCGCTTCCGGGCCCGGATGTTCGTCCTGCTCTCCCTGGTCACAGGTGCCCTGGTCGCGGCGGCCGGCCCGATCGGCTTCGTCGGCCTGATGCTGCCGCACATCGTGCGCCTGTTCGTCGGCGGCGAGCACCGCCGGGTGCTTCCCACGGCCGCGCTCGCCGGGGCGGTCTTCCTGATCTGGGCCGACATCGCCGCCCGCACGATCGCGGCGCCCCTGGAGATACCGGTCGGTGTGCTCACTGCGCTGTGCGGCGGACCGTTCTTCCTGTGGCTGATGCGCCGGGACGCCCGGCGGAACACCGACCGAGGAGTGGCATGAGCGCCGCGACCGACCTGTCCGTCGAGGGCGTCACCCTCACCGCCGGTGCACGTCGCCTGGTGCACGACGTGTCGCTGACCGCGTCCGCGGGGCAGGTGGTCGGGCTGGTCGGTCCCAACGGCAGCGGCAAGTCCAGTCTGCTCAGGGCCGTCTACCGTGTGCTGCGCCCCGTCGCGGGGACGGTCCGCGTCGACGGCACCGACGTCCGGTCGATGCCCGTACGGCACCTGGCCCGCACGGTGGCGGCGGTCGTGCAGGACTCGGCCGCGGACTTCGACCTCGCTGTCCGTGAGGTCGTCGCCATGGGCCGCACCCCGCACCAGCGGCTGCTGGCCGGCGACACGGCGGAGGACGCCGCCGTCATCGACGACGCGCTTGCCGCGGTGGACGCCCTCCATCTGGCCGACCGCCGCTTCGACCGGCTCTCGGGCGGCGAACGCCAGCGCGTCCTCATCGCTCGTGCCCTCGCCCAGCGGCCCACCCTGCTCGTACTCGACGAACCGACCAACCATCTGGACATCCGCCACCAGTTGGATGTCCTCGGCGTGCTGCGCCGGCTGCCGGCGACCGTGCTGCTGGCCCTGCACGACCTGAATCTGGCCGCGTACTACTGCGACCGCCTCCATGTCCTGTGCGAAGGCGAGGTCGTGGCCTTCGGCACGCCCGCCGAGGTCCTCACGCCCCGGCTGCTGGCCGACGTGTACGCGGTCGCGGGCGAGGTGACCGTCCATCCGCGCACGGGCGCCCCCCAGGTGACCTTCCTTCCGGGGGAGCACCGGCGCGACCCCGCGGTGGACGCTCCGCACCACTGAGCCCGCATCCGCTCCGGCCGACCGGCCGGCCGGCCGGCCCCGAACATGGTCAAGGGCCGGTTTCGGATCTCTCCGAAACCGGCCCCGACCTGCGACTCGTACGAGTCGGGACGACAGGATTTGAACCTGCGACCCCTTGACCCCCAGTCAAGTGCGCTACCAAGCTGCGCCACGTCCCGATGCGGCCCGCGGGGTGAACCGCGTGATCACGCAGGTCAACCCTACCGCATACGAGGATGCCCCGAAGACGCCGTGCGGCGCTCGCCCCGCGGTGGTGAACGACCGGCCGTCAGCCGCGCAGCACCTCGACCACGCCGACGAGGTGGGCGCGCACGGCCGCCTCGGCCGCCTCCGGGCATCAGGCCCCGATCGCCTCGATCGGGGCCAGGCACCCGGTCAGGGAGTGCTGCGCGCGTCCCGGCCCGGGCGCCGACGGGAAACGGTGGCGCACCCGTCGGCCGTTGAGCCGGTCCAGCAGGCCCACGGCTGTGCACCGGCCGGAGAACTCCTGGACGCGGATGCGGAGTTCCGGGTCGAGCCGGGAGCAGGTGGAGAGCTCACCGCCGGCCACGGCCCCGGCCATCGCCGCACCCGGTCCGGTGAGCCGGTCCGGTTGCGCGTCGCCGGCCGTGGGCCGTGGCGGCGGTCCTGGCCGCGCACAGCCCTGCGAGCACCGTCCGGCACGGGGCGCGGGCGACCGCTTCCTCCACGGTCGCCCTCCGCACCCGCACCCGTGAGCCGCGGTTGCGGATCCGCTCGACCGGGCCCAGTGCCTCCGGGCCGATGAGCGCGGCCCGGAGGCCGGCCCGGGGCGCCCGGAACCGCTCGGCGAGCTCGTCCTCCACACGGTCGGCCATGTCGTTCGTTTCCTCGCGGACAGGTACCGCTCACCCGGTTTCCTCCTTGACACCCTCACCCGTACGCACTCAAGGTTTGTCTGGACAATGCTCGACGGAACAGGGAACGGTCCGGTCACGGAACGGTCCGGGGAAGGGCTCTCATGGTGGATACGCTCGGTGTCGCCGTCATCGGATTCGGCTGGATGGGGCGGGTGCACACCCAGGCGTACGCGCGTGTGCCGCACCACTACCCGCGACTCGCCCTGCGCCCGGAGCTGATCACGGTCGCCGAGGAGGTACCGGGCCGGGCCGAGGAGGCCGCCGCGCAGTTCGGATTCGCCCGCACCACCCGCGACTGGCGTGACGTGGCCGCGGACCCGCGGGTCCGGGCGGTCAGCATCACGGCCCCGAACTTCCTGCACCGTGAGATCGGCGTCGCGATGGCCGAGGCCGGCAAGCACATCTGGATCGAGAAGCCGGTCGGTCTCACCGCCGAGGACGCCCGCGCGGTGTCGGACGCCGTCGCCAAGGCCGGCGTCCGCAGCGCGGTGGGCTTCAACTACCGCAACGCACCGGCCGTCGAGGCGGCCCGTGCCCTGATCGCCGACGGCGACATCGGTACCGTCACCCACGTCCGCATCCGCCTGTTCAGCGACTACGCCGCCCACCCCGAGTCCGCCCTGACCTGGCGCTACGAGCGGGAGCGCGGGGGCAGCGGAGTGCTCGGCGACCTGGCCTCCCACGGCGCCGACCTGGCCCGCTTCCTGCTCGGCGACATCGCCTCGCTGACCGCGGACACGGCGATCTTCCTGCCCGAGCGGGCCCGCCCGGCCGGGGCCACGGCGGGCCACGCCCGCGCCAGTGGCGGCGCGCTCGGCCCGGTGGAGAACGAGGACTACGTCAACTGCCTGCTGCGCTTCGCCTCCGGCGCGCGCGGCGTGCTGGAGGCCTGCCGGGTCTCGGTCGGCGAGCAGAACAACTACGGCTTCGAGGTGCACGGCACCAGGGGGGCCGTGTTCTGGGACTTCCGCCGGATGAACGAACTCGGCGTCAGCCGCGGCACCGCCTACCAGGACCAGCCGGTCAGCACGGTCCACGTCGGTCCGGGCGACGGCGAGTTCGGCGCGTTCCAGCCGGGCGCGGCGAACGCGATGGGCTACGACGACCTGAAGGTGATCGAGGCCCACCGTTTCCTGCGCTCCGTCGCCGAGGACGCCGAGTACGGCGCCACGCTCACCGACGCCGTGCGCAGCGCGGCCGTACTGGACGCGATGGTGCGCTCGGCCGAGAGCGGCGTGTGGGTCAACGTGCCTTCGTCGTAGGGACGTTGGTGGGCATGTTGTAGGGCGTGACCACCTGGATCGGGGACGGCGGGGTGGGGCCGGCCGGCGGCAGGGCGCCGTGCGCGCGCATCACGATGTGGCAGGCCTCGCGCAGGTCCTGGCGCAGGTCGTGGTGGAGCACCGCGGACAGCCGGTGCTCGCGCAGCAGCCGGGTGTTGTCGTGGTCGAGGTCGTGGGCCACGAACACGGCGCACTCCCGGCCGGCGTCCTCGAAGGCGCGCAGGGTCGCGATGTTGCCGCCGCCGATGGAGTAGACGGCGCGGATGTCCGGATCGCGGTCCAGGGCGGTCCTCACCAGGTCGTACTGGGTGGCGTCCAGGCCCTGGCCCTCGGCGATCTCGACGAGCGTGCGCCGGGGGTGACGGGCACGCATGGCGCTGCGGAAGCCCATCTCGCGCTCCTCCTCGTTGCGGAAGGATCCGCTGCTGAGGCTGGTGAGCACATGGCCGGGCCGCTCCCCCAGCCACTGGCCCACGAGGTACGCGGCGGTGGCGCCGGCCGCCCGGTTGTCGCTGCCGACGCAGCCGACGCGGGTGCTGGTGGGCAGGTCGGTCACCAGGGTCACCACCGGGACGCCCGCCGCGGCGAGCCGCCCGACGGCGTCGGTGATCCCGGGGACGTCCGGCGCCTTGAGGATCACCCCCTGCGAGCCGCGCCGGGCTATCCGGTCGAGGACGCCGGTCAGCCCGTCGGCGGGTCCGGTCTCGCGGAAGTGGAAACGGGAGCGGACCACCGCCGGGTGCAGCGCGGGGAGTTCGGCCTCCAGGGCGGCCCGGACGGCGGTGGAGAACCGCTCGGGCGACTGCATCACGATGTCCACCATGAACGTACGGCCGACCAGCCGGACCTGGGTGCGCTGCCGGTCCAGGTCGGCGATCGCCCGGCGCACCTCCTGCGCGGTGCTGTCCCGCACCCCGCCCCGGCCGTTGAGCACCCGGTCGACCGTGGCCTCGCTCAGCCCTGCCTGACGTGCGATTTCCCTGATCGGGAAGGGGTGGCCCATACGACCGGCTCCTGAGACTCCTGAGGGGTTTTTGATGGCTGGCTGCTGGTTGTTCGAAGGCTTTGTACTGACAAGAATGACAGAGCCGCGTCCCCGTGACCCGAAACGTGACCCGAAAGGACGATCATGTCCTTCTCCACCGCCTCCACCCCGGTCCAGCCGTCCGCCGGCACCCCCGCGCAGGCAGCGGAGCGGCGGCCCTGGCTGTCCGGGCAGGACTGCGACCTGGACGCCTTCCGCGCCCTGGTCGAGCGGACCACGGACCTCGCCGCCCACCCGCACGCCGCCGCCGTGGAGCAGAACGTGCTGCTCTACGACGCCGACCGGCTCGCCCTCGCCGACCGGCGCGAGGTCCAGGCCGAGCTCGTGCGCGCCCTCGCCGACGGCCCCGGCGTCGTGGTCGTCCGGGGCGCCTTCCCCGACCCGGCGGTCGTGGACCGGGCCACCGCCGTGTTCGACGCGCTGATCGCCGAGCAGCGCGCCACGGGCGCCACCGCCGGCGACCACTTCGCCAAGCCGGGCGCCAACGACCGGGTGTGGAACGCCCTGGAGAAGGCCGCCCTCTACGATCCGCAGGCCTTCGCCGACTACTACGCCAACGACGTGATCGCGCTGGTGTCCGCGGCCTGGCTCGGCCCCGGCTACCAGGTCACCTCCCAGGTGAACGTGGTCAACCCGGGTGGCGCGGCCCAGACCGTGCACCGCGACTACCACCTCGGCTTCCTCTCCAGCGAGGTCGCCGCCGCCTACCCGGCGCACGTGCACCGCCTCTCCCCCGCGCTCACGCTGCAGGGCGCGGTCGCGCACTGCGACATGCCCGTCGAGTCCGGGTCCACGCTGTACCTGCCGCACTCGCAGAAGTACGGGCCCGGTTACCTCGCCTGGCGGCTCCCCGGGTTCCGGGCGTACTTCGAGGAGCACCACGTACAGCTGCCGCTCGCCAAGGGCGACGCGGTCTTCTTCAACCCGGCGCTGTTCCACGCCGCCGGCGCCAACCGCTCGGCGGACGTCCGGCGCATGGCCAACCTGCTCCAGGTGTCCTCCGCGTTCGGACGGGCCATGGAGACGGTGGACCGCGAGACCGTGACGGGTGTCGTCTACCCGGTGCTGCTCAAGAGCCGGGCGGAGGGCGCCGGCGAGCAGTGGCAGGAGAACGTGATCGCGGCGAGCGCGGAGGGCTACCCCTTCCCCACCAACCTCGACAACGACCCGCCCGTCGACGGCCTGGCCCCGCCCTCGCAGGCGGACCTCGTACGGCGGGCACTGCGCGAGAACTGGACCGTGCGCACCCTGCGGGAGGCGCTGCGGGCCGGCGCCGGACGACGTGAGAGCTGAAGGGAACCGGGACACGGTCATGGGACTTCTCGACGACAAGGTCGTCCTCGTCAACGGCGGCAGCCAGGGTGTCGGCGCCGCCGTCGCGCGGGCCGCGGTCCGCGCGGGGGCGGCCGTGGCCGTCACCGGGCGGCGGTCCGAGCCCGGTGAGGCCCTCGTGGCGGAGCTGACCGCCGCGGGCGGCAGGGCGGTGTTCGTCCGCGCCGACCTGGCCGACGCCGAGCAGGCCAGGGGCTCCGTCGCCGAGGCCGTACAGGCGTACGGCCGGGTCGACTGCCTGGTCAACTCGGCGGGGCTGACCTCGCGCGGGACCCTGCTGGACACCACACCCGAGCTGTTCGACCAGCACATCGCGATCAACCTCAAGGCACCGTTCTTCACCATGCAGGCCGCCGTCGCGGACATGGTGCGGCGCGAGGAGCCCGGCACGATCGTCAACATCATCACCTCGTCGGCGCACGGCGGGCAGCCCTTCCTGGCGCCCTACGTCGCCGCGAAGGCCGGACTCGTCGGACTCACCCGCAACGCGGCGCACGCCCACCGGTGGGACAGGATCCGGATCAACGGGCTGAACATCGGCTGGACCGCCACCGAGGGCGAGGACGCCACCCAGCGCACCTTCCACGGTGCCGGCGACGACTGGCGCGAGCGGGCCGCCGCCCGGCTGCCGATGGGCAGACTGGGCCGGCCGGACGAGATCGCCGACTTCGTGGTCCTGCTGCTGTCCGACCGCTCCGGCGTGGTGACCGGCTCCGTGATCGACTGGGACCAGAACGTCCTCGGCGGCCTCGACTGACAGGGCAGCACCCGCCACGCCCCGCTCCCTCCCCCCGCGCAAGACCGCACCCACGCCCCGCACCCCGCACCCCGCACCCAAGGAGCACCACCCCCATGCGCATCGGAATCCTCGGTCTCGGCCGTATCGGCGCCTTCCACGCCGAGACCCTCTCCGGGCTCGACTCCGTCGAGTCGCTCGTCGTCTCCGACCCGTTCGCGGACGCCGCGAAGGCCGCCGCCGAGCGCTTCGACGCCGAGGTCGCGGACTCCCCCGAGACCGTGCTCGGCGCCGGCGTGGACGGCGTGGTGATCGCCGCGGCGACCGACGCCCACCCCGGGCTGATCCTCGCCTGTGTCGAGGCGGGTGTCCCCGTGTTCTGCGAGAAGCCGGTGGCCCGCACGATGGCCGAGGGGGTGCGGGTGCTGAAGGCGGTCGAGGGCCGAGGCGTGCCGATCCAGATCGGTTACAACCGCCGCTTCGACGCGGGCTTCGTCGCCGCGCGGGCGGCCGTGCGCGGCGGGGAGCTGGGCAGGCTGCACACCGTGCGCTCGACCACGCTGGACCCGGCGCCGCCGCCGGCCGCGTACGTCGCCGCGTCCGGCGGGATCTTCCGTGACTGTTCCGTGCACGACTTCGACATCATCCGCTGGGTGACCGGCCGCGAGGTGACCGAGGTGTACGCGGTCGGCGGCAACCGGGGCGCCGACTACATCAAGGAGGCGGGCGACGCCGACACCACCGGCGCGATCCTCACCCTGGACGACGGCACCATCGCCGTGGTCTCCAACAGCCGCCACAACGCCCGGGGGTACGACGTCCGCATGGAGATCCACGGCTTCGCGGACTCCATCGCGGTCGGTCTGGAGGACAAGCTGCCGCTGCGGTCGGTGGAGCCCGGGGCGGCCTTCCCCGCGGACACCCCGCACGACTTCTTCATGGACCGCTTCACCGCCGCCTACCGCGCCGAACTCACCGCGTTCACCGAGGTCGTGGCCGGCTCCCGGCCGTCCCCGTGCACGGTGGCGGACGCTCTGGAGGCGGGCTGGATCGCCGACGCCTGCACCCTGTCCCTGCACGAGCACCGCCCCGTCACCGTCGAGGAAGTACGGCAGGCCTGAGCGGCGGTACGGGCCCCCGGCCCCCGCACATCACGTCACCTCACCGGTACAGCGCCGGTTTCTCCGCCAGTTCGACCGGCACGCGGCAGCCCTCCTGAAGGGCCCGGACGCCGGCCTCGCAGACGGCGGCCGCCGCGTAGCCGTCCCAGGCGCTGGGTCCGTCGACCCCGCCCCGGCGGGTGGTGTCGACCCAGGCCCGCAGCTCGTCGTCGTAGGCCTGGGCGAAGCGCTCGGTCCAGTCCTGGGTGATGGTGCCGCCCCAGCGGCCGGCCGTGTGGGTGACCAGGTGGTGGCCGTCGCCGACGCGGGCGGTGCCGCGTTCGCAGACCACCTCGGCCTGGACCTGGTAGCCGAAGCCGCAGTTGACGAAGATCTCGACGTCGCTCAGCGCGCCGCCGTCGGTCTCCAGGACGACGAACTGCGGGTCGCGCAGCCCGTCGGGCGCCCCGGCGGAGGAGTCGGGGGCGAGCACCGTGACCGCCGTGATCTCGTGACCCAACAGCCAGCGGGTGACGTCGACTTCGTGGGAGACGGAGTCGGTGATCAGCATGGAGCTGGTGAAGAACGGCGAACTGGCCACGTTGCGGTGCCGGTTGTGCAGCATCAGGGGGCGGCCCAGCTGCCCTGTTCCCAGCAGCGCCTTGAGGCGGACGTACTCGGTGTCGTAGCGGCGCATGAAGCCGACCTGGATCCGGCGGTGGCCGAGTGCCTGTTCGGCTTCGACGACGCGCAGCGCGGAGGCCGCGTCGGGGGTGAGCGGCTTCTCGCACAGGACGGGCAGGTCCAGCTCGAACGCGGCGAGCAGGGCGGCCTCGTGGGCCGGTCCCGGGGAGGCGATGAGCACCGCGTCGACCCCGGCCACCGCCATCGCGGCGGCCGGGTCGGTGTGCGCGGTGCAGCCGTCGATGCCCGCGGCCACCGCATTGGCCCGTTCCGCGTCGGTGTCGGCGACCGCGGCGACCCGTGCGCCGCTGATCACCCGGTCGATCCGGCGCACGTGGTCCGCGCCCATGCGGCCCGTGCCGATGACGGCGATGCCCAGGGGCTGGTTGCCGTGCACGGCTCCCGCCTCCCTTCCGGGTCGTCCGGCGACGGTTTCAGGCGCCGCAGGAGCGCAGGAACCTGCGGGTGCGGACCGCGATCGGCAGCGGCTTGTCCGGCTCGCAGGGGTACATGTCCTGCTCGACGATCGCGAACAGGTCCACGTCCAGCTTCTGGGCGGCGGTCAGGACCGCGCCCAGCTCCGGTACTCCGGCGGGCGGTTCACACATCACTCCGCGCTGCACGGCGGGACCGAACGGGATCCCGTTCGCGACCACGTCGGTGAGGATGTCCGGGTCGACCTGCTTGAGGTGCAGGTAGCCGATGCGTTCGCCGTAGGTCTCGATGAGCTTGACGCTGTCGCCGCCGCAGTAGGCGTAGTGCCCGGTGTCGAGGCACAGGTTGACCAGGGAGGAGTCGGTGGAGTCGAGGAAGCGCTCGACGTGCTCCTCGGTGTCGATGTGGGTGTCGGCGTGCGGGTGGACGACGATGTCGAGCCCGTAGGTGTCCCGGGCCCGGCGGCCGAGGCGCTCCATGCCCTCGGCGAGGTGGCCCCACTGCTCGGTGCTGAGCTCCGGGGGCTCCAGGATCTCGGCGGTCTTGTCGTCGCGCCAGAAGGACGGGATGACGACCAGGTGCTTGGCGTCCATGGCCCGGGTGAGCGAGGCGACCCGGCTGACCTGCTCCCAGGTGGACTCCCACTCGGAGGGGCCGCGGTGCAGTCCGCAGAAGATGGTGCCGGCGGAGACCTTGAGGTCCCGCTTCTTCACCTCGTCGGCCAGGCGGGCCGGGTCGGTCGGGAGGTAGCCGTAGGGGCCCAGTTCGATCCAGGAGTAGCCGGCCTCGGCGACCTCGTCGAGGAAGCGCTGCCAGGGCACCTGCTGCGGGTCGTCGGGGAACCAGACGCCCCAGGAGTCGGGGGCGGAGCCCACCCTGATGCGGTCGAGTGCGACTGCCATGTCAGGACTTTCCTTCCGGGGATGCCACTGCGGGGGCCTGGAGGTCTCCCTCCTCGGGGAGCCCCTCGACGTCGACGCCGCGGACCTGCGCCAGTTCGTGTTTGAGTGCGGCGAGTTCGGTTCCGCCGGCCATGTGGTTGGTGAGTTCCTCCAGGGAGACCTCGCTGCGGGCGGCGGAGAGTTCCGTGGTGCCCAGGCGCAGGACGCTGAAGTGGTCGCCGACCATGTAGGCGTGGTGCGGGTTGTGGGTGATGAAGATGACGCCGAGGCCGCGGTCGCGGGCGGCGGCGATGTACTTCAGCACCACACCGGACTGCTTGACGCCGAGGGCGGCGGTGGGCTCGTCCAGGATGAGGACGCGGGCGCCGAAGTAGACGGCGCGGGCGATGGCCACGCACTGGCGCTGGCCGCCGGAGAGGGTGCCGATGGGCTGTTCCAGGTCGTCCAGGACGATGCCCATGTTGCGCAGTTCCTCGTCGGCGGTCCTCTTCATCCGCTCGATGTCGAGACGGCGGACCGGCCAGGGGCCCCTGGTCATCTCCGAGCCGAGGAAGAAGTTGCGCCACACCGGCATCAGCGGGACGACGGCGAGGTCCTGGTAGACGGTGGCGATGCCCTTGTCGAGGGCTTCGCGCGGGGTGGAGAACCGTACCGGGGCGCCGTCGACGAGGAACTCGCCCTCGGTGTGCTGGTGCAGCCCGGAGACGATCTTGATGAGGGTGGACTTCCCGGCGCCGTTGTCGCCGAGCACGCAGGTCACGCGGCCGGGGTGGACGGCCAGGTCGACCCCGTGCAGGGCGCGGATGTTGCCGTAGGACTTGCCGGCTCCGCGGAGCTCGACCAGGGGGTGCTTCCCCTCGGGGGCGGTGTCCTGCAGGACACCGCCGTGGGTGCCGGTCGTGTCGTCGGTCATTGCGGTCACCTCCGGGTCGCCGTGCGCTGGACCCACAGATTGATGAGGACGGCGCCCAGGAGCATCACGCCGAGGAAGGCCTTGAACCAGTCCGGGTTCCAGCCGGCGTAGACGATGCCCTGCTGCACCATGCCGAACATGAAGGCGCCGAAGACCGGGCCGATCGCGCTGCCGTAGCCGCCGGTCAGCAGGCAGCCGCCGATCACCGCGGCGGCGATGTAGATGAGCTCCTGGCCCACGCCCTCGCCGGACTGCACGGTGTTGAAGGAGAACAGCTGGTGCATGCCGACGAACCAGGCGCCGAAGCCGACCAGCATGAACAGGGAGATCTTGGTGAACGTCACCGGCACACCGACGGCGCGGGCGCTCTCCTTGTTGCCGCCGACCGCGAAGATCCAGTTGCCGTACCTGGTGCGCAGCAGCACCCAGGAGGCCAGGACCGCGAAGGCCAGCCACCACACGACGGTGATCTTCACCTGGACGCCGCCGACCTCGAAGCTCGAGGCGAAGACGGCCCTGGCCTGCTCGAAGCCGTCCATGTCGCTGATGTCGTCGGTCGCCACGTTCCCGGTGACCAGCTTGGTCACCGCCAGGTTGACGCCCTGCAGGATCAGGAAGGTGCCGAGGGTGACCAGGAAGCTGGGCAGCCCCGTCCTGACCAGGAACCAGCCGTTGAACAGGCCGACGGCGAGGGACACCGCCAGGGCGACGATCACGCCCACCCAGACGTTCATGGACAGCTGGTAGGCGAGCATGCTCGCGGTGAGCGCCGAGGTGACCACGGCGACACCGGCCGACAGGTCGAACTCGCCGCCGATCATCAGCAGCGCGACCGGCAGGGCCATGACCCCGATGGTCGACGACTGGTACAGGATGTTCGCCATCGAGCTGCCGTCCCGCATGGGCGGGGCGGTGATCAGGAAGAAGATCAGGACGGCCAGGGCGCCGAGGAAGACGCCGACCTCGGGCCGGGCCAGCAGCCGCAGGGCCAGCGGGCGCCGCGCGGTGCGGCCGTCGGTCGCCTTCGGGCCGGGGGCCGGCGGTGGGGTCACCGCCGGCTCAGCCTGTCGGGTCATACTCATCACCGGGTGCCCTTCGCGGCGTACTCGGCGACCGCGTCGACGTTGGACTCGTCGACGAACGCGGGGCCGGTCAGCACCGGCTGCTCACCTCCGCCGCTGTAGTTGCCGTTGTTCTCGTAGAGCCACAGGCCGTCGACGGCGAGGTAGCCCTGGAGGTAGGGCTGCTGGTCCACGGCGAACCCGATGTCGCCGGCCTGGATCGCCTTGGTCAGTTCCTTGTTCAGGTCGAAGGTGGCGACCTTCGCCTCGCTGCCGGCGTCGCCGACCGACTGCACCGCGGTCTGTGCGAAGGGGGCGCCGAGGGTGGCGACGTAGTCGATGGAGGAGTCCTGCTTGAGCTTGGCGGTGATCGTCGACTTCACCGACGGCATATCGGTGCCGTTGACGTTGAGGATCTGGGTCTCGCCCTCGAAGGTCTCCTTCAGACCGTCGCAGCGCTGGGTCAGGCCGACGTTGCCCTGCTCGTGGACGACACAGACGGTGTTCTTGGCGCCGACCTCGTTGAGCTTCTTGCCGAAGGCCTCGCCGGCCACGGACTCGTCCTGGCCGAAGAACTCCAGCAGGCCGAGGTCCTTCCAGTCGCTGAGGCCGGAGTTGAGGCCGACGACGGGTATGCCGGCCTTCTCCGCCTTGGCGAGGACGCTCTTGAGGGCGTCGGGCTTGGCGAGGGTGACGGCGATGCCGTCGACCTTCTGGTCGATCGCGTTCTGCACCAGGTTGGCCTGGTTGCCCGCGTTCGGGTCGGCGGAGTAGATGAGATCGACGTTGTCCTTCGCGGCGGCGGCCTCGGCGCCCTTGCGGACGATGTCCCAGAAGGTGTCGCCGGGCGCCTGGTGGGTCACGAGGGCGACGGTCATCTCGGGCGTGCTCGCCTTGCCGGCCGACGCGCCGTCGCCACCGCCTTCCTCGGCCTCCTTGCCGCCGGAGCCGCTGGAGCAGCCGGCGAGGGTCAGGGCGGCCGCCGCGGCCACCGCGACGAAGGGCACGATTCTGCGGGGGCGGTGGTGAGAAGAGCGGTCCATCTTGCCTGCACCTCACTGTGCTACGCGGAAAAGGGGCGGGGGTCCGAGAGTCCTCCCCGGAGCCTCGGACGTCCGGGTCTGTGTCGTCGTGCGAAACAGCTGTCGTGCTGGGACGGGATCAAAGTCCCTGACGCGCACTCTGTCAATACTTTGTTAAGACATCATTTCACTTGCTAGTCCGAATGTAAGTACAAACTATTGACACCGCCGCCCTCCGAGACCTACACCTGAGAGGCGGCAGGTCCCCCGGCTTCCACGTCCCCACCGTGGCAGGGCACCCCGGGACCCGCATCCCCAGTAGTTCGAGGAGCTTCGCTCGATGACCGACTCAGACGCACCACAGTATTTCGACCTGATCACCATGGGCCGCATCGGGGTCGACCTTTACCCACTGGAGACCGGCGTTCCGCTGACAAAGGTCGAGACCTTCGGAAAGTTCCTCGGTGGTTCGGCCGCGAACGTGGCGGTGGCCGCCGCCCGGCTCGGCCGCTCCACGGCCGTGATCACCCGTACCGGGGACGATCCGTTCGGCACCTATCTGCACGAGGCCCTGAGGGACTTCGGCGTCGACGACCGGTGGGTCACACCGGTCGCCGCGTACCCGACGCCGGTCACCTTCTGCGAGATCTTCCCGCCGGACGACTTCCCCCTGTACTTCTACCGCCGGCCCAAGGCCCCCGACCTGGAGATCCACACCGCCGAACTGGACCTCGCCGCCGTCCGCGCGGCCGGGATCTTCTGGATCACCGGCACCGGCCTGAGCGAGGAGCCGAGCCGCCGGGCGACGCTCGACGCGCTCGAGGCACGCGCCAAGGCGGGCACCACCGTGTTCGACCTGGACTGGCGCCCGATGTTCTGGCGCGACCCCGACGAGGCCCGCCCCCACTACCGCCGGGCACTGCGGCACGCCACGGTCGCGGTCGGCAACCTCGACGAGTGCGAGGTCGCCACCGGGGTGCGCGAGCCCGAGGCGTGCGCCGAGGCGCTGCTGGCGGCCGGGGTGGAACTCGCCGTGGTCAAGCAGGGCCCCCGGGGCGTGCTCGCCGTGCACCGCGACGGCACCCGCGCACAGGTGCCGCCGGTCCCGGTGGACGTGGTCAACGGCCTCGGCGCGGGCGACGCCTTCGGCGGCTCGCTCTGCCACGGTCTGCTCTCGGGCTGGGACCTGGAGCGCACCATGCGCCACGCCAACGCCGCAGGCGCCCTCGTCGCCTCGCGCCTGGCCTGTTCGTCCGCCATGCCCACCGGGCCGGAAGTCGCGGACCTCCTCACGCGGGCCGTGCCGCCGGGCGACCCGAGCCTGCCGAGCCAGTCCTGAACGGAGTCCTTCCTTGAACCTCAGCATCTGTGACCTCACCATGGTCCGGGCCCGGCATCCGGAGGCCGTCGCCGAGGCGGCGGCCCGCCGGGCCCGCCGTCCGCTGATCGGCGACGGCGGACGGCTGATGATCGTGGCCGCCGACCACCCCGCGCGGGGTGCGCTCGGCATCGGCGACCGGCCCCTGGCCATGGCCGACCGCGCCGACCTGCTGGAACGGCTGTGCCTCGCGCTGTCCCGGCCCGGCGTGGACGGAGTGCTGGCCACCGCCGACATCCTCGAGGACCTGCTGCTGCTCGGCGCGCTCGAGAACAAGGTCGTCATGGGGTCGATGAACCGCGGAGGTCTGGCCGGCGCGTCCTTCGAGATGGACGACCGCTTCACCGGCCACCGTCCCGAGGACATCGAGCGGTTCGGCTTCGACGCGGGCAAGCTGCTGGTCCGCATCGACTACGACGACCCGGGGTCCCTGACCACCCTGGAGTCCACCGCCCGCGCCGTCGACGCCATGGCCGAGCGCCGGCTCCCGGTGTTCGTGGAGCCGTTCATCTCGCGCCGGGTCGACGGCAGGGTCCGCAACGACCTGTCCGCCGAGGCCGTCACCCGCTCCATCGCCATAGCCTCCGGACTCGGCGGCACCTCCGCCTACACCTGGCTGAAACTGCCCGTCACCGAGAACGCCGACGACATGGCGGAGGTCCTGCGCAGCTCCACGCTGCCCGTGGTCCTGCTCGGCGGCGAGGTCGGCGACCAGGAGGCGGCGTACGAGCGGTGGGGCAAGGCGCTGAAGCTGCCCTCCGTGCAGGGCATGGTGGTCGGCCGCTCACTTCTCTACCCGGCCGGCGGCAGTGTGGAGGAAGCGGTGGACACGGCCGTGAGCCTGCTGTGAACGGTACGTCGGCCGTGAACCACGAGTCTGCTGATCCTGTTGTGAACTGTGAACCATGAGCCGGTTGTGACCGGAAAGGCTGCCATGACCCATCACCTTCCCGCGGACCGTGCCCCGGCCGGCCCGTACCGTGTCGACGTGACCCCCGAGTCGGCCGGCTGGGACCACTCCAGCCTGCGTGTGCTGGAGCTGGAGCCGGGCGGCACGCACACCTTCGACACCGGCGGGAGCGAGTGGATCGTCCTGCCGCTCAGCGGCGGCTGCACGGTCGCCGCCGCCGACGACTTCGGCCACGACTCGTTCGAACTCGTCGGCCGCACCGGCGTGTTCGACGGCGTCACCGACTTCGCCTACGTGCCGCGCGACGCCCGCGCCACCGTCACGTCGGTCGGCGGCGGACGGTTCGCACTCACCGGCGCCCGCTGCACCCGGCGGCTTCCCGCCCGCTACGGACCCGCCTCCGACGTCCCCGTGGAACTGCGCGGTACCGGCACCTGCTCCCGTCAGGTCAACAACTTCGGGGCGGCCGGCACGTTCGAGTGCGACAAGCTGATCGCGGTCGAGGTGATCACCCCCGGCGGCAACTGGTCGTCGTTCCCGCCGCACAAGCACGACGAGCACCGGCCGGGCGAGGAGTCCGTGCTGGAGGAGATCTACTACTTCGAGTTCGCGGACCACGACGGCATCCCCGGCCTCGGCTACCAGCGGGTCTCCCCGTCCGGTCCGGGCCGGGACACGGACGTCCTGGCCGAGGTGCGCGACGGCGACGTGGTACTCATCCCGGACGGCTGGCACGGGCCGTCCATGGCCGTGCCCGGCCACCACATGTACTACCTCAACGTCATGGCGGGCCCCGAGGACGAACGCGCCTGGCTGATCTGCGACCATCCCGACCACGCCTGGATCCGCTTCACCTGGCCCGACCAGCCCCTCGACCCCCGCCTGCCCCTCTACACCGCCCCGGAGAGGTCCGTATGAGCGCCGCCACCCGCCGACTGACGACCGCCCAGGCCCTGGTGCGGTTCCTGGCCGCCCAGTACACGGAACGGGACGGCGTACGACACCGGCTGATCGCGGGCACGTGGGGCATCTTCGGCCACGGCAACGTGGCGGGCGTCGGGCAGGCGCTCGTCGAGTACGCCGATGTCATGCCGTACCACCAGGGCCGCAACGAGCAGGCCATGGTGCACGCGGCCGTCGCCCACGCCCGCCAGCTCAACCGGTTGTCGGCGCAGGCCGTGACGACCTCGATCGGCCCCGGCGCCACCAACCTGGTCACCGGCGCCGCGCTCGCCACCGTCAACCGGCTGCCGGTGCTGCTGCTCCCCGGCGACTGCTTCGCCTCGCACGCGGCCGACCCGCTGCTCCAGCAGCTGGAGCACCCGGTCGAGGCGGACCTGTCCGTCAACGACACACTGCGCCCCGTCTCCCGCTACTTCGACCGGATCACCCGCCCCGAAGCGCTGATCGCGTCCGCGCTGAACGCCGTACGGGTGCTCGCCGACCCGGCCGAGACCGGCGCCGTCACCCTCTGCCTGCCGCAGGACGTGCAGGCCGAGGCGTTCGACTGGCCCCGGGAGTTCTTCGACGACCGCGTCTGGCGGGTGAGGCGTCCGGCGCCGGACCCCGTCGAGCTGGAGGCGGCGGCCAAGGCCGTACGGGCCGCCCGGCGCCCGCTGATCGTCGCGGGTGGCGGCGTCCACCACAGCGAGGCCGAGGAAGCACTCCGGGCCCTCGTGGACGCCACCGGCATCCCGGTCTCCTCCACCCAGGCCGGCAAGGGCTCCCTGCGCCACGACCACCCGGCCGACCTGGGCGGCATCGGCCACACCGGCACGGCGGTGAGCGACGAACTGGCCCGCACCGCCGACCTGGTGATCGGCGTCGGCACCCGCTACTCCGACTTCACCACCGCCTCCGGCACCCTCTTCGCCGACCCGGGCGTGCACTTCCTCAACCTCAACATCACCGGTTTCGACGCCCACAAGCTGGGAGCGCACACCCTGGTCTGCGACGCGCGGACCGGTCTGGAAGCGCTGGCCGGGGCGCTGGCCGGGCACCGCGTGGACGCCGCGTACGAGGCCGGGTACGCAGCCGGGAAGGAACGCTGGGAGCAGGTCGTCGAGGCCGCCTACCGCGCCGGCGACGAGAACGCCGTACCGACCCAGACCCAGGTGCTCGGCGCGCTCGACGCGGTCGTGGGCGACGCGGACGTGGTGATCAACGCGGCCGGTTCGCTCCCCGGCGACCTGCACAAGCTGTGGCGGGCACGCAGCCCGCGCCAGTACCACCTGGAGTACGGCTACTCCTGCATGGGCTACGAGATCCCGGCCGCGATCGGCGTCCAGCAGGCCGCACCCGGCACACCGGTGTGGGCGCTGGTCGGCGACGGCACGTACCTGATGATGCCGACGGAGATCGTCACGGCCGTCCAGGAGCGGCTGCCGGTGAAGCTGGTGCTGATCCAGAACCACGGGTACGCCTCCATCGGCGGCCTGTCCGAGGAGACCGGCGGCGAGCGCTACGGCACCGCCTACCGCTACCGGGCGAAGGACGGCACCTTCAGCGGTGCCCCGCTGCCCGTGGACCTCGCGGCGAACGCGGCCAGCCTGGGCATGGACGTGCTGCGCGCCAAGACCGTGGGGGAGCTGCGCCACGCCCTGGCCGAGGCCCGCGCCGCCGAGCGTCCGACCTGTGTGTACGTCGAGACGGACCCGGCGCCCACCGCTCCCCCGGCCGAGGCCTGGTGGGACGTGCCGGTGGCGGAGGTCGCCTCCCGCGAGGCCGCCGTCCGGGCGCGCGAACGGTACGACGCCCAGGTCGCCGGCCGCCGCCGCCACCTCTGAACCGCTGCGCCCCTGCACCGTCGCACCGCCCCGCCGGCACCCCGGGCCCGGAATCCCGGGCCCGGGATCTCGAGCCCTCCCGTATCGACTCACCGCACGTGAAAGGTCGTCCGCTCTCATGAAGACCATCAGCCACTGGATCGGCGGCAAGCCCGCCGAAGGCACCTCCGGCCGTTTCGGCCCCGTCTGGAACCCGGCCACCGGCGCCCAGGAGAAGCAGGTCGCGTTCGCGGACACCACGGAGGTGGACGCCGCCGTCGCCGCCGCGAAGGACGCCTTCGGGAGCTGGGGCACCTCGTCGCTGGCCAGGCGCACGGCGATCCTGTTCAAGTACCGCGAGCTGCTGGACGCCCACCGCGACGAGATCGCGGAGCTGATCACCGCCGAGCACGGCAAGGTGCACTCCGACGCCCTCGGCGAGGTCGCGCGGGGCATGGAGATCGTGGAGCTGGCCTGCGGGATCAGCGTGCAGCTGAAGGGCGAGCTGTCCACGCAGGTCTCCAACCGCGTCGACGTCGCCTCGATCCGCCAGCCGCTGGGCGTGGTCGCCGGCATCACGCCGTTCAACTTCCCGGCCATGGTGCCGATGTGGATGTTCCCGCTGGCCATCGCGTGCGGCAACACCTTCGTGCTGAAGCCGTCCGAGAAGGACCCGTCGGCCTCCGTCCGCCTCGCGGAACTGGCCACCGAGGCGGGCCTGCCGGACGGTGTGCTGAACGTCGTGCACGGCGACCGCACGGCCGTGGACCGCATCCTGGAACACCCCGACATCGAGGCCGTCTCCTTCGTCGGCTCCACCCCGATCGCCCGGCACATCCAGCTGAAGGCGACCGAACACGGCAAGCGGGTGCAGGCCCTGGGCGGCGCCAAGAACCACATGCTGGTCCTGCCCGACGCCGACCTGGACCTGGCCGCCGACCAGGCGATCAACGCGGCGTACGGTTCGGCCGGCGAGCGCTGCATGGCCGTGTCGGTCGTGGTCGCGGTCGGTGACATCGGCGACGACCTGGTCGGCCGGATCACGGAGCGGGCCAGGAAGCTCCGCATCGGTCCGGGCAACGACCCGGCCTCCGAGATGGGCCCGCTGATCACCCGCGAGCACCGCGACAAGGTGGCCTCGTACGTGGCGGGCGCGGCGGCGCAGGGCGCCGAGGTCGTGCTCGACGGGACGGGGCTGACGGTCGACGGCCACGAGGACGGCTTCTTCGTCGGGGTCTCGCTGCTCGACCGGGTGCCGCTGACCGCGGACGCCTACCGGGACGAGATCTTCGGTCCGGTGCTGTGCGTGGTCCGCGCGGAGACCTACGACGAGGCCGTCGCGCTGATCAACGACTCCCGCTGGGGCAACGGCACCGCGATCTTCACCCGGGACGGCGGCGCCGCCCGCCGCTTCCAGCTCGAGGTGAAGGCGGGCATGGTCGGCGTCAACGTGCCGATCCCGGTCCCGGTGGGCTACCACTCCTTCGGCGGCTGGAAGGACTCCCTCTTCGGCAGCCACCACATCTACGGCAACGACGGCGTCGCCTTCTACACCCAGGGCAAGGTCATCACCACGCGCTGGCCGGACCCGTCCGACGGGGGCATCAACCTCGGCTTCCCGAGCAACTCCTGACCCCCGGTCCCCCGAGCGGCTCCTGCCCCGGGAGCGCTCCGCGACAGGAAGGTACGTCCATGGCGAAGACCGGTGGCCCGGCCCGTGCCGTGACCGGACCCGCGCTCAGCTCACTGGACTTCCCCCTGGACCGGGGCAGTCCGGTGCCGCTGTACCACCAGCTCGCCCAGCAGCTGGAAGCGGCGATCGTGCAGGGCGTCCTCGCCCCGGGCAACCTGCTGGGCAACGAGGTCGACCTCTCGGTGCGCCTCGGCCTGTCCCGCCCCACGGTCCGCCAGGCCATCCAGTCCCTTGTCGACAAGGGACTGCTGGTGCGGCGGCGTGGGGTGGGCACCCAGGTGGTGCACAGCCAGGTCAGGCGCCCCCTGGAGCTCAGCAGCCTCTACGACGACCTGGAGGCGGCCGGGCAGGGCCCGAGCACGGAGGTCGTCCGCCACGAGACGGTCCCGGCGCCCCCCGGCGTGGCGGCGGCCCTGGGTCTGCCCGAGGGCGGGGAAGCGGTCCTCCTCGAACGTCTGCGCCGCACCCACGGCAGGCCGGTCGCCCTGCTGTGCAACTACCTCCCGTCGGGCCTGCTGGAACTGGACGACGCCCGGCTGGAGTCGACCGGCCTGTACCGCATGATGCGTGCGGCGGGCATCCCCCTGCACAGCGCCCGGCAGACCGTCGGTGCCCGTTCGGCCACCGCCGGGGAGGCGTCCCGCCTGGACGAGAAGGAGGGTGCCGCCCTGCTGACCATGCACCGCACCGCCTACGACGACACGGGGCGCGCGGTGGAGTACGCGGCCCACGTCTACCGCGCCTCACGCTACTCGTTCGACTTCCAGCTGCTGGTCAGATCCTGAGCGGGTGCCCTTCGGCGGGCCCGGGGCGGGTGCCCCGGGCGTCCCGGTGCGCCGCGTCCAGCCGTGCCCGCTGCTCCGGCGCCGGCGCCGGCTCCAGGCACGGGTCCACCGCCGCCGGGTTCTTCTCCCCCTGGGCCGCGGAGGACGCTCCGGCCGGCGGCAGGACCGGCGGTTCGTGGCCGAGCTGCCGGGGCCGGCGCCACCTGTCCGGCGCCGGCCCCGGCGCCGGTCTCCCGGACGGCGGGGAGCGGCCTACTTGTTCGTGGCCCGGAAGCGGCCGAACGCCTTGGTGAGGCTGCTGAGCGGCGAGCCCTCCTCCCCGGCCGCCGGTTCCGGCGCGGGTGGCCGGGGTACGCCGTCACCGGCGGTCACCTCGGCGAGTGCGGCCTGCGCCGCCTCGGCCGCTTCCCGGTACAGGTCACGGGACTCCGTCATGGCTTCGAGCGCGTGGGCGTACCTGGCGACCATGTCCTGGGCGTGGGCCAGCTCCTCGTCCGGGCTGAGCAGGTGCCAGCCCTCGCGCAGCCGCGTCAGGGCCTGCTCGGCCCCGGACGGCAGGGGCCTCGGGAGTGCGGCGGACTCGATGATCCGGCCGAGGAACTCGACCGGCTCCGAGCCGTCCAGGAAGATGGTGCGTACCGTGAAGTGCTCCGGGTCGTAACCCGGTTGCTGCGGCACCGTGGGCAGGACGACGGCGCCTCCGCGCGGCATCCGCAGCTTCAGCTCCCGTTGCAGCGCGAAGTCGGCGATCCGGGCCTGCTCCGGCGTGCCCCGGTGTTCGACCACCCGGTGCCGCAGGCTCGGCGGCAGGAACTCCGCGACCGGCCGCTGCCCGCGCGCGTCCGGTGTCATCGCCTCGTGCACCACGACGTGGACGAACCAGCTGCTGCGCGCGCAGTCCCGCAACCGGCGGCGCACGTCGTCGTCGTCCTTCGGCAAGTGGTTCACCGTCCGCAGGCGCACACCGGGGACCGTGTCGTGGTCCCACTCGACCTGGCTGCTGTCCGGCCAGAACAGGGTGGCGGGCGACGGCCAGCGAGCGTCCCACGCGCGCTCCGCCTCGGCGACGAGGATCCAGGTGACCCCCTCGGCCTCCGCCCCTCGGACCTGCGGGTCGTACGTGGTCAGCTGCGCGCGCACCGTGATGTCCCCGGCCACACGCCAGCGGGCCTCGAAGAGGCGGCGGGCCGACGGGCCGAGGTCGGCGGAGGCGTCCCGGGGATGCAGGACGGTGGACCGGACCGCCTCGACGGGGTCGAGCTCCAGGAAGTCGTCGAGGCCTCCGGCCGCCTTGAGGGCGATGAGGTTGCGCCGGACGTCCAGCTCGGGCTCGGGGCCCGGGTGGCGCCCGCGTGCCAGCCATACGGTGTCGGGGACGGTGGGCGTGGGAGTGCTGTTTTTGACCATGGAGTCGTTCTGTGAGTGACCAGGGGCCCGATCAGTATGGTCGGTGCACCGGCGCACCGTCCATGACCTGCGGCACCTTGCTCACGGACACCGGCACTGTCCCGGCTTCCGGCATGCTCTTCATGCGCCCCGCAGCGGCGTGGGGAAGCGCCCCTGACACGGCCTTTGTCATGCCGGCGGGTCGTGGCCCCGGTTCATGGGCGAATACCGCCACCGGGTGTCCCGGACGTCGCCCGAGGGCCGCTGGGCCGGATGCCGCCGAACGTGGCCGACGACTTTCCGCATGTGCCGGTGGTCGTCGTCCGCGAGGTCGCCCTTCCTCGCGCGCAGGACATCCACGATCCGGCGGCTCGAGGCGTGCCCCGTGGACTCCCCCCGCCCCTGTCCTGTCCGGCGTTCCGTGGCTGTTCCGAGGCCGGCCACTTCTCCGGTTCGGCCGGCTCCGTGTTCACCGGCTCACGGAATGCGCCCCAGGTCCTTTCCCGCTCGTCACCGTCCACGCGGCCTCACTTCTTCTTCAGGGCGGACGGCTTGTGCACCGCGGACCTGCCGGACTTCTCGCTGCGGACCTGGTACTGCGGGTCGTCCGGCGAGGCGTCCACCGTTCGTCCCGCGGCTTCCGTCCGCTCGGTGATCTCCTTCTCCACCTCGCCCTCGGTCCGACTTCCGTGACTGCTCCAGACGACCTTGTCGCCTTTCTCGGGCTTCTTTCCCTCACCACGGCTGTCTGCCATTCCGGTTCCCCTCACTGTGGGCTGCGGGAAGCTCGGTTTCTCTCCTTCCAGGGTGAAGGACCACCGTGCGCCCCGCAGCTCACGAGCGGGGTCGGGCCGGGGAGGGGCCGGACCCGGAAGTCACCGCCGATGCGATACCGGGCACGTTCCGGGAGCGATGTCCCGGACACCGTCCCGGTGTGCCGCCGGTACTACTTCTCGTAGGTCGACAACGCCAGGCCGAGGGCGAAGAAGGTGGGGGCCCACTCTCCGACGAAGATGCCCCACCGATCGGCGCGCTCCTCTCCCTTCTTCTCCACCCGCAGTGAGGCGTTCCAGGAGACGACGGACAGACCGATGGAGACGAAACCGGCCGTGTAGGCGTGTTCCGCCCGGATTCCGGCCTCGTGCAGCTTCTTGACCAACACGAATGACTCGCTTTCTGCTGAGGGAGGAGAGGACACCCACATCACAACCGCGGTCCGGTGGATCAGCGAGCGGTGTGCCGCCGAATGGCTCACCGTCCCCCGGTGGGGGCCAGGACGTCGCACCGTGACGCGGGGCCCCCTCCCCCACCCGCACGCCCGTCAGGAGATGCACCGGGCACCGGATGCCACGATCGTGGCATCGCAGGCTTCGGCTCCCCGGCTCCCCGGCGAACAGGCAGGACACATGGACAGGACCCAGTTGATCGAGGCGACCGCGGGCAATGCGGCGCACAACGGCGACGGCAGCCGGCTCACCCCCGAGCATGCCGAGCGTGCGCTCGACGCCCTCTTCGGGACCGTGGAACATCCGGGCTCGATCGCCGAGGCCCTCCGGAGGGGGGAGACGGTCGTCCTGGGCAGCTTCGGCAGTTTCCGGACGGACGGCGAGACGGTCACGTTCCGGCCGGGCAAGGCCCTGACCGAGTATCTCCGGCACGCGACGGGATGACCGCGGCGCATGAGGCGACCGCGTGAGGACGGCGGTGGCGCCGGGCCATCGCGCTCGGGGCTGCCGTCGTCCTCTCCTCCACGGCCGGCGCTCCCGTTCCGGGAGACGCCGTCGGTGCGGTTGCTCGCTCCTGGACGGCGGTCCTGCAAACCTGTACCGCCCCCGAACAGGCCGAAGGGCCGGTGTCGGACATCTCCGGCACCGGCCCTTGCCTGCGACTCTCTCGAGTCGGGACGACAGGATTTGAACCTGCGACCCCTTGACCCCCAGTCAAGTGCGCTACCAAGCTGCGCCACGTCCCGATGCGCTCACGTGCGGTGAACCGCGTGAGCGCGCGGTCCGTACTGTACCCCACGGCCGTGCCCGGACCGAAAGCGGTCCGGGCACGGGACAATCGGGGTATGGGCAGCAAGGACGGCATCTTCCGGCAGCAGGACGACAGGACCGCCTCCGAGCGGGCGGGCGACGCACGCGACCGGGACGGTGACGGGCGGGCGCGCAGCGCGCGGCCCCGGGACGGGCTGGGGCGGCCGCTGCCCTACGGGGCGCAGGGCGTGCCGCGGCAGCCGGAGGGGGTGGTCCGGCCGCCGCTGGAGAGCGTCGCCGAGGCGCAGCGGCTGCTGGACGAGGGGAAGCCGTTCCACGCGCACGAGGTGCTCGAGGACGCCTGGAAGTCGGGGCCCGAGGAGGAGCGGGAGCTGTGGCGGGGGCTCGCCCAGCTCGCTGTGGGGCTCACCCACACGGCGCGCGGGAACGTGACCGGCGGGGCGCGGCTGCTGCGGCGCGGGGCGGGCTCGGCCGAGGAGTGGGCGGCGGGCGCGGGAAGGGCGCGTCCGTACGGGATCGACCTCGGCGGTGTCGTCGCGTGGGCCAGGGAGCTGGCGGCGGAGGTCGAGCGGGGGGACGGCGTTCCCGTGGACGCCGGGGCGCGGGCGCCGCGGCTGCGGGCGGGGGCGCGGGGGCAGGGCTCGTAGGGAGGGAGGTTCCGGGAGGTTCCTGGACGGCGGCCCCTGCAACGGGGCGGGCGGCAGGGGGAGATGTGGAGGCGGTGGGCCCGGCGTCGGTGGCGTGCGGCAGACTCGGGGCGTGCGAAAGATTCATGTCATCGGTATCGGTGCGGGCGACCCCGACCAGTTGACCCTGCAGGCGGTCAGGGCGCTGCGCGGCACGGACGTGTTCTTCCTCCTCGACAAGGGTGAGGTGAAGGCGGACCTGACCGGCCTCCGCCGGGACATGCTCGACGTGCACCTGCCGGAGCGGGTGTACCGCGTCGTGGAGGCGCGCGACCCGGAGCGGGACCGGCGGGCCGGCGGCGTCGCCTACTCCCCCGCCGTCGACGACTGGCGCAGCGCCCGCGCGGACATCTACGCCCGGCTGATCGCCGATGAGCTGGGCGAGGACCAGGTCGGCGCGTTCCTGGTGTGGGGCGACCCCTCGCTGTACGACAGTACGCTCGCGATTCTCG
Organism: Streptomyces sp. NBRC 110035; assembly: GCF_000829695.1. Lineage (GTDB taxonomy): Bacteria > Actinomycetota > Actinomycetes > Streptomycetales > Streptomycetaceae > Streptomyces. The sequence continues at coordinate 125,147 of NZ_BBNN01000028.1, read as the reverse complement.
AGGAGGTCCTGGCGCGGGGCGAGGTCGCCTTCGACTACGACGTCGTTCCGGGGATCAGCAGTGTCTCCGCCCTCGTCGCCCGGCACCGTACGGGACTCAACCGGGTCGGCCGACCGGTCCAGATCACCACCGGCCGGAGGCTCTCGGAGGGCTTCCCGCAGGGGGTGGACGACGTGGTCGTGATGCTGGACGCCCACCAGGCCTTCCGGCGGTACGTGGACCAGGACGTCGACATCTACTGGGGCGCCTACATAGGCACCCCGGACGAGATCCTCGTGGCCGGACCGCTTGCCGAGGCGGCGCCCCGGATCGAGGAGCTGCGTGCCGAGGCCCGCGAGCGCAAGGGCTGGATCATGGACACGTACCTGCTGCGCCGGAATCCCGGGGACGGATGAGCCCCGGGGACGGATGAGCCCTGTAGGCAGGTGCGCCCCGGGGACGCGTGGGCCCCGGGGCGCCTCAGAGGGACTCCAGTCGCTCCAGGGCGCCCGCGACGTCGGGCACCGCGCTCACGCCTTCCGGAAGGGGCGGGCGGCTGACGACCACGACCGGCAGGCCGAGTCCGCGGGCTGCCGTGAGTTTGGCGGAGGTCGCCGGTCCCCCGCTGTCCTTGGTCACCAGGACGTCGATGCGGTGCTCGCGCAGCAGAGCCGTCTCGTCGGCCACGCCGAACGGTCCGCGGGCCAGCAGGACACGGGTGTGCGGCGGCATGGGCGGCTCGGGGGGCTCCACCGACCGTACGGCGAAGTGGAGCCGGGTCAGGTGTGCGAAGGCGGCGAGACCGAGGCGGCCTGTGGTGAGGAGGACCCGCTGCCCGAGCCGGGGCAACAGGTCGGCGGCGGCCTCCAGGCTGGGGACCGGGTGCCAGCGGTCGCCGGGGCCCGGCTGCCAGCCGGGGCGGCGCAGGACGACCAGGGGCAGGCCGGTCGCGGTCGCGGCCCGAGCCGCGTTCGCCGTGATCGTCCCGGCGAACGGATGGGTGGCGTCGATCAGGGCGGTCACGCGCTGGTCGCGCAGCCAGTCGGCGAGTCCTCGGGCCCCGTCGAAGCCGCCGACGCGCACCTCGCCCGCGACCGCTCCGGGCCGCGCCACGCGCCCGGCGAGCGAGGTGGTCACCCGTACGCCGGGGCGGGCGGTCAGCTCGGCGGCGAGTTCGCGTGCCTCGGTGGTGCCGCCGAGGAGCAGGACGTGCGGGGGCGGCAACGAGGGTGAGGGGCGCGAGGGTCGCGGCGGATGCGACGGCTGCGGGGACATGGCGTCGAGCGTACGGGGCCGGTACGAGGCAGCCGCGGCCGCAGGTACCGGGCCGGTTGCCGGAGGGCGTGCGGCGGGCCCGGGAAAGGGGCGCCGCGAGGGCCGGACCGCGTCACGGCGAGGGCCGGAACGGATCATGGCGGGTACGGGAACGGGGCAGGCCCACGGATGTCGGACATGAGCCGTGACCGGGTCACGGAACCCGGTCTCGCCCCCGGCCCCGTACGCCCTACGATGACGCCGGCGACTGGAGGAGTCATGGCCGTGGACTTGAGCAGGCGGGCCTACCGGGCCCAGCGGTGGGCCGCACGGGCGGCGCTGGCCGCGGCCGCGCTCGCGGTGGTGATCCCGCTCGTCTACGGCGGCACGCGAGGCCTGGTGGTGCTGCTCTGCGGTGCGGTCGGGCTCGCCGTCAGTGCCGCCGCCCTGTGGTGGACGCTGACCCTGCGGGGGCCGCTGCGCTGGGTGGCCGCGCTGGTCGCCGTCTGTGTGCCCGCGGCCGTCGTCACCGTGTACGCGGTCATCCTGTTCTGGGCCCTCCCGCTGTCGCTGGCCCTGTGGGCGCTGTCCGTGTGGAGCGGCCGTTTCGCGCTGCGCGGGACGGGAAGCGAGCGGCTGCGCGGACGGCCGGGGGAACAGCGGACTCCGCCGCCCCGGCGGGCGGTGCTCATCATGAATCCGCGGTCGGGCGGCGGCAAGGTGGGCCGCTACCGGCTGCGGGAGAAGGCGGAACGGCTGGGCGCCCGGGTCGTCCTGCTCGATCCGGACAAGGAGAACGACGTGATGGCGATGGCCCGGGAGGCCGTCGCGGGCGGCGCGGACCTGCTGGGCGCCGCGGGCGGTGACGGCACGCAGGCGCTGGTCGCGGCCGTGGCCGCCGAGCACGACGTCCCGTTCCTGGTCATCAGCGCCGGGACCCGCAATCACTTCGCCCTGGACCTGGGCCTGGACCGCGGCGATCCGGCGGCCTGCCTGGACGCGCTCACCGACGGGGTGGAGCTGCGCGTCGATCTGGGTTTCGCCGGTGACCAGCCCTTCGTGAACAACGCGTCCTTCGGCGCGTACGCGTCGATCGTGCAGAGCCCCGCCTACCGGGACGACAAGATCGGCACCAGCCTGGACCTGCTGCCCGACCTGCTCACCGGCCAGCAGGGCGCCCGGCTGGTCGCCCACGTGGGGGACACGGCGCTCGACAATCCGCAGGCCGTACTGGTCAGCAACAACCCCTACCGCACCGACGACCCCTTCGGCCTCGGCCGACGGGAGCGGCTGGACACGGGGGTGCTCGGGGTCCTCGGCGTCAAGGTCGAGAGCGCGGTAGACGCCGCCGTGCTGCTGCTGGATCCCTCGCGGGGCCGCCTCACCAACCTGACCGCCTCCGAGGTCCTCGTCGAGGGCGACCGGGCGGAGATCGAGGCCGGGGTCGACGGTGAGGCGCTGCTGCTGCCCGCGCCCGTCCGCTGCCGTATCGCGCCCGGCGCGCTCCGCGTCCGCGTCCCGCGCAAACGGCCCGGCGCGGCCCAGGCCCCCCCGCGCCTGAACTGGCGGCGGCTGCGCAAACTGGCGGCGACGGTCGGCCGTACGGCGGCCCCGAGCCGGTTCCGGCATCACCCGGACCTCCCGGACGTACCGGAAGGGCAGGGTCCCTTCCTCGGACGGTGAGCCGGGCGCGCACCGCAACGGCTCCCTCCTCAGCGCAGCAGGAGTTGCAGGCCGCCCACCACCGTCGCCGCGATCACCAGGTGCTCGAACAGCCGCTGGTTGATCCGGCCGACGGCCCATGTCCCGAGCAGCGCGCCGGGAACGACGAACAGCACGAGCGCCGCGTCGAGCAGCAGTGACTCCGCGTTGATCAGTCCGAGGCCCACGCTGAACGGCACCTTGGACGTGTTGACGATCAGGAAGAAGAACGCCGAGGTCCCGAGGAACCCCAGTTTCCGGAAGCCGGCGGACAGCAGGTACAGGGACATCACCGGTCCGCCCGCGTTGGCGACCATGGTGGTGAAGCCGCCGAGGACGCCGTACGAGCGGGCCCTGATCCGGCCGGCCCGGGAGGCGACCCCGTCCGGGCCGTTCCGTTCGCCCCGTTCGCGCTCGGCCCCGGAGGCGGTTCTCGCGGCCCGGTTTGCCGCCCGCCGCCGCCATACCGTCACCGCGGCCATCAGCAGCAGGATCGCCCCGATCGACGTCCCCACGGCCTCGTCGTCCGCCCACGTCAGGAAGACGGTGCCGACGACGACACCGGCCGCGACCGCCGGGAACAGCCGCCACAGCGTGGGCCAGTGGGCGTGCCGCCGGTAGGTGAGGACGGCGAGCACGTCACCGGCGATGAGGAGGGGCAGCAGTACGCCGGTGGAGGCGCGGGCGGGCAGCACCGCTGCGAAGAGGGCGAGGCTGACCGTGTTCGCCCCGCTGACGGCGGTCTTGGAGAAGCCCACGAGCAGGGCGGCGAAGGCGAGGGCGGCGAACTCCCAGCCGGTGAGGTGCCAGAGCGTCATCATGTCCATTGCGGAGACCGATGCTATGTCCACCTAACGATCGCCGTAAGCACCGTCTCGCCTGTCGGTTCCTCGTCCGGCGCCCGGGCTCGGTGCCCGCGCTCGCCGCCCGGCGCCCGCCGCCGCCCGCGCCCGACTCCGCGCGCACCGCGGAGGGCCCGCGTTTGCACCGGGGAACCCGGGGCACCCGCGCGTTCGCCGAGCACCCACGAAACCGACCGACGAGGAGCGACACCCCATGACCGTTGTGCGGAGCACCCTGCCCGACGAGGCCCGCCGGGTCGCCGCCAAGGCACTCCAGGACACCCTGGTGGATCTGCTCGGTCTCTCACTGATCGGCAAGCAGGCCCACTGGAACGTCGTGGGTCCGCGGTTCCGCTCGGTCCACCTCCAGCTGGACGAAGTGGTCTCGACCGCGCGCACAGGGGCCGACACGGTCGCGGAGCGGGCCGCGGCGCTCGGCGTACCGCCGGACGGCCGTCCGGAGACCGTTGCCAAGGTCTTCGCGCTGCCCGTCCCCGAGGAGGGCCGGCTGCGCGACGCGGACGTCGTCCGGCTGATGGCGGAGGCGCTGGGGACCGCGATCGTACGGCTGCGCGAGCGCGTCGACGTCACCGGGGAGCCGGACCCGGTCACCCAGGACCTGCTGATCTCCGTCACCGCCCAGCTGGAGAAGCAGCGCTGGATGTTCGAGGCCGAGAACGCCCCCGACCAGGCGTGACGGGCCGCGACGGCGGACCCCACGACGCTCCCCGCCTCTCCTCGGCGTCCCCTTTCCTCCGGCCCCCGCCCCGCTCTGCCGTTCCCGGGACAACGTGATCACCGCGCAGGCACAATGGCCGCGGCGGCCGGATCCGGTCGTGGGAAAGGGCGAAGGCAGGAAAGAGGGAGGGGAAGGGACGTGGGTGAGAACCGCACCCCGCCGCGCGGCTCGACGCGGCTGGACACCTCGGTGGCGCACAACGCACGCGTGTGGAACCACTGGATCGGCGGCAAGGACAACTACGAGGTCGACCAGCGGGTCGGCGACCGGGTCGCCTCGATCATCCCCGTCATCCGGGACATCGCCCGTGCGGACCGGGGGTTCCTGGGGCGGGCCGTCACCTACCTGGCCGGTGAGCGCGGTGTGCGGCAGTTCCTCGACATCGGCACCGGGCTGCCCACCGCGGAGAACACCCACGAGATCGCCCAGCGGATCGCGCCCGACTCCCGGATCGTCTACGTCGACAACGACCCGATCGTGCTGATGCACGCCCGGACCCTGCTCACCGGCACCCGGGAGGGCGCCACCGACTACATCGACGCCGACGTGCGCGACCCGGACGCCATACTCGAGCAGGCCGCGGCCACCCTCGACTTCGACCGCCCGGTCGCGGTGATGATGCTGGGGATCCTCAACTTCGTCCTCGACACCGAACAGGCGCGCGCAACCGTGCGGCACATCATGGACCGGCTCCCCTCCGGCAGTTTCCTCGTCCTCACCCACCCCACCCACGACGCCGAGGTGGGCGGCGAGAACCAGGTCCCGGCGATGGAGTTCTGGAACGAGAACGCCACTCCCCCGATCACCGCTCGCGGTGCCGAGGACATCGCCGCGTTCCTTGAGGGGCTGACTCCGGTCGAGCCCGGCCTGGTGTCCTGCTCGCGTTGGCGCGCCGGGACCGGCTCCGCCGCCCCGGTGGTACCGCAGTACGGCGCGGTGGCCGTGAAACCCTGACGCGTCGCTCCGCCCCCGCCCCGCTGACCCGGCCGGGCTCTTCGAGGAGGACACACCACCGCGGAGCGGCCATCCCTGTCAGCCCGAACCGTTGAAAGTATGATCAAACAATGTCTGACACGACCGAAACCACGCCTGGATGGCTGTCCTCCGACGAACTGGAGATGACACGTGCCCGCATGCCGATCCTGTACGTCGAGTCCGTCCCCGTACGTGTCGACGACAGCGGCGAAGTCACCAGCGTAGGCCTGCTGCTGCGGATCGGGCCGGACGGCACGGTCAGCCGGACGCTGGTCTCCGGCCGGGTGCTGCACCACGAACGCGTCCGGGACGCGCTGCTGCGCCATCTGGAGAAGGACCTCGGCCCGGTGGCGCTGCCCCGGGTCCCGGCGTCGCTCCAGCCGTTCACGGTCGCCGAGTACTTCCCGACGCACGGGGTCACGCCGTACCACGACCCGCGCCAGCACGCGGTGTCCCTGGCCTACATCGTGCCGGTGACGGGTGACTGCCGGCCCCGGCAGGACGCCCTCGACCTGGTGTGGTTCAGCCCGCAGGAGGCGCTGTCGGAGGCGGTGCAGAGCGAGATGCCGGGCGGGCACGGGGTCCTGCTGAGGCAGGCCCTCGCGCACGCGGGCTGCCTCAGCTGACGGGCTCTCCGCCGCTTCCCCGCCGTTCTCGTCGCACCCCGGTCACACGGCTCGCCAGATGTTGTCGAAGGCCGCCGCCTCGACGGCCCGGCGCTGCCGTACACCGGCCAGTTCGACGACGGCTTCGTTGACCGCGGCCAGCACGGTCACGACCCGGTCGTCGCCGAGATCCGCGAGCTCGTCGTGGCCCCCGGGGCCGTTGCCGGGGTCACCGTCGCCCGGGTCGCCGCCGTCCGCGGCGGCGACGCCCGCGGCGGCGGCGAGGGCGGCGAGCACGGGTTCGTGCGCCGCCCAGCGGTCGTTCGCGTGGCGGCGCGCCGGTGAGTCGGCCAGCGCCGAGGGGTCGATGCTCAGCGACGGCTTCCGGCTCCGCCAACGGGAGGCAGCCGATCCCGTCGTCCCCAGCTCCGCGAGGTACGCGGCCACCAGGTCGCGGCCACGGCGCCACAGCCAGTCCTCGACCGGCTCATGAGGTTCCTGCCGGACCAGCGAGGACGCTGCCTGCCGCAGCAGCGGATCGCCGGTGGCCGGCTCCGGGGCAGGCTCCGCCGCCTGCCCCGGAGCCGGCACCACCACTCGGTCCCCGCCGAGGTCGGCGGCCCCGGCGTCGATGAGGTCGATCAGCTCCGCGCCCGCGAGCGCCAGCGACAGATCGCCCGGCTCGACGGACGTACCGGACCGTGTGTCGATGACGACGACGAGCAGATCCCGGGCTGTGGTCATGAGGGGCTCCACGTGAAGAGGGGGCGGCGGCGAACGAGCGGCAACGGCTTCAGGAGCTGACCCGTCGTCTCCGGAACCACGAAGGCCGCCTCTCCATTCCCGCTGCCCCGGCACCGGCGGCCAGGGAGCGGGAAGGCTTCGGGTGCGTGTCGGGCGTCCACTCCCAGAAAACTCGTGAACGGCCGAGGGGCGGTTCCGGACACCTCCGGAACCGCCCCTCGGTCTGCGACTTCCTCACGTCGGGACGACAGGATTTGAACCTGCGACCCCTTGACCCCCAGTCAAGTGCGCTACCAAGCTGCGCCACGTCCCGTTGCCCGTCTGACCTGGGGATTCCCCGGCGTCGACGTGCACGGAAACAATACCGCACCCGGGGCGGTGATCGCGCACCTCTTTGTCCGGGGCCGCCGGGACTGATGTCGTCCTGGTCGAGCCGTCTCTGGCGGGTACGTCGGCGAACGAGGCGCTGTCCGACGCGCCGCACCGGGTGCCGGGGCTGGGTGGGGGCCGGCGGGAGCTGGGACGGTACGGGCGGCTCGAGGAGCATGTCGCGCGCACGGTCTCGACGCCCGCTCGCTGCGGGAGCGCATCGCGGCGTTCACGGGAGCCGGAGCCCCCTCCGGCTCGGGCCGCCGTCCGCGCTCCCGGAGCGTGCCACGGCCCACCGACACGGCCCCGGGGATCACTCCCCGGGCGGCCGGCCCAGCCGGGGATGGGCGTCGAGCAGCCGGGGCGGGGCCGCCTGGCGCCAGGAGTCGGCGAGGATGTCACGCAGTTCGTCCTCGTCCTCCAGGGCGGCGAGGCGGACCCGGACCCAGGCGAACTGCGCCTCGTGGCCCGCGATCCAGAACTTCTCCGGCTCCGCGAGGGCCAGTTCGTCGCGCTCCTCCTTGGGACAGCGCACGGCGACGGACGTCTCGTCGTCGGGCAGGGTGGCGAACATCTTCCCCGCCACCCGGAACGTGGGCATGCTCCAGGCCACTTTCTCCGTCGTGTCCGGCAGGGACAGTGCGATCCGCTGTACGTCTTCGGCATCCGGCATGGCAGGCACCGTAGCGGTCGGCACTGACAATCACCTGGCGGCAGCGGCGAGGGCCCCGTGCGGGCGCCCGCACCGTGCGCTCGCTCCTCACATGGCGCCGAGCGTCACGCCCGCCAGGGGTACGGCCGCTGCGAGCCCACCGAGGAGCGCGGCGGCCGGGACGGCCGGAGCCCGTCCCGCGTGAGGGGTCGGGCGACGCGCGACCGGGCGGACCGCCGCCGTGCCGGGAAGACGAGCACGAACAGGGAGAGCACGCCGGCCGGGGCGGCGCAGACCGCGGTGGCCCGCCGGGTGACCTTGCGGGTGAAGCCGCGGCGGGCGGTCGGACGGGTGCCCACGCCCGCGAAGGCGGCACCCCCGAGGGGCACACCGACCACCGGGGAGGCGGCTGCTGCTTCCACGAGTGCGTCTTCTCCTCGGGATCTGTTCCGTGTGGCCCACACGGCCTCGCGTGGCCCACACGGCCTCGCGTGGCGGCGTGGCCGACTGCGGAGACGGCCGGACGGGCTGCTTCGGTTCCAGCTGGAGGAGGCCGGCCCGGGAACAGGGGTGCCGCCGCCGACGCCGACGTGGTCGGTCCTACGCCTCGTCGGCGGCCTCGCCGAGCGCGTCCAGGACCGGGCGGATCAGCGGGTGTTCCTCGGCTCCCCGGCGCACGGCGGCGAAGACCCGGCGGGTCGGCGCGACACCGTCGACCGGCCGGACGGTCACACCGGTCAGGTCCGTGCCGCGCAGTGCCGAGCGCGGGACCAGTGCGACGCCCACGTCCGCCGAGGCCAGGGCCACCACCGCGCGGAAGTCGTCGGAGGAGTGCTCGAGCCGGGGCTGGAATCCTGCGTTCTCGCAGGCCAGGACGACCACATCGTGGCAGGGGTTGCCGGGGTACGGGCCGATCCACGGGTCCTTGGCCAGTTCGGCGAGCGGGACCTCGGCGATGTCGGCCAGCCGGTGGGTGACGGGGACGACCGCGTCGAAGGGCTCCGCGTACAGGGGGACGTGCGTCAGGCGGGGGTCGTCGGCGGGCGGTGCCCCGCGGTACTCGACGGCCACGGCGACGTCGACCTGCCGGTCCAGGAGCATCGGCAGGCTGGCGTCGCCCTCGGCGTCCTGGACACGGATGCGGATACCGGGCGCCGCCGCGGCGAGGCGGACCACCGCGGGGGCGACGACCTGGGCGATCCCGGTCGCGAAGGAGGCGACGGTGACGGTGCCGGCCGCGCCCGAACCGTATGCGGCGAGTTCGGCCGCGGCCCGCTCCAGCTGGGCGAGGACCACATGGGTGTGGCCGAGCAGGATCTCGCCGGCCGGGGTCAGCCGTACGCCCTTGGCCCCGCGCTCCACCAGCCGGTGGCCGGTCTCCTGCTCGAGCGCGGCGAGCTGCTGGGACACCGCGGACGGGGTCAGGTACAGCGCGGCGGCCGCCGCCGTGACCGTGCGGTGGTCGGCCACCGCACGGAGGATGTGGAGCCGCCGTGCCTCGATCATGCAACCGATTCTCTCAGGCGTCGAGCTCCGCCCGCGCCGCCACGAAGGCCTCAACCACGCGGTTCACGTCCCCGGCCGAGTGCGCGGCGGACAGCTGGACCCGGATCCGGGCCTGCCCCTCGGGCACCACGGGGTAGGAGAAGCCGATCACGTAGACACCGCGCTCCAGCAGCAGCTCCGCCAGGCGTCCCGCGCGGGACGCGTCGCCGATCATCACCGGGGCGATGGGGTGGTCGCCGGGGAGGATGTCGAATCCCTCCTCGGTCATCCGGCGGCGGAACAGGGCGGTGTTCTCGGCCAGCCGGACCCGCAGGTCGTCGGCGGACTCCAGCAGGTCGAGGACCTTCAGCGAGGCCGCGGCGATCACCGGGGCGAGCGTGTTCGAGAACAGGTACGGCCGGGAGCGCTGGCGCAGCAGGGCGACGATCTCCGCACGGGCGGCGACATAGCCGCCGGAGGCGCCGCCGAGTGCCTTGCCGAGGGTGCCGGTGAGGATGTCGACGCGGTCCATGACGCCGTGCAGTTCGGGCGTGCCGCGTCCGCCGGGTCCGACGAAGCCCACGGCGTGCGAGTCGTCGACCATGACCATGGCGTCGTGCCGTTCGGCGAGGTCGCAGATCTCGGCCAGCGGCGCGACATGGCCGTCCATGGAGAAGACGCCGTCGGTGACGATCAGCTTGCGGCGCGCCCCGCCCTCGGTGGCCTCCTTCAACTGGCGTTCCAGGTCGGCCATGTCTCGGTTGGCGTAGCGGAAGCGGCGGGCCTTGGACAGCCGGATGCCGTCGATGATCGACGCGTGGTTCAGCGCGTCGGAGATCACCGCGTCCTGCGCGCCGAGCAGCGTCTCGAACACGCCGCCGTTGGCGTCGAAGCAGGACGAGTAGAGGATCGTGTCCTCCTGGCCGAGGAACGCCGACAGCCGCGCCTCCAGGTCCTTGTGCACCTCCTGCGTGCCGCAGATGAAGCGCACCGAGGCCATGCCGTAGCCCCAGCGGTCGAGGGCCTCGTGGGCGGCGGCGAGCACCTCGGGGTGGTCGGCGAGGCCGAGGTAGTTGTTGGCGCAGAAGTTGAGGACCTCACCGGGCCGGCCGCCCGCGGTGACGTTCACCGTGGCGGACTGCGGGGTGCCGATCACGCGCTCGGGCTTGTGCAGTCCGGCGGCGCGGATCTCGTCGAGGGTGGTGCGGAGGTCGTCGCGCACGGAGTCGAACATCGGAAAGCTCCTGAAAGTGCTCGCGGAAGGGGGGAAGAGGGTGCCGAGGACGGCGCGGGGTGTGCGCCGCGGCGCACCAGGCCCTACGCCGTCCAGTCGAGGATGATTTTTCCGCTGCGGCCGCTCGCCGCGTCCTCGAAGGCCGCCTCGAAGTCGCGGTGGGAGTACCGGCCGGTGATCACGGGGGCGAGGTCCAGGCCGCCTTCGAGGAGCACCGACATGGCGTACCAGGTCTCGAACATCTCACGGCCGTAGATCCCCTTGAGGGTGATCATCGAGGTGACGATCCGGGACCAGTCGACCGGGAACTCCTCGGCCGGCAGCCCGAGCATCGCGATCCGGCCGCCGTGGGTCATGTTGGCGATCATGTCGCGCAGCGCCTCGGGCCGGCCGGACATCTCGAGGCCGATGTCGAAGCCCTCGCGCAGGCCGAGGAGGTGCTGCCCGTCGGCGATCGCCGAGTCCCGCACGTTCAGCGCCAGGCTCACACCGATCTTGCGGGCGAGTTCCAGCCGCTCCTCGCTGACGTCGGTGATCATGACGTGCCGGGCGCCGGCGTGCCGGGCCACCGCGGCGGCCATCAGGCCGATCGGTCCGGCACCGGTGATCAGGACGTCCTCGCCGACGAGGGGGAAGGACAGCGCGGTGTGCACGGCGTTGCCGAACGGGTCGAAGATCGCGGCGACATCGAGGTCGACGGGGACGCGGTGCACCCAGACGTTGGCCGCGGGCAGGGTGACGTACTCGGCGAACGCGCCGTCGCGGCCGACGCCGAGGCCGATGGTGGCACGGCACAGGTGCCGCCGTCCGGCCTGGCAGTTGCGGCACTTGCCGCACACCAGGTGGCCCTCGCCGCTGACCCGGTCACCGGTCTTGATCTCGCCGACGTCCCGGCCGGTCTCGACGACCTCGCCGACGAACTCGTGCCCGAGGACCAGCGGGGTGCTGATCGTCTGCCGGGCCCAGCCGTCCCAGGCACGGATGTGCAGGTCGGTACCGCAGATGCCGGTGCGCAGCACCTTGATGAGTACCTCGCCGGGGCCGACGGCCGGCTCCGGGACGTCCGCGAGCCACAGCCCGGGTTCGGCCTTGTCCTTGACGAGCGCCTTCAACGCCACGGCTCCTCGGGGTGAGTCCCGGCTCCGGGCATGCCGGAGCAGCCCCGGCCGGAAGCGGGATGGGGATCGCACTGCAATCTGCCGTACGACACCCTCACCGGTCCATCGAGGATTTCTTAAGCACGGCCACAGCTTTCCTTCACGCCGTCACTCCTTCGGCGGCAGCACACCGCGTCCGTGGGCTCGAGGAAGCAGGTCCGTCTCCGCGGTGTCAGAAGGGCAGTCCGTGTCTCTCCCCGCGCTCGAGCCGTACGACGAGATCGGCGGCCCGTTCCTTGATGGCGGCGAGCCCTTCCTGCCCCCAGGCCCGCGGCCGGGTGTCGGAGACCGAGACGGTGCCCAGCACCGTGCCGGTGCTGTCGATGAGCGGGGCACCCAGGTAGGAGCGCACCCCGAACTCGTCGACGACCGGGTTGCCCGCGAACCGCGGGTAGTCGCTCACGTCCCCCAGGGCCAGCGCCTTGCGGCGGGCCACCACATGGGGGCAGAAGCCGTGGTCGCGGGGCAGCGACCGGCCCAGCAGGGCGCCGGTGCCGTCGCCGCGGACGGCGGGGGCGACCGCCGGGGTGTGCAGCCCGGCGAAGAACTGTCCCTCCTCCCCCAGGAAGTTGACCATGGCGTACACCGCTCCCGTGAGTTCGGAGAGGCCGTACGCGAAGGCGTCGAGCGTGGGTTCGGGGCGCTCGCCCAGCCCCAGCCGGCGCAGTCGCTCGATGCGGGCCGGGGCTTCCTTGTCCTCGGGGGTGAGCAGCAGACGACCGGCCGGACGCGGCGGGTCGTAGCTCATGGGCGGGCTCCCCGGATGTGGGCACATGTCATATACGGGCTCCGTGGTGTGCGGTGATCACCTGTGGGCGCGGTACCCCGTCGCGGGGGCCGGGGCGTGGGCGATGAGATGGCGGACCAGGGTCAGCAGGGTCTGGACGCCCGAGTTGGAGATCCGGGCGTCGCAGCACACGACGGGGATCCCGCCCGGCAGGTCCAGGGCGGCGCGCACCTCCTGGGGGTCGTAGCGGAAGGCGCCGTCGAACTCGTTGACGGCGACGATGAAGCCGAGGCCGCGTTGCTCGAAGAAGTCGACGGCGGCGAAGCACTCCTCCAGGCGCCGGGTGTCGGCGATGATCACCGCGCCGAGGGCGCCCTCGCAGAGTTCGTCCCACATGAACCAGAAGCGTTCCTGGCCCGGTGTGCCGAACAGGTAGAGCACATGTTCCTGGTCCAGGGTGATGCGGCCGAAGTCCATCGCCACGGTTGTCTCGACCTTGTTCTCGATGCCGTCGAGCCGGTCGGTGGCGGCGCCGACCGTGGTGAGCAGTTCCTCCGTGCTGAGCGGCGCGATCTCGCTGACCGCGCCGACGAAGGTGGTCTTGCCCACACCGAACCCGCCCGCCACGAGGATCTTGAGCGCGGTGGGGAACACGTCGGCGGCGGAGCCGCGGTCAGAGCTGTCGTCGTAGTCCATCGAGCACTGCCTCCAGAAGGGCCCGGTCCGTCGGGTTGTGGTCGAACACGGGGGGCTTGGTGGTGAGGCCTCCGCTGTCGACGAGGTCCGCCAGCAGCACCTTGGTGACGGCCAGCGGCAGCTTGAGGTGGGCGGCCACCTCGGCGACCGGGAGGGGCGCGCGGCACAGTTCGAGTGCCTGCGTGTGCTCGGGGCCGAGGTAGCCGAAGGGGGCGGCCCCGGTGGCCATCACCTGTGACATCAGGTCGAGTTCGACGGTGGGGCGGGTGCGGCCGTCGCTGACGGTGAAGGGGCGCACCAGCCGCCCGGCCGCGTCGTCCAGCCAGGGGCCGTCACCGGCCGTCGTCACGTTCAAGGCCTCATCGCCCGCGGCTCGACGGCGGGCTGCCGGGGGGCGGTCACCAGGTACGGCCTCACACTCTTGACCAGCATGGCCATCTCGTAGCCGAGCACCGCCGCGTCGGCCTCGCGACCGGCCAGTACGGCGAGGCAGGTGCCGGAGCCGGCGGTGGAGACGAACAGCAGCATCGAGTCGAGCTCGACGACGACCTGGCGGACGTCGCCGCCCTCGCCGAAGCGGATGCCGGCGCTGCGGCCGAGGGAGTAGAGGCCGGAGGCCAGGGCTGCCATGTGGTCGGCGCTGTCCGCGTCGAGACCGTGCACGGACTTCACCAGCCCGTCGCAGGAGAGCAGCACGGCGCTGGAGGTGTGCGGCACCCGTTGCACGAGGCCGCTCATCAGCCAGTCGAGATCGGAAACGTGGGCGGTCGGCGCATCGCTCGCCATGGTGGATGGACTCCTTGGGGTACGAAGGTCTGCGGGAGCGCTGGGTGCGGGGACGGGCGGGGAGGTGGGGGCCCGGCAGGGGGTGGAGGGTGCGGGCATGCTCATCCGGGGGGTGCGCTCCCGTCGTGCCGTGCGGTGGGGTGGTCGGTGGGGGGCGCGGACACGCCGTCGCGGGCACCGCGTGCTTCCTGGACTGCCGCGTGCGGGGGACGCGCGTCGGCGGGGTGGGACTCCGTGGTGGGGGACTCCGTCGTGTGAGCCGTGATGCCGTGGGACGGTCCCATGAGGCGGGCGTCCACGTAGTGGGGGTCGACGGGGTGGGTGTCCGTCGGGTGGGCGGTGGGACCGGGCCGCTCCCCCATGGGCGACGACGGCAGTCCGGGCAGGGGCGCCATGAGGTCGCCCGTCGTGTGGCCGCCCGCCATGGGGTCGTCGGCCGTGCCGTCACGGCGCAGGTCGCCCCGGTCCGTGTCCTCGCTGCCCATGGGGCCCGTCTCCATGGACTGTTGGGTTTCGGCGAGGCTGACCCCCCGCCGGAAGGCCGCCATCAGGTGGGGATCGTGCCCGACGACGTGCTCGGTGTCCTGACGCGGCGTGGGACCGTCGCGGAGCTGGGGCACCAGGTGTTCCTGGGCACGGCGGCGGGGCAGGTGGGGCCTGCCCGTGGTGCCGCGCACCGTGGTGTTGCGTGGGGTGAGGGGGGCGGTCCCGGTCCCGCTCCCCTCGAGTGTCTGCCGGTCGTCCGGGGTGACCCCGGGCACGGCCTCGGCCGGATGGGGCCGCACCGCGCGGGCACCGCGCAGCGGCAGGGGCGGCGCCGCGCCGTCGGGGGCCGCCGGGGCGGGGGCGGGGATGTGGTCGTGGCGCCGCGCCGACGGCACGGCGGAGGACGGCACCGGGGGGAGGGACGTCTCGCTTCCGTACCCCGCCGGTGGGCCGGATCCGGTCTGCTGCACGAGGCCGGTCCGCGCATCGGGTCCCGTCCACGCATCGGGGTCGGTCCGTGCGTCGTGTCCCGTCCACACGTCGGGGCCGGTCCGCGGGCCGGTGACGTCGGCGTACGGATCGGGGCCGGTCCGCGGGCCGGTCTGCCACTGTCCGTTCCCGTGCCCGGCGGTACCGGCCGGCGGGACGCTGCCAGGCGCGGGGACGGCCGGCGCGGACCGGTGTGCCGGCCCGCCACCGTGTTCCGCGGACCACTGCTCGGCGCCGAGCAGTGCCTGCGGCACCACGAGCACGGCCTGCACTCCGCCGTAGATGTTGTTCTGGAGCCGGACCCGGATGCCGTGCCGCCGCGCGAGCTGCGAGACCACGTACAGGCCGATGCGCCCGTCGGCCAGCAGGCTGGCGACATTGACCTGGTCGGGGTCGGCGAGCAGGGCGTTCATCCGGTCCTGCTCGCCCACGGGCATACCGAGTCCGCGGTCCTCGACCTCGACGGCGAGCCCGGAGGTGACGAGACCGGCGCGCAGCAGCACCTGGGTGTGCGGGGCGGAGTACAGCGTGGCGTTCTCGACGAGTTCGGCGAGCAGGTGGATGACGTCGGCGACGGCGTGCCCGCGCAGGGTGCCGTCGATCGGCGGCACCAGTTTGACCCGTGAGTACTGCTCGACCTCGGCGATGGCCGAGCGCAGCACCTCGGTCATGGAGACCGGGTGGCTCCACTGCCGCCGGGAGACGGCCCCGCCGAGGACGGCGAGGTTCTCGGCGTGGCGGCGGATGCGGGTGGCGAGATGGTCGACCTGGAAGAGGCCCTTGAGCAGGTCGGGGTCCTCGATCTCGTTCTCCATCTCGTCGAGGAGGGAGATCTCGCGGTGCACCAGGGACTGCAGACGCCGGGCCAGGTTGACGAACACCTCGAGCTTCTGTTCGCTGCCCGCCTGGCTGGAGAGCCGGGACGCCTGGACGACGGCGGTGACGGCGCTGTCGTGGGACCGGGACAGGTCTGCGGCGAGCCGGTCGAACGCGTCGGCGTCCCCCGGCGTTCTGCCCGGCTGCGTGCGCGGGGGCGGGGGCGGGCCGTCGCCGCGTCGCAGGGTGTCCACGAGGGCGCGCAGGTCGGCCTCGTGCCGGGCCGTGCTCCGGCGCAGGCCCTCGACACGGTCGTGCACGGACCGCGCCGCGCGGTCGGCTGCGACGGCCGCGATGACGATGCCGGCGAGAGCCACCGACACCGCGCCGCCGAGCACGCCCCACAGGGGCGCGTCCGGCCGTGTGCCGGTGGAGCGGATGATGAAGATCACGGCGGCACAGGCGCTGAGGGCGACCGCCACGGGCGGCAGGACGGCCAGCCGCAGCAACTGGGGTCTTGTCTGTGCCTCGGGGGGCGCGGGGGCGGGCCGGGAGGGCGGGCGTCCGTGCCGTCCTCCCTCCCGCCGGTCCGTGCGGGAGGGAGGACCGGCGGGAGGGAGGGGGTCGGGCATGGGCGTCCTCGAACTGCTCCGTCGGTCCTGGGTGCCGGGTGAGCGCCCGGCGCCACGGCCGCCGGGCGGGCGGGAGCGGTTCCGCGCGCCGCGCGGCCCGCCGCCGAGCGGTGCGGACGTACGCCCGTTGCCGGCACCGGCGCGCGGGCCGGCCGGCGGGCCGTCCGGGGCACCCGCGGCTTCCTGCGACCCGGCAGGCGCGCTCGGCACACCGGTCACGCCCGAGGCGCCGGCCGGGCCCGGGCGTCGGGGTGTGTCACCCCGGCCTCTCCCTCGTCCGCCTCCGCCTTCTGCCTGCACGTACCGGTCCCCGCTCCCTGATTCCGATGGGCGCGACCCCGTGGGGCGGTGCGCCGAGCGACGGGTGTCGTCGCGGTGTCGCCGTACCGGTCGGGGGGCGCCTCGGAAGGCCGAGGGCGTCGGCCATGCGTCACCCGACCGGCACTCACCGTAGTCGCCACCGCATCACGTGCGGTGGTCAGTTGACAAACTCACACGGACAGCGTCCCGCTCTGGTATGAGGCTTCGTACGACAGACCGATAAACCCGTCACTCACTCGCCAAAGAGCGGCCATCACTCGATCCGACCTGCTCGGATACGGTCAACAGGAAGCGCCGAGGGCCGGGGAGCTCGCAGCTCCCCGGCCCTCTCGTTTTCTTCCGGCCCCCGGCCGGACGCCACCTCGGGGACCCCCTCAGGGGCCCTCCGCACGCCGTGCGCCACTCACAGGAGCATCACTCAACGTAGCGATCGAGGCCAAGGCTCATTCCTCCGGCACCAGACCCAGCTCCTCGGGGGATGAGACCGTGACGGGGTCGGGCAGCGGCCACCTGTGGTCCGGGACGTGCCCCACGCCCCGCCACCACGGCTCGGCCGGCAGTTCACCGGCGGGCTCGAACGGCAGGCCCGGGACGGGGAAGGCGGCGGGCTGCCCGACCGCGTCGGCCGCGGCCATCGTCCACTCGCCGGGCTCCGCCCACGGATGCGGTGCCAGGTTGAAGGTGCCCCAGTGGATCGGCAGGAGGACACCGCCCGTCCGGCCCCGCTGGAGGTCGAGGTGGGCCTGGAGGCCTTCGGCGGGGTTCATGTGGATCTCCGGCCAGGAACCCGGTCCCGGATTCGGGTCCGGCTGCCCCTCGGGCCAGAAGTCCGAGTACGCGCCGATCTGGATCATCGTCGCGTCGAAGGGGCCGTGGGCGGCGCCGATGTCCTTGAAGCCGTCGAAGTAACCGGTGTCCCCGCTGTGGTAGACGCGGTGTTCCCCGCCGGCGACGGCCCAGGAGGCCCACAGGGTGTGCTGCGTGTTGCGCAGGCCCCGGCCGCAGAAGTGGCGGGCCGGGGTGGCGGTGAGGGTGAGTCCGCCGATCTCGGTCGCCTCGTGCCAGTCCAGTTCGCGCAGCCGGTCGGCGGACACACCCCAGTGCTCGAGATGGGCGCCCACGCCGAGCGGCACGGCGAACAGCGTGTCCGTGCCGGCCAGCGCCCTGACGGTGGGCAGGTCCAGGTGGTCGTAGTGGTCGTGCGAGATCACGACGACGTCCACCGGGCCGAGCGCGGCCAACGGCAGAGGAACCGGGTGCAGCCGCTTCGGGCCGACGAAGGGGAACGGGGAGCAGCGCTCGCCCCACACGGGGTCGAACAGCACCCGCCGCCCGTCGATCTCCACGAGCACACTGGAGTGCCCCATCCAGGTCAGCCGCAGTCCGGAGGCCGGCGGGCGGGCCAGGTCGGCGGGGGTGGTGGCGTGCACCGGCGGGGTGTGGTGGGGGGCACGGCGGGACCGGGTGCGCTTGTCGAAGTAGGTCCTCGCCAGGTCCCGGGACGAGCCCGGGGGCCGGGGCCGGGTGGGGCCTTGGGGATTCTGGAACACGCCGTCCCGGTAGTGCGGGGACCGGCGGATGCGCTCCATGCGCTCACCGGCGGGGTCCGCGCCGAAGGCCGCGGGCCGTAGCGCGCGGAGCCCGGAGCTCTGGGAACGGGTACCGGCCACGACGCCTCCAAGGAGAATCGGTCAGACATTCCATTATGTACGTCGGCGCAGTGCCGCGGGGGCGGGTACGGGGCCCGTGCCCGGTGCGGGCCCCGCACCCGCCCCCTTTCTTCACGCCCGGCGTCACGCCACCGCGGCGATGCGCTCCCTGATGTCGCCCGGGGACAGCATCCCCTTCGCCGTCACATGGTCCCCCGACGACTCCCCGCGCAGCCTGCGTCCTATCCACGGCACCAGGTACTCGCGCGCCCACTGGACGTCGTCACGCCGGACGTGGAGGCTGCCGCGCGGCGGCAGCCGGGGCCAGGCCTGCTCCGGGTCGGCCGGGACGTCCAGGCCGAGGGTCTGGCCCGCGCGGAGCGCCACACGGGTGTGCCCCTCGGGCGAGAGGTGCAGCCGGTCGGCGTCCCAGGCCCTGCGGTCCTGGATGCTCCTCAGGGACCACAGGTCGAGCACCGGACAGCCGTACCGGTCGGCGACGGCCCGGACGTGCCCGTTGTAGGTGGCGATCTTGCCGCGCAGATGCCTCAGCAGGGGCACGCCCCGGGTGTCGAACCCGGTCGTCACCAGCACCGTGCCGGAGACCGCCGTGAGCGCGGCGATCGCCTGCTCGAAACGCTCGGCCACCTCGTCCGGATCGCTGCCGGGGCGCAGGATGTCGTTGCCGCCCGCACAGAACGAAACCAGCGCGGGGTCCAGTTCGACGGCCCGCGGGAGCTGGTCGGCCATGACCTGGTCGAGCAGCTTCCCGCGCACCGCGAGATTCGTGTACCGGAAGTCGCCTTCGGGACGCCGGTCGGCGAGAAGCACCGCGAACCGGTCGGCCCAGCCGACGAACGCCCCGTCGGGGCCGGGGTCGCCGACGCCCTCGGTGAAGCTGTCCCCCACCGCCACGTACGACCCGATCACTGCCTTGCCGTCATTCTTCGAATCGTCTGCCACAACCGGACATGATTCACCTTCGAATGTGACCTACGCGACCGTAGGAAGACATTGACGGGCGGTGAGATAAGCCACTCGCAAAGCATCGGCCCATTCCGGAATAGCCCTGGGGAGGCGGACGTTGGACGGCGGCGACGTGACGCACGGAACGCTCCGGGCGCGCGCGCCGAACGCGCCGAAGGCCGGACCCGGGGATCGGGGTCCGGCCTTCGGCGCGTACCGGGCGGGGTGCCGCGGGGTCAGCCGATGGGGACGCCCTTGCCGCGGAGGTAGGAGACCGGGTCCACGTCCGAGCCGTAGTCCGGCGTGGTGCGGATCTCGAAGTGCAGGTGCGGGCCGGTCGAGTTGCCGGTGGAGCCCGCGAGGCCGACCTGCTGGCCGCCGCTCACGGTCTGGCCGGCCGAGACGGACAGCGAGGACAGGTGGGCGTACTGGGCGTAGTAGCCGTCGTTCAGCTTGATGACGACCTGGTTGCCGTACGAGCCGGCCCAGCCGGCGGAGACGACGGTGCCCGGGCCCACGGCCTTCAGGGAGGTGCCGGTCGGGACGGCGAAGTCGACACCGGTGTGGTAGCCGCTGGACCACATGCTGCCGGCCACCTTGTAGGCGGTGCCGAGGCCGCCGCCGGGAACCGGCGAGCTGTAACCGGAGGTGTTCGCGACCCGGTTCGCGGTCGTCACGGCGGAGGAGGACTTCGGCGCGGACTGCTCGGAGGAGCCCGAGGACGGCTTCGGGGCGGACTGCTCCGAGGACTCACCGGCCGCCGCCGACTTCGACGCGGAGGACGGAGCGGGCGAAGAGGGCGCAGTGGACTTCCCGGGAGAAGAGGACTTCTCCGGCGCGGCGGTCACGGCGGCCTCGCCGTCGACCGAGAGCTTCAGACCGGGGTGGATGAGCGACGGGTCGCTGCCCACGGCCTCGCGGTTGTCGGCGTAGAGCTCCTTCCAGCCTCCGTCGACGTTCTCGGACTCGGCGATCTTCGCCAGGTAGTCGCCGCCCTTCACTGTGTACGTGCGGGCGTCACCCTTCCCTCCGCCGTCGGCCTTCACGCCGTCAGCCGTCCTGGCGGCGACGGAATACGACTGGACGGCCTTCTCCGGGACGGCCTGCACAGGGGCGGCGTTCGCCCCGGTGGCGCCGAGAAGCGGCAGGGCGAGTGCGGCGCCACCGGTTCCGGCGACGGCGATGGAACGGGTGAAACGCGCAGCGCCGGGACGGCGGTGCTTACCCTTTGCGGGCATGACGAATTCCTCTCCGGCGCCTACGAGGTGAGCTGTCGGGTTCGGACTGGAGATGCCCGGCCGCGTCGAGACGCGGCTTAACCCCAAGCCGTTCCGGAGACCGGAACAGGCAGTCGTACCTGTGGGTCCCCCGCTCCTGCCGTACGCGGGTCAGAGTGTGAAGGCTCCGGACAGCGGCAGGATTAGGCGTCTGTCCGGATCGATGGTGAACGTAGGCGACCGATACGCAAAGGAACAAGCGCGATCTTCCGAGCAAAGGCGCATTTCCGTGATCCATCGACATGAAAACGGTCACCCAGAGTCGCCCCGGGTGTTACGCGCTCCCCGAATCCTCTTGCGAAACACGGGAATTACGTGAGCATGGCGACAACGCATCGTCACCTCTATGACGATGCTCACCACCCCATTCCCATCTCCCTCCCTATCGGGTCGTGTTGGATCGAAACCGCCTAAACGGACAGATTGCACCAATAGGAGGGGAAAGGGTGGTCCCGCCCGGTCCGGCGACGGGTCCGCCCGGGGGCCGTGTCACGGGTCCGTCCGCGCCGGTGGCTCGACACCGGCGACATCACGCCGCCGGTCCGGTCACCAACTCATGGCCCCTGCCAGGCATGTCGTATCGTCGGGTGACACCCGTCGACGCCGCCGCGCCGGCGGCGCAGAGTGGGAGAGGGGCCCCCGTGACGCAGCAGATCCCGTCGACCGAACCCGAGCTCACCGGTGTGCGCAATTTCCGTGATGTGGGCGGCCTGCCGACCGTCGACGGCCGCCGGGTGCGGCACGGGGTGCTGTTCCGCAGCGGCCACCTCGCACACGCCACCGAGGAGGACGCCGCCTTCCTGTCCTCCCTGGGCCTGCACACCGTCTTCGACTTCCGTAACGCGGCCGACCACAGACTGGACGGACGGGACATCGAACTGCCCGGCGTGCGCAATGTGAACCTGCCGCTGAGCGATCCGGCCGACGGCGCCGAGTTCTGGAGGATGGTCCGTGACGGGGACCTCGACCAGCTCCGCGCGATCCTCGCCGACAGCAAGGGAGCGGAACGGATGATCGCCTCGTACCGCGCGACCGTGACGCAGCGCACCTTTGAGCACTCCCGCATGCTGATCTCGCTCGCCGAGGAGAGCCTTCCCGCACTGATGCACTGCGCGGCGGGCAAGGACCGCGCGGGCCTGTCGGTGGCGGTGACGCTGCTCGCGCTGGGCGTGGAACGGGACGCGATCTTCGACGACTACCTGAAGTCCAGCGCCGCGCACCGCCGCTACAAGGTGCGCCGCAGCTCCACCTCCGCCTCGGCC
The DNA here is from genome assembly GCF_000829695.1 of Streptomyces sp. NBRC 110035. Classification (GTDB taxonomy): domain Bacteria; phylum Actinomycetota; class Actinomycetes; order Streptomycetales; family Streptomycetaceae; genus Streptomyces. The sequence continues at coordinate 103,304 of NZ_BBNN01000028.1, read as the reverse complement.
TACTCACCCGAGGTCATGGAGCTGCTCGACCCGCTGTTCGACGCCCGCGCCGAGTATCTGTCGGCCGCACTCGAGACGATCGAGGAGACCTGGGGCGGCGTGGACCCCTACCTCGAACAGGCTCTCGGGTTCACCCCCGGGCACCGGGAGCGGCTGCGCGAGCGCATGCTGGACTGAGCGGCGCCGGGGGCTACGCCTTCGCGCCCAGCTCGAAGAGCAGGTAGACGAAGGCCGCGAAGAGGTGACCCACCACGACGTAGATGAACAGCCTCACCCACAGGGCGCGGGGGAACTTCTCCTCCATGTCTTTCATGACACGTCTCCAGGGGTGGGGCCCAGGCACAGGGCGGCCGTGGGACTCTGCAGCAGGGTGTGGACGAACAGCAGCTCGACCCCGTCGGGGTCCTCGGCGGCGATACGGTGCGGGGTCAGCGAGTCGAAGTGCGCGCTGTCGCCCGGTACGAGGCGGTGCAGGGTCTCCCCGAGGCGCAGCCGCAGCCGCCCTCCGAGGACGTACAGCCACTCCTCGCCGGGGTGGACCCGCACGATGTCGCCCTGGGACCCCTCCGGGACCTGGACCCGCAGGGCCTGCATCCCGCGCCCGGGGGAGCCGGCCTGCCGGTAGGTCCAGCCACCGGCCGTGGTCGGCTCCATGTCGGCGGCGCGCACCACGGCTTCACGGCCTGCGGCGGTCTCACCGAGCAGTTCGGAAACCGTCGTACCGTAGACGCGGGCGAGGGAGAGCAGCGTCGGCAGCGATGGCTGGCGCTGTCCGGTCTCCAGCCGGGAGAGGTGCGCGGGCGACAGTCCCGCGTCGCGGGCGGCGGCCTCCAGCGTCAGGGAGGCCCGACGCCTGAGGGCGCGCAGCTGCGGGGCGACCGCGGGGAGCGCGTCGGCCGGTTCGGCCGACGGCCCGGCCTCGGGAGAGCTCATGACTCCATTCAGCCGCACTCTTGCCCGGGGGGCAAATTTCTTGCCTCACGGACAAAAAACGCCGTCCTCACCGGTCGGCGACCGTCTGCCTCACCAGTGTCCTGCCGAACTCCCACACCAGACCACCCTCATGGGCATCGTCCATGACCGCGGTGAAGGCGTCCACGAAGCGGTCCACCTCCCGCTCGCCGATGATCAGCGGCGGGATCAGCTTGATCACCTCCAGGTGGTCGCCGGAGACCTGGGTGAGGATCCTGTGCTTCTGCAGCAGCGGGACGACCACCATCTGCGCGAAGAGCCCCTTGCGTGCGGCCTGCAGCATGGCCCAGCGGCCGCGCAGCTTCAGCGACCGCGGCCGGCCGAACTCGATGCCGATCATCAGGCCCCGGCCACGGACGTCGGCGAGCAGCTCGTACGTGTCGACGAGGGCCGCGAGCCGGGACCGCAGCAGCTCCCCGGTGGCCCGGGCGTTCGCGACGACCTGTTCGTTCTCCATGACCGACAGCACCGCGAGGCCGGCCGCCATGGCCTGGGCGTTGCCCCCGAAGCTGGCCGAGTGGACCAGCACCCGGTCCATCGACGAGTAGACCTTGCGGAAGATCCAGTCCTTGCCGAGCGTGGCCCCCACCGGCACGTAGCCGCCGGAGAGCGCCTTGGCCACGCACACCAGGTCCGGTTCGACCCCTTCCTCGTGCTGGTAGGCGTAGAAGTCGCCGGTCCGTCCGAGTCCGGTCTGCACCTCGTCGGCGATCAGCAGCGCCCTGTGCCGGTGCAACAGCTCCTGGGCGGCGCGCAGATAGCCGGGCGGGGCCGCGTGCACGCCCTTGCCCTGGACGGGTTCCACGATGAGGGCGGCGACGTCCCCCCTGGCCAGTTCCCTTTCCAGCGCGTCCGGATCGCCGAGGGGTACGGCCGTGTCGGGCAGCAGGGGGGCGAATCCGTCCCGGAACCCGGACTCGCCGTTGACGGACAGGGAACCCGCGGTCAGCCCGTGGAAGGCGTGCGCGCAGTACAGGACGCGGGGCCTGCCGGTGGCGTACCGGGCGAACTTCAGCGCGGTCTCGACCGCCTCCGTGCCGCTGTTGCCGAAGAACACCCGGTCCAGGTGAGGGCTGTGGGTGAGCAGTTCCTCGGCCAGCAGTCCGGGCAGCGGCGGGCAGTCGAAGCGGGTGAGGTCGGCGAGCGAGGAGTCGAGGACGTCGTGCAGTGCCTTGCGGACCACGGGGTGGTGGCGGCCCAGGCCCATCACCCCGAATCCGGCGAGCATGTCCAGGTGGTCGTGGCCGTCCGCGTCCCAGAGGTGTGCGCCCTCGGCACGTGTGTAGACCTTGTCGAATCCGATGGTGTGCAGCATGCGCGGGAGCTGGTGGTTGAGGTGTCTGGTGTGCAGCTCGTAGCGCTCGGCCCCGCGCTCGGCCAGCAGTGCGCCGAGGTCGAAGTCCCCGGCCGCCCGTGACGGCTCCGACGGCTCCGACGGCTCCGGGGCGGACTCCGCGTTGGTCATGGCTGTTCCTCCCGTCGCTCCCGTGGTTCCCGTCGCCCCCACGGCTCCCGCTGTTTCCCTGACGGTCCGGTCCGGAGCCGCCGCTCCTGTCCCACGGCCGGGCCCACGCCGATCCGGATCGGCGTGCCGTGGTACCCGGCCGCCCTCGCGGTCCACTTCACCTCGTCGTCGAACTGCTTGGTGGTGCCCGGGCCCACCCGCACCGCCGCACAGCCCGCCCCGATCGCCGCGGACACGTCCTTCGGCCGGAAGCGGAGGTCCGCGGCCACCGGAATCCGCGACCTCCGCGCGATCGTCGCCGGCGCGTCCGCGTCGTCCCTCGTCGGACACGAGCCCCGCACGATCCGACACCCCGACGCCGTCAGCTCCGCGATCTGCCGCAACGCCGCCCCGATGTCCGACGTACGCGTCGTCGTCATCGACTGCACCGACACCGACGCGCCCCCGTCCACCGCCACCGGCCCGACCTGGATCCGCCGGCTCCCGCGCCGCGGGGCGAGCGGCCGAACCGGCACCTCGGGGACCCCGAGGGCGACAGCCGTCATGGCGTCACTGCCTGTTTCCCGGGACCGTCTCGCGCAGGGCGCGCAGCGACTCCTTCAGGGACCCCATGGTGGCGAGGACGGCGGTGGGTTCGTAACCGCAGTGCGCCATGCAGTTGGCGCAGCGCGGGTCCTTGCCGCGGCCGTACCTGTCCCAGTCGGTCTCCTCGATCAGTTCCCGGTACGTCGGCACGTAGCCGTCGCTCATCAGATAGCAGGGGCGCTGCCAGCCGAAGAGCGAGTAGTTCGGGATCGCCCACGCGGTGCACGGGAAGTCGACCCTGCCCTCGAGGAAGTCCAGGAACAGGGGCGAGTGGTTGAGTCGCCAGCGACGGCGGTTGCCCCCGGCGAACGCCTTCCTGAACAGCTCGCGGGTCTGCTCCACACCGAGGAAGTGCTCCTGGTCGGGGGCCTTCTCGTAGGCGTAGGCGGGCGAGATCATCATCTCGTCGACCTCGAGGTCGTCGTTGAGGTAGTTGAGCACCTCGATGACGGTCTGCGGGGTGTCGGTGTTGAAGAAGGTCGAGTTGGTGGTGACCCGGAAGCCGCGCCGCTTGGCTTCCTTGATGGCGGCCACCGCCTCGTCGAACACGCCCTCCTTCGCGACGGACTCGTCGTGCCGCTCGCGCAGCCCGTCGATGTGCACGGCGAACGCGAAGTACGGCGACGGGGTGAACCTGTCCATCTTCCTGCGCAGCAGCATGGCGTTGGTGCACAGGAACACGTACCTGCGCCGTGCCACCAGCTGGCGCACGATCTCGTCGATCTGAGGGTGCATCAGCGGTTCACCGCCGGCGATCGACACCATCGGCGCCCCGGACTCCAGCACCGCGCCCACGGCCTGCGCGACCGGCATGCGCTGCTTGAGCACCCCGGCCGGGTGCTGGATCTTCCCGCAGCCCTCACAGGCCAGGTTGCAGGCGAAGAGCGGTTCCAGCTCGACGATCAGCGGAAACTTGTCCCGTCGGCGGAGTTTCTGTTCGGCCAAGTATGTGGCGACCTTGACGGACTGGCGCAGCGGCATGGCCATCTGGCTCACCTCCCAGGGAGCAGCAAGGAACGGTGCCATTCGAGATACGCGGGAAGAACGGAACGAAGGGCGCGGAAAGCCGATATTCCACCGCGTACCGTGCCGATCCGGACCAGTTCATGTTCAGGAGCGTCCACGACCACCCGTACGGCCGCAACCGGGCGCGCACCCGCGCGGACGGCGCTCAGGAGCGTGGCAGCGGACTCCATGTCGACCGCGATCGCGCCGGTGGTGAGCAGTTCGGGCCGTTCGTGTCCGCGGACCACGTGCCCGGAACCGGTGAGCGGCCCGGTGTGGACGGTGCGCCCCGGCGCGACGCGCGCCAGTTCCTTCGCCAGCAGGTCGGTTCCGACGCACGGCACGCTGCCGCGCGGGTCACGGGTCTCCCGGGCGACCACCAGGTCGCCCGGGTGCATCCCGGGGGCCAGCCCGGCGCAGAATCCGGTGGCCAGCACGGCGGCGTCACGCAGCGCCGGACCGGCGAGCGCCCGGGTGACGGAGCGCTCGGCGGCCGCCGGCCCGATACCCGTGCGCAGGACGGTGACCGGATCACCGGCGCCGCCGTGGCCTCTGCCGCGCAGGGCGAGCCGCTCGATGCCGAGCGCGCAGGCGATCAGCAGCGGCACCGGGGCCGCCCGGGGGCTCATCAGCTGCCTGTCGCCTCGGCCAGCCGCTGCCGCTGTGCACCGGCGTCCGCCTCCGGCTGTACGACCGACACCTCCGCCGGCACCGCCGTCGGCGTCTTGGCGAACGGCTCCCCGTTCACGTACCGGCCGAGCGCGGTGAGCGGGAAGACCTGCCGGTAGAGGTGGTAGTTGATGGAGAAGTCCCAGGGGAAGCCCGTGCCGGTGAAGTAGGGCTCGTCCCAGGAGCCGTCCTCGTGCTGGGTGGCCGCCAGCCAGGCGATGCCGCGTTCCACGGCCGCGGACTTCTTCTCGCCGGCCGCCAGCAGGGCCATCAGCGCCCACCCGGTCTGCGAGGCGGTCGAGGCACCCTTTCCGCTCCACTCGCGGGAGTCGCGGTAGGAGCGCAGGTCCTCGCCCCAGCCCCCGTCGTCGTTCTGGACCGACTCCAGCCAGGCCACGGCCCGTCGGATCGACGGGTGCGAGCCGGGGAGGCCGGCGGCGACCAGCGCCGGCACCACGGACCCGGTGCCGTAGAGGTAGTTGACGCCCCAGCGTCCGAACCACGAGCCGTCCGGTTCCTGTTCGGCGAGCAGCCAGCGGATGCCGCGCCGGGTGCGCGGGTCGTGGGCGAGCCCTTCGACGGCGAGCATCTCCACCACGTGCGCGGTGACATCGGCCGACGGTGGGTCGATGACCTCGCCGAAGTCGCAGAACGGCAGCCGGTTGGGGAACGGGCTGGTGTTGTCGACGTCGAAGGCGCCCCAGGCGCCGTTGCGGGACTGCATGCCGAGGTTCCAGCGGACCCCGCGGCCGACGGCGTTGTCCACGCGCTCCGGGTCGTGGTGCTTGACCCGGCGGAGCGCGAGGACCACCTCGGCGGTGTCGTCGATGTCGGGGTAGTTGTCGTTGTGGAACTCGAACGCCCAGCCGCCCGGTGGGAGTCCCGGTCTGCGTACCGACCAGTCGCCGGGCCGTACGACCTGTTCGCCGAGCATCCAGTCGGCGGCCCTGACCAGTTGGGGGTGGTCGGCGGGCAGGCCGGCGTCGGCGAGGGCGATGGTGGCCAGGCAGGTGTCCCACACCGGGGACTGGCAGGCCTCGATCATCCGGGCACCGTCCTCGCGCCACACGGCGAACCGGTCGAGGGAGTCCAGTCCGGCACGCATCACCGGGTGGTTCAGGTCGTAGCCGAGCAGGTGCAGCGCGATGACGGAGTACACGGCGGGCGGCTGGATGCCGCCCCAGCAGCCGTCGTTCTCCTGCCGCTCGATGATCCAGCGGGCCGCGGCGTTCATCGCCGCCCCGCGCAGTCGGCTCGGGACGGCCCGGCGCAGCGCGTGCAGGCCCTTGTCGAGCCGCTGGAAGACGCCGTCCCAACTGGCCGCCGGTGCCATCCGTCCGGGAGGGCGGGGACGGGCCGGGTCGGTGTGCAGTTCGTCGAGCGGGAAGGGGGCGGGCCGTACCGGCCGCTTGGCGGAGACGATCGTCAGCGGGACGATGGTCTGGCGGGCCCAGCAGCCGAAGTCGTAGATGTTGAGCGGCGCCCAGGACGGGAACCAGATCAGCTCGGGCGGAAGTTCGGGCAGGTCCTCCCACTTCCACCAGCCGAACAGGGCCAGCCAGATCCGGGTGAAGACCCGGGAGGCGGCGATCCCGCCCCGGCCGCGGACCCAGGCGGCGGCGCGCGCCATGTGCGGGGCGTCCGGCGCGTCACCGGCCAGCCGCAGGGCGACGTACGCCTCGATGGTGGCGGAGAGGTCGCCGGGCCCGCCGTGGAAGGTGGCCCAGGTGCCGTCCGCGCGCTGCTCGCTTCGGACGAACAGGGCGGCGGCACGGGCGGTCTCCTCCTCGAGGATGCCGAGGAACTGACGCAGCAGCAGGTCCTCGGCATCCATCGTGACGTTGGTCTCGAGGTCCCCCTTCCACCAGCCCTGGGCGTCCTGGCGGGACAGCAGGAACTCGGTGGCGCGCCGCATGGCGCCGGCGGCGATGTCGGGTCCCCCGGTCGCCACGGGGATGTCGGTGTCGGTGTCGCTGGCCGCGGCCACCGAGGACGGCCACGCCGCCCCGGTGCTTCCGTCGGTCGTCGCTGTCATGGCTTCCCCTTCGTGCAGTCCTGCAATGTGTGCGTCTGCTGTGGGTCCGCCGTCGGCCGGTGCCTGCTCCCCGCAACACCGGCCGGCGACTACGCGAGGGCTATTCGACCGATAGTGATCATCTCTTTCGTACGACGACGAAGTCCGCGAGCGCCGTGAACTGCTCCCGCACCCTGTCGGGCATGTCGACGGCGTCGAGGGCCTCGATGGCGATGGTGTGCTGGCGACGCGCTTCCTCGGCGGTCCACTCCCGTCCGCCGGCCTGATCGATGAGGGCCGCGCGGGCCGCGAACTCCTCCTCGGAGAAGGTGGCGAAGTCGCTGCTGCCGGCGTCGGCGGCGAGGATCCCCGCGAGCTGCTCGGAGGCCGGGCCGCCCGCGGCGAGCGCCGCCACGACGGGGAGGGACTTCTTGCGCTGGCGCAGATCGCTCCAGGTCTGCTTGCCGGTGGCAGCCGGGTCGCCCCAGATGCCGAGGAGGTCGTCGACGGCCTGGAAGGCCAGCCCGAGGTGGTAGCCGTACTTCTCCAGGGTGTCGGCGGTGCGCGCGTCGGCGCCGCCGAGCACGGCGCCGACGGAGCTGGCGCAGGCGAGCAGGGCGCCGGTCTTGTTGCCCTCCATCTCCAGGCACTCCTCGACGCCGACGCGGTCGCGGTGCTCGTAGGAGATGTCCTGTGCCTGGCCGTCGATGAGGGCGCGGGTGGCGGTGGTCAGCCGGCGGGTGGCCCGGCCGGCCTCGACGGTGCCCAGCTCCAGCAGCACCTCGTTGGCGAGGGCGAACAGGGCGTCGCCGACGAGGATGGCCTGGGCGGGACCGTGCACCTTCCAGACGGTGTCGCGGTGCCTGCGCTGCTCGTCGCCGTCCATCAGGTCGTCGTGCAGCAGGGAGAAGTTGTGGACGAGTTCGACGGCGACGGCGCCCGGGACGCCGACCTCGGGGGCGGCACCGGTGACCTCGGCTGACAGCACGGCGAGCGCGGGGCGCACGGCCTTGCCGCCGTCGCCGTCCGCGGGCCTGCCCAGGGAGTCGATCCAGCCGAAGTGGTAGGCGGCGACGGTGTCCATGGGAGGCGCCAGGCGGCCGATGGCCGCCCGCAGTACCGGCATGGCCAGTGTCCTGCCGCGCTCCAGGAGCGCGGGCACGTCCGCCGCGGTCCTTCCAGCGGCCTTCGAGGCCGGGGGCACAGTGGGCACAGTCTCTCCTCTTGTTGCGGTACCGGGGGTGCGGGGGCCCGCCGCGGCGGGTGCGTCGGCGCTCACCGGAGTTCCCCTCGCACGGCGGGGCCCCGGGCGCCGCGGCCGGCTTCCCCGTCCCACGCGAAGAGGTGGCGGGGCCGTGGCCGGCCCAGGGCGCTCAGCGCGGCGTCCGCCGCGCCGACGCCGCTGCGGACCGCGCCCTCCATGGTCGCGGGCCACCCGGTGGCGGTCCACGCTCCGGCCAGGTACAGGCCGGGAACCTTGGTGCGGGCACCGGGCCTGAGCCGTCCGACGCCGGGAGTGGGGGCGAACGTCGCGGTGCGCTCCCGGGTGACGAAGAAGTCCCGCACGCCGGCGTCGCGGGCGCGCGGCAGCAGGCGTTCCAGTTCCGGCAGGTAGCGCTCGCGCAGCGCGGCCACGGGCTCGTCGATGTCGTGGTGGGCGACCGACTGCGACACGGCCAGGTACTGGCCCCGGCGCAGGCCGGAGGACCGGGTGCGGTCGAAGACCCACTGCACGGGGCTGCCGAGGGCGGCGAAGAACGGGCTGGTGAGCACGGTGCGGTCGTAGACGACGTGGAGGTTGAGGATCGGTGCGGTGCCGATGCCGAGCAGCCGCCCGGGATCGTCGAGCGCTCCGGCGGGCAGCAGGCCGTGCGTCTCGCGCTGGGGTACGGCGAGGACGACGGCGTCCGCGTCGAGGGTCCCGCCGGGGGCCCGGACGCTCCAGCCTCCGTCGCCGCGGGCGGTGACGGAGGTGACGCGGGTACGCACCTCGGTGCGGACCCCGGCAGAGTCGAGCGCCTTGCGGGCCAGCCCGTCGTGCAGGTCGCCCAGCGGGACATGGGCCCAGCCGATGTCGGCCGCACCCGGGTCGGACAGCAGGCCGGTCTTGAAGACCATCGCGGCCAGCGCCAGCGAGGCGTCGCCCGCGACCGCGTTGAGGGTGGCGACCCCCACCAGGTCCCACAGCGCCTCGACGGCGCGCGGCGACTGGCCGTGCGCGGCCAGCCAGCTGCCGAAGTCCTGGTCGTCGAGGGCGGGATCGGCGAGGTCGAGTCCCTTGAGCGCGAGCGCGGCGCGGCCCACACCCGCCCGTTCGGCGAGCGAGAGGTGCGGGTAGGCGGCGAGGCTGCGCCCCAGGTGGAGGGGGACGGGCAGCGGGTCGCGGCGCAGCCGGCCGAGCCGGCGTCCCGCGGGCCGGCCGGCGTCGATCACGGGCACGTCGAGACGGTTCTGCAGCGGTGCCAGGGCCGTGCCGTCGATCCGGTCGAGGAACCAGCGGTAGGCGGTGCAGCAGCGCAGGTAGACGTGCTGGCCGTTGTCGACGGTCAGGTCGCCGCGCTGGAAGGAGAAGGCGAGCCCGCCGAGCCGGGGGCGGCCTTCGAACAGGGTGACGCGCACGCCGGCGTCGGCGAGCGCGAGCGCGGCGGTGACGCCGGCGAGACCGCCACCGACCACGACGGCGTGCCGCCCCGCCGGTGCGTCGTCGGCGGTGAGCAGTTCCCCGGAACTGGTGACACGGGTCATGACGTGCCCTCCCCTGCCCGGCCGCCGTGCCGCCGGACCGGTGCGCGAAGAGCCCTCCCGGGAAGGGACGCGAGGCCGCGGCAAAGGGGTGCGCCCCGTGTGCCGGGGGCGCGACCGGGTGGGAGAGGTGCGTCCATCAGGCGCGCCTCCTGACGGTCCGCCGGGTGACGTGCCGGGTGTCCAGACCGGACAGGCCGCGCACCGCGACGTAGGCCTTCTCCCGTCCGGGCAGGGAGACCCGGCCGCGCAGCACGGCCTCGGGCTCGCGCTCGATGCGGTCGAGGAGGCGGCGGTAGATGCCGGCCATGGCGGCGACGCAGGCGCCGCTGCGCCGGTCGAGCATGGGCAGCAGCCGGTAGCCCTCGGCGAACAGGGCGCGGGCCCGGCGCACCTCGAAGTGGACGAGGCCGGCGAAGTCGGAGCCCTCCGGCGGGGTCGGCCCGCCGAACCCGGCCGAACAGCCGAACTTGGCGAGGTCGTCGGAGGGCAGATAGATGCGCCCGCCCTCGGCGTCCTCCCGGATGTCCCGGAGGATGTTGGTGAGCTGGAGCCCGAGCCCCAGGGTGTCGGCGTACTCGGGGGCGCGTTCGGCGCCCCGTGCGCCGGGTTCGGTGCCGAAGACGCCGAGGGAGACCCGCCCGATGGCGCCGGCCACACAGCGGCAGTAGGCCTTCAGGTCGTCCCAGGTTTCGTAGGTCTCGCCGCGCACGTCCATCTGGACGCCGTCGATCAGTTCGTCGAGGCCGCCGAGCGGGACCGGGAACTGCCGCGCGGTGTGGGCGAGGGCGACGGCCACCGGGTCGGTGTCGTCCTCGTCGACCGCGCCGTCCCGGACCCGGGTGAGCAGCGCCCGGGTGTCCTCGAGCCGGGCGACCTTGACGTCGTCCGCCAGCGCGCCGTCGCCGATGTCGTCGACACGGCGGGAGAACGCGTACAGCGCCGACATCGCGCGTCGCTTCGGCGGCGGCAGCAGCCGGATGCCGTAGGCGAAGTTCCGGGCCTGCTGTCCGGTGACGGCCTCGCAGTAGCTGTATGCGGCGAGTACCGGCGCCGATGTGTGTGTGTCCGACTCCACTGCCGGGATCACCCCTCTCCTCGCAGCGTCGTGCCGGCCTCGCGCAGCAGCCGGGCCTTGCCGGGCCTCGGCGGACCGGGAAGTACGTCGTACTCGGCGGCGGCGATCGCGCCCAGGGCCGCCCGTCCCCCTGCCACGAATCCTGCGAGCAGCAGCTTCACCCTGCCGTGGACGCTGCCCACCAGGGGGGCGCCCTCCTCGAGGAGCTCCCTGGCCCGCTGCGCCTGGAACGCGACCAGGGCGCGCACCGACGCGCCGGCGTGCGGCGCGGCGAGATCCGCCTCGTCCACGTGGAAGCGTTCCATGTCCTCGGCGGGCAGGTAGACGCGGTCGCGGCCGAGGTCCTCGGTGACGTCCTGGAGGTGCTCGACGATCTGGAGGGCGGTGCAGACCGCGTCGGAACGACGGATCCGCTCGGGGGTCGAGGTTCCGGTGACGCCGAGGACGAGGCGGCCGACCGGGTTGGCCGACAGCTCGCAGTAGGCGAGCAGGTCGTCGTAGGTCTCGTAGCGGCTGACGACCTGGTCCTGACGGTTGGCGGCGATCAGGCCGAGGAAGGGTCCGGGGGGCAGGCCGCGGCGGCGGACCGTCGGCTGGAGCCTGCGCAGCAGCGGATGGTGCGGGACCGCGTCGAAGACGCGGCGCAGATCCGCCTCGAAGGCGTCGAGCAGCGCCGTCCGGTCGGCCGCCCGGCCGGGGGCGACGCCGAGCAGCTCGGCGTCGGCACCGCCGGGGGCCAGGTCGCCGTCGCCGATGTCGTCGACGAGCCGGGCGTAGCCGTAGACCGCCATCAGGTCGTCGCGCCAGGCCCGGGGCAGGAAGAACGGCGCCACCGGGAAGTTCTCGGTGGCCGCCTTGTCCAGGGTGGCGCGCTCGGTGTCCAGAGGGGCGCCCCCGGGACCTGCCGGGCACACCGTGCCGGTTCGCGTCATCGCGGGCAGCCCTGGGCGGGGACGGCACATGCTGCGCTCAGCAGGGGAGTCTCCGTAGCCATTGCCGTCACATCTCCCGTTCTACACTGCCGACCCAATACGCACTATTTCGGACACGCCGCCCGTGTTTCCGCCCGACCGGGTCGCCGTTGGGTGTCGCGCGTTATGGCCCTGATTGCCGCCTTTAAGGACCGGTACAGCTTACGTTGTACAGCGCGGTACGGACCGCCGGGGTCTCCCCGCGCCTCGGAACAACGAACCGGTCCGTGTCAGGATTCCTGCACACGGCAGGAGTTGACGTTTCCTTTGCAGACGTCCGCCCCTCTCGGCCGGTTCCGGCCGCAGGGGTGTGGGCAGGCGGCCCCGGCTACTTGGCGGTGAACTTCTCGTACTCCTTGAGTACCTCGTCCGTCGGGCCGTCCATGCGCAGTTCGCCGCGCTCCAGCCACAGCACGCGGTCGCAGGTGTCACGGATCGACTTGTTGTTGTGGCTGACCAGGAAGACGGTGCCGGCCTCCTTGCGCAGTTCCCGGATGCGCGCCTCGGAGCGCTTCTGGAACTTGCGGTCGCCGGTGGCCAGCGCCTCGTCGATCATCAGGACGTCGTGGTCCTTGGCCGCCGCGATGGAGAAGCGGAGCCGGGCCGCCATGCCGGAGGAGTAGGTGCGCATCGGCAGGGTGATGAAGTCGCCCTTCTCGTTGATGCCGGAGAAGTCGACGATCTCCTGGTAGCGCTGCCGGATCTGCTCGCGGGACATGCCCATGGCGAGCCCGCCGAGTACGACGTTCCGCTCGCCCGTCAGGTCGTTCATCAGGGCGGCGTTGACGCCGAGCAGGGAGGGCTGGCCGTCGGTGTAGACCTTGCCCTTCTCCGCGGGCAGCAGGCCGGCGATGGCCCGCAGCAGGGTCGACTTGCCGGAGCCGTTGGAGCCGATCAGGCCGATCGCCTCGCCCCGGTGGGCGACGAAGGAGACCCCGCGCACCGCGTGCACCTTGCGCACACCCCGCGCCTCGTCGTCCTTGCCCCGCCGTATCATCCGGCTGAGCGCCGCCGTGGCGCTGCCGCGGCCGCCGCGCACACCGTTGACGCGGTAGACGATGTGCAGGTCGTCCGCGACGACGGTGGGGATGTGTGTGTCCGTCCTCCGGTCAGCCACGGCCGTACCTCTCCTCGGCCTTCCAGAAGTAGATGAAGCCGATCACGCCGGCCAGCAGCGCCCAGCCCAGCGCGAACGCCCACACGTGGGCGGGCAGGTACGAGGAGCCGTAGCCGTCGATCAGCGCGAAGCGGACCAGGTCCATGTAGACCGCGGCGGGATTCAGCTGCAGGACGTCGGCGAGCCAGTGGGGGACGTCCTTGTCGGCGAGCATCGCCGGGATGCTGAACATGACGCCCGAGGCGTACATCCAGGTGCGCAGCACGAACGGCATCAGCTGGGCCAGGTCCGGCGTGCTGCTGCCGAGGCGCGCGAAGATCAGCGCGAGGCCGGTGTTGAAGACGAACTGGAGCAGCAGCGCGGGGACGACCAGCAGCCAGGACAGGGCGGGCATGCTGCCGAACGCCATCACCACGACGACCAGGACGATCATCGAGAACAGCAGCTGCTGGAGCTGCTGCAGCGCGAACGAGACGGGCAGCGCGGCCCGCGGGAAGTGCAGGGCCCGCACCAGGCCGAGGTTGCCGGAGATGGCCCGCACCCCGGCGAGGACCGAGCTCTGCGTGAACGTGAACACGAACACGCCCGTCACCAGGAACGGGACGTAGACGTCGCTCGGAATGCCCCGGCGGGCGCCCAGCAGCAGGCCGAAGATGAAGAAGTACACGGCCGCGTTCAGCAGCGGCGTGGCCACCTGCCACAGCTGGCCGAGCTTGGCCTGGCTGTACTGCGCGGTCAGCTTCGCCCGGGAGAAGGTGAGGATGAAGTGCCGGCGTCCCCAGAGCTGCCGGACGTATTCGACGAGCGACGGCCGGGCGCCGCTCACCGTCAGTCCGTACTTGGCGGCGAGCTCGGCCGCCGTGAGGCCGTCGTCGGGCGGCCCGGGTGCGCCGACCGCGACCGGGCCGTCGTGCGTTGTCTCACTCACTGGTGAAAGCTTTCCCTCTTCGAGATGCCCGGCCCGTACGGACCGGGCATGCGCCGGGAGGCCTGGGTGCGGCCCCGATGGTCCCGGACACGAGCTTGTCAGATGACAGGGGGCCGGCCCAGCCGGGTCAGCCGCCACACCGTACGCCACTTCATGGGCCGGCGAGGACCGCTGGGGGTGGTCCAGCCCTCCCGGAAACCGCCGAACCAGGCCTTGAGGGCCGGGCGCGAGGGTCTGCGGAGCAGGGTGAGCAGCATCCAGGCGCCCAGGTAGAGGGGGACCAGGAGCGCGGGAAGGTTGCGGCGGGCCAGCCAGACGCGGTTGCGGGCGACCATGCGGTGGTAGACCGCGTGCCGCGAGGGGGCGGTGGTCGGGTGGTACAGCACCATGTCGGACCGGTAGTCGATCATCCAGCCGGCGTCGAGCGCCCGCCAGGCCAGGTCGGTCTCCTCGTGTGCGTAGAAGAACGCGTCGGGCAGGCAGCCGACGTCGGCGAAGACCCGGGTGCGTACGGCGTTGGCGCCACCGAGGAAGGTGGTCACCCTCGAGGAGCGCATCGGGTCGGCGGCGCGCAGCCGGGGCACGTGGCGGCGCTGGGTGCTGCCGGTGTCCGGGTCGGCGATGCGGAAGCTGATGATGCCGAGCTCCGGGTCGGCGGTGAACGCCTGGCGGCACAGCTCGGCCGTGTCGTGCTGCGCCAGGAGGCCGTCGTCGTCGAGGAACAGCAGGATGTCGACGTCCTGGCCGTTCGGGCCGAACGCCTCGATGCCGACGTTGCGGCCGCCGGGGATGCCGAGGTTCTCCGGCAGCTCGACGGTGCGCACGCCGTCGGGGACCTCCGGGACGGGCGAGCCGTTGCCGACGACGACGGCCCGGACCGGTTCGCCGTCCTGCTTGGCGACCGAGTCGAGCAGGGCGCGCAGCTCGTCGGGGCGGTTGCCCATGGTGATGATCACCGCGCCGACCTTGAGGGAGGACCCCATCGCGGTCACCTCAGCCTGCTGGAGGCGAGGACGGACACCAGGTGCAGCAGGGTCTGCAGCAGGGCTATCCCGGCGAGGACGGCGACACCCAGGCGGGTGAAGAACAGGTCGCCCCGGGCTGTGTCGACGATCGCGAGGACCACGATCAGCAGCGACGCCTCCATGCCGAGGATCAGCCGGTGGAACTTCAGGGCTCCGGCGGCACGGCGGGCGAGCGCCATGCCGGAGGAGCGCGGCTCGGCGGCGGCCTCCTTGACCGGCGGGAGTCCGCCCTGGTGCCGGGCCACGCCGACCAGGTCGGTCTCGGCCTTGATCAGGATGGCGCCGAGGGCGGCCAGGGTGCCGAGGAAGGCCCAGAGCCAGTCGATGCGGCCGGTGCCCCACAGGTCGGCGGCGCGCAGGCCGAACCCGACGAGGACGGCCGCGTCGCACAGGTAGGCGCCGACCCGGTCGAGGTAGACCCCGCTGAGCGAGAACTGCTGCTTCCAGCGGGCGACCTCGCCGTCCACGCAGTCGAGCAACAGGTACAGCTGCACCATGACCAGGCCGAGGACCGCGCCCGTGATCCCCGGCACCAGCAGGGCCGGGGCGGCGAGGACGCCGAAGACGGTCATCAGATACGTGAGCTGGTTGGGCGTGACCCTGGTGTTCACCAGGTAGCGGTCCACCCGCAGGGACACCTCACGCATGTAGAGGCGTCCCATCCAGTGCTCACCGCTGCGCCGGTCCTTCACCCCCGCGGGGTGGACGACCGGACGGAGTTCAGCTACCGATGGCCTTGACATAGTCGGCGTAGACGTCCTTGATCTGTTCGGTCTTCAGGTCGAGATGTTCGAGAATCGTGAAGCGGCCGGGGCGGGTCTCGGGGGCGAATTCGACGACTTTGACGAACTCCTCCGCCGTGAAGCCGATCTCCTGAGGCAGTACCGGCAGTCCGTGCCGGCGCAGTACTCCGGCCATGTACGCCGACTCGTCGTGCGCGCCGCGCAGGTACATGGCGAAGGCCGCGCCCAGGCCGCACTGCTCTCCGTGGGCGGCGGCCCGCTTGGGGTAGAGCAGGTCGAAGGCGTGGTTGATCTCGTGGCAGGCCCCGGAGGACGGCCGCGAGTCGCCGGACACCGACATGGCGATGCCGCTGAGGACCAGTGCCTCGGCGAGCACCTGGAGGAAGTCGTTGTCTCCGATGCCTCCGGGGTGGCGCAGCACGGACTCGCCGGCCTGCCGGGCCATGGCGGCGGCGAGCCCGTCGATCCGCTCGCCCTTGACCCGGTTGGCCAGCTCCCAGTCCGCGATGGCGGAGATGTTGGAGACGGCGTCGCCGATCCCCGCGCGCACGAAGCGCACCGGGGCGTCCCGGATGATGTCGAGGTCGATGACGACCGCGATCGGGTTCGGCACGCCGTAGGAGCCGCGGCCGGCGTCGTTGTCGAGGGTGGCGACGGGCGAGCACAGGCCGTCGTGCGCGAGGTTCGTCGGTACGGCGACCAGGGGGAGGCCGACGCGTGCCGCGGCGAACTTGGCGCAGTCGATGATCTTGCCGCCGCCGAGTCCGACGATCGCGTCGTAGTGACCGGCCTTTATGGCGCCGGCCAGCCGGACCGCGTCGTCGAGGGTGCCGCCGCCGACCTCGTACCAGGTGGCGCCGGGCAGCGACGGGGAGAGCCGCTCGCGGAGTCCGGCGCCGGAGCCGCCGCTGACGGCGACGGCGAGGCGGCCCGACTGCGCGATGCGCTCGTCGGCGAGGACCCCGGCCAGGTCGTCGAGGGCACCGGGGCGGATGTCGACGACGAGCGGGGAGGGGATGAGCCGGGTCAGTACTGGCATGCGATCTCCCGTCCACGGGCGAGATCGTCGTGGTTGTCGATCTCCACCCAGTCGACGTCGCCGATCGGCGCCACGTCGATCCGGAAGCCGCGGTTCACCAGTTCCTGGTAGCCGTGCTCGTAGAACTGCTGCGGGTCGGTCTCCCACACGGTCTTCAGCGCGTCGGCCAGTGCGGGGGCGGCGTCGCCCTCGATGAGGGTGACGCCGATGTACTCGCCGGTGGCCTCGGCGGGGTCCATCAGCTTGGTGATCGTCGTCATGCCCTTGCCGGGGTCGACGACGACCTTCATCTCCTCGTCCGCGAGGGACTTCACGGTGTCGAGGGCGAGGATGATCCTCTTGCCGTCGCCGCGGGCGGCGAGCAGCGTCCTCTCGACGGAGACCGGGTGCACGGTGTCGCCGTTGGCGAGGATCACGCCGTCCTTGAGTGCGTCACGGCCGCACCACAGGGAGTAGGCGTTGTTCCACTCCTCGGCCTTGTCGTTGTCGATGAGGGTGAGCTTGAGGCCGTACTTCCGCTCCAGGGCCGCCTGGCGCTCGTACACGGCCTCCTTGCGGTAGCCGACGATGACGGCGGCCTCGGTCAGGCCGATCTCGGCGAAGTTGCCGAGGGTGAGGTCCAGGACCGTCGGTTCGCCCTCTATGCCCGCGGGCCCCACCGGCACCAGCGCCTTGGGCAGGGTGTCGGTGTAGGGGCGCAGACGCCGTCCGGCGCCGGCCGCCAGCACGAGGCCGATCATGCGGGTTCTCCTTCATCGTGTACGGCGGGTGCTCCGCCCCGGTGGGCGGCCACCCAGAAGCGGATGCTCTCGAAGAGCACCAGCAGGGCCACGGCCACGGCGATCACCGTGAGCGCGACGGCGAACTGCGAGGCGGTGAGCAGGGCGGCCAGGACGACGACCGCCAGGGTGCGGCCTTCGTGTCCCGCGACCGCCCGCACCAGCCAGGGCGGGGGCGCGCCCGCGTCGCCGCGGATGCGGTAGACCGTGTCGTAGTGATGGTAGGCGACGGCGGCCACCAGGCCGTAGGCCGCCGGAAGCGCTCCGTTCACCCCGGCGCCTGCCGCCAGTGCCAGGACGGTGCCGTACTCGGCTGCGCGCAGGAACGGTGGGACCAGCCAGTCGAGGGGGCCCGTGAGGGGGCGGGCGACGGCCAGGGCGGAGGTCAGGACGTACAGGAGGGCGGCGAGGACGGGCCACGGTCCGCCGAAGCCGGTCAGCGCGGCCGCGGTGGTGACGGCGGCGCCGCCGAGCAGGGCGACGGCAGGGGCGGTGAAGCCCGGCAGGCGTCGCGCGGGGGCCTTCAGCGCCTGGGCGAGGCGTTCGGCGAGCGGCCCGGTGTCGGTGAGGTCCGCGAGGGCGCGCGCCGCGCGGTCGGTCCTGCGGGCCTTACGGGTCAGGGAGCGCAGGACGCGGCCGGCCGTGGTGTACGTCGCCGCGAAGGCGCAGCCGATCAGCAGGGCGCAGAAGGTGATGCGGGGGGTCGTGAGTGCCGTGAGGACCGCGATCATCGCCCAGCGCTCGCCGATCGGGAGGACGATCATGCGGCGCACCCAGACCGTCCAGCCGACGCTGTCGAGTCTGTCGGAGAGGGCGGCGGTGGGGCTGGTGTTGGCGGTGGCGGCCGTGCTGTCGGCGTTCGCCTCGTTGAAGGAGAAGTCCACGACGTGCCGACAGGTCTGCAGGACCATCGCGCCCAGGGCGAGGGCCCATACGTCGTCGCCGCCGCGGGCCGCGCCGAGCGCCAGGCCCGCGTAGTAGGCGTACTCCTTGGCGCGGTCGAAGGTGGCGTCGAGCCAGGCGCCGAGGGTGGAGTACTGCAGGGAGTAGCGGGCGAGCTGGCCGTCGGTGCAGTCCAGCACGAAGGAGGCGAGGAGCAGGGCGCCGGCGGCGACGAAGCCCGGGCGGGTGCCGGTGGCGGCGCAGGCGGCCGCTATGAGCGCGGTGATCAGGGAGGCGGTGGTGACCTGGTTGGGGGTCAGGCCGCGCCGGGCGCACCAGCGGGCGATGTAGCGGGAGTACGGGCTGATGCAGTAGGTGGTGAAGAAGCCGTCGCGGGCCTTGACGGCCGACTTCAGCCGGACGGCCTCGTCGTCGACGGCGGCGACGGACTGCCGGGCCTCGTTGCGGGCCTGGGGGCCGTCGGGCACGGTGGCGACGAGGCTGCCGAGGTCGGGGCGGTGCGGATCGCTGCCGTCGGCGCTCAGGGCGGTGACGATGCGGTCGGTGAGGGTGGTTCCGGCGGGCGCCGAAGTCCCGCCGGACGCGGTCCCACCGGCCTCGCCGGGCTCGGGGGAGGCGGCGGGCTCGGGGACCGCGGTGCTCTCGCGGGCCATCGCACGGGCCAGGGCCTGGCGGGCGGCCGGCTGGGCGGTGACGGCACCGGGGATCGCGGCGAGCGGGAAGCGGGGGTCGGTGAGGCCGAGGCGCAGCGCGTGCTCATGGCCCACGAACCGGGCGTCGACGACGGCGACCCGCTGACCGGTGGGCACCTCGGCGAGCAGGGCCCCGGCCTCCGCGGTGCCGGACGCGATCCGCACGTCGAAGCCGAGAGAACGCAGGTCCGCCTCGAGCGACGAACCCGGAACCGGCTGGCCGGTGAGGATGGCGGTCGACAACCGAATCTCACTCCCTGGAATGCCGACGTGTCCACGCCGGTCGTGTACATGGTGGGGGCGGCCGTACGGGGCCCCGGGCGGCATGTCGGCTGAGGCTAGCGGATGTCCCTGAGCCCGCGTTCACCGCCCGTTCGGCGGTTGGATCGTTGTGGTTCCACCTGCGTCCCTGCCGCGATCATCATCGGGGATAGCGGGGCCGGCCCACAAACCGCGCACCCAGAAGGGGCATCGGGGCGAATACGGGGCACCGCTCCGGAACCGCTCCGGTCGAACGGCACCCGCCCCTTCGGCTCGTCCGCAGCGTCGGCCGGGGCATCCGGGAGAGGCGCGCTCCGCTCTGGAACACGTCTGACCTGCGTACCGTTTCCGCAGGTCAGAGCACATGACAACGGTGTTCAGTGCCGCGTTGCCGGATACCCCCGGCCCGTAGTTCACTGTGATCCGGACGAGTCAGGGAGGAACGGCTTCCATGGGGGCTGGGCACGATCACGGGCACGCGCACGGCACACCCGCCGGCGGTACGGCGAGCGCGGCGTACCGCGGCAGGCTGCGGGCGGCGCTGGCGATCACGCTCGCCGTCATGGTGGTCGAGATCATCGGCGGTGTGCTGGCCGACTCGCTCGCCCTGGTCGCCGACGCGGCCCATATGGCGACGGACGCGCTGGGGCTCGGCATGGCGCTGCTGGCGATCCATTTCGCGAACCGCCCGCCGAGCGAGCGCCGCACCTTCGGCTACGCCCGCGCGGAGATAATCGCCGCGCTCGCGAACTGTCTGCTGCTGCTCGGGGTGGGCGGCTACGTGCTGTACGAGGCGGTCCAGCGGTTCATCACGCCGGCGGGCACCGAGGGCGGGCTGACGCTGGTCTTCGGCGCGATCGGCCTGGTCGCCAACATGGTGTCGCTGACGCTGCTGATGAGCGGGCAGAAGGAGAGCCTGAACGTGCGCGGGGCGTTCCTGGAGGTGGCCGCCGACGCGCTGGGCTCGGTCGCGGTGATCGTCTCGGCGCTGGTCGTCGTGGCGACCGGCTGGATGGCCGCCGACCCGATCGCCTCCCTCGTGATCG
The DNA here is from genome assembly GCF_000829695.1 of Streptomyces sp. NBRC 110035. Taxonomy (GTDB): domain Bacteria; phylum Actinomycetota; class Actinomycetes; order Streptomycetales; family Streptomycetaceae; genus Streptomyces. The sequence goes on along the minus strand of NZ_BBNN01000028.1, from coordinate 83,270 downwards.
CCGCACTGATCGTGCCCCGCACCTTCAAGCTGCTGCGCGAGACCCTGGACGTGCTGCTGGAGACGGCGCCCAAGGGCGTGGACATGGCCCAGGTCCGGGCGCACATCCTGGACACGCAAGGCGTCGAGGACGTGCACGACCTGCACGCCTGGACCATCACCTCGGGCATGCCGGTACTGTCCGCGCACGTGGTCGTCAGCTCCGAGGTGCTCAGCGCCATCGGGCACGAGAAGATGCTGCACGAACTGCAGAGCTGCCTGGGCGACCACTTCGACGTGGAGCACTGCACCTTCCAGCTGGAACCGCGCGGTCACGCGGAGCACGAGGCGCGGCTCTGCCACTGAGACGGCACCGGGCCGTGGGCGCCGTCCCGGCCGCCGTGGGCTGACGTGGCGGCGGGGCGCCGGGGGCGGCCCGAGCGGGAGGCGCCGCTGGGGCGTGAGTGTGGTGTCCGTGCGCCGGGGAGGCATCCTTCCGCCCCCTGCCTGCGCCCTTTCGTCCATGGCGCCCCGCATTTCACGATTTCACGGTTCTCCCGCCGCCGGCCCGGGCAGGTCGTCCACGGGGCCCCTCTTCCGGTGTCCGGCCCGCGCCGGCCACGGGCCGGGCCGCCCGCGGGACATGCGGGCGGTGCGGGAGTGCCGGGAGTGCCGGATTCGTGCGGCAGACTTGGGGCGCGAAGACCGAGTGAAGGATGGGTATGCCGATCACACCTGCCACCGCGACGCACAGCCCGTCGGGCCCTGCCGCCGAGGCGATTCTGCTGGAGCTTGTCGACGAAGACGGCGTGACGATCGGTACCGCGGAGAAGCTGGCCGCCCATCAGCCCCCGGGGCAGTTGCACCGGGCGTTCTCGGTGTTCCTGTTCGACGAGCGGGGCCGGCTGCTGATCCAGCAGCGGGCGCTGGGCAAGTACCACTCCCCCGGCGTGTGGTCCAACACGTGCTGCGGGCACCCCTACCCCGGCGAGGCGCCGTTCGCGGCGGCGGCCCGGCGGACCTTCGAGGAGCTGGGGCTGTCCCCGTCGCTGCTCGCCGAGGCGGGCACGGTGCGCTACAACCATCCGGACCCGGCCTCCGGTCTGGTCGAGCAGGAGTACAACCACCTGTTCGTCGGCATGGTGCAGGCGCCGCTGCGGGCGGATCACGAGGAGGTGGCGTCCACGGCGTTCGTGACCCCGGACGAGCTGGCCCGGCGGCACGCCGAGGACACCTTCTCGGCGTGGTTCACGACCGTGCTGGACGCGGTCCGCCCGGCGGTCCGGGAGCTGACGGGACCGTCGGCGGGCTGGTGACCGTGCGCGGGGCCGGTCGCGGACCCGCGTGTGCGCCGGGTCTGCCCGGGCCCATGCGGTCCGGGCCCGCGCGGTCCGGGCCGTCAGACCTGCGCGGACTTGAGCGGCAGGGCGGCCCAGACCACCTTGCCGCCGCCCGCGGTGTGCTCGACGTCGCACATGCCGTTCGCCTCACGGGTGATCTCGCGCACCAGGAGCAGTCCGCGGCCGCCGGTGCGGCCGTGGTCGGTCTCCAGAGCGGTCGGACGGTAGGGGTGGCCGTCCTCCACGGACACCCTGACCCACTCGGCTCCGACGGCGACCTCCACGGCGAGCACCGGGGAGAGCAGGGCCGCGTGCCGTACGGCGTTGGTGACCAGTTCCGACACGATCAGCAACAGTCCCTGGACCACCTCGTCGGCGACCGGCACCCCCTGGCGCAGCAGCAGGTCCCGTACGGCGTGGCGCGCCTGCGGGACCGAGGCGTCGAGGGCGGGGGCGGTGAACCGCCAGACGCCTTCGTACGGCAGTGGCGCCGGTCGCGGTGTCACGTTCTTCGCCTCGGTGGGTCTCTCCCCGCCCTGTGGGCGTGGGCCGGGCCCGCGCCCCTGGTCGTCCATCGTCCGGTCGCCACCCTCACGCTCGATTGTCACCACACGTCGAGTGTTGGCACCTGTGCGCACCCCGCCGGAGCCCTGAACAGAAGTCAGCGGATATCGAGCGTTTATGGCCGTTGGCTTATGCCGTCGTCGCTTGCGGCACCGTTCCTGTTCGCCCTGTGGAGGGTCGGTGAACTATTCGGGTTGTGCGGGTCCGGCATGGGGCCCCGTGCTCTCCGGACCCGTCAGCTGGTCGGAGACCATGCCCACGATCCTGCGCCCGCCGTAGCCGGTGGCGATCAGCCCGAGCCCGTCGAAGAGCAGGGCGAGCGAGAGGAAGGTGCCGATCACGTACTGGCTGCTGCTCGGCCAGGTGGCCAGGACCAGGATGCCGAGGAGGAGGCCGAGGACGCCCTGCAGGAGCGTCACACCGAACTGCGGCCCGCGGACCACCACGCTGCCCACCAGGCGGAACAGCCCGCCGGTGAGGAACAGCAGTGCGGCGAACATGGTCAGCCCCTCGGCGGCCGCCTCCGGTGTGCGCAGGACCACCACACCGGCCGCGACGTTCAGCGCCGCGACGATCACGGCGAGCCAGAAGAAGTTGGTGTGCCGGGCCTGGACCGCGTGCAGCAGCGAGACCGCACCGCCGATCAGCAGCAGCCAGCCGAACAGCACCATCGTGGTCAGAGTCGCGACGCCGGTGTAGACCAGACCGAAGAGGCCGGCGGCGACCAGGATCACGCCGAGCGCGGCGAGCCGGCCGAAGCCGCTCTTCAGTTTGGCCGCCTCGCCCCGCGGTGTGGTGGATTTGGCCATGACTGCCTCCTCGTTGTCCGTTCCCTCCCCTTCTCCCCTGCCCCCGGTGTCGCGTAACACCTCGCACGCTCCTGCCGGTCGGCGCCCCGACCGGGGCGGATAGCATCCGGCGCATGGAGCCGCAGCTGTCGCACAGTGTCACCGACTCGGTCGCCACGGTCGTCATCCGCCATCCGGCGAAGCGCAACGCCATGACGACCTCGATGTGGCGCGCGCTGCCGCCGCTGCTCGACACGCTGGCGGACGACGCCGGAGTGCGGGCGCTGGTGCTCACCGGCGAGGGCGAAACCTTCTGCGCCGGGGCCGACATCTCCACGCTCAGGGGCTCGCCGCAGGAGGCACAGCGGCTGGCCGTGGCGGCCGAGGAGGCGCTCGCCGCGTTCCCCGGGCCGACGCTCGCGGCGGTCCGGGGCCACTGCGTCGGCGGCGGGGCACAGCTGGCGGCGGCCTGCGATCTGCGGTTCGCGCAGGAGGGGGCGGTCTTCGGGGTGACCCCGGCCCGGCTCGGGATCGTCTACCCTGCCTCCTCCACCCGGCGGCTGGTCTCGCTGGTGGGACCGGCCACCGCCAAGTACCTGCTGTTCTCCGGTGAGCTGATCGACACCGCGCGGGCGCTGCGTACGGGGCTGGTCGACGAGGTGCTGCCCGTGGACGGACTGGACCGGCGGGTCACGGAGTTCACCGCGGTCCTGGTCTCGCGTTCGCAGCTGACGCAGGCGGCGGCGAAGGAGTTCGCGGACGGACGCACCGACCGGGACAGCCACTGGAGCGGTCAGGCGCGCGGCAACGGCGACACGGCGGAGGGGGTCGCCGCCTTCCTCGAACGCAGGCCACCCCGGTTCGGCTGGACTCCGCCGGGGCGCGGGTAGGGCACGGCGTACGCGACGGACAGGCATGGTGAAGCGTTGACGAGGTATCCGTAGGTGACCGTCCGCTCCGGCCCGGGGCGGACGGAGAACCGAAGGAGGAGATCGTTGTGCGTGCCATCGCGGATGTTCTGCGTCAGATCGGCGGCGCCGCCGCCACCGTCGTGACCCTGCCGTTCCGGGCGCTGGCCCGGCTGTTCGGGGGTGCCTCGTCCGCGGGGCGGGGCCGGCGCGCCTGACCCGGCGCGCCGGGACCCCGCGAGTCGCCGCCCTGATCCCCGATGGTCGGCACCACCTGCCACAATTGCCGCGCAACCTCAGCGAAGAAGGCGGTACGGGATCGTGACGACACCCCTCCAAGGGTCCATCGAAGGCAGGATCGCCGAGGAGCTCGGCGTACAGGAGCGGCAGGTCAGGGCCGCCGTGGAACTGCTCGACGGCGGTTCCACGGTGCCCTTCATCGCCCGCTACCGCAAGGAAGCCACCGAGATGCTCGACGACGCGCAGCTGCGCACGCTCGAGGAGCGGCTGCGCTATCTGCGGGAGCTCGAGGAGCGTCGTACGGCGATCCTGGACTCGGTGCGCGAGCAGGGCAAGCTCACCGAGGAGCTTCAGGCACGGATCCGGGGCGCCGAGACCAAGGCGCGCCTGGAGGACATCTACCTGCCGTACAAACCGAAGCGGCGGACCAAGGCGCAGATCGCGCGCGAGGCGGGGCTCGAGCCGCTGGCGGACGGGCTGCTCGGTGATCCGGGCGTCGAGCCCCTCGCCGCGGCCGCCGCTTTCGTGGACGCCGAGAAGGGTGTCGCCGATCCGCAGGCCGCCCTGGACGGCGCGCGGGCCGTCCTCACCGAGCGGTTCTCGGAGGACGCCGACCTGATCGGCGAGCTGCGGGAGCGCATGTGGATGCGCGGGCGGCTCGTCGCCCGGGTGCGTGACGGCAAGGAGGAGGCGGGCGCCAAGTTCTCCGGCTACTTCGACTTCGCCGAGCCGTTCACCGAGCTGCCCTCGCACCGCGTCCTGGCGATGCTGCGCGGCGAGAAGGAGGAGGTCCTGGACCTCGTGCTGGAGCCGGAGGAGGCGACGGAGGGCCCGTCCTCGTACGAGGGCACGGTGGCCCACCGGTTCGGGATCGGCGACCGGGGGCGCCCGGCCGACAAGTGGCTGCTGGACACGGTCCGCTGGGCGTGGCGCACGCGCATCCTGGTGCATCTCGGGATCGACCTGCGGCTGAGGCTGCGCACGGCGGCCGAGGACGAGGCGGTGCGGGTGTTCGCGGCGAATCTGCGCGACCTGCTGCTCGCCGCTCCGGCCGGCACCCGCGCGACCCTCGGCCTCGACCCCGGCTTCCGTACGGGGGTGAAGGTCGCCGTGGTGGACGCGACGGGCAAGGTCGTCGCCACCGACGTGATCCACCCGCACGTCCCGGCGAACCGGTGGGACGAGTCGATCGCCAAGCTGGCCCGGCTCGCCAAGGAGCACGCCGTCGAACTGATCGCGATCGGCAACGGTACGGCGTCCCGCGAGACCGACAGGCTGGCCGGCGATCTCATCACCCGTCACCCCGAGCTGAAGCTGACGAAGGTGATGGTGTCCGAGGCGGGCGCCTCCGTGTACTCGGCGTCCGCGTTCGCCTCGCAGGAGCTGCCCGACATGGACGTGTCGCTGCGCGGGGCGGTCTCGATCGCGCGCCGGCTCCAGGACCCGCTGGCGGAGCTGGTGAAGATCGACCCGAAGTCGATCGGCGTCGGCCAGTACCAGCACGACCTGTCCGAGGTGAAGCTGTCGCGTTCGCTGGACGCGGTGGTGGAGGACTGTGTGAACGGCGTGGGGGTGGACGTCAACACGGCGTCCGCGCCGCTGCTCGCCCGGGTCTCCGGCATCACCTCCGGACTCGCCGAGAACATCGTGTCCCACCGGGACAGCAACGGGCCGTTCGCCTCCCGCGGCGAGCTGAAGAAGGTGCCGAGGCTCGGCCCCAAGGCGTACGAGCAGTGCGCGGGCTTCCTGCGGATCCGCGGCGGCGACCCGCTGGACGCCTCCAGCGTGCACCCGGAGGCCTATCCGGTGGTCCGGCGCATGGTGCAGAAGTCCGGCGAGGAGGTCGCCTCCCTGGTCGGCAACACGGGGGTGCTGCGCTCGCTGAGGCCGCAGGACTTCGTGGACGAGACGTTCGGTCTGCCGACCGTCTCGGACATCCTCAAGGAGCTGGAGAAGCCGGGGCGCGACCCGCGGCCGGCCTTCAGGACCGCCGCCTTCAAGGAGGGCGTGGAGAAGATCTCCGACCTGTCCTCCGGGATGATCCTGGAGGGTGTGGTGACGAACGTGGCGGCCTTCGGCGCGTTCGTCGACATCGGCGTCCACCAGGACGGCCTGGTGCATGTCTCCGCCCTGTCGAGGACGTTCGTCAAGGACCCGCGGGACGTGGTGAAGCCGGGCGACATCGTCAAGGTGAAGGTTCTCGACATCGACATTCCGCGCAAGCGGATCTCGCTGACCCTGCGGCTGGACGACGAGGCGGCGGAGCAGACCGAGGCGGCTCCCCGCGGGCGCCGGCAGCGCGGCGGCGGGCGCCTGCAGCAGCAGCGCCAGGGCCAGGGGCAGGGCCGTGGTGGGGGCGGTGGGGGCGGTGGCGGCGGTCGCGGAAACGGCGGCACGCGTCAGGCACCCGCACCGGCGAACAGCGCGATGGCCGACGCCCTGCGCCGGGCGGGGCTGGCCGACCCGAAGAAGGGCAAGCGCTAGGCCCTGTCGTCACGTTCCCGCCGTCCGCCCGAAGGGCGGGCCGCGCGGCGTCAGGTGCGTGCTCTCGGCGCGCCGGGCCCTGACCCTTGTACTGGATGTACTCGGGTCAGGGCCCGGCACGGCGAGAGTGCGTGCATGGCGCCGCGCGGCAGGCGGGAATGTGACGACAGGGCCCAGGCCCTGTCCGGCGGATCGTGCCGAAGACGTGGGGTCCGGCACGCTCGTCTGCGGCGTTGTCGTCGGTTACCGACTCCCCCGGGCTCTCGGTTCCACTCGAGCGGGGAGGGACCCCCATCGCGTCGGCGCCCTCCCACGACCTGATCCGCCGGACAGGCCCTGGGCCCTGGACAGCCCCCGAGCCCTGCGTCGACCGGCGGCCCGGTTCCTCCGCGGCGTGCGAGGGGCCGGGCCGCCGGGCTGTTCGGCGGCGGCCCGGCCCGGCGCCGGATCAGGCCCCGTCCGCACCTGGTCGGTGCCCGGTCAGGCCCGGACCGCACCCGGTCGGACTTCGGTGACCTTGCCGTCGGCCACTTCCAGGCGGCGGGTGACGTGGACCGCGTCGAGCATGCGCCGGTCGTGGGTGACGAGAAGGAGGGTTCCTTCGTAGGAGTCGAGGGCCGACTCCAGCTGCTCGATGGCGGGCAGGTCGAGGTGGTTGGTCGGCTCGTCGAGGACGAGGAGGTTGACGCCCCGGCCCTGGAGGAGGGCGAGGGCGGCGCGGGTGCGTTCGCCCGGTGAGAGGGTGACCGCCGGACGCGTCACGTGGTCCGTCTTGAGGCCGAACTTGGCCAGCAGGGTGCGGATCTCGGCCGGTTCGGTGTCCGGGACCCCGGCGCGGAAGGCGTCGAGCAGGGCCTCGGTGCCGTGGAACAGCGCGCGGGCCTGGTCGACCTCGCCGAGCAGCACGCCCGAACCCAGCGCGGCGTGCCCGGCGTCGACCGGGACGCGGCCCAGCAGGGCGCCCAGCAGGGTGGACTTCCCGGCGCCGTTGGCACCCGTGACGGCGACCCGGTCCGCCCAGTCGATCTGCAGGGTGACCGGTCCGAGCACGAAGTCGCCGCGCCGCACCTCGGCGTCCCGCAGCGTCGCCACCACCGCGCCGGAGCGCGGGGCCGCGGCGATCTCCATGCGCAGCTCCCATTCCTTGCGCGGCTCCTCGACCACGTCGAGACGCTCGATCATGCGCTGGGTCTGGCGGGCCTTGGCGGCCTGCTTCTCGCTGGCCTCGCTGCGGAACTTGCGGCCGATCTTGTCGTTGTCGTTGCCCGCCTTGCGGCGCGCGTTCTTCACGCCCTTGTCCATCCAGGACCGCTGTGTCCGGGCACGGTCCTGGAGCGCGGACCTCTTGTCGGCGTACTCCTCGTACTCGTCGCGGGCGTGCCGGCGGGCCACCTCCCGTTCCTCCAGGTAGGCCGCGTAGCCGCCGCCATAGAGGTTGATCTGCCGCTGGGCGAGGTCGAGTTCGAGGACCTTGGTGACGGTGCGCGTGAGGAACTCGCGGTCGTGGCTGACCACGACCGTGCCGGCGCGCAGACCTTTGACGAAGCGTTCGAGGCGCTCCAGACCGTCCAGGTCGAGGTCGTTGGTCGGCTCGTCGAGGAGAAAGACGTCGTAGCGGGACAGGAGGAGGGAGGCGAGGCCGACGCGGGCCGCCTGGCCGCCGGACAGGGCGGTCATCGGCTGGTCCTGGCCGACCGTCAGCCCGAGCGACGCGCTGACCTCCTCGGCGCGTTCCTCGAGGTCGGCGCCGCCCAGGGCCAGCCAGCGCTCCAGGGCGTCCGCGTACGCGTCGTCGGCGCCGGGCGCCCCGTCGACCAGGGCCGAGGTCGCCTCGTCCATCGTCCGCTGGGCGTCGGCGACGCCGGTGCGGCGGGCCAGGAAGTCCCGGACCCTCTCGCCGGGCCGGCGCTCCGGCTCCTGCGGGAGGTGGCCGACGCTCGCCGTGGGCGGGGAGAGCCGCAGCTCGCCCTGTTCCGGCGCGGTGAGCCCGGCGAGCAGACGCAGCAGGGTGGACTTGCCGGCGCCGTTGGCACCGACCAGGCCGATCACGTCGCCGGGGGCGACGACGAGGTCGAGGCCGCTGAACAGGGAGCGGTCGCCATGGCCGGCGGAGAGGTTCTTGGCGACGAGGGTGGCAGTCATCAGACCGCCGATCCTAGCTCCCCGCGTGCTCCCGCCCCGGCCCGCCTCCCGGCGCTCACCGCCGTACCGCCGCCGTCAGGACCGCCCCGGCGGTGCGGGCCACCAGGTAGGACTCGCCCTTGACCGTCCTCGGATCCAGGGGGATGCGGTGGCGGCCCGGTTCCAGGACGCCGTCGAAGAAGTCGCGGGTGTGGGTGCGGGCGAGACGGTCGAGGCGGTACGCGGTGAGCCGCACCCGGCACGACGCGGTGACCTCGACCTCCGCGTCGGCACGCGCCGGAGCCGAGGAGGCGGGGGCGGTCAGCGCGGTCAGGCGGCGCTGTCCGGGCGGGCTGCGGTCCAGGGCGTGCTCGGTCTGGGCGACGAGCAGCGGGACGATCGGGGCGTGGCCGTCGACGCAGGGCACGTCGACACCGGCGGCGGCGAAGGCGGCGCGCACGGCGGCCCGTTCGGCGGGGCCGGCCGACCGGTCGAAGACGACGGCGGCGTAGCCGCGCAGTTCGTCGGCGGGGACACCGTCGGCGTCGTGGGCGATGTCGGCGCCGACGCCGGCGGTGCGCAGGGCCGCGACGAGCCTGGCCGGCAGGGCGACGCGGGCGCCGACCAGCAGGACGCGGCGGCGGGTGTCCGGGGCGCCGCCGGCCGGCAGGGCGGCGAGGGCCGTGCGGTAGTCGGCGCCGCGGAAGCGGAACGGGCCCAGGCCGTGGTACCCGTTGCGTTCCAGGTCGGCGTGTTCGTCGGTCTGCCAGGCGAAGTCCCGCCAGATGTAGTCCTCGCCGTCCCGCTCGATGGCGGCGGTCACCGCACCGCAGCCGAGGTCCTCGCACTCGGGGCAGCCGTAGACGATGTACCGGCCGGACGGCAGCGGTGCCCCGGTCTCGAGGAGCAGGCTGCGGACCTGGGCGGTGAAGATGGCGGGCGGGACGTCGGAAGCGAGCGGGGAGACGGCGTCGAGGTCACAGAGGCGGGACAGCAGCGGGCGTCCGTCGACGACGAAGTCGACGGAGTCCCGGTGGACCTGGTGGTCACCGCCGGGGAGGAGTCCACCGGCACGGATCGCCGGTGTCAGGCCGAAGGTCGCGTACTCGGCAGACATGCTGTGAGTATTTCCGCAGCGGGACGGACCTGAGCACTGCATGACATATTCCGCTAACGTCCCCGCATGGAAACCGAACCGGTCTTCGATGTCCGTGTGGTCGGCGGCGGGGTCGTCGGGCTGACGACGGCCGTCGTCCTCGCCGAGCGGGGCGCACGGGTGGGGCTGTGGACGCGCGACCCGGTCGAGCGGACCACCTCGGCGGTTGCCGGGGCGCTGTGGTGGCCGTACCGGATCGAGCCGGTGGCGTCGGCGCACGTGTGGGCGCTGCGTTCGCTGGACGTGTACGAGAAGCTGGCGGCGCGGCCGGAGGTCACCGGCGTACGGATGGTCGAAGGGGTACTGGGCGGGACCACGCTGGACGAGGTCGGTGCCTGGGCCGCCGCGCGGCTGCCGGGACTGCGGGTGTCAAGCGCCGAGGAGCACCCGTCGGGGCCGGGTGTGTGGGCCCGGCTGCCGCTGGTCGACATGTCGGCCCATCTGCCCTGGCTGCGGGAGCGGTTCGTGGCCGCGGGCGGGGTGGTGGAGGAGCGCGTGGTGACGGACCTCGCTCGGGCGGACGCCCCGGTCGTGGTGAACTGCTCGGGGCTGGGGGCGCGCGACCTGGTGCCCGATCCCGCGGTGCGTCCGGTGCGGGGGCAGCTGGTCGTGGTGGAGAACCCGGGGATCCGTACCTGGGCGGTCTCCACCGGCGCCGACGGGACGACGGCGTACGTCTTGCCGCAGCCGGGGCGGCTGGTGCCGGGCGGTACGGCGCAGGAGGACGACTGGTCCCTGGAGCCGGATCCCGCTCAGGCCGAGGCGGTCGTGCGGCGGTGCGCGGCGCTGCGGCCCCGGATCGCGGGGGCGCGGGTCCTGGAGCACCGGGTGGGGCTGCGGCCCGCCCGGGACGCCGTCCGCATCGAACGCGAGTCGCTCCCGGACGGGCGGGCGCTGGTGCACAACTACGGCCACGGCGGCGCGGGGGTCACCGTGGCCTGGGGCTGCGCGCGGGAGGCGGCGGAACTCGCCCCGGGGTGAGGGCCGGCGTGGCGGCCGCGGAAACGGCCGGGCCGGCCGCCCCCTCGGAATCGGGGCGGCCGGCCCGGCCGGTGCGTGCGGCGACGGCCGGATCGGCTGCCGGCACTCAGTGCTCGGCCGGTGCCTCGTAGTGCTTGCCGACCGGGTCCCCCTCCACGTCCGTACCGGCCCCGGGCCCGATACGGAGTTCGAATTCCCCGTCGTACTTCGTGTGCCCCGCGATGACGGCCAGGTCGACCGCCTCGGACCCCACCTCCCTGCGCACGATGACCGGGTCCCGGCGCAGGTCGCGCATGAGCGCCACGCACATCAGGATCATCACGACGACGAACGGGGCCGCCGCGAGGATCGTGATGTTCTGCAGGCCGGTCAGCGCGTCGCCGGAGCCGCTGCCCACCAGCAGCATGATCGCGGCGACCGCTCCGGTGACCACGCCCCAGAAGACCACCACCATGCGTCCCGGTTCGAGCGCCCCCTTCTGCGAGAGCGTGCCCATCACGACCGAGGCGGCGTCGGCGCCGGAGACGAAGAAGATGCCGACGAGGATCATCACCAGGAGGCTCGCCGCCGTGGCGAGGGGGTACTCCTGGAGCACCGCGAACAGCTGTCCCTCGGCCGTAGACTCGTCACCGAGCCGGCCCTGCTCCTGGAGCCTCATCGCGGAGCCGCCGAAAATCGCGAACCAGATCAGGCTGACCGTGCTGGGCACGAGGATGACTCCGCCGATGAACTGACGGATCGTGCGGCCCCGGCTGATGCGGGCGATGAACATGCCGACGAACGGCGTCCAGGAGATCCACCACGCCCAGTAGAAGACGGTCCAGCCACCCAGCCAGTCCGCCACTCCCTCACCGGTGCTGGCCTCCGTACGGCCGGCCATCCGGGGCAGTTCCCCCAGGTAGCCGAAGACCGAGGTGGGCAGCAGGTCGAGGACGAGGACCGCGGGACCGGCCATGAACACGAACAGGGCGAGCACCAGGGCGAGCACCATGTTGGTGTTGGACAGCCACTGGATGCCCTTCTCCACGCCCGACACCGCGGAGGCGACGAACGCGACCGTGAGCACCGCGATGATGCTGACGAGCAGCCCCGTGCTCACCTCGTCCATCCACTCCAGTTCCTGCATGCCGGAGCCGATCTGCAGCGCGCCGAGCCCCAGGGAGGCCGCCGAGCCGAAGACGGTCGCCACGATGGCGAGGACGTCGATCGCGCGCCCGGTGTTCCCGTTGGCGTGCTTCGAACCGATGAGCGGGGTGAAGACGGCGCTGATGGTCTGCCGGCGGCGCCTGCGGAAGGTGCTGTAGGCGATGGCGAGGCCGACCACGGCGTAGATCGCCCACGGGTGGAGCGTCCAGTGGAAGAGCGTGGTCGCCATGGCCAGTTCCATGCGCTCGCCCGAGTCGGCCGGGTCGGTGCCGGGCGGTGCCGTGACGTAGTGCGCCAGCGGCTCACTGACGCCGTAGAACATCAGGCCGATCCCCATGCCCGCGCTGAACATCATCGCGACCCACGACACGGTGCGGAACTCGGGTTCCTCGCCCTCGGCGCCGAGATGGATCCGGCCGTAACGGCTGGCCGCGAGCCAGAGGGCGAAGACGACGAAGCCGGAGGCGGCCAGCATGAACGCCCAGCCGCCGTTGTGCATCAGACCCGAGAGCGCGCTGCTCGAGACGTCCTCGAGGGAATCGGTCGCGGTGGCGCCCCAGACGACGAACGCGACGGTGAGCACCGCCGTGACACCGAACACCGTCCGGTCGGTCCGCGGGCCCTCACGGCCCGCCAGGCCCGCCTCCGAGCCCGGCAGCGGGCCCGTCCTGTGGTCCTTGTCGCTGTGCTGGTCCTTCGTCACAAGCGGCACCTTTCATCGAGCCGTTGGCCGGAGGATCACTCTTCCAGCCATGCCCCTACCACCTGTGGCGCAAAATTCACCTCCGCGGCGGTCACGTTCCTGTCACCCGACGGGCGGACGGTGATCGAGGGGATCACGCGTCCGCCCGAGTGGGTGACCGGTCGTGCGCGAGGCCGTGACCGGCGGCGCGTGGATCATCCGGTTCCGGAGGTGTCCCCTGCTCCTCCCGGAACGCGCTGGACGGTGTGCGGGGAACGCACGCCGTCGCGGACGGGGGCGTCGAGAGCGGGCCCGGACCCGGTGGGCGCGTTCACGGTGGCGCGGACGAAGGCGGCGGTTCCGCCGGTGAACGGGACGCGCACGGAGGTCCGGGCGAGGTCCACGGCGAGGGTGGGGGTGTCCGCCGGGGGGTCGATCAGGCCGCGGTCCGTGCCCGCGACGATCAGGGCGAGACGGTGGCCCTCGGGGACGACGTGGTCGGTGGCGGCCAGGTCCAGGGTGACGGTGTAGCGCTTGCCCGGGGTGAGCGGGGCGCCCTTGCCGTTCGAGGCGTGGGTGCCCAGGTCGGCCCAGCCCCGGCTGACGATCGTGTGACCGACGTCGGCGGTCGTGGCCTCGGTCTCCCGGTAGCAGGAGCTGTCGCCCTCGGTGCTCGCGCCCCAGCAGGTGCGGTCGGTGCGGGTGGTGATGCCCTCGCCCGCGGCGGCGTAGTCGCGGATGGTGTCGGGACCGAGGTCGACGAGGACGGCGGACAGGTGTGCCGTGGCGGTGCTGGGGGTCACGGTGACGGTGGCCTCGGAGTCGCCGGACACCCGCAGGTCACGGGAGAGCGGCACGGTGACGAAGCCGGCCTTCTCCGGTGTCGACGTGTCGACACCGGCCGCCCAGTCGGTCTCGTCGAGGCTCGGGTCGTCGGTGAACGTCTCGGTGCCGCGCCCCTTGCGCAGACCCAGTGTGCCGACGCCGTCCTCGGTGCCGTGGGCGGGGCGCAGGGTCGCGGCACGGGTGCCCCGCGGCGGCCAGCTCTCCGAGGTGACCCACTGGTCGGGCGCGCGCTCGATGTCGGCCATGGGCTCGCGGTCGATGCCGTTGTCGAGGCCGAGGAGCTCGTGGTCGAACCAGCGGTGCAGGGTGTCGACCCAGTCGGCGCGGCGGAAGTCGAACGGGTCGACGTGTCCGGTCCGGGAGAGCCAGATCTTGCGGTCGACGCCGTTCTTCGCGAGGGCGTCCCACCACGGGCCGACGTGCTGCATCCGCACGTTGAGGTCCTGCATGCCGTGTACGAGGAAGACGCTGGCCCTCACCTTCTTCGCGACGCGCACGTAGTCGCGTTCGGTCCACAGCGGCGTCAGGTCGCCGGTGCGCGGGGCACCGTCGACGAGCTCGCGCTGGACGGCCCCGCACCGGGCGCGGGCGTCCGGGCTCTCCACGTAGTTCGACAGCCAGTCGGGGCCCGAGTCGTAGAGCGGGGCGCCCTTGCTGAAGTAGTAGTCGTACCAGGAGGAGATGGCGGCAATCGGCACGATCGTCTCGAGGCCCTCGACGCCGGTGGCGGCGACACCGTTGGCGATGGTGCCGTCCCAGCTCTTGCCGATCATGCCGGTGCGGCCGTTGGTCCAGCCGGCGTCGGCCCGCTCGGCTCCGGTGCGGGTGGTGTAGGCGGTGCCGCGGCCGTTCAGCCAGTCGACGACGGCCTTCGCGGACTGGATGTCAAAGCGGCCGCCGACGTCCACACAGCCGTCGGAGCGGCTGGTGCCGGCCAGGTCGACGCCGACGACGGCGTAGCCGCGCGGCACGAAGTAGTTGTCGTAGAACAGCGGCATCCGTACGACGTCGCCGTTCGCGTCGTACGTCTTGCGCTCGCTCTCGTTGCCGCGCCCGCAGCAGGAGTAGTACGGGCTGGCGTCCATGATGACGGGGACCTTCCGGCCCCGCTGCGCGGGTTCGGCGGGGCGGACGATGTCGGCGGCGACCCGGTCGGTCCGTCCGTCGCCGTCCCCGTCGAGTCCGGTGTCCACCCAGACGGCCTCGCGGATCGCGTCGTCGTAGGAGTGGACGGGCAGGCTCTCGCGCGGCGCGGTGCCCGCCGCGGCGGTCGCCGTCGTGGGGGTGAGCAGCGTGGCCGTCAGGGCGGCCAGGGCCACCGTCACGAGCGGTCTCCAGGTCGTCAAGCGCGTGCGTATCGGCATGCGCGGACGGTACAACGGTCAACTCGTGTGCAGAAGGGGGCGTCTGACGACCCGTTGGCATGCGGGCGGAGCCGGGAGCCGGGGGTCACACCGCGTCGGCCGACCGTGTGGGCACCCGGACGTCCCGCTCCCCGGGGGTCGTCCGGACCGCCCCCGGGGCCAAGGGGTCCTTTCCCCATGAGCGTCCGATCGGGTCGCGTGGTCCGGTGCCGTGCGTCGCAAGGCGCCGGAGAGCCCTCATGGCGGAGCTGCCGGGGCTTTTCGGCAACGCGGCGGGGCGCGCGGTGCCGGACCGCGCGCCCCGGGGGGGCATGCCGCGGCCGGCGGCGCCGGGCGTCGTCGAGCGGGACGGCGAGGACTTCCGGGTCGACGCGGAACTGCTGCGGCTCGGCGTCGAACTGTCGAACTGCCGGACGTACCGCTGCCGCACGAGACGATCCTCGAGGCCCGTACGACGCTCACCGGGCATGCCCGGGCGGCCGCCCAGGAGCTGTCGCGGCTGCTGCGGGACGCGGTGGCGCAGCGGGACCCGCGGGAGGTGGGGTCGCTGTCCGCCCCTCTGCGTCCGCTGGTGGTGCAGGCGTCGCTCACGGCCTTCCAGCGGTCGCTGCGCGAGGAGCTGCGGGAGTGGCTGGACGGCGGGGCGGGACCGGGGACGGCGGAGCCGGCGGGGCGGGAGACCGGTGCTCCCGCCCCGCCGGGCGGCCGTCGGCACCGCCCGCACCGGAGGGTCAGCGGGCGTCCGTGAACCGCTCCCCCTTCTCCGCCTTGTGCACCAGCAGCGCCGGCGGCGCGAACCGCTCGCCGTAGCGCTCGGCGAGTTCGCGCGCGCGGGCCACGAACCCGGGCAGCCCGCCCTCGTACCCGTTGATGTACTGGAGCACGCCACCCGTCCAGCCGGGGAAGCCGATGCCGAGGACGGAGCCGACGTTGGCGTCGGCGACCGAGGTCAGCACGCCCTCCTCCAGCAGCCGGACGGTGTCCATCGCCTCGGCGAACAGCATCCGCTCCTGCAGGTCCCGGAACGGAATCCCGTATCCCGGTTTGGTGAAGTGTTCGCGCAGGCCGGGCCACAGGGCGGCACGCCTGCCGTCCTCGCCGTACTCGTAGAAGCCGGCGCCGCCGGCACGGCCAGGGCGGCCGAACTCGTCGACCATGCGGTCGATGACGGCCTCGGCGGGGTGCTCGGTCCAGGTGCCGCCGGCCTCCTCGACGGCCCGCCGGGACTCGCCCCTGATCCTGCGCGGCAGGGTGAGCGTCAGTTCGTCCATGAGGGAGAGCACCTTGGCGGGGTAGCCCGCCTGGGCGGCGGCCTGTTCGACGGAGGCGGGCTCGATGCCCTCGCCCACCATGGCGACGCCCTCGTCGAGGAAGCGGCCGATGACCCGGGAGGTGAAGAAGCCGCGCGAGTCGTTGACGACGATCGGGGTCTTCTTGATCTGCCGGACCAGGTCGAAGGCGCGGGCGAGCGCCTCGTCGCCGGTCCGCCCGCCCTTGATGATCTCGACGAGCGGCATCCTGTCGACCGGCGAGAAGAAGTGCAGCCCGATGAAGTCGTCCTGGCGTTCGACGCCTTCGGCGAGGGCGGTGATGGGGAGGGTGGAGGTGTTGGAGCACAGGAGGGCGTCGGGTTCGACGACGTCCTGGATCTCCTGGAACACCTTGTGCTTGAGGGCGGTGTCCTCGAAGACGGCCTCGATGACCGCGTCACAGCCGACCAGGTCCCGCGCCTCGGCGGTGGGCGTGATCCGCGCGAGGAGCGCGTCGGCCTTCTCCCGGGTCGTCCGGCCCCGGGAGACGGCCTTGGCGCACAGCTTCTCGGAGTACGCCCTGCCCTTGGCGGCGGCTTGCGGGGTGACGTCCTTGAGGACGACGTCGATGCCCGCGCGTGCGCACGAGTAGGCGATGCCGGCGCCCATCATCCCGGCGCCGAGCACGGCGACCTTGCGGACCGTGCGGGGTTCGATGCCCTGGGGGCGGCTGGCGCCGGAGTTGACGGCCTGGAGGTCGAAGAAGAACGCCTGGATCATGTTCTTCGACGTCTGTCCGGCTGCCAGCTCGACGAAGTAGCGGGCCTCGATCACCTGGGCGGTCTCGAAGTCGACCTGGGCGCCCTCGACGGCGGCGGCGAGGATGCCGCGTGGCGCCGGGTAGGGGGCGCCGTTCGTCTGCTTGCGCAGGGTGGCCGGGAAGGCGGGGAGGTCGGCCGCGAACTTGGGGTGGGACGGGGTGCCGCCCGGGATGCGGTAGCCGGGCCGGTCCCAGGGCTGGGCGGACTCGGGGTTCGCGTCGATGAAGGCACGGGCCTTGGCGATCAGCTCCTCGCGGGTGTCGGCCACGTCGTCGACGAGGCCGTTCTCCCGGGCGCGCCGCGGGCTGTACTGGGTGCCCTGGAGGAGCACCTTGAGCAGGGCGTCGGCGATGCCGAGCAACCGGACGGTGCGGACGACGCCGCCCCCTCCGGGGAGCAGGCCGAGGGTGACCTCGGGGCAGCCGATCCTGGAGCCGGGCACGTCCAGGGCGATCCGGTGGTGGCAGGCGAGGGCGAGTTCGTAACCGCCGCCGAGGGCCGCTCCGTTGATCGCCGCGACGACCGGCTTGCCGAGGGTCTCGATACGGCGCATCTGGCGCTTGACCGCCATGCCGCCGTCGAACAGGTCCTGCGCCGTCTCGGGGGTGACCCTGATCAGGTCGCGCAGGTCGCCGCCGGCGAAGAAGGTCTTCTTGGCGGAGGTGAGGATGACGCCGCGGATGCTGTCCTTCTCCGCCTCCAGACGGTCGGTGATCACGGCGAGGGAGTCGCGGAACGCCCGGTTCATGGTGTTCGCGGACTGGTGGGGGTCGTCGAGGACGAGGGTGACGACACCGCTGTCGTCCTGTTCCCAGCGGATGGTGTGGGTTTCGGTCATGACAAGGTCTCCGTAGAAGTCGCTCGGTCGCTCGGGTCCGGGGTCCGGGGTCCGCCGGGATGTCAGAGGCGCTCGACGATGGTGGCGATGCCCATGCCGCCGCCCACGCAGAGCGTGGCGAGGCCGTAGCGCTTGTCCTGACGCTCCAGTTCGTCGACGAGGGTGCCGAGGATCATCGCGCCGGTGGCGCCGAGCGGGTGGCCGAGCGCGATGGCGCCGCCGTTCACGTTGACCTTGTCCAGCGACAGGCCCATGTCCTTCACGAAGCGCAGCACGACCGCCGCGAACGCCTCGTTGATCTCGACGAGGTCGATGTCGTCGATGGTCAGCCCGGCCCTGGCGAGCGCCTTGCGGGTGGCGGGGGCGGGGCCGGTGAGCATGATGGTGGGCTCGGAGCCGGAGACGGCGGCGGAGACGATCCGCGCGCGGGGGGTGAGCCCGTACCGCTCGCCGACCTCCCTGGTGCCGACGGCGACGAGGGAGGCGCCGTCCACGATGCCGGAGGAGTTGCCCGCGTGGTGGACGTGGTCGATCCTCTCCACCCAGTGGTACTTCTGCAGCGCCACTGCGTCGAAGCCGCCCAGCTCGCCGATGTCCGCGAAGGACGGCTTGAGCCCCGCGAGGGAGTCGGCGGTGGTGCCGGGGCGCAGGTGCTCGTCGTGGTCGAGGACGACGAGTCCGCTGCGGTCCTTCACCGGGACGACGGACCGTGCGAAGCGGTTCTCCTTCCAGGCGGTGGCGGCGCGCTCCTGGGAGAGGGCCGCGTACTCGTCGACGTCCCGCCGCGAGAAGCCCTCGATGGTGGCGATGAGGTCGGCGCCGATGCCCTGGGGGGCGAAGTTCGTGGCGAGGTTGGTCATCGGGTCGTTGAACCAGGCGCCGCCGTCGGAGGCCATCTTCACCCGGGACATGGACTCCACTCCGCCGGCCAGGACCAGGTCCTCCCAGCCGGAACGGACCTTGGCGGCCGCCAGGTTGACGGCCTCGAGGCCGGAGGCGCAGAAGCGGTTCTCCTGGACGCCGGCCACCGTGTCGGGCAGCCCGGCCGCGATGGCGGCGATCCGGGCGATGTCGGAGCCCTGGTCGCCGACCGGACTGACGACACCGAGCACGATGTCGTCGACGGCGGCCGGGTCGAGGTCCGGGAAACGGCCGCGGATCTCGTGGATGAGCCCGACCACCAGGTCGACGGGCTTCGTGCCGTGCAGGGCGCCGTTCGCCTTGCCGCGCCCGCGCGGGGTGCGGATCGCGTCGTACACGTACGCTTCGATGCTCACGAGGTGGCCTTTCGCTGAGGAGGTCGGAGCGCGGACAGCAGTCGGGGGACGTCCCAGTCGCGGGCCACGTCGTCGGTGTCGGTGCCCGGCCGGGCGGGCCCGGTGCGGACGCTGGTGGGGGTGGCGGAGAACCGTGGGGCCGGGGCGGGCTGGGTGATACCGGCGTGGTCGGTGAAAGTGCCGCGGGCGGCGAGGTGCGGGTCGTGCGGGGCCTCGCGCAGCGACAGGACGGGGGCCACGCACGCGTCGGAGCCGTCGAAGACGGCGGTCCACTCCTCGCGGGTGCGTTCCCCGAAGCGGGCGGTGACCCTCTCGCGCAGGGCGGGCCACCGGGTGACGTCGGTGCGGGCCCCGGTGAGCCCGGGCCCGGCCTCGCCCTCGTCGTCGCCGCCCTCGTCCTCGATGCCGAGCAGCCTCAGGAACTCGTCGTAGAACTGAGGTTCGAGCGCGCCCACCGCCATGTGTCCGCCGTCGGCCGTCTCGTACGTCCCGTAGTACGGGCAGCCGCCGTCGAGGAGGTTGGCTCCGCGCCGGTCCTGCCAGGCTCCGGCGGCGAGCATGCCGTGGATCATGGTGGACAGGTGGGCGGTGCCGTCCACGATGGCCGCGTCGACGACCTGCCCGGTGCCGCCCGCGCGTGCGTGGTGCAGGGCGGCGAGGACGCCGACGACGAGGTAGAGGGAGCCGCCCGCGTAGTCGCCGAGCAGGTTGGCCGGGACGGCCGGTGGCCGGCCGGGGCTGCCGATCATGCCGAGGGTGCCGGTGCGGGCGATGTACGCGATGTCGTGCCCCGCACGGTCCGCGAGGGGGCCCTGCTGGCCCCAGCCGGTCATCCTGCCGTAGACGAGGCGCGGGTTGCGGGCGTGGCAGTCCCCGGGACCGACGCCCAGGCGCTCGGCGACACCGGGGCGGAAGCCCTCGACGAGGATGTCGGCACGCTCGGCCAGGTCGAGGACGCGGCCTGCTCCGTCGGGGGACTTCAGATCGACCACGACGGAGCGCTTGTTGCGGTTGGTGACGTCGTACGCCGGGTCGATGCCCAGTCCGGGGCCGCCGGGGCGGTCCACGCGGACGACGTCGGCGCCCAGATCGGCCAGGAGCATCGCGGCGAACGGTCCGGGGCCGATCCCGGCCAGCTCGACCACCCGCACGCCGGTCAGCGGCCCCTGCCCCGACGACCGTGCGGGTGCGGGTACCCGTGCCTCCGTCATCGCACCCCCAGCTCCGACACAACCGATGTCACCTCGATGACGCCAAGAACACGTTCCACTCAGCACCGGAGCGGGCGAGCAAGCGCTTGGCCACCGTCCGCCCACTGTACGACGCGGTTCGCGTCCCCGCCCGGCCCACGTGCCGGCCGGGCCTGTCCGGCGGATCAGGTCGGAGGTGGCCGGTGACACCGGGTGGAGACTTTTCGGCACCGGACCCGGACCGTTCGGCAGCACCTTTCGCACAAGTGCCAAAGGGAAGTTCAATGAAATGCTTGAGGGCATGCGATTTCTTCTCGAAGTGGACATGGACGACGAGGCGTTGGCGAAGGACCCCGTGGGGGAGCTGGGGCGGATCCTGCGGTACTGGGGCGGCAACCTGCGGCACTACCCGATGAAGGCCGGTGACGGATCGGAGATCTACGACTCGGAGTACCGCGAGGTGGGCCGTTGGCGCATCGAGCAGGGCGAGGGGGACGAGCGGGACGGCCGCAAGGGCCAGGACGGCCGGGGCGAGCGGAAGGGAGCCGTCTAGGCTTCCGTGCCCGCTGCCTCCCAAAGGGCCCTGCGGCACAGGGCGTCCGCCCGGCGGGTGGTCTCCGGGAGGCGGTGGGCGGGGGTCAGCGCGAGGGTGTGGGCGCAGGCGTTGGCGAGACCGACGCGATGGCCGACCGAGACGAAGACCGGTTTGACGGAGTCCCGGGTGCGCAGGGCCCGGCCGACCTCCTCGGCGCCGGCGAGCAGCGGGGCCGTGCTGCCGCGCGGGGTGGCCGGGGCCGTGAAGGTGAAGGTGAAGGGGTTCTTCGCGACGCCGATCGTCGGCAGGCCGGTGAGAACCCCCAGGTGGCTGGCGAGGCCGAAGCGGCGGGGATGGGCGAGCCCGTAGCCGTCGCAGACGACCGGGCCGGGCGGGCACGGCAGGGCCTCGAGGGCGGCCAGCACGGTGGGGATCTCGCGGAAGGCCAGCAGGCCGGGCACGTACGGGAAGGAGATCCGGCCGACGGCCGTGGCCTCGGCGACGGCCTCGAGGCTCGCCACGTCCAGGACGACGGCCGCGGCGACGACGAGGTCCCGCTCGTCGTCGTACGCGACGTCGACACCGGTGACCCGGCCCGTCCCGGGCGGCGGACCGGGCTCGTCGAGCACCACCCGCCCGCGCAGTCGGTCCTGGACGGCACGGGCCGCTTCCTCGGTCGTGGGCCAGCCCTCGGGGATGCGTACGCTCGTCATGGTGGCGACGAGCCTACGGGGTGGAGGACTTCGCCTGGCGGGTCGGGGCTCGAGGCCCGGCCCGCCGCGCCCGTCGCCGGGCGCCCGCCGGGGCCGGCCCTTGTTCCTTTTCTCCCGGCCCCGCCCCCGTCGCCCGGCCTCTTCGGACGACCGGTCGCCGGTGGGCCCCTGCGAGCCCTTGCCGGACCGCGTACCGCGTACCGCGGACCGCCCCGCGTGGCGTGTCCGCTCCTTCCCGGCCCGTGAACCGGTCCGGTGCAGGGCAGCGGTGACGGAGGTCACCCTGCGCCGGGGGGCACGGATCGGCCGGTTCCGTCGTCTCTTTGAGTAGCCCGCCCTATCCGCCCGGAAGCCGTCCAGCCGTCACGAGGGAGCAAGGCGTTGTCCACCGTCATCGAGCAGCCCGTCGAGGCCCGTCTCGTCGCCGCCGCGCCGCGGATGGCGAGCATTCCCGCCACTCTGCGTTACGACCGGAGCGATCCGTTCGCCGTCCGCATGACCTTTCCCGCTCCCGCCACCCTGGAGGGCGTCGAGGTCTGCTGGACCTTCGCCCGCGAGCTGCTCACGGCGGGGCTGCACGAGCCCGAGGGCCACGGTGACGTCCGCGTGCGGCCGTACGGCTACGACCGGACCGTGCTGGAGTTCCACGCTCCGGAGGGAACCGCCGTCGTGCATGTCCGCTCGGGCGAGATACGCCGGTTCCTGGAGGCGACCGGCGAACTCGTGCCGGCCGGCTTGGAGCACCTCCAGTTCGACCTGGACCGCGATCTCGCCGAGCTGATCCGCGACGCCGGCTGAGCCGGGCGGCCCGGCCGGCACTCCTTGCGTCCTGCGGACCTGCGGACCCCCGCGGAAAACGCGTTGACAGCCGTCCTCGGCCCTTCGTACGGTGGACGGGCTTCTGTTGCCGTCGAGGGGAGAGGGACGTTGCTCGTCTGAGGTCCTGAGACACCGCGTCACACCCGTGGGGTGTGTACGCAGCGTGCGACCTCGGCGTACGAGCCGTCCTTGCGGAACAGGGCTTTCCTCATGCCCGTCTCTCCCCGCCCGGCTCCCGGTCGCCCTCTCCTGCGGTGTCTCGACACGCGTTTGCCCCGACCGCACCACGCAACCGCAAAGGCCCGCATGTCCACAGCCATCACCTGTACCGCCCTGTCCTTCACCTGGCCCGACGGCACCCCCGTCCTCGAGGACCTCGACGTCACCTTCGGCCCCGGCCGGACCGGCCTCATCGGCGTCAACGGGTCAGGAAAATCAACCCTGCTGAAGCTGATCTCCGGTGAACTCCGGCCGACCGGCGGCACCGTCCGCGTCACCGGCGAGGTGGGGCACCTGCCGCAGAACGTCACACTCGACACCTCGCTGAGGGTCGACGAGGCGCTCGGTATCGCCGCACAGCGGGCCGCGCTGCACGCCGTCGAGGCGGGCGACGTGACCGAGGCGCACTTCGAGACGGTCGGCGACGACTGGGACGTGGAGGAACGCGCCCTGGCCACGCTCGGTGAACTCGGCCTGGGGAAAATCGGGTTGGACCGCACCCTCGGCGAGGTCTCGGGCGGTGAGTCGGTGCTGCTGCGGCTGGCCGCGCTGCTGCTGGACCGACCCGACGTGCTGCTGCTCGACGAACCCACCAACAACCTCGACCTGTACGCCCGCAGGCGGCTGTACACGGCCGTCGGGAACTGGCCGGGCGTCATGGTCGTGGTCAGCCACGACCGCGAACTGCTGGAACTGGTCGACCAGATCGCCGATCTGCGCTCCGGCGGGGTGACCTGGTACGGCGGCAGCTACACGGCCTACGAGGAGGCGCTCGCGGTCGAACAGGAGGCGGCCGAGCGCATGGTGCGGGTCGCCGAGGCGGACCTGCGCAAGCAGAAACGCGAACTCGCGGACACTCAGGTCAAGTTGGCCCGCCGCAAGCGGTACGGGCAGAAGATGCGGGACCAGAAGCGCGAGCCGAAGATCGTCATGGACGCCCGCAAGCGGGCGGCCCAGGAGTCCGCGGGCAGGCACCGCATCATGCACGAGGAGAGACTCGCCGGGGCGAAGGAGCGGCTCGACGAGGCGGCGGAGGCCGTGCGGGACGACGACGAGATCCGCGTCGACCTGCCGTGCACGGCCGTGCCGCCGGGGCGCACCGTCCTCACCCTCATGGACCTCGAACTCGCTTACGGCGCCCGGGTGAGGGGCTGCTTCGAGCTGCGGGGCCCGGAGCGGGTCGCGTTGATCGGGCGCAACGGCGCGGGCAAGACGACGTTGCTGCGCACCGTCGCGGGCGAACTCCCGCCGGTGTCCGGGGAGGCGGCGGCACAGGTTCCGCTGCGGTTCCTGCCGCAGCGCCTCGATGTCCTCGACGACGAGCTGAGCGTCGCCGAGAACGTGGCGCGGTCCGCACCGGACGCCACCAACAACCGGATCCGGGCACGGCTGGCCCGCTTCCTGTTCCGGGGCGCCCGCGCCGACCAGAAGGCGGTGACACTGTCCGGCGGCGAACGCTTCCGGGCGACGCTGGCCGCGCTGATGCTGGCCGAGCCGGCGCCGCAGCTGCTGATGCTGGACGAGCCGACCAACAACCTCGACATCGCCGGCGTCCGGCAGCTCACCACGGCGCTGGAGTCCTACCAGGGGGCGCTGGTCGTGGCGAGCCACGACCAGCCGTTCCTGGAGTCGGTGGGGATCACGCGCTGGCTGCTGATGGAGGAGGGGGAACTGAAGGAGATCGCACCGGAAGCGGTCGGGTGACCCGGGTACGACCTGCGTGGGCCGGTCACCGGTGGCGGATCACCGGGCCGCCGGGGGGGGTGACCCGGGCCGGGTTCGCCCTGCATGATGGCTGCGTCGGCACCCGGGGGAAACCGGCCGGCCCGCCGGCGCCCTCGGTACCGGCGGCAGTCCCGCCCCGTCCGATACGGAGTCCCGCACGTGCCCAGCAAGAAGGCTCTCGTCCGTCGTCCCGGTCCCCGACTGGCCGAAGGGCTGGTGACCCATGCCGAACGGCAGGGCGTCGACGTCGGCCGCGCGACGGAGCAGTGGGAGGCGTACTGCGAGGTGCTGCGCGAGCACGGCTGGGAGACGGTCGAGGTGGTCCCGGCCGATGACTGCCCGGACTCCGTGTTCGTCGAGGACACGGTCGTCGTGTACCGGAACGTGGCCCTGATCGCCCGGCCCGGCGCCGAGTCCCGGCGCGCGGAGACCGTCGGGGTCGAGGAGGCGGTGGCCGCGCTGGGCTGTTCGGTGAACTGGGTCTGGGAGCCGGGCACGCTGGACGGCGGGGACGTGCTCAAGATCGGCGACACGGTGTACGTGGGCCGGGGCGGGCGTACCAACGCGGCCGGGATCCAGCAGCTGCGGGCGACGTTCGAACCACTGGGCGCCCGGGTGGCCGCGGTGCCCGTGAGCAAGGTGCTGCATCTGAAGTCGGCGGTGACGGCACTGCCGGACGGAACGGTCCTCGGACACGTTCCGCATGTGGACGCGCCGTCGCTGTTCCCCCGCTTCCTGCCGGTGCCGGAGGAGTCCGGGGCGCATGTGGTGCTGCTCGGCGGGGACCGGCTGCTGATGGCGGCGAGCGCGCCGAAGACGGCCGAGCTGTTCGCGGACCTCGGTTACGCGCCGGTGCCGGTGGACATCGGGGAGTTCGAGAAGCTCGAGGGCTGCGTCACCTGCCTCTCGGTGCGGCTGCGGGACCTGTACTCCTGACGGGCGCCCCCGGCCCTGATCAGCGGTCTTTACGACACGCTTAACCTACGGTTTCGTAACCTACGGATTCGTAGCCTACGATTCCGTAGGTAGCCGGCGCCGCTCGCCGATGCCCCGTACATGTCCCCGTCCCCTGGAGTACCGCATGTCGATCACCTCTCCCCATCTCGGCAGCTCTTCCGCCTGGACCGACACCCGGCTGCTGTACGCGCTGGAGGAAGTGGTCGAGACGGAACTCAACCGGCACCTGAAGGTCGCCAAGGACTGGATGCCCCACGAGTACGTGCCGTTCAGCGACGCGCGTAACTTCCCCGGGTTCTTCGAGGACGGCGAGGCCTGGGAGAAGGGGCAGTCCAAGGTCACCGAGGTCGGCCGGATCGCCCTGGTGGTGAACCTGCTGACCGAGGACAACCTGCCGAGCTACCACCACGAGATCGCCACGCTGTTCGGCCGCGAGGGCGCCTGGGGCACCTGGGTGCACCGCTGGACCGCCGAGGAGGGCCGGCACGGCATCGTGATGCGGGACTACCTGCTCGCCTCGCGGGCGGTGGACCCGGACAAGCTGGAGCAGTTCCGCATGTCCCACATGAGCGAGGGCTTCGAGTCGGACAACCGCCACTCGATGCTGCACTCGGTCGCCTATGTCGCGTTCCAGGAGCTGGCCACCCGCATCTCGCACCGCAACACCGGCCACCAGTCCGGTGACCCGGTCTGCGACCGGATGCTGTCGCGCATCGCGACCGACGAGAACCTCCACATGGTCTTCTACCGGAACCTGCTCAAGGCCGCCTTCGAGATCGCTCCCGACCTCACGATGCAGGCGGTGCGGGACGTCGTCGTGAACTTCCGGATGCCGGGTCACGGCATTCCCGGCTTCGAGCGGGCCGCGGCGCAGATGGCGATCGGCGAGGTCTACAACCTGCGCATCCACCACGACGACGTGCTCCAGCCGGTGATCCGCTTCCTGAAGATCATGGAGATCGACGGGCTCGGCCCCGAGGGCATCCAGGCCCAGGAGGAGCTCGGCCTGTTCCTCGGCGGTCTGGACTCCGAGGCGAGCAAGTTCGACGAGAAGCTCGCGGCGCGCAAGGCCCGGATGGCAACGCGGGCGGCCGGCTGACCCCCCGCCCTCCCGACGGCGGCCGCCGTCCTTACCGGCGCCCGGCCGCCCTCGTCACCCGTCACCCGTCACCCGTCACCCGTCACCGGGACGTACGGCGCAGCTCCAGCCGCTCCTTCTCGGAGAGTCCGCCCCAGACACCGAAGCGCATGTCGTGGGTCACGGCGTAGTCGAGGCAGGCGGCCCGGATGGGGCACAGACCGCAGATCAGCTTGGCGTCACGGACCGAGCTGCCGGGCTCGGGGAAGAAGAAGTCCCCCCCGGTCTGCGCGCACAGGGCCTCCTCCTGCCACGTGAGGTCGGGCGACGCGATGGTGTCGATGTGCATGCCCGACAGCGTGCCGGGCGGCGAAAAACGTTCGATCAACGCGGGATCAACGCGGCTCCCCGCGCCCCGGCCCGCACCCGGACGCCCGTGCCCGCACCCGTGCCGACCGCACGAACGATGCCCGCACCGGCGCCGGAACGCACGGCGGCGCACGGAGCGTTTCACCCCGGGGCGCGGGCACACGCGGCACGCGCGGGCGCCGTCGGGGACCGCGGCCCGGGCTGTCCGGGCCTCACGCGGAGGCGCGGCGTACCAGGGTCGTCGGGAAGATCACGCTGGAGGGGGCGCCGCCCACGGTCTCGCGCACGGCGGTGGTGCGGTCGAGGCCGCGCAGCAGGAGCCGGGCCATGAGCCGGCCCATCTCCTCGATGTCCTGGCGGACGGTGGTCAGCGGGGGGTCGGTCTGCTCCGCGAACGGCAGCATGTCGTCGAAGCCGACCACCGCCACGTCGTCCGGCACCCGGCGCCCGTGCTCGCGCAGGACCCGCAGCGCGCCCACCGCGGTGAGGTCGTTGGCGGCGAACACGGCGTCCAGGCCGGGGCGGCTCTCCAGCAGCTCCCGCATCGCCCGCTCGCCACCGGCGAGGGTGAAGTCACCCTCCGCGACGAGCCGCGGATCGGCATCGGCCATGGCGTCCCGGTAGCCGTCGAGCCGGTCCACGGCCGAGGTCTGGTCCAGGGCGCCGGTGATGTGCGCGACCCGGCCGCGGCCGAGGCCGAGCAGGTACCGCACGGCGTCGCGGGCGCCGCCGCGGTTGTCGCTGTCGACGTAGACGACGCCGTTCCTGCCGCCGGACCAGCCGGGCCGGCCGCCGAAGACAACCGGGACGCCCGCACACTGGATCAGTTCGGGCAGCGGGTCGTCGAGGTGCAGCGAGAAGACCAGCGCGCCGTCGACATGGCCGCCGGCCAGGTAGCGTGCGACGCGGGCGTGGTCGTGACGGCCCTCGGTGAGCAGCAGCACGAGCTGGTTGTCGTGCGCGGTCAGCTCCCTGCTGATGCCGCGCAGCTGGCGGGCGAAGAAGGGGTCGGCGAAGACGCGGCTCTCGGGTTCGGCGACGACGACGGCGATGGCGTCGTGCCGGTTCGTCACGAGGGTGCGGGCGGCCTGGTTGGGCACGTAGCCGAGTTCCTCCACCGCCTGCCGGACGCGCTCGGCCAGGGGTTCGGTGACGCCGTCGGCGCCGTTGACCACGCGGGAGACGGTGGCCCGCGAGACCCCGGCCCGCGCGGCCACGGCCTCCAGGGTGGGGCGCGGCACTGTCTCGGTCACGTCGGGAGCTCCTCACCAGCGGCTGCGGATCAGGATAGCTCCGTGGCCCCGGGAGGCGAGAGCGCTCTCGCCGAGGGGCGGTCCTGCCGTACGCCCGTGCCCCACACCCCGTGTCCCACGCCTCAGGCCCCGCGCCCCGTGGCCGCGTGCCCCTGGTGCCCGTGCCCCGGCCCCCGTCAGTGCTCGTGTTCCCCGCTCCCGCTCTCCTCGGGGGCGGGCTCCTGGCCGTGGTCGTGTTCGTGCGGTTCGTGGCCGGGGATCGTGCCGTCCGGCTTCTTCACCAGGAACATCCCGGTCATGCCCATGTCGGAGTGGCTCTGGACGTGGCAGTGGTACATCCAGGCCCCCGCCCCCACCCCCTCCCCCGCGACGACCTGGAAGCCGAAGGAGTCCGCGGGGCCGACGATCTTGTTGTCGACGACCCGGCTCGGGTCGTCGGGTCCGGTGAGCATGCCGGTGCGGTTGTCGGCCCAGCGGTGACCGTGCATGTGGAAGGTGTGGTAGTACTCGCCGTGCGTGATCATGACGATCTCCACGCGGTCGCCGACGGTGGCCTCGAGGTCGGGGCCGGTGTGGGCGGGCCTGTTGTTGATCGTCATGTCGTTGAAGACGATCGTGTGCGTGCGGTCCGGCAGGACGTCTCCCTTGCGTCGCACGATCACCCCGCCGTACAGGCCGTTGCGGATGCCGCCGGTGCCGTGTTCCGTGCCGACGACGTGGTCGTGGTAGTGCCAGTAGCCGGCGCTGCCCGACCGCCAGGTCCCGTCCGGGCGCCGTCCGGGTTTGTGGGTGCGCCAGGTGTAGGTGCGCGTGCCGCCGGGCGCGACGTCGCTGCGGTTCGCCCTGGTGCCGTCGCTGGAGATCTCGTAGTCCAGACCGTGGACGTGCAGGCTCACCGCCACGTCCATGGTGTTCTCGAACTCGATGTGCAGCGTGTCGCCCTCGTTGAGCTCGATCAGCGGGCCGGGGACGGACGCCTTCCCCTTCTCCAGGCCGTAGCCCATCTTTCCGCCCTCGAGGCGCTCGGCGTACAGCTTGACGCGTCTCACCTCGCCGCCGGCGGGCGCGGTCCTCGCCGGGGTCGGGGTGCTCACCGCCTCGGCGGATCCCAGGGACAACGATGTCGCGGCGACCGCGCCACCCAGCAGCACCCGCCGGTTGAAGCCGCGTCTGTCCATGCCGAACTCCCCCTACTGGTACGGAACGTGATGGTGCCGATGGTTGAGAGGCGTGAGCGCAATGGCGGTGCGACGGCCATGAGTTGGTTGTCATGAACCCGGGAAACCGTACCGGTCACCCTTCCGTTTATCCACACTCAGGACAAAGTTCGTTTCATCACGGCCATAGGTATTGGCGTGTGACGCAAAGGGGTCTAGCTTCCTTGACGCTGTTGCTGCGACCGAGGAGGGGTGGGTGGCCACGTGCGGTTCACATCGCATCAAGGACCCATGCGCTTGCACGGGTTGAGCACGAGAAGCACGAGAGCGACCAGAACCGGACGAAGGTCCTGGGCGGCGACCGTCGCCGCCGGGGTCGTCGCCGCCGGACTGCTGTCGGGTCCCGCCGCCACCGCGCGCCCGGCCTCCGACCCGGACCCGGACCTGACAACGATGTCGATCAAGTCGCCCCCGGGGGGCGCGAACGTACGGGTGCTGCTGTTCCACGGTTCCGCCGCGGCCGGCGACGAGTCGCCGCTGGTGAACGCCGGGATCGAGGCGATCGAGAAGATCGGGCTGTCCGGTCCGCAGAACCAGCGGTTCACGGTCACGGCGACGGACAACGCCTCGGTGTTCACCAACGGCACCAGGTTGAGCCGCTTCAACGCGGTCGTCTTCCTCACCGGCGGCGGGGATGTCCTCGATCCGGCCCAGGAGGCGGGCCTGGAGGCCTACATGGAGGCCGGCGGCGGGTTCGTCGGCGTTCATGACGCGGCCCGCGCGGAGCCGTACTCGGACTGGTTCACCGGTCTCATCGGCGCCCGCCCGGCCTCGTCCGGCCCCACGGGCGTCCAGCGGGCGACCGTCGAGGTCGGCGACCGGCGGCATCCGGCGACCAAGAGCCTGCCGCAGGAGTGGAAGCGGCCCGACAAGTGGCTGAACTGGGAGAAGAACCCGTCCGGCGAGGTGCACACCGTCGCCAGGGTCCGCGAGTCGAGCTACCGGCCGGGGACGGGCGCGGCCGGCGCCGACCACCCCGTGAGCTGGTGCCGGGACTACGACGGCGGCCGGTCCTTCTACACCGGCATGGGCGGCACGGTGTCGTCGTACGACGAGACCGACTTCCGCGACCACCTGCGCGGCGCCCTGCTGTGGACCAGCCGGCTGGTGCAGGCCGGCTGCAAGGCGACGATCAGCGGCAACTACGAGGCCGAGCGGCTGACCCGGCCCAACCAGCCGGGACGGAACGACCAGATCGGGGAGCCGCACGGACTGGTCACCGCCCCCGGCGGCCGCGTCTTCTACATCGGCCGCGGCGGCGCCGACTCCTCGCAGCCGGTGGTCACCGACTGGAACGACCCGGACATCGGCAAGGGCACGGGCGAGATCCACGTCTACGACCCGAAGACCGGAAAGGTCACGCTCGCCGGGGCGCTCACCGTCTTCGGCAACAAGGGCAGCGGCGACGAACTGGTCAAGGTCGAGGAGGGGCTGCTCGGCATCGAGTTGGACCCGCGGTTCGAGCGGAACGGGTGGGTGTACCTGCACTACACGCCCCACTCGGAGATCGACCGCGACAGGCGCATGGCCGACCGGCGGGTCTCCCGCTTCACGTTCGACGAGTCCACCGGCAAGCTGGACCCGGCCAGTGAGAAGGTCCTGCTCGACTGGCCGGTGCAGATCCACAGCTGCTGTCACTCCGGCGGCGGGATGGCCTGGGACTCCAAGGGCAACCTGTACATCGCCACCGGTGACAACAACTCCAGCAGGTTCAGCGACGGTTACTCGGGCAACAACCCCGAGCCGAACTACAAGGGCGTCTCCTTCGCGGACGCGCGCCGCACCTCCGGCAACACCAACAACCTCAACGGCAAGATCCTGCGCATCCACCCGGAACCGGACGGCACGTACACCCTCCCCGAGGGCAACCTGTTCACGGGCGAGGAGAGCGCCGAGGGCGGCGGCAAGACACGCGGCGAGATCTACGTGATGGGTGTGCGCAACCCGGCTCGCATCTCGGTCGACCCGGCGACCGACGTGCTCCACGCCGGCTGGGTCGGCCCGGACGCCGGCCAGCCGTCGACGACCTGGGGCCCGGCCAAGTACGACACCTTCGCCGCGATCACGAAGGCGTCCAACCGCGGCTGGCCGTACTGCATGGGCAACAAGCAGCCCTACCGGGACCGGAACCTTCCCGACCCCTCGCAGCCCCTTGGCTGGTACGACTGCGACAACCCGAAGAACGAGTCGCCCAACAACGACGGTCTGGTCGATCTGCCGCCGGTGACCGGCAACAACATCTGGTACTCGCCGCAGGGCGGCGCCCCGGACTTCCCCCGCGACGAGAACGGCGTCCCGTCCTACAGGCAGGACGAGGCCGTCTACCGGCTGCCCTGGCTCAAGGGCGGCGGCCAGGCCGCGATGAACGGGCCGGTCTACCGCTTCGACGAGGCGAGCGGCAGCGACACCCAGTGGCCGGCCTACTGGGACGGCAAGTGGTTCGTCGGCGACTTCTACGACGCCGGCCAGCCGCGCAACGCGGTGCTCATGAACCCGAGGACGCAGGGCGACGGCGGACTGCCGGTGCACTCGGAGTCGTTGAAGAAGATCGTGCCGGTCGGCAACGACGGCATCAAGAGCCTGATGGACTGGAAGTTCGGTCCGGGCGGCGCGCTGTACGTCCTGGACTACGGCCGCGGTTTCTTCACCTCGGACGCGAAGTCCGCTCTGTGGCGGGTCACCTACACGGGCGGCGGTCCGACCCCGGCCGCCGGTCAGCTGGCGAGGAAGGCCGAGTGAAACCAGTGATGCGCAGGCAACGAAGAGTCTGGGCGGCCCTGCTGGCCACCCTCCTGATGATGCTCGGCCTGCAGACCGTCTCCGCGGCCGGCGAGCCGGAGGCCGGGCGGACGGGGCGGGCGGGGGCCGCGGCGGACCAGGTGCTCACCTGGACCGCGGGCAACGACATCGACACGTACCTCACGGCACCGGCGACCGCGGTGGCCGGACCGGCGACGATCGTCTTCGAGAACAGCGAGGCCACCGGCAACACCACCGGTATGCCGCACACGTTGACGTTCGCCACGTCGGACCCCGGGTTCAACGACGACGTCCAGCTGAACATCCTGGCCAACCCCGGTGACGCCCAGGACGGCCGGCACACCGCCGAGGTCACGCTCACCCCGGGCCGCTACTTCTACCACTGCACGATCCCCGGTCACGGCGCGATGCAGGGCGTCCTGGTGGTGACCGAGGGCAGCGGGGAGGACACCACGGCGCCCGAGGCGACGGCCTCGGTGACCGGCACGCAGAACGCCGGGGGCGCGTACGTCGGTTCGGCGAGCGTCGCCGTCACGGCCACCGACGAGGGCTCGGGCGTCGACCGGATCGAGTACGCGCTCGGCGCCGACGGTGCCTGGCAGCCGTACACCGCCCCGGTGGTCGTCGACCAGGTCGGCACGCACACGGTGCGCTACCGCGCGCTGGACAAGGCGGGCAACGTCTCGGCGGTCAGGAGCGTCGGCTTCACCGTCGTCGCCCCGCCGACGGACGACACCACCGCGCCGGAGACCTCGGCGACGGTGGACGGCGAGAAGAACGCGGACGGTGACTACATCGACATGGCGACCGTCACCGTCAGCGCCTCCGACACGGGCTCCGGGGTGAACACCATCGAGTACGCGCTCGGCGCCGACGGTGCCTGGCAGGCGTACGGCGGCCCGGTGATGGTGCATCAGACCGGCACCCACACCGTGCGTTACCGTGCCACCGACAAGGCGGGCAACGTCTCGGCGGTCAGGAGCGTCGGCTTCACCGTCGTCACCGCGCCCCCGCAGGACACCACCCCGCCGGTGACGGGCGTGAACGTCGAGGGGACGAAGAACTCCGGCGGGGCGTACGTCGGCAGCGCGAAGGTGACCGTCAGCGCCACCGACGCCCACGGTTCCGGCGTCGAGTCCATCGAGTACTCGCTCGACTCCGGGCCCTACCTGGCGTACACGGAGCCCGTCCTCGTCGACCGGGCGGGCAGGCACACCGTCGCGTACCGGGCGAGCGACAGGGCGGGCAACACCTCCGCGCCGCTCACGGTGAGCTTCACCGTCGTGACCGGCCAGGTCCCCGCGCCGCCCTGCCCGGAGTACGACGAGCGGCTGACGGTGTTCGTCGGCGAGGTCGACTCGGGCGTACCCAACCGGGTCACCAACAACCGGTGCAGGATCGGAGAGTTGATCGAGGACGAGAAGGAGTGGACGTCCAGCGCGCTGTTCCTGAAGCACGTGAGGGGCGTGCTGGACAAGCTGAAGGAGGAAGGTGTCGTCGACCGGCGGGAACTCCGGGCCGTCAACCAGGCGGCCCGCCGGTCCGGGATCGGCGAGCCGGGCCAGACCGACGGCTACCGCAAGATCCTCGACGGCAGCGCGGAGACGTTCGCCGAGTGGCAGCAGGTGGGCGGTGGTTCGTTCGCGCTGAACCCGGACGGATCGATCACCTCCGGCACCACGAGGTCCGGGCTCGGCATGCTGTGGTTCCCCGAGCGCAAGTACGGCGACTTCTCGCTGAAGCTGCAGTGGCGTGACGACGCCCCGGGGACCGGGAACGCCAACTCCGGCGTGTTCGTGCGGTTCCCGCAGGTCCACGACCACCCGGAGGAGACCCGGCCGGAGTGGGTCGCCATCAAGTACGGGCACGAGGTCCAGGTGTTCGACTCGCCCACCGGCGACATGTACAAGACGGGCTCGGTCTACGGCTTCGACCGTGTGGGGCTGGCCGGCGCCGGGGTGACGCAGAAGGGCACCTGGAACGACTACGAGATCCGGGTGGAGGGCCAGCACTACTCGGTCTTCCGCAACGGTGTGCTGATCAACGAGTTCGACAACACCGGCGGTCAGGACTTCACCCCGCCGCGCCCGGACGACCCGGGCACGGACGGACGGCGGTTCGCCTCCGGCTACATCGGGCTCCAGGTCCACGGCACCACCGACGTGGTGTCGTACCGGGACGTCCGGATCAAGGAACTGCCGTGACACAGCGCTGACGTGCCCGTGAGGGTGATCCGGCGCGCCGGGTCGGGAGGCCGCAGGTCCGGGCTTCCCGGCCCGGCCCGGCTGTACCCGCCGGGTTTCGCCCGGCGTCTTCGGACACCCGGGCGGGGGCGGCGGACCACCGAGCCCGGCAAAGCGCGCGGCTACGGCTACGGCTACGGCTGCATGAGGATCTTGACCGCACCGTCCCGCTTGCGCTGGAACATGTCGTAGGCCCGGGGCGCCTCCGACAGCGGCAGGCGGTGGGTGGCGAAGTCGTCGACGCCGAGGGGGTCGTCGTCCGTCAGGTGGGGGATGATCTCGTCGCTCCAGCGGCGCACGTTCGCCTGCCCCATGCGCATCTGGATCTGCTTGTCGAACATGGTGAGCAGGGGCATGGGGTCCGCCGCGCCGCCGTAGACGCCGGAGATCGAGACGGTGCCGCCGCGGCGCACCAGGTCGATCGCGGTGTGCAGGGCGGCGAGCCGGTCGACGCTGAAGCGTTCGGCCAGGGGGCCGCCGATCTTCCGGGGCAGCAGCGCCGCGGCGTTCTGCACCATGCGGGCCGCCGCGCTGCCGTGTGCCTCGGTGCCGACGGCGTCGATCACGGCGTCGGGGCCGCGGCCGTCGGTCCGGTCGCGGATCGCGGTGACGAGTTCCTTCTCGTCGTCGAAGGAACGCAGGTCGAAGGTTTCCACGCCCCGTTCCTGCGCCCGGCGCAGTCGTTCCGGGACCAGGTCCACGCCGAAGACCCGGCCGGCGCCCTTGAGCCGGGCGATCCGGCAGGCCATGTCGCCGATGGGACCGAGGCCGAGCACGGCGATGCTGCCGCCCTTCGGAACGTCGGCGTAGACCACCGCCTGCCAGGCGGTGGGCAGTACGTCGGAGAGGTAGACGAACCGGTCGTCGGACGGCCCTTCGGGAACCTTGATCGGGCCGTACTGCGCCTGCGGGACCCGCAGGTACTCGGCCTGGCCGCCCGGCACCGCGCCGTAGAGGCGGGTGTAGCCGAACAGGGCCGCGCCCATGCCCTCGGCGCTGACCTGGGTGGTCTCGCACTGGGTGGGCAGACCCGTGAGGCACATCCAGCAGTTGCCGCAGGCGATCTGGAACGGCACGACGACACGGTCACCGGCCTGGAGGTCCGGTACGCCGGCACCGACCTCCTCGACGATGCCCATGGGCTCGTGGCCGAGGATGTCGCCGGGGGTCATGAACGGGGTGAGCACCTCGTAGAGGTGCAGGTCGGAGCCGCACAGTCCGGTGGACGTGACGCGGATGACGGCGTCCGTCGGTTCCTCGATCCGCGGGTCGGGCACCTCCTCCACCCGGACGTCCCTCTTTCCCTGCCAGGTCACTGCCTTCATCGCCGCCTGCTCCCTGCGTCGTCGTGGCCGGTGCGCCGTCCGTACGGCGGGCTCCGGGTACCCGTGCGCTCCATGCCGAACCGCGCCCCGCTGAGCCGATCGGCGGAAGCCACCGCGCGGGAACACCGTCGATCAGGCATGGCCACCGACGATCAGAAAAGCGCACAATCAAGACAGCCGATGATGTAGGGCAGGCAGGGTGGCGACGGTGGGCACGGGACGAAGAGCACGCACACGACGCGTCGCGACGACGGGAGCGCTGCTGGCGGCACTGCTGGCGGCCGGTCTCGCGGCGGGCTGCACGGCGTCGAACGGCCCCGGCGACGACGGACGCGGATCGCCCCGCACCACGCGTCCGGGCGGGACGGAGCGGACCGAAGGGGACGGCCACCCGCCGGTCCTCGCGGTGAAGATCGACAACGTCCCCGCGGCCCGCCCCCAGACGGGCCTGGAGTCGGCGGACGTGGTGTACGTGGAGCAGGTCGAGGGCGGTCTGAGCCGCCTGATGGCGGTCTACGCCACCCGGCTGCCCGAGTCCGTCGGCCCGGTGCGCAGCGCCCGGGAGGCCGACCTGGAGCTGCTGCGCCAGTTCGACCGGCCGGTTCTGGCGTTCTCCGGGGCGCAGGGCAGGCTGCTGCCGCTGATCGACCGGGCTCCGCTGGAGCCCCTGACACCCGGCACGTCCGACGCGGGGGCGGACGTCTACGTCCGGGGCGCCCACCGGTCCGCCCCGCACAACCTCTACCTCCAGCCCCGGCGGTTCATGGACGGCCCGCCCGGCCGGGCCGCGCTGACCACCGGCTTCCGCGACGGCCCGCCGCCCGCGGGCGGCGAACCCGAGACCACGCGTACGGTGCGCTATCCGGCGGCCCGCTTCACCTTCACCTGGTCCGACGCCCGGAACCGCTGGCTGGTCTCCATGGACGGCACCCCCGCGGTCACCGCGCGGGGCGAGCCGGTGGCGCCCTCGACCGTCGTCGTGCAGTACGTGACCGTCCGCCCGTCCGGCTATCACGACTCCCGGGGCAGCAACACGCCGTACACCGAGACGGTGGGCTCCGGAACGGCCACCGTGCTGCGCGACGGGCGCGCCCACGACGTCCGCTGGAGCCGCCCGGACGCCTCGGACGGCACCGCGTTCACGACGGAGGACGGCACCGCGGTGAACTTCGCGCGGGGGCAGGTGTGGGTGGTCTACGCGGAGGCCGCCTGACCGGCACGGAGGCGGTCGGCGGGACCCGCGGGTCACCGGGGCGCCGGCCCACCCGGGCGTCAGGTCACCGGGGCGGTCGGCCCGCCGGGGCGGCGCAGCCCTTCGGCGGCGTCCGCCACCCGCCGGATCAGCTCGAAGAAGGCGGCCTGCTCGTCGGCGTCCAGCGGGCCCAGGAAGACCTGGTTCATCCGGGCCGTGCGCACCGTCAGCCTGCGGTGGGTGCGCAGGCCGTCGTCGGTGAGCCGGAGCAGGAAGCGGCGGCCGTCCTGCGGGTCACGGACCTTGCCGAGCAGTTCCCGCCGGACGAGCCGGCCGATCACCTCGGCGATGGTGGACCGGTCGAGACCGACCCGCTCCCCCACGGTCCGCTGGTCCAGGCCCGGCTCGGCGACGAGCACGTTGAGGACCGCGAACTGCGGGGAGGTGATCTCCTCGGACACCATCGTGTTCCACAGCAGGTGGTGCGCCTGCTGGAGCCGCCGGGCCAGGTGTCCCGGATGCGTGGCGAGGTCCACCGCGGTCATGTACGCCCCTCACTGCCGATGCCGTCGATTCGTTGGTGCACTGAACAATACCCGTGCACGGCCGACCCTGTCTGTCAACCCGTGACGACATCGACGCAGGATGAGACAGGGTATTGACGCTCCCGCCGGGCGGTGACAACGTGAGGGAGTTGTTGTGAAAATACTCCGTGTCCTGACTAATGAAGGTGGTGGCCTCTGTGGCGAACGTTCTCACCCAGCACGACATCGACCAGGAGATCGCGGCCGAGCACGCCGCGTACGAGAAGCGGGTGGCGGGCGGCGCCCCCGTCGAGCACCATCCGCGCCGCGACTACCGGCCGTACCGTTCGTCGGTGCTGCGCCACCCCCGGCAGCCGGCGATCGCGGTCGACGTGACCAAGGACCCGGAACTGGTGGAGCTGTCCTCGCCCGCCTGGGGGGAGCGTGACGTCAGTGAGACCGACAACGACCTCACCCGGCAGCACACCGGCGAGCCCGTCGGCGAGCGGATCACCGTCTCCGGGCGGCTCCTCGACCGGGACGGACGTCCCGTGCGCGGTCAGCTGGTGGAGGTCTGGCAGGCCAACTCGGCCGGGCGGTACGCCCATCAGCGGGAGCAGCACGAAGCCCCGCTGGACCCGAACTTCACCGGCGCCGGGCGCACCCTCACCGACGCAGAGGGCTTCTACCGCTTCACGACCATCCAGCCGGGCCCGTATCCGTGGCGCAACCACGTCAACGCGTGGCGCCCGGCGCACATCCACTTCTCCGTCTTCGGCAGCGCCTTCACCCAGCGGCTGGTGACGCAGATGTACTTCCCGAACGACCCGCTGTTCCCGTACGACCCGATACTGCAGTCGGTGACCGACGACGCGGCCCGCCGGCGGCTGGTGGCGGCCTACGACCACAGTCTGTCGGTGCCGGAGTTCTGCCTCGGCTACCACTGGGACATCGTGCTCGACGGGCCGCGGGCCACCTGGATGGAAGAAGGGCGCTGACCGACATGACGAAGACCGACCCGGGCAGTCCGAAGAACGTGCCGCCCACCCCCTCGCACACCGTCGGCCCCTTCTACGGGTACGCGCTGCCGTTCCGCGGCGGCGAGGACATAGCGCCGCTCGGCCACCCGGACACCGTCACCGTGCACGGCCACGTGTACGACGGTGAGGGCAACCCGCTGCCGGACGCACTGCTGGAGGTGTGGGGGCCCGACCCCCGGGGCGACCTGGCGACCGCCGACGGCTCGATGCGGCGGGACCCGGCGAGCGGCGGCTTCCTGGGCCGCAACGGAGTGGAGTTCACCGGCTTCGGCCGGATCCAGACCGACGCCGACGGCCACTGGTACGTGCGCACGCTGCGGCCGGGGGCCCGGGGGCACCACGCTCCGTACCTCAGCCTGTGCGTGTTCGCGCGGGGCCTGCTGACGCACCTGTTCACCCGGATCCACCTGCCGGGCGACGAGGCGGCGCTCGCGGCGGACCCGCTGCTGTCCCGGCTCGACACGGAGCGCCGCGCCACGCTGATCGCGGCGGACGAGGGGCGGGGAACATACCGTTTCGACGTCCGCCTCCAGGGCGAGGGTGAAACGGTCTTCCTGGAGTTCACGTGACACCGGCCGACACCGGCACCGGCCTGCTCGCCCCCGGGTGGGCCGGTTCACCGGCCGCCGCCGAGGCCGGTGACGGCGCCGTCCTGCGGGCGCTGCTCGACGCCGAGGCCGCACTGACCCGGGCGCAGGCGGCCGCCGGGCTCGCCCCCGCCGGGGCCGCCGCGGCGGTCACGGCGGCGGCCGCCGACCCCGGCCGCTTCGACCCGGCGTCCCTCGCCGAGCGGGCGCGGGGCGGCGGGAACCCGGTGATCCCGCTGGTCGCGGATCTGACCGGGGCGGTGGGCGAGCCCTACGGCCCTTACGTGCACCGGGGTGCCACCAGCCAGGACATCATGGACACCGCGCTGATGCTGGTGGCCCACCGCGCCCTCGGCCCGCTCCTCGACGACCTCGACCGCGCCCAGCGGGCCCTGTCCGGCCTCGCCGCCGAGCACCGCGACACCGTGCTGCCGGGGCGGACGCTGACCCAGCACGCGGTGCCGACGACGTTCGGGCTGAAGGCCGCCGGGTGGCGCTCCCTGGTGCTCGACGCACGCGACCGGGCGACGGCCGTGCGCGTCACGCTGCCCGCCCAGCTCGGCGGGGCGGCAGGCACGCTGGCCGCGTTCACGGCGTACGGGGCGACGGATCCGACCGGGCTTCCCGCGCTCTACGCCCGGGAGCTGGGGCTGTGTCCGCCCGCTCTTCCCTGGC
Organism: Streptomyces sp. NBRC 110035; assembly: GCF_000829695.1. Lineage (GTDB taxonomy): Bacteria > Actinomycetota > Actinomycetes > Streptomycetales > Streptomycetaceae > Streptomyces. Next base: position 44,065 of record NZ_BBNN01000028.1, on the reverse strand, counting down.
ACACGCTGCGCACCCCGGTCGCCGATCTCGCCGGTGCTCTCGCCTTCACCGCCGGAGCGCTGGGCAAGCTCGCGGCGGACGTGCTCACGTACTCCCGCACCGAGATCGCCGAAGTCGCCGAGGGCAGCGGCGGCGGGTCCTCGGCCATGCCGCACAAGGCCAACCCGGTGCGTTCGGCACTGATCGCGGCGGCGGCCCGGCAGGCCCCGCAGCTCGCGGCCACGCTGTACGGCTCGCTGGTGGCCGAGGACGAGCGGCCGGCCGGGGCCTGGCACGCCGAGTGGGAGCCGCTGCGGGAACTGCTGCGCCTGACCGGCGGCGCGGCCCGCAACGCCGCCGAACTCATCGAAGGACTCCGGGTGCACGCGGACGTCATGCGCGAACACCTCGACCTGACCCACGGGTTGGTCGTCTCCGAGCGGTTGTCCGCCGAGCTGGCGCCCCTCCTCGGGCGTGACCGGGCGAAGGAGCTGCTCACCGGCCTGGCGCGGCGCGCGTACGCGGAGGGCCGCGACCTCGGGGCGCTGCTCGGCGAGATGCTCGGTGAACTGCTTTCCGCGGAACCGGAGCTGGCGGAGCGCCCGGAGTGGAGGAGCTTCGACCTCGGCGCCGTGACCGACCCCGCCCGTTACACCGGCTCTGCCGGACCTCTCACCGACCGTGCACTGGAGCGCTCGTGACCGACACTCTCCTCAACCACCGCGTCGAAGGATCCGGTTCCGCTCCCCCGCTGCTGCTCGGCCCCTCGCTGGGCACGTCGTACGCCCTGTGGGACAAGGTGGCGCCCGAGCTGTCGGTCACGCACCGGGTGGTCCGCTGGGACCTGCCGGGGCACGGCGGTTCGGCGGCCGGGCTGATCGGTCCCGGCGCGAGCGTCGGCGATCTCGCGGACCTGGTGATCGCACTCGCCGACTCGCTCGGCATCGAGCGGTTCGCCTACGCGGGAGTGTCGGTGGGCGGCGCGGTGGGTCTGGAGCTGGCCGTACGGTACCCGCAGCGGGTGTCGTCGCTGGCCGTGATCTGCTCCTCGGCCCACTTCAACGGTGCGAAGGCCTGGGAGGAGCGGGCTGCGCTGGTGCGGAGCGGGGGCCCGGCGGAGCTCGCGCGGAGCGCGGACTCCCGCTGGTTCACGCCCGGTTTCACGGTGCCCGAGCTGGTCCGCGACCACCGGGACGCCGACCCCGGAGCGTATGCCGCCTGCTGCGACGCGCTGGCCGCGTTCGACCTGCGGGACCGCCTCGCCGAGATCGGGGCGCCGACACTGCTGGTGGCCGGCCGGGAGGACCCGGCGACACCCCCGGCGCATCTGCGCGAGATAGCCGACGCGGTACCGGGGTCGGGGCTCGTGGAGATCCCGGGTGCCTCGCACCTGGCGCCGGCGCAGCGCCCGGAGGCGGTACTGACGGCGCTGCGGGCGCACTTCGGCGGGGACGCGGCGGGCGGGATGCGGGTACGACGCGAGGTTCTCGGGGACGCGCACGTGGACCGGGCCCAGGCACGGCAGACGCCGTTCACGGCGCGGTTCCAGGACTTCATCGCGCGCTACGCCTGGGGCGAGGTGTGGACCGACCCGACGCTCAGCCGCCGCGAACGCAGCATGATCACACTCACCGCCCTGGTCGCCCACGGCCACTACGACGAGCTGGCCATGCACGTCCGCGCGGCACGCCGCAACGGCCTCGCCCCCGAGGAGATCGGGGCCGTCCTGCTGCAGACGGCGGTGTACTGCGGAGTCCCGGCGGCCAACTCCGCGTTCGCCACGGCCCAGCGGGTACTGGCGGAGACGGAAGCGGAGACGGAGGAGTCCGGCCGAGCGTCCTGACCCGCGGCCGGGCCGGTGGGCGGCGGGAGAAAGCGGGCGGGCGGCTGAGAGGCGGGCCCGGGACGGTGGGACACCACGGACCGTCGGCGGGCGGACGGTCCGGGCCCGGACCGGCGAGGGGCCGGTGAGCGGGATCGGCCGAGGAGTCTTCCGGAGCCGACGCGCGCCCGGGCTTCCGGGCTTCCGGGCTTCCGGGCTTCCGGGCTTCCGGGCTTCCGGGCTTCCGGGCTTCCGGCACCGTACCCCGCCCCTGTCCGCCCGGCGCGCCTCCTCCACGACGTGGCCCGCGGCCCCGGCCACCGCCCGTTCACCGGTTGCCCCGGCGAGCTGCGGACGCGGCCGCGCCGGCCGGGCCCCGTGCGCCGCTGCGGGCGCGGACCACGGCAGCAGCACCGCGGTGCATGCCCTGGCGGCCCGTACTTTCCGTGGGCGGCGTCGGCCCGAGTCCGTCCGCCGCGGCCGTGGCGTCGTGGATCGCCCCCGTAGGGGTGCGGTCCCGCGGCCCGGCCGGGTGGTCACCCGGCCGGGAGCGCGCGCCGTTCGGCGCCCGAGTGGGGCGGCACTCCTCGGCTGCGTGCCCGAGGGTCACCGGGGCCGGTGCCCCGGCTCCCCTCCCGGGACCGCGGCACGGCCCGCGCTCGCCGTCCGGCCGGCGAGCGCGGTCAGTTCGGCCTCGGCGCGGACGGCCAGGCCGTCCGCGCCGCAGGAACGCGCGAGAGCCAGGCCCCGCTCCAGGTCGGTCCGCGAGCGGGCGAGGACGCCGTACTCGACGCGGGCCGCCGCGTGTTCGTACTGGCAGGGTGAGGACTCCAGGTAGGCGACGGCCTGCGCGGCGAGCCGCACCGCCCGCTGGCCGGTCTCCAGGGCGGCGGCGCAGCGCAGGGACTCCCCTATGGCGGTGTCCGTGCCGAAGCGCTCGGCCCGGCGGCGGTGCTCGACGGCGAGCCGGGCGGCACGGGCCGGGTCCTGGGCGGCGATGGCGCGCGCGAGGTCGGCTGCCCAGAAGACGTGGACGGGGTTGTGGTGGTCGCGGGAGGCCGCCGCCTTCTCCGCGGCCTCCAGTTCGTTGATGCCGTCCTTCGTACGGCCGACGGCGAGCAGCAGCCTGCCGCGCACCGAACGGGGGTCGGGCAGCACGATGGTGGACGGGTAGGGCGGCGTGAAGCCGTGCCGTTCGGCGACCTCCCAGGCCTCGTCCGCATGGCCGCGGACGAGCAGCGTGTCGACCAGGTTGCAGGTTGCCGTCCACTACAGGGGCAGGCCGCGGCCCACGCGTTCGGCCAGGCGCAGGGATTCGCGCAGCGACTTCTCCGCCGCCGCGAGGCGGCCCCGCCTGCGGTGTGCGAGACCGACGTAGGCGTGGGCGAGGACCAGGTGGCCGCCGCTCCAGCCGGCCGACTCGTAGGAGCGCAGGGCCTCGGTGTAGAGGCTCTCGGCGCGGTCGAGTCGATCGGTGTAGGTGTACGTGCTGGCGAGCATCAGGAGCAGCTCGACGCCCCACTCGGCGTCGGTCCAGCCGAGGCCGGGCGCGAGACGGCCATTGACGAGGACGCGGTCGCTGATCTCGGCGATCTCCTCGGCGTTCTCGCCGCGCATCATGGCGTCGAAGCCACGCAGAATGAGCAGCGCGCGCTCGGAGTTGTCCCGGCCGGTGCAGGTGGCGGCGAGGGCGGCGAGGCGTTCGGAGCGGCCGGGGGCGGTGGTCTCGCCGTCGTGGATGCCCTCCCACATGAACTGCACGGCCTGCAGGCGCATCCGGGCGGGGCCGGGCTCCAGCCGCGCGGCCTCCGCCTCGACGGTGCGGACGGCCTCCTCCATCTGGTTGTTGTGCATCAGCGCCTGGGAGAGCCGGACCACGGCGTCCACCCGCGCGTCCCCGCCGAGGCCGGACATGCCGAGCGCGGTCCGCAGGTGGCCGATGGTCCGGGCGGGCGCGGTGAGGAAGGTGGCACAGCCCAACTCGTAGAGCACGCGCGCGTGGACCTCGGGGCGGGGCGGTTCCTCCAGGGCACGCTCCAGGCAGCGGCGGGCGGCGTCCGGGGCGCCGACGGCGAGGTGTTCACCGGCGGCGTCCCGCAGTTGGCAGACGAGTTCCTCGTCGTCGTCCGGGTGCACTTCGAGGAGGTGGCGGGAGGCGGACGCGGCGCCGCGCCCGGAGTCGGTGACGATCCGGGCGGCTATGCCGTGCATGGCGCGGCGCAGCGCGTCGGGGATGGAGTTGTAGACGGCGGTGGCGATCAGCGGGTGGACGAACTCGAGGTCGGCGGGTCCGCTGCGGCCGGTCCCGGGGTCGGGTGCGGTGAGGATGCGGGCAGTGCGCAGGCGTTCGGCGCAGCGGACGGCGTCGGTGTGGTCGAGGGTGGCGAGCTCGGCCACCAGGCCGACGGTGATGTCGCTGCCGAGGATGGCGGCGGCCCAGGCGAACCGGGTGGCGTCTATGCCGAGTTCCTCCAGCCGGGCGACGAGCCCGCCGCCGCGGGCGGAGCGGTTCAGTTCGCGCAGTTCACCGGCGTGCGCCTCGACGGGTTCGAGTCCGCCGTCCCGGACCTTGGCGAGCAGTTCGACGGTGTCGTAGGGGTTGCCGCCGGTGACGGCCCACACCTCGCGGCAGAACGCGGCGTCCGCGTTCTCGCCGAGGGTGGCGCGGGTCAGGCCGGCCGCGGCGGGCGGGGTCAGCGCGCTGAGGACGGTGACGGGGTGCGCGGCCGCCTCGGCGACGGCGTCCAGATGGCGGGCGCTCGCCCCGGAGACCTCGCCGGGCCGGCGGGCGACCACGACGAGAACGGGCAGGTCCGCCAGGCTTTTCGCGAAGGCGGAGAGCCAGTGCAGGGTCTCCTGGTCGGCCCAGTGGGCGTCGTCGACCGTCAGCACCAGCGGCCAGTCCCGGCGGGCCAGCCGGCGCACGGCGGCGACCAGGCCCTCGCAGACGCCCTGCGGATCGGCGTGCCGGTCGCCGGGCTCGGCTACGCCGAGGGCGGGGCCGGCGATGTCGTACCAGTCGCCGAGGTACTCGCGGACCTCTTCCGGCACCATCGGCACCAGCGCGGGCTGGAGGAGCTGGCGTACGACGTTGAACGGGACGGTGCGCAGGGTCTCGCCGCCACGGGCCGACCACACGGTACAGCCACGCTGTTCGGCGATGCGCCGGGTCTCGGCGAGCAGTGCGGTCTTGCCGAGACCCGCCTCGCCCCGCAGCACCAGCAGACCGCCGGGCGAGGACCGGTCCGCGCACAGGGTGTCGACCATCGCGGTGATGGCGGCGACCTCCTCCTCCCGCTCCCAGAGAGAGGCCGAGGCCGATGCCATGGGCCGTACCTCCGTCATTCCGCTGCCTCCCCAAGTCGCCCGAACGACGTACAGGCGTCGAGCGTAGTCCTCCGACGGCCTCGACGGAGCGGTACCGGCCGGGCTCTTGCCGTGGAGGGTGACAAGCGGGTACAGGGGGCGACGCGTCCTGCGGTCCACCGGGGTCCGACGGCCAACGCCTTTCACGGAAAAGGCAGGTGATGGTGCGTCGGACGTTTTCGACAGGGGCGGGACGCAGGGGGTGGGGCGGGGCCCCGGGGTGGGGCTCCCGGGGCCGGGTTCCGGGGATTCCGGCATCCGGCCGCCCGTGCGGGCCCGCACGCCCGCGGGCCCGCACGGGTGCACACGCGTGGGTCCGCCCGGGCCCGCGCGACCTCGGGATCCCGGATATACGGACCTCTCTCATCCCTCTTTCACCGACGCCTCATACGGTGGGGGCATGACGCAGGCGACTCCTCCCGGGTGGTATCCCGACCCCGGGCAGACGAATGACGGACCGGCCACCGAGCGCTGGTGGGACGGCACTGCCTGGACGGACCAGGTCCGGCCGGCGGGATCGGCGCCCGCCTGGGGCCCGCCGGTGCCGGGCGCGTCGGCCGGACCGGCGTACCCGGCCCGGCCGACATACCCGGGATACCCGGCGCATCCCGGGTATCCCGGGTATCCCGGGTATCCCGGGGTCGTGAGGTCCGGCCCGGGCTCCGGCCGAGGGCGGGGGCTGCGCATCGGGATCGCCGTGGCGGCGGCCGTCGCGGTGCTGGCGAGCATCGGGGTCGGCGTGTACGCGCTGACCGACGGCGGCGGGAGCGACGGCTCCACCGCCTCGCGGGCACCGGACGGACGGGACGGCGGTCCGGGCGGGGACACCGAGCGCGGTCCGGGCGAGGAGGGCCCCGGCCCGGACACCTCGGAGCCGCCGCGGGTCGAGAGCGGGTCGGTGACCGACGGACTGAGCGGGATCAGCCTGCCCATCCCGGACGGCTGGTACGGCCAGGAGGGCCAGGTGGGCGCCCAGATCATGTCGGAGGACACGTACGACTGCCCCGGCGACACCTCCAGCACCTGCACCAAGGGCGGTGCGTACTCGGCACCGGCACTGGCCCTGGGCACCCGCGGTTCCACCGCGGAGGAGGTCGCCAAGGCGGACATCTCCGCCAATGCCGAGGAGTCGTACGGCGGCGATTCCTACGGGAGGATCAGCTCGCACGAGGTCCTCGAGTCGAAGGCGGTGACCGTCGCCGGGCAGAAGGGCTACCTGGTGCGCTGGAAGGCGGTCACGAGCAAGGGCTCAGACGGGTACGTCCAGTCGCTGGCCTTCCCCTCCCCCGCACAGCCGGAACAGATCGTCGTGGTCCGCTTCGGCGTGGACACGGACCAGAAGCAGTCCGTCCTCGACGACATCACCGAGGGCATAGAAGAGGCGGAGGGCGGCGGCGGCAACGGCCAGGACGTCTGAGCCCACCCTCGTCCGCCGCGCCGTCCGCCCCCCGGAACGACGGCCGGGTGGGGTTCCCCTCCGCTCAGGGGGAGCCCCACCCGGCCGGTGGTGCGCGCCGCCCCCGTCCCCACGGTGCGGCGCGGCCGGGCCGCCGCCCGGTCGTCCGGGAGCGGCGGCCCTGGTCTCATTCGAGGCCGAGCGCCGGCAGTACGGCGGCCTCCACGAACCGGAGCAGGTAGTCCGGGTCCGCGTTCTCCCCCTCCAGGAGGGGCCGCACCCGCAGCACTCCGAAGAACTGGGCCGGGATGTACGCCAGTGCCGGATTGTCCGCGGAGACCTCACCGCGTTCGACCCCGCGGCGCACGATCGCCTTCAGTGCGGTGGTCTCCGGTTCGACCAGTGCTTCGCGCAGGGCCTGCGCCAGCTCCGGGTCCTGCGTGACCGCGTGACCGAGTGCCTGTAACAGCGAGGTGTCCTTCGCCGACCACGCGCCCGCGCTACGGGCGGCCTCGCGCAGATCCCCGGCGAGGGTACCGGTGTCGATGCCGGCGAAGCGCGCCTGTCCGCTGGACCGCAGGGCCGCGGCGACGAACCGGGGCTTGGTCTGCCACTGCCGGTACAGCGTGGACTTGCTGCACCGTGTCCGGGCGGCGACCCCCTCCATGGTGACGGCGTCGTAGCCGCACTGTCTGATCTGTTCCAGGACCGCGTCGAAGAACTCCTGCTCACGCTCGGGCGTGATCTTGGAGCGGCGCGAACTGCCGACCGGTTCCGGTCGGTCCGCGGCCTGCGACGTCATCGGATCGACTCCTTGTCCCGGGGCGGACCCTCCGGGCTGCCGGTTCCCGGCGGGCCTGTGTCCGCCACCCATCGATACGCGAGTGTACCGGAACGGTGCCGTATCGGTACACTCGCGTATCGGTACGAACTCGTATCGGTACGATCGCGTATCGAATCGGACTCGTCCCGCTGAGGCTCGACACCGCAGCCCGGCCCGGCACCACAAGTGCCCTCAGCACCACCACGGAACCAGCGTCGGCGAAAGGGCCGGGGAATGAATGCCCGCAGCGAGCCACCGAGCGAGCCGCCACCGGCGAGGCCCGGCCCACCGCCGGTGTCCGGCGCGTCGGCGCGCCCGCCCCTCCTGCGTGAGCTCCTGCTCGTGGCGGGGCTCTTCCTCGTCTACAAGGTCGGCCGCCGGCTGGCGACGGGCCACTCCGAGGCCGCCCTCCGCAACGGGCACGACGTGTGGGAGCTGGAACGGTCGCTCCGCCTGCCCGGCGAGGGAGCGGTGCAGGCACTGCTGCTGCACGGAGACGGCCTGGTACACCTCGCGAACACCTACTACGCGGCCGTGCACTTCCCTGCCACCGCCGCCTTTCTGATCTGGCTCTTCCTGCGCCGTCCGGTCCACTACAGGTGGGCGCGAAGGGTGCTTGCCGCGGTCACCGCCGCCGCACTGACGCTGCATCTGGCGTTCCCGCTCGCGCCGCCCCGGATGCTCGCCGCCACCGGCCTGGTGGACACCGCGCGGGTGTACGGGCCCTCGGTCTACGGGCCTCCGCAGACCGACACGTTGTCGAACCAGTTCGCGGCGATGCCCTCGCTGCATTTCGGCTGGGCGCTGATGGTGGCGACCGGTCTGGTCGTCGCCACGCGTTCACGGTGGCGGTGGCTGTGGCTGCTGCATCCGCTGCTGACACTGCTGGTGATCGTCGGTACGGCGAACCACTTCTGGCTGGACGCGATCGTGGCGGCCGCCCTGCTCGGTGCCGCCCTCGCGGTCCTGCGCCTCCCCCACCATGCCCGCCGGCCGCCGACGGTGCCGGTGCCGGTGCAAAGAGACGGGAAGGGCACGGCGGGCGCGGCGGACGAGGCGAGGGCCGTGGCCGAGGAACGCGCGGGGGCGCGCCGATGAACGCGGCCCTCGTCGCCGTCGCCCTGTCCCTCGTCTCCGCCGTCGCCTACGCAGCCGCCGCGGTCGCCCAGGAACGGCTGGCGTCACGCTCCCCCGGCACCGGTGCCCTGCGGCTGCTGGGCAGCGGCGCCTGGTGGTGGACGGTCGTGCTGAACGCCGCGGGCGCGCTGCTGCACGTCGTGGCGCTCGCGTACGGCCCGCTGACCGTGGTCCAGCCGCTCGGCGCCCTCACTCTGGTCGTGGCCGTGCCCACAGGAGCATGGTTCGCGGGGCGGCGGGTGGGGCGCACCGAGTGGCGGGGCACGGCGTTCACCCTGGCCGGTCTCGCGGCGATCCTGGCCACCGCGTCGGAGCCCGCACCGGGCGGCACACTGTCCGCGCCCGGGGCGCTGCTGGTCTCGGGCGTCACGGCCGCTCTGATCGGCGTGCTGTCGCGGCCCGGCGCCCGGCCCGGACTGCGGCACGCGACCGCGGCGGGCATCGCCTCCGGGGTGGCGTCGGCGCTCACCCAGTCCGTGACGGTGGCCGTGACGGACCGCTCGGATCAGCTGCCGGACGTCCGGGTGATCGGGGTGGCCCTGCTCGTCGCGGTGTTCGCGGCCGGCGGACTGCTGCTGTCCCAGACCGCGTACCGCAGCGGGCTGGGCGCCCCGCTCGCGGTGGTGACCCTGGCGAACCCCGTGGCCGCCGCGGTGATCGGACTCTGCCTGCTCGGCGAGCGGTTCCGGGGCGGCCCGGCGGGAGTACTGCTCGCACTGACCGGCGCGGCACTCGCCTCATGGGGCGTGATCCTCCTGACCCGGGCGACACCACGCCCGCGCCTCGGCGAGCACGCCGGAGTACACCCCGCGGCGGGCCCTCCCGTGCCGGATCCCTCCGAGACCACCCACCCCGGGACCGCTCACTCCAGGACCGCTCACCCCGAAGCCACCCACCCCAGGACCGCCCACCCCGAAGCCGCGGTCCTCCCCCTGCGTCCGGGGCCGGCGGCACCGCACGGACCCACCGGCCCCGTGCCCCGGCCACGGCACAGGCGTCGGCAGCCCGAACCGGGCCACCCGGCCGACGTGGCGTAGACGGCTCCGTGGCGAGGCCGCGGCACGGGGCCGGTCACCGGCCCGGTCAGCACCTGTCGCGCGTCAGCTCGTCGACGACGAACCCGACCCCGACCCCTAGCATCCAGACGTCCTTGGCCAGGGCGAGACCCTCCTGGGTGGGCCGCAGGCTGCCTTCCTCACGCATCCCCGGCGTCCGCAGGTACATCCCCAGCAGCGCCGACGAGAACGCCGCCAGTCCGGCGCCGGCCACGACCGTGGGAACGGCGGGCAGCAGCAGGGCCGCGCCCAGCGTGATCTCCCCGGCGGAGAACAGCCGGGCGAAGGCGGCGGGCTGCACCTTCTCGAGGAACGGATAGGTGTTCTTGGCCATTCCGTGCACCTGGGCGGCCGTCTCCTCGTCGACGCCCCGCTTGGACAGTCCGGAGTTGAGGATGAACGCCCCCGTGGCCAGACGGGGTGCCACGTGCCTGGGTTCGATGGGCAGACGCATGAGAGCTCCCGGTCGCTGTGTGGCGCAGTGCCGTCCACCCTGGAACGCCCCGGCCCTCCCGGCAGGTCGGCGGCCGGGAGCCGGAGGCCGGTCCGCCACGGGAACGCGACCGGTCGGCATCCGACGACCGAGATCAGCGTGGGGACGTCGAGCCCCCGGCGGTGGGCGGCCCGTACGGCACCGGGGGCCAGGGGCGCTGGCGCAGAGGAGAGCGCAAGGCGCGCAAACGGTTTGCGTCGGTACGCAGGAAAGCGGCGCGTCACGACCGCGTCGACTCCGGCGGGACGGTTCAGTCCCCCGCCGGCACCACGCTGAGATGGGAGGCGGCGCGCCGGCGTCTTCGGTGGCCGGCCGGGGTGCGGGGCGTCTCGCGCAGGACCAGCGTCAGCCGGACGCAGTCCATGTCCTCGAGAACCCTGGTCGTCTCCACGACGAGGCGGCAGTCGGTGACCCCCCAGCGCGGATCGGGGTGCCGCAACGGCCTTACGGCGCCGTCGTGTTCGGCAGCCTGCTCGCCGACGGCACGGAGCCAGTGCGGTAGCCCCTGCCGGTAGGCGGCCTCCATGATGGGGTCCTGGGCGATGTCCCGGCGGATGGCCTGCAGTCCGTGGTCGTGGCCGTGCCGCTCCACCGTCTTGGCGAAGTGCGCCAGCATCGGCAGGCACCAGCTCGACTCGTGTTCCCCCAGCACGGTGGCGGCGTCCGGGTGGAAGAGGACGAACCGGAGGAAGTTGTCGCCGGGCATGGCCGTCGGATGCGGTTCGACATCCCGGAAAAGTGTCCGGAAAGCGGTGTTGGCCAGCAGGACGTCCCAGCGGCGGTCGACCACCAGGGAGGGGAAGGGCACCGCGTGGAGGAGCACGGCGTAGTCCTCCAGGTAGGCCCGCACCTCGGGAGTCTCGGGGCCGGGCCGCGGTACCGACCGCTGCCCTCCTGCCTGATGTGCCATCGGGAGGCTCACCCCTCTTGCCTGTGCGGCCTTGACGCGGCGCCCCGATCCTCCGGCCCGAACCTCGGGCGTGTCAACTATCGTGGCATTTCATGCCGGTTGACGGCTGAAATTGGCCACAGTTGTGGCGAGACCTGGATGTGAGTTCGAGGCACGGGCTAGTCTCCGTGAAGTTCACGGCAATCCCGTGTGAGAGGCCTGTAAGAGACGTAGGAGATCTGTCGGTGACCGGTGGCTTCGTGGGTGAGGGTCGGGACACCGCGCCGACGACCGCGCTGACGGCCGTCGTCGCCCGCGTCGCCGCACTCGCCGACCGGCTCGACGTGCCGCACACCGAGGTCTTCGACGTCGGCCGGCTCTCCGCGGCCTCCGGAGTGCCGGAACCTGTCGTCAAGGCCCTGCTGAGCGGCCGGCCGGCGGGCGAACCCGAGGTGCAGACCCGGTTCGTGCAGCGCCTGGACCTGCTGCGCCGCACCCGGCTCAAGCCGAACGGCCGCAAGTACACGCAGCAGGAGATCGCCGACGGCGCGGGCATGTCCCGGCAGCAGGCCGGCGCCCTGATCAACGGCGACCGGCGTCCCACCATGGAGCACTGCGACGCCATCCAGCGGTTCTTCCGGGTGCACGCCGGATTCCTCACCGCCGAGGACCCCGAAGCGCTCGCGAACGCGCTCCAGCACACCGAGCAGGAGCTGCTGCAGAGCCTGGCGGACCGCGAGCGGCGGGCCGCCGTGGCGGCCGGCGACCCGCTGGAGCGGCTGCTGCAGGACCACGGGGTGCGCGGTATCGCGTGGCGGGCCGCCCAGCTCCCCACCGACCAGCACCGCGACAAGGTCGCGGAGTGGCTGGACATGCTCCTGGAGAACGTCCAGCCCCCCAAGGCCTGAACGGGCGGGACGGTTCAACCGGGTGGGCGGACCGGCCCGCGGCACGGACCGGTCGAACAGGTCCCGGCGGCCGGACAGAACAACCGGAAGCCGGTCCGGCAGGACGTCGGTCAGTGGTGGAGCCACGACCACCGGAACCTGCGTACCACCATCGATGTCAGTGGTGGGCGGCAAGCTGGGGGGTGCGCCCGCACCGCGCGGGACGCGCGATGCCGGATCACGACTTGGGGAGAGCCGAGCGATGCCCACCGCCGTACCGACCGACCGCGAGCGCACCGCCGTCCAGGCCTATCTGCGACTGCTGCACACGGTGCGCGCCGCCCACGACATGCAGAGCGGGCCTCCGGGCGCCCGCAGGCCCCCGGTCGTGGCACCGTCCGTCCTCGCGGAGGCGGAGACGGCCCTGGCCCGGGCCGGGCTGTCCGGCAACGAGGAGTCCTTCTTCCGGATGCTCCGCGACTGGCACCCCCAGCCGTGACGGGTCAGCCGTGAGGGACGGCGACCGCGGTCCCGACCAGGCCGCCCTCGACGCTCCAGCGGCCGTCGAAGTGGCCGAGGCGGCGGTCGCCCACCCAGGGTCCCGGGACCAGGAGCACCGCCCTGAACCCACCGCGCGCCGAAGCACCGGAACCACCGGTGCCGGTGCCGGTGCCGGTGCCGTCGGCAGGTTCGGTGAACAGCTCGATGTCGGCCTCCATGAAGTCGAGCCACTTCCCGGTGAGCGGGAACCAGGCCTTGTAGACGGCCTCCTTGGCGCTGAACAGCAGCCGGTCCCAGTGCACCCCCGGTCGTTCCCGAGTCAGCCGGGCGACGCGCTCCGCCTCCCCGGGAAGGGACACGGAGGACAACACCCCCTCGGGCAGCGGTCCGTGGACCTCCGCGTCGACGCCGACGGAAGCCAGGTCACCCGTGCGGACCAGGGCGGCGGCGCAGTAGCCCGCGCAGTGGGTCATGCTGCCGGCCAGCCCGTCGGGCCAGCCGGGCGCGCCGCGCTCGCCGGGCAGCACGGGGTGCGGGGGGACGCCGAGCTTCCTCATGGCCCGGCGGGCGCAGGAGCGTACCGCGGTGAACTCCCGCCGGCGCTTGTCGACGGCCCGCGCCACGACGGCCGCCTCCTCGGGGTGGAGCGGGGCGTCGACGCCCTCGTCGCCGTAGGCCTCCACGACGACGACCGTCTCGGGCAGCAGTTCCCCGATCACCGGTTCCCGCCCTTCCCCGTCACGGTCCCGGACATGGTCGCGGACTCCGTCGCGGGCGTCTCCCCGGACACGATCCGGCGCAGCCGCCCCGGCGGGGCCGGCCGCTTGCGCCATTCGCGGGGGTAGCCCACGGACACCTCCTCGAAGCGGACGCCGTCCTGCCGGGTGCTGCGCGGGATGTGGAGATGGCCGTAGACCATCGTGTGCACGTTGAACCTGCGGTGCCAGTCGTCGGTGAGGACGGTGCCGCACCACATGGCGAACTCGGGGTACCACAGGACGTCGGTGGGGTGCCGGTGCAGCGGGTAGTGGTTGACGAGGACGACGGGCAGGTCGTCGGGCAGGTCGGCGAGCCGCCGTTCGGTCTCCCGGACCCGGGCCCGGCACCAGGCCTCGCGGCTCGGGTAGGGGTCGGGGTGCAGCAGGTGTTCGTCGGTGCAGACGACGCCGGTGCCCTGCGCGTACTCCAGCCCCTCGTCCTTGGTGGCGCACCCGGCCGGCAGGAAGGAGTAGTCGTACAGGAGGAACAGCGGGGCCACGGCCACGGGACCGCCGGGGCCCTCCCAGACGGGGTAGGGGTCCTCGGGAGTGACCACCCCGAGGTCGCGGCACTGTTCGACGAGGTGGTCGTAGCGGGCGACGCCGCGCAGGGTGACGGCGTCCTTCGGGTGGGTCCACAGCTCGTGGTTGCCGGGCACCCAGACGACCTTCCGGAACCGGCCCGCGAGGGTTCCGAGCGCCCAGCGGATGTCGTCCACGGTCTCCGCGACGTCTCCGGCCACGAGGAGCCAGTCGTCGTCCGACTCGGGGCGCATCCGCTCCACCAGGGCGCGGTTCTCGTCGTAGCCGATGTGGAGGTCGCTGACGGCCCACATCTGTCCGTCGCCTGCTGTTGACGTCATCTGCCGCCCCTCGAACCTGAACGATCAATCCGTACGCACACCATGCACGAAGGGTACGGTCACCGGCGTGCAGGATCACCGAATCCGTAACACGCCCGTGGTTCGGGAGCACGGATCGAAGCCGTATGATCGGCCGCAACACCGCCGCAGTGAAGCCCTTCCCCGGGGCCGTCCGGCGACCCTCCACACACCCTGCCCGGGCACGGGCCGCCGAGGCCTGCCCGCACACCGTGAAAGGCGGCCCTGCATGGCCTCTTGCGTACGCGTATGGCTCAACCGCACGTACGCGGAGAACGTGTTCTTCATGGATCAGCTGAGAAGGAATCCCAGCGACCGGGCCGTCGAGATCCATGCCACCCACGGCGACCCGGACTCCCCCGTACTGGCCGCCGCCGACACCGCCGAGCTCGAGCCCGAGGGCCTGTCCCCGGCGGCGTACGTCGAGTACGCGCTCGCCCAGTGCGCGCGGCGCGGCATCGACGTGTTCGTGCCGCGGCTGCACCAGGGCGCGATCGTCGCGCACCGCGCGGAGTTCGAGGCGGCCGGTACGGCGCTGCTGGCGCCGCCGCCCGAGGCGGTGGCCGTCTTCCACGACAAGGTGATCGCCTACGAGGCCGTCCAGGCGATCGGGGTGCCGGTGCCGCCGTGGTGGCGGGTGCGGTCGGCGGACGAGCTGGTCCACGCGGTCGACGAGCTGGAGGCGCACGGGCACCGGGCGTGCTTCAAGCCCGCGTCCGGCGCGGGCGGTGTGGGCTACCGGGTGATCACCCGTGTCCCCTTCTCGCTCACGCAGCTGAACGGCTTCCCCAGCCCGTACGTGCCGCTGGAGCTGGTGCTGGAGGCGGTACGGCAGGCCGAGGAGCCGGTGGACTGGCTGGTGATGCCGGTGCTGGGACAGCCGGAGGTGTCGGTGGACTGCCTCACCGGGCCGGACAACCGGGTCCGGCTGGCCGTCGGCCGCACCAAGAACGGCCGCCGCAGGGGGTTCACGCTGCACGAGCAGTGGCTGGAGCCGGCCCGGCGGATCGCGGAGGGGTTCGGGCTGCACCATCTGTCCAACATCCAGTTCCGGATGTTCGGCGAACGGCCCGTGCTGATGGACGTCAACACCCGGCCGGCGGGCGGTCTGCACCAGCTGTCGCTGTGCGGGGTGAACGTGCCGTGGGCCGCCGTGCGGCTGGCGCTCGGTGACGATCCGGGGGAGATGTTCCCGCCGTTCCTGGGCCAGGACTACTCGGTGGTGTCGGGGCCGCGGCCGCTGCGGCCGGTCCCGGTGTCGCAGCAGGGCACGGACCTGCCCGCGGACAGTCCCGTGGACAGTCCCGTGGACAGTCCCGTGGACGTGCCCGCGCCCGTGCTGAGCGGTGTACCGGCCTCGGCCGTGCCCGCCGGGTCCCGGGCGACGGCCGGCTCCGGTCAGGTGCGCACCGCCGCCGCGGACGCCGTCGCCGGGGGCCCCGCCTGGGGAACGCACCACCGCTAGAACCCGGGTTTCCCCGCACGCACCCACCGTCCCCGCTCCCACCGACCGGTCCCGGCGCGCTTCCCGTGCCGGGACCGGATTTTTTTCGGGAAATTTCTCCGGAGGGTGTATCAGGCGGCGGGTGTCGCGCTCTTAAAGGTGAAGGGCGACGGGGGAAGCCCTCTCCGGGAGACGGGGAAGCCTTCCGGAGGGGACGGGGGGGGAAGCCCGGGGAAAGCACGGGGGAACGGGGGGCTCGGGTCGGTCGGCCGCTGTCACGGGGGGCGACCGACCCGAGCCGATGCGCGCCGTCAGCCCCGCCCCACCGCCAGCCGCAGGGTCAGCACCTGGAAGGGGCGCAGGGCCACCGGCACGGCGTCCCCGTCGGTGTCCGCCGGTTCCAGCGGGCGCTCCAGGAGATCGGTCACCGTGGCGCCGCCGAGCGGGAAGCCGGTGCGCAGGAGGCCGGTGGCACGCCCGCCGCGGGACTCGTAGAGGCGGACGACGACGTCACCGGAGGCGTCGTCCGCGAGCTTGACGGCCTCGACGGTCACCCCTTCGCCGTCCACGCGGACCACGGGAGCGGCGGGAGCCACGAGGGCCTGTGGGTCCGGCGGGGCCGCCGCCCGGGTCACGCGCAGCGGCAGGTTGAGGGCGTAGCCCTCCGCGACGGCGTCCTCGATGCCCGCGCCGGGCAGCAGCGCGTAGGTGAAACGGTGGACGCCCTGGTCGGCCCCGGGGTCCGGGACGCGGGGCGCGCGCACCAGGCTGAGGCCGACCGTGGTGGTCGTTCCGCCGTCGTCGCGGACCGTGCGGGTCACATCGTGGCCGTACGTCGAGTCGTTGAGGACGGCGACGCCGTAGCCGGGTTCGCCGAGGTGCACCCAGCGGTGGCCGGACACCTCGAACCGGGCCGCCTCCCAGCTGGTGTTGGTGTGGGTGGGGCGCTGGACGTGGCCGAACTGGATCTCCGCGGAGGAGTGCGGGGCCCGGATGTCCACCGGGAAGCCGGCCTTGAGGATCTTCTCGGCCTCGTGCCAGTCGATCTCGGTCTCGAAGTCGATCCGGGGGCTGCCGGCGCGCAGGGTGATCGTCTGGGTGATCCGTGAGCCGTTGCCGAAGGCGCGCTCCACCCTGACGGCGCCGATCAGCGGGGCCTCCGCGACGACGGTGACGGACTCGGTGCCGAGCAGGTCCGTGCGCCGGTTGCGGTAGTGCTTGTCGATGTCCCAGGCGTCCCAGTGGTTGGGGAGGTCCGTGTGCAGCCGCAGCAGGTTGCCGGGCCCTGCCAGTACCTCGCGGGCCGACCGCAGATCGTGTACGGACGACAGTGTGCCGTCGTCCGCCACCCGGACCCGCACCAGCCCGTTGTCGAGCACCCGTCCCGTGTCCGTGACGGTGACGGTGACGGGCTGCGGGGGTGCGGCCGGAGCCGCGTCCGCCTCCAGGGGTGCGCTGCCGTTCGCGGGCACCGTCACGTACACGGGCGGGCCGTCGGGGATGCGGACCACCTCGGCGCGGTCGTACGGGCTCGTGTTGAACACCCGGGCGCCGGCGCCCGGGCGGCCGCCGCCCAGGGCGTCGGTCGCCTCCCTCGTCAGCGTCTCCAGTTCCTCCGCGACCCTGGCGTACTCGGCCTCGGCCTCCCGGTGCACCCAGGCGATGGAGGAACCGGGCAGGATGTCGTGGAACTGGTGCAGCAGGACGGTCTTCCACAGCCGGTCGAAGGCGTCGTACGGGTAGGAGTACTGGTCCGGCACGTGCAGGGCTGCCGTCGTGGCCCACAACTCGGCCTCGCGCAGACAGTGTTCGCTGCGCCGGTTGCCCTGTTTGGTGCGGGCCTGGCTGGTGTAGGTGGCGCGGTGGAGTTCCAGGTAGAGCTCGCCGTTCCAGACCGGGGCGTCCGGGTACTCCTCCCGGGCCTTGGCGAAGAAGATGTCGGGGTGTTCGACGACGACCTTCGCGGAGCCCTCCAGATCGGCCAGCCGGCGGGCCCGTTCCATGTGTTCGCGGGTGGGGCCGCCACCGCCGTCGCCCCAGCCGAACGGCGCGAGCGAGCGCCTGCCGCCGCCCTTCTCGCGGTAGTTGCGCACGGCGCGGGCCATCTCGTCGCCGGTGAGGGCGGCGTTGTAGGTGTCGACCGGCGGGAAGTGGGTGAAGATGCGGGTGCCGTCGATGCCCTCCCACCAGAAGGTGTGGTGCGGGAACCTGTTGGTCTGGTTCCAGGAGATCTTCTGGGTGAGGAACCAGTCGTTGCCGGCGAGCTTGGCGAGCTGCGGGTAGGCGGCGGTGTAGCCGAAGGAGTCGGGCAGCCAGACGCCCTTCGTCTCGATGCCGAAGTGTTCGAGGAAGAACCTTTTGCCGTGCACGAGTTGGCGGGCGAGGGCCTCGCCGCCGGGCAGGTTGCCGTCGGCCTCCACCCACATGCCGCCCACCGGCGCCCACTGGCCCTTCTCGACCGCCTTCTTGATCCTCGCCCACACCTGGGGGTGGTGGTCGCGCACCCACGCGTACTGCTGGGCCTGCGAGCAGGCGAAGACGAACTCGTCGTACTCGTCGGCGAGCGCGGTGGCGTTGGAGAAGGTGCGGGACGCCTTGCGCCGGGTCTCGCGCAGCGGCCACAGCCAGGCGGAGTCGATGTGGGCGTGCCCGACGCCGGAGACGGTGTGCGCGCTGGCGTGCGCGGGCTGCGCGAGGACGGGGGCGAGGATCTCCCGGGCCGCGGGAGCACTGCCGGAGACGTCGTCGAGGTCGAGGGCGTCCATGGCCCGGTCGAGCGCGTGCGCGATCTCGTGCCGGCGGGGCTCGTGCTCGCCCAGTTCGGCCATGAGTTCGCGCAGCACGTCGAGGTCGAGGTCGAGGTGCCAGACCGGTTCGTCGAGGACGGCGAGGTCGGCGCCGCGGAACACGTACAGCGGTGTGTCGCCCGCCGTGAACCGGTCGCCGAGCGGGGTCGGGCGAGCGAAACCGTCGGCCAGGATGTCGGGGTTGGAGGCCGCCTCGACCAGGTAGTCGATCTCCTCGCCGCCCGCGGCCGGACGGCCGACCGGGACGTACCGGTTGAACGGGTTGACGGCCTTCAGGGGGGTGCCGTCGGGCAGGTGCACGAGGCCTTCGGCCTGGAAGCCCGGTCCGGCGCCGGTGAAGCCGAGGTCGATGACCGCCTCGACGCGCCGTCCGGCCCATGCCGCGGGGACCTGCCCGCGCATCCGGAACCAGGTGGTGCCCCAGGGCGGGCCCCACGGGGTGTCCGGGGCGAAGGGCACGTAGGAGGCGGCCGCGGCCTCGGCGAAGGGGACCGGCTCGCCCGGTGCGTGCCAGGCCTCGACGGTGAGGGGGGCGGTGGCGGCGTAGATCGCGGGTTTGACGCGCTGGTGGTGGAGCCGCTGGAGGCGGTGTTCGATCCGATGGCGTTCGTCGTGCATGAGGGGCTCTCTTCCTGAGGTGCTCTTCCCGCGGGGCTACTTGAGGTGGGCGAGGCCGGGGTGGACGGCGCTGTAGCCGTCGACGAGACGGCGGGCCACGTCCACGGAGTCGACGAGCGGGTGCAGCGCGAACGCCTTGACCGCGTGGGTGCGGGAGCCGGACTCGGCGGCACGGAGCACCTCGCGCTCGACCGCCTTGACGGAGCAGACCAGGCCGGTGGCGTGACCGGGCAGCGGATCGACGGAGAGCGGGTGCGCCCCCTGTGCGTCGACGAGGCAGGGGACCTCGATGACCGCGTCCGCGTCCAGCGCCGACAGGGTGCTGCGGTTGCGGACGTTGAGGATCAGGGTGGTGCGCTCGTCGCGGGCGACGGCCCGCATCAGGGCGAGGGCCACCTTCTCGTAGCCGCCGGCCAGGTCGTCCTCGTCGCGGTCGCCGGCTCCGGCGGTCTCGCGGTTCTCGGACATGTAGGTGGCCTCGCGTTCGGCGCGGGTGCGCTCCCAGGCGGCGAGGGCGGGGGTGCCGGGATCGGACACCTGCGTGTAGAAACGGGCCTGCTGGTCGTGGAGGAAGGCGCCGCGGGTCCTGTGGGCCTGCCGGTAGGCGCGGACCGTCTCCCGGTTGAAGTAGTAGTAGTGCAGGTACTCGTTGGGGACCGCGCCGAGGGACTGGAGCCAGTCGGCGCCGAAGAGCCTGCCCTCCTCGAAGGAGCCGAGCAGCTGCCGGTCGGCGAGCAGGCGCGGGAGTTCGTCACGGCCCCTGACGTACAGGCCGCGCACCCAGCCGAGGTGGTTGAGGCCGACGTAGTCGGTCCACGCCTCGCGCGGGTCCGCGCCGAGCACCCGGGCGATGCGACGGCCGAGACCCACCGGTGAGTCGCAGATGCCGATGACCCGGTCGCCGAGGTGCCGGGACATGGCCTCGGTGACCAGGCCGGCCGGATTGGTGAAGTTGATGACCCAGGCGTCGGGGGCGAGCCGGGCCACCCGGCGGGCGATGTCGACGGCGACGGGGACGGTCCGCAGCCCGTAGGCGATGCCGCCCGCGCCGACCGTCTCCTGCCCGAGGACGCCCTCGTCGAGCGCGACCCGTTCGTCGTGCACACGGCCCTCGAGTCCGCCGACCCGGATCGCGGAGAAGACGAAGCCGGCACCGCGCAGTGCTTCGTCCAGGTCGGTGGTGGTGCTCACCTCGGGGGCGTCGGGCACACCGGCCGCCTGTTCAGTCAGTACACGGGCTACTGCATGCAGTCGACGGTCGTCGACATCGTGCAGGACGACCCGCGTCACCCGTCCCTCGGCGTGGTCCCCGAGGAGCGCGCCGTACACCAGCGGGACCCGGAATCCTCCGCCGCCCAGAATCGTCAGTTTCACGTCCGCACCCTTCCCACCGCGGCGGCTCCGACGCCTGCCGGTCCGTTCTTCCACGATGTCACCGCCGCCGGTTCCGTCCTCGATCATGACGTCTCCGGCGGGCACCGGGGCGTCCGGCCGGCATGCGCCCGGCATGCGGTCGGCGTGCGGTCGGACAGAGAACCGTGTGCGGCGCCGGGGCACCGGCAGGGCGCCGCTCCGTGCGGCCGGGCGTGGCGCCGTTGCACCCATTCGTGTCAATTCATGAGGTGAACTCTCCCCGCACGCAAGGACTTTCTCGGTTACACCTCTTGACGGTCACGGGGGCGCGGAGCACATTGGCGACACCCTGAGAGCGCTCTCAGAACGGATGAGCAACCGATGAGCAGGGCTCTTCGGGCACTCCCCGCACCCGGATCGACCCACGCATCCGTCCCCCTCTCCGAGAGGCATCCCCACATGAGTGACCCCTCCGGCACCCCCCGCAGACCCCGTGTTCCCCGCAGATCCCGTTCGCTGCGGCGGACGCTGACGGCCGCCGTCGGCACGCTCGGGCTCGCGCTCGCGGCCTCCACCCTCGCCCTGCCGTCGGCGAGCGCCTCCGCCCCGGCTCCCCCGTCGGGCTGGAACCGGGTCTTCGTCGACGACTTCGACGGCGCCGCGGGCAGCGGCGTCAACACCTCCGACTGGCGGTACGCGACCGGCAGGGGATACCCGGGCGGCCCCGCCAACTGGGGCACCGGTGAGATCGAGACGATGACGTCGAACCCGGAGAACGTCTCCCTCGACGGCAACGGCAACCTTCGTATCACCCCGCGCCGGGACGCCTCCGGGAACTGGACCTCCGGCCGCGTGGAGACCAACCGTTCCGACTTCGAGCCGCCCGCCGGTGGCGTCCTGCGCGTCGAGAGCCGCATCCAGGTGCCGAACGTGACCGGTGCCGCCGCCAAGGGCTACTGGCCGGCGTTCTGGATGCTGGGCGCGCCGTACCGGGGCAACTACTGGAACTGGCCCGCCGTCGGCGAGCTCGACATCATGGAGAACACGCAGGGCAACAACACCGTCTTCGCCACGATGCACTGCGGCACCGCGCCCGGCGGGCCGTGCAACGAGAACAGCGGCATCGGGGGGTCGACCACCTGCCGGGGCACGACCTGTCAGGCCGGCTTCCACACCTACCGGTTGGAGTGGGACCGCTCGGGGAGCGTGGAGGAGATCCGCTTCTCCCTGGACGGCACCACCTTCCACACCGTGCGGGAGGACCAGGTCGACGCGACGACCTGGACGAACGCCACCGACCACGGCTTCTTCATCATTCTCAACGTGGCGATGGGCGGCGGTTTCCCCGACGCCTTCGGCGGCGGCCCGGACGCCGGTACGCAGCCCGGGCACTCGATGCTCGTCGACTACGTGCAGGTGCTGACCTCCGGCGGCGGTGACGGCGGGGGCGGCACCACGCCGCCGCCGTCCGGCAACCGCGATGCCTACGGCACCATCCAGGCCGAGTCCTTCGACGGCCGGTCCGGCACGATGACGGAGACCACCTCGGACTCCGGCGGCGGTCAGAACGTGGGTGCGCTGGCCAACGGCGACTGGCTGCAGTTCAAGGGCGTGGACTTCGGCTCGCCCGCGGCCACGCAGTTCTCGGCCCGGGTGGCGAGCGGTGCGCCCACCGGGGTCAGCGGTCTGGTCGAGGTGCGTCTGGACAGCCGCGGCAACGCCCCCGTCGGAAGTTTCTCGGTGGGCAGCACGGGCGGCTGGCAGTCGTGGCGGACCGTCCCGGCGAACATCGGGTCCGTGACGGGCACGCACGACGTGTATCTGACCTTCACGAGCGGCCAGCCGCAGGACTTCGTGAACGTCAACTGGTTCACGTTCGGCCGCTGACCGATCGGTTCCGCTGCTCCCCCGAGGGGCTCCGCGCACGCGTGGGGCCCCTCCCTCATGTCCATGACCTGCGGCTCTCCCGGAGCGCCCGCGCCGCAGGGCCCTCCTCCCACGAATACGTCATACTTTTACTCGTGAACGTGTGACGAAGGTGAGGGTTCGTGCGTACCGGGACACCCTGTAGGTGGAGGAGAGGAGCGAGGGCGTCACGAGGTACGGCGATGCCGCCCGGCAGGAACGTGAGGGACACGGCGAGGCAGGCCCTCGACCACCTCGACGACAAGGAGCTGGCACGGAATGACCGAGGAGATCGAGGAGATCGAGTCGGCCGGGGAGCCGGCCCGGGCCGACGCCGGTTGGTCCAACCCCCTGCGTGACCCGCGCGACCGCCGTCTCCCGCACGTCGCCGGCCCGTCCGGTCTGGTCATCTTCGGGGTGACGGGCGACCTGTCGCGCAAGAAGCTGATGCCGGCGGTGTACGACCTCGCCAACCGGGGGCTGCTGCCACCGGGCTTCTCGCTGGTCGGTTTCGCCCGCCGGGACTGGGCGGACCAGGACTTCGCGCAGGTGGTGCACGACGCGGTCAGGGAGCACGCCCGCACACCGTTCCGCGAGGAGGTCTGGCAGCAGCTCACCGAGGGCATGCGGTTCGTGCCGGGCGACTTCGACGACGACACGGCGTTCGAGCAACTGCGCTTGGCTGTCGATGAGTTGAACATTTCCCGAGGCACCAGCGGCAACTACGCCTTCTATCTCTCCGTACCGCCGAAGTTCTTCCCGAAAGTGGTCCGGCAACTGAAGAAGCACGGGCTGGCCGACGATCCCGCGGGTTCCTGGCGGCGCGCGGTGATCGAGAAGCCGTTCGGCCGTGACCTGAGGTCGGCCGAGGAGCTCAACGCGGTCGTGCACGAGGTGTTCGCCCCGGACCAGGTCTTCCGGATCGACCACTACCTGGGCAAGGAGACCGTCCAGAACATCCTGGCCCTGCGCTTCGCGAACACGATGTTCGAGCCGATCTGGAACCGGTCCTTCGTCGACCACGTGCAGATCACCATGGCCGAGGACATCGGCATCGGCGGCCGGGCCGGCTACTACGACGGCATCGGCGCCGCCCGCGACGTCATCCAGAACCACCTGCTCCAGCTGATGGCGCTGACCGCGATGGAGGAGCCGGCCTCCTTCGACGCGGCGTCGTTGCTCACCGAGAAACTGAAGGTGCTCCGGGCCGTGCGGCTACCCGAGGACCTGGGCCGGCACACCGTGCGCGGGCAGTACGAGGGAGCCTGGCAGGGGGGCAGGCGGGTGCCGGGCTACACGGAGGAGGACGGCATCGACGCGGGCTCCACCACCGACACGTACGCGGCGATCAGGCTGGGCGTCGACAACCGCCGCTGGGCGGGCGTCCCCTTCTACCTGCGCACCGGCAAGCGGCTGGGCCGCCGGGTCACCGAGATCGCGGTCGTCTTCCAGCGGGCACCGCACTCCCCCTTCGACTCCATGGCCACCGAGGAGCTCGGGGCGAACGCCGTCGTCATCCGCGTCCAGCCGGACGAGGGCATGACGGTGCGGTTCGGCTCGAAGGTGCCCGGCACCTCGATGGAGATCCGGGACGTGACGATGGACTTCGCCTACGGCGAGTCGTTCACCCAGTCCAGCCCGGAGGCGTACGAACGGCTCATCCTCGACGTCCTCCTCGGGGACGCCAACCTGTTCCCCCGGCATCAGGAAGTGGAAGAGTCCTGGAGGATCCTCGATCCGGTCGAGGAGTACTGGGCGTCCCACGGCAGACCGGCCCGGTACGCCTCGGGCGGCTGGGGGCCCGCGGAAGCCGACGAGATGCTCGCACGAGACGGACGGAGCTGGCGCAGGCCATGAAGATCGATCTGACCGACACCACGGCAAGTGATGTCAACAAGGCGCTGGTGCGGGGCCGCCGCGCCATCGGCACCCCGGCGGTGGGCATGGTCCTGACGATGGTGGTCGTCACGGACGAGGAGAACGCCTACGACTCGATCAGGGCCGCCGAGGAGGCCTCGCACGAGCACCCCTCGCGCATGCTGGTCGTCATCAAGCGGCACGCCCGCACTCCGCGCGAGCGCACCCGTCCGCGGCTGGACGCCGAGGTGCGGGTCGGTTCGGAGGCCGGTACGGGCGAGACGGTCGTCCTGCGGACCTACGGCGAGGTGTCCGACCACGCCGACTCCGTGGTGCTGCCGCTGCTGCTGCCCGACGCCCCGGTGGTCGTGTGGTGGCCGGCGGACGCTCCCGAGCACCCCTCGAAGGACCCGCTCGGCGCGCTCGGCCAGCGCAGGGTCACCGACCTGTACACGGTGGACGCCCCCCTGGAGGTCCTGTCGGCCCGGAGGCGCACCTACGCGCCGGGGGACACCGACCTGGCCTGGACCCGGATCACGCCCTGGCGTTCGATGCTGGCCGCCGCCCTGGACCAGGCCCGGCTGACGGTGACGTCGGCGGCCGTGGAGAGCGAGGCCGACAACCCCAGCGCGGAGCTGCTGGCGCGCTGGCTGGAGGCCCGGCTGAAGGTGCCGGTCGAGCGCGTGGAGACGGCCGGCCCGGTGGTCACGGGGGTGCGGCTGGGCACGGCGGACGGCGAGATCGTCATCGACCGGCCGGAGGGCCCGATGGCCACGCTGTCGCTGCCCGGGCAGCCGTCGCGGCGGCTCGCGCTGAAGGTCCGCCCCCTGTCCGAGCTGATCGCCGAGGAGCTCCGGCGGCTCGACGCGGACGAGATGTACGCCGTCGCCCTGCGCGGCGAGAGTGCCGAGGAGGCCACCGCCCCTGCCTGAGACTCCCTGCTCCCCCGCCCCTCATGCCTGACACGGGTGACACGTCCGCACCGACCCGCCGCCCCGGTGGGCCGCCCCACCACGACATCGGGAAGTGAACTGACATGCAGATCGGTCTTGTTGGTCTCGGCAGGATGGGCGGCAACATGCGCGAGCGCATCCGCGCCGCCGGGCACACCGTCGTCGGCTACGACACCCGTCCCGACCTCTCGGACGTCGCCCATCTGTCCGACCTCGTCGACCGGCTCGACGGGCCGCGCGCGGTCTGGGTGATGGTCCCGGCCGGCGCCGTCACCCAGCACGTCATCGACCAGTTGGGGAGCCTGCTCAAGCCGGGTGACACCGTCGTCGACGGCGGCAACTCCCGCTGGACGGAGGACGAGAAGCACGCCAAGGAGCTGGGCGCCCGGGGCATCGGCTTCGTCGACGCGGGTGTCTCGGGCGGTGTGTGGGGGCTGGAGAACGGCTACGCGCTCATGGTCGGCGGTGACGAGGAGCACGTGGAGCGCCTGAAGCCGATCTTCGACGCGCTCAAGCCGGAGGGCCCGTACGGCTACGTCCACGCCGGCCGGGTCGGCGCCGGGCACTTCGCGAAGATGGTCCACAACGGCATCGAGTACGCCATGATGCAGGCCTACGCCGAGGGCTGGGAGCTGCTCGAGAAGGTCGACTCGGTGGACAACGTCCGCGAGGTGTTCCGCTCCTGGCAGGACGGCACGGTCATCCGTTCCTGGCTCCTCGACCTCGCGGTCGACGCCCTCGACGAGGACGCCCACCTGGAGAAGCTGCGCGGCTGTGCCGAGGACTCGGGTGAGGGCCGCTGGACCGTGGAGGCGGCCCTCGACAACGCGGTACCGCTTCCCGCGATCACGGCCTCCCTGTTCGCCCGGTTCTCCTCCCGGCAGGAGGACTCGCCGCAGATGAAGATGGTCGCGGCGCTGCGCAGGCAGTTCGGCGGGCACGCGGTCGCGTCCGCGGGCACCTCGACGGACCGGCCCGACCAGGGCGGTCACGGAAGCCCGGAGGGCGGGGGAAGCCGGGTCGCCGGGGAGGTCCGGGCAGAGCCGGGAAGCCCGGACGAGGTGTAGCGGCCGTGGGCGATCTGCTGCTCGCGCGGCACGGTGAGACGGAGTGGAGCAGGTCGGGGCGGCACACCGGCCGCAGCGACCTGCCCCTGACGCGGGACGGCGAGGCGCAGGCCAGGGCGCTGGCCCCGCTGCTCGCGGGCCGTTCCTTCGCCCTCGTGCTCACCAGCCCGCTGGTCCGCGCCCGGCGCACCGCCGAACTGGCGGGGCTGGCACACGCGTCGCCGGAGCCGGACCTGCGGGAGTGGGACTACGGCGGCTACGAGGGCGTCACCACCGCCGACATCCGCCGCACCCGGCCCGGCTGGGACCTGTGGACCGACGGGGTGCCGCCCGGCCCCGAGTTCCCCGGCGAGTCTCCCGGGCAGGTCGGCGCACGGGCCGACCGGGTGCTGTCCCGGGTGGCCGGGGCGCTCGAGGCGGGCGACGTGATGCTCGTGGCGCACGGCCACCTGCTGCGCGTCCTGACGGCACGCCGGCTGGGTCTGCCGCCCGCGGACGGACGGCTGTTCCGGCTGGAGACGGGCACGTTGAGCCGGCTGTCGCTGGAGCACGGCAGTCCGGTGGTCGAGGAGTGGAACACCCGGCCGTGACCCGAGCCGCGACACGGCACCGCGGCCCGGCCCGCACAGGGCCTGTTCGTCGGCTGCTCGGCCGCCACCGCTGAGGGCGCTCGCGGTACGTCTCCGTCTCCCCGTCGGCGACGGCGGCGACGCGTTCGGCGAAGGCGAAGCCGGTGGGGACGGCGGGGCCGTCCGTGACCGAGACACGGATCATCCGCTCGCCGGGGCAGTGGGCGTGATGGACGTTCGACAGCTGGGGCCGTCCGTCCTGCTTCAGGGTGACGAGCACCCCGCCGTCCTCGTCGCCGATCAGCTCCAGCAGGGCCCGCTGTGTGTCCTGTGTCATATCGGGTTCGACGGAGCGCACCGGCTCGGGTGTTCCCCGGCCGGGTTCGCCGGTGTGTTCCCGTGCGCGGTGAGGTCTGACCCGGTCCGGGCGGGGTATTCCGAGAATCGGCTCGTCAGGTTGATCGAAGGAGTGCCATGGGACTGCTGCGGCAGGAGGCCGACCCGGAGGAGACCGGTCTGGACGCGAAGGCGCTGGACCGGATGGACCGGTACTTCGCGCGCGAGGTCGACGAGGGACGGCTGCCCGGGTTCCTGGTGTCCGTCGCCCGGGGCGGGCGGATCGCCCACCTCACGGCGTACGGGCGGCGGGACGTCGCGGCCGGGCTGCCGGTGGAGAGCGACACCCTGTGGCGGATCTACTCGATGACGAAACCGGTGACGGCCGTGGCCGCGCTGACCCTGGTCGAGGAGGGCCGGCTGTCCCTGGACGACCCGGTCGGCCGTCACCTGCCGGCGTTCGCCGAGCCCCGCGTGTACGAGAGCGGCTCCGGCGACGGGATACGGACGCGTCCTGCCGCGGGTCCCCTGCTCGTACGGCATCTGATGTCCCACACCGCCGGGCTGACGTTCGCCTTCTACCACGCCCATCCGGTGGACGCGCTGTACCGCGCGGCGGGGCTCGACTCGTCGGTGGCGCCGGGAACGGACCTGGCGGGGACGGTCGACGCGTACGCCCGGCTGCCGCTGCAGTTCGACCCGGGGACGCAGTGGAACTACTCGGTCGCCTCCAACGTGCTGGGGCGGATCGTCGAGGTGGTGTCCGGGCAGCCGCTCGACGTGTTCTTCTCCGAGCGGATCTTCGGCCCACTGGGGATGACGGACGCCGGGTTCCAGGTCTCCGACGAACAGGCCCCGCGGCTGGCGGAGTTGTACGGGGAGACGGACGGCTCCGGCGACGACGGCAGCGGTGGGGGCGGGGGCGGCATCGGGCCCGTCGCCGGGCTGCCGCTGCACGGGCGGCCGCGGTTCCTGTCCGGCAGCGGGGGCATGGTGGCCTCGGCCCACGACATGCACCGGTTCACGGAACTGCTGCGTCGGCGGGGCGAGGTGGACGGGGTCCGGTTGCTCGCTCCGCGGACCGTGGACCTGATGACCCGCAACCACCTTCCCGGTGGCGCCGATCTGCGCGCCGTCGGCAGCCGCCCGGCCCATGACGATCCCGGCAACGAGGGGATCGGCTTCGGCCTCGGCGTCTCCGTCGTCGTCGACCCGTCCCGTACGCAGACCCCGTCCGGCCTCGGCACGTACGGCTGGACGGGGGTCGCCACCACGGCGTTCTGGGTCGACCCGGGCCGCGACCTGACCGTGCAGTTCTACACGCAGGTGCGGCCCAGGTCCTCCCACACGGTCTTCCGGGACCTCAGGCGGCTCGCGCACGAGGCCGTCACCGGCTGAGCCCTCCGCCGTCCGGCCGGGGACGCCCTCAGGACCAGTGCGCCACCGCGTCGAGGTGGGGCAGGTTGTGGTCGAGGCGTTCCCGCTTGGTGCGCAGGTAGGTGATGTTGCTCTCGCACGGCGGGATCAACAGCGGTACCTGCTCGGTGACCTGGATGCCGTGCCGCTGCAACGCGTCGCGTTTGCGCGGGTTGTTGGACATCAGCCGGACCGACTCCACGCCCAGGTCCTGGAGCATACCGGCGGCGACGCCGTAGTCACGGGCGTCCACCGGCAGGCCGAGGGCGAGGTTCGCCTCGACGGTGTCCAGTCCCTCCGCCTGCAGGGCCATCGCGCGCAGCTTCGCCAGCAGGCCGATGCCGCGGCCCTCGTGCCCTCTCAGGTAGACGACCACACCCGCTCCTTCGGCGGCGACGGCGCGCAGCGCGGCGGCGAGCTGGTCGCCGCACTCGCAGTGCTGGGAGCCGAACGCGTCCCCGGTCAGGCATTCCGAGTGCAGCCGGGTGAGGACCCGGTCCGTGCCGATGTCGCCGTAGACCAGGGCGACTTGTTCGTCACCGCGGTCGTGGTCCAGGTAGCCGACCGCCTGGAACTTTCCGTACACGGTGGGCAGCGGCGCATTCACGACGCGCTCCACTCCGGTCCGCTGCGGGGACTTCTTGCCGAGTACGCCTATGTTTTCTGTCATGATTCTCGAGTTCCTAAGCAGAGACGAAAGGCCGTGAGGACATGAGTGGTTCACCAAAGCGGTCGGCGGCATACGGCCCGGTCCACGGTCTGTTGCCGGCGGATACTACAGAAGATGTACGGAAGCGGGGCGCCGACGTCTCACGGCAGATCGCGGTGCTTCCCGTCGGGAGTTTCGAGCAGCACGGTCCGTTCCTGCCGCTGGCGACCGACACGCTGGTGGCGTGCGCCGTCGCGCGGGAGATCGCCGATGCGTATCCGGTGCATCTCCTGCCTCCGGTGACGATCGGCTGCTCGCACGAGCACGCGGCCTGGCCGGGGACCGTCTCCATCTCCTCCGTGACCCTTCACGCGGTGGTACGGGACATCGCCGACTCGCTGCGCCGGTCCGGTGTGGACACCCTGGTGGTGGTCAACGGACACGGCGGGAACTACGTGCTCGGCAACGTCGTTCAGGAATCCTCCGCCCGCGGTGAGCGCATGGCGCTGTTCCCCGCCCCGGAGGACTGGGAGACCGCGCTCCGGCACGCCGGCGTGGAAACCTCACTGCTCACCGACATGCACGCGGGGGAAATAGAGACCTCCGTCCTTCTGCACACTCGTCCCGAACTGCTCCGACCCGGTTATGAGACCTCCGATCACGTCGCCGACGACCGGCGCCGGTTGCTCACGCTGGGAATGTCCGCCTATACCGATTCCGGTGTCATCGGCCGTCCTTCGCTGGGTTCGGCCGAAAAGGGCAGGGAAATCCTGGTGAGCCTCGTGGATTCCTTCGGCGCGTATTTCTCGATGCTCACCTCCGACTCCACCCGGGGCCCGGCCTCCGGTGGCGGCAGCGGCGCGTAGTCCGGGATGTCCTGCGCGTCGGAGGCGGGTGCGGTCGCGGTGGTGGCGGCCGTCCGGCGGTCGGCGCGCAGGCCTGCGTACCAGCGGGCGACGAGCACGATCACGCCGGGCAGGCTCGCCGCGAGGCTGAGCACCCCGTAGACCACGGCGACGGTCAGGCCGCGGCCGGCGCCCAGCCCCGCGGCGCCGAACGCCCAGGCGGCGACGCCCTCGCGGGGTCCCCAGCCGCCGACGTTCAGCGGCAGCGACATGGCGAGCAGCGCCAGGACGGCCAGGGGCAGCAGCTCGGTCACCGCCGCGCCGACCCCGGCGACGCGGGCGGCGAGGACGAACATCGCCAGGTATCCGGTCAGGACCACGACGGAGGAGACGAGGACGCCCGGCCCGTTGCGCCGGGACAGCAGTCCCTGGCGTGCTTCGGCGAGCGCCGACCGCAGTGCCCGGTCCCGGCGGGAGGGCCCCGGCCGGTTCATGCGCAGGGCGAGGACGACGGCGCAGGCGCCCAGTGCGGCGAGGCCCGCCATGGGTGCCGCCTGCCGGAGGTCGTCGCGGACCGGGGAGGGCATGGTCAGCAGCATCACGGCACC
Organism: Streptomyces sp. NBRC 110035; assembly: GCF_000829695.1. Classification (GTDB taxonomy): domain Bacteria; phylum Actinomycetota; class Actinomycetes; order Streptomycetales; family Streptomycetaceae; genus Streptomyces. The sequence goes on along the minus strand of NZ_BBNN01000028.1, from coordinate 13,651 downwards.
GGCGGCGAACAGCGCGAGCTGTCCGGCGGTCCGCTCCAGGACCACGGACCGCACTCCGCGGCCCAGGTCGCCGGTGCTCTGTCCGTGCCGTACCGCGCGGTGGACGTCGCCGAGGACGCCTCCGGGCAGGGCCGCGTTCAGGAACAGGGCGCGGTAGTAGTCGGCGACCGCCGGGGCGAGCGGCAGCCGGATGCGCAGGCCGCGGGCCACCAGCGCCCAGCGCCAGGCGCTGAACACCGTGGTCACCAGCCCGATCCCGAGCGCCGCCAGCAGGGACGGCCCGTCGATCCGGCGCAGTCCGTCGACGAGGGCACCGGTGCCCAGGCGCCACAGCAGCACGGCGAGGATGACGACGCCGGCGAGGGTGCCGAGGCGGGTGCGTACTGCGGGGGTGTTGAGCCGGGCGAGGAGGGCGCAGGGACCGGTGGCGGTGGCGGTGCCGCCACCGGAACCAGGACCGGAACGGGGACCAGGACCGGGACGAGGTTCGGCACCGGGGCCGGGACCAGGACGAGGACGAGGTTCGGCATCGGGGCCGGGACTGGGACGAGGTTCGGCGCCGGGGCCGGGGCGGGGACCGGGGCCGGGGCGTGCGGGGCGCGACGGGGACGTCTGCGGAACCGGCAGGCCCAGGACCGGTGTCTCCACCGCCCTGGCGGTCACGCGACGCCGCCCGCCGGCCGGCACAGAGCGAGCAGGTCGGTGTGGTGGACGACGACCCGCAGGTCGCCCGCGGCGCAGGCCTCCAGACGCTCGGTCAGGTAACGGCCCGCGGGCTCGGCCAGTTCGGGGCGTTCCTCGACCGCCGCGCCCACCCAGCCCCGCAGCCACTGGGCGGTCAGCCCGGCGTGCTCGGGGCCGAGCCGCCAGGGGCTCGGGTTGAGCCGTACGGTCGCCCCGTGCTCGGAGAAGGCCTCCGCGGCGGCGGTGGCCGCGTCCGGGCCGAGCAGTCCGCCCCGCTTCTGGTGGGCGTTGAACGCCTCGGTGATCTCCCGGTCGAGCGGGTGCGGCGCGGTCAGTTCGACGCGTCCGGCCACCGACAGCGTGAGCAGCGCCGGGCAGCCGGCTCCGGCGCAGGCGGCGGCGAGGGCGTCGACGTCCTCGCGGGTGAGGACGTCGAGGAGTGCGGACGCCGTCACCAGGGAGGCGCCGGACAGCACGTCCGCGGTGAGCCGGGCGACGTCGCCGCGCCGGGTCTCCACGCTGACGCGGCTGCCGTCGGCGGCGGACCGCGGGGAGGCGACGGCGGCGAAGTGCAGGAGGTAGGGGTCCCGGTCGTGCAGGACCCAGTGCTGGGCGCCGTCCAGGCGGGGCGCGAGCCAACGGCCCATGGAGCCGGTGCCGCAGCCGATGTCGTGGATGATGAACCCGTCGGCCCGTTTCGGCAGGTTGGCGAGCCTGACGCGCAGCGGGTCGAGCAGGTCGTGGGCCCGCGCGAAGGCGTCGGCGGGCTCGCGCAGCTGGAGCCACTCGGGCGCGTAGCGGGCGGGTTCGTCCGCCTCGGGGGCGGTGTCGCTGTCCGTCCCGCGCAGCCGGAGGGTGGCCCGCTCCCCGGGGCGCGGCGCGGGTCCGGCACCGGGGATGACGGAGTGGGCGTCCTCGTACCGGGGGCCGGGCTGGGCCGGGATCGCGCCGGTGCCACCCGCATCCGTAGCCGCACTCGTGCCGGTACCGGTCTGCTGTGTCGTCACCTGGTTGGTCATGCGGCCCTCCGGGGTTCGGCAGGAAGCCGGCGCAGTACCGTCGCCAGGCTCTGTGCGGTGCTCGCCCAGCCGCCCAGCGCGGCACGCCGGCCGCGCGCGGCCGCCTTCAGCCGGCGGCGGACGTCCGCCTCGCCGAACCAGCCGCGCAGTTCGAGGGCGATGGCGGAGGGGTTCTCCGGCGGGACGAGGATGCCGGGCACCCCGCCGTCGGGGGCGCGGCCGACGGCCTCGGGCAGCCCGCCGACGTCGGTGGCCAGCACCGGGATGCCCCGCGCCAGCGCCTCGGTGACCGCCATGCCGTACGTCTCGGCGTACGAGGTGAGGACCATCAGGTCGGCGGCGGCGTAAGTGGCGTCGAGGTCGGCGCCGGCCTTCGGTCCCGTCAGTTCCAGCCGGTCCTGGAGGCCGTGCTCGCGGATCAGGTGGCGCAGACGGGTGACGTACTCGGGGTCGTGGGTGAGCCCGCCGACCAGGGCGCAGCTCCACGGCAGGTCGGACACCGCCGCCAGCGCCTCCACCAGCCGGTGCTGTCCCTTGCGCGGGGTGACGGCGGCGACGCAGAGCAGCCGGGAGACGCCGTCGGTGCCGGAGGCGAGGGGCGCGATGTCGGCGCCGGGGGCGGCGACGTGGACGCGGTCGGGCGCGAGGCCGTGGTGGGAGACCAGCCGGCGTACCGCCCAGTCGCTGGTGCCGATCACGGCGGGCACCGCGCGCAGCACCGTACGTTCGCGGGCGTCCAGGTCGGCGGCGAGGGCCGGGTCGAGCCCGGTCTCGTCGCCGAGCGGGAGGTGGACGAGGACGGCCATGCGCAGCCGCTGGGCCTCCGGGACGACGATCTCGGGGACCCCGCAGGCGACCAGCCCGTCCAGCATGACGGCGCTGCCGTCCGGCAGTTCGCGCAGGGTGCGGGCGAGCGCGCCGCGGGCGGCGGCGTCCGGGCGGGGCCAGTCACCGGGCACGGCGTGGCGCTCCACCTGCCAGCCGAATCCGGGCAGGTCCAGGCACACGCGCCGGTCGTACGCGTTGCCTCCGCTGGGCACCGACGGGTCGTCGACGCCCCCCGGCATCAGGAAGTGCACACGGCGCAGGGACATGGGGATGATCCCGCCGTTCCGTCGAGCGGAGGCCTGGGCGGCGGCCTGGGGGGCGGTCTGGGCGGCGGACTGCTGCGGTACGTAGTCCAGGCGGGCCCGCTCGAAGGCGTTGCCGGTGGCCTTGTCCGTGGTCCTGCCGGTGACGTGGATCGTCGCGTCGAGGGCGGTGTCGAGGGCGGTGTCGACGCTCGTGTCGGTCACAGCGCACGCTCGTAACTCGCCCAGGCGATGTGCGACTCGTGCAGGGTGACCGCGAGCTGTGCGATGCCCCTGGCCCCCTCGCCCAGCGCGCCCTTGTGGATGCGCTCGGCGAGCCGGTCGGCGATGATCTTGGCCAGGTACTCCGTGGAGGTGTTGGCCCCCGCGAAGTCGGGTTCGTTGTCGAGGTTGCGGTAGTTCAGCTCGCCGACGACGGCCCCGAGTTCCTGCGTCGCCAGGCCGATGTCGACGACGATGTTGTCCTCGTCCAACTGTTCGCGCCGGAACGTGGCGTCCACGAGGAACGTGGCCCCGTGCAGGCGCTGGGCCGGTCCGAAGACCTCGCCGTGAAAGCTGTGGGCGATCATGATGTGATCGCGGACGGTGATGCTGAACAACGGACGACCCTCCAGGTGCGGCGCGTCTGCTCCCCGGCTGATCGCCGCCGGGGATGCCGGGTAGTACGGCCGGACGCCTCCCGGCGTTCAGCGTCAGGCACGTCTTTTCTCAGGTCAGGCTGCGACCTCGCCGTAGCGTACGAGGTGGCACAGGGCCGGAAGCTCACCGGAGGCGAGGCGGGGCATGAGGGCGGGCAGCTCCGTGAACCCGGACTCGCCGGTGATGAGCGCGTCCAGGGCCGGGTCGGCCAGCAGGTCGAGGGCGAGGGCCAGCCGGTCGGCGTAGCTGCGGCCGGGGCGGGCCGGGGAGACGGTACCGACCTGGCTGCTGCGGATGGCGAGCCGCCGTGAGTGGAAGGCCTCGCCCAGCGGAAGGCTCACCTTCCGGTCGCCGTACCAGCTCAGTTCGATCACCGTGCCCTCGGCGGAGAGGAGTTCCAGGGAGCGGGTGAGCCCCTGTTCGGTGGCGCTGGCGTGTACGACCAGGTCGCAGCCGCCGAGGGCGTCGCCGGGCAGCGCGAACCCGACGCCGAGGGCCTCGGCGGTTTCGGCGCGCGCGGGGTCGGTGTCGACGAGCTGGACCCGTACGCCCGGGAAGCGGGCCAGCAGCGCGGCGACCGAACTGCCGACCATGCCGCCGCCGACGACGGCGATCCGGTCGCCGATCAGCGGTGCCGCGTCCCACAGGGCGTTGACGGCGGTCTCCACCGTGCCGGCGAGCACGGCCCGTCGGGCGGGCACGGTGTCGGGCACGGGTGTCACCGCGCCCGCCGGGACGACGTAGCGGGTCTGGTGCGGGTAGAGGCAGAAGACCGTCCGTCCGACGAGCGTTTCGGGTCCTTCCTCCACCACGCCCACGTTGAGGTAGCCGTACTTCACCGGTCCCGGGAAGTCGCCCTCCTGGAACGGCGCGCGCATCGCGGCGTGCTGGCTCGCGGGCACCTGGCCGCGGAAGACGAGGGTCTCCGTGCCCCGGCTCACTGCGGAGTACAGCGAGCGCACCAGGACCTCGTCCTCACCCGGTCCGGGCAGGGGGACTTCACGGATTTCACCTCGGCCGGGCGAGTCGAGCCAGAACGCATGAGCGGCGTGGTTCATCGAATTCCTCCTGAACGATCGTCACGTTGCACGCGTACCGAGGGGTGCACAGGCCGCGCACAAGGTAGCGGCGTTGATCGACTCTGTCACACGGCCGGAGGGTGTTCGGTGGCCCTGAACAACAGTTACGACGCACGGCTCGTACAGCAGGAAACCGCCGTGGGGGCGGGTGTACAGGTCCTGCTGCTGGTGCTGCTCGGTACGGCGATCGGCATGGGCCCTGCGGGCTGGCTGACCGGCCTCGCGTTCGCGATCGCCACGTGGGCGGTGCTCTCCCGGGCCCTGCACCGGTCCCGGCTGCGCTCGTTCGGCGCGGCCAACCGGGTCACGCTCGGCCGGGCGATCCTGGTCGGTGGGGTGACCGCGCTGGTCGCCGACTCCTTCCAGGACTCACCGCCCGTCAGTCTCTTCGTCGGCCTGACCGCCGTGGCCCTCATCCTCGACGGGGTGGACGGCAAGGTGGCGCGCAGGACCGGCACGTCGACGCCGCTGGGCGCCCGCTTCGACATGGAGGTGGACGCGTTCCTCATCCTGGTGCTCAGCGTGTACGTGTCCATGGCGATGGGGCCCTGGGTGCTGCTGATCGGCGGTATGCGGTACGTCTTCGTCGCGGCGGCCCGGGTGTGGCCGTGGCTGAACGCCGCGCTGCCACCGAGCACGGCCCGCAAGACGGTGGCCGCGCTCCAGGGCGTCCTCCTGCTGGTGGCGGGCGCGAACCTGCTGCCGCACCTGGTCAACGTGGGGGTGGCGGCGCTGGCACTGGGGCTGCTGGTGTGGTCGTTCGGCCGGGACGTGCTGTGGCTGTGGCGGACCTCGCGGGTGCGGCCCGCCCCCGTCGAGCGGCCGATGCGGGAACTCGTCGCGCGGTGACGTCCGGACGTCGGCCACGGTGACCGGCGCGGGCCCTGTGGCTGGCTGCCCGGCGACCGTTACCCAACGGTCCTTGCCCGATGGCCGTTACCCGGCGTTCGTTGCCTGCTGGCCGTTGCCCAACGGCTCTTGCCCGGCGTTCGTTGCCTGCTGGCCGTTGCCCAACGGCTCTTGCCCGGCGTTCGTTGCCCAACGGTTGTTACCAGGCGTTCGGTCACCCGATGTTCGCCTCGTCCGCGTCGTAGGGGGACGGGGGTGTGTTCTCGGGGTCCAGGATCTCCAGAGCTCCGTGGATCCAGCCGTCCGCCTTGCCCGTGTTCAGCGCGAAGCGGGCCTGGGAGAGCGGGCGGGTCAGTGGGTTGCGGCGGTGGGCACGCGCCGCTTTCCGAGCGTCCCGGAGAGCTCTGACAGCGAAGGCGAGCCGGAGCTGGAGGTCGCGGGGGACCTTGACGTCGACCAGGTCCGCGGCGCAGGAGGCGACCTGCTCGGCTGCCCCTTCCAGTTCGGCGGCCCGGCGGATACTGGACGGCCCCTGGAAGGACGCCAACAGCTCACGCACTTCGTGCAGTTGGGCTACGGCTTCGGAACTCATGCGTACAGCATGCCTCAACGGGGAGCGGGCCCCTCACCGCGTCGACGACGGACACCGTGGAGCCGGGGAGGACCGAGCGGGCGTGAGGTGTCCCGTCCGTCACCCGCGCCGGGGCAGCAGCCCCACCGCCGCCGCCGTGACGCCGGCCAGGACCAGCCAGGGCACCGCGGGGGGCAGCCCCGCGTCGAGCAGGACTCCGGTGGCCGAGCTGCCGGCCAGGACGATGAGTCCGGAGACGGAGGACAGCGCCCCGGTGTAAAGGCCGAGCCGGCCGTCCTCGGCGAGATCGGGGACCCAGGCACGGGCCACGGGCGCGACCAGCATCTGGCCGAAGGTGAGCAGGACAACGAACCCGGTCACCGGCGCCAGTGCGGCAGCTCCCGGCCACCCCGTGGGCCGCGTCGTCGCAGCCGTCCCCGCCACCACCGCGAACCCGGCCGCGATCAGCAGCAGACCGGCCGCCATGGACCGGCGCGTCGTCAGCCGTCTGCCCGCCCAGCGGGTCACGGGCAGCTGGGTGGTCACCACCAGCAGCGAGGACACCGCGAACAGCCAGGCCAGCGACGTCTGCGAGCCGGTGACGCGCTCCACCTCGGCGGGCAGCGCGAGATACATCTGGTTGTAGGCGAGCAGGAAGGCGCCGTACGCGCAGCACAGGGCGAGGAAGGGCCGGTTGCGCAGGACCAGCCGCGGCCCGCCCCGGACCGGCGTCCGCTTCCGGCCCGGTATGCGCTGGGGCAGCAGCCGGGCGTGTCCGGCGAGGACGAGGACGAAGACCCCGGCGCCCGCGAGACACGCGGTGCGGAAGTCCACGGCCAGCAGGAGGGCGCCGAGCAGCGGCCCCACGAACGCCCCCGCCTGTCCGGCCACGGTGAACAGCGCGAGGACGCGGGTGCGGGCCTGGCCGCTCTCCTCCTCCCACACGACGGCCTGGCGGGCCACCTCGGACTCGACGGCCGGTGAGAACAGGGCGGCGGCGAAGCCGATCAGCAGCACCGCGCCGATCACCGCCCAGGTCCGCCCGGCGTACCCGAGCCACACGAACCCGGCGATCCGGAGGGCGCAGCCCGCGAGAACCACGGGCCGGATGCCGTACCGGTCGGCCAGGGCCCCGCCGACCACGAACAGCCCCTGCTGGCTGAACGTCCTGAGCCCCAGCACCAGTCCGACCAGCCACCCCGCCATGCCCATGGCCTGGCCCAGATGGGCGGCGAGGAAGGGCAGGACGGCGTAGAAGCCGAGGTTGAAGGCGAGCTGGGTGAGGATCAGCAGCCGCAGCAGCAGGGAGAGTCGGGGGCGGCGGCTGCCTTCCGCGCCGGTCCTGCGGGAGCCCAGGGAGGCCGGGAACGTCATCGTGCCTCCACCAGCCGGTCCCCGTCCTGCGTGCCGTCGGGCTTGCCGGCCGAGGCCGGCCCCTCCAGCCCTTCCGGCCGTTCCGGCCCGGACGCCCCACGTGTTCCCCGCCCTCGTCCCCTCTCCCGACCCGGCCGTCCCGGTCCGCCCGCCGCCGTCACCGAGAGGGCGCCGAGCAGGGCGAGGGCTGCGGCCGGGGCGAGGACGGCCCAGGGCGCGCGTTCGGCGTAGGGCTGGTTCTCGGCGAGGAGCAGGCCCCATTCCGGGGACGGCGGCTGGGCGCCGAGCCCGAGGAAGCCGAGGGAGGCGAGGGCGAGGGCGATGCCGGGCAGTCGCAGCAGGGCGTGGCGGACGACGGGCGGCAGTACGGCGGGGAGCAGGTGGCGCCACAGCAGATACCGGCGGCCGGCGCCCAGGCCCTTGGTGGCGGCGAGGTGCTGGGTGGCGCGTTCCTGGAGCAGCAGCGCGGAGGTGTGCGCGGCGAGCGCGGTCCAGCCGACGGCGGTCACGGCGAGCGCGGGTGTGGTGGTGCCGCTGCCCACGGCGGCGGTGACGAGGAGCGCGGCGAGCACCGGCGGTACGGCGTTGACCGTGTCGACGAGGGCCCCGGACAACCGGGGTACCAGCCCGAGCAGGACGCCGATGCACAGGGTCGCCGCGCTGATCCCGAGGGCGAGCAGCAGGGTGTCGAAGGCGCCGTGCCCGACGCGGGCGAGCATGTCCCGGCCGAGGGCGTCGGTGCCGAACGGATGGGTGAGGGAAGGGGGTTGAAGCCGTTGTGCGGTGTCGAGCGCGAGCGGGTCGCGGGCCAGCCCGAGGACGACGACAGTGGCCAGGACGGCGCCGTGGGCGAAGGGCTGGACGCGACGGGCCGGTGGCGGCTGCCGGTGCAGTGTCGACAGGGCGCCGTCGCGCAGGGCGGGTCCGGTGAGCAGCCGGGCGGCGAGCCGGCAGGCGGGGGTGACAAGGGCCGCGAGCAGGACCAGGGCGAGGGTGCCCGCCTGGAGGACGGGCAGGTCCTGGGCGAGGGCGGCCTGGAGGGTGGTGCGGCCGAGTCCCGGGATGTCGAAGACCTGCTCGACGGCGACGGCCCCGCCGGTCAGCCCGACGACGAACAGCCCGAGGTTGGGCAGCAGCGCGGGCAGGCAACGGCGTACCGCCTGGCGGGCGACGCGCCGGCCGGGGATGCCCCGGGCGGTGGCGCTCCGGGCCCAGGGTTCGGCGAAGGCGCCGGGCAGCAGGTCGTCGAGGAGCCTGCCGAGGACGGCCCCGGCGGGCAGGCCGAGGGCGAGGGCGGGGAGCACCGTCCACCGGGGTCCGTACCAGCCGAGGGCGGGCAGCCATCCCCACTGCACGGCGACCACGGTGGCGAGGACGGACGCCAGGAGGAACTCGGGCAGGGCGGCGAGCACGGCGGACCCGGTGCCCGCGGCGCGCCGGCCGCCGAGCCGTCGCCGCGCGCCGAGGTGGAGCGTCCGGGCGCACACCAGCGCGGCGGTGAGGGCGGCGGCCAGGAGCGCCACCGTCATCAGCAGCAGGGAGGCGCCGAGTGCCCGGAGCACGTCGGGCATGACCTCGCTGCCGGAGATCCACGACCGTCCCGCGTCCCCGCGCCACAGGCCGCTCAGCCACTGCCCCAGCAGGTGTGCGGGCCCGGCGTCGAGTCCGAGCTGGGCGCGGACGGCGGCCAGGACCTCGGGGGTGGCGTCGCGCTCGGCGGAGCGGGCCTTGAGGACGGTGCGCGCCGGGTCGGTGCGCGCGAGCCAGGGCAGCAGGCCGATGCCGCACACCAGGACGGCCGCGAGGACGGCCCGCCACAGGAGTGCGGCCACCTGCCGTCGCATCGTCAGCGCCGCGTTCCCGTACCGACGAGGGTGCGCTCGTACGGGTCGAACAGCACGCCGCGCGCCGAGGCACCGACGCCGGTGATGATGCGCTGGTGGACCAGCGGCAGCACCGCGTCGCTGCCGAGGACGGCAGCCTCGGCCTTCATGGCGGCGTCCTGCCGCTCGTCGGGGTCGGCGGTCCGCTCGGCCTCGGCGACGGCCCGGTCGACGTCCTTGTCGCAGAGCTGGGCGATGTTGTTCGCGCCGTCGCAGGTGTAGTCGGCGGCGAGCACGGCGACGGGGTCGCCGGTGTCCAGCATCGTGTTGCGGGCGAGGACGAACGCGTCGAACGTCCCGTCCAGCGCGTCGGTTTCGAGCCGCGAGTACTCCCGCACCTCCAGCTCGACCTCGAACCCGGCCTTCTCCAGCTGCTGCTTCAGCACCTGGGCGGCTTCGGGCAGCTCGGGCCGGTTGTCGTAGGTGGCGAGGGTGATCGCGGCACCGTCGCCGCCACCGGCCGCCCGGGTTCGTCCGGTGGGCTTGCCGCGTTTGCCGTCGGCCCAGGTCACGGCGGGCCCGTAGACGCCGGCGCCGGGGTCGGCGTACCCCTCGTACACGCCTTCGGCGAGCGTGGAGGTGTCGAGGGCCTCGCGGGCGGCGGCGCGCAGCTTCGGGTCCTTGAAGGGGCCGGAGGCGGCGTTGAGCAGCAGGCTGGTGGTGCGGGTGGTGGCGGTGTCGCGGCGCATGGCCGCGTCGAGGGTGGCGGCCTGGGCGACGGGTACGGCTTCGGCGATGTCCAGTTCGCCGGTGCGCAGGGCGTTGGCGCGGGCGGTGCCGTCGGCGATGAACCGGGCGTCGATGCCGGAGGCCTGGGCGCGCCCGCCCCAGTAGTCGTCGAAGCGGTCGAGGGTGGCGGAGGCGGCCCCGTCGACCTTGGTGAGTTCGAAGGGTCCGGCGGCGGTGCCGACGGGGTCGACGCGCCGGGCGTCCCCGCCCTTCCCGTAGGCCTTCTCGGCGAACACGGCGAGGCTGGGGCTGGAGAGCCGCAGCGGCAGGATGGGGTCGGGCTCGGCGGTGCCGACGCGGACGGCCCGGTCGCCGTCGGGTTCGGCGGTCAGGGTGACGCCGGTGAGGGCGCCGGGGACCGGCTCGGCCTCGGCGGCGTGGGTGAGGGCGGCGGCGACGGCGGCCGGGGTGACGTCCGTGCCGTCCTGGAACCGGGCCTCGCGCAGCGTGAACACCCAGCTCCTGTCGCCGTCCTGACGCCAGGACTGGGCGAGCGCGGGCGCGGCGGCGCCGTTGGCGTCCATCGCGGTCAGCCCCTCGGAGACACCGAGCCGGCTGAGGAGGGTGGCGTCGGCGCCGTACGGGGAGAGCTGCTCGGCGGGCGGGAAGGCGAGCGCGACGCGCAGCCGGGAGCCGCCGCCGGCGTCGTCGCCGCCGGCGGAGTCCTCACCCGCGGAGGCGAAGCAGCCGGCCAGGAGCGGGGTGAGGGCGAGGGCGGCGAGCAGCCGCGGAGGAAGCCGGCGCACCGGTCACCGTCCCATCGGGATCTCGAAGTGGAGGACGCCGCCGGCGCGGCCCGCGTCCTCACGTTCATCGTGCACGACCTTGGCGAGGGACCGCCAGAAGGGCTCGGCGCCGGGGACGGACGGGTCGGTGTGCAGGTACACGGACCGGTAACCGCCGTCGGCCGCGGCGAAGCCGAGCAGGTGGCCGACCATGCGCCGGGCGAGCCCGCGCCTGCGGTGGTCCGGCCGGACGTACACGCGCCGCACCTGCGCGGTCTCGCCGGAGGGATACCGCTCGGCGAGTTCGCGCGGGTTCGGCGGATGCGCGGGCCCGCGGGAGTCGAGCGCGGCGGTGGCGACGACGTCCCCGGCACCGCTCCCGCCGTCGCCGGGGCCCTCGGGGTCGACGGCGACGAGGAGGGTGTGGCGGGGCGAGGAGAGGTAGGCGGCGGCCGGATCGACGATGTCGCCGTGCCACCGGGGCACGTAACCGGTGCCGAAGTCGCGGTAGACGGTGTCGAGCATCACGGCTCGCGCACGGTCGAGGTCCGCCGGACCCGCGGTCCTGATGATGTAGTCACGCACTTGCGCATCATATGCATTAAGCCTCCGGAATCGATCATCCGGGTGAACCTCCCGGCGGACAGCCGCGACACGCGCCGCGGAATGCGACACGGCCGCGACGGCACCCCTAGAACCTACCGACATGACATTCGTTTTCAAAAGAGTGGGGCGCCGATGAGGATCGCGTTCGTCGGCAAGGGCGGCAGCGGCAAGACGACGATGTCGGCCCTCTTCTCCCGTCACCTGGCCGCCGACGGCGCCCCGGTGCTCGCCATCGACGGCGACATCAACCAGCACCTGGCCGAGGCGCTCGCCCCCGCCGGGGGCACCCCGGTGATGCCCCCTCCCCTGGGCCCGCGCCTGCACGACATCAAGGCGTACCTGCGCGGCGCCAACCCCCGCATCACCTCCACCGAGTCGATGATCAAGACGACCCCGCCCGGCCGCGGTTCACGTCTCCTGAGCCTGCTCGGCGACGACGAACTGCACGCACGGCACGTCTGCCGGGTCGGCGGCGTCCCGCTGATGGCCACGGGCGAGTTCGACGACAGCGACCTGGGCGTGGCCTGCTACCACTCCAAGCTGGGCGCGGTGGAGCTGTACCTGGGCCATCTGATCGACGGCCCCGGCGAGTACGTGGTGGTCGACATGACCGCCGGCGCCGACGCCTTCGCCTCCGGCCTGTTCACCCGGTTCGACCTCACCCTCCTGGTCGCCGAACCCACCCGCAAGGGCGTCTCCGTCTACCACCAGTACCGCCACCACGCCCGCGAGTTCGGCATCCGTGTCGCGGTCGTCGGCAACAAGGTGACCTGCGAGGACGACCTCCTCTTCCTCAAGGAACAGGTGGGCGACGACCTCCTGACCCACCTGGTGCACTCGGACTGGGTGCGGGCGGCGGAACAGGGCCGGCCACAGCCCACCGCCCCGGCCGCTTCCGGCTCCCCGGCCGCGTCGGACCCCCTCAGCGGGCTCGAGCCGCACAACCGCCACGCCCTGACGGTCATGCGCGGAGCCGTGGACTCCCACCTCCGCGACTGGGACCGCCTCCACCGCCACGCCGTGGAGTTCCACCTCCGCAACGCCCGCTCCTGGGCCGACGCCCGCACCGGCGAGGACCTGGCCGCCCAGGTGGACCCGGAGTACGTCCCCGGCCCGCCGACCCTGCCCTTCTGAGGCGCGCTCCTCGGCACCACCCTCGGCCCTGAGCTGACTGTCAGGCCGGGCGCCGCGTCGGGGCGCCCGACCAGACACTCGCCCGGTTACGGAAACGGACTCACGGTGCGCGAGCACAGGGAGGTCCGCGTGCCGGTCCGAGGACCTCCCCCACTACTCGATGCCGGTCGCGTCGACCAGCCGGACCAGGTCCTTGCGCCCGTACCCGAGCAGGCGGGCACGGTGTACGCCCATGAGCAACAGGTGTGCGGCGATGTGAGGTTCCCCCGCTGTGCGAGAGGTGCTGATCAGCTGGTCAGAGCGGGTTGACGGGTGTCCAGGTTCGTCGGTTCGGCCGTCGCCTGCTTGGTGCAGTGCTTCTCCTCGAACTCGATCGGACTGAGCCAGCCGAGCCGTTCCCGAATGCGCCGGTTGTTGTAGAAACCGTCGATGTACTCGAAGAGCGCGAGGTTCGCCTCGGCCCTGGTCGCGAAGACCCGACCGCGCACGCACTCCGTTTTGATCAGCATCCACAGGTTCTCCGCGGGAGCGTTGACGCTCCTATAGTTGTCAACTCGCCGCGGAGGCCGTCCTTGGGGCGGGTCGGAGCAGGTGGTAGACCTCGCGGATGACGTAACGCTTGAGGCATCGGATGATCTCCCGTTTCGTCCTGCCCTCGGCGGTGCGGCGGGCGACGTAGTCGATCGTGGGCCGGTGGAACCGCATCCGGACGATGACGGTCCGGTAGATCGCGGCGTTCAGCTGGCGGTGACCGCCGTGGTTGATGCGGTGCCTGCCGCTGGTCATGCCCGAGCCGGTGGGGACGGGAGCGATGCCCGCGAGCTTGGCGAGGGCGGCCTCGGACTTGATCCGCTCGGGGTTGTCGCCGGTCACGACGAGGATCTCCGCGGCCGTGTCCACGCCGATACCGAAGGGCTCGAGCAGCTGCGGGGCGACCCGCTGGACCAGGTCGCCGATCATCTTCGTCAGTTCCTTGGCCTCGGCGTCCAGGTACTGCCACCGCTTGGCGAGCGTCCGCAGGGTGTGGCGAAGTGCGTCCTCGGGTCCTTCCAGACGGCGAGGACGCAGAGCCGCGAGGTGCCGCGCCAGGCTGACCTGAGTCTTGCCGGCCGTCTCCCGGCGCAGGGCGTCCGGGGCATGGACGAGTATCGCCTTCATCGTGACCATCGCTGCCGCACGCTGTTCAACGGCCTGGTCATGGGCGATCTTGAGTTGGCGGATCATCTCGGCCTCGCCGTCGGCGGTCTTCGGCGTGGCGGTCGCGAACC
>NZ_BBNN01000029.1 GCF_000829695.1 Streptomyces sp. NBRC 110035 | reverse complement strand
CCGGCGCACCTGGGTGGCCCTCGTGGACGGCGCACCCCACCAGATCGATCTGATCAACGAGCAGGCCGCCGCCCGCGACGTGCAGGTGCACATCGTGATCGACATCATCCACGTCCTGGAATACCTGTGGAGCGCCGCCCACGCCCTGCACCCCGGCGGCAGCAAGGACATCGAGGCATGGGTCGCCCGCACCGCCCGCACCATCCTGGCCGGAGACGCCCTGACCGCAGCCGAGACGATCACAACGGCCGCCACCGACGCAGGGATCGCTCCGGGCCAGAACAAGAGCATCGACGACGCCGTGGCCTACCTCACCAACAAAGCCGACTACCTGCGCTACGACACCGCGCTGGCCGCCGGCTGGCCCATCGCGACCGGGATCATCGAAGGCGCATGCCGCCACCTGGTAAAAGACCGCCTCGACATCACCGGGGCCCGCTGGGGCCTGACCGGAGCCGAAGCCGTCCTGAAACTCCGCGCCCTGCGCACCAACGGCGACTTCGACACCTACTGGGCCTGGCACGAACAACAGGAGTACACCCGCAACCACCAGGCTCGCTACCGCAACACCCTCATACTCACCGCCTGATCACACAGACACCCTCAAAAGATGCACACCCGTACGGGAAGGCACATCCGCATGCCCAGCGTCACGGACAGCCTCGTCGAAGACCTGCACCCACACATCGTGGAACTGGACAGAACCATCATCGAACTGGTCCGTCAGCGCACCGAGATCTGCGCACGGCTGGCCACCCAACGCCGTGCCGCCGGAGGCCCGTCGATCGAACTCGCCCGGGAGAACGAAGTCCTTCAGCGATACAGCGAGGCATTCGGGCGCCCCGGCATCTCGCTGGCGATGCTCCTGACAGAGCTGGGGCGAGGGTAGTGCCCCGCCGGAGCCGCCGTCACCCTGGGCACGACGTCGGTCACGTACCCACGGACATCGGCTAACGACGCTGCTGCATGGAAGGGCGCTGACGCTCTGACCGGGCGTTCGAGCGTGGAGCCTCAGATCTGGCGAGCCTCGTGCCCGAATCATGTGAGACACCAATACCGCCACCGCCGGGTCGCTCCCCACTCGACGAAGACACTCGATAGCTGGACACCTTGACAGACCACATAATCGAGGGGGCGAGCCTGCGAGACCAGTTGGTCGCGGAGGGCTTCATCCGGTCATGCGAGGTCTCGCGGGTTCGGTACCGGGCCATAGTTGTCGCTGTGGCCCCTGATCAGCGCGGCCAGCAGTTCGGGGTCGGAGTAGATCTCGGCGGTGTGCTGCCAGGCGATGAGCAACTGGGCGACGGAGGCACTGTTGCCGAGTGAGTCGGCGCCGCGCATGGTGTCGACCCGACGGACGCAGAGCAGTGCACTGGTCGAGCCCGTCTCGCGAGCGGCCGATCACCGGGGACCGGCTCCGTTCCTCCTTGTCGGGTAACGATCTTCGGTGACACGGGGAACGATCTTCAGGGCCTCGCGTCGCCGCACGTCAGCCCCACTCGTGAACACCCCACCGCAGCTGAAAGTCCCCGCCGGGAAACCGGCGGGGACTTCTTCGTGTTGCGCGCACCCCAAGAGGCCGGCGCCTGCCGTCGTCTCATCTCGACGTCGGTCCGTGGCCCGTGGACGCCCTGTACCGGCGAAGGCGATCCAGCATGTGTTCTCCGGGCTGCGTCCAGGACGTACCTGACGGCCCGGAGACGTCGCCCGCACCGGACGGCCGCACGGTCCGCATCGTGGACCGGGTGGGCGAAGGGGTGCGTCGGAAAGGCCTGTTCCGCAAGGAGCTGAAGGCCGGGGGCGCGGTGGCGGACGAGCCGGTGGGATGAGTGCGGCGCGGGGATGCGGGTCGACCGGCCCGTCGTGGCGCAATGAGCCGGCCGACCCGCCATCCGCAAGATCGAGGGAGGCGGTGTCCCCGCTTCGCCGATCGCCGGTCGCGCCCCTTGGCGTCCCACCGTTCCTCCGGCAGCGCACACCCGGAGCCGCTGGAGGGTGATCCCGACCGCATCCTCCGGTTCGTGCCCATCAACGACTCGAAGCGGTCTCGGGGATCCGTCCCAGGGTGAGGGAGACGGAGCCCGGTCGGTGACCGGCGAGTCCGGTTCCTACAGCGGCTTCGCGTAGCAGCGGCTCGACTCGTGGAAGCGGTAGTAGCCGAACTTCTCGCAGGGCTCGTAGCCGCTGGAGGTGTACAGGGCGATGGCCTCCGGCTGCTTCGTGCCGGTCTCCAGGACCATGCGCAGGCGGCCGGCCGCGCGGGCGTCCTCCTCCAGGGCGGCCAGGATGCGGCGGGCCAGGCCCCGGCCGCGCATCTGCTCGCTCACGTACATCCGCTTCAGCTCGGCGTCCCCGTCGCGGTTGCCCTCGCCGTTGGCGTTCTGGACGCGCCAGCCACCGGAGGCGACGGGGATGTCGTTCTCGTCGTAGGCGATCAGGTAGACGCCGTTGGGCGGCCGGAAGTGCGCCGGGTCCATGGGGGTGGCGTCGCCGCCGTCGCCGTAACGGACGTGGTACTCGGCCTGGACCTCGTCGTTCAGCTTGACGGCGTCGGGGTGGTCGTAGGGGACGGGGCGGATGGTCATGGTGGGCACGGTAGGGCAGTCCAAGGTGGGGTGGGAATCGTTTTTCGGGCTGTTCGAAGTGGTCAGGGGCCCGTTCGGGCTGATTGTGGGGACACTCCAGTGTGCCGGTATCGTGCACTGGTGCTCACTGTGACCTCCGTCAACGTCAACGGACTGCGTGCCGCCGCGAAGAAGGGCTTCGTGGAGTGGCTGGCCGGGACCTCCGCCGACGCGGTGTGTCTGCAGGAGGTGCGCGCGGAGCCGCAGCAGCTGCCCGGGCACGTCCGGGAGCCCGAGGGGTGGCATGTGGTGCACGCGCCCGCCGCCGCGAAGGGGCGCGCCGGGGTTTCGCTGTATACGCGGAGTGCGCCCGACCGCGTCCAGGTCGGGTTCGGGTCGGCCGAGTTCGACGGCAGCGGGCGGTACGTGGAGGCGGACCTCCCCGGGGTCACCGTCGCGTCCCTGTACCTGCCCTCCGGCGAGGTCGGTACCGAGCGGCAGGACGAGAAGATCCGCTTCATGGGGGAGTTCCTCGCGTACCTGAAGGGCCTGCGGGAGCGGGCCGCCGCCGAGGGCCGTGAGGTCGTGGTGTGCGGGGACTGGAACATCGCGCACCAGCAGGCCGACCTGAAGAACTGGCGCGGCAACACCAAGAACTCCGGGTTCCTGCCGGAGGAGCGGGAGTGGCTGGGGCGGGTCCTCGACCCGGCCGACGGCGGGTACGTGGACGTCGTACGGGCGCTGCATCCGGAGGCCGAGGGGCCCTACTCGTGGTGGTCGTACCGGGGACGGGCCTTCGACAACGACGCAGGTTGGCGCATTGATTACCACGTGGCGACCCCCGGGCTCGCCGCCCGTGCGGTCGAGGGGCACGTCGAGCGGGCGGGCACCCATGCCGAGCGTTGGTCGGACCACGCTCCGGTGACCGTGGTCTACGACCGCTGACAGCCGTCAGTCCGGTGTGCGCAGCCGGCGGTCCATCGCCAGGGAGAGCTCGGCGTCGACCACGCTGCGGGCCAGGGGGCGCAGGCGCCGCACGGCCTCCTCGGGGGCGTGGCGCAGGATCAGCCCGGCGAAGAGGTCGGCCATGGCCTCGGTGTGGGCGCGGACCTCGCGGCCCGCGCGCAGCACCTCCGCGAGCGGGATGCCCTCGCGGACCAGGGCGGACGAGACGTCCAGCAGGCGGCGGCTGATGTGGACGATCTCCTCGCCGTCCGTGCCGAGGTAGCCGAGGTCCATCGCGGCGGCCAGGTTCTCCGGGGTGACGTCGCCCGCGAAGTAGTCGGCGAGCTCCTCGGGGGTGAGGCGGACCGGCGTTTCCTCGGTGGGGGTGTCCACGCCGAGGAGTTCACCGACGTCGCGGCCGTGGTCGAAGGCCTCGGCGAGTTCCGCTATGCCGTTCAGGGTGTGGCCGCGTTCCAGCAGCGCCGTGATCGTGCGCAGCCGGGCCAGGTGCTGGTCGTCGTACCAGGCTATGCGGCCCTCGCGGCGGGGCGGCGGTATCAGCTTGCGTTCGCGGTAGAAGCGCAGCGTGCGCACCGTGATGCCGGCCAGGCGGGCCAGTTCCTCCATGCGGTACTCGTGCCGCTCGCCCCTGGGTTCCGCTTCCTCTGCCACGTCAGCAGCCTAGGTCCTGCCGTCGGACTCGCGCGTGCGCGACGGGCACGGCCCTCGAGGGCGTACCGGCGGTAACTTTTTCCTGCGCGCCCTCTACCCATCAGTAGCCGACTGTCCTACTCTCCCCATTGCGCCAGTGGTCACTGGCAAGGTTCTCTGTGGTGCGCAAGGGCGGGAGGCTTCGGGATGACCGAGCACGAGCACGAACACGTACGGGTCGCGGTGATCGGGTCCGGGTTCGGCGGGCTGGGGGCCGCCGTGCGGCTGCGCCGCGAAGGGGTCACCGACTTCGTCGTCCTGGAGCGGGCCGGGTCCGTCGGCGGAACCTGGCGGGACAACAGCTATCCGGGGTGCGCGTGCGACGTGCCCTCGCACCTGTACTCGTTCTCCTTCGCACCCAACCCCGACTGGCCGCGCTCCTTCTCCGGGCAGGAGCACATCCGCGCCTACCTCGAGCACGTCACCGACGTCTTCGGGCTGCGCCCGCACATCCGCTTCGACTCGGAGGTGAAGCGGATGGTGTGGGACCCCGAGCGGCTCCGCTGGGACATCGAGACCAGCAGCGGCAACCTCAGCGCGGACGTGGTCGTGTCCGCCACCGGACCGCTGTCGGAGCCCAGGATCCCCGCCGTCCCGGGGCTCGACACCTTCCCCGGCAAGGTCTTCCACTCCGCCCGCTGGGACCACGACTACGACCTGCGCGGCAGGCGGGTCGCCATGGTCGGCACGGGCGCGTCGGCGATTCAGATCGTGCCGGCCGTCCAGCCGCTCGTCTCCCGCCTCACCCTCTTCCAGCGCACCCCGCCCTGGGTCCTCCCCCGCGTCGACCGGGCCATCGGCGGCGTCGAGCGGGCCCTGCACCGGGCCCTGCCCTTCACCGCCCAGCTGCGCCGCGGACTGCTGTGGGGGGTGAGGGAGCTGCAGGTCCAGGCATTCACCAAGCACCCGGGCGAGCTGGGTTTCGTGGAGCAAGTGGCCAAGCGCACCATGGCCCGCGCCGTCAAGGACCCCGCCCTGCGCGCCCGGCTCACCCCCGACTACCGCATCGGCTGCAAGCGCATCCTGCTGTCCAGCACGTACTATCCGGCGATCGCGCAGCCCAACGTCGACGTCGTCGACGGAGGGCTGAGCGAGGTCCGCGGGTCGACCGTCGTCGCGGCCGACGGGACCGAGGCCGAGGCCGACGCGATCGTGTTCGGGACCGGGTTCCACGTCACCGACATGCCCATCGCCGAGCGGGTCGTCGGTGCGCAGGGCAAGACCCTCGCCGAAACCTGGACGGGCGGCATGGAGGCACTGCGCGGTGCCGCGGCCGCCGGGTTCCCCAACTTCATGACGCTCATCGGGCCCAACACCGGCCTCGGGAACTCCTCCATGATCCTCATGATCGAGTCCCAGCTGAACTACCTGGCCGACTACCTCCGCCAACTCGACGTCCTCGGCGGCCGGGTCGCCCTCGACGCCCGCCCCGGTGCCGTCCGCGGCTGGAACCACCGGGTGCAGGAGCGGATGAAGCGCACGGTGTGGAACACCGGTGGCTGCACCAGCTGGTACCTGGACGCGAACGGCCGCAACACCACCGTCTGGCCGGGGACGACCGCCGAGTTCCGGCGGGCCACCCGGCGCGTGGACCTCGCCGAGTACACCGTCCTGCGGGCGGCGCCCGGGAAGAGGAGCACGGCACCCCACGAGAGCGCCGAGGTGGCCGCGTGAGCCGGCCGGCGCATGTCTCCGCGGGGCCCCACACCCCGCCCGTCCCCGCCCGCGAACTCACCGCCGTGTCCGCCGAGTCCGTCGCACCTCCGGTACCCGCCGCACCCGTTGTATCCGCCGTACCGGTTGCACCCGCCGTACCTGCCGAGGAGAGCGCATGAGTGGACAGCGCATGACCAGGGGCCGTCTCGAAGGTCAGGTCGCCGTCGTCACCGGAGCGGCGCGCGGGGTGGGGGAGTTGCTCGCCCGCAAGCTGTCCGCGCGCGGGGTGAAGGTGGCGCTGGTCGGGCTGGAGCCGGACGGGCTCAAGCAGGTCTCGGAGAGGCTGCACGCCGAGAGCGGCCACTGGCACGCCGACGTCACCGACCACGAGGCGATGACCCGGGTCGCGGCGGAGGTGAAGGAGCGCTTCGGACGGGTCGACATGGTCGTCGCCAACGCCGGTGTGGCGAACGGCGGTCCGTTCGCCGAGTCCGATCCGGAGGCCTGGCGGCGGGTCATCGAGGTCAACCTGATCGGGTCGGCCGTCACCGCCCGCGCGTTCCTGCCGCTGCTGACCGAGAGCCGTGGCTACCTGCTCCAGATCGCCTCGCTCGCCGCGATCACCCCGGCCCCGATGATGACCGCGTACTGCGCGTCCAAGTCCGGTGTGGAGGCGTACGCGCACAGTCTGCGGGCCGAGGTCGGACACCTGGGGGTGCGGGTCGGCGTCGGCTATTTGTCGTGGACCGACACGGACATGGTGCGCGGGGCCGACCAGGACACGGTGATGCGGGAGCTGCGGCAGCGGCTGCCGTGGCCGGCGAACAAGACGTACCCGCTGGGCCCCGCGGTGGACCGGCTCGTCTCCGGGATCGAACGACGCTCCAGTCACGTGTACGGGCAGTGGTGGCTGCGGGGGATGCAGGGCGTACGAGGTTACCTGCCCGGCATGATCGGGACCGTCGGGCAGCGGGAGGTGCGGCGGTTCTCGGACCGGCTCGCCGGCATGCGGACGGGGCTGGTCGGGGCCGGCGGCACCGCCGACGAACAGCACCGGAACGGGCTCGGAACGGCATCGGAACACGCTGCGTAACTGATCGACATGCGGGGGGTGATGGGTCGTGTGAATCTGGTCGGGCAACAGCCCCCACACCCCAACGGGAGTGAACCCACATGGGTATGAAGGACCAGTTCCAGGAGAAGTCCGAGCGGATGAAGGACCAGGCCAAGCAGAAGATGGGCGAGGCCAGGGAGCAGCACCAGGGCCGTGGCCGCGGTCGCGAGGAGGACTCGGACAATCCCCAGCAGCGCCGGATGCAGCAGGAGTCCGAGGAGCGCCGCGAACAGCGCCGCCAGTCCTGACGGCGTGAGCTGAGCCGAACGGGGAAGGGGCGTCTCCTGCCGGGGGCGCCCCTTCCCCGTCGTGTCCGATCAGCCCTCGGACGCCCTCGGCGGCAGCTTCGGGCGGGAGCGGTCGGGGACGTCGCCGTAGGCGGGGGGCGTGGCCGGGGGCGTGGACTCCAGCAGTTCCAGGGCCAGTCGGACCGCGTCGTCCAGTACGGGGTACCGGCCCTCCGCCCAGTCCAGCGGGGTGCGCAGAGACTCCAGGTCGGGGGCGACGCCCTTGTTCTCCACCGACCAGCCGTACGCGTCGAACCAGGCCGCGTTCATCGGCACCGTGATCACCGTGCCGTCCCCCAGCAGGTGCCGGCCGGTCATGCCGACGACGCCGCCCCAGGTGCGCTGCCCGACCACCGGCCCCAGTCCCAGCAGCTTGAACGCGGCCGTGATCATGTCGCCGTCGGAGCTGGTCGCCTCGTCCGCCAGGGCGACCACCGGCCCGCGCGGGGCGTTGGCCGCGTACGACACGGGCTGGGCGTCGCGGGTGAGGTCCCAGCCGAGGATGGTGCGGGTCAGGGTCTCCACGACGAGTTCGCTGATGTGGCCGCCGGCGTTGCCGCGCACGTCCACGATCAGCGCCGGGCGGGAGACCTCCATGCGCAGATCGCGGTTGAACTGGGCCCAGCCCGAGCCGCCCATGTCGGGGATGTGCAGGTAGCCGCACCGGCCGCCACTCAACTCCCTGACCACGACACGCCGTTTGGCCACCCAGTCCTGGTAGCGCAGCGGGCGCTCGTCGGTCAGCGGGACCACGGCGACCCTGCGGGGCGGGCCCGCGCCCTCGGCCGGGGTGAACGTCAGCTCGACCGTCGTACCGCCCGCTCCCGAGAGCAGCGGGTAGGGCCCGGTGACCGGGTCCACCGGGCGGCCGTCCACATGGGTGAGGACGGCGCCCTCGCGGATGCCGGTGCCGGCCAGCGGGGAGCGGGCCCGGGAGTCGGAGGAGTCGCCGGGGAGGATCCGCCTGACCGTCCAGCCGTCCTCGCGGGGAACGAGGTTGGCGCCCAGGAAGCCCTGGCGGCGCTGGTAGTGCGGTGGGCCCTCGTTGCGTCGGGCGGGGGTGACGTAGGCGTGGGACGTGCCCAGTTCGCCGAGGAGTTCGCGCAGCAGGTCCGCGAACTCGTCCGGAGAGGCGACCCGTTCGACCAGCGGACGGTACTGGGCGAGCATCGCGTCCCAGTCGACGCCGCACATGCCGGGGTCCCAGAAGTAGGAACGGATCAGCCGCCCCGCCTCCTCGTACGCCTGCCGCCACTCGGCCCCCGGATCGGCCTGGTGCAGGATGCGGCGGACGTCGATCCACACGGTGGAGTCGCTGTCGCCCGGCTCCGTCGCGGGCACCGCGCGCGGCTCGCCCTCGTCCGCGACGACCAGCCGGGTGCCGTCGCCACTGACCGCGAAGAAGTCCAGGTGCTCGACGAGTTCGGACTTCTTCGCCCGGCTGATGCTGAAGTGCTCCAGTGTCGGCCGGCCACTGGTGTCGTCCGGGTTGGCGAAGGTCTCGCCGAGCGCACCCGAGATCGGCCAGCGCAGCCAGACCAGCCCGCCGCCCGCGACCGGCTGCAGCGCGGAGTACTTGGAGGCGGCGACCGGGAAGGGGGTGACCCGGTTCTCCAGGCCCTCGGTCTCGACGGTCACCGCCCCGCTGTCGCCGATCTCCTCGGTGTCGTCGGCCTCCACCGGGTCGAGGCCCCCGGCGGCCGGCCGGCCCTCGGGGCTGAGGGCGAAGGGGGAGAGGGTCGCCGACGACAGCGGTACCAGGTACGGGCGGCAGCCCAGCGGGAAGGACAGGTCGCCGGTGTGCACGTCGTACACCGGGTCGAAGCCGCGCCAGGACAGGAAGGCGAGGTAGCGGCCGTCCCGGGTGAAGACCGGATTCTCGTCCTCGAAGCGGCCGTTGGTGACGTCGATGACCAACCGGTCCTTCATCCGGGCCAGTTTGATCTGCCGCAGCGACCGCCCGATGCCGGGGTGCGACCAGGCGAGCCACCCGCCGTCGGGCGAGAACGCGAGGTCGCGCACGGGGCCGTTGACGGATCGGATCAGCTCGGTGACCCGGGGTGCGGGTGCGGGTGCGGGTGCGGGTGCGGGAGCGGGAGTGAGGCCGGGGGCGGCGCCGGAGCCGCCGGAGCCCGCACGGCCACCCTCGGTCTTCCGGGCCTTCTCGGTCTTCCGGGTCTCCTCGGTCTTCCGGGCCTTCTCGGTCTTCCGGGTCTCCTCGGTCTTCCGGGCCTCCCGGGCCTTCCAGGCCTTCCAGGTCTCCTCGGTCTCCTGGGTCTCCCGGGCCTCCCCGGTCTCCCGGGTCTCCTGGACCTTTCGGGTCTCCCCGGTCTCCTGGGTCTCCCGGGTCTTCCGGGCCTCCTGGACCTTTCGGGTCTCCCCGGCCTCCTCGGTCTCTCCGGCCTCCCCGCCGGTGTCGACGAGGAGCAGGCGTCCGTCGTGGGAGGCGACGGCCAGCCGACCGCCGTCCGGGTCGGCGACCATCTCCAGTACCCGGCCCAGCGCGCCCGAGGCCAGCCGCCGGGCGGGGCGGTGGCCGCTCGCCCGGGGCAGGGAGGCGATCTCGACGGCGTCCTCGCCGTCGGCGTCCGTCACGTACGCCACCCGCCCGCCCGCGCCGAGCATCTCCGGCAGCCGCACCCGCACGCCCGGGGTGTCCGTGAGGGTGCGGGCGGGGCCGTCGCGGTGGGTGAGCCAGTACAGGCTGCCGCGTACGACGACGGCGCTGGCCCGGCCCGTCTCGTCCACGGAGATGTCGTCCAAGTGGTGGGCGGCGGGCACCTGGTAGCGGCGCCGCCCCGCGCGCGGCCCGCTCAGCGTGATGTCGAGCCGGCGCGGCACCGAGCCCGGGGACAGGTCGTCGACGATCCACAGGTCACCGGCGCACTGGTAGACGACCCGAGTGCCGTCGCTGGACGCGTGGCGGGCGTAGAACGCGTCGTGATCGGTGTGACGGCGCAGGTCGGAGCCGTCGTACGCCACGGAGTACAGGTTGCCGACGCCCTCGTGGTCGGAGAGGAAGGCGATCCGCCCGCCGACGAACACCGGGGAGTGCAGATGCCCGTCGACGCCTTCGCCGCCTCCGCCGGTCCCCTCGCCGCCTTCGCCGCCTCCGCCGGTCCCCTCACCGCCCCCGCCGCCTCCGCCGGTCCCCTCGCTCCCGCCGAGCAGGCGCCGTCCGTGCAGCCACAGTCTGCCCGTCGCCCCGCCCCGGTACCGCTTCCAGGAGGCCGGTTCGTGCGGTGGGGTGCCGGTGAGCAGCAGGGTCTGCCGTTCCCCGCCGACATCGGCGACCTGGAGGTCGGTCACCGGGCCCCACGGCAGTTTGCGGCCCGGGCTGCCGTCGGGAGAGAGCTTGTAGGCCCAGGTGAAGTACGAGAACGGTTCGCCGTGCGAGGCGACGGTGAGGATCTCGGCGCCCGTGTTCCCGTTCGGGGGAGCCCAGCCGCAGACCCGGGTGTCGGAGCTGCCCCAGTAGGTGAGCCGGCGTCCGGGGCCGCCGTCCACCGGCACCAGGTGGACCTCGGGGGCGAGGCTGCGCCAGCTCGTGTACGCGATGTGGCGGCCGTCGGGGGAGAAGCGGGGATGGCCGAGCTTGGTGCGGTCCACGGTGAGCCGCCAGGCCCGGCCGCCGGGTGCGTCGAGCGGGGCGAGCCAGAGATCGTCCTCGGCCACGAAGCACAACAGGCCACCGTTGAGGTGCGGCAGGCGCAGATAGCTCACCCTCCCATGCTTTTCCGGGGGAAGGGCCGCAGCAACTCGTGCGGGGGCGCGGAGGTTCCCGGCCCGGGCGTGACTCAGCACACGTACGAAACCGTTTCGTTCTCATAGAGTCCCGGGTACATTCGTCATGTAGGAATCCGCGCACACCTCGCGTACGAATCCGCGTACGCGACGGCGGACGTACGGCACCATGTGTACGGACGTGTGTCGTGTGACGCGGCGGTACCCCTGACGGGAACGAGGAAGTGGGAAGGTGAGCGGGATGACCGAGGTCGCGACCGTGCGGCGCAGCCGGATCACCCCCGAGCGCGAGACCGAGTTGTACGCAGCCGTGCTCGACCTGCTCCGCGAGGTCGGGTACGACGCCCTCACCATGGACGCCGTGGCCGCCCGCACCCGGTCCAGCAAGGCCACGCTCTACCGCCAGTGGGGCGGCAAGGCCGAGCTGGTGGTCAGGGCCATGCGTCACCAGAAGCCCGGCGGCATCGGCGACGTCGACACCGGTTCCCTGCGGGGTGACCTGCACGGCATCATCGTCCGCGAGGACGACTGCGTCATGGAGCAGAACGCCGCCCTGATGCGGGCGCTCGCCATGGCGGTGCACACCAACGACGACCTGCGGCGGGCCTTCAAGGACCTGCTCGTGGAACCCGAGGTCGACGAGTTCCAGGCGATCGTCCGGCGTGCGGTCGAGCGCGGCGAGGTCCGCCCGGACAATCCGGCGCTGGCCTACCTCGTGCACATGCTCATCGGCGCGTTCGCCACGCGGACGCTGATCGACGACCTGCCGCCCACGAAGGAGTTCCTCACCTCGTACATCGACGCCGTGGTACTCCCCGCCCTCGGCGTCTCCCCCCACTGACCGGACCCCGCCGGTCGGCGAACACCACCCGTACCACCCCTACCTCCTGACGGACGCCACCTCCCCATTGCCTTGAGGGCGTGGGCGGTACCCCCACCGTCGTCGGGCCGATCTCCCCTGCCCCGAACAATCCACGACCTGACCGGGAGTACTCCCTCGTGGCCACTTTGCTGTACCGACTCGGCCGCTTCGCCTTCAGGCGACGGCACTTCGTAGCCCTGTTCTGGGTGGCGCTGCTGGCGCTCGCGGGCGCCGGCGCGGCCGGCGCACCCGTCGCCGGCAACAGCTCGTTCTCCATCCCCGGCACCGAGGCCCAGAAGGCCTTCGACGTGCTGGAGGAGCGTTTCCCCGGGAGCAGTGCCGACGGAGCGACCGCACGTGTCGTCTTCAAGGCACCCGCCGGCGAGAAGATGACCGACGCCGGCCACAGGGCGACCGTCCAGGACACCGTCGGGGAACTCTCCGACGGCTCCGAGGTCGCCCGCGTCACCGACCCGTACGCGGGCGGAGGCGTCAGCAAGGACGGCACCGTCGCCTACGCCTCGGTGACCTACCAGGTCTCCGGCATGGAACTGGAGGACTCCTCGCGCGACTTCCTCCAGGACGCCGCGGAGAGCGCCCGGGACACCGGCCTGACCGTGGAGATCGGCGGTGACGCGCTCCAGGCCGTCCCGGCGACCGGCGCCGCCGAGATCATCGGCATCGGGGTCGCCGCGGTCGTCCTGGTCATCACCTTCGGCTCGCTGGTCGCGGCCGGTCTGCCGCTGCTCACCGCGCTCATCGGGGTCGGCATCGGCGTCGCGAGCATCACCGCGCTGGCCTCGACGCTCGAACTCGGCTCGACCACCTCCATCCTGGCCATGATGATCGGCCTCGCCGTCGGCATCGACTACGCGCTGTTCATCGTCTCCCGCTACCGCGCCGAACTGGCCGAGGGCCGGGAACGCGAGGACGCGGCGGGCCGCGCCGTCGGCACCGCGGGCTCCGCGGTCGTCTTCGCCGGCCTCACGGTCGTCATCGCCCTCGTCGGCCTGTCGGTGGTCAACATCCCGATGCTCACCAAGATGGGCATCGCCGCCGCCGGCACGGTCGCCATCGCCGTCCTGATCGCCCTCACCATGGTTCCGGCGCTGCTCGGCTACGCGGGCCGCAGGGTCCGCGCGGCCGGCGAGAAGGGCAAGCCGGGCGGGCGCAAGGCCAAGAACGCGGACGAGGAGAAGCCGCAGCAGCAGGCGCAGCGCCCGAACCTGGGCACCCGCTGGGCGAGCTTCGTCGTCCGGCGTCCGGTGGCCGTCCTCCTGCTCGGCGTCGTCGGCCTCGGCGCGGCGGCCGTACCCGCGTCCTCCCTCGAACTCGGCCTGCCCGACGACGGCTCGCAGCCGACGTCCACCACCCAGCGCCGCGCCTACGACCTGCTCTCCGAAGGCTTCGGCCCCGGATTCAACGGTCCGCTCGTCGTCGTGGTCGACGCCAAGGACAGCGACGACCCGGACGCCGTCTTCCGGCAGACCGGCGACGACATCAAGGCGCTCGACGGCGCCGTCTCGGTGAGCCCCGCGGCACCCAACAAGGCCGGCGACACGGCGACGATCACCGTCGTCCCGGACTCCAAGCCCTCGTCCGTCGCCACCGAGGACCTGGTCCACGACATCCGGGACGCCGGAGCGGACGTCAGGGCCGACACCGACGCGGACGTCCTGGTCACCGGTGCCACGGCGATGAACATCGACGTGTCGCAGAAGCTCAACGACGCGCTGCTCCCGTACCTGACCCTGGTGGTCGGCCTCGCGTTCCTGCTGCTGATCGTGGTCTTCCGGTCGATCCTGGTCCCGCTCAAGGCGGCCCTCGGCTTCCTCCTCTCGGTGATGGCCGCGCTGGGCGCCGTGGTCGCGGTCTTCCAGTGGGGCTGGCTGTCCGGCCTGATGGGCGTGGAGGAGACCGGCCCGGTCATGTCGATGATGCCGATCTTCATGGTCGGCGTGGTCTTCGGACTGGCCATGGACTACGAGGTGTTCCTCGTGACCCGGATGCGGGAGGCCTACGTCCACGGCGAGAAGCCGAGCCAGGCCGTGGTGACCGGCTTCCGGCACGGCGCCCGCGTGGTGAGCGCGGCCGCGGTGATCATGATGGCGGTCTTCGCCGGGTTCATCGGCTCCAGCGAGGCGATGGTCAAGATGATCGGCTTCGGCCTCGCCGTCGCCGTCTTCTTCGACGCGTTCGTCGTCCGCATGGCGATCGTGCCGGCGGTACTGGCCCTGCTGGGCGGGAAGGCCTGGTGGCTCCCGAAGTGGCTGGACCGCGTCCTGCCCAACGTGGACGTCGAGGGCGAGGGCCTGCGCACCGACGCGGAGAGGAAGGGCGGCAGCCCGGGCGACGACCGGGACCTGGCCCGCGTCTGACAGCCGCAGCGCACCGCAGAACCAGCCGGTGAGGGCCCCGTGGGGACGGGGAGCCCTCACCGGCTTCCGTACCGGTTTCCGTCTTCGCCCGGACGGTCCTGTGCAGGTACGCCTCGTACCCCACCGTCGCTCACACGCCGTGGGCCCTGTTCCCCGCACACGTCGCGAAGCGACTCGGGCCGCCCGTGCCGCCCTGTGCGGGCCGGACCTGAAAACCCCCTGCCGGTCGCCGCCCTGCGGGCGCCCTCCGTCCTCGTCGGCGCTGCGATCGGGGCCCTGTTCCTCGAGGAGCGCTTCGGCGCGCCCCGCGCATCGCCGTGTCCGGGCCGCTGGTCGTCGGGACCGGGCCGATACCGCGCAGGGGAGGGCAGGCGGGCTGCTCGGGTGCCCGTTCGGGGGGAGGGACCGACGGATCCCCCGAACACCTCGTCCGGCGGGCAGGTGCGGCGGGCCGGTGCGGGGCGCACCCTGGAACTAGGTATTCCGGAGGTGACCGTCATGACGAACACCATGCGCACCACCGTGGGGTGGCATGTCGAGATGGAGTTCATGGAGGACGACCAGCACACACGGGCGGTGGCCATGGTGCGCTTGCCCGACGGGACCGAGCTACGGGGCCACGGGCACGCGAGCCGGCACCGGGTCGACGAGAACCAGCCCAGGGTCGGGGAGGAGGTGGCCGGCGCCAGGGCGCTCAACGAGCTCACGATGCAGCTGCTGACCAAGGCGCACGACGAGATCGACGCGATGTCGGGGCGGACCTCGCACCCGATCCACGTCTGAGCGGGCCCGTACGAGCGGGCCCGTACGAGCGGCCGCGTACGAGCAGTCCCGCACGGGCGGCCGGGTACGGGTCAGGTGAGGACGACGGAGCGTACCGCCCGTACCAGGGACTGGGCGCGGGGGTCCGAGGTCACCGTGGTGCGGAAGCCGTTGGTGACGTAGCCGAAGGCGATGCCCGTGTCCGGGTCGGCGAAGCCGAGGGAGCCGCCGCGGCCGGGGTGGCCGAAGGACCCCGGGGCCAGCAAGGGCGACGCGCTCCCGTGCAGCATGTAGCCCAGGCCGAAGCGGGTGCCGACGATCAGGACACGGTCCGGGCCCGCCGACTCCTCGGCGCGGGCGCGTTCGACGGTGGCCGCCTCGAAGAGGCGTACGCCGTCGACCTGCCCGATGAGCGCGGCGTAGAAGCGGGCCAGCCCGTCCGCCGTCGCGACGCCGTTGGCAGCGGGATGGGGGACCGCGCGGAACTCCGGGTCGTTGTGGTCCGGGAACGGGTCGATCGCGGCGAAGGCCCGGCGGGTGACGGAGGCGGGGTCCTTGTAGGCCTCGGTGACCGAGCGCTTGGGGCGGGCGCGCAGCGCGCCGGACGGCTCGGATCCCTCGACCGGGCCGACCCTCCCCACCCGGCCGGTCTCCGCGTCCGGCAGGCCCAGCCAGAAGTCCAGCCCCAGGGGAGCGGCGATCCGCTCCGCGATCCACTCGCCGGCTCCCCGGCCGCCCGTCACGCGTCGTACCAGCCCGTCGAGCAGCCAGCCGTAGGTGAGGGAGTGGTAGCCGTGGTCCGTGCCCGGCTCCCACACGGGGGCCTGGGCGGCGACGGCCTCGGCACCCCGCAGCGGGTCGAGCGCCTCCCGCGGGGTGAGCGGGCGGTCGAGGAGCGGGAGACCGGCCCGGTGGTTCAGTAGGTGCCGGACGAGGACCTGTTCCTTGCCCCGGGCCTTGAACTCGGGCCAGTAGTGGCCGACCGGCGCGTCCAGGTCCAGTTCGCCGTACTGGTGCAGCAGCAGGGGCACGGCGGCGGCGACGCCCTTGGTCGCCGAGCGGACGAGCTGGGCCGTGCCCCGCTCCCACGGCTCGGGGCCGGAGCCCTCACCGCCGGCCCCACCGTCGACGTTCTTCGCGCCGGCCCACAGATCGACGACCCGCTGCCCGTCCCGGTACACGGTGACGGCCGCGCCCCGCTCCCCGAGGCGCTCGAAGTTCCCTGCGAACGCCGCCCTGACCGGCTCGAAGCCCTCGGTCACCGTGCCGTGCACCTCGACGCCCACGTCTGTCGGTCCTTTCCGTGCCGTTCCCTGTGCTTCTGTCCGCCGCCGGGCGTGCTCGCCCGCGACGCGAGGTGCAACAGCCGCCGTCCACCGGGGATTCCTCACCCCGGGGAGGACGACCGGCCGGCCGGGCGTGACCGGGCGCCCGTGGCCGCGCTCCGGTGACCGTCCGTGTACGGAGAGTCGGATTCCGGAATCTGTGGCACATTGGAGGCAGGGGCGGGTATACGGCTTTCGTGCAGGTAGCGCACCGTGAGGGGCCACCCATGAACGTAGTCGAACAGTACGCACGCGCCCAGATCGTCGCGGACGCGGACGCCCCGCAGGCCGCGGGCCGAACGGTACCGGTGAGGTTGAGCTACGATCCCGGGCGCGATCCCCGGACCGTGCGGGTGAGTCTTCCCGGTCCCGCCGGCCGTGAGTGGAGTCTGCCCCGTGGGCTGCTCGAACAAGGGCTGTGCGCCCCTGCGGGCAGCGGTGACGTGCAGGTGTGGCCGTGCGGCCGGGTGCAGGCGGTCGTGGAGTTCCACTCCGTGCAGGGAGTGTCGGTGGTGCAGTTCGAGACGAAGGCCCTGACGCGTTTCCTGCGCCGTGCGCACATGGCAGCGGCAGCCACCGAACCGGTACCGCACTGACGGACGGACGGACGGACGCACGGACGGACGCACGGACGCACGCATGGACGGACCGGCGCCCGGACCGGTCAGTCGCCGAGCTTCAGCAGGCTCGCCACGATCGGGCCCGCCGTCGAACCGCCGTGGCCGGCCGCCTGGACGACTCCCGCCGCGGCGAGGTCCCCGCGGTACGCGGTGAACCAGCCGTTGGGCTTCTTCTGCCCGTCGACCTCGGCCGAGCCGGTCTTCGCGCCCTTGTCGCCGCCGACCCCGGCCATCGCCTTCGCCGCGGTGCCGCTGGTCGCCGTGTAGGACATCAGCTGCCGCAGCTGCGTCACCGTCCCGGCCGACATGGTGCGCGAGGCGGTGGCCAGCTTCCGGCCGTCCACCTCCGGCGACACCAGGTACGGCTGGTGGAACTCGCCCGCCTTGACGGTCGCCGACACCGACGCCATGTTCAGCGGGTTCATCCGGACTCCGCCCTGGCCGATCAGGGAGGCCGCCATGGGGGCGTCCTTCTGCACCGGCACCGAGCCGTCGAAGGACGAGACACCGATCTGCCAGTCGTTGCGGGAGAGCCCGAAGACCTCCTGCGCCTGCTCGGTCAGGTCGTCGTCCTCCAGTTCGGACGCCTGGCTGATGAAGGCGGTGTTGCAGGAGGCGCCGAAGCTGTCGCGGAACGTGCCGCCCTTGATCTCGAACTTGTCGAGGTTCTGGAACTTCCAGCCGCCGTAGCTGGAGTACTTCGGGCACGGGTGCTTCTTGTCGCTGGACGCGAGGCCCTTCTCGATGAGCAGCGAGGCGGTGAGCACCTTCATCGTCGAACCCGGGGCCAGCGAACCCTGGAACGCGGTGTTGAAGCCGCGCGAGGAGTTCGCGGCGGCGAGTATCTCGCCGGTCGACGGCCGCATCAGCACCACCGACGACTTGGCCTTCTTGGCCACCTGCTCCTCGGCCGCCGCCTGGAAGGCCGGGTCCAGCGTGGTCTGCACCGTCCCGGGGGTGCCCTCGCTCACCTCCAGCACGGTCTTGTCGGAGGCCTCCGCCTTCTTGGACTTCTCGCCGCGGACGACCCGCAGCTCGATGCCGGCCTCGCCGCCCGCCGTCTTCCCGTACTTCTCGCGCAGCCCGTCGAGGACCGGGCCCAGGGACGGGTAGTCCTTGGTGGTCAGCTCGCCGCCGTCCCGGTCCAGCGCCCTGATCGGCGGGGTGTCCGTCTTCCCGGTGACCAGCTTGTCGCCGTCCTCGAGGTCGGGGTGCACGACCGAGGGCTGCCACGCGACCCGCGGTTCGCCGTCCCCGTCCCGGCGTACGACGGTCAGCCTGCTGTCGTACGCCAGCGGCTCGGTGATCTCCTCGTACGCCACCGTGCCCTTGACGGAGAACGGGACCTCGGTGCCGGTGCGGGCGCCGGCGGTGAGGGTGACGTCCTCGACGCGGGCGTCCTTGGCGTAGCCGGTGAGCAGGGCGGTGGCCGCCTCCGGGTCGTCGGTGGCGTCGGCGGCCTCGCCGACCTTGCCCTGCTGCCAGGCGGTGAGGAAGCGGTCGGCCGCGGCGGTGACCTCGGCGGCGGACAGCGGGCCGCTCTTGGCCCTGGCCTGCTGGGTGGCGGCCGCCCCGGGGTCGCCCTCGGACCCGGACCCGCCCCCGAACAGCGCGTAGGCACCGAATCCGGCACCCCCGACGACGGCGGCGATCACCCCGCCGAGTACGGCGGGGTTGGTCTTCCGTCGCTCGGCGACGCGCCTTCTGTTGCCCACTGCTGTCCGATCCTCCGCAAAGT
Source organism: Streptomyces sp. NBRC 110035 (assembly GCF_000829695.1). GTDB lineage: Bacteria > Actinomycetota > Actinomycetes > Streptomycetales > Streptomycetaceae > Streptomyces. The sequence goes on along the minus strand of NZ_BBNN01000029.1, from coordinate 166,317 downwards.
CCGCATCCGCCGGGCTGACCGGCCGGCAGGTCGACAGGTCGATAGGCCGACAGGCCGTAGGCGGATGGTCGTACCGTCATACCGGCCCGCTGTTCATGCGGCGCTCACCTGCCCATGACGGCCACCAGCCTAGAGTCCCGCCTTCCGCGCGTCGCGGTCAGCCGCCCGCTCGTAGCACAGCTGCGACAATCGGACCGGCCGCGTCGCCGCCGTGACCGCCCTGCTGGGTCATGGCCGCCGCCGCGACGTCGCCCCGGAAGCCGGTGAACCAGCTGTCGGAGGTGGCGTTGCCGTCGACCTCCGCGGAGCCGGTCTTCGCGCCGATGTCGCCGCCGAGCCCGGACATCGCCTGCGCGGCGGTGCCCTGTGTGGCCGTCAGACGCATCATCTGCTTCACCTGGCTCGCGGTGTCCGCCGGCAGACCCTTCGCCTGCGCCAGCTGCCGGCCGTCGAGCTCCGGGGAGACGAGGTAGGGCTGGCGGAAGGTGCCGGTGATGGCGGTGGCCGTCACCGACGCCATGTTCAGCGGGTTCATCTGCACCTGGCCCTGGCCGATGGCGTTCGCCGCGCGGTCCGGACCGCCGACCGCGGGGACGCTGCCGTCGAAGGAGACGATGCCGGTCGCCCAGTCGTCCCGGCCGAGCCCGAACCGCTCCTGCGCCTCCTGGGTGAGCGAGGCGTCGGTCAGCGGGTTCTCGTCGATGAGCTTGATGAAGGCCGTGTTGCAGGAGCGCAGGAAGCTGTCGGCGAGGGTGGCGCCCTCGTTCGGTTCCATGCCGGTGAGGTTCTTGAAGGTCTGGCTCTGCCAGGTCGCGGTGGGCGGGCAGGGAGCCGGACCGTTCATCGAGGCCACGCCGTTGTCGATGAGCATGGCCGCAGTGATGATCTTCATGGTGGATCCGGGGGCGACCCGGCCCTGGAACGCCGCGTTGAACCCGTCCTGGCGGTGGTTGGCCACGGCCAGCACCTCGCCGGTGCTCGGCTGCACGGCGACCACCGACGACTCGGCGAACTCCTTCACCGCCTTCTCGGCGGCGGCCTGCACGCCCGCGCTGAGCGTCGTCCGCAGCTTGCCGGGCTTGCCCTTCGCGAGGGTCGCCAGCGTGGAGTCGGCGGCACCCGCCCCACCGCCGGCGCTCTCGGCGTGCCGGATCGTCAGCTCGATGCCGGGGGTGCCGCCCGCCTTGTCGCCGTACTTCTCGCGCAGCGTGTCCAGCACCGGTCCGAGGGAGGGGTGGTCGTCCTCCGTCAGCACCGTGCCGTCCCGGTCCACGGCCTCGATCGGCGGCTGGGCGGACTCCCCGGTGACCAGGGTGTCGCCGTCCTCGAGCTCCGGGTGGACGACGGACGGCTCCCAGTCGACCAGCGCCCGCCCGGTGGTCTGCCCGCGTACCACGGTCAACTCACTCTTGTAGGCGAGCGGTGCGGACTTCCCGTCGTACGAGACGGTCGCCTCCACGCGGAACGGCACGGTGGTGCCGGAGACCGTGCCGGGCGTGATCTCGACATCGGTGATGCGGGCGTCCTCGCCGTAGGCCGCCAGCAGCGGGGCGGCGTCCTCGGCGTTGTTCGTGTACGACGCCGCCCGCGTCGCCCGCCCCTTCTCCCAGGCCGCGAAGAACGTCGCGCTCGCCTTCTCGACCTCCTCCTCGTCCGGCGGCCCGGACTTCTTCGTCACGGCCGCGTCCGAACCGCCGCCGCCCCCGTCGTCGTTCACCGCCGACACGATGGTGTGGACCCCGTACCCGGCCCCACCCACCATCACCGCGAACACACCGCCGATGGCGGTCGCCTTGACCCCCTTGCCCATCGGGCGCTTCCCCTCCCCCGCCGGACCTCCCACGTCTTATGAACGTGTTCAGAAAGTTCGGCGAGTGAGCACTCTACGCACAAGGAGCGACGCCAGGGACGGCAGTTGACCTTTGTTGTCCGAAAGGAGATCGCTCCCGACCGACATCTGTTCGCGGTCGGCCCGCCTTCGAACGGATGAAGGGGCGTTCCTCCTGCGGGCACCCCCGTCTCTCCGTCTCTCCGTCTCTCCGTACGTCCCGCTCCGTAGCCCCTTCGGGCGCCGCGAAGGCCGGCGCGCACGGACCGGCCGCCGGTGCACCCTGCGCCACGTCACCCTCGCCCGAGCCGAATCGGCTGCATCACCCGCGCCGCCCTCGTCCTCGGCGGACACTGGAAGTGATCTTCACTGGGAGGACGTCACCGGCCGGGCCGTTCTTCCCAGGGCTCGGCGGCCGAGCCGGCTAACGCGCCACGCGGTGGCGGAGGTAGACGACCTTCGAGCCGAAGGTGCGGGTCTCGACGAGTTCGAGATCCACCCGGCGCCCGCGTTGGGGAAAGAACGGAACGCCACCGCCGACCAGCACCGGGTGGACCATGGCCCGGTACTCGTCGATCAGCCCCGACGCGGCCGCCTCGGCGGCGAGAGTCGCGCCGCCGATCGCGATGTCGCCCTCCCCCGGCTCGGCCCGCAACCGCCCGATCTCCTCCGCCAGGCCGCCGGAGGCCAGGCGGGCATGGCCCTGCACCGCCGACAAGGTGGTGGAGAACACCACCTTCGGGAGCGGCTTCCAGAGCGCGGTCCACTCGCGCAGGGAGTCGTCGAGCGCTGGATCCTGGTCGGCGTTCTCCCAGTACAGCATCGTCTCGTACAGCCGTCGTCCCAACAGGTGGACGCCGACCTCTCGAATCTCGTCGATCCAGAAGCGAAAGACCTCCTCGTCGGGGCCCGTCCAGTCGAAGCCGCCGTCCGGCCCGACGATGTAGCCGTCGAGTGAGACGTTCATCGAACAGGTCACGCTGCGCATCCGGAGTCCTCCTCGGTAACGGGTTCCACCGTAGGACCGCCGGACGCCGCAGGACTCATCGCGGCTCGCGGAACCCCCTGGGCCGAGTCACCTCAAGAGATCCTTTCGTTGAGGAAACCCCGGTGACCCCATGGACGGCTGCCCCACCGAGACCGGCCTGACCGTCAGACCCATCCGAGCAGCCCGGCGACATCAGGAGTTCTACCTCGGCAACGGCCCACAACGACCGGGAGGGCGCGGCGTTCCGCCGCGTCCCCGTGGGACGTTTGCCCAGCTAGACCCACGTGTCCAGCCACATCCGCGCCCGCCAGTCGTCGATGGGGATGGAGGTGCCGGTGTAGACGGGCCAGAAGTAGATGAAGTTCCAGGCGATCAGCAGGGTCAGCACGCCCGCTGCCGTGGCACCCGCCACGCGGCGGGTGTCGCCCGCCCGGGGCGGGCCGACGAGCGCGCCCAGGAGCATCGCCACCGCCAGGCACAGGAAGGGGAGGAAGACGACGGAGTAGAAGAAGAAGATCGTGCGCTCCTGGTAGAAGAACCAGGGCAGATAGCCGGCCGCGATGCCGCAGGCGATGGCGCCCGCCCGCCAGTCCCGGCGGAAGAACCACCGCCACAGGACGTAGAGGAGCGCGAAGCAGCCCACCCACCACAGCAGGGGCGTGCCCAGGGCCAGTACCTCGCGGGCGCACTTCTCGGCCGCGTCGGCCGGGCAGCCGTCCGCGCCGGGCGCAGGCGACTCGTAGAAGAACGAGACCGGGCGGCCCGCGACGATCCAGCTCCACGGGTTGGACTCGTAGGGGTGCGGCGAGGACAGGCCGACGTGGAACTCGTACACCTGGGTCTCGTAGTGCCAGAAGCTGCGCCACCAGTCGGGGAACAGCCACGACCAGGAGCTGTCCTTGCCGTCGGTCACCGCCCAGTCGCGGTAGTAGCCGCCGCTGCCGTCGGCGGCGGAGAGGAACCAGCCGGTCCAGGACGTGACGTAGGTGGCCAGGGCGACGGGGACCGTGGACAGGAACGCCCAGCCCAGGTCGCGCCGCACGACGGCCCGGACCGGGCGGTGGGCGCCCGCGGTCCGGCGGGAGCCGACGTCCCACAGCACCGACATCACACAGAACGCGGCCATGATGTACAGGCCGTTCCACTTCGTGGCGAACGCCAGGCCCATCATCAGCCCCGCCGCCAGCCGCCACGGCCGCAGGCCCAGCCGTGTGGCGGCGGCGATGTGCGCGTCCGGCAGGGTCCTGCCGTCGGTGCCCACGGGCAGCGCGGCCGCGAGCCTCTCCCGCGCCCGGTCCCGGTCGACGACCAGGCAGCCGAAGGCCGCCAGTACGAAGAACATCAGCACCCCGTCGAGCAGCGCGGTGCGGCTCATCACGAAGTGCAGCCCGTCCACCGCCATCAGCGCGCCCGCCAGGCAGCCGAGGAACGTCGAACGGAACAGGCGCCGGCCGATCCGGCACAGCACCAGCACCGACAGCGTGCCGAGCAGGGCCGTCATGAACCGCCAGCCGAACGGGTCGAACCCGAACATCAGCTCGCCCAGCCCGATGACGTACTTCCCGACCGGCGGATGCACCACGTACGCCGCTTCGATCGGGATCGAGACGTCCCCGCCGGAGGAGAGGACCAGGCTGTCGGCGTTCTTGTCCCAGTTGACCTCGAAGCCGCGGTGGACCAGCGCCCACGCGTCCTTCGCGTAGTACGTCTCGTCGAATATCACCTTCCTGGGGCTGCCCAGGTTCCAGAAGCGCAGCACCCCCGCCACCAGCGCGACCAGCAGCGGACCGCCCCAGCCCGACCAGCGGGCGATCCTCTCGCCGAGTCCCGGCGGCACCCCGAGCGCCGTCCACAGCCTGCCGGACGGCTTCGTGTACGGAGGGACCAGGCGGTCGCGGACGTCGCCCCCGGACCTCGCCGTGTAGCCGAAACGGCTCAGCCGCTGCTGCCACGGCGATTGCTGGTCCTGCGGCGGCTGTTCCTGCCGGGTGTCCGTGGAGGACGCGGTACTCGTCACCGCGCCATCGTAGGGAACGGCGCTGTGCGAGTCCCGTGCACGGGCGGGATGGACCCGGTATGCCCCGGGTGTGCCCGGCCCTCCCCGGGTATGCCCGGCCGCGGAGGCCGCGGGGGCGCGCCGGGTGCGGGTACGGGCCGTTCCCGCGGGGGCGCCGGTGCTGGGAGGATGACAGGCGTGACCGGAATCCTCGTACTCGCAGGCACCCCCATCGGCGACGTCTCCGACGCCCCGCCCCGGCTCGCCGAGGAGCTGGCCGGCGCCGACGTCGTCGCCGCCGAGGACACCCGGCGGCTGCGGCGGCTGACCCAGGCACTCGGCGTCACCCCCAAGGGGCGGGTCGTCTCCTACTTCGAGGGCAACGAGTCCGCCCGTACGCCCGAACTGGTCGAGGAGCTGGCGGGCGGCGCCCGCGTGCTGCTCGTGACGGACGCCGGGATGCCGTCCGTGTCCGACCCCGGCTACCGGCTGGTCGCCGCCGCCGTCGAGCGGGACGTCAAGGTCACCGCCGTGCCCGGACCGTCCGCCGTACTCACCGCGCTCGCCCTGTCCGGGCTGCCCGTGGACCGGTTCTGCTTCGAGGGGTTCCTGCCCCGCAAGGCCGGGGAGCGGCTGGGGCGGTTGCGGGAGGTCGCCGGGGAGCGGCGCACCCTCGTCTACTTCGAGTCCCCGCACCGGCTCGACGCCACCCTCGCCGCGATGGCCGAGGTGTTCGGCGCGGAGCGGCGTGCCGCCGTCTGCCGTGAACTGACCAAGACGTACGAGGAGGTCAGGCGCGGTCCCCTGGCCGAGCTGGCCGCATGGGCGGCCGAGGGCGTACGCGGCGAGATCACCGTCGTCGTCGAGGGTGCCCCGGACCACGGGCCCGAGGAAGTGGACGCCACCGAGCTGGTACGCCGGGTACGGGTGCGCGAGGAGGCGGGGGAGCGCCGCAAGGAGGCCATCGCGGCGGTCGCCGTGGAGGCGGGGGTGCCCAAGCGGGAGGTCTTCGACGCGGTGGTGGCAGCGAAGCGCTCCGTGGGGTGAGCGGGGGCGGCAGGCGCCGTCGGAGGCCTGCTTTCTCGTCGTGGGGCGCGGTGGTGCGTGGTGGGCCGATGGCGGGGCGGTGGTGCGTGGCGGGGTGGCCTCGGCTCGTGGCCGGGCGGTGGGGCCGCAGGCCGGAGCGGTTCCGTGCCTCCTCGGGCGGGGACGGTGTGCCCGGCGGAGACGGCCTCCCGAGCCGGACCGTCGCCCGCGTCGCCCCGGGTCCGGACGGTGCGTGCACGGCCTTCCGTAGGATCGGGGCATGCCTTCGAACACCTCCGACACCTCCGACCGGAACGCCGCCCCGCCGCTTCCGGAGCCGCTGCGGGTACCGGTCGCGGACTCGCACACCCACCTCGACATGCAGTCCGGCACGGTGGAGGAAGGACTCGCCAAGGCCGCGTCGGTGGGGGTGACGACGGTGGTCCAGGTCGGCTGCGACCTTGCGGGCTCGCGCTGGGCGGCGGACACGGCCGCCGCGTACGAGGGCGTGCACGCGACCGTCGCCCTGCATCCGAACGAGGCCCCCCGCATCGTGCACGGCGACCCTGACGGCTGGTCGCGGCAGGGCGCGCGGGAGCCGGGCGGGGACGCGGCCCTGGACGAGGCGCTCGCCGAGATCGACCGGCTGGCCGCGCTGCCGCAGGTCAAGGGCGTCGGCGAGACCGGACTCGACTACTTCCGCACCGGGCCCGAAGGCAAGGAGGCGCAGGAGCGCTCCTTCCGTGCCCACATCGAGATCGCCAAGCGGCACGGCAAGGCCCTGGTCATCCACGACCGCGACGCCCACGCCGACGTACTGCGCGTGCTCAAGGAGGAGGGCGCACCGGAGCGCACCGTCTTCCACTGCTACTCGGGGGACGCGGAGATGGCGGAGATCTGCGCCCGTGCCGGGTACTTCATGTCGTTCGCCGGGAACGTCACCTTCAAGAACGCCCGGAACCTGCGCGACGCCCTCGCCGTGGCCCCGCCGGAGCTCCTCCTGGTCGAGACCGACGCCCCCTTCCTGACACCGGTGCCCCACCGCGGCCGGCCGGGCGCCCCGTACCTGGTGCCGGTCACCGTGCGGGCCATGGCGGCCGTACGCGGCACGGACGAGGACACCCTCGCCACGGCCCTCGCGGCGAACACGGCACGGGCCTTCGGTTATCCACAGGCGTGACCTGCGGGGTCCCGCGCCCCGTACCCTTGTCCCGTGACGAGCCCCACCCCCGACGCCCTCCTGGGCCCCGCCGACGTCCGCGAACTCGCGGCCGCGCTCGGCGTACGGCCCACCAAGCAGCGCGGTCAGAACTTCGTGATCGACGCGAACACGGTCCGCCGTATCGTGCGCACCGCCGAGGTCCGCCCCGACGACGTGGTCGTCGAGGTCGGCCCGGGGCTCGGCTCGCTCACCCTGGCGCTGCTGGAGGCCGCCGACCGGGTCACCGCCGTCGAGATCGACGACGTCCTGGCCGCCGCGCTGCCCGCGACCGTCGCGGCCCGGATGCCGCAGCGCGCCGACCGGTTCGCGCTGGTCCACTGCGACGCGATGCGGGTCACCGAGCTGCCGGGACCCGCCCCGACCGCGCTGGTCGCCAACCTGCCCTACAACGTGGCCGTCCCGGTGCTGCTGCACATGCTCGAGACCTTCCCGAGCATCGAGCGCAGCCTCGTCATGGTCCAGGCCGAGGTCGCCGACCGGCTCGCCGCCCCGCCCGGCTCGAAGGTGTACGGCGTACCCTCGGTCAAGGCCAACTGGTACGCCGAGGTCAAGCGGTCCGGCGCCATCGGGCGGAGCGTGTTCTGGCCGGCGCCCAACGTCGACAGCGGTCTGGTCTCCCTCGTCCGCCGCGACGGGCCGCCGAGGACCACCGCCACCCGGCGCGAGGTCTTCGCCGTCGTCGACGCGGCCTTCGCCCAGCGCCGCAAGACCCTGCGGGCGGCCCTCGCCGGATGGGCGGGCTCGGCCGCGGCGGCGGAGGCCGCACTGGTCGCCGCCGGGGTGTCGCCGCAGGCCCGCGGCGAGTCCCTGACCGTCGAGGAGTTCGCGCGCATCGCCGAGCACAAGCAGTCCGAGGAGCCCGAGCCGTCCGAGGAGCCCGTCGCGTGAGCGTCACCGTCCGCGTGCCCGCCAAGGTCAACGTCCAGCTCGCGGTCGGCGCGGCCCGCCCCGACGGCTTCCACGACCTGGCCAACGTGTTCCTCGCGGTCGGCCTCCACGACGAGGTCACCGTCACGCCGTCCGCCGACGGCCTGCGCGTCACCTGCGAGGGGCCGGACGCCGCCGAGGTGCCCCTGGACCGTACGAACCTCGCCGCCCGCGCGGCCCTCGCGCTCGCCGGGCGCTACGGCCGGGACGCCGACGTGCACCTCCACATCACCAAGGACATCCCCGTCGCCGGCGGCATGGCGGGCGGCAGCGCGGACGGCGCCGGCGCCCTGCTGGCCTGCGACGCGCTGTGGGGGACCGGCGCCTCACGGCAGGAACTGCTCGAGATCTGCGCCGAGCTGGGCAGCGACGTGCCGTTCGCGCTGGTCGGCGGGGCGGCGCTGGGCACCGGGCGGGGCGAGAGGCTGACGGAGCTGGAGGTCGGCGGCACCTTCCACTGGGTCTTCGCGATGGCCCGGCGCGGGCTGTCCACCCCGGCGGTCTTCCGGGAGTTCGACCGGCTCGCCGAGGGCCGGGACGTCCCCGAGCCCGTGGCCTCGCAGGACCTGCTCGACGCCCTCGCCAAGGGCGATCCCGAGGCGCTCGCCGCCGCGGTCTCCAACGACCTCCAGCCCGCGGCGCTGTCGCTGTTCCCCGAGCTGGCCGACACCCTGGCGGCGGGACGCGCGGCAGGTGCGCTGGCCGCCCTGGTCTCGGGCTCGGGGCCGACCACGGCCTTCCTCGCCCGGGACGCGGAGGCGGCGGAGGCGGTCTCGGACGCGCTGGGCGACTCCGGCACCTGCCGCACGGTGCGCACGGCGTCGGGGCCGGTGCCGGGGGCGACGGTGGTGTGAGGGCCCGGTTCAGAGCTCGGTGACGGCGGTCAGGTCGATGTCGATGGCATAGGGGTGGTCGACCTTGATCCGGTCGCGGTGCATGCCCATGTGCACGTACGTGAGGGTCAACGGGTCCCTCTCGTACACGTGGACGAGTGGGCTGCCGCCGGTGCCGTCGCGCTCGACGCGCCAGAAGTGGGGGATGCCGGCGGCGGCGTACTTCTGCGGCTTGGTCGTACGGTCGCGGGACTCCGAGTCCGGGGACACGACCTCGACGGCCAGCAGCACGTCCTGGGCCTGGTAACCGGTCTGATCAGGGCCACGGACCGCCTCGGCGAAGACCACGCTCACATCGGGTTCCGGCCCGTTGCGCCGGTCCAGGACGATGGTCATCTCCCGCTTCACCCTGAACTTCTTCGGCATGTCTCGCCGTAGGCCGCTGACCAGCAGGTCGATCACGTCTGCGTGGAAATTGCGCTGCGGACCCACGGTGATGAGACTCCCGTCGATCAGCTCGGTGTGCGGCGGGAGATCGGGCAGTGTGAACAGGTCGTCCACGGTGTAGCCGTCCACGGGCGGCACCGGCCAGTGGTGGCGGTGCTCTACGGACTCGGCGGTCATGGTTCCTCCCATGGACGGGATCCTGCTGCCTGCCCCTACGGTAGCCGCCCGTTTCCGATCACGTCATCACAAAGAGTGACGGCCCTCTCGCGTCCCGCCCGCTGTCCGCCAGGGCCTACGCTGGACAGCTGATCGACCCCCCAGGCAGGAGCGTAATGGCCGTCAATCTGGTCAATGTCGAGAACGTCAGCAAGGTGTACGGCACCCGTGCCCTCCTCGACGGCATCTCCCTGGGCGTCTCGGAGGGGGACCGCATCGGTGTCGTCGGGCGCAACGGCGACGGCAAGACCACCCTGATCCGGATGCTCGCCAAGCTGGAGGAGGCGGACACCGGGCGGGTCACGCACTCCGGCGGACTGCGCCTCGGCGTGCTGACCCAGCACGACTCCCTCGACCCCCGGGCCACCGTCCGGCACGAGGTCATCGGCGACATGGCCGACCACGAGTGGGCGGGCAACGCCAAGGTCAGGGACGTCCTGACCGGCCTGTTCGGCGGGCTCGACCTGCCGGGCTTCCCCAAGGGCCTGGACACCGTCATCGGACCGCTCTCCGGTGGCGAGCGGCGCCGGATCGCGCTCGCCAAGCTCCTCATCGACGACCAGGACCTGGTCGTCCTCGACGAGCCCACCAACCACCTCGACGTCGAGGGCATCGCCTGGCTCGCCCGGCACCTGCGGGAGCGGCGCTCCGCCCTCGTCTGCGTCACCCACGACCGCTGGTTCCTCGACCAGGTCTGCACCCGGATGTGGGACGTGCAACGCGGTGACGTGTACGAATACGAGGGCGGCTACTCCGACTACGTCTTCGCCCGCGCCGAGCGGGAGCGCATCGCCGCCACCGAGGAGGTCAAGCGGCAGAACCTGGTCCGCAAGGAGCTGGCCTGGCTGCGCCGCGGGGCACCCGCGCGGACGTCCAAGCCGCGCTTCCGCGTCGAGGCCGCCAACGAGCTGATCAAGGACGTCCCGGCGCCCCGGGACAGCAGCGAGCTGATGAAGTTCGCCTCCTCCCGGCTCGGCAGGACGGTCTTCGACCTGGAGGACGTCACCGTCCAGGCGGGGCCCAAGGTGCTGATCGAGCACCTCACCTGGCAGCTGGGCCCCGGCGACCGGATCGGCCTGGTCGGTGTCAACGGCGCCGGGAAGACGTCCCTGCTGCGGGCGCTGACCGAGGCCGCCCGCAGCGAGGGCGAGGTCCAGCCTGTGGCGGGACGGATCCACGTCGGCAAGACGGTCAGGCTCGCCTACCTCTCCCAGGAGGTCGCCGAACTCGACCCCACCTGGCGGGTGCTGCAGGCCGTGCAGGCGGTCCGGGAGCGCGTCGACCTGGGCAAGGGGCGCGAGATGACCGCCGGGCAGCTGTGCGAGACGTTCGGCTTCAACAAGGACAAGCAGTGGACGCCCGTGGGCGACCTGTCCGGCGGTGAGCGGCGCCGGCTCCAGCTGCTGCGGCTGCTCATGGACGAACCCAACGTCCTCTTCCTCGACGAGCCCACCAACGACCTCGACATCGAGACCCTCACCCAGCTCGAGGACGTCCTCGACGGCTGGCCCGGCTCGATGATCGTGATCTCCCACGACCGGTTCTTCGTCGAGCGCACCACCGACCGGGTGTTCGCCCTGCTCGGCGACGGCGCCCTGCGGATGCTGCCCCGCGGTATCGACGAGTACCTGGAGCGGCGCAGGAAGATGGAGGAGACCGCCGCCTCCGCGGCCTCCTCCGCCGCCTCGTCGGCGAAGGAGGCCGCGGACGCCGCTCCCGAGAAGAGCGCCGCCGAGGTGCGCGCCGCCAAGAAGGAACTGCAGAAGATCGAACGGCAGCTCGACAAGGTCTCCGAGAAGGAGGCCACGCTGCACGCCGCGATCGCCGAGAACGCCACGGACTTCGCCAGGGTGGCCCAACTCGACGCCGAGCTGCGGGAGACGGCGGGCCAGCGGGACGAGCTCGAACTGAGGTGGCTGGAACTCGCCGAGGACGCCTGACCTCCGGCCCCACCCCGCCCGCGCCCCCACGCACCCTCTGCGCAGGCACCCCGCACGCCCCCGCTCACCCCCGAGCGCGGGGCGTGCGGGGTGTGAAGGGGGCGTGGAGGCGCGTAACGAGGGCATCACAGGCCGGTTCTTCCTTGGGAACAGGGGTGGACGGGGCCCGGTGACCTGTCGGTCCCGGGTGATAGAAAGACCCCGTCCGAGAAGAGATAAGAACCGCGTGAATGCGACTCTGGGAACCTCACGTACCTCAGGGTGTGGCTAAAAATCAGTGAGCAAGGGGGAACGCGCTGATGGCTCAGCCGCCCAGTCAGCCGCCGCAGGGTGGCTTCGGAGCACCGCAGGACCCGCCCGCGTCGGGTGGTGGTTTCGGGGCTCCGGCCCCGCCGCCCCCGCAGGGAGCGCCGTCCGGTGAACCGCCGCAGCCGGGGTACGGCTACCCGCAGCAGGGACCGCCCGCACCGCAGCCGGGACCGTACGGGCAGCAGCCGGGGCCGTACGCCCCCGGACCGTACGCCTCCGGTCCCTACGGCCCGCCGCAGCAGCCCGGCCCGTACGGGCAGCAGCCGGGGTACGGCTATCCGCAGCCGCAGTTCCCGGGCGCGCCCGGCACCCCGCCGCCCGGTCCCGGTTCCGGCAGCCCCTTCAAGGGCAAGCCCGCCATGATCATCGGCGCCGCGGTGGCGGCGCTGCTGGTCGTCGGCGGCACCGTGTGGGCGGTCTCCGGCGGCGACGACGAGAAGAACAAGAAGCCCGTCGCCCGGCAGACCGGCGACGACCCCGAGCCCCAGCCGTCCGGCGCCCCGGTCAATCCGGGCGACGGCGAGGGCGACGGCGGCTCGGGCCCCGAGGACCTCAACGAGGGCCGCAAGTCCGGCGAGGCCAAGGTGCTCTGGTACAAGGAGGCGCCCGACGCGCCCGGTTCCGGAGCCGACGCCCCCGGCATGTGGATCACCGACAAGACGGCGGTGAAGGCGGCCTACAAGGAGCTCTCCGCCTACAACGTCGCCGACGGCAAGCCGGCCTGGGAACCCATGGCCCTCCCGCAGAAGATCTGTGCGGTCACCTCGGAGAAGACGGCCGACGACAAGGTCGTCGTCGCGTACATGAGCGGCGGCAGCGACCGTGCCAAGTGCAACCAGCTCCAGCTCGTCGACCTGAACACCGGCGACAAGGGCTGGACGCAGGAGGTCGCCGACGGCGCGCTGTTCGACTCCGCGCTCTCCATCGAGATGACCCTCAGCGGTGACACGCTGATGGTGGGCCGCTCGCAGTCCGGCACCGCGTTCGACGTGACGTCCGGCGACAAGATGTACGACAAGAAGAAGTACGGCGAGGCCTGCTTCCCCGCCGGGTTCGCGGGTGGCGAGCGGCTGATCCAGGTCGCGTCCTGCGGCGCCGGCGGTGACAACGAGCACGACGAGGTCCAGGAGCTCGACCCGAAGACCGGCAAGGCCAAGTGGACCCGGAAGTTCGACAAGGGCTGGCGCGTCTCGCGCGCCTACTCCGTCGACCCGGTGGTCGTCTACAGCACCAACCAGGACAAGAAGGCGTGGAACATCTCCGCGCTCGGCGCCGACGGCTCGATCCGTTCCCAGGTCGACGTCGACGAGGACTTCTCCGCCGACTGCGGCTGGGCCATCCTCGCCCGTGACCTCCAGGGCTGCGAGGGCGTCGTCGTCGAGGGGGACACCCTCTACCTGCCCACCAAGGCGACCACCGGGGCCAACGAGGTCGTCGCGATCAGCCTCGCCACCGGCAAGGAGAAGTGGCGGGTGAAGTCCCCCGCGGCGGACTCGATGGTGCCCATGAAGGCCGGGGGCGGCAACCTCATCGCCTACGTGGAGCCGTCGTACGACGGGGGCGGCCGGGTCGTCTCCGTCCCGACCGGGGGCAGCAGCCACGAACCGGTCACTCTGCTGCAGAACCCGCAGGGCACCGCGTCCATCGAGAACAGCTTCTTCAGCAAGTCGATCGACTGGGTCGACGGCCGCTTCTACATCTCGACGACCCGGCTGACCGGCAACGACGGGACGAAGGAGAAGCTGATGCTCGCCTACGGCAAGTGAGGCGCGCAGCAGCGGCGAAACGCGCCGGCCCCGGCGGGCCGGCGCTCTCGCCCCTTCCGGTCCCTTTCCCGCCGCCGCCCGTCCCCTTCGTCGAGTCATTCGAGGTGTCCACGTCATGACGCAGCCGCCCCAGCCGCCCCAGCCGCCCCAGCCGCCCCACCAGCCGGGCTTCGGTCCGCCGTCCGAGCCCGAGCAGCAGGGGCAGCAGCAGCCCGAGCCGTCGGCCCCGCAGGCTCCCGAGGCCCCGCAGGCCCAGCCGGGCTTCGGTCCGCCGCCCGAGCCCTCGCCGACGCCCCAGCCGCAGCCGCCCCAGCCGCAGCCCCAGCCGCAGCCCCAGCCGCAGCCGCAGCCGCAGCCGCCCCAGCCGCAGACGCCGCCGGCGCAGCAGCCGCCGTCCGCACCGGGCGGGCCCGACCTCGGCAAGACCCCGGAGCCGGGCTACGGCTACCCGCAGGCCCCCCAGCCCCCGCAGCAGTCGCCCCAGGCGCCCCCGCAGACCCCGCCGCCGGCCGCTCCGCCGCCGGCCGCTCCGGCGCCGGGCGGTCCGCAGCCGCCGCCCGGGTACGGCTACCCGCAGCAGCCTCCGGCCGGTTACGGATACCCGCAGCAGCCTCCGGCCGGTTACGGATACCCGGGCCAGCCGCAGCCCGGCCCGCCCGGCGCCTACGGCCAGCCGCAGCCGCCGTACGGCTACCCGCAGCAGCCCTACGGCCAGCCCGGCTACGGCGGCTACCAGCAGCCGACCATGCCGATGCAGCCGCAGCCCGGCCCGCCCGGCGGCGGACGGAGGATCAACGCGCAGCTGGCGATCATCGTGGCGGCGGTCGTGGCCATCGCCCTGATCGTCGGCGGCGGTGTCTGGTACGCCTCGTCCAGCGGCGACGACGACAAGAAGAGCACGGCGAACTCGGGCGACAGCGGCGACACGAAGGGCGCCGAGGGCGGCGGCTCCGGCGGTGACACCGCCGGCGGCGACGAGAAGGCCCCGGCCGACCCCTCCGCCAAGGTCCTCTTCCAGGTGCCGGCGCCGAAGGTCCCGAAGGACACCACGACCATCGTCACCTCCGGCTCCTGGCTGACCGACAAGGTGTACGCCAAGAGCGGCGTCGCCGAGGTCGTCGGGTACGACGCCGTCAAGGGCAGCGAGCTGTGGACGCTCGACCTGCCCGGACCGGTGTGCGAGGCCAGCGACCACGCCACCGAGGACGGCAGGACGGCGATCGTCTACAAGCCGAAGATGCCGACGAAGACCGATCCGCAGCGCTGCACGCAGGTCGCGGCCTTCGACCTCGCCACCGGCGAGAAGCTGTGGTCCGAGACGGCCGAGTCCGGCACCCAGGAGATCAGCTTCAACAACGTCACCGTCAGCGGGAACACCGTCGCGGCGGGCAGCACCAGCGGCGGCGCCGCCTGGGACATCACCTCCGGCACGTCCCTGTGGACGCCCAAGACGTCCGACGCCTGCTACGACTCCGGCTACGGCGGCGGCCCGAAGATGGTCGCGGTGCGCAAGTGCGGTGCGTACGACCAGCGTCAGCTGCACATCCAGACCATCGACCCGAAGGACGGGAAGGTGATCTCGGAGTACAAGATGACCGAGGGCATCGAGTACGCGGCCGTGGTGTCCACCGACCCGCTGGTCGTGGCCGCCGACGTCGGCGACTCCGCCGGTGACGGCAGCGGCATCTCGGACTTCTTCTCCATCGACAACAAGAGCGGCGAGCTGCGGACCCGTATCTCCGCGCCCGGCGAGGAGTTCGCGGCCCGCTGCGACGGCATCACCAAGATCGAGCACTGCAGCGGCCTGACCGTCGGCAACGACCGCCTGTACATCGCGACCGAGGAGCACGACGGCACGGGCGAGTACAGCCGGACCAACGAGATCGTCGTCTTCGACCTGTCGACCGGCAAGCAGACCGGTCAGCGCGCCGACGCGGGCGACGGCTACCGGATCGTCCCGCTGCGCATGGACGGCAACAACGTCATCGCCTACAAGCGTCCCCCCTACGACAAGGGCGGGCAGATCGTCAGCATCGACGGCGGTTCCTTCAAGGAGACCAGGCTGCTGGAGAACCCGGCGACGGAATCCGTGCGGGACGTGGAGACGCGGATGTCGCCCGACTACTCCGAGATCCTGTACTCGCAGGGCCGCCTGTACATGTCGGACGTGTACGCCAGCGAGTCGTCCTCGGGCGACAAGGAGTACCTGGCGGTCGCTTTCGGTACCGGCTGACCGTTCTCCGGCCCGTACCGGTCCGCTCGTGAGGCCTGTTCGTACGGCCCCGCTCTCTGGAACTCGCCGAACGGCGAGTTCCAGAGAGCGGGGCCGTACACGTACCGCTCACCAGGTGCTCACCGCCGCCGAATACGAGAAATTCGGCGATCCGGGGCGATTCTCGCCGGTAGGGGGAGCGCGACGTCGAACAAGCGTGTAGCTTCCGGGACCGGGGAGGCGGCGCACGGGGGTGCGCCCGCGGTTGGGGGGATGATCGATGGGCGTGCGGTTGATGGTGGTCGACGACCACCGGCTGCTCGCGGAGGCGCTGGCCTCGGCACTGAAGCTGCGGGGGCACCGGGTGCTGGCCGCGGCGGCACCCGTGGCGGGGGCAGCGGATCTGGTGATCAGCAGAGCGCCGGAGGTGTGCCTGCTGGGGACGGCGGCCCCGGCGGAGCCCGGGATCTTCGACCCGGTGGTGAAGGTCAAGCGGGAGCGGCCGCAGGTGGCGGTGCTGGTGCTGGGCCCGGTGCCCAGCCCCCGCGGGATCGCGGCGGCGTTCGCGGCGGGCGCGTCCGGTTACGTCCGGCACGACGAACGCATCGAGGGCGTCGAACGGGCGATCATGAAGGCGCGGGCGGGGGAGGCCGCGGTGGCGCCGCAACTGCTGCACGGCGCCTTCGGCGAGCTGCTGAACCCGGCGGCCCAGCCGGACGACGAGGGCCAGCGGCTGCTGAGGATGCTCACCCCGCGGGAGGTGGAGGTCCTGGTCCGGGTCGCCGAGGGCGAGGACACCCGGCTGATCGCGGCGGGCATGGGCATAGCCCCGTCCACGGCGCGTACGCATGTGCAGCGCGTCCTGATGAAACTCGGCGTGGGCTCCAGGCTGGAGGCGGCGGCGCTGGCCGCCCGGACGGGACTGCTGGACCGGGCGGGCCCGGTGCGCAAGGCGTCGTCCTGCGAGGAGTGAACGCGCTGGAGGAGCGAACGCGCTCGCGGGGCGGAGCGCTCGCGGTGCCGGCGCCTGTGCGCTGCCGGTACCGCGGGCGCCCCGCCCCGCCGTGTGCCGCGGGTGCTCAGTCGCCCCGCTGTTCCTCCTCCACGGCGTCCACGATGTCCGGGGTCGGCGGAGCCGTGGGCCGCAGTTTCAGCCAGACGAGGAAGAACAGGCCCAGGGCCAGCATGCCCAGGCCGGTCCACAGGTTGATGTTGACGCCCGCGGCCTTGTCGATGTCCGCGTCGGACGCGGTGATGCCCGCGAGCGTGACGATGACGCCGTACACCACGAACAGGGCGCCGATGAGGCGGCGGATGTCGAAGAGGCGGGCGGCGGTCGCGGACTTGGTCCGCAGCTCGGAGACCTCCTCCTGGAGGTCCTTGTCCGAATAGTGCGCGGACGACGACGATGCGGAGTGGGGCCCGGGCCGGGAGGGCCGGGGACGGTGCTGCTCGGAATTGTGTTCGGACATGGTCTCTCCATCCTCCCGCGATCAGAACGAGAACGGGATGTAGCAGGCGGCCGCCAGGACCACCGCGCCCCAGCCGAGCAGTGCCGGCTTGCGGTACCAGGCGTCGTCGCCCTCGGCGGGCGGCTCGGCCATGCCGGGCGAGGTGGTGCCGTAGACCAGGCCCTGGAGGTCCTCGGCCGGCTTGGGTGCGGTGAACAGCGACACCGCGACCATCACCACCGCGCCGGCGACGAAGCCCGCGATCGCGGAGACGAAGTTGGCCCCCTGGTCGGTGGGGATGTCGACGATGCCCTGTTCGTAGAGGACGAAGTAGTTGACCATCGCGGCGGTGGTGCCGGCGAGCAGGCCCCAGAAGCCGGACTTCATCGACGCCCGCTTCCAGAACATGCCGATGATGAAGACCACGAACATCGGCACGTTGAAGAAGGAGAACAGGGTCTGGAGGTAGCTCATGATGTTCGAGAACGACGAGGCCAGGAAGGCCGTGCCGATCGACGCCAGGACCCCGACCACGGTGATCAGCCGGCCGAAGCGGACGTAGTACGCGTCCTCACGGCCCTTCTCCACGTACCGTGCCCAGATGTCGGTGGTGAACACCGTGTTGAAGGCCGAGATGTTGGCCGCCATGCCCGCCATGAACGCGGCCAGCAGACCGGTCACCGCGATGCCCAGGACACCGTTGGGCAGCAGCTGTTCCATGAGGTACGGGATGGCGTCGTTGTACTGGAGATCGGAGTCGGGGGTGCCGATCTGCGGCACCAGGACGGCCGCGACCAGGCCGGGGATCATCACCAGGAAGACGATGAAGATCTTCGGGAACGCGGCGATGAGCGGGGTGCGCTTGGCCGCGGAGAGGTTCTTCGCGGACAGGGCGCGCTGCACCTCGGCGAAGTTGGTCGTCCAGTAGCCGAAGGACAGGACGAAGCCGAGGCCGAGGACGATGGTCAGCCAGTTGGCCCCGAGCGGGTTGTCGCTGCCGATGCCGGTGCCGCCCCAGGAGGTCATGAAGTCGGCGCCGCGGGACTCGGTGAGGGAGTCGGACAGTCCGCCCCAGCCGCCCACGCTCTTCAGCCCGAGCACGGTGATCGGGATGAGCGCGGCGAGGATGACGAAGAACTGCAGCACCTCGTTGTAGATGGCCGAGGACAGGCCGCCGAGGGTGATGTACGCGAGCACGAAGAAGCCCGCGACCACGATGGCCACCCACTGCGGCCAGCCCAGCAGCGCCTCGACCACGATCGCCAGCGCGTAGAGGTTGACGCCGGCGATGAGGATGGACGCGCAGGCGAACAGCAGTGCGCTGAGCAGGTGGGCCGCCTTGTCGAAGCGCAGCAGCAGGAACTCGGGGACCGAGCGGACCTTGGAGCCGTAGTAGAACGGCATCATCACCAGGCCGAGGAAGACCATCGCCGGGATGGCGCCGATCCAGTACCAGTGCGTGGTGTAGACGCCGTACTGCGCGCTGTTGGCGGCCATGCCCAGGATCTCGGTGGCGCCCAGGTTGGCGGCGATGAACGCCAGGCCGGTGACCCAGGCGGGCAGGGACCGGCCGGACAGGAAGAAGTCGAGGCTGGTCTTCACGGACTTGCGGGCCGCGAAGCCGATGCCGAGGACGACGACGAAGTAGATCGCGAGGATCAGGTAGTCGAGCCAGTTGGTGGGGAGCCGCAGCTCGGCGGAGAGGTGGAGCGTGCCGACGGGGCCGGCGGGTCCGGCCGGAACGTTCAGGGGTGCAGTCGGATCTGTGGGGGTCTGCATGAGTACTCGCTTCGTTGCGCGAACCGATACGTCGCGGAACCTAATGCCTCCGTGTTCAGGGATTGAACACGTCCGCCGGTGCTCTTTGTTTGATTCTGATGTGCACTGTCGTGGTGAGTCGTGTTCTGGTATGTTGGTTTCTGTTGAAAGTGTGCGAAGATGTGTGATGACGGCGCCGCGAAGGCGGCGCGGCGAACGGCTCGAATGGAGCGTCCGGCGTGAAGAAGACCTCGACCCGGCTGGCCGACGGTCGCGAACTCATCTACTACGACCTCAGTGACGACACCGTGCGCGACGCGGCCGACCGCCGCCCGCTGGACGCCACCGTCACGACGTCCGAGATCCGCCGCGACCCGCTGCTCGGCGACTCCGTGGCCGTCGCCTCCCACCGCCAGGGCCGCATCTACCACCCGCCGGCCGACGAATGCCCCCTGTGCCCCTCCGAGGGCGACCGGCTCGGCGAGATCCCCGACTCCTCGTACGACGTCGTGGTCTTCGAGAACCGCTTCCCCTCCCTGGCGGGCGACTCCGGCCGCTGCGAGGTCGTCTGCTTCACCTCCGACCACAACGCCTCCTTCGGCTCCCTGGACGAGGAGCAGGTGCGCCTGGTCCTGGACGCGTGGACGGACAGGACGTCGGAGCTGTCCCATCTGCCCTCCGTCGACCAGGTGTTCTGCTTCGAGAACCGGGGGGCCGAGATCGGCGTCACCCTCCAGCACCCGCACGGGCAGATCTACGCCTACCCCTTCACCACCCCCCGTACCGCCCTGATGCTCCGCCAAGTGGCCGCACACAAGGAGGCATCCGGCGGGGCAAACCTGTTCGACACCGTCCTGGCGGAGGAACTGGCGGGGGAGCGGGCCGTCCTGGAGAGCGACCACTGGGCCGCCTACGTGCCGTACGCCGCGCACTGGCCCTACGAGGTCCACCTGTACCCCAAGCGCCGGGTGCCCGACCTGCTGGGACTCGACGAGGCGGCACGCGCGGAGTTCCCCCGGGTCTACCTGGAACTGCTGCGACGGTTCGACCGGATCTTCGGCGAGGGCGAGCCCCCGACCCCGTACATCGCGGCCTGGCACCAGGCCCCGTTCGGCGCGCTGGAGGAGTTCGACGGGGTCACGCGCGACGACTTCGCGCTCCACCTCGAGCTTTTCACCATCCGCCGCACATCCGGCAAGCTGAAGTTCCTCGCGGGCTCCGAGTCCGGCATGAACGTGTTCATCAACGACGTGCCGCCGGAGCGCGCGGCCGAGCGACTGCGAGAGGTAGCGAGTTCATGAGCGGGAAGTACCTGGTCACGGGTGGCGCGGGCTACGTCGGAAGTGTCGTCGCCCAGCATCTGCTGGAGGCGGGCCACGAGGTCGTCGTCCTGGACGACCTCTCCACCGGCGTACGCGAGGCCGTCCCGGCCGGTGCCTCCTTCGCCGAGGGCGACATCCGTGACGCGGCGGCGTGGCTGGACCCCTCCTTCGACGGCGTGCTGCACTTCGCCGCGTCCTCCCAGGTCGGCGAGTCCGTCGTGAAGCCCGAGAAGTACTGGGAGAACAACGTCGGCGGCACCATGGCCCTGCTCGGCGCCATGCGCGGGGCGGGGGTGCGCCGGCTGGTGTTCTCCTCCACGGCGGCCACCTACGGCGAGCCCGAGCAGGTCCCGATCGTCGAGTCCGCCCCGACCCGCCCCACCAACCCCTACGGCGCCACCAAGCTCGCCGTCGACCACATGATCACCGGCGAGGCGGCGGCCCACGGCCTGGGCGCGGTCTCGCTGCGCTACTTCAACGTGGCAGGCGCGTACGGACAGTACGGGGAGCGGCACGATCCCGAGTCCCACCTGATCCCGCTCGTGCTCCAGGTGGCCCAGGGCCGCCGCGACGCGATCAACGTCTACGGCGACGACTACCCGACGCCGGACGGCACCTGCGTACGCGACTACATCCACGTCGCCGACCTGGCCGAGGCCCACCTGCTGGCCCTGACCGCGGCGACCCCCGGCGAACACCTCGTCTGCAACCTCGGCAACGGCAGCGGCTTCTCCGTCCGCGAGGTGATCGAGACGGTCCGCCGGGTCACCGGCCACCCGGTCCCCGAGACCGTGGCCCCCCGCCGGGGCGGCGACCCGGCGGTCCTGGTGGCGTCGGCCGCCGCGGCCCACGAGAAACTGGGCTGGAAGCCGACCCGCCCGGACCTCGCCGGAATCGTCGCGGACGCGTGGGAGTTCGCGCAGCGGCAGCAGCAGAGCAAGCAGTAGCAGGACGACCGGGCCCGGAATCGGGCCCGGGATCGGGTTCGGGATGACGAAGGGTCAGGGCCAGGGCATGAACGCCATGAGCGAGTCCACCACCGGCGAGGCGGCCGCGGGAGCGGTCGGCGAGCGATTCCGGGAACTGTACGGAGCCGAGCCGCAGGGCGTCTGGGCGGCACCGGGCCGGGTCAACCTCATCGGCGAGCACACCGACTACAACGACGGCTTCGTCATGCCGTTCGCCCTGCCGCACACCGCGGTCGCGGCGGTCTCCCGGCGCGACGACGGCATCCTGCGCCTGCACTCCGCCGAGGTGGCGGCGCCGGTCGTGGAACTGACGGTGGACTCCCTCACCCCCGGCGCGGACAAGAACTGGACCGCCTACCCGGCGGGCGTGGTCTGGGCCCTGCGCGAGGCCGGCCACGCCGTGACCGGCGCGGACATCCACCTCGCCTCGACGGTCCCGGCCGGCGCCGGCCTGTCCTCCTCGGCGGCCCTGGAGGTCGTCGTCGCCCTGGCCCTCAACGACCTGTACGCACTGGACCTGCGCGGCTGGCAGCTGGCCCGCCTGTGCCAGCGCGCGGAGAACGTGTACGTCGGCGCCCCGGTCGGCATCATGGACCAGACGGCGTCCGCCTGCTGCGGGAGCGGGCACGCCCTGTTCCTCGACACCCGCGACCTCTCCCAGCGCCAGATCCCCTTCGACCTCGCCGCCGAGGGCATGCGCCTGCTGGTGGTCGACACCCGGGTCAAGCACAGCCACAGCGAGGGCGAGTACGGCAAGCGCCGCGCCGGCTGCGAGAAGGGCGCCGCCCTCCTGGGCGTCGACGCCCTGCGGGACCTCCCGTACGCCGGCCTCGACGCGGCGCTGGAGCGGCTGGGCGACGGCGAGGACGAGGTGCGCCGCCTGGTCCGGCACGTGGTGACGGAGGACGAGCGGGTCGAGCGGGTCGTCGCCCTCCTGGAGGCGGGCGACACCCGCGCCATCGGCCCGGTCCTCGTCGCGGGCCACGCCTCGCTGCGCGACGACTTCCGTGTCTCCTGCCCGGAACTCGACCTGGTCGTCGACACGGCCGTCGCCTCCGGCGCCCTCGGCGCCCGCATGACCGGCGGCGGCTTCGGCGGCTCGGCCATCGTCCTGGCCGAGGAGACCGACGTCCCGGCCATCACCAAGGCAGTCGAGGACGCCTTCACGACCGCGGGCTTCAAGACCCCCCGGGTCTTCGAGGCGGTGCCTTCGGCGGGGGCGCGACGGGTGGCCTGAGGGGACCGGGTTCAGTCCTCCGGGCTGTTCTCCCCCACCGAGCGGCCCGTCGGGCAGACCGAATGCCGGCGACGGCGGCGGCAACCGCGCAGCCGAAGCCGGCATCCCGGCGGGCGACGCCCCGCCCCCGGAACTCCTCGGCCGGACGGGTCGCCCCGCCGGGATCGCCGGGGCCGGCATGGTTGATCCCGCGGGCGAGCTCTGCCTCGAAGGCGTCGGCACCGGTGGGAAAGCCGTACCCCAGGGCGAGGGCGGTGCGAAGCCCGCCGATGGTGCGCATGGGCGGGAGGCGGGGCGGGCCGAAGCCGGCCGGCTGTGCGGCCATGGCGATCGGGGCCCCTCGCCCGGTGTCGCTTTCACGGTACCGGGGCGCGACGCGCCTTGACCGGGGTGCGCTCTCTGCCCGTACTCGGGCCGGTATCGATCAGCGTGCTCTTCCCGCCTCTCTCGTCGCTGAGAGCACGTGCACGTCGGGTTCCCCGAGTAGAGCCGATGGCCGATGGGCCGCGTCTCACGGTGGGCCGTCCGTGATAGGTCAACCTTTGAGGTACTACGGTGTCGTGGGGGAGGCAGGATCCATGACCACGACTTCGAGGATGCTCCGGCAGGAGCCGCTCAGGATGGACCCGGTGACGGACAAGTTGATCAGCCAGGGCGCGCGTTTCCTGGGGTTGCCGAGGAAGGGCCTGGTCACGGATGCGGTACGAGTCCATCGAAACCAGCGCCACGAGGATTTGCGCGAGGGCATGGTGGAAGCGCTCAGTGTCACTGGACGAGCGGCAAGTTTGGACGTCTGAGTCGGCCGTGAGCCCGTCGACGTACCTGGAGAGTGTGCTGCCGCTCATGGCGTTCACACCTTGCGTTACGAAACAGTGACCCGGAAGTCCTGTCGATCTTGCCGGCTTCTGTCGGGATTTCCCCGTTCAGGGGGTGGGGCTTGGCCAGGAGGTAACTGTCGTCGCCTCAGTCCCGTCGATAGCGTTGGCGTACTTGCGAGAACCCTCGCCCCATCGGGAGCCATCCGTGAACCGCCGCCCCGCTCGCAGCTATCGCGCTGGCCGTTGTTGGGATCCTGTCGCTGTCCGCCTGCGGGAGCGGAGATGACGGTTCCAAGGGCAACGACAAGATCGCGGGTGCCGGCACGGGAGCCGATTCGCCGACCTCGACTTCGCCGAGTGAGAGTGCACCAGACCGCGCGGCTCGCTGGCCGGAGCGATCGTCCTGTCGATAGCGGCTGTCTGCTTGGCGGTGGTGGCGGTCTCGCTTCCGACAGCCGTATTCACAGGTGGTCAGGTCTATACGCTCTCGCCGGTTTTCTCGCCGAACGGTGAAGCTGTTGACGTACTCACCGCCCAGTTCCATGCCATGATCCCGGTCCCGGAAGAGGCAGAGGGAGAAGGCCGGCGCATGTGCCTGATGGCCTTCTCCACCCCGAACGTCGGCCACTGGGAAGAGTGCTACGCCCCGGTCATGGCGGCGGTCCTGCGAAGCCTCCGCTTCACTGAGGACGGGCAGAGTCGCGGCGGCTGCAGCCCGACTTCGGGGTGAACGCTCTCGACTGCCGTCAGGGAGTGACACTGTTCCTGAGACCGTCGATGAATCCGGTGAACGCATCGGTACTCACGACGAAGCCTTCGAGAGCCGGGACTTTGGAGTCGCGTATGCCGACCCGGTCGAAAGCGTGGGCTACCTCGACGCACTCGTTGTCCGCCGGGCTGTAGCTGCTCTTGAACCAGTCGACTGCCCTGAGTCGAGTGAGGGTTGGCATCGCGTCCGTGGGACGTACTCCTGTCGTGTTGTCGACGGCGGGGAGCGGCGTCGGGCAGGGGTCACCCTGCCTCGCGTATGTCCGCGCACGTTTTCAAGTCGTTGACGAAGGCGGCGAAGGTGTTGGTCCGCACGGTCAACGTGCCCTGCTGCGGAGCCTTCGAATCGCGTACCGAGGTGACCGGGCCACCGAAGCCCACCTCTACGCAGTCGCTTCCGGCTCCGCCGCTGTACGAGGACGTGAGCCAGCGGACGTCGTCGTTGTCGGCCTCTTGAGCAGGTGCCATCATCGCTCCTTGCGTGCTGTGGTGGTGAACTCTCCGACCAGCTCCGCGAGCAGACTGCTTGTGTCCGAGGGACTGAGCGCCTGCGACCGCAGATACTCGAAGACCGCCCTATGTCGCTCCGACTCGGCGGGCTTCTCCAGATACAGGGCTCCGCCGAGGTTGCTCAGATGCACCACGTCGAGCGTCGGTTCAGCGCCGCGCAGAATGACGAAACTCGTGCTCTCGGCGCCGTGGGCTCCGGCGTCGAACGGGAGTATCTGCACCGTGACGTGCGGGGTGTCCGCCGCAGTACGCAGGTGGTCCAACTGTTCGGCCATGACCTGCGGTGACCCGACGCGGCGTCGGACGACGGCCTCATCCAGAATGGCCCAGATGTGAGGAGGGCTCTCCTTCTTGAGGACCTCTTGCCGCTTCATCCGGACGTCCACCATCCGTTCGATCAGCTCCGGTTGGGCGCGTACTTCGGCAGCCTGGATCACGGCAGTCGCGTACGCGCGGCTCTGCAGCAGGCCAGGTACGTAGGTGTTGGCCCAGTGGCACTCCTCGACGGCCTCGTCCTCCAAGGTGAGCAGCGGTGTGATCCAGTCGGGGATGGCGTCGTTGTAGCTCTTCCACCACCCCTGCACCTTGGCGTTCTTGGCGAGTGAGACGAGTGCCGTACGTTCTTCGTCCGTTGTGCCGTATGCGCGGCACAGCGCGTCCACGACCAGCCATTTCACCGGTCCGCTATTCGACTCGTACCGGTTCACGGTGGCTCGGGAGACCCCGGCCGCTTCGCCGGCCAGTTCAAGGGCGATCCCTTTCTGATCCCTCAAGCGCTTCAGTTCGGCGCCGAGTTGGCGACGCCTGGTGGTTGGTCCCACGGCTGTCCTCTCTTCGTGTCCGTGCCATTGTCGGGGCGTTCCGAGCGGGTCATCGACCATGCCCGCACGTGTGTTCTGGCGGGCGTCACCCATGCGAGGGAATTCAGAGAGAAGCTCATGATGAGATTCTCATGGCGAGATGATCGATGTCACACTCCAAAAGTGGAGGAGGGGGTGAACCCTTCCGGCCCCACTGGTTTGCCTCGTGAACGCCTGCTTAGCGTGTTCGACTACGCCCAAGGAGCCTCATGCGACAACTGATCAGGCAACTCGTCGGATGGGCACGACCGTTCCTCGCGCCGACCGGACGGCACAGGGCGGAACGCCTGTCACCACAGGACCGGTGGCCGGAGACCCTCCGACCTGTGAGGGTCCGCTCTGCGGTCTCCCGCCCCGCCCTCTCCCCGGCGGCCAGCTGCTGATACGCCCCCATCGACGGCGCCTCGACCCCTCTCGTCCGCCCCTGCCTCGCCGCCCACGAACGAGACGAGAAGGCCCGCGTCCAGCGGCTCCGCCGCGACATCCTCCGGTGCGCCACCCACGGCGTCGACCTCGACATGCGCGACACCCGCACCGGCCTGGGAGCAGCATCGTGAACGAGGACGCGACCCACGTACGGCTCCTGCCCCGGAGCGGTGTTCACGACCGGCCCTGTCTCCTGTTCACGGACGGAGAGGGCCCGGTCTCCCGGCTCGCCGACCGGGTGGAGAACGTGCAGCTCGGTCTCGCGGGCCGGCTTCTCGGACGCACGCGGGATCTGCTCGCGGCGGGAGGGGCGACCGGCAGCGATCTCGGGCCGCTCGCCGGTCAGTTGGCCGACGCGCTGGCGGATGTGCTGCTGGTCGCCGAGTCACGACGCCGTCGGCTGCCCGGGGCGTACGGTCACGTACCCGCGTATGTCCTGCCCGGCTTCCGTGCCCACAGCCTGCGCACCTTCCCCGGCCAGGACCTCGCCTCCGCCCGGGCCGCCCGACGCCATGTGCGGGACACCGTCCAGCCGTGGGGTCTGCCTGCGGGAGCCGTGGACGATCTCGAGCTGATCACCGGGGAGCTGGTCGCGAACGCCCTGGAGCACACCGGCAGTGACACCATCACGGTCACCTGCGGTCTGACCGCCGAAGCCGCCGCGGTCGGCGTGACCGACGAGGGGGAGAGCGGTGCGGCCGTGGTGCCCGGGGCGCCAGGGGGCGAGCAGGAACACGGCCGCGGTCTGCTGATCACGGACGCGCTCGCCGCCCGGTGGGGAAGCCTGCGAACGGGTGAAGGCCTGACCGTCTGGGCCGAGGTGCCCGCCGACGTCGGCGAGGCGGGGGTCTACGAACTCGACCCGGTGACCAAGGCCTACGACCTGACAGGCACCCGGCGTGAACTGCTCAAACTCGGTGTGCCGTACGACATCGACATCGACATCACCTCGGAAGCGCTCGACGATCTCTGACCGGTCCCGCCCCAGCGGTTCGGAGCCTGGACGGTCCGACGAGCCCCGACGTCTCACCCCAGCGGCCTGACCAGCGTGTACTCGGTGATGCCCGGCGGGTAGTCCGGGATCACGCAGACCACCTCGTAGCCGTGGCGCCGGTAGAACTCCGGGGCCTGGAAGTCCCAGGTCTCCACGCGGGAGGAGCGGCAGCCGCGGGCCGCGGCGATGCGTTCCGCCTCGGTCAGCAGGAGGGTGCCGAGGCCCGCTCCGCGGTGGCGTTCGTCGACCCACAGGTACGTCACGTGCAGCCAGGTCGCCCAGGTGTGGCCGACCAGGCCGCCCGCGAGACCGCCGGCCGGGTCCGACGCCCACACGTGCAAAGGGGAGTCGCGTTCCTGTGGGGTTCCGCGCAGCGCCCGCAGGACCGGCGACGCCGCCGTGTTGGTGTCCCGCAGCCGCCTGCGGAGCAGATCACGTCGGGCCTTGTCGACTTCGGTCTCCAGACGAAACATGCGGCTCACCATAAACGCGCAGGAGCGCAAGTTCTGCAAAGAGCCTTCCGCTCCCGGCCCCCGTCCGTACTCTGATGGGCAACGCCGGTGGGGGCCGGCGCCGTTCAGGGGCGAGGCACTCGGATACGCGATCCGGGGCGGGGCGGCGGGGACGTGCGGCGGCGGCCGGGCGGCTTCCGGCGACCCGTCCCGGTGCTGCTGCCGGTGCCGTCCTCCGACTCCGCCGCCAGAGGTAGTCCCCTGCTCCGCGGAGAGCATGGGGGAGGGGGTTTCGTGCAACGTGTCCGAGTCCTGGTCGTCGACGACCACCGCATCTTCGCCGAGTCGCTCGCCGCGGCCCTGGCCGCCGAGCCGGACGTCGAGGTGTCCGCGGCGGGCAGCGGTCCGGCCGCACTGCGCTGCCTGGAGCGGGCCGCCGGTGAGGGGCGGCGGTTCGACGTCCTGCTCGTCGACGCCGACCTGGGGGGCAGGGTGCCGGCCGGCCGGTCCGCCGTACCCGTCCAGGCGGGCGACGAGGACGGCCTGGTCGACGGGATGTCCCTGGTCGCCGGGGTGCGCTCGGTCCACCCGCAGGTACGGATCGTCGTGCTCGCCGAGAAGGACGATCCGCGCCGCGCCGCGCTCGCCCTCCAGGCCGGCGCCGGCGGCTGGGTCGCCAAGGACTGCTCGCTGAGCCGGCTGCTCACCGTCGTGCGGGGCGTGCTGCGCGACGAGACGCATCTGCCGCCCGCCCTGCTCACCGGGGTCCTGCGCGAACTCACCGCCGCCCGCAAGCACCGCACCGAGAGCGAGCGGCTCGTGGAGTCCCTGACCCCGCGCGAGCGGGAGGTGCTGCGGTGCATGGTCGCGGGCCTGGGGCGCAAGGCCGTCGCCGAGCGCCTGTACCTGTCCCCGCACACCGTCCGTACGCACATGCAGAACGTGCTCGGCAAACTGGGCGTGCACTCCACCCTCGCCGCCGTCGCCCTCGCCCGGCGGGCGGGTGTCGGGCCCGTCGACCTAACCGGGGGTGTTGTCGAACGGGGCGGTCAGCTGGCGTAGCAGGCCCGCCAGTTCGGCGCGTTGGGCGCGGGGGAGTTCGGCGAGGATCGCCCGCTCCTGCGCCAGCAGCCCGGCCAGCGCCTGGTCGCCGCGGTCACGGCCCTCGTCCGTGAGGCGGACCAGGACCCCGCGCCGGTCGTTGGGGTCGGGCAGGCGCTCCACCAGACCCTTCTTGGTCAGGCGGTCGATGCGGTTGGTCATCGTGCCCGAGGTGACCAGCGTCTGCGTGAGGAGCTGCCCCGGCGAGAGCTGGTAGGGGGCGCCCGCGCGGCGCAGCGCGGTCAGGACGTCGAACTCCCAGGGCTCCAGACCGTGCTCGGCGAAGGCCAGTCTGCGGGCCCGGTCCAGGTGCCGGGCGAGCCTGCTCACCCGGCTGAGCACCTCGAGCGGTTCCACGTCGAGGTCCGGGCGCTCCCGGCGCCATGCTGCGACCAGCCGATCGACCTCGTCCTCCATGACGATCAGTGTAGTGGTTGTGTCGACGTGAAGTCTCTTGACGTCAAGTTTCTTGACGTCGGAGTGGGAGGTGCGGAGCGGCGGGCGCCCGTCAGCCCGGCTGCCGGCCGGTTGCCGATCTCCGGGAGACCCGCGCCTGTGTCCGCACCCGCCGGGATCCCGGTGGGTGCGGACGTTCCCGCGGACCGGCTTCGCCGGCCTGCTGTCAGTCGACGGGGGCGACCCGGATCAGGTTGCCGTCCGGGTCCGCGACGACGAAGGTGCGCCCGAACACCTCGTCGCTCGGCTCGCTGACCACCCGGACCCCTTTCTCCGTCCACCTCGCGAACCGGCGGTCGATCGCCTCGGGCCCGCCGGGCAGCATGAGGCAGACCTCGCCGGTGCGCGGCACTGCCGGGGTCAGGTCGTCGAAGTGCCCGCTCCACAGCGCGAGGTCCGCGCCGTCGCCGAGGCCGAAGGCGATGTACGCGGGGCTCTGGAAGGTGGGTTCGATCTCGAGGAGGTCCGCGTAGAAGCGGGCGGCTTCCGGCGCGTCGTTGACGTAGACGATGAACGCGATCGAGGGTGACATGGCTCGCTCCTTGGGTCGGTCTGACCGGACGACTGGAGCATGCGCGTCATACATGACGGATCCCGTCATGTTCTCTGGGATTCTCCCTCCCGTGACTCCGGATCGTTTCTTCTCGTTGTTGTTGGCGCTGCAGTCCCGGGAGACCGCGACGACCGCCGAGCTGGCGGCTCAAGCAGGCGTGTCGGTGCGTACCGTCCTCAGGGACGTGCAATGGCTGCAGGAAGCAGGCTTCCCCCTGCTGGTCCGGCGCGGCCGTGGGGGCGGGGTGACACTTCTGCCCGGTGGGCTGCTCGACACGGCACGGCTCACTCCGGGCGAACGGGACCATCTCGCGCTCTACGGCCTCGACGACATGCAGCGCGAGCAACTGGGAGCCACGGCCGACACCCGGCGCGCGCACCAGAAGGTGCGCCCGAGGCTGCGTCCGTCGGCCGGCGACGTACTGCCGCTGAGCGCGGTCGTGACCACCGACAACAGGCCCTGGTTCTTCCGGGACGCCGAGGGCCTGCCTCCGGCGGCACTGGTGGGCGACCTGCGGCGCGGCGTGCGGTTGCGTATCCGCTACCGCAGACCCGACGAGGAGGAGCCCACGTGGCGGGTGGTCGACCCCTACGGCCTGCTGGCCAAAGCCGGCCGGTGGTATCTCGTCGCCGACTCCGCGGGCCGTCCGCGCCTCTACGTGCTGGAACGGCTCGTCGACTGGGAGCCGATGCGGGCGGCCGGCCGGCTGCGTCCGGGCGCGACCCTGAAGGGTGTCGCAGCAGAACTGACGGCGCGCTGGGAGAACCCGGACTCCTTCCAGATCCATGCCGAACTCGACCTGGACCGGGTGGGTCTGGCGAGGCGCGTCCTCGGCCGCCGGCTGACCCTGCGGGAGACCGCGGGAGCGCACCGGGTGGCCATCACGGTGAGCGGTCGGGACGTGGAAGACGTCCGCCTGCTCCTGCAGTTCGGCGACAGCGTCACCGTGACCGGTCCCGCGGAAGCCCGGGAGCACATCCGGCAACTCGCCGCACAGGTCCTTCAGGGGTACTCCTAGTGCTGTGACCGGGTAGCTCGCGTCACCTTCGCCAGAACAGGTGATGCGTCACGCCGCTCGGGCTGGGCACGACCTCCAGGTGGAACCGGTCGAGCAGTTCGTCGGGGGACTCCCACAGGCGTAGTCCGGACCCGAGCCTTACCGGCGAGACCGCCACATGCAGGGTGTCGACGAGATCGGCGTCAAGGAACTGCCGGATGGTGGTGACCCCGCCGCCGAGTCGGACGTCCTTGCCCTGCGCCGCTTCCCGCGCCCGTGCGAGGACCGTGGCCGGGGCGCCGTCGACGAAGTGGAACGTGGTGTCGGAGAGCGTGAACGACGGACGCCTGTGGTGGGTCATGACGAACACCGGGGTGCGGAACGGGGGCTCCTCCCCCCACCAGCCGCGCCACTCGTGGTCGTTCCAGGGCCCGCGCTGGGGCCCGAACTTGTTGCGGCCCATGATCTCGGCACCGATGTCGCGTGCGAAGTCTCGTGTGAAGTAGTCGTCGAGGCCCCGGCTCCCCCCGGAATCCGTGCGCATGGGCCAGCTCGCCGTGGCTCCGGCCCAGGCGAACAGCCTCTCGGGATGGTCGTAGCCGAACGGCCGCTCGAGACTCTGGTGCTCACCGGCACCGATTCCGTCACTCGAGACGTTGAAGTTCATGACTCTCAGCAGTTGATCCACGTGTTCCCTCGTCAGGTCCTGCCGCATCATGGTGTGGCGAGGCGCCGCACATCATGACGTCGAACGGGACGTGGCCGGATCGACAGCAGCCCGCAACTTTTTCCACGGCGCGTCAGGAGGCGGCCTCGTTGGCGGTGGGGCCGTGGCGGACGCGGACGGCATCGGGGCGGCCGGGGTGGCTGCCGCGACCACTCACATGCGTGCAACGGACGTCACCGCCCCTCCAAGGAGTGTGTCTCGTACATGCGTACCGCGACCAGCAGGCCGGAGGCGGCGGTGAGGGCGGCGATGGCCCAGATGGCGGTGGTGAGGCTGTAGGCGTCGGCGAGGGCTCCGGCGAGGAGGGCGCCGACGGCGAAGCCCCCGTCGCGCCACAGGCGGTAGACGCCGACGGCGCGGGCGCGCCAGGCGGGGTGGGCGACGTCGCCGATGACGGCGAGCAGGGTGGGGTGGACCAGGGCGGTGCCGATGCCGAGGAGGACCTGGGCGGTGGCCCAGACGCCGAAGGTGGTGCCGGCGGCGACGAGGGCGATGGCCGCTGCCTGCAGGAGCATTCCGGCGGTGATCAGGTGCTTGCGGCCGAACCCGTGTACCTGGACCGGAACGCCACCACCCCGTGCGCCCACGGGTGGGCGGGGCGATGCGCCCGTACCTGGCGGACCGGCTCGGCAACCCCTCCGCCTTCCCGGCCCCGGAGGCCGTCGTCGGGGCGGGCGGCCGCCTCCGGACCGTCTCCCTCACCGACCTGCTTCCCGAAAGCCGCATCCGGGCCGACCGTCGACTCGGCACTGAGCACACCGAACCACTCAGGCAGAACGACCGAACTCCAGGAGGCTCCGCGCCCGTGGTCACCGACTCCCTCTGGGACCCCGCCCAGTACCTGCGGCACACCGGTCACCGCACCCGCCCCTTCCTCGACCTCCTCGCCCGCGTCCCCGCACTCCCCGGCGATCCGCCGCGCATCGCCGACCTCGGCTGCGGCGCCGGCAACGTCACCGCGCTGCTCGCCGAGCGCTGGCCGCGCGCACGCGTCACCGGCTACGACAACTCGCCCGAGATGCTCGGCACGGCGGAGGCCGGCCACGCGGGCCCCACCCCCGGCGGCGGCCGGATCGGCTTCGCCCGCGCCGACGTCCGCACCTGGGCGCCCGGGCCGGGCCGGCCGTACGACCTGATCGTCAGCAACGCCGCCCTGCACTGGATCCCCGGACACGCGGACCGGTTCGCGCACTGGGTGGCGGGTCTCGCGCCCGGCGGCACCCTCGCCTTCCAGGTGCCCGGCAACTTCGACGCCCCCAGCCACACCCTGCTGCGCGACCTCGTCGCCTCCCCGCCCTGGCGCGACCGCCTGGACGGCGTCCTGCGGCACGACGGCGCCGTGCTCCGGCCGGAGGCGTACCTGGAGCGGCTGACCGGCCCCGGCTGCACCGCCGACGTGTGGGAGACGACGTACCTTCACCTGCTCCAGGGGGAGGACCCCGTACTGGACTGGGTCAAGGGCACCACCCTGCGCCCCGTCCTCACCGCCCTCGCCGACGACCCGCGGGCACGCGACGCGTTCCTCACCGCGTACCGGTCCGCCCTGCGCGCCGCCTACCCGGCCGGGCCGCACGGCACCCCGTATCCCTTCCGGCGCGTCTTCGCCGTGGCCCGGAAGGGGGAGTGACCCGGCTCGGGGGGTGCGGCCCGGACGGGTGACGAGGACATGGATCACATCGTCATCGACGACGTACCACACGCGGTGGTCGCCGACGCGCAGGCGGCGGGCTGTCGGTCCATGGGCGACGGAGTGGGTGGGGCGAGGTTCCCCGGCGAGGCCGTCGACCGCTTCGTGGACGGAGGCCGGCCCGGCCGGATCGTCCCGGAGGAACCGCGCGGCCCGTTCACACGACCCCGTCCGCGACGAGCGCGTCGACGGCGTCCTCGGACAGGCCCAGCTCGGTGAGGAGGGAGCGGGTGTGCTCGCCCAGCGCGGGGACGGCCTCCATGCGGGGCGCGCCCCCGGTCGGGCCCGGCGGGGCCAGTGCCGGGACGGGGCCGGCCGGTGTCGGCACCTCGTGCAGGCGGCCGCGCGCCGCCAGCTGCGGGTGCTCCCACACCTCGGCGAGGGTGTTCACCCGGGCGTTGGCCACGGGCACCGCGCTGAGCAGCTCCGTCGCCTCGGTGCCGGTCAGCTCCGTGAACCGGGCCGCGATCAGCCGCCCCAACGCCTCCCGGTGCGTGGTGCGGGCCGCGTTGTCCGCGTAGTGCGGGTGGTCGGCCAGCTCCGGGCGCTCCAGGAAGACCTCGCAGAACCCGCGCCACTCGCGTTCGTTCTGCACCGCCGTCATGACGACCCCGCCGTCGCCCGCGGTGAACGGGCCGTACGGGTAGATGGTGGCGTGGGCGGCGCCCGCCCGGGGCGGCGGCCCGGCACCGTCGAAGGCGTAGTACAGCGGGAAACCCATCCACTCCACGGTGGCCTCCAGCATCGACACGTCCAGATGCGTGCCCTGCCCCGTCCGCCCCCGTTCCAGCAGCGCGCCGAGGACCGAGCTGTAGGCGTACATCCCGGCGGCGATGTCGGACACCGGGATGCCCGCCTTGGCCACGGAGTCCTCCGTGCCCGTGACGGACAGCAGCCCCGCCTCGGCCTGCACCAGCAGGTCGTACGCCTTCAGCTCCTCGTAGGGGCCGGGGGCGCCGTAGCCGGAGATGTCGCACACGATCAGCTCCGGGTGCTCCGCCCGCAGCTCCCGCGCACCGAGCCCGGCCCGGGCCGCCGCCCCCGGGGCCAGGTTCTGCAGGAAGACGTCGGCCCCCGCGATCAGGCGGCGCAGCACGTCCCTGCCCCGCGGGTCCTTGATGTCGAGGGTGAGGGACTCCTTGTTGCGGTTCACCCACACGAAGTGCGAGCTCAGACCCCGTACACGGGTGTCGTAGGCCCGGGCGAAGTCACCCGTCCCGGGACGTTCCACCTTGATCACCCGCGCGCCGAGGTCGGCGAGCTGACGGCTGGCGTAGGGAGCGGCGATCGCCTGTTCGAGCGAGACGACGGTGACTCCCCGGAGCGGCTGCATGCGTGTCCTAGTTCTTCCGGTGCCCTATCAGCCGGGGCTTCTGCTCCAGGCCGTCCAGGCCGTGCCAGGCCAGGTTGACCAGGTGCGCGGCCACCTCCGCCTTCTTCGGCTTGCGGACGTCCAGCCACCACTGGCCGGTCAGCGCCACCATCCCGACCAGCGCCTGCGCGTACAGCGGAGCCAGCTTCGAATCGAAGCCGCGGTTCTTGAACTCGCGGCCCAGGATGTCCTCCACCTGCGTGGCGATGTCCGAGATGAGGGAGGCGAAGGTGCCGGTCGACTGCGGGATCGGGGAGTCACGGACCAGGATGCGGAACCCGTCCGTGTACTCCTCGATGTAGTCCAGCAGGGCGAACGCCGCCTGCTCGCACAGCTCCCGCGGATGACCCGCGGTCAGCGAACCCGTCACCATGTCCAGCAGACGCCGCATCTCGCGGTCCACCACCACCGCGTACAGGCCCTCCTTGCCGCCGAAGTGCTCGTACACCACGGGCTTGGAGACCCCGGCCTTCGCCGCGATCTCCTCCACCGACGTGCCCTCGAAGCCCTTCTCGGCGAACAGGGTGCGGCCGATCTCCAACAGTTGCTGACGGCGCTCCGCGCCGGTCATCCGGGTGCGGCGGGCACGCCGCGGCCTGTCATTGCTCGGGGTGCTGCTGGAGTCGGTGGCCACGGCGACCATCATGCCGCCTCGGCCGTCCCCCGCCCGCGCCGGGAGTCCTCTTCCCCGGTGTCACGGCGCGAATCGATGCGCGAGCGTGACGGCCAGCGCACGTCGTACGCCCAGCCCAGCTTCTCGAACCAGCGGATCAGCCGGGCGCTCGAATCGATCTGCCCCCGCTCCACCCCGTGCCGCGCGGACGTCGGATCGGCGTGATGCAGGTTGTGCCACGACTCGCCGCAGGACAGCACCGCCAGCCACCACACGTTGCCCGAACGGTCCCGCGACCTGAACGGCCGCTTGCCCACCGCGTGGCAGATCGAGTTGATCGACCACGTCACATGGTGCAACAACGCCACCCGGACGAGTGACCCCCAGAAGAAGCCCGTGAACGCACCCCACCAGGACATCGTCACCAGACCGCCGATCAGCGCCGGCAACGCCAGCGACACCCCCGCCCACAGCAAAAACTGGCGGGAGATCGCGCGCAGCGTCCGGTCCCTGATCAGATCCGGCGCGTACTTGTCCTGCGGAGTCTGCTCCTCGTCGAACATCCAGCCGAGGTGGGCCCACCACAGGCCCTTCATCAGCGCCGGCAGCGACTCCCCGTACCGCCACGGCG
Organism: Streptomyces sp. NBRC 110035; assembly: GCF_000829695.1. Classification (GTDB taxonomy): domain Bacteria; phylum Actinomycetota; class Actinomycetes; order Streptomycetales; family Streptomycetaceae; genus Streptomyces. Next base: position 130,906 of record NZ_BBNN01000029.1, on the reverse strand, counting down.
AATGCGGGTCGCCCTCCGCGTCGGAGAACTTGTGGTGCTTGCGGTGGTCCGCCACCCACCGCACCAGCGGGCCCTCCACCGCCATCGAGCCCGCCACCGCCAGCGCGATCCTGAGCGGCCGCCTCGCCTTGAACGAACCGTGCGTGAAGTGCCGGTGGAAACCGACGGTGATGCCGTGGCAGCCGAGGAAGTAGAAGAACACCAGCAGCCCGAGATCCAGCCAGCTCACTCCCCAGCCCCAGGCCAGCGGCACCGCCGCCAGCACCGCCAGGAACGGAACGACGATGAAGACCAGCAGCGCGATCTGCTCGACCGAACGCTTGCGCTCCCCGCCCAGCGTGGCGGAGGGGGTGGCTGCGGGATCGGCGCCGGGGCCGGAGGAGGGCGGCTCCTTCAAGGCTTCGTCAATGACATCAGGACGTGAGGTCATGCGTGTCCCCTGTGGGGTATGAGGGTTGAGGGTGGTGCCGGGCCACCGGACCCGGACAGCATTTCCTACGGGACCGTAACCTACGGCATCGTAAGTATGGCAGCGCGTAGCCCGTCGGCAAGAGCCCACGAGCCTGCGCGTTCCGGCCGCCACCTATCCTGGAAACCGGTCGGACAGCGCGGTCCGCTCTGATTTCTTCCCGTATGCCCGGCCCGTATGCGGCGCCAGCCGCCCGAGCCGCCGTCCGGGTCCCCCTCCAGACCAGCTTCAACACTGCAAGGAGCCGCACCTGTGAGCAGTGCCGACGACCAGGCCGTGTCCACGGCGACCACAAGCAGCGAACTGCGGGCCGACATCCGCCGCCTGGGTGACCTCCTCGGAGAGACCCTCGTCCGCCAGGACGGTCCCGAACTCCTCGACCTCGTCGAGAAGGTCCGACGACTCACCCGCGAGGACGGCGAGGCCGCAGCAGAACTGCTGCGCGGCACCGAACTCGACACCGCCGCCAAGCTGGTCCGCGCCTTCTCCACCTACTTCCACCTGGCGAACGTCACCGAGCAGGTGCACCGCGGCCGCGAACTGCGCGCCCGCCGCGCCACCGAGGGCGGCCTGCTCGCCCGCACCGCCGACCGCCTCAAGGACGCCGATCCCGAGCACCTGAGCGAAACCGTGCGGCACCTCAACGTCCGCCCCGTCTTCACCGCCCACCCCACCGAGGCCGCCCGCCGCTCCGTCCTCAACAAGCTGCGCCGCATCGCCGCCCTCCTCGACACCCCCGTCATCGAGAGCGACCGGCGCCGCCTCGACACCCGCCTCGCCGAGAACATCGACCTCGTCTGGCAGACCGACGAGCTGCGCGTCGTCCGTCCCGAACCCGCCGACGAGGCCCGCAACGCCATCTACTACCTCGACGAACTCCACGCCGGCGCCGTCGGCGACGTCCTCGAGGACCTCACCGCCGAACTCGAACGCGCCGGCGTCACCCTCCCCGACGACACCCGCCCCCTCACCTTCGGCACCTGGATCGGCGGTGACCGCGACGGCAACCCCAACGTCACCCCCCAGGTCACCTGGGACGTCCTCATCCTCCAGCACGAACACGGCATCAACGACGCCCTGGAGATGATCGACGAGCTCCGCGGGTTCCTCTCCAACTCCATCCGCTACGCCGGCGCCACCGAGGAACTGCTGGCCTCCCTGCAGGCCGACCTCGACAACCTCCCCGAGATCAGCCCCCGCTACAAGCGCCTCAACGCCGAGGAGCCCTACCGGCTCAAGGCCACCTGCATCCGCCAGAAGCTCGAGAACACCAAGCAGCGCCTCGCCCAGGACACCCCCCACCAGGCAGGCTGCGACTACCTCGGCACCGGCGAACTCCTCGCCGACCTGCGGATCATCCAGACCTCCCTGCGCGAACACCGCGGCGGCCTCTTCGCCGACGGCCGCCTCGCCCGCACCATCCGCACCCTCGCCGCCTTCGGCCTCCAGCTCGCCACCCTCGACCTGCGCGAACACGCCGACGCCCACCACCACGCCCTCGGCCAGCTGTTCGACCGGCTCGGCGAGGAGTCCTGGCGCTACACCGACATGCCCCGCGAGTACCGCACCAAGCTCCTCGCCAAGGAACTCCGCTCGCGCAGGCCCCTCGCCCCCACCCCCGCACCCGTCGACGCGGCCGGCGAGAAGACCCTCGGCGTCTTCCAGACCGCCAGACGCGCCCTGGAGATCTTCGGCCCCGAGGTCATCGAGTCCTACATCATCTCCATGTGCCAGGGCGCCGACGACGTCTTCGCCGCCGCCCTCCTCGCACGGGAGGCCGGACTGATCGACCTCCACGCCGGCTGGGCGAAGATCGGCATCGTCCCCCTCCTGGAGACGACGGACGAACTCAAGGCCGCCGACACCATCCTCGAGGACATGCTCTCCGACCCGTCCTACCGGCGCCTCGTCGCGCTGCGGGACGACGTCCAGGAGGTCATGCTCGGCTACTCCGACTCCTCCAAGTTCGGCGGTATCACCACCAGCCAGTGGGAGATCCACCGCGCCCAGCGCCGGCTGCGCGACGTCGCCCACCGCTACGGCGTACGCCTGCGCCTGTTCCACGGCCGCGGCGGCACCGTCGGCCGCGGCGGCGGCCCCACCCACGACGCCATCCTCGCCCAGCCCTGGGGCACCCTCGAAGGCGAGATCAAGGTCACCGAACAGGGCGAGGTCATCTCCGACAAGTACCTGATCCCCGCCCTGGCCAGGGAGAACCTCGAACTCTCCGTCGCCGCCACCCTCCAGGCGTCCGCCCTGCACACCGCGCCCCGCCAGTCCGACGAGGCGCTCGCCCGGTGGGACGCCGCCATGGACGTCGTCTCCGACGCCGCCCACGACGCCTACCGCAAGCTGGTCGAAGACCCCGACCTGCCGACGTACTTCCTGGCCTCCACGCCGGTCGACCAGCTCGCCGACCTGCACCTGGGCTCACGGCCCTCCCGCCGCCCCGGCTCCGGCGTCTCGCTCGACGGGCTGCGCGCCATCCCCTGGGTGTTCGGCTGGACCCAGTCCCGCCAGATCGTCCCCGGCTGGTACGGCGTCGGCTCCGGCCTCAAGGCCCTGCGCGAGGCCGGCCTCGACACCGTGCTCGACGAGATGCATGAACAGTGGCACTTCTTCCGCAACTTCATCTCCAACGTCGAGATGACCCTGGCCAAGACCGACCTGCGCATCGCCCGGCACTACGTCGACACCCTCGTCCCCGACGAACTCAAGCACGTCTTCGACATGATCAGGGCCGAGCACGAACTCACCGTCGCCGAAGTCCTCCGCGTCACCGGCGAGCCCGGACTCCTGGACGGCACGCCGGCCCTCAAGCAGACCTTCACCATCCGCGACGCCTACCTCGACCCCATCTCCTACCTCCAGGTCGCCCTCCTCAAGCGCCAGCGCGACGCCGTCGCCGCCGGCGACCCGGCCGACCCGCTGCTCGCCCGCGCCCTGCTGCTGACCGTCAACGGTGTGGCGGCGGGCCTGCGCAACACCGGCTGACCCCGGCGACACGGCACAGGCGACGAGACGACACGACAGAGGTGCCCCGGGCCGTACGGCCCGGGGCACCTCCGTGTTCCTCACACCATCAGGAACGCCGCCGTCACCAGTGACACCCCCGACAACCCCATCACCCACGCCACCCGCGTCCGCAGCAGCCCGTCCGCCACCACCACCGACGCCAGCATCAGCGCCCCGCCCAGCGGCACCCACGCGTGGAGAACCCCCGCGGAACCGGAACGGACCACCTCGTTGCCGTCCGGCTTCACGACGACGGTGTACGTCCGCCCCTCCGCCACGGCCGCGTTGTTCTCCAGAACGACCTCGGCCCGCGGCTGCGACCCCGGCGACGACGGCGTGTACGCCCCCGTACAGGTCCGCCCACCGCAGGACGTCACCGCGACCGTGCCCTGCTCGCGCCCCTTCGTCAGCATCGCGTACTGCGCCGTACCCCACGACCCCCACACACCCGCGACCAGGATCAGCACGGCGACCGTGCCCATCACCGCGAACCGGCCGAAGCGCAGCGCGGCGGACGGACCCCGGGAGGACGAGACGGCAGAAGGCATGGCCGAGATCCTTGGCCATGCCCTTGCGGTCGGTCAACTCCGTGCGGGGTCCGCACACGCGCACATCAGCGCGGCGTGAGGGCCAGCAACTTCGCGATCCACTCGTCGAAATGGGGACAGGCGGCTCGCAGAGCGGCCAGACCCAGGTCCATCACCGCCACCGGGCCGTCCTGTGTTTTCACATACCTCGGGTACAGCTTGAGGATCCGCTTGGAGGGAGCTGTCTCGGGCTTGTCGTTCACCTTCTCGGGTCCCCCGGCCTTGTCGGCCTGGCGCTTGAGCTCATGGGCCAGAGCCGGGTCGTCGGCCCAGTCCCCGAGCTGTTCCGCCGCCGCGAATACCCAGGTCTCCGTCTCGTGCAGGACGACATGGGGAAGAAAACGAGGATGGCCGACGTGTTCCGCGAGGCGCCGCTCGACATGCGTCACCTTGCCCACGGGCGAGCCGCCCGGCCGGTCCGACATCCCCGGACTGTCCTGAGGGAGGCCGTAGTAATCAAGAAGCGTGGTGACCGCTGCCCAATGAGTGCCGGCCAGTAACTTGCGCAGGTCTCTCTCGATCTTCGCCCACTTGCTGACCCCGCCCTTGCCCGCTGAACCGCCCGCCGGCATCCGGGTCATCAGGATGGTCGGCACCAGGCAGATGCCGTACTCCGCCAGTTCGGGCGCGAGGAAGTCGTTGACCATGTTCTCCTCGGTCTGACCCTCGCACAGCACCCCCACCATGATCATTCCGGGCGGCCCCGCAACGGCAGTTCCGGCGAGGGCCTGCCACCTAGTACGTTCTTCTCCCACAGCTCCCCGAGGGAGTAGTCCTCCAGCCATCCCTGGAGTTCCTCGGGATCCGGACGCCGTAGCTCCGTCGCTCCGTCCTCGCGCTCCACCACCGCGATGTCGTCGAGTGAGAACTGGTTCAGCAGGGTCACGGACTGTGTGGCGATCACGATCTGACTGCGTACGGCGGCCGACCGGAGCATGTCCGCCAGCTGGACGATTGCGTAGGGGTGCAGCCCGAGTTCCGGCTCGTCGAGTGTGAAGAGGGCCGGCGGGTCGGGCTGGAGGAGCAGGACGCACAGGCAGATGTAGCGCAAGGTGCCGTCCGAGAGCGCCTCCGCGGGAAACACTGCGTCGACCCCCTCCTGCATCCAGCGCAGGCGGATCCTCCCGCCCGGCTCCTCCTTCAGCAGGAAGTCCCGGAAGAACGGCGCCACGGACTTGATGGCCCGCACAATGCGCCGATAGGACTTGGGTTCACCCTCGCGCAGCCGCAACAGGAAGGCCGCAAGGTTCGCCGCGTCCGGGCGCAGCGCCTCGTTGTCCGCCTCGTACCCGAACTGCTTGACCGGCGCCTCACGACTGGTGTCCTGGAAGTGGAAGACACGGCAGCCGGCGAGGATGTGCCGCACCGGGCCCGCCAGGCGGGAGAGCTGCTCCTCCTCCTTCTGCCGCAGCAGTGATTCGCGGTGTCCACGGCCGAAGCTCTCCTCCATCGGGAGACCGGGACCCGGCTCGTGGAAGTGCCCCTTCTCCTCGGCGAAGACGAAGTTGTCGTTCGCCGCAGGGACGAGGTGCGCCTCATACCGATACGGGGGAGCACAGACCTTGAGCCGGATGCCTTTCCCGGTGCCGCGTCCCGCGAACTGCAGGGCCTGGGCGCCACCGTGGATGCCCGCCTGGAGCGCCAGGTCGCCGTCCGCCATCCACCCCAGCAGTTCGAGTGCGCCGACGACGTTGCTCTTGCCCGCACCGTTGGCACCGACCAGTACGGTCACGCCCTCGCCCAGCTTCAGCGTGCTGGATCGGATGGAGGCGTATCCCTCTACGGTCACCTCTGAGAGCTTGTACGACGGCATGGCCCCAACCCTAGGTCAGGGCCCCGGGCGGATGAGGGGCAGAGCGCCAACAGATGATCTGTTGCGGTCGTTCGTCCACAGCCGGCCGGGGCATACTTCTGGCCCGTCGGGCATGGTCGATAGGCTGGACCACCTGCTGTGATCCGGCCACCGGCAGGGAAACAGACGAGACAGCGAGATACGGAAAGGGGCGTCGCGGTCATGCGAGACGGCAGGTGGACCACTGTCACCGAGTCGCAGTTCCAGCACGAGCGCAGCGGACTGCTGTATCTCAAGGAGAGGCTCCCGGACACCGAGCCCTACCGCGCCTGGTCGAACTTCACCTTCACCGCCCACAGCGGCCACGTCCGCGAGGTCGACCTGCTGGTCGCCGCTCCGGCCGGTCTCTTCCTGGTGGAACTGAAGAACTGGCAGGGCACGGTCACCTCCTCGGGAGCGAGCTGGGTGCAGACCCTCTCCGGCGACCGCACCCGCCTCCACCGCAACCCCCGCCACCTCGCCAACCAGAAGGCGAAGGAACTCAAGGGCCTGCTCAGGGACGCCCTGCGGAAGACCGACCCCCGGCGCCATGTCCCCTACATCCAGGAACTGATCTTCTTCACCGACCCCGGTCTGCGCATCCGGCTCGCGCCCAACGACCTGGCGGGCGTCTTCGGCAAGGCCGGGCACAGCGGGCTGGGCGACGTCCTCGCCGAACTCCAGCGTCCCGCGCGTGACGTCAAGTCGGGCGTCGACCGCGAGTTCTCCCGCGGGCTGGGCAAGCTCCTGGCCGAGGTCGGCATCGGCCGTTCCGATGCCGAGTTCCACGTCGGCACCTACCGCCTGGACCGCACCCCTTTCGACACCGGGCCGAACTGGGCCGACTACCTCGGCCGCCACGACTCCCTGAGCAAGACCCGCCGCGTACGCATCTACCTGCGCGAACGCGGAGCGGACCGGCAGGCCCGCGAGTCCATCAGCCACACCGCCGAGCGCGAGGCACGAGCGTTGGAGGGCCTCAGACACCCGGGCCTGGTCGCCCTGGAGAACTTCGACGAGAACGGCCACAGCGCCGGCCCCGCCCTGCTGTACGCCTACGACCCGCGCACGCTCCGCCTGGACGACTACCTCCTCCAGTACGGCGCGAAGCTGGACGCCCAGGCACGGGCCGCCCTCCTGCGCCGCCTGGCCGAGACGGTCCACTACGCGCACCGCCACCTCCTCTTCCACCGCGCCCTGCACGCCCGCGCCGTCCACGTGCTGCCCGGCCCGCGCACCGGAACCGGCAGCGACGAGGACCGCTGGCTCAACCCGGTTCTCCAGATCGCCGAATGGCAGACGGCGGTCCGCCATCCCCGCCCCCAGGGTGTCGCGGGAGGCTCCGGCTCCTCCCTGAGCAGCGGACACGAGATCATCCCGTCGAACAACCTCGCCGCGTACGTCTCCGAGGCCGCCGACCCCTATCTCGCCCCCGAGGTGACCGCGAAGTCCCCGGACCCCACCGCCCTCGACGTCTTCGGGCTGGGCGTACTCGGCTATCTGATCTTCACCGGCAAACCCTCCGCGAGCAGCCAGGCGGAACTGGGCGCCAGGCTCGAACAGGGACGCGGGCTCGTGCCCTCCGCCGTGGCCGACGGCCTGACCAAGGACATCGACCAGATCATCCTGGACGCCACGGCCTTCGACCCGCACCGCCGCATCCGCACCGCCGCGGAGTTCCTGGAATGGCTCGACGTCGTCGAACAGGGACTCAGGCCCGCGAGGCCCGAGCCGCAACCGACCCCTGAAACCCCGGGCGAGGAGGGCGACCCGCTGGAGGCCGCCCCGGGCGACGTCGTCGGCCGCCGCTTCCGCATCAAGCGCAGCCTGGGCCAGGGCTCCACCTCCCGCGCCCTGCTCGCCGAGGACCTCGAACGCGACAAGGCGCCGGTCGTCCTCAAGATCGCCCGTAAGGACAAGTACGCCGAGGCGCTGCGCCGCGAGGCCGACGTCCTGTCCAAGCTGCGCAACGACTCCAAGGTCATCCATCCCGCCCTGCCCGAGCCGATCCGCATCGGCCCGCGCACGGTCCTCGTCCTCGACCACGCCGGCGACCGCACCGTCGCCCGCCAGCTGCGCGAGCGGGGCCCGCTCCTCACCGACCAGCTGGAGACCTACTCCACCTACCTCTTCGCCGCCGTCGACTTCCTCGACGGCGAAGGCGTGTGGCACCGCGACCTCAAGCCCGACAACATCGCCATCCGGGTCCGCCCCAACGGCACCCGGCAGCTGGTCCTCTTCGACTTCTCCCTCGCCGGCCTCGACGTGGACGCCGTCCGGGCCGGCACCGAGGGCTACCTCGACCCGTTCGTCGAGAACATCATCCGGGGCCGATACGACGCCCATGCCGAGTGGTACGCCCTGGCCGTCACCCTCCACGAGATGGCCTCCGGGGAACTGCCCCAGTGGGGCGACGGCTCCGTCCTCGCGCGCCAGACCGACCCCAAGAAGTGGCCCCACCCCAGGATCGCCTCCGAGGCCTTCGACTCGGCCCTCCGCGACGGCCTCACCGAGTTCTTCCAGCGTGCCCTGCACCGCGACCACCGCAAGCGGTTCCCCGACCTGAAGGAGATGCAGCGCGCCTGGCAGCGCGTCTTCGCCCTCGCCGACCTGCCCGTCCCGGGCCGCTCCGGCGGCCATCCCGAGGACACCGCACAGTCGGCCGCCGCCCTGCCCGTCGGTGAACTCCCGCCCCTCGACCCCGCGGCGGACGAGGACGCCCGGGAGGAAGCCGCGGCCAAGGCCGGCCGCGACACCGCCCTCCTTGTGGCAGGACTGTCCCTCAGAGCGGTCTCCTTCCTCAACGGCCTGGACGTCCACACTGTCGGCGACCTCCTCGACTACTCGACCCGCCGACTCGTCAACCGCCCCGGCCTCGGCGCCCGCACCCGCGACGAGATCAACCGCCGCATCAAGCAGTGGCGTCTCGCCCTCGACGTCCGCCAGCCCTCCCCGCTCTCCCCGGCCGAACGCGGCGACTCCGCGGAGGAGATCGCCGAGGCACGCTCCGAGCAGCGCGACGAGGGCAACGACCTGCCCCTGCGCCGCCTCTCCCTCGACGCCCTGGTCACCCTCCTGGTGCCCAAACCGGCACCCCGCGGACGCAACGCCACCGAGGTCGAGACGGTACGGCTGCTGCTGCGCCTCCCCGACGAGCAGGGACGGTTCCCCGAGGAGCTGCCCAGCTGGCCCCTGAACAAGTCGGTCGCTCCGCTCACCACCGACCAGGTCACCGAGGGCCGCATCGCCCAGATCGTCGGCGCCCGGCGCAAGAGCTGGTCCCGGGACCCGGCACTCGTCGCCCTGCGCGACGAGGTCGTCGAGATACTCGCCACCCTGGGCCGGGTCGCCTCGGCGACCGAACTCGCCGAAGCCCTGATCGGCCGCCGCGGCACCTCCCAGTCCGACCCCACGGTGCGGCGCGCTCTCGGCACGGCCGCCGTACGGGCCGCCTGGGAGGTCGACTGGGGGATGACCCCCCGCCGCATGCGCAGCCGCCGCCACGGCGAGACCGGCGACAACCGGATGCTGCTGGCCCTGGAGGTCGACGAGGACAGGGACGCCCCGGACACGCCCTCGGCCCCCGCCCTCCTCAACTACGCCGACCGGCTCGGCAAGGCGGCCGACGCCCTGGCCGCACGCGACACCCTCGCCGGTCCCGGCACCGTGTTGGAGCAGATCGTCGCGGCAGACGCCGCGTTCCGGGCCCGCTGGCCCGAGGCGCAGATCAGCATGGACGAGGCCCGCATGGTCACCCTGGCTGCCGCGGCCTCCCAGGACGCGGCAGCCAACGCCCGCCTGGAGATCTACGCGCGGTCCCTGGAACCGGTACGTGCCCTCCGCCTCGCCCAGGCAGGCCTGCTGCTGCCGCTGGCGGGCAAGCCGGACGACGAGCAGGACGGCCTGACCGTCGAGCAGATCCACGACCGGGTCCGCGCCCGCTTCCCCGACCTGTCCGGCCGTCTCCCGGACGACCGGGTCCTCCTGGGCCGCCTGCTGCGGCAGGCCGGCTTCGAGCTGGAGTGGCGGACGAACCGGAAGCGCCCGCGCGGCTGGTTCGTCCCCCGGCGGGAGACTGCCGCCGGCGGTGACGTCACCTCGGTCGTCACCCAGCGCCGCCCCAGCCGGGTCAGCCGCACCGACCACTGGACGGCCCGGGATCCGGAGCAGCGCGCCCGGCTCAAGGCCAGGGCCCAGCTCCAGGAATCCGGCGGCCGGTCCGGTTTCCGGCTCCTCACCGTCCGGTTCGACGACCAGCGCCTCGCCCTGCGGACCCTCACCGAGCAGGGACGCGAGTGGCAGGCCGAGCCCGTCGACGTCAGCGCACTCTTCCTGGCCTCCCTTCGCCGCCTGGTCGAAGCCCGGCCCCGGCCCACCTGGGAGACCATCCTGGAGGCGGACAACGCGGAACCGGGCTCGCGGGACGCGATGAAGTTCGGTGAGTACACGGCCGCGGCGTGGCGGGACGTGGAGAGGGACATCCTGGCCGTTCGGGAGGCTCCGGCCGGCCCCGACACGACGAGGACGGGGGAGGGCGGTGCGGTGGAGGGCCGCCGACCGCTGCTCCTGCACGACGCCTATGTCATGGCTCGGTACGGCGGCATGGGCGTCCTCCAGCGGCTCGCCGACCTGGCACGCAGGGGCGGCCCGGACGGGCGGGGGCTCTGGCTGCTCAGCCCGCTCAAGGACCAGACCCTCGGGCCACGGCTGGACGACGTGACCGTGTCGATCGAGGACCGCGAGGAGTGGATCACCCTCAATCACGCGTGGGTCGTCAACGACCCGGGGGAGGAGCACGCGGCCTGACGCGTGGCCGGCCGCCTGCTCGTCCTCTCCCGCTTCTCCGCTTTCCCCGCTCAGATTCGCCCCGCCGGGTCCGGCGGGAGGGCCCGGCTCTGGGCATTGGCGGCGGCCACGGAGGCGTGCAGCCGCTCGGCGGGGGAGGCGGGTCGGACCTGTGCCGGGTCCGCGTCCCACTCCCGGCCGCCGCCGACCGGCCGTAGCTGGAGGTAGGGGCCGACGTGGTCCATGACGATCCCGGCCCGGCCTGTGTACTCCTCGATGACGATCGTTCCGGCGGGTGGTGAGGGCGGGGTGGTTGTGTGCGGGTTCGGGAGGGGGCCGGGTGGGGGTGCGGTCACCGGTTCGTGCCGCTGTCGGTTCGGTTGTCCTCGCCGGTGTACGGGCGGGCCGCTGCTGCCTTGCGCGCGTCCGCCGCGTCGGTGAGCACGGTGGTCAGTCGGTGGGCCGTGGACAGGTTCACCCGGCCCAGCTCCAGGAGCGGACGATGCACCGTGGACGTCGTGCAGGACGCCAGCTCCGGCCCGAGAGACGGCAGGATGATGCCATGCAGGGCGAGGGCGGCGCTGAGCTCGTCGGAGACGGCGAGCGCGGAGGCGAGGGGGTTGTCCGGGAACGGATAGGCGAACGGGACGGTCGGGTTCGTGCGTTCGGTTCGGGTGGGGGAGGGGTGATTGCTGCTGTTCATGCTCACAGCGTGCTCTTGTGGGACTACGCTCGGTAGAGGTCGCGTGCCAGCAACGGGGTTGCGGGCAGTGAGCGGCACTTGGCCCCGCGGAACCGGCGGGCGCGCACAGGGAACATCGCAAGGGGGCACCGCCGATGGCAGGCCGACAGAACCGCAACCAGGACCTGGACCCGTACGCTTCGCCGCGGACCTTCTTCGGCAGCGAACTCCGGCGGGTCCGAGAGGACGCCGGCCTCTCGCAGGACCAGCTCGGCGAGCGGGTCTTCTGCTCGGGTACGTACATCGGCCAGTTCGAGTCCGCGACGAGGCGGCCACAGCCGGACCTGTCCCGGCTCCTGGACGAGGTCCTGGGCACCGGCGAGCACTTCCAGCGGCTGTGCGAACTGGCCCGCAAGTCCAAGCACGCCGACTACTTCGCGGACGCGGCGGAGCTGGAGACACGGGCCAAGACGATCAGCGAGTACGCGCCGATGCTGGTGCCGGGGTTGTTGCAGACGGAGGGGTACGCGCGAGCGCTCACAACAGCGACCATGCCCTACGCCACGGCGGAAGTGGTGAACGGGTATGTGAGAGCGCGGCTCGAGCGGCAGAAGATCTTGGCTGATCCTGCAAGGCCGTTGCTGTGGGTTGTGCTGAACGAGACTGTGTTGAGGGTTCCGGTGGGAGGGCCTGTCGTGATGGCCTCACAGCTTCGGCACGTTCTGCAGATGGCTCAGGCCCATACGGTCGTGGTGCAAGTACTGCCGTTCGTGCGTGCAGCCGAGGCATTCATGACCAGCATGGCTTCGATCATGACGTTCGTAGATGCTCCTCCCGCTGTGTATGTGGAAGCGCCGTGGACAGGCCAACTGATCGAGGAACCAGCCCTCGTTGATCTCTACATGAGGTCGTACGATCTCGTCAGGGCCGCTGCGCTGTCGCCAGCGGAGTCTCTGACCTTGATCGAATCGTCAGCGAAGGGTTACACCAACCATGAGCATCACACCTGATCTGAGCAGGGTTGCCTGGCGTAAGTCGTCTTACAGCGATGGTTCGGGTGGTAGCTGCATCGAGGTCGTTGATGGGGTACTAGGAGTGGTTCCGGTGCGCGACAGTAAGGTTTCTGATGGCACCGTGCTCCTCATCCCCAGTGCTGGATGGTCGGCCTTCGTGAACTCCGTGAAGGACGGATCGATGATGCGAGCTTGACCCTTTTGCTGCAACCTGTAGAGCCCCGTCGCTCACACGAGCGACGGGGCTTGGGTATGGTGCAATAGATGTCTGTACGCACTGCGGCTACTTCCGTGACCAAACCCCTAAACTGTTGGCGAGCTTAGTGATTGACAGCGTGAATCTGTTTGGGGGCCTGCAGGAACGAGTGATCAAGGTCGAGCGGGACCTTCGAGTTCAGCTCGTGGAGGATCCTAAGATCGAACAGTGATTGCTTGCAGAATACAACAATGCTTTTAGGGCTCGCAGAACATCAGTTGCTGCCTCGCAATGGATCAGTGAGCGCGTAACGCAAGCCGCCATCGCGTGGGTTCTTGGCACGGTATTTGTTCGATTTTGTGAGGAAAACTTCCTGCTGGAAGCCCCATATATTGCTGGACCGACGCCGGCCCGCCAGACGTATGCTCAAGAGCGGCATAGTCAGTTCATGGCACAGGATGCAGCTCGTACTCACCGAGATTGGTTGGTCGCAGCATTTGATGAGATCGGGTCTTCGCCGACGGGACGCATGCTCTTCGACAGGCATAACCCTCTTCGTCAAATTCCAATTTCTAAGGAAAAACAGCCGAACGGGTACGGAGCGTCGTTGACGACTCCTACGTGACCGACCTCGCGCGCGCCGTGGCAGGAAGCCTCGGCGGCAGAGTCGGCATCGCACCGAGGCTCTTCCTCAAGAAGCTCGTGGGCGACGTCCTCGACCGCGTGGAACAGTTCGAGGACTTCGATCCGCGCAAACACTACGCGCTCACGGTCACGGGCACCGAGCTCACCGGCACCGAGAGGAACGCCGCGGCAGGCTCGGCCGACGACATCGAACTCCCTCTGTGAGGTGCCCGTGAACGCCGGCGACACCCCGGACGCGGTCGACCGGCTTCACCCCGTCGTCCTGCACCACATCGCCAACACCCTCGGCTGGCCCGATCTGCGGCCCCTCCAGAAGGCCGCCGTCCATCCGCTCCTGGACGGCACGGACACGCTGCTCCTCGCCCCCACCGCCGGCGGCAAGACCGAAGCCGCAGCCTTCCCACTGCTGTCGAAAATGGCCCGGGCACGGTGGACGGGGACCTCGATCCTCTACGTGTGTCCGCTCAAGGCACTGCTCAACAATCTGCTGCCGCGCCTGGAGAGCTACACCTCCTGGCTCGGACGCTCCGCGGCTCTCTGGCACGGCGACGTCTCACAGACCCGACGCAAACGCATTCTGTGGGAGCGGCCCGACATCCTGCTGACCACGCCGGAATCGCTGGAAGCGATGCTGGTCAGCGCACACGTCGATCACCGTGTCTTCTTCTCGGGACTGCGGGCGGTCGTCGTGGACGAGGTCCATGCCTTCGCGGGCGACGACCGGGGCTGGCACCTCCTCGCCGTGCTGGAGCGCCTGGAGCGGGTCGCCGGCTGCCCGGTGCAGCGGATCGGCCTCTCCGCGACTGTGGGCAACCCCCCGCAGCTCCTGGCCTGGCTGCAGGGTTCCGGTGCCGGGAAACGGCCCTCACAGGTGGTCGACGTCAGCCGCTCCGCCCCGGCGGCCGCTCTCCCGCCGCCCGGAGACATCCAGCTCGACTACGTGGGCTCCCTGGAGAACGCCGCCGCCGTCATCGCCGCACTCCATCGAGGAGAGAAACGCCTGGTCTTCTGCGAGACTCGACGGCACGTCGAGAAGCTCGGCGAATGCCTGCGCGCCAAGGGCGTGACCACGTTCCTCTCGCACGCCTCCCTCGCGGCCGACGAGCGCCGACGCGCCGAGGAAGCGTTCGGTGAGGCGCGCGACTGCGTCATCGTCTCCACCAGCACCCTCGAACTCGGCATCGACGTGGGCGACCTCGACCGCGTCGTCCAGATCGACGCCCCGTCCACCGTGGCGTCCTTCCTCCAACGCCTGGGCCGGACCGGCAGACGGCCGGGATCCACCCGCAACTGCCTCTTCCTCACCCTCGACGAGGACGGCCTGCTCACCGCCGCGGCCTTGCTCCTGCAGTGGTCACGGGGCTGGGTCGAACCAGTGGTGGCCCCACCCGAACCCCGGCACATCGTCGCCCAGCAGGTACTCGCCCTCTGTCTGCAGGAGAAGACCGTCGGGGAACACCTCTGGCAGGAATGGTGGGGCGGACTGGGCCCCTTCGGGCCCCCGGCCGAACCGATCGTGAAACATCTGATCGGCGAGGGCTACTTGGAACGAGACGGCGGCATGCTGTTCATCGGTCCCGAAGCGGAGCAGCGCTTCGGCTACCGCCACTTCATGGACCTGACGGCGGTGTTCACCGCGGCACCGGAGTTCACCGTGCTCTTCGGCCGTAAGGAGATCGGATCGACCGACCCGGCCCTGCTGACCGAGAAAGTGGCCGGACCACGACGCCTCCTGCTGGCGGGACGCAGCTGGCAGGTCACCTACATCGACTGGTCCAGGCGCCGGTGCTTCGTCGAGCCCGTGGAGAGCGGAGGCAAGGCGCGGTGGGCCGGAGCGGGCTTCGCCCGGGGAGCCTCGTACGCACTCACACGCGGCGTTCGCGAAGTCCTGCTCGGCACCGATCCGCCCGTGACCCTGACACGCCGCGCGCACGACGCCCTGGCCGCAGCCCGCGAAAACGCCGTGGAACGCGTGCACCCGGGCGGAACCGTCGTCGTCCGTGGCGGTCGCGACACCGGCGTGCGCTGGTGGACCTGGGCCGGACAACGGGCGAACGCCACGCTCGCGGCCACTCTCAGCGAGATCGCCGACCCCCTCCAATACCCCACGGACGCCTGCATCCGCCTCCGGGAAGACCTGACAGCCACCGAATGGAAGCAGGCCAAGGCCCGGGCGGCGCAGCAGCTCAGCCTGCCCTCCGTGGATCCGCGTGCAGTGCGGGGGCTGAAGTTCGGCACCGCCCTGCCGGAACGCCTCGCCACCGCCACACTGGCCGCCCGCCTGGCGGATGCGGACAGGGCCGCCTCGGTCCTCGGGGAACCGGCCCGGTTCCCGGCGGCCCCGCCCTCCTGATCCACGGGCCTGCGAAGGCGGCAGGTCTCAGGAGTTGTACGTACCCTGCGCCCGCTCCAGACCGTCGAGCACCAGACACTCCACCGCGTCCGCCGCCCGGTCCACGAAGTAGTCCAGCTCCTTGCGCTCCGCCGACGAGAAGTCCCGCAGCACGTAGTCCGCCACCTGCATCCGCCCCGGCGGCCGCCCGATCCCGAACCGCACCCGGTGATAATCCGGACCGAACGCCTTCGTCATCGACTTCAGCCCGTTGTGGCCGTTGTCCCCGCCCCCCAGCTTCAGCCGCAGCGTCCCGTACTCGATGTCCAGCTCGTCATGGACCGCCACCACCTGCGCCACCGGCACCTTGTAGAACTCCCGCAGCGCGTTCACCGGCCCGCCCGACAGATTCATGAACGACGTCGGCTTCGCCAGGATCACTCGCCGGTTCGCCGGCCCCGGCGGCCCGATCCGGCCCTCCACGACCTGCGCCTGCGCCTTCCCGGCCCGCTTGAACCGGCCCGAGATCCGCTCCGCCAGCAGATCCGCCACCATGAACCCCACGTTGTGCCGGTTCATCGCGTACTCGGGGCCCGGGTTGCCCAGTCCCACGAGCAGCCAGGGGGCCGCCGCATCGGTCGTCACGTGCATGTCTCCTTCGTCCCGCTTCCGCGTCCGCGTCTTGTCCTCGGTCCCGTCCCCGTACACGCGTCGGCCGCTGCCCCCGTACGGGGAACAGCGGCCGACGCGCAGTGAAGACCGCGTAGCGAAGACTACGAGGAGGATCAGGCCTCGGCGGCCTCGTCCCCGTCACCCTCCGCGGCCTCCTCGGCCTGCG
The DNA here is from genome assembly GCF_000829695.1 of Streptomyces sp. NBRC 110035. Lineage (GTDB taxonomy): Bacteria > Actinomycetota > Actinomycetes > Streptomycetales > Streptomycetaceae > Streptomyces. The sequence goes on along the minus strand of NZ_BBNN01000029.1, from coordinate 114,513 downwards.
CGGACAGCACCTGCAGCACCACGGTGTCCTCGTCCACCGCCAGCGTCGTACCGGCCGGCAGCTTCACGTCCTTGGCGAGCACCGCGTCACCGGCCGTCAGGCCCTCGATCGAGATGGTCACGCCCTCCGGGATGTGCGTCGCCTCGGTCTCGACCGGCAGCGCGGACAGGACGTGCTCCAGCAGGTTGCCGCCCGGCGCCAGCTCACCCTCGGTGTTCACGAAGATCTCGACGGTGACCTTCTCGCCGCTCTTCACCTTCAGCAGGTCGACGTGCTCCAGGAAACCCTTGATCGCGTCACGCTGCACGGCCTTCGGGATCGCCAGCTGGCTGCCCTCACCGTCGACGACCAGATCGATCAGCACGTTCGGCGTACGCAGCGCCAGCAGCAGCTCGTGGCCCGGCAGCGTCACGTGCAGCGGCTCGAGGCCACGCTCGTACACCACGCCCGGAACCTTGCCCTCACGACGGATACGACGCGCCGCACCCTTGCCGAACTCGCGCCGCGTCTCCGCGTGCAGCTTCACCTCGGACATGCTCACCACTCCTCGAAGTCAGAAACCGTTGGGGATACCCCCCGCTCCGTGGAGCTTGGGGAAGGTCACCCGGCCACGAACGGCCTGCTACGAAGAGCGCGTCGATAACGGACCGCCGTACTCCACCCCTCACGAAGCGGTACGGCCTCCCTCGCCGAGCAACTGGAGCAGTCTACTCGGAGAGGGGGGCCGTACCCAAAACGATCAGCCGGGGCGCCGGCGGAACCCGGAGCGGAACCCTTACCGCTCGTCGAACAGGCTCGTCACCGAACCGTCCTCGAACACCTCGCGCACCGCACTCGCGATCGTCGGCGCGATCGACAGCACCGTGATCTTGTCCAGGTCGCCGCTCAGCTCACCCGGCGTCGGCAGCGTGTCCGTGAACACGAACTCGCTCACCCGCGAGTTCTTCAGCCGGTCCGCCGCCGGACCCGACAGCACGCCGTGCGTCGCCGTCACGATCACGTCCTCCGCACCGTGCGCGAACAACGCGTCCGCCGCGGCGCAGATCGTGCCACCCGTGTCGATCATGTCGTCCACCAGGACGCACACGCGGCCCTTCACCTCGCCGACCACCTCGTGGACCGTGACCTGATTCGCCACGTCCTTGTCCCGCCGCTTGTGCACGATCGCCAGCGGCGCACCCAGACGGTCGCACCAGCGGTCCGCCACCCGCACGCGCCCCGCGTCCGGCGACACCACCGTCAGTTTCTCCCGGTCCACCTTCGTGCCCACGTAGTCCGCCAGCAGCGGCAGCGCGAACAGATGGTCCACCGGACCGTCGAAGAAGCCCTGGATCTGGTCCGTGTGCAGATCCACCGTCAGTACCCGGGTCGCCCCCGCGGTCTTCATCAGATCCGCGATCAGGCGCGCCGAGATCGGTTCACGCCCACGGTGCTTCTTGTCCTGCCGCGCGTAACCGTAGAACGGCACGATGACGGTGATCGACCTCGCCGACGCACGCTTCAACGCGTCGATCATGATCAACTGCTCCATGATCCACTTGTTGATCGGTGCCGTGTGGCTCTGGATCAGGAAACAGTCCGCCCCACGGGCCGACTCCTCGTACCGCACATAGATCTCGCCATTGGCGAAGTCGAAGGCCCTCGTCGGCACCACCCCGACACCCAGTACGCGGGCGACCTCCTCGGCAAGCTCGGGGTGGGCGCGGCCGGAGAAGAACATCATCTTCTTCTGGCCGGTCGTCTTGATCCCGGTCACAGCACTATCTCCTCAGAGGTGTCGCAGAAACTCGCGGCTCGACGGCGAGAGATCCCCCGGACCGCTCAGGCGGCACACGAAAGGTCATCTCACCTGATGGGGTGCGGATGTGCACTTATCACGATACGACGACTCCGGCGCACCGCTTTCCGGTCAATCCTGCCCGGCCGACTCCCGGGCGGCCTCCTCCGCGGCCCTCGCGGCAGCGCTCCCCGGACGCTTACGGGCCACCCAGTCCTCGATGTTCCGCTGCTGGCCCCGGGCCACGGCCAGCGAACCGGGCGGTACGTCCTTCGTGATCACAGAGCCGGCGGCAGTGTAGGCACCGTCCCCGACGGTGACAGGTGCCACGAACATGTTGTCCGACCCGGTCCGGCAGTGCGACCCGACCGTCGTGTGATGTTTGTCCTGCCCGTCGTAGTTCACGAACACGCTCGCCGCACCGATGTTCGAGAACTCGCCGATCGTCGCGTCCCCCACGTACGACAGATGCGGAACCTTCGTCCCCTCGCCGATCGACGCGTTCTTCGTCTCCACGTACGTGCCGATCTTGCCCCTGCGGCCCAGCCGGGTCCCCGGACGCAGGTACGCGTACGGCCCCACCGTCGCCTCCGGACCCACCTCCGCACCCGACGCCACCGTGTTGTCCACCCGCGCCCCGGCACCCACCCGCGTGTCCGTCAGCCGCGCGTTGGGGCCCACCTCGCACCCCTCGGCGAGATGCGTGGCGCCGTGCAGCTGCGTCCCCGGATGCACCACCACGTCCTGCTCGAACGTCACCGTGACGTCCACCCACGTCGTGGCGGGGTCGACGACGGTGACCCCGGAGAGCATGGCGGCGGTCAGCAGCCGGTCGTTGAGGATCCGCCGCGCCTGCGACAGCTGCACCCGGTTGTTGATCCCCGCGATCTCCCGGTGGTCGCCCGCCACCGACGCGCCCACCCCGTGCCCCGCCTCACGCAGAATCCCCAGCACGTCCGTCAGGTACTCCTCACCCTGACTGTTGTCCGTCCGCACCCTCTTCAACGCATCCGCCAACAACGCGCCGTCGAACGCGAACACACCCGAGTTGATCTCCCGGACCGCCCGCTGCTCCTCGGACGCGTCCTTGTGCTCCACGATCGCCGTCACCGCGCCCGAGGCCGCGTCCCGCACGATCCGCCCGTACCCCGTCGCGTCCGGCACCTCGGCCGTCAGCACCGTCACCGCGTTCCCGTCCGCGGAATGCGTGGCCGACAGCCGCCGCAACGTCTCACCGGTCAGCAGCGGAGTGTCACCGCAGACCACGACCACGGTCCCGTCCACGGAGCCGCCCAGCTCCTCCAGCCCCATCCGCACCGCGTGCCCGGTGCCGTTCTGCTCCGCCTGGACGGCGGTACGTACGTCGGGGGCGACCTCGGCGAGGTGCGCGGTCACCTGCTCGCGTGCGTGCCCCACGACGACGACCAGGTTCTCCGGCTCCAGCTCACCGGAGGCGGCCAGCACGTGACCCACCAGGGAACGGCCGCAGATGTCGTGCAGGACCTTCGGCGTGGCCGACTTCATACGGGTGCCCTCACCCGCTGCGAGAACGACGACGGCTGCCGGGCGATTGGCGCTCACAAGGATGCCCTTCGGCTGTGAGGGGGAGGGGGACATCCGCAGGATACCGGGGTGTTTCGAGGCGGACACGCGTGCGGGCCCCGACCGGTGGTCCGACCGGTCGGGACCCGCACGGGAGTCTTGCTGCGCTGTGGCTCCCCCGCAAGGATTCGAACCTTGTCCTACTAGATCCAAAATCTAGTGTGCTGCCAGTTACACCACGGGGGACGGCGCCTCAGACCTTACCGGAGAGGTGCTCGCGCGTGGGTCACGACGGCGACCCACCCACCCTCGACGCGGCGGTACGGCTCACCGCTCTGCCGCACGGCGAGGACGAGACGCCCGCGATGGCTGTCGCCCGTTCCCCGAGGGCTCCGGAATCGGCGTATGTGCCCGGTGCGTGGGTCACGGACATGCCGTCCGGGCGGAACGCGGACTTCCTGACTCGGACGGCGTGCGGTTCGGCAGTGCGAGGGATTTCGGGATGTAGCGCACCTGAACGGTCACGGGATGTGGGGGGAGTCAGTCGGGGAAAGTCCCCGGAAGTCCGGCACCGGGCGCCTTTAGGGTGGAGGCATGACCACGACGGGGGAAGACCATGTGACGGCCCGTGGAGGGCCGTGGTGGTGGGGCAGACGGCGTAGTGCCGTGCTGGATGTGGGCCTTGCGGTGGTGTCCGCGCTGGAGTGCGGGCTGGAGGGGATTCCGTTCGCGCGGGACGCGGGGATTCCGGTGGCCGCGGGGGTGCTGTTCGGGTTGCTGGCGGGGTCGGTGCTGGTGGTGCGGCGGCACTGGCCGATCGCCGTGGTGCTGGTGGTGATCGCCATCACGCCGGCGCAGATGGGCTTCCTGATGGGCCTGGTGGGCCTGTACACGCTGGCGGCGTCGGAGCTGCCGCGCCGGATCATCGCGTCGCTGGCGGGGATGTCGCTGGTGGGGACGTTCATCGTGACGCTGGTGCGGGTGCGGCAGGACATGGCGCGGGGGGAGCTGGACCTGGGGGACTGGTTCGTTCCGTTCGCGTCGGTCGCGACGTCGGTGGGGCTGACCGCGCCGCCGGTGCTGCTGGGGCTGTACGTGGGGGCGCGGCGGCGGTTGATGGAGAGCCTGCGGGAGCGGGCGGACAGTCTGGAGCGGGAGCTCCAGCTGCTGGCCGAGCGGGCCGAGGAGCGGGCCGAGTGGGCGCGCAACGAGGAGCGGACGCGGATCGCGCGGGAGATGCACGACGTGGTCGCGCATCGGGTGAGTCTGATGGTGGTGCACGCGGCGGCGTTGCAGGCGGTGGCGCGCAAGGATCCGGAGAAGGCAGTGAAGAACGCCGCGCTGGTGGGGGACATGGGCCGGCAGGCGTTGACGGAGCTGCGGGAGATGCTCGGGGTGCTGCGGTCCGGTGGGGACGGTGCGGGGCGCAGGGCGGGGTCGGCGTTGCCGTTGGCGGCGGTGGGCGCGGCGGCGGCCGCGGCGGCGTCGCGGGCGGTGAGCGAGGAGCGGCCCGGTGGGGCTGAGGGGCCGAGCCTGTCGGAGATAGACGAACTGGTGGGGCAGTCGGCGGCTGCGGGGATGGTGGTGGCTCTGTCGGTGGAGGGGGAGGGCCGGTCGTACGCGGGGGTGGTGGAGTCGACGGCGTACCGGGTGGTGCAGGAGGCGCTGACGAACGTGCACAAGCACGCGCCGGGGGCGAAGACGTATGTGCGGCTGGCGCACCGGGTGTCGGAGATCGCGATGCAGGTGGAGAACGAGCCGCCGCCGGAGGCGGGGTCCTCGGCGCGGCTGCCGTCGGGTGGGAACGGTCTGGTGGGGATGAAGGAGCGGGTGTCGGCGCTGGGCGGGGTGTTCGTGTCGGGGCCGACGGACGCGGGGGGGGTTCCGGGTGTCGGCGGTGATTCCGGCGTCGTAGGGCGGCCGGCGGCCGGCGACGGCGACTGGTGAACGGCGGGCGTGGTGGCCGGGTGTCCGGCGGGCGTGGTGGCCGGTCAGCCTGTGGTGAGGCGGGTGGGTTCGGTGCCGGAGAGGAGGGCGGTGAGGCCCTGGTCGATGTCGTGGCCGAGGTACCAGTCGCCGGTGTGGTCGAGGGCGTGGACGCGGCCTTCGGTGTCGATGGCGACGAGGGTGCGGGTGTCGGGGTCGGCGCCGACGGGGCAGACCTCGGTGTGCAGTGCGCGGCCCAGGTCGCCGAGGGTGCGGGCCATGTGGAGGCCGTGGAGGGGGTCGAGGTGGAGGGCGGCGGGGGCGAGTTGGCGGCCGGGGCCGGCGGGGGCGATACGGAGTCCGCCGAATTCGGCCCAGGCCTCCACGGCGGCGGGGAAGACGGTGTGGCGGTGTCCTGCGGGTGAGGTGTGGTCACGCAGGGTGTCGGCCCAGATTTCGGCTTGCCCGATGTCCCAGCGTCCCGGCTGCCAGCCGGCTGCGCGCAGGGCGGCGGCGACGGGGGCGGGGAAGCGGTGGGAGGTTCCCCCCGGTCCGGGCGGGGCCGGGTGGTTGGGGGAGGGTGCGTGGTCGGTGCGCATCTGCCGTTCGTTCGTCGTGGTGGTGCGGCCGGTGGGGGGTGGGGGCCGGCCGGGTGGCGGTGGTGCGTGGCTCAGGGGTGGATACGGACCGGGCGTACGGAATCACTCACCGGACGGGTTCACCCGGGGTCGACGACGCGGACGCCGAAGTGGGCGGCGAGGGCGGTGCAGGCCCGGCAGGGGGCGGCGTAGCCGCCGTGGAGGGGGTCGCCGTCCTCGCGGATGTGACGGGCGGTGAGCTTGGCGTGTTTGAGTGCTTTGCGCGCTTCGCCGTTGGTCATGGGTTTGCGTGCGGCGCGTTTGCTGCGCGCGGAGTCGGCGGCGGTGAGGTGCCGGGAGATGAGGATCGTCTCGGCGCAGCGGCCGGTGAAGCGGTCGCGTTGGCCGCTGGTGAGGGTGTCGAGGAAATCCTGGACGAGGGGGTGCAGTTCGGGGGGCCTGTCGGCGCGGGCGGCGGTGCCGGTGAGGGTGGTGCCGCGGATGGAGAGGGCGGCGGCGATGGTGGGCAGGATGCCGTCGCGGCGGTGGTGGAGGAGGGGGGTGCGGGCGGCGTCGGTGCTGCTCCAGCCGATGCGGGGGTCGCCGCCGCGCGGGTCGGCGGGGTGTCCCGCCGGTGCTCCTGTTTGAGTCATGTTCATGATCGCCTTCCCCTCCCGTGCCTCCCCCGGAAGGTCACAGAGTGCCAAACGGCGCGGCTGATGGGGAAGCTGGGGCGGGGCGACACGCCCAGCTTTGGGCGAGCTGTCACGGGAGGGTGACGTTTGGTCACGGAAGCGGACGGGCCGGCGGCCGGTGCCCGGTGACCGGTGCCGTCGTACCGCATAGGCTGTTGGTGTCGCGATTCCTGCGGTGAACCGTACGGACGGCGTGCGGGGCGCCGGTGGGGGTGGCGGCGTCAAGCAGTCGAGACAGACGTGACAGTCGAATACGCTCCGTGACGGCACGATGGTGGTCGGCGCGGTGCGTACAGAGTGCCGCAGGGGGCAACCGCCATGACGACAGGTCGGCTCGGACAGAGAGCCGTGCCGCCGAATGCGGCCTATGCCGGGCAGGTCGTGCACTTCCCGGATCCGGTGCGGGCGGCCCGTCACCCGAGAGGGGTACGGGTGGACGAGCGCGGTTACCCCGATTTCTCGCCCTACGCGCGGGCGGCGGCGGAGATCGCGGAGCCGCCGGAGGGTTTCGGCGTCGACGAGCTGCGGCTGACGGACTACGTGTCGGCGAACGCGGCGCTGGCGGCGACCGGTCACGAGCTGTGGGGCACGGTGCCCGCGGTGGCGACGCCGCACGGCTGGACGTGGCACCACGCGGTGGCGTCGCGGCGGCTGGAGCTGGTGCCGGTCGAGGTGAAGGCGCTGCTGCGGCACCATGGTGGGGTGGTGACGTCGGGCGTGGACCAGGAGAAGCGGGGCACGCGGCCGTTGCAGGAGACGCGTCCGGCGCACTTCCGGCTGCCGAAGCCGGGGCTCGCGGTGACCGAGGCGCAGGTGCTGAACGTCGAGGAGGACCTCGGCTACCGGCTGCCCGGCGCGTACCGGTCGTTCCTGAAGACGGCGGGCGGTTGCGCGCCGGTGGGCACGGCGCTGGACGCCGAACTGGGCCTGCTGGTCGACCAGCCGTTCTTCACGGTGCGGGACGAGGCCGCGGTCAACGACCTGGTGTACATCAACAAGTGTCTGCGTGATCACCTGACCAAGGACTATCTGGCCGTCGGTTTCGTCCAGGGAGGTCTGCTGGCGGTGAAGGTGCGGGGCGACCGGGTGGGTTCGGTGTGGTTCTGCGCCTACGACGACGCGCGGGACGTGGATCCGTCGTGGCCGCCGGCGGAGCGGGTGGAGCGGCTGCTGCTGCCGTGCGGGGACGACTTCGACGCGTTCCTGGCCCGGCTGGCGGGGTCGCCGCCGGAGCTGGAGACGGTGGCGAATCTGATGGTGGACGGCGGCTTCGCGCAGGTCGTTCCGGTTGCTGCGGGGGAGTGAGGTCCGGCGATGGTGACGTTCGCGCAGGCGCAGGAGCGTGCGGAGGAGTGGGTCAACGGGGAAGTGCCGTCGTATCAGCACCGTGAGGTGCGGGTGCGGGAGTTCGGCCTCGGGTTCGTGGTGTGGGCGGAGGACCGCGAGGACGGGCCGCGGTCGGACGGCGGTGGCCAGCGGCTGGTGATCGCCCGGGACAGTGGTGAGGCCACGCTGTGGCCCGCGCTGGCGGTGGGCGAGGTGATCCGCCGGTACGAGGAGGAGTACGCCCGTACGGACGAGGCGGAAGGGCCGGCGCCGGCGGCTCCGGCGCGGGTGGACCTGAACCAGACGTCGTTCCTGCTGAGTCCGCCGGAGTGGTTGCAGGAGGCGGCGGACCGGCTGGGGATTCCGGACCGGCGGGGGGAGACGTCGGACGGCTCGGAGGGCACGGCCGGGACGGCGGGCGAATCCGGCGGGTCCGGTACGGCCGGGTCCGGTGCCGCGGCCGCCGGTGCCGCGGTGCCGGGTGCGCCGGCGGCGCCCGGGAGTGGTGCCGCCTGGCCCGCTGCCGGCGGGGACGGCTCCCCGGCGGGGACCGGTGCGGGCACTCCGGCCGGGGCGACGCCGTGGGCCGGTACGGACACGAACGCCGACGCCGGTGAGGACGGTTCGGTGCCGCTCCCGGTCACCGTGTTCGCGCCGCCGCTGAGCGGGTCCGACGACGGCACGCCGCCGCCCTCGGCGTCGGCGGCGGACGCCCCCACGGCGCTGATGTCGGGGGGCAGCCAGCTGCCGCCTACGGCGCTGACGCCGGCGCTGCAGGACGCGGACGCGCAGACTCCGCCGGGTGCGCCGGAGGCTCCCGGTACGCCTCCGCCGGCACAGGACGCCGCGGACACCGCCGACGCCGCGACCAGCAAGGCGGCACCCCCGCACCGTCCCGCGGGTCCGACGCCGCCGCCTCCGCCGGGAGCGCCGGGAGCCCCGGGTACGCCGGGTGCGCCGGGTGCGCGGCCGGGGGGTACGCCGCCGCCTCCGTCGGCGCCCCCCTCGGGGGCCGGCGCGCCGGGCGGTCCGGCGGGCGGGTACATGCCGACGCAGCTGGTGTCGTCCCTGGGGTCCAACGGCCTCGGCGGTTTCGACGGCCAGGGAGGTCCGGCAGGCCAGGGAGGTCCCCCGGGCGGTCCGCAGCCGCCCGGGGCCCCGACGCCTCCGCCCGGTGCCCCGCCTGCGCCGGGCACGCCGCCCGGCGGCGTCCATCACGCCGTGACGATGTTCGCCGACCCCGGCCGACCGGGTGCCGGTGCGCCGCAGCCTCCCGGCCCTCCCGGCGTTCCGGGTGCGCCGCAGCCTCCCGGGCCTCCCGGCGTTCCGGGTGCGCCGCATCCGCCCGGCGCTCCGGGGGTTCCGGGGGCCGCGGCGGGCGGGCGTGGTCCCGTGCATCACGCGGAGACCGTGCTGGCGGGCCCTCCTGTCGGTGGGCCCGGTACGCCTCCGCCGCCCTCGGCCCCCGGTGGCCCGGGTGTGCCACCGCCCCCCGCCCCGCCGGGGGTGCCCGGCGGGATGCCGCCCGGAACGCCGGGGGCGGTGCCGCCGGGTGTGCCCGGGCCCGGTCGGCCGCCGGCCTACGGCTATCCGCCGCAGCCGGTCGGGCAGCCGACGGTCGGTCCCGGTTATCAGGCCGTGCTGCGCTACCGCGCGCAGGACGGTTCCGAGCAGCAGCTGATCCGGCGTTCGGCGCCGGGCACGCCGCATCCGGAGTGGCAGATCTTCCACGAGCTGCGGGCGATGAACGTGCCGCCGGATCAGGTGCTGGAACTGCACACGGAGTTGGAGTCGTGCCAGCTGCCGGGCGCGTACTGTGCGCGGATGATCCGGGAGCAGTGGCCGCAGGCGCGGATCACGAACATCGCGCCGTACGGCACGGATCATGCGAGCCGGCAGCAGGGCATGCAGCAACTGCTCGTCCATCAGGGTGAGTTGCACCAGGTGGCGGACGGGCCCGCCCGGCCGGCGCCGGTGCGCGCGCCGTTGACGCCGGTGCAGCCGGCGCCGCCGCTTCCGCCGGAGGCCGTCGGGCAGGAGCTGGCGGGGGCGTTCGGGCCGGGGGTGTTCCGGTTCGAGCAGCAGGCGGTGTCCCGGCAGGGGGTGCCGCCGGTGGTGGCGCACACGCTGGTGGTGGCCGGGCTGCCGCTGGACATGGGTCCGTTCTTCTGGGCGCAGGCCCAGCCGGGCCGTCCGGTGCCGACCCTGGCGGAGCTGGCCGCGGAGCGGGGTGTGCAGCCGGCGTCGGACGCGGGCTCGTACCTCGTCATGGGCAGCGACTTCGGCAAGGCGATCTGTGTGCAGTACGGCACGGCGAACATCGTCGCGGTGCCGGTGGAGGCGGGGCCGGGCGGTGCGCCCGTACCGCCGCAGTTCGTGAACACGGGGCTGCCGGAGTTCGCGCGCTGTCTGGCGTTGCTGGGGCGGATGTGGCGGCTGCGGTTCGGGCTGAACCAGGAGCAGGCGGGCCGCTGGACCGTCGACTTCCAGATGCAGCTGACGGCGCTGGATCCCGCGGCGCTCGGTTCGCCGGAGAGCTGGTGGTCGGTGCTGCTGGAGCAGATGTGGGACGGGCTGCTCTGATCCGTCGTTCCCGTCCCCGCCGCTGAGGCGGAGGGCGGGGTGGGGGGGGCCGGGTCCGGCCGGATACGCGTATCCGGCCGGACCCGGCCCCCGTCCGTGTGCCCCGGCTCCGCGGCCGCGGCTGTTTCCCCAGGTCCGTTCGCCGCTGCGGTACTTGACCCTGACGTGGGGTGAGGGTGGAGGCTGGCCGGGACCTCAGGAGGAGGAACCCCGAGAAGTGCTCCGCCTGCCGGTGGAGAGCCCCTAGGGGTACCTCCGTACTACGGCTCGGGGAGGGCTCGTACCGGCGGAGGACGAGACGGGGCGGGGTCGGTTCTTAACCTGGCTTTACGCCGCTGGGGGGCGGCGAGCACACCACCGGGGGGTGGGGTTTTCCCCCGAGGAAGACTGCGCCGGGCACCAGGGCGCCCGGCCCTCCCCGCCGCCAGACTGCATCACGTCGAACGAACACGCACGGAGCGGCCGTCGGGCACGACGGCGGTCGCGCGGGCACCGCTTTCCCTCTTGCCGACCGACATAGGAGACTTACCGTGACATCGGCTGTGACCCTTCCCAAGCACGGAGGAACCGGTGGGCGCACGGCCGTTGCCGCGCGGGCCCGGCAGGTCGTGAAGGCATACGGGTCCGGGGAGACCCGCGTCGTCGCCCTCGACCACGTGGACGTGGACATCGCCCGCGGCCGGTTCACCGCGATCATGGGCCCGTCGGGGTCCGGCAAGTCCACGCTGATGCACTGCCTGGCCGGGCTCGACACGGTGACCAGCGGGCAGATCCACCTGGACGAGACGGAGATCACCGGGCTGAAGGACAAGAAGCTGACGCGGCTGCGCCGGGACCGGATCGGCTTCATCTTCCAGGCGTTCAACCTGCTGCCGACGCTGAACGCGATCGAGAACATCACGCTTCCCATGGACATCGCCGGCCGCAAGCCGGACCAGCCGTGGCTGGACCGGGTGGTGGAGACCGTCGGACTGTCCGACCGGCTGAGGCACCGGCCCACCCAGCTCTCCGGCGGGCAGCAGCAGCGGGTGGCGGTGGCGCGGGCCCTGGCGGCCCGGCCGGAGATCATCTTCGGTGACGAGCCGACCGGAAACCTCGACTCGCGCGCGGGCGCCGAGGTCCTCGGCTTCCTGCGCCGCTCGGTCGACGACCTGGGCCAGACCATCGTGATGGTCACGCACGACCCGGTCGCCGCCTCCTACGCGGACCGGGTGCTGTACCTCGCCGACGGCCGCATCGTCGACGAGATGCACAAGCCGACGGCCGAGCAGGTCCTGGACCGCATGAAGGACTTCGACGCCCGGGGGCGTACGTCATGACCGTGCTGAAGACCTCGATGCGCAACTTCCTCGCGCACAAGGGACGGATGGCGCTGTCGGCGGTGGCGGTGCTGCTGTCGGTGGCGTTCGTGTCCGGGACGCTGGTGTTCACGGACACGATGTCGACGACGTTCGACAAGCTGTTCGCGGCCACCGCGTCGGACGTCACGGTCAGCGCCAAGGACGCCTCCGACGGCGGCGAGACCACCTCCGACACCGGCAAGCCGCCGGTCGTCGCGGAGTCCGTGCTCGCCCGGGTGCGGGACGTGGACGGGGTGAAGTCGGCCGAGGGGGCGTTGCACTCCACCGCGCTGACCGTCGTCGACCGCGACAAGGAGAGCCTCTCGCCCACCAGCGGCGGCCCGACCATCGTCGGCAACTGGACCGCCAACGACGCCCGCACCATGAAGATCACCTCCGGTGCGCCGCCCGAGGGCCCCGACCAGGTCATGGTGGACGCCGACACCGCCGACAAGCACGGCCTGGAGCTCGGTGACGCGATCAGTGTCATCAGCGTGGTCGGCTCGCACACCGCGAAGATCTCCGGCATCACCGACTTCACCGTCACCAACCCCGGCGCCGCGATCTTCTTCCTGGACACGCCGACCGCCCAGCAGGCCCTGATCGGTGAGAGCGGTGTCTTCACCAACGTCAACGCCACGGCCGCCGACGGCGTCAGCGACGCACAGCTGAAGCAGAACGTCGTGGCCGCTCTGGGCGGCGACTACAAGGTGCTGACCGCCAAGGAGAGCACGGAGGCCGGGCAGCAGGACGTCGAGGGCTTCATGAGCGTCCTGAAGTACGCGATGCTCGGCTTCGCCGCGATCGCGTTCCTCGTCGGCATCTTCCTGATCATCAACACGTTCTCCATGCTGGTCGCCCAGCGCACCCGGGAGATCGGCCTGATGCGGGCCATCGGCTCCTCCCGCAAGCAGGTCAACCGTTCGGTGCTGATCGAGGCGCTGCTCCTCGGCCTCGTCGGGTCGGTGCTCGGGGTGGTCGCGGGCGTCGGGCTCGCGGTCGGGCTGATGAAGCTCATGGGCGCGGTCGGCATGGAGCTGTCCACCGACGACCTCACGGTCGCCTGGACGACCCCGGTGGTCGGACTGCTCCTGGGGGTCGTCGTCACCGTCCTGGCCGCCTACCTGCCCGCGCGACGGGCCGGGAAGATCTCCCCGATGGCCGCGCTGCGTGACGCGGGTGCCCCCGCGGACGCCAGGGCCGGCCGGATCCGGGGTGGCATCGGCACGTTCCTGACCGCGGTCGGCGCGTTCGCGCTGTACCTCGCCTCGGCGGCGGACAAGGCCGCCGAGGGATCGATGTGGCTGGGCCTGGGCGTGGTGCTCTCGCTGATCGGGTTCGTGCTCATCGGCCCGCTGCTCGCCGGCGGTGTGGTCCGGGTGCTGGGCGTCGTCGTGCTGCGGGTCTTCGGCCCCGTGGGGCGGATGGCCGAGCGCAACGCGCTGCGCAACCCGCGCCGCACCGGCGCCACCGGTGCCGCGCTGATGATCGGGCTGGCCCTGGTGGCGTGCCTGTCGGTGGTCGGCTCGTCCATGGTGGCCTCCGCCACCGACGAGCTCGACAAGACCGTCGGCACGGACTTCATCATCCAGTCCGACAGCGGCCAGCTCCTCACCCCGCAGGCGGTGAAGGCGGTGCAGGACACCCCGGAGCTGGAGCGCGTCACCGAGTACAAGTGGACCGAGGCGGACTTCACCACACCCGACGGGAAGCGGCTCGAGGACACGGCAATCACGGCGGCCGACCCGACGTACGCCACCGACCTGCGGGTGGAGACGGTGGAGGGGAAGCTCTCCGACGCCTACCGGCCCGACTCGATGTCCGTCCACGAGAAGTTCGCCGAGGACCACGGCATCGGCCTCGGCTCGACGATCGACGTCGCGTTCAAGGACGGGGAGACCGGCACCCTGACCGTCCGGGCGATCACCAGCAGCGAGGCCGTGGTCGACGCGGGTGCGATCTACACGTCGATCGACACCCTCGCGACGTACGTCCCGGCCGACAGGCTGCCGCTGGACACGCTGCTCTTCGCCACGGCGAAGGAGGGGCAGCAGGAGGCTGCGTACACGGCGCTGAAGGACTCGCTGCGCGGCTACCCGCAGTACACCGTGCGCGACCAGACCGACTACAAGGAAGCACTCGAGGACCAGATCGGCCAGCTGCTGAACATGATCTACGGCCTGCTGGCCCTGGCGATCGTCGTCGCGGTCCTGGGTGTGGTGAACACCCTGGCCCTGTCGGTGGTCGAGCGGACGAGGGAGATCGGCCTGATGCGGGCCATCGGTCTCTCGCGCCGCCAGCTGCGCCGCATGATCCGCCTGGAGTCGGTCGTCATCGCCCTCTTCGGTGCCCTGCTGGGCCTGGGGCTCGGCATGGGCTGGGGCGCCACCGCCCAGCAGCTCCTCGCGCTGGAGGGCCTGAAGGTCCTCGAGATCCCGTGGCCGACGATCATCGGTGTGTTCATCGCCTCGGCCTTCGTGGGGCTGTTCGCGGCCCTGGTCCCGGCGTTCCGGGCGGGCCGGATGAACGTCCTGAACGCGATCGCCACGGAGTAGCCGCGGCCGGCCACCGCACACGGGGGGTGCGGGGGAACGCCCGGCGCCGGAGGCCCAGGAGGGCCACCGGCGCCGGGCGGCTTCGCGCGTGCGGGGGCCCGGGGCAGGGGGTGGGGGACCGTGACAGAAGCGGGCCTGGCCGCGGCGTCGGCGTCGGCGGCTTCGCGCGTGCGGGGTCGGGGAGAGGTGGGGTCCGGAAGACGCGGGCCGAGTCGGTCGGGGTCGAGGTCGGGCGGCTTCGCGCGTGCGGGGGCCCGGGGCGGCCGGAGCCCGCGTGACGGCGACGGCCTCCGGCCCCGGCCTTACCCGCCGGCGCACGCCTCACGCACGGTGGCGACCCCGCCCGTACTGTCAGCCCCCGTCCGTGCTGTCCGTCCCGTCCGTCCCGTCCGTCCCCTCCGTGCCGGCGGGAAAGTAGGCGGGACTGAACATCTCCCGTACGAAGATCAGCGGCCCGCCCGCGTCGCACATCACGTACGTCTTCGACGCGCAGGGCTTGTCCGGTGCCTCGGGCCAGGCGGCACGCCCGACGTGGAGCAGCCGCCGCTCCAGCCGGCTGCCCCGGCCGGCCAGCGCGTACCCCAGGGGCCGCGGGGCCAGCATCGCCGCGTCCACGTCCGCGTCGCGGCCGGCCGCGGCGACCACGACGTTGGCGGAGACGGGCACACCGGCGGGCGTGACCAGCCGGGTCCGGCGCAACAGGCACGGCCGGCCCGCCTCGAGACCCAGCGCCGCCCGGGAGGCGGAGTCGTCGAGGGCGTGCGCGGACAGCCGGGCGGTCTGGGTGATCCGGACGTGCAGGGACGCCTTCACCACCGCTTCGAGCAGGACGGTCGTCAGGCCGTCGCTCGCCAGGAGCATGCGCGTGCGGGCCGAGGCGAACCCGGCGATGCGCCGGTCGAGGCCGGGTGCGGAACCGGGGGGCGGAGCGTAAGGAGGAGCTGTGGTCATCTGATACGCGGCCTGCTTTCGCTGAATGCGGGGGTGGGGGCCTCTCACAGCGCGGTGGAGCGCGGGAGGAGTGCGCGGGGGCGGGGGCGGGGCGGGTCTACCGGGCGGCCTCGTGCGGTCTGCGGCCCCACGCCGTCAGCATCGCGATGAACATCTCCCGGGTCGAGGGCCGGCGCACGTGGGCGACGGCCTCGTCCAGCGTGGCCTTGGCCACCCCGTCGGCCAGCAGGTGGCTCTCGGACTGCTCGAGCGTGTGCGCGACGAAGGTGCCGAACCCCGGATTCATCCCGATGATCGGATGGTGCGCGAGCAGACCGACCTTGGCCAGTCCCAGGTCCGTGAGGATCTGCGGGTACCGGGAGGCGAAGTGGAGGTCGCTGCCGATCACGTTCGCCATCATGCGGAAGTGGCCCGTCATCACCTCGCGGTAGGCGGGGTGATGGTACTGCTCGGGGTGCAGGGCGACACCGTCGGTGAGCACCAGCAGCCCGCCCGGCCGCACCCAGGACAGCATGCGGGGCAGCAGTTCCTCCCGCTGCCGCAGGTGCATCACCAGCAGCCTGGCGTGGACGAGGTCGAACGCGCCCGGAGGGAAGTCGGTGTCGTTGACGTCGGCGTGGACGACATCGAGGTGCGACCGCTTGCGCGCGAGGAACGTGATGTCGCGGTCGAGCGCGGTGACCGGCCCGTGGACGGTCCGGCTCAGCCAGGAGCTGACGGTACCGGTCCCCGCTCCGACGTCGAGACAGCGCCAGCCGGGCCCGACACCCAGGTCGTGCAGGGTTTGGAAGGAGACAGGGTCCAGGGCCCGGGTGAGCCCGTCCAGACGTGTCTGTTCGTTGTCGCGTGCCGATGAGAAGAGCACATCGCCGTAACTTTCCGTAGCCACGGCCGGATCAACGATCTACCGGTTGTGACGACACGGGCGGCCCGACGAGGGCTGCTCATCCGCCGTTCGCCCGTCGTTCGCCGCCCCGTCCGCCCGCCGCCCCGGCCGCCCGCCGCCCCGCCGCCGGACGGGGCGGCGGGGCCGGGGCCGGGCGTCGTACGCTGGAGACCCCCGGCCCGCGGCGCGTGTCGGGCCCGTCGTGTTGCACACCTCCGGAGGGAAGCCGCCCCGAATGAGCCTGCACGGTCTGTTGGACGCCGTCGTCAAGGACACCGCCCTCGCGGAAGCGATCTCGGCGGCCGCCGACGGCAACCGCATGCATGTCGACCTGGTCGGCCCCTCGGCCGCCCGCCCGTTCGCGGTCGCCGCCCTCGCCCGGGAGACCGGCCGCACGGTGCTGGCCGTGACGGCGACCGGCCGGGAGGCGGAGGACCTGGCGGCGGCCCTGCGCTCCATGCTCCCGCCCGAGGAGGTCGCGGAGTACCCGTCCTGGGAGACGCTGCCGCACGAGCGGCTCAGCCCGCGCAGCGACACCGTGGGACGCCGCCTGGCCGTGCTGCGCCGGCTGACGCACCCCCGCGCGGACGACCCGGAGACGGGTCCGGTGTCGGTCGTCGTCGCGCCCGTACGGTCCGTGCTCCAGCCGCAGGTCAAGGGCCTGGGCGAGCTGGAGCCGGTCGCGCTGCGGACCGGAGGGAGCGCCGACCTGGACGAGACGGTCGAGGCGCTCGCCGCCGCCGCGTACGCGCGGGTGGAGCTGGTCGAGAAGCGTGGCGAGTTCGCCGTACGCGGCGGCATCCTCGACGTGTTCCCGCCCACCGAGGAACACCCCCTCCGGGTGGAGTTCTGGGGCGACGAGGTCGAGGAGATCCGTTACTTCAAGGTCGCCGACCAGCGTTCCCTGGAGGTCGCCGAGCACGGCCTGTGGGCCCCGCCCTGCCGCGAGCTGCTGCTCACCGAGGACGTACGGGAGCGCGCGCGGGTGCTGGCCGAGCGGCACCCGGAGCTGGGCGAGCTGCTCGGGAAGATCGCCGAGGGGATCGCGGTGGAGGGCATGGAGTCCCTCGCGCCGGTCCTGGTCGACGACATGGAGCTGCTCCTCGACGTCCTGCCCGAGGGCAGCATGGGCGTCGTGTGCGACCCGGAGCGGGTGCGCACCCGCGCCTCGGACCTGGTGGCGACCTCGCAGGAGTTCCTGCAGGCGTCCTGGGCGGCCACCGCCCAGGGAGGCGAGGCGCCCATCGACGTCGGCGCGGCCTCCCTGCGGTCCATCGCGGACGTCCGGGAGCGGGCCCGTGAGCTGGGGATGATGTGGTGGTCGGTGTCGCCGTTCGCCGCCGACGAGTCGTTCGCGTCCGACGGGGACGGCGACGGGGCGGGTGGCTCGGACACCCTCAAGCTCGGCATGCGCGCCCCGGAGGCCTACCGGGGCGACACCGCGCGGGCGCTCGCCGACACCAAGGGCTGGCTCGCCGACGGCTGGCGCACGGTGTTCGTCACCGAGGGCCACGGCCCGGCCGCCCGCACCGTGGAGGTGCTGGGCGGCGAGGGCGTCCCGGCCCGCCTGGCCGGGGCGGCCGACGGGAAGGCGGGGACGGGCGAGCTCGGCGAGATCGCCCCGGCCGTCGTCCACGTCGCCTGCGGCTCCCTCGACAACGGCTTCGTCGACCCCGTGCTCCACCTGGCCGTGCTCACCGAGACCGACCTGTCCGGCCAGAAGGCGTCCGGCCGCGAGGGCGTGCGCATGCCGGCCCGGCGCCGCAAGACCATCGACCCGCTCACCCTGGAGCCGGGCGACCACATCGTCCACGAGCAGCACGGCGTCGGCCGCTACATCGAGATGGTGCAGCGCACCGTGCAGGGCGCGACCCGCGAGTACCTGGTGGTGGAGTACGCCCCCGCCAAGCGCGGCCAGCCCGGCGACCGCCTCTACATTCCCACCGACCAGCTGGAGCAGATCACCAAGTACGTCGGCGGTGAGGCGCCCACCCTGCACCGGCTCGGCGGCGCCGACTGGACCAAGACGAAGGCCCGCGCCAAGAAGGCCGTCAAGGAGATCGCCGCCGACCTGATCAAGCTGTACAGCGCGCGCATGGCGGCCCCCGGGCACGCCTTCGGCGGCGACACGCCCTGGCAGCGCGAGCTGGAGGACGCCTTCCCGTACGCGGAGACGCCCGACCAGCTCACCACGATCGCCGAGGTCAAGGAGGACATGGAGAAGACGGTTCCGATGGACCGGCTGATCTGCGGCGACGTCGGCTACGGCAAGACGGAGATCGCGGTGCGGGCCGCGTTCAAGGCGGTGCAGGACGGCAAGCAGGTCGCCGTCCTCGTCCCCACGACGCTGCTGGTGCAGCAGCACTTCGGGACGTTCGGCGACCGGTACGCGCAGTTCCCGGTGAACGTGCGGGCGCTGTCCCGGTTCCAGACCGACACGGAGGCGAAGGCGGTCCTCGAAGGGCTGAAGGACGGCTCGGTGGACGTCGTCATCGGCACCCACCGGCTGTTCTCCTCGGAGACGAAGTTCAAGGACCTGGGCCTGGTCATCGTCGACGAGGAGCAGCGGTTCGGCGTCGAGCACAAGGAGCAGCTGAAGAAGCTGCGCGCCAACGTCGACGTGCTGACCATGTCCGCCACTCCGATCCCGCGCACCCTGGAGATGGCGGTCACCGGCATCCGTGAGATGTCGACGATCACCACGCCGCCGGAGGAACGCCACCCGGTGCTCACCTTCGTCGGCCCGTACGACCAGCGGCAGATCGGCGCGGCCGTCCGCCGTGAACTGCTGCGCGAGGGGCAGGTCTTCTACATCCACAACCGGGTCGAGTCGATCGACCGCGCGGCGGCCCGGCTGCGCGAGATCGTGCCCGAGGCGCGCATCGCGACCGCCCACGGACAGATGTCGGAGTCGGCGCTGGAGCAGGTCGTCGTCGACTTCTGGGAGAAGAAGTTCGACGTGCTGGTGTCGACGACGATCGTCGAGTCCGGCATCGACATCTCCAACGCCAACACCCTGATCGTGGAACGCGGCGACAACTTCGGCCTGAGCCAGCTGCACCAGCTGCGCGGCCGGGTCGGCCGCGGGCGGGACCGCGGTTACGCGTACTTCCTGTACCCGCCGGAGAAGCCGCTGACGGAGACCGCGCACGAGCGCCTCGCGACGATCGCCCAGCACACCGAGATGGGCGCGGGCATGTACGTGGCGATGAAGGACCTGGAGATCCGCGGCGCCGGAAACCTGCTCGGCGGCGAGCAGTCGGGCCACATCGCGGGCGTCGGCTTCGACCTGTACGTCCGGATGGTCGGCGAGGCCGTCGCGGACTACCGGCGCCAGCTGGAGACCGGCGGGATCCAGGAGGAGCCGCCGCTCGAGGTCAAGATCGAGCTGCCCGTCGACGCGCACGTCCCGCACGACTACGCGCCCGGCGAGCGGCTGCGTCTGCAGGCGTACCGGGCGATCGCCGCCGCCGACAAGGAGGAGGACGTCACGGCGGTGCGCGAGGAACTCGTCGACCGCTACGGCACGTTGCCGGAGCCGGTGGAGAACCTGCTGCTGGTGGCGGGGCTGCGCATGCTCGCCCGCGCGTGCGGTGTCGGCGAGATCGTCCTGCAGGGCAACAACATCCGGTTCGCGCCGGTGGAGTTGCGCGAGTCCCAGGAACTGCGCCTCAAGCGGCTCTACCCGGGCACGGTCATCAAGCCGACCACGCGCCAGGTGCTGGTGCCCCGCCCGAAGACCGCGAAGGTGGGCGGGAAGCCGCTGGTCGGCCGGGAGTTGCTGGCGTGGGTCGGGGAGTTCCTGACGTCGGTCCTGGGGTCGTGACCGGCCCCGCCCCGTTCCGGGCCCCGGACACACGAAACGGCGGACACACGAAACGGCGGACACGGGAAACCGGTGGACCCGCGAAACCGGTGGACCCGCGAAACCGGTGGACCCGCGAAACCGCCCACGGGAAGGGGGTCCGTGGGCGGTTCCCGGCCCTGGGGCACGTCGGGTTCCGGTGACGTGGGGGCGGACGGCTGAGCGAGGAGACCCGGGGTCTACGCCTGGTCGTGGTGGCCCCGGTCGCGGTGCAGGCCGAACCGTTTCTCGGCCTGCCGCTGTCCGGCGTCGACCTGGCTCTCGTGCTTGCCGCCGGTCCTCTTGTTGATCTTCTTCTCCGCCGCGTCGGAGGCCTTCTTCGCCTTGTCCTGCGCCGAGCGGTTGCTCTTGAACTTGTCGAGGATGCCCATCCGGAGCTCCTTCCCGGGTGTCTCAGCACCGACCCTACGCGGAATCATCCCTTGATGCTCGATTTGTACCGATGTGGTCTGGACCTCTCTCTGGCTACGGTGGGACCAGGTGCGATCCGGCCGTTCGGGGACGGGTGCAGAGGGGCAAAGGGGTGGTGCGCCGTGGGGCGGTACTCGACGACGTTCTCGGCGTGCGCGGCACGGGGCGGGACGCGGGGCGCGGCGGGACGCGCGGGAGTGGCGGCGCTGGCCGCCGTACTGCTCCTCGCCGGCTGCGAGGTCCTGGAGGAGGGGAGCGGTTCTCCCGCCGAGGGCGGCGGCGCGGCGCAGGCGCCGGACGGACGCGCCGTCAGCCCCCTGGACAACCCGGACGGCACCGGACCGGGCCTCGCCCCGCTGACCGGGGAGGCGGACCGGGCCGACGGGCGTGCACTCATCGAGACGGTGCGGACCAAGGGGCGCGGGCCGAAGACCGGTTACGACCGCGACGAGTTCGGCTACGCCTGGAAGGACACGGCCGACGGAGTGCCGTTCGCCCGCAACGGTTGCGACACGCGGAACGACTTGCTGAAACTCCACGGGCGCAACGTCGAGTTCCGTACCGGTTCCGACTGCGTGGTCGTCTCGATGGACGTGTACGACCCGTACACGGGCAAGGACATCGCCTGGAAGAAGGCGAAAGCCGCCGAGGTCCAGATAGACCACGTGGTGCCGCTCTCGTACAGCTGGCAGATGGGCGCCTCCCGCTGGTCCGTGGACAAACGGGAACAGCTGGCGAACGACAGCCTCAACCTCCTCCCGGTCGACGGCGGCGCCAACTCCTCCAAGGGCGACTCCGGGCCCGCGGCCTGGCTGCCGCCCAGCAAACGGATCCGGTGCGCGTACGCGGTCCGCTTCGCCCAGGTCGCCGTCAAGTACGAGATGCCGGTGACCGCCGACGACAAGGAGATGATGCTGCGGCAGTGCGGCGGCTGACCGTCCTGACGGCAACGGTCGGCAACGGTTCGGTACACACCGGGACCGGTTGTCCCCATCGGCCTATACGCTCGGACTTCCCGGCGCCTTCCGCTCGCGCGGTTTCGCCCACCCGTACCACCCGCACGACCCGTACCACGCGTGTCACTCGCGCGCTCGTACCCCTCGCACCACTCGCACCACTCGCACCACTCGTCCCATCGGCCACACCGGTCCAGGAGCAGTCATGTACGGCCACGGCGCGGCGCCGCCCCAGCGCAGTACGGCAACGGTCATCTCCCTGCGCGTGCTGATCGCCGCCGCCGGCGTCCTGTCGTGCGGGCTGCTGGCCTGCGTGCCGCTGTTCCGGGTCGCGGTCCTGCGGGGCCGCCTCCCCGACTGGCTGATGGCCTGGGTGAGCCTGCCGCTCTCCCTCTTCCTGCTGATGGTGATCGGCTCGCTCCCGGAGTCGGACCCCCGGACCGATGTCGCCCTCTTCGGCCTCCTGCTCCTGGGCGCGGCCGCCGCCGCGTACTACCTGACCGTGGACATCCGCCACCACCACCGGCTGCGCCAGTACGGGGTGCACGGCATGCCGTCGCCCCACGCCACGACGATGCACGCGCACGGGGGCGCCCCCGCCCCGTACGGCTACCCGCAGCCCACGTCGCCGTACGCGCACACACCGGTGCCGCAGCCCCAGCCCGGGATGCCCCCGCAGATGCCCCGGCCGCCCGTGCCGCACCACGACGGGGCCCCCACCCCCGTACCTCCGGCCCAGTCGCCGCAGCAGCCCGGGCCGGCCCGGATCGACCAGGTGCGCGCCGAACTCGACGAGCTCAGCGACTACCTGCGCAGAAGCGACGGCGGCCGGGGCGACGGCGACAAGCAAGGGGGCAGGTGAGGGTGACGGCGGGACGTGTCGTCGCCGGCCGCTACGAGCTGTCCACGCTCATCGGGCAGGGCGGCATGGGGCAGGTCTGGACGGCCTACGACAAGCGGCTGGACCGGCGGGTCGCGGTGAAACTGCTGCGCCCGGACAAGGTGGCCGGCCAGGAGGCCGACGAACTGCGCCGCCGCTTCGTGCGCGAGTGCCGGGTGACCGCGCAGGTCGACCACCCCGGCCTCGTCACCGTGCACGACGCGGGCAGCGAGGGCGACGAGCTGTTCCTCGTCATGCAGTACGTCGACGGCGCCGACCTCGGTGACCACCTCGCCGAGCACACCCCGTACCCGTGGCAGTGGGCGGTGGCGGTGGCCGCGCAGCTGTGTGCCGCGCTGAGCGCGGTGCACGCCGTGCCGATCGTCCACCGTGACCTCAAACCGCGCAATGTGATGGTGAAGCAGGACGGCACGGTCACGGTGCTCGACCTGGGCGTCGCCTCCGTCATGGACAGCGACACCACGCGCCTGACCCACACCGGTTCACCCATCGGCTCGCCCGCCTACATGGCCCCGGAGCAGGCGATGGGCGGCGTGGTCGGCCCGTACACGGACCTGTACGCGCTCGGCGTGCTGCTGCACGAACTGCTCAGCGGCGACGTGCCCTTCGCGGGCTCGACGGCGCTCGGCGTGCTGCACCGGCACCTCTACGAGGCGCCGCAGCCGGTGCGCCAGGTCCGTCAGGAGGTCCCCGAGGCCCTGGAGGCGCTGGTCCTGCGTCTGCTCGCCAAGGACCCGCAGCACCGCCCCGCCTCCGCCCAGGAGGTCTACGAGCACCTGACGCTGCTGCTGCCGTCGCGGGGCACACCCACCGGAGCGCCCCTCGACCCCACACGTCCCTTCCTGCGTCCGCACGCCCCCTGGCCGGACCGTGCGCGCACCCCCGCGCCGCAGCCCGTCCCCGCCGCACCGCCCGCGCCCGTCACGGAGAAGGCCGATGTCGCCGCCGCCGTGGACGAGGTCAAGCGGCTGCTCGGCGAGGGCCGTATCACCCAGGCGGTGGACATTCTCGGCGGCATCCTGCCCGTCGCCGCCGAAGAACACGGCGAGCACTCCCCGGTCGTCCGCACCCTGCGCAAGCAGTACGCCGCCACCCTCCTGGACGACGGCCAGTACCGGCGCGCGCTGCCCGAACTGCGCCGTCTCGCCGACGAACGCGCCACCGAGGCGGGCCAGGCCGACCCGCAGTCCCTGCGCTACCGCTACGAGGCGGCCCAGTGCCTGGAGCAGCTCGGCCGGCCGACAGCGGCGCTCTCCGAGTACCGGGCGCTGCTGCCGTACTACGAGAACCGGTACGTGGCCGCGGGCGACCCCCAGCTCGCCCATGACGTCCGCCGCCGCATCGGCCACCTCCTGCTCGCCCTCGGCGACCGCCCGGCCGCGCACGAGACCCTGGCCCGGCTGCTGCACGACGTGGAGCGTTCCCAGGGCCCCGGCCACCCGCTCGCCGGGGAGATCCGCCGGACCCTGCAGTGGCTGGGGCAGGTGCGCGGATAACGGGGCAGGACGTCCTTTTTCACCACCCGGGCGGGCCGGCGGGGGTGCGGCGGTGCCGGAAGTCCTGGTGAATCGTTGGTCGAATGGGTTGGCCGGAGCCCGGCCGCTGCCTACCATCGATCACCGCAGGACTTTGTGCACCGCCGCACAAGCTCTCCTCAGGAGGTTTCCTTGCACCGCCGTCGCCGCACCGCGCTCCTCCTCACCGCCGCCCTCACCGCGGCGGCCCCCCTGCTCACCGCCTGCGGGAACGACGCGCATCCCGGCGCGGCGGCCGTCGTGGGCGGTCAGCGGATCACGGTGTCGCAGCTGGAGAGCCGGGTCGGCGAGATCCGCGCGGCCCAGCGGGAGGCGGTGCCGGACGAGGCCCAGTACGAGCAGGTCATCGCCCGCACCGGCAGCCTCACCCGCGACACCCTGCAGGGCATGGTCCTGGACCGGGTGCTGGAGCGCGCCGCGCGCGACGCCGGTGTGACGGTCACCCCCAAGGAGGTCCAGGGGATGCGCTCCGGTCTGGAGGAACAGGCCGGCGGGGCCGAGGCGCTGGAGACGGCCTGGCTGCAGCAGTACGGCATCCCGCCGGAGCGGCTCGACGACAACCTCCGCCTGCAGCTCCAGGCCCAGAAGCTCGCCCAGCGGCTCGGCACCGACACCAGCAGGCCCGAGTTCTGGCAGGCGCTGTCCGAGGCGAGCAAGGAGCTCGACGTCGACCTCAACCCGCGCTACGGCACCTGGGACGACGAGAAGAGCAGCCGCGTCGACGCCAGGACCCCGTGGGTACGGGACGTCACGGGGGAAGCCGCGGCCCAGCCGGTCGCCTGACGGGCCGGGCGGTCGCCGGACGGGCCGGGCGTACCGTCACACCGCGCCGGTCCCCCTGTGGACAACCTTCGGAGGGCCGGCGCCGCAGTGGGTTAGTTTCGGACCGTGAACGCACCCAGCCCCGCAGCCCCCTCCGCGGCCCCGACCGGCCGCATCGTCCTGCTCACCACCAGCCACCGCGTCGCGCCCGGTCTGCTGTCCTGGCCCGCCTGGCAGACCCTGCGCGCGGCCGACACGGTGCTGTGCGCGGACGGCACCCATCCGCAGCTGCCGTATCTGCGGGAGGCGGGCATACCGGTCGAGGAGGCGTCCCCGGCCGCCGAGGAGCTGGTGGACGCCTGCGCCGGCGGGCGCACGGTGGTGGTCGTGGCGACCGGCGAGGGCGAGCCCGCCCTGACCGACGGCCTGGCCCGCCTCGCCGGCACCGGCCGCGTCCCGATGCCGGAACTGGAACTGCTCCCCGCCTCCTACGACCTGCCGGGCGCCCGCCTGCTCGACCTCGTCCAGGTCATGGACCGCATCCGCGCCGAGTGCCCCTGGTCCTCCCGGCAGACCCACCAGGGCCTGGCGAAGTACGGCATCGAGGAGGCGTACGAACTCGTCGAGGCGATCGAGGAGGGCGACCGGGACGAACTGCGCGAGGAACTGGGCGACGTCCTCCTCCAGGTCGTCTTCCACGCCCGGATAGCAGAGGAGCACCCCGAGGAGCCCTTCTCCGTCGACGACGTGGCCGGCGGCATCGTCACCAAGCTCGTCCACCGTCACCCCCACGTCTTCGGCGACGCGACGGCGACCACCCCCGAGGAGGTCAAGGAGCACTGGCTGCGTACCAAGGCGGTCGAGAAGCGGCGCACCTCGGTCACCGAGGGCGTCCCGCTCGGCCAGCCGGGACTGGCCCTCGCCGCCAAACTCGCCTCCCGCGTCCGCACGGCGGGCCTGGACGTCCCCCTGCCCCGGGCGGAGGGCATCGGCTACGAACTGCTCGGCCTCGCGGCGCGGGCCGAGGCGGAGGGCGTCGACCCGGAAGCGGCGCTGCGCGCGGCCGCCCGGGCCTACCGGGACGCGATACGGGCCGCCGAGGGCGTGGGGGAGTAGGGCGCGGTCCCCCGGCGTGGCCGGCCACCGTCGCGGGGAGCGGGACGCACCTGCCCGCGTGCCGCCGGATACGGTCGAGCGGTGACCGACCAGCACCAGCCTCAGCCCCGGCCCGAGCACGGCGCCCCCGCACTCTTCACCTGGGAGTTCGCGAGCGACCCCTACCCCGCGTACGCCTGGCTGAGGGAGCACGCGCCCGTGCACCGGACGCGGCTGCCCAGCGGGGTGGAGGCCTGGCTGGTCACCCGGTACGCCGACGCCAAGCAGACCCTCGCCGACCCCCGCCTCTCGAAGAACCCGGCGCACCACGACGGGCCCGCCCACGCCAGGGGCAGGACCGGCATCCCCGGCGAGCGCAAGGCCGAGCTGATGACGCATCTGCTCAACATCGACCCGCCGGACCACACCCGGCTGCGCAGACTGGTCAGCAAGGCGTTCACACCGCGCCGGGTCGCCGAGTTCGCGCCCCGGGTGCAGGAGCTCACCGACGGCCTCATCGACCGGTTCGCGGAAGGCGGCTCCGCCGACCTCATCCACGACTTCGCCTTCCCGCTCCCCATCCACGCCATCTGCGACCTGCTCGGCGTTCCGAAGGAGGACCAGGACGACTTCCGCGACTGGGCGGGCATGATGATCCGTCACGCGGGCGGGCCCAGGGGCGGTGTCGCCCGGTCGGTGAAGAAGATGCGCGGCTACCTGGCCGACCTGATCCACCGCAAGCGCGAGGCCCTGCCCGCCGAACCCGCCCCCGGCGAGGACCTCATCTCCGGCCTGATCCGGGCCTCCGACCACGGCGAGCACCTCACCGAGAACGAGGCCGCCGCCATGGCGTTCATCCTGCTGTTCGCCGGCTTCGAGACCACCGTCAACCTCATCGGCAACGGCACCTACGCCCTCCTCACGCACCCGGGGCAGCGTGAGCGCCTGCAGACGTCCCTCGCCGCCGGGGAACGCGGGCTGCTGGAGACCGGGCTGGAGGAACTCCTGCGCTACGAAGGGCCCGTGGAGCTGGCCACCTGGCGGTTCGCCACCGAGGCGCTCACCCTCGGCGGGCAGCACATCTCCGCCGGCGACCCGGTCCTCGTCGTCCTGGCCGCCGCGGACCGCGATCCGGAGCGGTTCGCCGACCCCGACGCGCTCGACCTCGCGCGGCGCGACAACCAGCATCTGGGGTACGGCCACGGCATCCACTACTGCCTCGGCGCCCCGCTGGCCCGCCTGGAGGGCCAGACCGCGCTCGCCACGCTGCTGACCCGGCTGCCGGACCTCGAACTCGCGGCGGATCCGGCCGAACTGCGCTGGCGCGGCGGCCTCATCATGCGCGGACTGCGCACACTGCCGGTGAAATTCACCCCGCCCCCGATGTGATGTTGCGAACGGGGGCGGCGCGCCCGGAAAGCATTCCGAAATGCCCAGGATGGTCTGTGAAAGGGCCCCGGAAAGACCCTCGGCATGCCCGTCGGCCACGGCTCCAGTGACCGTCAGGACCCCCTCGAACAGGGTCCGTCGACCCTTGGTAGGACGTCCGTAAAGGTGACACCCACTCAACTCTGTGATCTTCATGTGATCTGCGCGGCATGAACTTGTGACAGACGCTCGACTGCCTATACGTTCACCCATCAAGCGCGGCGTCCCGCTTTTCATACGCCATGGTTCGAAACGCCGTGCGAGCAACTGTTCTCCTGCGAAAGGTCTCCGCATGCTCTCCGGGAACGGTCGTCACCGTCGCCCCCGCCAGGCTCCGGCTCTCCTCGTCGCGGCCGGAGTGACCGGCTCGGCCATCGCGATCCCCCTCCTCGGGGCCGGCGCCGCCAGTGCCGCCGACGGCTCGACCTGGGACCGGGTGGCCGAGTGCGAGTCGGGCGGCTCTTGGAGCCAGAACTCCGGCAACGGCTACTACGGCGGCCTGCAGTTGACCCAGGAGGACTGGGAGGCCTACGGCGGCCTCGACTACGCGCCCAGCGCCGACCAGGCCAGCCGCGGCCAGCAGATAGCCGTGGCCGAGAAGATTCTCGCCGACCAGGGTGTCGGCGTGTGGAGAGCCTGCGGGCTGCTGGGGGGTCTGGACCAGGACGCGCCCGCGCTCGACGTCGACACCGGCGTGGAGGGTGACTCGTCGGGTGCGTCCGGCTCCGAAAGATCTGCCACTCCGTCACCCTCCCAGTCCGCCGGCTCCTCGTCGGACGCGAAGGACGCCGAGGGCGCCGAAAACGGCCAGAAGAAGGAAGCAGGAGCGGACGCTTCTCCCTCGCCCTCGGCGTCTCCCTCCGCACAGGGGGACGACTCGGGCAAGTCGGGGCAGAAGGCCGACGCTTCGGAGTCGGCCGACGGCGAGGACTCCGGCAGCGGTCGCCACCGCGGCGCCAGCGCCGAGGAGGAGGCGCGCGAGGGCCGTGACGCCGGATCCTCCGGGCGGCACGCGTCGCGCGGCGGTCTCGGCTTCACGCGCAGCCTCGACAGCTCCTCCCCGTCGAGCGACTCCGGGTCGGGCTCCGCGGGCGGCTCCTCGGCCGCCTCCGACTCCCTTGCCCTCGGTGGTGGATGGCTCGCCCAGTACGGCGGGGGCGACGAGGCCGAGGGTGCCGCCACCCCGCATCTCACCCTTTTCGGTTAAGGGATCGCATTCCTGTTTGAGTCGGTTGAATTCTGACATTCCTACAGCGGCGGCCGGTCGCTCGGGCGTCGGCCCTGCGCCGGCCGGGTGGTGGCGGCGCGCCGACCGGGTGACAGGTGGCCCGGAATGCGAAAAAGCGCACCGATGGTGGAAGTTGAGAGTCATGGTTCGCAACAAATGTCCGGTTTAAAGGTGATGAGAGATAGGTCTCAGAAGCCCTGATCGTCTTTGATAATCCGCTGCGAGCGTGTCTACGGTCGTGACCGCTCGTCATCACGGGCCCCGGCTGCCGCCACGCCGAATCCTGCCAGTGGCAGCACGGGAACAGTCGTCGCGTCATGCGCCGTAGGCAGGAGCGGGGGACCCAAGGTAGGCGCCGGATCCGGTGAAGTGCGCCGGGTGCGGCTCGGGGTGAAGCCGCGTCCCGCAGGGGAACGCGGCCGGGCAACTCAACCGGCCCGAACCCGACAGCTCACCTCGTAGGCGTCGGTGAGGGGATCCATCCATGCTGTTTTCCAGCAAGGGCAAGCACCGTCGTCCGTCCAAGGCCACCCGTGCCATCGCCGTCGCCGGCGTCACCGGTGCCGCCGTCGCCGCCCCGCTGATGGCGGCCGGCAACGCCTCCGCCGCCACCGCCGCCGAGTGGGACGCCGTCGCCCAGTGCGAGTCCGGCGGCAACTGGTCGATCAACACCGGCAACGGCTACTACGGCGGCCTGCAGTTCTCCGCCTCCACCTGGGCCGGCTACGGCGGCACGAAGTACGCCGCCACCGCCGACCAGGCCGGCAAGGCCCAGCAGATCGAGATCGCCGAGAAGGTCCTCGCGGGCCAGGGCAAGGGTGCCTGGCCGGTCTGCGGCAAGGGCCTGTCCGGCGCCGCCTACACCGGTGGCGGTTCCACCGGGAGCTCGGGCAGCCAGAGCTCGGGCAGTCAGAACTCCGGCAGCCAGGGCGGCGGTTCCTCGCAGGGCTCCCAGCAGCAGGCGCCGGAGCAGCAGGCGCCGGAGCAGAGCACCGAGGCCGCTCCCGAGCGTTCCGCCGAGCAGAAGGCCTCCCGCTCCGACGAGCGTCCGGCCGCCAGGAAGACCGTCACCACCCCGACCGGCGAGAAGGTCAAGAAGGGCGACGGCGAGTACAAGGTCCTCAAGGGCGACACCCTCAGCTCGATCGCCTCGGAGCACGATGTCAAGGGCGGCTGGGACAAGCTGTTCAAGCTGAACGACGACATCGTCGAGGACGCCGACCTCATCTACCCGGGCCAGCAGCTGCACCTGAAGTAGGACGCCGGCCGCGGGTCCGGGCCCCGGCCCCGCGGAGGCCTGCCCCGCCCCGGCGCGCGTCCCCCGTGCGCCGGGGCGGGGCTTTTCCGTGGCCGGAACGGGCCTCCCGTTCCCGGGTTTCCCGGACCCGTCTTTGTTCCGTTCGGAAACAATTTACTCTCGGTTCTGTCCGCGAAGCGGCCGACCGGATGGCCGATCGCCCCGAGCCGGATAGGCTCGGGTCCGCAGGGCCCCGTGGCCCCGCTGAACCACGTCACATCCATGAAGGAGATGCTCGTGCCGTCCATCGACGTCGTCGTAGCCCGGGAAATCCTGGACTCCCGAGGCAACCCCACGGTCGAGGTCGAGGTCGGCCTCGACGACGGCAGCACGGGTCGTGCCGCCGTCCCGTCCGGCGCCTCCACCGGCGCCTTCGAGGCCATCGAACTCCGTGACGGAGACCCCGACCGTTACCAGGGCAAGGGCGTCGAGAAGGCCGTCCTGGCCGTCATCGAGCAGATCGGCCCGGAGCTCGTCGGCTACGACGCCACCGAGCAGCGCCTGATCGACCAGGCGATGTTCGACCTGGACGCCACCGACAACAAGGGCTCCCTCGGCGCCAACGCCATCCTCGGCGTCTCCCTGGCCGTCGCCCACGCCGCCTCCGAGGCCAGCGACCTGCCCCTGTTCCGCTACCTCGGCGGCCCCAACGCGCACCTGCTGCCGGTGCCGATGATGAACATCCTCAACGGCGGTTCGCACGCGGACTCCAACGTGGACATCCAGGAGTTCATGATCGCCCCGATCGGCGCGGAGTCCTTCTCCGAGGCCCTGCGCTGGGGCACCGAGGTCTACCACACGCTGAAGAAGGTGCTGAAGGGCCGCGGCCTGTCCACCGGCCTCGGCGACGAGGGCGGCTTCGCCCCGAACCTCGGCTCCAACCGCGAGGCCCTCGACCTCATCCTCGAGGCCATCAAGGAAGCCGGTTACACCCCCGGCGAGCAGATCGCCCTCGCGCTCGACGTCGCCGCCTCCGAGTTCTACAAGGACGGCACGTACGTCTTCGAGGGCAAGGAGCGCTCCGCCGCCGAGATGACGGAGTACTACGCCGAGCTGGTCGCCGCGTACCCGCTGGTCTCCATCGAGGACCCGCTGTTCGAGGACGACTGGGACGGCTGGAAGGCCCTCACCGACAAGCTCGGCGACAAGGTCCAGATCGTCGGCGACGACCTGTTCGTCACCAACCCGGAGCGCCTGGCCCGCGGCATCGAGGACGGCGCGGCCAACGCCCTGCTGGTCAAGGTGAACCAGATCGGTTCGCTGACCGAGACCCTGGACGCCGTCGAGCTGGCCCAGCGCAACGGCTTCAAGTGCATGATGTCGCACCGCTCCGGCGAGACCGAGGACGTCACCATCGCCGACCTGGCCGTCGCCACCAACTGCGGCCAGATCAAGACCGGTGCCCCGGCCCGCTCCGAGCGCGTCGCCAAGTACAACCAGCTGCTGCGCATCGAGGAGATCCTCGACGACGCCGCGGTGTACGCCGGCCGCAGCGCCTTCCCGCGGTTCAAGGGCTGATCCGCCGGTCCGCCGAACC
Source organism: Streptomyces sp. NBRC 110035 (assembly GCF_000829695.1). Classification (GTDB taxonomy): domain Bacteria; phylum Actinomycetota; class Actinomycetes; order Streptomycetales; family Streptomycetaceae; genus Streptomyces. The sequence goes on along the minus strand of NZ_BBNN01000029.1, from coordinate 83,339 downwards.
GACGGCCCGCGCCGGGTGACGACCGGGGTCGTCGTGTCCTGGCCGGGCGTCCGTACGTCCCCGGACGCGGTCCCGTACCGTGTCCGGGGACGTACGCGCGTATGACAGGGGAACGGGAGGCGGGGAGATGGCCGTGAAGGACCGGGACCGGTTCTCCACCGCGACCAGGATCCGGCTGATCGGCGAGCAGACCGCCGCCCGGGTCTACCGTTCGCAGACCAAACGCCAGGCCCGCCGTTCCCGGCTGACCGGCCGGGCCGCGCTGCTCGCCCTGGTCGTCTGCTCGCTGATCGTGGCCCTCGCCTATCCCATGCGGGAGTACGTGTCCCAGCGCGCCGACATCGCCGACCTCCAGCAGGAGCAGGACGCGGCCAGGCAGCGGGTCGAGCAGCTGCGCGACCTGAAGGCGCGCTGGCAGGACGACGCCTACGCCGAGCAGCAGGTCCGCGCCCGGCTGCACTACGTCATGCCCGGCGAGACCGGCTACATCGTGATCGACCCGGGCGCGGCCGAGCAGCCGCGCGCCGACCGCGGATCGGCCGACCGCCCCTGGTACGCCAACGTCTGGGACGGCGTCGACACGTCCGATGCGGCCGGGCGATGAGCCCGGCGCCGTAGCCTTACTCCTCACGAGCACCAGCACCGCAGAAAGACAGGTATGGAAACGCCCCCGCCCACGACCCCGCGCACCGACCCGACCGACGCGGACGTCGAGGCGTTCACACAGCAGCTCGGGCGGCCCCCGCGCGGGCTGCGCGCCATCGCGCACCGCTGCCCCTGCGGGCAGCCGGACGTCGTCGAGACCGCGCCGAGGCTGCCCGACGGCACCCCCTTCCCGACGCTGTACTACCTCACCTGCCCCCGGGCCGCCTCGGCGATCGGGACGCTGGAGGCGAACGGCGTGATGAAGGAGATGACGGAGCGGCTGGCGACGGACCCGGTGCTGGCGGCCGCCTACCGCGCGGCGCACGAGGACTACGTCCGGCGCCGCGACGAGATCGAGGAACTGAAGAACTTCCCGAGCGCCGGCGGGATGCCGGACCGGGTGAAGTGCCTGCACGTCCTGGTCGCCCACTCGCTGGCCGCCGGCCCCGGCGTCAACCCGCTGGGCGACGAGGCGCTCGCGATGCTGCCGCAGTGGTGGCGCAAGGGCCCGTGCGTGACGGCCGCCGAGCCGCCCGCCGGTGGGGGATGGCAGGTGGAGAGCTCGGACGGCGGCTACTTCGCGGCCAGGCCGATCGAGGAGGACGGCCGATGACCCGCGTCGCCGCCATCGACTGCGGTACCAACTCGATCCGGCTCCTGGTGGCCGACGCCGACCCGCGGACGGGTGAACTCGTCGACCTGGACCGGCGCATGACGATCGTTCGGCTCGGCCAGGGCGTCGACCGCACGGGCCGGCTCGCCCCCGAGGCGCTGGAGCGGACGTTCGCCGCCTGCCGCGCGTATGCCCGGGTCATCAAGGAGCACGGCGCGCAGCGCGTCCGCTTCGTCGCCACCTCCGCCTCCCGCGACGCCGAGAACCGCGACGCGTTCGTGCGCGGAGTGCTGGACATCCTCGGCGTGGAGCCCGAGGTCATCACCGGCGACCAGGAGGCCGAGTTCTCCTTCACCGGCGCCACCAGGGAACTGGCGGGCCGTGCGGACCTGCACCGCCCGTTCCTGGTCGTGGACATCGGCGGCGGCTCCACCGAGTTCGTCGTGGGCGACGACCGCGTACGGGCCGCCCGGTCCGTCGACGTGGGCTGCGTACGGATGACCGAGCGGCACCTGCTGCGGGACGGGGTGGTGCAGGACCCGCCGTCCGAGGAGCGGATCGCGGCGATGCGGGCCGACATCGAGGCCGCCCTCGACCGTGCCGAGCGGACGGTCCCGCTGCGCGAGGCCCGCACCCTGGTCGGCCTGGCCGGTTCGGTCACGACCGTGTCGGCGATCGCCCAGGGCCTGCCCGCGTACGACTCGACGGCCATCCACCACTCCCGGGTCACCCGGGAACGCGTCCGCGAGATCACCGACCGCCTGCTCCACGCCACCCACGCCGAACGGGCGGCGATCCCTTCCATGCACCCGGGCCGGGTCGACGTCATCGGGGCGGGCGCCCTCGTCCTGCTCTCCCTCATGGAACGCACCGGCGCGAAGGAGGTCGTCGTCAGCGAGCACGACATCCTGGACGGGATCGCCTGGTCCGTCGCCACTGACGCGTAGTGCTCTGCCGAGCAGCGGGAACACACTTTGAGCGGTGATCGGAAGGGCCGGTCGGGCCCTTCCGCGGAGTGTCGGCGGGAAAGTTCGTGAAGTTCTTCACAAGGAAATCGGCCCGGTGGATCGAAGAACCGGGTCCGGTTGCCCCTTTCGAGCCCCCTGGGTCGCTTTGAACGTGTTCAGGAGGCGCGGGCGGGGGGTTCCCGAGGGGTCGCCGCCGACCCTCCGCGCGCGACCTCACGGGGGTCTCGGGAGCGAAGAGAGGCAGCTCACGCGGCATTGACAACGGGTCGCGGGCGGCCCTGGTTCCCGGATCCCGGCATGGGCTTGATCACAAAAGCCGGGAAGTGTAACACGAGCACTGTCCGAGCTTGTGAAGGGGCGCACGAGCCCACCCCTCGGGGCGGGTGGATACTCGATGGCATGAGCACCACGGAGCGTCCCAGGATCCTCGTAGTAGGCGGTGGGTACGTAGGCCTGTACGCAGCTCGGCGCATCCAGAAGAAGATGCGTTACGGCGAGGCGACCGTCACCGTCGTCGACCCGCGGTCGTACATGACCTACCAGCCCTTCCTCCCCGAAGCCGCCGCCGGCAACATCTCCCCGCGGCACGTCGTCGTCCCCCTGCGACGCGTGCTCCCCAAGGCGGAGGTTCTCACCGGCCGGGTCACCACCATCGACCAGGACCGCAAGGTCGCCACGGTCGCGCCGCTCGTCGGCGAGGCCTACGAGCTGCCCTTCGACTACCTGGTCATCGCGCTCGGCGCGGTCTCCCGCACCTTCCCGATCCCCGGCCTCGCCGAGCAGGGCATCGGCATGAAGGGCATCGAGGAGGCCATCGGCCTGCGCAACCACGTCCTCGAGCAGCTCGACAAGGCCGACTCCACCACGGACGAGGAGATCCGCCGAAAGGCGCTCACCTTCGTCTTCGTGGGCGGTGGCTTCGCGGGCGCGGAGACCATCGGCGAGGTCGAGGACATGGCCCGGGACGCGGCCAAGTACTACAGGAACGTCTCCCGCGAGGACATGCGCTTCATCCTCGTCGACGCCGCCGACAAGATCCTCCCCGAGGTGGGTCCCAAGCTCGGCGCGTACGGCAAGGAGCACCTCGAGAGCCGCGGTGTCGAGGTCTACCTCTCCACCTCCATGGACTCCTGCGTCGACGGCCACGTCGTGCTGAAGAACGGCCTCGAGGTCGACTCCCACACGATCGTGTGGACGGCGGGCGTCAAGCCGAACCCGGCACTGGCCCGCTTCGGCCTGCCGCTGGGCCCGCGCGGCCACGTCGACACCCGGCCGACCCTCCAGGTCACCGGCACCGACTACATCTGGGCCGCGGGCGACAACGCCCAGGTGCCGGACCTCGTGGGCCGCAAGGCCGGCAACGAGAACGCCTGGTGCCCGCCGAACGCCCAGCACGCGCTGCGCCAGGCCAGGGTCCTCGGCGACAACGTGGTCTCCGGCATGCGGGGCTTCCCGCAGAAGGACTACAGCCACGCCAACAAGGGCGCGGTGGCGGGCCTCGGCCTGCACAAGGGCGTCGCGATGATCGTCATGGGCAAGATGAAGATCAAGCTCAAGGGCCGTCTCGCCTGGTACATGCACCGTGGCTACCACGGCCTCGCGATGCCGACCTGGAACCGCAAGATCCGCGTCTTCGCCGACTGGACGCTCGCCGTCTTCCTCAAGCGCGAGGTCGTCTCGCTGGGCGCGATCCAGTCCCCGCGCGACGAGTTCTACGAGGCCGCGAAGCCGGCGCCGCTGCCCGCGGCCGCCGAGCCGGTCCCGGCCGGGAAGGCGGAGAAGGCCGGGAGCGAGAAGGCCAAGGCCTCCTGACCGCAGGCCTCCCGACCGCAGGCTTTCCCGCCGCAGGCCGTCCGACCCGCAGGCCCCGCCGGGCCCGCGCCCGGTCGGGCGGCCTGCGGTCCGCCCGGTCCGCAGGCCTCCCGACGTCCCCCGGTTCGCCCGTCGGGAGCGACACGCCGTCTGCCGGGCCGTCTTCGGCTCCTCGAAAGGGCCGCCCGCCATCCGTGGTGCGGGCGGCCCTTTCCGGCGTTTTGCCCACTCATGACGCGCGCCGGGGGGTGCCGTGCGCCCCGTAGGTGTTTTCTTGGTGAGGACATTCCGGGATTTCCCCTCCCCAGGCTCTCGACCTCGCTCGAGCAGGGGACGGCCCTATCGGAGGTGCACACCATGAGAGACGCCGCTCCGCGGCTGAAGGGCCTTGTCGAACAGCTGGTGGGGGCGCCCCTCCCGCTGCGCATCCGCGCCTGGGACGGATCACAGGCCGGTCCGCCCACCGCCCCGATCCTCGTCGTACGCAACCGCCGTGCCGTGCGCCACCTGCTGTTCAAGCCGGGCGAACTCGGCCTCGCCCGCGCCTGGGTGACCGGAGACCTCGGCGTCGAGGGCGACCTGTACACCGCCCTCGACGCCATCGCCGGCCTCGTCTGGCAGCGCGGTGAGGACGCCCCCACCCTCGCCCGGTCCCTGCGCGACCCGGGCGTCCGCTCCGCCGTCCGCGGCCTCGTCGCGCTGGCCGGCCCGCCGCTGCCGCCCGGCCCGCCCCCGGAGGAGGTCCGCAGGCCCCGCCGCGGCCTCCACACCAGGCACAGCGACCGGCGGGCCATCAGCCACCACTACGACGTCGGCAACGACTTCTACGAGATCGTCCTCGGCCCGTCCATGGTGTACTCCTGCGCCTACTGGCCCGCCCCGCCGCCGCGGGCGACCCTCGAACAGGCCCAGCGCGACAAGCTGGAACTCGTCTGCCGCAAACTCGCCCTGACGCCCGGGCAGCGGCTGCTGGACGTCGGCTGCGGCTGGGGCTCCATGGCGATCCACGCCGCCCGCGAGCACGGCGTGAGCGTCGTCGGCGTCACCCTCTCCCCGGCGCAGGCCGGGTACGCCCGCAAGCGCGTCGCCGAAGAAGGACTCACCGACCGCGTCGAGATCCGCGTCCAGGACTACCGGGACGTCACGGACGGCCCCTACGACGCCATCTCCTCGATCGGCATGGCCGAACACGTCGGCTCCCCGCGCTATCTGGAGTACGCCACCGCTCTGCACCGTCTCCTGAGGCCCGGCGGGCGGCTGCTGAACCACCAGATCGCGCGCCGCCCGCAGCGGGACGAGGCGGAGTACGAACTGACCCCGTTCATCGACGCGTACGTCTTCCCCGACGGTGAACTCGCCCTCGTGGGTACCACCGTGTCCCTGTTGGAGCGGGCCGGCTTCGAGACGCGCGACGTCGAGTCGATCCGCGAGCACTACGCCCTCACCCTGCGCCGCTGGGTGGCGAACCTGGAGGCCGACTGGGACCGGGCGGTCTCCCTCGCGGGGCCCGGCCGTGCCCGCGTCTGGCTGCTGTACATGGCCGCCTCCGCGCTCGCCTTCGAACGCAACCGCCTCGGCGTCAACCAGGTCCTGGCCGTGCGGACCCCCGGATCCGGCACCTCCGGTCTCCCCTTGCGCGCCCGCACCTGGAACTGACGGAGCGGTGCCCGTCCCTCCGCCCCTCGGCCGGCACCCGGCACGACGAAGGGCCCTGTTCCGGCGACCGACGCCGAGCCGGCTTCGGCCACCGGAACAGGGCCCGCGCCCCGTCCCCCCGTACTGCTTCACCCTCCGGCCGCCGACGGCTACTCGGCCTTGATCGCCCCGAGCATGTTCAGCCGTGCCGCCCGCCGGGCCGGCCACAGTGCCGCGATGACGCCCACGGCGCCGGACAGCAGCAGGAAGACCGCCAGCCGGTCCCAGGGCAGGATCAGTTCGTACGTCGCCACCGTGGAGTCCACCAGCCGGCCGGCCGCCCAGCCGAAGAACACGCCGAGGCCGATGCCGAGCACCCCGCCGAACAGGGAGATCACCAGGGACTCCAGGCGGACCATCCGCTTGACGCCCTTGCGGTCCAGGCCGATCGCGCGGAGCATGCCGATCTCCTGGGAACGCTCGAACACCGACATGGCCAGGGTGTTGACGACCCCGAGGACCGCGACGAGCACCGCCATCCCCAGCAGCCCGTAGACCATGTTCAGAACCAGGGTGAGCGTGGACGCCAGCTCGTTGGAGATGTCCTTCTTGTCCTTCACCTTGATTCCGGGGTTGGTGCCGAGGGCCTCCACCAGCCCGTCCTTCGCCGCGTCGGAGGCGCCGCCGGAGGTCTTCACCATGACCTGCATGTCGAGCGGGTCCGACTGGTGCGGGGCGAGGGTCGCGGTGTCGAGCATGATGCCGCGGAACATCTTGTTGCCCTCGTAGACACCGGCGACCGTCAGTTCCTGCTTCTCGCCGTCCTCGTAGGTGAGGGCGAAGCGCGAACGGGCCTTCCAGCCGTACTCCTCGGCCGTCTCCTGGTCGACGACGACCCGCGTGCCGGTCACCTCGAAGGCGCCGTCGAGAACCGGGAAGTCGGTCAGTTCGCCGATCGAGGCGCCGTCGACGCCGGTGACGAAGTCGGTCCCGCCGTCGAGGCGGACGGCCCCGTTGCGCAGCGGGCTGGTGGCGGTGACGCCGTCGGACTGCTTCAGGGCCCGCCCGACGTCCGGCGACAGCCAGTTGCCGTTCGCCATCGACACCACGTAGTCGGCCTCGATCGAGGAGGCGGCCATCTTGTCGATGGCGTTCTGCAGGCTGCCCGCCACCACCGTCATGCCGGTGATCAGGGTGAGTCCGATCATCAGCGCGGACGCGGTCGCGGCCGTACGGCGCGGGTCGCGCACCGAGTTCTGCCGGGCCAGCTTCCCGGACACCCCGAAGACGCGCAGCACCGGCGCCGCGGCGGCGATCAGCGGGCGGGACAGCAGCGGGGTCAGGATGAACACGCCGATGATCAGCAGCACCGCGCCGATGCCCATGGGGGCCTGGCCGTCCGTGCCGCTCATCGTCGTGGCCGCGAGGACCACCGCGACGCCGGCACCCGAGACGAGCGCGCCCAGCGTGTTGCGCAGGACGAGCGACCTGGTCGTCGCCTTGGCGTGCACGGAGCTCATCGCCGCCACCGGCGGGATCTTCGCGGCCCGGCGGCCGGGCAGCCAGGCGGCGAGCATGGTGATCAGGACGCCGACCGCGAACGCGGTGCCGACGGTGCCCGGAGTGACGACCAGCGGTCCGGCGGGCACGGACCCGTCGAACGTCCCCATCAGGGCCTGCAGCCCGGCCCCGATGCCGATACCGGTGAGCAGTCCGACCACGGCGGCGACCGCGCCCACCACGAACGCCTCGAGCAGCACCGACCGGGTGACCTGCCGGCGGGAGGCACCGACCGCGCGCATCAGCGCCAGCTCCCGGGTGCGCTGGGCGACCAGCATCGTGAAGGTGTTGGCGATGATGAACGTGCCGACGAACAGGGCGATGCCGGCGAACACCAGCAGGCTCTGCTTCATCTCCTCCATGGAGGAGGCGATCATGCTCGCCTGGTCCTCGGCGAGCTTCGTGCCGGTGGTGGTCTCCACGGCGCCGGCGGGCAGCGCCTTGTCCAGCTCCGCCCGCAGCGCGGCGTCGGAGACGCCGTCCTTCGCCTTGACGGCGATCTCGTCGAACGTGTCCCCCTTGCCGAACAGCTTCTGCGCGGTCGCCGTGTCGAACAGCGCGAGGCTGCCGCCGGCCGCGACGTTGCCGTCGTCGGTGGTGAAGACGCCGGCGACGACCGGTTCGAGGACGGGGCCGTCGACCGACATCCGTACGGTGTCACCGACCTGGTAGCCGGTGCGCTTCGCGGTCTCGGTGTCGATGAGGACCTCGTCCGCGCCCTTCGGGGCGTGCCCTTCGGTCAGCGGGTAGCGGGGGTCGTCGGTGCCCCAGTAGTTGCCGCCCTGCGACTGGAAGCCGTCGCCGATCAGCCTGCCGTCCCGGTCGGCCATGGCGGTGAACCCGGTGACGACCCCGATGGCCCGCGCGGCGCCGGGCACCCGGGCGCTGTCCTCGACCATGGCCGGGGTCAGCTCGTAAGCCTCACCGAGCTCGTCGCCCCCGGCGTCCTTCCAGCCGGGGGTGACGGCGACGTCCACGTGGTCGAAGCCCTTGGCGGAGCTCTTCTGGAGGGCGTCGGAGATGGTGTTGGTGAAGACCAGGGTTCCCGACACGAAGGCCACGCCGAGCATCACGGCGAGCACGGTCATCAGGAGCCGGGCCTTGTGCGCGAACACGTTGCGCAAGGCGGTACGGAACATGGGTGTCTTCTCGAGTCCAGTCGTACGGGTGGGGGTGCGGGACGTCAGCAGGGGCGGGGGCGCGTCACCACGAAAAGTGACGGAGCCTCAGCTGGTGCGGCCCTTGGCGTCGAACTGCTTCATGCGGTCGAGCACCGAGTCGGCCGTCGGTCCGTGCACCTCGTCCACGACCCTGCCGTCCGCGAGGAACACCACCCGGTCCGCGTAGGCCGCGGCGACCGGGTCGTGGGTCACCATGACCACCGTCTGCCCCAGCTCGCGCACGGAGTTGCGCAGGAAGCCGAGCACCTCGGCGCCGGACCGGGAGTCGAGGTTGCCGGTGGGCTCGTCGCCGAAGATGATCTCGGGCCGGGAGGCGAGCGCCCGTGCCACGGCGACGCGCTGCTGCTGACCGCCGGACAGCTGCGAGGGCCGGTGGCTCAGCCGGTCGGACAGTCCGATCATCCGGATCACGGTGTCGAGCCACTGCTTGTCCGGCTTGCGCCCCGCGATGTCCATCGGGAGGGTGATGTTCTCCAGGGCCGTCAGGGTCGGCAGCAGGTTGAACGCCTGGAAGATGAAGCCGATCTTGTCCCGGCGCAACTTGGTCAGCTGCTTGTCCTTGAGGGAGCCCAGCTCGGTGTCGCCGATGCGCACGGAACCGGCGGAGAACGTGTCGAGCCCGGCCACGCAGTGCATCAGCGTGGACTTGCCGGAGCCGGAGGGGCCCATGATCGCGGTGAACTCGGCCTGCCGGAAGTCCACGGAGACCTGGTCGAGGGCGACCACCCGGGTCTCGCCCTGGCCGTAGATCTTCGACAGCTCCGTGGCGCGTGCGGCCACGGCGGTGGTCCGGTCGGCGATGGGTGCGGTGGTCACGGGATGGGCACTCCTGACGGAACGGCGTTGCGCGGGAACGGGACGGTCTCCATCGTCGCGCCCGCCCGCCGCCGTGTAGTCAGCCGCTGTTCCGGTTCCGGGGGGCGACTCGGGGCGGACCCCGGTCGCCGCCGTCATACCTGGGGATGACGGCGGACCCGGAGCGGGGGAGGAGTCACCGGAGCCGGGGAGTGCCTTCGTGCCGAGCGGAGTCCCACTGCGCGGTGGATGTCGTGGGAACGGGTGGAGTGCCCTTGTTCGGGCGGTGAAATTCCGTCATTCCGTACGCACCGCCGGCCCCCGCACGCAAGGCTGGTGGCATGTGCTGATGGCAGTTTCCGTGGCCTGATACACCCTCAGGCGTCAATAAAATAAGACAACATCGGCTCACCACCCCGCAGTTCGGGGGAGGGGTCCCGATAGGCTCGGGGGGCCCGATGCGGAGCCCATGGCCTGCCCGGATGGTGGAATGCAGACACGGCGAGCTTAAACCTCGCTGCCCCTGCTGGGGGCGTGCCGGTTCAAGTCCGGCTCCGGGCACCACCGTTGTCACGGCTCCTGCCTCTCTCGGCTGCCTCCGCCCACTGGGCGAGGAGGCGTTCGCACCCGACGGCGCGTCAGGCGTGGTCCGCGACGGGCCTCCTCCCGCGTCCCGGCGAGGCGGGGACGGTGCCGCCCGGGCGTGGGGGGTGCGGGTGCGCGGGGCGGTCGGCGTGCTGGGCGACGGTGACACCTTCCGACCACACGCCGGCGAAGCCGGCCCGGGTGCGCGGGCTTCCCTCCGGTTCGCCGTATCGCGTCCCGCGGGCTCACCGGCCCGGCCGTCCACACCGACGGCGGGCTCGAGGGCTGGGGGCCGGCTCCGGTGCCGGATGGTCACGAGGGGGGCCGAAGCGGCGCCGGGCGGTCACGACGGGGGCCGAAGCGGTGCGACGCCCGCGCGCGTCCCGGTGCCGGGGCCGGCCCCCGACGTCTCCGGCCGGCACGTGACCGTCGGAGGAGGCGCCGGGAAGACGTCGGAAGGCATCGGGGAGAAGGGCCGGGACGGGGCCCGGGAGGCGCCGGCGAGGACGCCACCGGTGGCGGGGGCGGGTGATCTCCGGCCGGTCCCGGGCGGGTACCGGGTCGGTCATGGTCCGGTTCCCTGCGATGAGGGGAATCGCATGGTCGCGTAGCGTGTTGTGCAGCACGACGAGGGAAAGATCCTTCTCAGGCATGGGGGTCATTCCTTTGCTTACCTATTACTCTTGAGCCCAAGGCCATGCTGTGTGGCCATGGAGGAGTGAAATGAGGAGCAGAAACCCGGTCTTCTCGCGACGGGGGTTCAGCCGCGACAACGGCTACGCGGGCTTCAACACCGCGCCGCAGGCCGGGGGTCCCGCTGTCGCCACGCAGGGCAACCCGTACGCGCAGCCCACCGGCAACCCGTACGCGCAGAACCCCTACGCACAGAACCCGTACGGTCAGCAGGACGTGCAGCACGGCGCGCCGCCGCAGGCGCCCGCCGCCGCCGACCGGATGACCATCGACGACGTCGTCATGCGCACGGGCACCACGCTCGGCGTGCTCGTCGTCTTCGCCGCGCTCGCCTGGGCCCTGCTGCCCGTGGACGACGCCAACCTCGGCCGGTCCTACGGCATCGGCATCGGCGCCGCGCTGATCGCCATGGTGCTGGGCTTCGTGCAGGCCTTCAAGCGCAAGGCGGCACCCGCGCTGATCCTGACGTACGCCGCGTTCGAGGGTGTCTTCCTCGGCGTCATCTCCAGCGTCGTCGACAACCGCATCGCCGACGGTGCGGCCATGCAGGCCGTGCTGGGCACCATGGCGGTCTTCGTCGGTGTGCTGGTGGCGTACAAGGCGGGCTGGATCCGCGTCAACCGCCGCTTCTACGGCTTCGTGATGGCGGCCGCGCTCGGCTTCATCCTGCTGATGGCCGTGAACCTGCTGTTCGCGGTGTTCGGCGGCGGTGACGGCCTCGGCTTCCGCAGCGGCCCGCTCGGCATCATCTTCGGTGTCGTCGGCATCATCCTCGGTGCCTGCTTCCTCGCCCTGGACTTCAAGCAGGTCGAGGACGGCCTCGCCTACGGTGCCCCGCGCGAGGAGGCGTGGCTCGCGGCCTTCGGCCTCACGCTGACGCTGGTCTGGCTCTACCTGGAGTTCCTGAGGCTCATCGCGATCCTCAACAGCAGTGACTAGCGGCCGGTGACCAGCGCTCGACGCGTCTGATCCACCGGTACGTACGGCGAAGGGCCCCGGGTTCACCCGGGGCCCTTCGCCGTGGTGCGGACGGGGCGGGTGGCGGACGGTGGGCGGGGCGTGGGCTCAGCGCAGATTGCGCGCGGCCCTTCTCAGGTCGTACTCGTGGACGATCGCCTTGGCGTGGCCGTACGCCAGGTCGTACTCGTGGCGGAGCCAGCTGACCTTCTCCTCGAAGCGGAAGAGCGACGGGCCCTCCTCCTCGACGGTGCGCAGCCAGTCGGAGACCTCGCGACCGGTGCACTGCGGGATGCGGGCGAGCATGTTGCGGTGGGTCTCCTCGGAGAGGACTTGGGACATCGGCGCCTCCAGAGCAGGGGTGTGAGCCGGTCCTTCAGATCACCGTGCCCGAGCGGCCGCCCGTTGGCAACAGTCCTGTCGTGCCGCGTACGCTCACCGCGTGGTTGATACGACGCCCCTCACCCGTGCCGTGGATCATTTCGCCGACCGCCTGCGGGCCGCGCCGCAGAGCCGGCTCCAACGGGGGGCCGCCGCCGAGGCGCTCGCCCTGGCCAGGGAACTGGCGTTGTGGACCCAGCGCGTGGAGGAGCCGGGCACCGAGCCCCGCGAGATGCCCGACGCGGGCATGTTCGCCGCCGCCGACCAGGTCACCGTCGCCGGTCACGACCTGGCGCTCGTGCTGGAGGACGAGGACGAGGTGGCGGAGGCGCTACGGCTCGTGGAGGAGGCGCAGAAACGCGCCGGGGTGTAGGGCCGGGAACGGCCCGGGCGCACACCGGCGCGGGAAAAGGCACGGGCGGACAGCCGGGCACGAGGACCGGGCGGACAGGCCGGAACGGGCGGCTCAGAGGGACGCGATGACGCGGTCCGCCAGGATGTAGACGTTCTCCTCGCCGCAGGCGAAGGTCAGCGTGTACGCGCCCGAGACGCCGGAACCGCCCAGCAGGAACGGACTCCGGCCCTCGCGCACGGCCGCGGCCAGCCGTTCGGCGGTCTCCCGGTGCCCCGGCGTCATGCACAGCGTGGTGCCGTCGGCGAAGACGTAGACGTCCAGGGTGCCCAGCGGGCCGGGGCGGACGTCGGTCAGTTCCACCTCGCAGGAGGCCAGCTCCTCCAGCGTGGAGACGGTGCGCTCGTGGTCGTTGACGACCGGCGACGCGTTCGGGACGAAGTCCGGGTGCGAAGGGTGGCGACGGCGGGCCGCGGCCAGTTCCGGGGACTCGGTGGGCGTAACGCCCTGGACGAAGTCCTTCGGGGCGTACTCGTCGGCGTCGGCGCCCGGCTCGGTCCCCTGCTCCAGACCCGTGAGGTCGGCCTGCCGCGGCATGAACAGCTCACTGTCGGCCAGGCCCAGCAGGGACGGCGCGTCGGAGACGTCACGCGACTCCTGGGCGGCCCAGAACGCCCGTGCCTCGGCGAGCTCCCGCTCCCGCTCCTCCGCGAGCGCCTCGGCCACGGCCGCGCGTATCTCGTCGGCGTGGGCGGAGCGGGCGGCGGGCAGGAGCGCGCGCGTGGCGGCGGCGCGGTCCTTGACCAGCTCGGCGTGCAGGGCCGCGACCTGTCGGCGCAGCACCAGAATGCTGCGCAGGACAGCGACGCCCACGGCGCCGGTTGCGGCCGTGGTGACCAACAGGGCGATCGGCATGGCGCTCACTGACGTACTCCCGGTTCAAAGTCGACCCCCGACTTCCTACATCAGCTTGAAGGGTGGACTAACCATCTGTCAGTGCGTAACGTCACGAAACGGACAGAGTGTGGTTTCCAGGCTGGGTGGGGGCAGAGCTCTGACCTGCGTGAATCACCGCGGCGAGGGAGATAGGTCACATCCTGGGGGAGATTGGATCACGAAACGGCCCGGAACCCCGGTGGTGCGAGGGTCCCGGGCCAAGGCCTCACCGAACGTTCTCTTCCGGCCACTCTGCGCGCTCCTGCGGTCTCGCGGCAGGTGTGGCCGATCCGGTCAGCCGAGGCGCTCGATGACCATGGCCATGCCCTGGCCGCCGCCGACGCACATCGTCTCCAGGCCGAACTGCTTGTCGTGGAACTGGAGGGAGTTGATGAGTGTGGTGGTGATGCGTGCGCCGGTCATGCCGAACGGGTGGCCGACGGCGATCGCGCCGCCGTTGACGTTCAGCTTCTCCAGCGGGATGCCGAGCTCGCGGTAGGAGGGGATGACCTGAGCGGCGAACGCCTCGTTGATCTCCACCAGGTCGATGTCGTCGATGGTGAGGCCGGCGCGGCGCAGCGCCTGCCGGGACGCCTCGACCGGGCCGAGGCCCATGATCTCGGGGGAGAGGCCGGAGACGCCGGTGGAGACGATCCGGGCGAGCGGGGTCAGGCCCAGCTCGCGGGCCTTGGTGTCGCTCATGACGACGAGGGCTGCGGCACCGTCGTTGAGCGGGCAGCAGTTGGCGGCGGTGACCATGCCGTCGGGGCGGAAGGCGGGCTTGAGGCCCGAGACGCCCTCCAGGGTGACGCCGGCGCGCGGGCCGTCGTCCTTGGCGACGACCGTGCCGTCGGGCAGCGTCACCGGAGTGATCTCGCGCTCCCAGAAGCCGTTCTTGATGGCTTCCTCGGCCAGGTTCTGCGAGCGGACGCCGAACTCGTCCATGTCCTGCCGGGTGACGCCCTTCAGGCGCGCCAGGTTCTCGGCGGTCTGGCCCATCGCGATGTAGGCGTCCGGGACGAGGCCGTCCTCGCGCGGGTCGTGCCAGGTGGTGCCCTCCTGCTCCGCGACGGCGGCGGTCCGGGCCTCGGCCTCGGCGAAGAAGGGGTTGCGGGTGTCGGGCAGGCTGTCGGAGTTGCCCTTCGCGAACCGGGAGACCGTCTCGACGCCGGCCGAGATGAAGACGTCGCCCTCGCCGGCCTTGATGGCGTGCAGCGCCATGCGGGAGGTCTGCAGGGACGAAGAGCAGTAGCGCGTGACGGTGCAGCCGGGGAGGTGGTCCATCCCCATCTGCACGGCGACGACGCGGCCGAGGTTGTTGCCCTGCTCGCCGCCGGGGAGGCCGCAGCCGAGCATCAGGTCGTCGATGTCCCCGGGGTCCAGCTCGGGGACCTTGGCGAGGGCGGCCTGGATGATCGACGCGGTCAGGTCGTCCGGGCGCACCTCCTTGAGGGAGCCCTTGAAGGCGCGGCCGATGGGGGAACGGGTGGCAGAGACGATCACGGCTTCGGGCATTACGGCTCCTGGGGCTACCGGGTGGTTGGACAGGGCTGCAGGGGAAGTTACCCGGACGTAGTGGCGGGGTCACGGGGCGCGCGGTGTGACACTGGCCGCAATGTACTAAGCGCTTGCTTTGGCCTGGGGCTCCCCGGATTCCGTGGGCTCCCCGGATTCCCCGGATTCCCCGGATTCCGTGGGTTCCTCCGCCGGAGCGGACCGCGCCCCGGCTTCCGGCTCCCACACCCGGCGGCGCTTGCGGCGCTTGAGGAGCGCCCAGGGGCCCCTGGGGCCCCTGGGCAGGGCCGCGGTGACCTCGGTGCCCGCCTCCGACGCGGCCTCGGCCGCGGCCCGGGCGACGGGGAGGAAGCCCTCGCGGCGTGCGGCGTCGGGCCGCTCGTCCTGGGCCGGCCACAGGCCGAGCACGGCGCAGACCGTCGGCAGGACGGCCATGGCCGCCGTGGCGTACCCCTCGGCGGAGGGGTGGTAGCTGTCGGGGCCGAAGAGCTCGCGGGGGTTGGCGGCGAACTCGGGGCCGAGCAGGTCGCCCAGCGACACCGTGCGCCCGCCCTGCTCGACCGCGCCGATCGTCTGGGCCGCCGCCAGCTGCCGGGAGGTCCGCCGGGCCAGCCAGCGCAGAGGCTGCTGGACCGGCTCGATCGTGCCCAGGTCGGGACAGGTGCCCACGACGACCTCCGCACCCGCCGTGCGCAGCCGGCGCACCGCCGCCGACAGGTGACGGACGGAGCGCGCGGGCGGCACGCGGTGCGTGACGTCGTTGGCGCCGATCATGATCACGCAGATGTCGGGCACCCGGGACGGATCCGCCAGGGCCCGTGTCACCTGCCGGTCCAGGTCGTCGGAGCAGGCCCCGGGTGCCGCCACCGTGCTCAGCCCCACCGGCCGCTCCGCGACCGCCGCGACCCCCGACGCCAGCAGCGCGCCCGGGGTCTGACCGGCCCGGTGCACGCCCTGGCCGGCGGCCGTGGAGTCGCCCAGCATCGTCAGCCGCAGCGCCGGCAGCCCGGGCACCGTGTAGACGGCGCCGTACAGTCCGTCCGCGTTCGGTACGTTCGGGCTCCTGCCGTTGCCCACACGGCGTCGCGCCAGCCGGACCTCGGCCAGCAGCAGCCCGACGCCGGCCGCGCCGGCCAGGCCGATGCCCCCGCCGCCGTACGCGGCACCGGCCGCGATCCGCCGGGCCACCCTCGCCCTCGACGTCCTCGTCATGCCTCGCCGCCACCTCCTTCGAGCCGTACCGCTGGACAGCCTCACTGCCGTACACCCAGTGCTTGCCCCGTACGGACCGTGATCCAATCCTCGCGGTGGGTGAACGACCCGGGAGGGCCGGGCCGGGCCGGGGCGGGGCGGCCCGGGGTGCGGGCCCGGGTGCGGGTGCGGGTTCACGGACAGGGCCCGGAGCAGGCTCTAGGCTGGCATCACCACTTCAACCACACCTTTTGCAGCATCCGGAGACAACGGTGCAATTCCACGACTCGATGATCAGCCTCGTCGGCAACACCCCGCTGGTGAGGCTCAACAACGTCACCCACGGCATCGGGGCGACCGTCCTGGCCAAGGTGGAGTACTTCAACCCCGGCGGATCGGTGAAGGACCGCATCGCCCTGCGCATGATCGAGGCGGCGGAGAAGAGCGGAGAGCTGCGGCCGGGCGGCACCATCGTCGAGCCGACCAGCGGCAACACCGGCGTCGGCCTGGCCATCGTGGCCCAGCAGAAGGGGTACAAGTGCATCTTCGTGTGCCCCGACAAGGTCTCCCTGGACAAGATCAACGTACTGCGGGCGTACGGGGCCGAAGTGGTCGTCTGCCCGACCGCCGTGGACCCCGAGCACCCCGACTCCTACTACAACGTCTCCGACCGGCTGGTCCGTGAGACGCCGGGGGCCTGGAAGCCGGACCAGTACTCCAACCCCCACAACCCGCTCTCCCACTACCACTCCACCGGCCCGGAGCTGTGGGAGCAGACCGAGGGGAGGATCACCCACTTCGTGACCGGCGTCGGGACCGGCGGCACCATCTCCGGGACCGGGCGTTACCTCAAGGACGTCAGCGACGGCCGCGTCCAGGTGATCGGCGCCGACCCCGAGGGCTCCGTCTACTCCGGCGGCTCCGGGCGGCCCTACCTGGTGGAGGGCGTCGGCGAGGACTTCTGGCCGACCGCCTACGACCGGACCGTCGCGGACGAGATCGTCCCCGTGTCCGACAAGGACTCCTTCCAGATGACCCGGCGCCTCGCCAAGGAGGAGGGCCTGCTCGTCGGCGGATCGTGCGGCATGGCCGTGGTCGCGGCGCTGCGGGTCGCCGAGCGGCTCGGCGAGGACGACGTCGTGGTGGTGCTGCTCCCGGACAGCGGGCGCGGCTACCTCAGCAAGATCTTCAACGACGAGTGGATGGCCGACTACGGCTTCCTCGAGGACACCGGCCCGAGCGCGCGGGTCAGCGCCGTCCTCGACCACAAGGAGGGCGGCCACATGCCGTCCCTCGTGCACATGCACCCCGACGAGACCGTCGGGCAGGCCATCGAGGTGCTGCGCGAGTACGGCGTCTCGCAGATGCCGGTCGTCAAGCCGGGCGCCGGGCACCCGGACGTGATGGCCGCCGAGGTCGTCGGCTCGGTGGTGGAACGGGAACTGCTGGACGCGCTGTTCAGCAGGAGCGCCTCGCTCGACGACCCGCTGGAGAAGCACATGTCCGCCCCGCTGCCGCAGGTCGGCTCCGGTGAGCCGGTCGCGGACCTGATGGCCGTGCTGGGCAAGGCCGACGCGGCGATCGTCCTGGTCGAGGGCAGGCCGACCGGTGTGGTCAGCCGCCAGGACCTGCTCTCCTTCCTCGCCAGGGACGGCAAGTGACCGTCGGCACCTGACGGGCGCGGGGGCGGACGGCCGGCGGGACGTCCAGGGGCGGCCGGCGCCCGCCGTCCGGGAGCGCACCGGCCGTGAACGCCGGGAGCCGGGCCGTACGTGATCTTCGTGGACTTCGCGGAAGTGGTACGTGGGCGTCACGTGCGCGCAGCACTCGCTTAACACCGGTCCGGCAGATTGGTCGTTGTCGGCGGGCAGGGAGCGGCTCCCCTTCCCGGCCGACAGGGAACGGCGTCACAGGACCTCCGGAGCGGCTCCCGGACCTCCATGGACGCCAGACGCGAGACCCGGCCCGACCGGCCCGCGTCGCTACGCGGGGACCACCGTCGTCCCGCCCCCCGGTAACGGGGGTGCGGTGGTCCCCGCGTCACCCCGTTCGGCATCCCGCGATCCCGTTCGGCCGTCCGCGCCCGGCCCGTGTGCCCGTCCTCGGCCCGTGTGCCCGCCCCGTGCTCAGTCCTCCCAGGCGTCGTCCTGCCGCCGCTGCCCGCGGTGGCCGAACAGGCCCGGGTTGCTGCGGGCCGCCTGGACGGCGTTCACGCCGACGATGCCCAGCCAGGCGGCCAGCAGGCCGGGCAGACCGGCCACGCCGCCGCCGATCGCGGACAGCGGCACCGCCAGGACCAGGGAGACGATCCCGAAGCCGAACCGCTCGCCCCAGGTGTCCGTGGCCCTCGGCGACCGGGAGTCCCGGGCCACCGTCATCTGCTGTTCGGCGAGCTGCCGGCGCACCCGGCGCTCCACCGCACTGTCGATACGCTGGTCGACCTTCTCCAGGAACGAGTCGACCAGCGCGGACTCGTACTCGTCGCCCAGTTCCCCGCGGGCCCGCAGGGTGGCGTCGAGTTCCTTCTTCAGATCGGTGTCCCGCGCATCCATTCCGGTCATACGGACCACGGTAGGCAGCCCGGCCGCCCGGGGCACTGGGGACAGCCCCCCTTGTCGGCGGGGGGCTGTCCCACTCCCGGTCGTGCGCGCCCCGCGTTCGCCTGTATAACGGCATACAGGGAGCACGGTGGGTGAATAGACCGTGTGGGCAGCCGGGCAGCCGGGCAGCCGGGCAGCCGGAGCCGGTGAACAGGTCGAGGGGAAGCCACGTCATGAGCGTCACCGAAGGGCCTGCCGCGCGCCTGCAGGCGCTGTTCGAGGGGCACCGGCTGACGCCGACGCAGCGGCGCATCGCGCACAGCATGGTGCGGCGCGCCGCCGACGTGCCGTTCCTGTCCAGCGTGGAACTGGCCGACCTGGCCGGCGTCAGCCAGCCCTCCGTGACCCGCTTCGCGGTCGCCCTCGGCTTCGACGGCTATCCCGCGCTGCGGCGGCATCTGCGCGAGGTCGTGCCCTCCGGGCCGCCGGCGCCGGACGCCGGTTCGTACAACGAGTACCAGCAGGCCGTCGAGGCCGAGATCGAGAACCTGCGGCACCTGGCCGAGGTGCTCGCCGATCCGGAGCCCGTGCGGCGGGCGGGGCGAATCCTCGCGGGCAGTCGGCCGCTGCCCGTGCTCGGGCTGCGCGCGGCGGCGGCACAGGCCCACGGCTTCGCCTACTTCGCCGCCAAGGTCCACCCCGACGTACGGCTGCTCAACGAGGGCGGCACCATGCTCCACGACCGCATCGACGCCGCCGCGGCGGCCGGAGCCGGAGCCCTGCTCTGCTTCGCGCTGCCCCGGCACCCCCGGGAGGTCGTCGACGCCCTCACCCACGCCAAGGAGACGGGGCTGACCGTCGTCACCGTCGCCGACTCCGCCTTCGCGCCGGTCGCCAAGGTCTGTGACCTGCTGCTGCCCGCCGCCGTCGGCACCGGGCTCGCCTTCGACACGGCGTGCGCGCCGATGTTGCTGGGCCGGGTGCTGCTGGAGGCGATGTGCGACGCCCTGCCCGACGCCCAGGCCCGCCTGGAGGAGTTCGACACGAAGGCGGCGACGCGCGGCCTGTTCGTGGAGTGACGGCGCCGGGCGCGGGTCCTTGCGCGGTATCTCAGATTTCTCTCACCTCGAGTCACTAATCTGCGCTCCGGACCCTACGGACGCTCCACTGCAGTGGGACGGGAGGCTGGACGTGATGCGCGGAGGACAGATGCGCGGAGGGCAGGGGCTGGCTCGGGTGGCCGTGGTCGTACGGGCCGGGGCGGCGCCCCTGTGGTGGCTGGGCGTGTGCGCGGCGGGCATCGGCCTGCTGGTGCCGGGGCTGACCGGCCGCCGGATCGGCGTGTCGGCCGGGGCCGCGCTGTTCCTCGTGGCCCTGGCCGTGGTGGCGTACGCACGGCGCGGGCGGTACCGCGAGCTGGCCCGGTCGGCGGTGCGGGCGGGCAAGCACGACGTGCTCCAGGACCGCGCGGTCAGTGTGCGCACCTGGCGGCGCCGGTACCGCTGGTGGCTGCTGCCGGCCTTTCTCGCCGCCCTGGGCAGCGGGTTCGCGGTGCCCGCGGCGGGCGGTCTGCTGCTTGCCGGGTGCGGTGTCGGCCTGTGGCTGAAGGCGTCCTGGATCGGCCGTCTGGAGCAGGCCGACGAGATCCTTCTGTGGGTCCGGGTCGACTGGTTGAACGGCGGCGCGGGCAGCCCGGCCGGCAAGGCGGTCAAGGGCTACCGCACCACGGGCATCGCGGCGGGCGACGCGACCCCGGGCGGCGCCCGCCGCAGGGCCTCGGCCCTGACCTGACCCGGCCCCGGCCCCGGCCTGACCCAACCCGGCTGATGTGGCTGGGCGTTGCTCGGTCCGGTTGATCCGGCCCGGTCTGGCTCGGTTCGGTCCGGTGTCACCAGGCCCCTGCCCGGCCTGCCCGGCCTGGTGATCAGGTGGTCAGGGCGTCGGGGTGGGCGCCACCCGATTCGGCCACGATCTCCTCGACGGTCTGAGCCGGGCGCACGAGCGCGAACGCGACCTGGCCGGGGCTGTCGGCGGTGAAGCCGTGGACGGCCGGGCGGGGGAGCGAGTTGTACCCGTAGTGGTGGGCGAAGCAGTACGCGCCGGTGTCCAGCACCGCCACGTGGTCGCCCTGCTCCAGCAGCGGCAGCGGCTGCCCCCGGGCGAGCAGGTCGCCCGCGAAGCAGGCCGGCCCCGCCACGTCCTGCGCCACCGCCGGGCCTTCCTTCGGCCGCCCCTCGGCGTCGTACGCGGCGATCCTGAGCGGCCACGCCCCCGGCGCGTACACCGTCCGTGTGACCACCTGCACGCCCGCGTGCGTCACCGCGACCGGACGCCCGCCGGCGCTCTTGGCGTACTCCACCCGGGCGACGACCGTGCCGTGCTTCGCCAGCAGCGACCGCCCGAACTCGGTGACCAGCCCGTACCGCCCGTCGAACAGCCCCGGCACGGTCTCCTTCAGCAGCCGCGCGTACCGCGCGTACGTCGGACCGGCCGCCTCGGAGGTGAAGTTCACCGGCAGCCCGCCCCCGATGTCGACGGTGTCGACCTGCTGCCGCCCCGCGCGCCGGTTGATCTCCTCGGCCAGTGCGTACGTCTGGGCCACCCCCCTGGCCATCAGGGGCAGGGCGACGCCCTGGGAGCCGGTGTGCGTGTGCAGCCGGGTCAGCCACGGCCGGTCGAGATACGTCCGCACGACCCACTCCCGCGCCCCTTCGTCGCGCAGTGCCACACCGAACTTCGAGGTCGTCGTGGCGGTGGACAGCGCCTCGATGGTGCCCCCGCCGACCTGCGGGTTCACCCGGATGCCGAGGGCGGAGCGGAGGCCGGCCGGCCGTTTCGGGGCGTCGGCCACCAGGGCGTCGATGCGCGCCAGTTCCTGCGGGTTGTCCGCGTTGACGGCGACGCCCAGGGCCAGCGCCTCCCGCAGCTCGGCCGGTGTCTTGGCGGGCGAGTCCAGCACCGTCCGGGCCGGCGGCACCCCCGCGGCCCACGCCAGGGCCAGCTCGCCGGGGCTGGCGACCTCGGCCCCGATGCCCTCCGCGCGCAGCAGCCGCAGCACCGGTACGAGCGGGGTCGCCTTCACCGCGAAGGCGTGCAGCACGGGGGTGCCGGACGGTGTCACCGCCGCGAAGGCCTCCCGCAGCTCGGCCGCCGACTCCCGGATGCCCGTGACGTCGAGCAGCGCCACCAGGGGGTGCGCGGGACCGAGCAGTC
Source organism: Streptomyces sp. NBRC 110035 (assembly GCF_000829695.1). GTDB lineage: Bacteria > Actinomycetota > Actinomycetes > Streptomycetales > Streptomycetaceae > Streptomyces. The sequence goes on along the minus strand of NZ_BBNN01000029.1, from coordinate 61,767 downwards.
CCTGCGCCACGGCGGCCCGCACCGCCGCGTTCCGCCGGGCCGCCCGCCCGGCCCCCGCCGCCCGCTCGTCGTCCTCGCCGTGGCCCGCCTCCGGCGCTCCGCCGTCGTCTCCCGTGCCCGTGCCTGTGCCTGTGCCTGTGCCCCTGCTCGTGTCGGCGCCCATGTCCTCAGCCAAGCACCGTCGGGTGCTCCGTGCCGACACGGCCGCATGCATTGACTGACCCTATTCAGTCTGTAAAGGTGTGAATAACTGTAGTAAGTGCGGGAGCCGGCCACCAGGAGGCAGACCATGTCAGAACCCCGCCCGCCCGTCCGCGCCCCGCGCGGCACGCACCTGAGCGCCCTGGGCTGGCCCCAGGAGGCCGCCCTGCGCATGCTGCAGAACAACCTCGACCCCGAGGTCGCCGAGCACCCCGACCGGCTCGTCGTCTACGGCGGCACCGGCAAGGCGGCCCGCGACTGGCGCTCCTTCGACGCCATGGTCCGCACCCTGAGGACCCTCAAGCAGGACGAGACGATGCTCGTCCAGTCCGGCCGTCCCGTCGGCGTCATGCAGACCCACGAATGGGCCCCGCGCGTCCTCATCGCCAACTCCCACCTCGTCGGCGACTGGGCCAACTGGGAGGAGTTCCGCCGCCTGGAGGCCCTCGGCCTGACCATGTACGGGCAGATGACCGCCGGTTCCTGGATCTACATCGGCACGCAGGGCATCCTCCAGGGCACCTACGAGACGTTCGCCGCCGTCGCCGCGAAGAAGTTCGGCGGCACCCTCGCCGGGACCATCACCCTGACCGCGGGCCTGGGCGGCATGGGCGGCGCCCAGCCGCTCGCCGTCACCATGAACGACGGTGTCGCGATCTGCGTCGACTGCGACCCGCGCGCCATCGACCGCCGCATCGAACACGGCTACCTGGACGTGCGGGCCGACTCCCTCGACCACGCCCTCCGCCTGGCCACCGAGGCCCGTGACGCCCGCCGCCCGCTGTCCGTCGGTGTGCTCGGCAACGCCGCCGACGTGGTCCCGCGGCTGCTGGCCGGGGGCGCCCCCGTCGACATCGTCACCGACCAGACCTCCGCCCACGACCCGCTGGCCTACCTGCCCACCGGGATCGCCTTCGAGGACATGGCCGACGCCGTCGCCGAGGACCCGGCCGGTTTCACCGCCCGCGCCCGCGAGTCCATGGCCCGGCACGTCGAGGCGATGGTCGGCTTCATGGACGCCGGGGCCGAGGTCTTCGACTACGGCAACTCCCTCCGCGGCGAGGCCCGACTCGCCGGATACGAGCGCGCCTTCGCCTTCCCCGGCTTCGTTCCCGCGTACATCCGCCCGCTGTTCTGCGAGGGCAGGGGGCCCTTCCGCTGGGCCGCTCTGTCCGGCGACCCCGCCGACATCGCGAAGACCGACCGGGCCGTCCTCGACCTCTTCCCCGAGGCCGACTCCCCGCAGAACGCGTCGCTCGCCCGCTGGATGCGCCTGGCCGGGGAGCGGGTCCGCTTCCAGGGCCTGCCCGCGCGCATCTGCTGGCTCGGCTACGGCGAGCGGGACAAGGCAGGAGAGCGGTTCAACGACATGGTCGCCTCCGGGGAACTGTCGGCCCCCGTCGTCATCGGCCGCGACCACCTCGACTGCGGCTCCGTCGCCTCCCCGTACCGCGAGACCGAGGGCATGCTCGACGGCTCCGATGCGATCGCCGACTGGCCGCTGCTCAACGCCATGGTGAACGTGGCGTCCGGGGCCTCCTGGGTCTCCGTCCACCACGGCGGCGGTGTCGGCATGGGCCGCTCCCTGCACGCGGGCCAGGTGACGGTCGCCGACGGCACGAAGCTCGCCGGCGAGAAGATCCGGCGGGTCCTGACCAACGACCCCGGCATGGGCGTCATCCGCCATGTGGACGCCGGCTACGACCTCGCGGACTCGGTCGCGTCGGAGCGGGGCGTACGGGTACCGATGCGCGAGGGATCCGAGGGGGCAGAGGAGGCCGAAGGGGTCGGGGGACGTGCGGGCCGCGAGGGTGAGGGCGCGTGACCGGGTCCTTCGGGCCTCCCGTGCCCCCCACCTTCCAGGAAATGTGGCGTGAGCTGCTCCCTCTCGGCCGCCACTCCGGCTCCGGCGGCTATCGGCGCTATGCCTGGACCGGTGCGGACACCGAATGCCGGGCCTGGTTCGCCGCGCAGGCCGAACGGCGTGGACTGCGGCTCGACGTGGACCGGAACGGGAACCAGTGGGCCTGGCTCGGTGACCCCGCCGACGGGGACGCCGTCGTCACCGGGTCCCACCTGGACTCCGTGCCGGACGGCGGAGCCTTCGACGGACCCCTCGGCGTGGTCTGCGCCTTCGCGGCCCTCGACGAACTGCGCCGGAGAGAGGGGAGGGACGGTACCCGGCGCCCCCGGGGCCGGGACCCGTTCCCCCGCCCCCTGGGCATCGTCAACTTCGGCGACGAGGAGGGCGCCCGCTTCGGGCTCGCCTGCGTCGGCTCGCGGCTCACCGCCGGACAGCTCACCCGCGACCGGGCGCACCGCCTCACCGACGGCGACGGGATCACCCTGCCCCGGGCGATGGAGGCCGCCGGACACGACCCCGACGCCATCGGCGCCGACCCCGAACGGCTCGCCCGCATCGGCGCCTTCGTCGAACTGCACGTCGAACAGGGCCGTGCCCTCGACCTGTCCGGCGACCGGGTCGGCATCGCCAGTGCCATCTGGCCGCACGGGCGTTGGCGGTTCGACTTCCGCGGCGAGGCCAACCACGCCGGCACCACCCGCCTGGCCGACCGCCGCGACCCCATGCTGCCCTACGCCGAGACCGTCCTCGCCGCCCGCCGCGAGGCCGAACTCGCCGGTGCCGTCGCCACCTTCGGCAAGATCGCCGTCGAGCCGAACGGCGTCAACGCCATCCCCTCCCTGGTGCGCGGCTGGCTCGACTCCCGCGCCGCCGACCAGACGAGCCTGGACACCGTGGTCGCCGGGGTGGAGAAGGCGGCCCGCGTCCACGCCGCCGCCCACGGCGTGGACCTGGACGTGGTCCGCGAGTCCCGCACACCCGTCGTCGACTTCGACCACGCCCTGCGCGACGAACTCGCCCGCATCCTGGGCCGGAAGAGGGACGACGGGCAGGCGCCGGCCCGGATTCCCGTCCTCGGCACGGGCGCCGGACACGACGCGGGGATCCTCTCCTCGAGCATTCCGACCGCCATGCTGTTCGTGCGCAACCCCACGGGCGTCTCGCACTCCCCGGCCGAGTACGCGGCCGAGGACGACTGCCTGGCCGGGGCGACCGCACTCGCCGACGTACTGGAGGGACTGGTGCACGGGTGACACAGGACAGCGGCACCACGGCGAGCGCCACGGCCGGCCCGGCCACCGGGCGGACGTACTGGCTGGAGCACGCCTGGCTCGGCGACCGGGTCGAGCCGGGTGTGACCGTGACCGTCGGCGTCCGTGGCGACGGCGGCGCCCGGGGCGACGGCCGCGTCACCGCCGTCACCCCGGGCGTCCCCGCCCCGCCCCCCGGGGCCGAGATCCTGCGCGGACTGACCCTCCCCGGGCTGGCCAACGCCCACTCGCACGCCTTTCACCGCGCTCTGCGCGGCACCGTCCAGGTCGGCGCCGGCACCTTCTGGACCTGGCGCGAGGTGATGTACTCGGTCGCCGAACGGCTGAACCCCGAGAGCTACCACCGGCTCGCCCGCGCCGTGTACGCGGAGATGGCGCTCGCCGGCATCACCGCCGTCGGCGAGTTCCACTACCTGCACCACGCCCCCGGCGGCACCCCGTACGCCGACCCCAACGCCATGGGCGAGGCCCTCGTCGCGGCCGCCGCCGAGGCCGGCATCCGCATCACCCTCCTCGACACCGCCTACCTGTCCGCCGGCTTCGGCGAGCCGCCCACCGCCCCCCAGCGCCGCTTCAGCGACGGCACCGCCGAGGCCTGGGCCGAACGCTGTTCACTCCTCGAGGAACAGGACCACGCGCGGATCGGTGCCGCCCTCCACTCCGTACGGGCCGTGCCCGCCCGGGAGCTGGCGACCGTGGCCCGCTGGGCACAGGAGCGGCGGGCCCCGCTGCACGTGCACCTGTCGGAGCAGACCGCCGAGAACGAGGCCTGCCAGGAGGCGTACGGCCGCACCCCGACCCGCCTGCTCGCCGACCACGGCGTGCTCGGACCGCGTACCACCGGCATCCACAGCACGCACCTCACCGGCCAGGACATCGCGCTCCTCGGCGACAGCGGCACCGGCACCTGCATGTGCCCCACCACCGAACGCGACCTCGCGGACGGCATCGGCCCCGCGGCCGCCCTGCAGCGCCGGGGCTCGCCGCTCTCCCTCGGCTCGGACAGCCACGCCGTCATCGACCTGCTGGAGGAGGCGCGCGCCCTGGAGCTGAACGAGCGCCTGCGCACCCGCACCCGCGGTCACTGGACGGCGAACGCCCTGCTGAGGGCCGCCACCGCCGACGGGCACGCCGCCCTCGGCTGGGACGGGGCGGGCACCATCGAACCCGGCGCCCCCGCCGACCTGACCACCCTCACCCTGGAGTCGGTCAGAACAGCGGGGCCACCGCCCCGGCTCGGCGCCGAGACCGCCGTGTTCGCCGCGACGGCCGCCGACGTACGGCACACGATCGTGGCGGGACGGCACGTCGTACGCGACGGGGCGCACACCCTCGTCCCCGATGTGCCGCACGCCCTCGCGCGCGCTGTCGAGGCGCTGAGGCCCTGAACGCCGCCGGTCGCAACGTCGTCGGCCGCAACGCCGCCGGCCGCCCGAGGACCGGCCGCCGTCCCCGTACCCGCCCCCGCCATCCACGAGGACGCCATGAGCAGCACCGCCATCGTCAACATCGCCACGCTGGTCACCAACGATCCCTCCCTCGGACGGGGGTCCTCCCGCGCGAGCACCTCCGGGAGCGGGGGAACGTCCCCTCTCGGGCTGGTCCGGGACGCGGCCGTCGTCATCGACGGCGACCGCATCGTGTGGGCCGGCGCATCAGGCACGACACCCGCCACCGACCACCGGGTCGACGCCGCAGGCCGGGCCGTGATCCCGGGCTTCGTCGACTCGCACTCCCACCTGGTCTTCGCGGGCGACCGCACCGACGAGTTCAACGCCCGGATGTCCGGCCGCCCCTACAGCGCGGGCGGTATCCGCACCACCGTCGCCGCCACCCGGGCCGCGAGCGACGCGGAACTCGAGACGAACCTGACCCGTTTCCTCACCGAGGCGCTGCGGCAGGGCACCACGACCATCGAAACCAAGTCCGGCTACGGACTGACCACCGAGGACGAGGCCCGCGCGCTGCGGCTGGCCGCCCGCCACACCGACGAGGTCACCTACCTCGGCGCCCACATCCCCGCCCCGGAGTACGCCGACGACCCGGCCGGCTACGTGGACCTGGTCACCGGGAAGATGCTGGACGCCTGCGCGCCGCACGCCCGCTGGATCGACGTCTTCTGCGAGCGGGGCGCCTTCGACGGCGACCAGGCACGCGCCGTTCTCACCGCGGGCCGGGCCAAGGGCCTGCACCCGCGCATCCACGCCAACCAGCTCTCCCACGGCCCCGGCGTGCAGCTCGCCGTCGAACTCGACGCGGCCAGTGCCGACCACTGCACGCACCTCACCGACGCCGACGTGGACGCCCTCGCCCACAGCCGTACGGTCGCGACCCTGCTGCCGGGCGCCGAGTTCTCCACCCGCGCCGCCTGGCCGGACGCCCGCCGGCTGCTCGACGCGGGCGCCACCGTCGCGCTGTCCACGGACTGCAACCCGGGGTCGTCCTTCACGTCCTCGGTGCCGTTCTGTGTCGCGCTCGCCGTGCGGGACATGGGCATGACGCCGGACGAGGCGCTCTGGTCGGCCACCGCGGGCGGTGCGGCGGCCCTGCGCCGCACCGACGTCGGCCGCATCACCCCCGGCGCCCGCGCCGACCTCGTCCTCCTCGACGCCCCGAGCCACGTCCACCTGGCCTACCGCCCCGGCGTCCCGCTGGTCGCGGGCGTATGGCGGCGGGGCGTCCGCGCACTCTGAGCCGTCCGCGCGCCCTCCCCTTCGCGCGCCCTTCCCCCGCGTGCACCCGGATCACCGGCCGGCGGCGGAAAACGCGTTACGCCCCGTACCCGGCCGGTGTCCGGCGCCCGGGGAGGGCGTCCGGCGCCGGCGGAGTGCGGGGCGCGACGCGCGGGGCGCGACGCGCGGGTCGTCCGTGCGGGCCGTGTCCGGTGGCGACCGTGCGGGGTGCGCGGGACGCGGCCGTCCGTCATTCCTCGAGGGTCAGCCCTTTGCGCAGCCGTACCAGGGTGCGTGAGAGCAGCCGTGACACGTGCATCTGTGAAATACCCAGTTCCTCGCCGATCTCCGACTGGGTCATGCCTGCCACGAAGCGCAGCGAAAGGATCTTCCGGTCGCGCGGCGGCAGTTCGGCGATCAGCGGCTTCAACGACTCGACGTACTCGATCCCTTCGAGCCCGTGGTCCTCGTACCCGATCCGGTCCGCCAGCGCGCCCTCGGAGTCGTCCTCCTCCGGCTGGGCGTCGAGCGAGGAGGCGGTGTAGGCGTTGGACGCCGCCATGCCCTCGACGACCTCCTCCTTGGAGATGCCCAGACGCTCGGCCAGTTCGCCCACCGTCGGGGACCGGTCGAGCTGCTGCGCCAGCTCGTCACCGGCCTTGGCCAGGTCGAGCCGCAGTTCCTGCAGCCGGCGCGGTACGCGCACGGACCACGAGGTGTCACGGAAGAAGCGCTTGATCTCACCGATGATGGTCGGCATCGCGAAGGTGGGGAACTCCACACCGCGCGAAAGCTCGAAGCGGTCGATCGCCTTGATCAGACCGACGGTGCCGACCTGGATGATGTCCTCCATCGGCTCGCTGCGCGAGCGGAACCGGGAAGCGGCGAACTTGACCAGGGCCAGGTTCAGTTCGACGAGCGTGTTGCGTACGTACGAGTACTCGTGGGTGCCTTCCTCCAGCGACTCCAGCCGCTCGAAGAGGGTCTTGGACAACGCCCGTGCGTCGACCGGGCCCACCTCGTCAAAAGGGGGGATCTCCGGGAGCCCGACGAGCAGATCGTCGTCCGGGACGACACCCACGTCGTCCTGCTCGATGGGAATCAGATGTTCCGGAGGGAGTGTCGACGTCGCTTCCTGGGTAGGCGGTGCGTCGAGCCGGGGTGACATGATGTCCTCCATCGTTCTCGGCATATGGCAGCCGATGCCGTTACGTGCACTGCGGTGTGCGGCGCCTCCAAAGCCGGCCGTGTCGAGTACGTGTCCCTACTAGCCCTACCCGTTTTCACAAGCCCACCGCAAGTAAGTTCTGTTGGCTTATGTCCGTTTGGGGTCGATTGTTCGGCTGTCGGAGCGCGCTGGAAGGGCGTAATGTTCGACAGCGTCAGTAGCAGCCACGACCGGTGGGAGAGAGAGACGGCATGGACCGCGGGACGGTCGGCAGCGCACAGTCGGGCCGGCTTCTGGTCGAGGTGCGAGAAGAGGGCCTCAGCGCCGTCGTGACCCCGGCGGGTGAGTTGGATCATCACACCGCCGATCTGTTGCGCGAGCCGCTGGAGGAATGCCTCACCAAGGGATTCAAGCGACTCGTCATCGACTGCTCCGGCCTGGAGTTCTGTGACTCCACCGGGCTCAATGTGCTGCTCGGCGCCAGGCTGAAGGCCGACGCCGTCGGGGGCGGGGTGCATCTCGCGGGAATGCAGTCCGTGGTCGCGCGTGTGTTCGAGATCACGGGAGCGGACGCGGTGTTCACCGTCCATGACAGCCTCGAGGCGGCTCTGGCCGACGATTCCGGATGACCGCGAGGGCAGGTCGGCGCCGCCCCGCGGCGGCTTCGAGGGCGGGCGTCCTCCTTCCGGTGCGTCGGGCGACGCGTCGCTCCCCGGCTTTCTCCGCGGGCCCTCTTTCGGGGTGCCCCCGGGCCGTCGCGCCTTTCTTGTGCGAACACGGGGGTGTTCCCTCGGCTGCCTCGGGCAGGAGACAAGCTGAACGTGTCCGCTGCTGCGGTCGCGGGGACGCCGGGAACCGGACGATCCCGCACCGCGTGACTGAGTGAGTACGGATTTTCTTGAATGGTGAACTGGTGAATCGGTGAGGTGAAGCGCTGATGAGCACCACCCGGCCCTACCCGCCGGGCGACCGCGGTCCGGAGCCCAGCGGTGCTTCCGGTATGCCCGGGGGCAGTGCGCCGACGGCGAGTGTGCCCGACGGGACCGTGGCCTCGCCCCCTCCGGGGGCGCAGTCCACGCTGGCGCCCGTGCCGGAGGCATCGGGACCGTCGGGTTCGCCGGGAGGGCGTCAGGTCCGTCGGCTGAGCTTCGAGGACCAGAGCGGCGTCGTTCCCCTCGCCCGTGACTTCACCCGCCAGGCGCTGCACGCGTGGGGCTGGCTGCCCGCCGCCACCGCCGACCGGAGAGCCGCCGCCGAGGACGTCCTGCTCGTCGTGTCCGAGCTGGTGACCAACGCCTGCCTGCACGCCGAAGGGCCGGACCGGTTGAGCATCGTCTGCGACAACAAGGTGATCCGGCTCGAAATCACCGACCGCGGCACCGGTCAGCCGGCACCGCGTACCCCGCACCAGGCGGGGCGGCCCGGCGGGCACGGCATGTTCATCGTGCAGCGGCTCTCCCTCGACTGGGGTGTCGTCCGCACCCCGGGCGTCGAGGGCAAGACCGTGTGGGCGGAGCTCGGGGCGCCCGCCTGACCGGCGGCGCCCTCAGGCTCCGCGGCGCCCTCGGCCCCGCACCACCGCCCGCCCATCGGGGTCCCCCGCCCCCGCCCCCGTCTCCGCATGGGGTCTTCGTCGTCCTCGCCCTCCCCCTCGTGGTTCCCGGCGTACCTCGCCGGGCCGTCCGCCGAACGGGTCCTCCCGAACGGGACCAGCCGCGGCGCACCCCGTACGCCCCGGCTGCAGGCACCGGCGGCCCCACACCCCGCACCCCGCGAACCGGGCCGGCACCGACACGGCCGCGGACGCGGGCTCCCTGCCCCGCCCCGTGACCGCGGCGGGTCCGCCCGCGCCCGCCGCGACGGGAAAGCGCGAAGGGCCCCGCATCCGCGCACGTGCCGGCGTACGTACGGATCCGGGGCCCTCCGGCTCATGAACGCGGCCCGCGGCGAGCCTCACGGCCTCACGGCCTCAGCGGACGCTGCCCATCAGGGACTTGACCTTGCTGCGGTACATCCACACCGCGACACCGGCGACCACCGCGAGGGCGGCCTCCATCGCGACGACGCCCGGCCTGTTCAGGTCGACGCCGGCGATGGAGAGCAGGCCGGTCGTGGCGTCACCGGCGGTGACGGCCAGGAACCAGACACCCATCATCTGCGAGGCGTACTTCGCGGGCGCCATCTTCGTGGTGACCGACAGGCCGACCGGGGAGAGCAGCAGCTCACCGACGGTCTGCGTGAAGTAGATCGCCACCAGCCAGGCCGCCGCCGCCTTGTGACCGCCCTCGGCGATCGACAGCGGGGCGAGGAACAGGAAGAAGGACGCGCCGACCAGCACCAGGCCGGAGCCGAACTTCACGATCGTGCTGGGCTCCTTGCCGCGCCGGTTCAGCGCCAGCCAGAACCAGGCGAAGACCGGGGCCAGCGCCATGATCAGGACCGGGTTGACCGACTGGTACCAGGAGACCGGGAACTCCCAGCCGAGGACGCTGTTGTCGGCCGACGCGGCGGCGAAGATCGACAGGGTCGAGCCGCCCTGGTCGTAGATCATCCAGAACACGGCCGCGGCCACGAAGAACCAGATGTACGCGGACATCTTCGACTGCTCGTCCCGGTCCAGGTCCCGGTCACGCTTGATCCGCACCAGCACCAGCACCGGGACGATCACGCCGAGCAGCGTCAGCGGGACCAGGATCCAGTTCAGCGTGTAGCTGCCGGAGAAGCCGATGACGGCGTAGGCGACGGCGGCGATGCCGGCCCAGAGGGCGGCCTTGCGCAGCGTGGAGGACTTCTCCGCGGCGGACAGCGGCTTGGGCACGACGCCGGAGTGCGCGGCGAGGTGGCGGCTGCCCAGCAGGAACTGGAGCACACCCAGCCCCATGCCGGCGGCGGCGAGTGCGAAGCCCAGGTGCCAGTTGACGCTCTCACCGACGGTGCCGATGATCAGCGGCGCGGCGAAGGCACCGAGGTTGATGCCCATGTAGAAGACGGTGAAGCCGCCGTCGCGACGCGGGTCGTCCGGACCGTCGTACAACTGGCCGACCATCGTGGAGATGTTGGCCTTGAGGAGGCCGGAGCCGATCGCGACCAGGCCGAGACCCGCGTAGAAGGTGCCGGCGGAGGGCAGGGCCAGCGTCAGGTGGCCGAGCATGATGACCGCGCCGGCGACGGCGACGGTCCTGCGCGGTCCCAGGACCCGGTCGCCGAACCAGCCGCCCGGCATCGTGAGCAGGTACACCAGCGACAGGTACACCGAGTAGACGGCCGTCGCCGTGCCGGCGCTCAGGCCCATGCCGCCCGGGGCGACGAGGTACAGCGGGAGCAGAGCCCTCATGCCGTAGTAGGAGAACCGCTCCCACATCTCGGTCATGAAGAGAGTGGCCAGTCCGCGGGGGTGGCCGAAGAAGGTCTTCTCGGAACCGGGGGTTCCCGGTGGGACCGAGTCCTTCGTCAGGCTGGACGCCATGGTCGTTCCTTGTGGGTCGGGACGCGTCGCGTGATGTGTACGCGCCCGGTGGGGGGCTGGCCGGCACCGGCGGGCCCCACCGTCCACCCCCACGCCCCTGGGGAGGCCGCCCCGGATCACGGAGCGGCGGACGGCGACCACCGGGATCCACGCCTCTGCGCGCGTCCGTGCGCGCCGAGGCCCGGCCACAGGTCGTTCCTTCCGGGGCCGGCGGGAGACCGGCCCGCACACGAAAGAGACCTTCGGCGTCAACTGCGCCAAAGGTCCCCGTGGTGCAAAAGGCGTTGATTCAACATACGGCAGGACACTGCCCGAAATGGAAGGACTTGAGACAGGGGTCACAGGTTCCGGAGGGCTGTGGTCACCCGTTCGAAGGTTTTCTCCACGATCCCACCCCGCACTCCCAGGTGCGGCACGCGGGTTCCGGACGTGAGGATCCGGTGTGCTCCGGGTGGGAACCGGCGTCGGTGACCACACCCCGGGCCGTGTCGGTGCGGGACTACCATCAGTCCATGACCCGTGTACTGCTCGCCGAGGACGACGCGTCCATCTCGGAACCCCTGGCCCGCGCCCTGCGCCGGGAGGGGTACGAGGTGGAGGTGCGTGCGGACGGACCCAGCGCGCTCGACGCAGGCCTGCAGGGCGGCATCGACCTGGTGGTGCTGGACCTCGGACTGCCGGGCATGGACGGCCTGGAGGTAGCCCGCCGGCTGCGTTCCGACGGTCACGCGGTCCCGATCCTGATTCTTACCGCGCGCGCCGACGAGGTCGACACCGTCGTCGGTCTGGACGCCGGCGCCGACGACTACGTCACCAAGCCGTTCCGGCTCGCCGAGCTGCTCGCCCGGGTGCGGGCCCTGCTGCGGCGCGGTGCCAGCGAACCGCAGCAGCCGCCCGCGACGCACGGGGTGCGCATCGACGTCGAGTCGCACCGGGCGTGGATGGGCGAGGAGGAACTCCAGCTCACCGCGAAGGAGTTCGACCTGCTGCGGGTCCTGGTCCGGGACGCGGGCCGGGTCGTCACCCGCGACCAGCTGATGCGCGAGGTCTGGGACACCACCTGGTGGTCGTCCACCAAGACCCTCGACATGCACATCTCCTGGCTGCGCAAGAAACTCGGCGACGACGCGGCCAACCCCCGCTACATCGCGACCGTACGGGGCGTGGGATTCCGCTTCGAGAAGAGCTGACGCCGCGGAGGGGGGCCGCACCCCCGTTCGTCGCGCTTCCGTCTCGGACGCCTCGAACACCTCGGACGTCCCGGGCACCTCGGACGTCCCGGACACTTCGGATATGGGGACATGCGCCGCCGACTGATCCAGTCCACGCTCGCCGTGGTGCTCGTCGTGATCGCCGTGTTCGGCGTGTCCCTGGTGATCGTGGAGACCCGTACGATCACCGAAAGCGCCAGGGAGCGGGTCGAGTCCGAGGCGGTGCGGCTCGCCAGCATCGTCGACAGCAGGCTGCTCCTCGAGGAGAAGGTCACCGCCGAGGTCCTCAGGGACCAGGTCACCGAGGACCGCTACGTCGTCGTCCGCCTGCCCGGCAGGGCGCCCATCGAGATCGGCGGGAAGCCGGAGGGCGAGGTCATCGGCGCCTCGGCGTCCGGTGAGGAGGGTGAGACGGTCACCGTCCAGGAGCCGAGCTCCTCGGTGACCCGGGAGGTCGGCCGCACGCTGCTGATCATCGGGCTGGTGGCGCTGCTGGCGGTGATCGCGGCGGTACTGCTGGCGGTCCGCCAGGCCAACCGGCTCGCCTCCCCGCTGACCGACCTCGCGGAGACCGCCGAGCGCCTCGGGTCGGGCGACCCGCGCCCCCGCCACCGGCGCTACGGCGTCCCCGAGCTGGACCGGGTCGCGGACGTGCTGGACTCCTCCGCCGAGCGCATCGCCCGTATGCTGACCGCCGAGCGGCGCCTGGCCGCCGACGCCTCCCACCAGCTGCGCACCCCGCTCACCGCGCTGTCCATGCGGCTGGAGGAGATCACCCTCACCGACGACCTCGAGACGGTGAAGGACGAGGCGACGATCGCGCTGGCGCAGGTGGAACGGCTGACGGACGTGGTGGAGCGGCTGCTGACCAACTCCCGTGACCCGCGGACCGGTTCGGCGGTCACCTTCGACCTCGACGAGGTGATCCAGCAGCAGCTCGCGGAGTGGCGGCCCGCCTACCGCAGCGCCGGCCGCGCGATCGTCACCTCCGGCAAGCGGCACCTGCGGGCCGTCGGCACGCCGGGCGCGGTCGCCCAGGTGCTGGCCGCGCTGATCGAGAACTCCCTCATGCACGGGGGCGGCACGGTCGCCCTGCGCACCCGGGTCACCGGGAACCAGGTCGTCATCGAGGTCACGGACGAGGGCCCGGGAGTCCCCGCCGACCTGGGCGCCCGCATCTTCGAGCGTGCGATCAGCGGCCACAACTCCACCGGCATCGGCCTCGCGGTCGCCCGTGACCTGGCCGAAGCGGACGGCGGCCGGCTGGAGATGCTCCAGGCCAAGCCCGCGGTCTTCGGCCTGTTCCTGTCCCGCACCCCGCCGCAGAAGTCCCGGGACGACCACCGCCACACGGTGCGCTGAGCAGGGAGTACGCCGGCGTGCCCACCGGCCCGGGCCCGGGGGCCTACGGCACGCGCTGCCGGGAGGGCGGCCCGGCGGCCCCGCGCCCGCCCTCCGCGCGCCCGCCCTCCGCGACGGGGACCGCCGCCGCGGCTGCCGCGGCCCCGGGCAGTGCGCGGAACACCCAGGTGCGGTAGGACCAGAACCGGAACAGGGTGGCGACCCCGATGCCGAGGAACTTGAAGATGTTGCTCTGCAGCGGGCTGTCCCAGCCGAATCCGTAGGTCGCCGCGTACAGCAGGCCGTTCTCGATCACCAGGCCGACCGCGCTGAACAGCAGGAACAGCGACATCTCCTTGGTGCGCCCGGACTTGTCGCGGTCCCGGTAGGTGAAGTAGCGGAAGCCCAGGTAGTTGAAGACGATCGCGACGACGGTCGCGACGACGCTCGCCCGCACCACCGGGAGGTCGGTCACCTGCCGGACCAGGTTGAACACGAGGAGATTGACCAGCAGCCCCGCCCCGCCGACCGCGCCGAACTTCACGGCTTCACGGCCGGCCCGGTCGAGGCGCTGCCGCATGAAGCCGCGCGGGGCCGGGGCGCCCGTCGAAGGCTCCGAGGAACCGCGTCCCATGGTCGTGCCGGCCCCCGTCCGTGGAGTGGCGTCGTGGAGCGCCGAGGTGGCGTCAACCAGACCATGCTAACCACCCGTCCGCGCGATCTTCCCGCGGATGGGCGCCCGGGGCCGCAGACCGTCCGGGAACGGTTCAGGAGCGGCCGGTAACGACCGTGGAACCGGCCACCATGGCTCGACCGATACCCTGGGTGCGTGACGTTCCCGGTAGTCGGCATGGTCGGCGGGGGGCAGCTCGCTCGTATGACACACGAGGCGGGCATCCCGCTCGGCATCAGGTTCAAGCTCCTCAGTGACACTCCGCAGGATTCCGCGGCGCAGGTCGTCGGCGAGGTCGTCGTCGGCGACTACCGCGACCTGGACACGCTGCGCGCGTTCGCCCGCGGCTGCGACGTGATCACCTTCGATCACGAGCATGTGCCCACCGAGCACCTCCGGGCCCTGGAGGCGGACGGCATCCCCGTCCGCCCCGGCCCCGAGGCGCTGGTGCACGCCCAGGACAAGGGGGTGATGCGCGCCCGGCTCGACGCGATCGGTGTGCCCTGCCCGCGGCACCGCATCGTCACGGACCCCCGGGACGTGGCCGCGTTCGCGGCGGAGCTCGAGGGGGGCGGGCACGGCGTGCCCTCCGGCAAGGGTGGTGGCGGGCGACGGACGGGCGGCTTCCCGGTCGTCCTCAAGACCGTCCGCGGCGGCTACGACGGCAAGGGCGTGTGGGTCGTCGACTCGGCCGAGGAGGCCGCCGAGCCGTTCCGGGCCGGTGTCCCGGTGCTGGCCGAGGAGAAGGTCGACTTCGTGCGCGAGCTGGCCGCCAACGTGGTCCGCTCCCCGCACGGCCAGGCCGTCGCCTACCCGGTCGTCGAGTCGCAGCAGGTGAACGGCGTCTGCGACACGGTGATCGCGCCCGCGCCCGGTCTGGACGAAAACCTCGCCCTGCGTGCCGAGGAGATGGCGCTGAACATCGCCAAGGAACTCGGCGTCGTCGGTCATCTCGCCGTGGAGCTGTTCCAGACCCGCGACGGCCGCATCCTCGTCAACGAGCTCGCGATGCGCCCGCACAACTCCGGCCACTGGTCCATGGACGGCGCGATCACCTCGCAGTTCGCCAACCACGTCCGCGCCGTCCTCGACCTCCCGCTCGGCGACCCCCGCCCGCGCGCGAAGTGGACGGTGATGGCCAACGTCCTGGGCGGCGACTATCCCGACATGTACTCCGCGTACCTGCACTGCATGGCCCGCGACCCCCAGCTGAAGATCCACATGTACGGCAAGGACGTGAAGCCCGGCCGCAAGGTCGGCCACGTCAACACCTACGGCGACGACCTGGACGACGTGCTCGAGCGCGCCCGTCACGCAGCCGGCTACCTGAGAGGCACGATCACCGAATGAGCCCCAGCCCCGTAGTCGGCATCGTCATGGGGTCGGACTCCGACTGGCCCGTCATGGAGGCCGCCGCCAAGGCCCTCGAGGAGTTCGAGATCGACCGCGAGGTCGACGTCGTCTCCGCACACCGCATGCCCCGCGAGATGATCGCGTACGGCGAGCAGGCCGCGGACCGCGGGCTGAAGGTGATCATCGCGGGTGCGGGCGGCGCCGCCCATCTGCCCGGCATGCTCGCCTCGGTCACCCCGCTGCCCGTCATCGGCGTCCCCGTGCCGCTGAAGCACCTCGACGGCATGGACAGCCTGCTCTCCATCGTGCAGATGCCGGCCGGTGTCCCGGTCGCCACCGTCTCGGTGGGCGGCGCCCGCAACGCGGGACTGCTCGCGGCCCGGATCCTCGCCGCCCACGACGAAGAACTCCTCGGCCGGATGCGGGAGTTCCAGCAGGAGCTGAACGACCAGGCCACGGAGAAGGGCAAACGCCTGCGGGCCAGGGCCGAAGGCGCCGGCAACGGCTTCGGCTTCGGGAAGTGAGCCCCGTGCCGTCCGCCTCCCTCGACGACGCCCGCGCGCTGCTCGCCGAGTTCCCCGTCGTCGACGGGCACAACGACCTGCCCTGGGCGCTGCGCGAACAGGTCCGCTACGACCTCGGCGCCCGGGACATCGCCGGCGACCGGTCCGCCCACCTGCACACCGACATCCCGCGGCTGCGCGCGGGCGGCGTCGGCGCGCAGTTCTGGTCGGTGTACGTCCGCGCGGACCTGCCCGACGCGGTGCCCGCCACCCTCGAGCAGATCGACTGCGTGCGGCAGCTGCTGGCCCGCCACCCCGAGGACCTGGCGCCCGCGCTGACCGCCGCCGACATGGAGACGGCCCGCGGACAGGGCCGTATCGCCTCCCTGATGGGGGCGGAGGGCGGCCACTGCATCGCCGACTCCCTCGGCACCCTGCGGGGGTTGTACGACCTCGGCGTGCGCTACCTGACCCTCACCCACAACTCCAACGTGGCCTGGGCGGACTCCGCGACGGACGAGCCCGGCGTGGGCGGTCTGTCGGCGTTCGGCCGCGAGGTGGTCCGGGAGATGAACCGGCTCGGCATGCTGGTCGACCTCTCGCACGTCGCCGCCACGACCATGCGGGACGCGCTGGACACCACGTCCGCGCCGGTGATCTTCTCCCACTCCTCCGCCCGCGCGGTCTGCGACCACCCGCGCAACATCCCGGACGACGTACTGGAGCGGCTGCCCGCCAACGGCGGCGTCGCCATGGTGACGTTCGTACCGAAGTTCGTGCTCCGGGAGGCCGTCGACTGGACGGCCGCGGCCGACGAGAACATGCGCGCCCACGGCTTCCACCACCTGGACACCACCGCGGCAGGGATGAGGGTGCACGCCGCCTTCGAGGAGGACCACCCGCGCCCGGTCGCGACCGTGTCCACGGTGGCCGACCACCTGGACCACATGCGTGAGGTCGCCGGCGTCGACCACCTCGGCATCGGCGGCGACTACGACGGCACCGCCTTCACCCCCGACGGCCTGCGCGACGTCTCCGGCTACCCGAACCTGATCGCCGAACTGTACGACCGCGGCTGGTCCAGGACCGACCTGGCCAAGCTGACCTGGCAGAACGCGGTACGGGTCCTGGGCGCCGCCGAGGACACCGCCCACGCGCTCCGGGCGACCCGTGGCCCGTCGAACGCGACCCTTGAGTCCCTCGACGGCGACGTCGGCGGCACCAGCGGCAACGGCTGAGACAGGCCGGCGCCACGGCTGCCCGGTCCGGCAGAGGCCGAACGGATGCCCTGCCGGACCGGCGTACGCCCGAAAGCCCTTCTTCCCGTCGTCCTCCCGGTGTCAGCCGGCGCACAGACAGAAGGGGTGACCCGCCGGGTCCGCGTACACCCGGAAGCTCCGCGAGCGGTCCTCGGCGTCCAGCGGCTTCGCGCCGAGCGCCAGCGCCTCCTTCTCGGCGGCGTCCAGGTCCTCGACGGTCAGGTCCAGGTGGAACTGCTGCGAGTGGTCCGGCGCAGGCCAGCGCGGCGGTACGTGTCCAGAGGCCTCCTGGAACGCGAGCGCCGGCCCGCCGGGCACCCGGAGGTCCACCCAGCGGCCCTGGTCCTCGACCGTGCCGCCCACCAGTCCGGCGTAGAAACCGGCCAGCGCACGCGGATCGACGCAGTCCAGGACGACGGCACCCACCTTGGCAACAGGCATGACTTCCTCCTCGGGTCCCTGATCTCCCACTCTCCCGGTTACCGCCAGGAACCGGTAACAGGTAACCGTTACTGCATGCTGCCGCATGGGGGGTAACGTCGCAAGGGGAAACGCAGAACGCGAGAGGTACCGTCCGGACATGAGTGAGAGATCGGCTGCGCCCGGGGGACTGGCCCTGGTCCAGGACCTGGTCAACACGCTCGACCTCGAGTCGGGTGCCGACGCGCTGGACACGGTGGACGGCCGCTCCCGCTTCGGGCTTCCGGAAGGCGACGCGGCCGGCGTCGAGTCGGCGCGCACCCTGCGCGAGGCGCTGCGCGCGGCCCTGCTCGCCCACGCCGGCCATCCGCCGCACCGCGCGGTCGTCCCGCTCGGCGCACTGCTCGCGAAGGCCCCGCTGGTGGTCACCGTCGACCCGGCGGACGGCTCCGCCGCCCTCGCACCCGTCGACGGGGGGCACCTGCTCTCCCGGGTCGCGGCTGCCGTGGCGGAGGCGGTCGCCGCGGGTACGTGGATCAGGCTCAAGGCCTGCGAGGCCGCCGACTGCCACTGGGCGTACTACGACCGCAGCCCCGCGGGACGCGGCCGCTGGTGCTCCATGCAGGTGTGCGGCGCCCGTGCCAAGATGCGCCGCTACCGCTCGAAGCGCCCGCAGCCGAACCCACAGCCGGAGCCGAACCCGGAGTCGTAGCCGTAGTCGAACCCGGAGCCGGAAAGTCGTAGGCGTCACAGCGGCACCACCGGACCCGTCCCGTGGTGCAGAATGCAGGCAGACGCCGGTTCGGCCGACTGAGCCTCGGCCGAACCGGCGTCACCCGTTCCGTCAGGCGGTGGGGCGTCCCATCGCGCGGTAGCGCCATCCGGCCCGGCGCCACGCCTCGGCGTCGAGCGCGTTGCGCCCGTCCAGGACCAGCCGCCGGGCCGCGACCTCGCCCAGCGCCGCCGGGTCCAGCTCGCGGAACTCCCGCCACTCCGTCAGATGCAGCACCACGTCCGCGCCCCGCACCGCGTCGAGTGCCGAGTCCGCGTACCCGAGGGTGGGGAAGAGGCGCCGGGCGTTGTCCATGCCCTTCGGGTCGTACACGGTGACCTGGCCGCCCTGGAGGTGTATCTGGCCCGCGACGTTCAGCGCCGGGGAGTCCCGTACGTCGTCCGAGTCCGGCTTGAAGGTGGCGCCGAGGACCGCGACCCGCTTGCCCAGGAACGCCCCGTCGCCCAGCGCCTGCCGGGTCAGCTCCACCATGCGGCCGCGCTGGCGCATGTTGATCGAGTCGATCTCCCGCAGGAAGGTCAGCGCCTGGTCCGCGCCCAGCTCGCCGGCGCGCGCCATGAACGCCCGGATGTCCTTCGGCAGGCACCCGCCGCCGAAGCCGATCCCGGCGCGCAGGTACTTCGGGCCGATGCGGTCGTCGTGGCCGATGGCCTCCGCCAGCTTGGCCACGTCGGCGCCGGTGGCCTCGCACAGCTCGGCCATGGCGTTGATGAAGGAGATCTTGGTGGCGAGGAAGGAGTTCGCGGAGGTCTTCACCAGCTCCGCGGTCGGGAAGTCGGTCACCACGAACGGGGTGCCCTCGGCGACCGGCGTGGCGTACACCTCCCGCAGCAGCTTCTCGGCCCGCTCGCTCCTGACGCCCACCACGACCCGGTCCGGGTGCAGCGTGTCCTGGACGGCGAAGCCCTCGCGCAGGAACTCCGGGTTCCAGGCCAGCTCGGCGTCCTCACCGGCCGGCGCGTGCCCGGCCAGGTAGGCCGCCAGACGGTCGGCCGAGCCCACGGGCACCGTCGACTTGCCGACGACCAGCGCGGGACCGGTGAGGTGCGGAGCCAGCGAGGCGATCGCGGAGTCGACGTACGACATGTCGCAGGCGTACTCACCGTGCCGCTGCGGAGTGTTCACGCAGACGAAGTGGATGTCGCCGAACGCGCCGACCTCGGCCCAGTCCATGGTGAACCGCAGCCGGCCGGTGGACCCCTCGATCCCGGCCACGTGCCGGCGCAGCAGCTCCTCGAGCCCCGGCTCGTACATCGGGACCTCGCCCCGCCGGAGCATGTCGATCTTCTCCGGGACGACATCGAGGCCCAGCACCTCGAACCCGAGCTCCGCCATGGCCGCCGCGTGGGTCGCACCGAGATAACCGGTGCCGATCACGGTGATCTTGAGGGCCATGCGTGCTCCAGGGGTGTACGGAAGCCAGTGCGGGCTGAGCATATCCGGTGCCGCCGGGCGCGCCGCACGAGGCGATCCCGCCCGTTACCGCCCATTGCGGCCCCGGAGTCGTCCCGCCTGTCACCAAACTCACGTGCTGCCGCGGGGGCGGGAGTTCTAAAATAGGAGTTACTTAACAGTAGTTAGCGTCATCGGGGCGTCGCCCTTCTTCGCACCACGCCGTACCACGTCGCACCTCGTCGTCTTTGGAGTGAGAGACCTTGGCCGGATCGGCTGATTTCGACCTGTACCGCCCGTCCGAGGAGCACGACATGCTCCGCGACGCCGTCCGCTCGCTGGCCGAGGCGAAGATCGCGCCGTACGCCGCAGCGGTGGACGAGGAGGCGCGCTTCCCGCAGGAGGCGCTCGCCGCGCTCCTCGGAGGCGACCTGCACGCCGTCCACGTGCCCGAGGAGTACGGCGGCGCGGGCGCCGACGCGCTCGCCACCGTCATCGTGATCGAGGAGGTGGCCCGCGTCTGCGCGTCCTCCTCCCTCATCCCCGCCGTGAACAAGCTCGGCTCCCTCCCGGTGATCCTCTCCGGCTCCGAGGCGCTGAAGAAGAAGTACATGACCCCGCTCGCCAAGGGCGAGGGCATGTTCTCGTACTGCCTCTCCGAGCCGGACGCCGGCTCGGACGCGGCCGGCATGAAGACCAGGGCGGTCCGCGACGGCGACACCTACGTCCTCAACGGCGTGAAGCGCTGGATCACCAACGCCGGCGAGTCCGAGTACTACACGGTCATGGCGGTCACCGATCCCGCCAAGCGCTCCAAGGGCATCTCCGCCTTCGTCGTCGAGAAGTCCGACGAGGGCGTCTCCTTCGGCGCCCCCGAGAAGAAGCTCGGCATCAAGGGCTCCCCGACCCGCGAGGTCTACCTGGACGACGTCCGCATCCCGGCGGACCGCATGATCGGGGAGGAGGGCACCGGCTTCGCCACCGCGATGCAGACCCTCGACCACACCCGCATCACCATCGCCGCCCAGGCCCTCGGCATCGCCCAGGGCGCCCTCGACTACGCCAAGGGCTACGTCCGGGAGCGCAAGCAGTTCGGCAAGCCGATCGCCGACTTCCAGGGCGTCCAGTTCATGCTCGCCGACATGGCCATGAAGATCGAGGCCGCCCGCCAGCTCACCTACGCCGCCGCGGCGAAGTCCGAGCGCGGCGATGCCGACCTCACCTTCCAGGGCGCCGCCGCCAAGTGCTTCGCCTCCGACGTGGCCATGGAGGTCACCACGGACGCCGTCCAGCTCCTCGGCGGCTACGGCTACACCCGCGACTACCCGGTCGAGCGCATGATGCGCGACGCGAAGATCACCCAGATCTACGAGGGCACGAACCAGGTCCAGCGGATCGTGATGGCCAGGAACCTGCCGTAACCCCGGCGACTCCGGCGCACGGACGCGCGGAGGGCGCCCGGGTACGCGTACCCGGGCGCCCTCCGCGCGTCATGCCGGGGCGTCCGCGTCCGGGTCCGTGTCCGCGTGGACCGCGGGGCGGCGGGAGGCGATGACCTTCTTCGCGAGGGAGCGCGGGCTGGTCAGGAAGCCCCAGCCCCAGGACATGTGCATGGTGGCCAGCGCCACCGGGATCTGCAGGCGTGCCTTCGGCGGCAGCCCCCTGCCCGCCGGTACCGAGCCGAGCACGATCGCCGCGAGGTAGCCGCCGGGCACGACGAAGCCCCACGGGGTGAGCAGGGAGCCGGCCAGGATCCCGGCCGCGATCGCGCACACCGCGGCCGGCGGGGCCAGGTAGCGCAGGTTGATGGAACCCGAGTGGTAGCGGGCGACGACGTGCCGCCAACGGCCGTAGTCCTTGTACTGCTTGGCCAGCGCCCGGATGCTCGGCCGGGGCCGGTACGACACCTTCAGCTCCGGCGAGAACCAGATCAGTCCGCCGGCCTCGCGGATGCGGAAGTTCAGTTCCCAGTCCTGGGCGCGGACGAACTCCACGTTGTAGCCGCCCTGCCGCTCCAGCGCCTCGCGCCGGAACACCCCGAGGTAGACGGTCTCGGCCTCGCCGGCCGTGCCGCCGGTGTGGAAGGCCGCGTTGCCGACACCTATCCGGGACGTCATCGCGGCCGCGACCGCGTGCTCCCAGTCGTTCTCGCCCTCGGCGTGCATGATGCCGCCGACGTTCTGCGCGCCGGTATCCTCCAGGAGGCGTACCGCGGTGGCGATGTAACCCGGCGAGAGGATGCCGTGTCCGTCGACGCGGACCACCACCGGATGGCGTGAGGCCCCGATCGCCGCGTTGAGGGCGGCCGGGGTGCGGCCGGTGGGGTTGGGCACGGTGTGCACCCGCGGGTCCTCGGCCACGAGCTCGGCGGCGATCTCGTCCGTGCGGTCCGTGGAGGGACCGAGGGCGATCACGACCTCCATCTCGCCGGCGTACTCCTGGGCGAGGATCGCGCGGACGGCGCCACGCAGGTGCCGTTCCTCGTTGAGCACGGGCATGATCACGGAAACGGCGGGGAGCCGCACGTCGGGATTGGCGTTCATAGGAGCCTCACGTTACCGCGAACGGGGGACAGAGCCGCGCGCGCCGGGTGCGGCTGCGCCGGGCCGCAGATCGTATCGGCCTACGGTGCTCAGGGTCCCGCGTACGGCCCTTTATGTCCCGTATGTTCCGTACGCCCCCGCGCCCCGCCCGCATCCCCCGTGCGGCCCTCGTCCGGAGGTGTCCCCCTTGCCCGCGTCGTCACGGTCCCCCCGGCCCCGCACCGCGCCGCAGCGCCGACCGCAGCCGCCACGGGAAGGCGGCCCGAAACCACCGGGGCGCCGGAGGCCGCGCCGGGGCGGGCGGGCGGTGACCACGCTGTCGGTCCTGGTGCTCGCCTCCGCCGGGATCGGACACGCGGTGGTCAGCAGCCTCGACGCGGGAATCGACCGGGTCGACCCGTTCCGGGACATGAAGAACCGCCCCGAGGCGGGGCACGGCACGAACATCCTGCTCGTCGGCACCGACGGACGCGAGGAACTCGGGGCCCGGGAACGGCGGAAGTACCGGCTCGGCGGGTCGCCCTGCAACTGCACCGACACGATCATGATCGTGCACATCTCGGAGGACCGGGAGCGTGCCAGCGTCGTCAGCCTGCCGCGCGACTCGTACGCCATGACGCCCGCACACACCGACCAGGTGAGCGGCGAGGAGCACGAGGGGCACCCCGTCAAGCTCAACGCGGCGTACGCGGAGGGCGGGCCGCAACTGACCGTGCGCACGGTGGAGAAGATGACGCGGGTGAAGATCGACCACTACCTGGAGCTCGACTTCACCAGCTTCATGAAGACCGTGGACGTGGTCGGCGGCGTCGAGCTGTGCACCAGCGAGCCCCTGAAGGACAGCCACACCGGTCTCGACCTGCCCGCCGGCCGGCACACCCTCGAGGGCGGCGAGGCCCTGCAGTACGTGCGCGCCCGGCACGTCGACGGCGCGGCCGACCTCGGCAGGATCAGGCGCCAGCAGCACTTCATGGCGGCCCTGGTGGACCGGGCGACGTCCTCCGGGATCCTGCTGAACCCGATGAAGTTCCGGGACGTGACCCGCGCGGTGCTCGGCTCGGTCCGCGCGGACAAGGGCTTCGGCACCGACGAGATGCTGGACCTGGGGCGGGCGATGCGGACCTTCTCGCCCGCCTCGTCGGAGTTCACCACCGTGCCGCTCGGCACGGCGGTCCGCACGGTCAAGGGCATCGGGTCGACGGTGAAGTGGGACCCAGAGAAGTCCGAGAACATCTTCCGGGCGCTGCGCGAGGACGAGCCGCTCTCCGCGCAGTCGTCGCCCGACGCGGCGCGGCGCGTCCCGGTGGATCCCCGGCAGATCAGGGTCCAGGTCGAGAACGGCACGGAGACGAAGGGCCTGGGCCGCCGCGTGGACGCGGCCCTCGCGGCCACCGGTTTCCGCACCACCAACGTCCCGGTCAACGCGGCGGACCGCTCCGTGGAGCGGACCGTCGTCGCCTACGACCCGCGCTGGGACCGCTCCGCGAAGTCCCTCGCCGCCGCCCTGCCGGGCAGCGAGCTGCGTGCGGTGAACGGTCAGGGCGCCACACTGAAGGTGATCGCCGGCGGCGACTTCGAGAAGGTCCGCAAGGTCCGGGCCCGGGACCCCGGCAAGGACGAGTTCGGGGTGGTGCGGGGCGACGAGGTGGGCTGCTCGTAGCCCCGCCGCGCGCGGGGACGGGTGAGGTCAGTCCTCGATGCCGTCCGCAGCCCGCTTCTCGCGCAGCTCCATGATCGCCCGGCGGCGGGCCAGGCGGTGGGTGCGGCGGATCTGGGCCTCCTGGTTGCGGCGCCGGTCCCGCTCGCTCTCCGGTATCACCTCGGGCACGCGGCGGGGCTTGCCGTCGGCGTCGACGGCCGCGAAGACGAGATAGGCCGAGCCGACCTGGGTGGCCGGGGCGGACTCGTTCCACCGCTCGGCCAGGACCCGCACGCCGACCTCCATGGACGTCCGGCCGGTCCAGTTGACCTGCGCCTTCACGTGGACCAGGTCGCCGACCCGGACCGGTTCGAGGAAGGCCATCTCGTCCATCGACGCGGTGACGGCGGGCCCTCCGGAGTGCCGTCCGGCGACCGCGCCCGCCGCGTCGTCGACGAGTTTCATGATCACGCCGCCGTGCACCGTACCCAGGAGGTTGGTGTCGCTGTGGGTCATGATGTGGCTGAGGGTCGTCCGCGACGCCGAGACGGGCTTGCCCGGGATGTCGGGTATGCCGGGACTCTCCGTGAGTGGGGCTGGGGCCTGATCTGTCATGGCCTCCACCTTATGCCGAGGCCGCATCCCGGGAATTTGTGTCAGCTTGGCAACAGCGCTGCTCCTATTTCCCGAGGACCGGTACGGCGCACAGCCCGGACCTGCACACTGTGGCGCATGAATGATTGGCCCGAGGCCTGGTCCGACGACAACCGCGGCCCCCGCTACGGACAGGGGAGCGCGAGCGCACAGCCCGAGAGCGCCCGGGTCATGCGCCAGGTCCGCCGCGGCCCGGCGGCCCCGCCCGGCCAGGGGGCGTACGGCGGCACGGTGCCGCAGCAGCCGTCGTACGTGGACGGCCGCGGGCACGGCGGCGACCACGACAGCGGCTACAACACGGGCCAGGTCTACGGCTCCCCCGGCGGGGGCGGCTACGGCGGACCCGGAGGGCCGGGCGACGACGGCCGGTACGCGCAGCGTCCCGCGCCCGACTGGCGCCGCCGGATCAAGGTGACGGCGATCACGGTCGCGGCCGTGCTGGTCGTGACGACCGTGGGCACCTACTTCTGGGCCGACGCGAAGCTCAACCGCGAGGTCGACCTGTCGATCGTGCTGGACCGGCCGGAGGCGGGCGAGGGCACGAACTACCTGATCGTCGGCTCCGACAGCCGGGCCGGGCTGACCGACGAGCAGAAGAAGAACCTGCGCACCGGGTCGGCCGAGGGCAAGCGCACGGACTCCATGATGATCCTGCACACCGGCAGCAACGGCCCCACCCTGGTCTCGCTGCCCCGCGACTCGAACGTGGAGATACCCACCTTCAAGGGCTCCGAGTCCGGCAAGACGTACCAGGGCACGGGCCGGCAGGTGAAGCTGAACGCGGCCTACGCGGAGGACGGCCCCGAACTCCTGGTCCGCACCGTCGAGTTCAACACCGGCCTGCGCATCGACCACTACGTGGAGATCGGTTTCGCCGGCTTCGCGAACATCGTGGACGCGGTCGGCGGTGTGGAGATGGACATCCCGCAGGACATCAAGGACACCAAGTCCGGCGCCGACCTCAAGAAGGGCCGGCAGACGCTGAACGGCGAGGAGGCCCTTGCCTTCGTCCGCACCCGGTACGCGCTGGCCGGCTCCGACCTGGACCGTACGAAGAACCAGCAGAAGTTCCTCTCCGCCCTCGCGAACCAGGTGGCGACGCCGGGCACGGTCCTGAACCCGTTCACGCTGTACCCGACCATGGGCGCGGGCCTGGACTCGCTGATCGTCGACGAGGACATGAGCCTGTTCGGCCTGGCCGACATGTTCTGGTCGATGAAGGGCGTCAGCGGCGGCGACGGCACCTCCCTGAACATGCCTCTCGCGGGCTCCACCGGCGGCAACCTGCTCTGGGACAAGGCGAAGGTCAAGCAGCTGGTGGACGAGCTGAAGAACGACGAGAAGGTCACCGTCAAGGGCGACTGAGCACCCCGGCGCCGACGAGGACGGGCGGGCGGGACGGACAGGGCGGCCGAGTGTCCGGCCCCTTCCGGCGCCGGTGCGGACGTCCGGCGTCACATCGTGGCGCCCGCCATGGCACGGCAGGACTCGGAGCAGCGGCGACAGGACTCCGCGCAGCGCATCATCTGCGCGTCGTCCGGCATGGACATGCACGCCTCGGCGCACAGGTCACAGGCCGTGGCGCACATCGCGCACATCTCGGCGGCCAGCGGCGAGCGGCGCATCATCATGTCGGCGCACATGCGGGTCATGTCGGCGCAGTCCATGAGGGCTCCCATGATCTGCGCGGGGGCCTGGCCACCCATCCGCAGACAGGAGCTCATGGTCTCCTCGCACGTGCTGTGGCAGTCCATGCACGCCTGAACGCACTCCTGCATCTCCTGGCTCATGGGGGACGCGGCGGCGGACCGGGTCATGATTCCTCCCAGGGGAACGGCGGGGGCCGCGGACCGGCCCCCGCCTTCAGTCCTACGCCCCTCGCCCCATGACCACCACAGGACGGGCGGGGCGCCCGGTCCGGGAACGCGCGGTGATCCCCGGCTCCTGTCAGGACCAGGTGTAGTTCGGGTCGACCTTCATGCAGGCGGAGTCGTCCGCCCCGTTGAGGGCCTCGGCCGACTCGGGGGTCGTGTCGTCCTGTTCGGGTGCCTCGTACTCCGTTCCCTCACGCCAGTCGGCGCCGACGACGACCGTGACACCCGAGACGCCGGTGGACCGGCGCACCGAACTCTCCGGAACGCCCAGCGACTCGGCGACGCGCAGGGCGTTGCTCTCCAGGTCGGTGCTCGGGTAGCGCACCAGCGTCAGCTGCTCGTTCAGGGAGCCGGCGGTGTCGGCGGACGTGCCGGTGAACCCCTTCTCGTGCAGGAGCCCGGCCACGGTGCTCGCACGGCCGGACGCCGCGGCGAGGGTGTCGGTGCGGGTGCCGTTGACGACCTGGACGGCGATCTCGGCGTCGGGGGCGGCCGGTTCGGCGGACGCGGCCCCCTTCTCCTCCTCGGCCGCCTCCTCGGCAGCCTTCTCGGCCCGGGCCGGCTCCTCGTCCTTGCCGTCCAGGGCGATGTCGTCGCGGACCAGCCGGAACAGCTGGTCGGCGTCCCCGGTGGGCTCCACGCGGGCACCCACGTACCGGTTGGGCATCGTGGTCATGGTGATGCGCTCCGGCCTGACCTTGCGCAGCTCGTTGCTGAGGTCGTACAGCTTCTTGACGGTGTCGAGGCCGGGGTCGACGGTGAGCGCCCGGGTGGCCTCCTCGGCCAGCCTGCGCAGTTTGTTGGGGCTGCTCAGGGTGGCGTTCTCGCGCAGCTCGCGGGCCAGCGAGTTCATGTACATGTGCTGTGCCTTGGCGCGGGCGAGGTCGCTGCCGTCCTCGAAGCCGTAGCGCGTACGCAGCCACTGCAGGGCCTGCTCGCCCTTGACCGGGTGGGTGCCCTCGGGCAGCTTCAGGCCGGAGCCGTGGCCCCGGCTGTTGCGCGAGAGGATGTTGGCGTCCACGCACACGGGGACGCCGCCGACGGCGTCGGCCATGGAGACCACCCCGGCGAAGTCGACCATGACGAAGTGGTCGATGTGGATGCCGGTGAGCTCCTGCCAGGTGGCCACGGTGCAGCCCGGACCGCCGTGTCCGAGGCTCTGGTTGGTCATCGTCCGCCCGTTGCTCGCCTCGTACACCGTCCCGTCCTCGGGGTCGGTGCACTTGGGGATCCGGACGAGGGTGTCGCGGGGCATGCTGATCACGGACATGTTGGTCCGGTCGGCGGACAGGTGCAGCAGCATCTGCACATCGGCCAGCGGGGTGGAGCCGAACGTCTCGCGGGCGCCGCCGAGCTCCTGGTTCTCCTTGCTGTCCCGGGCGTCGGAGCCGATCAGCAGGATGTTCAGCGGGGTCTGCCCGGCGGCGTTCGGCGTGGGTTCGGCGACCTTGCCGTCGCCCAGGTTCAGGGGGTTCTGCTTGATGTTGCCGTTCAGGTGCCGGTAGTAGACGTAGCCGGCCCCGGCCGAGCCCAGGAGCAGCAGCGCGAGGGCCGCCGCGGCCCATCTGAGCATCCGGCGCCGAGGGCGACGGCCGCCGCCCTCGCCGGAAGCGGGCGCGTCGGCGCCGGACGCGGGTATGCCGCCGTCGTCACCGTCCGACGCGGGTGTCTCACCGCTGCCGTCACCGCCCGCCGCACGCCCGCCGTCGCCGTCGGCCGGGACGCCCGAGGGGCCGTCCTCCGGGCCCGGGTCACGCCGGTCGTCGCGGAGCGTCTTCCGCGCGGCGCGCTGCGTCACTTCGGTCGCCCTCCCCACCCCTGGTACTCCTCGCGTCATGGAACTGGCCTGTTCTGCGTTGTGTTAGACGCACGACAGGCCAGTCAGTTGCCCCAGGAACGCGATTCCACGTCAACAACTTTTGACGGGCCGCGCACGGGTCCCCGGACGCGGCCCGGCTGGGCGTCAGGTCGCGCACTCGACCTGGTCGGCGGTGGACTTCTCCACGTCCACGGCCTCCGCGGCGGAAGCACCGAGCGGTGATCCGGCGCCCGTGAAGTCCTCGCCGAGGGTCAGCGTCATCGCGGGCAGACCCTGGGAGTCGGTGACGCCCTCGCCGGGCTTCAGCGCCGCACCGGACAGGCCGAGCAGGTCGGCGAGGCGGCGGGCCTGGTCGGCCTGGTCGGGCGCGTACTCGAGGGTGGTCCTCTTCAGCGTCCTGGGGGCGTTGCCGGCGTTCTCCGACTTGTTCACGCCCTCCTCCACCTGGAGCCGGCGGAGCATCTCCTGGGCGCTGCCCGCAGGGGCGCCGCCGTTGAGGACCTGCACCCGCACCTCCGAGGCCGGTGCCCTGGCGCCCTCGAGGCGGGCGGCGACGGCGGCCCTCTCCTTCTTCTCCCGCTTCTCCTCGACCTCGGTCAGCGACACGTCGCCGGCGATCGCGGCGAACAGCTGCGGGGCCTTGGACTCGTCCACGACGACGGTCGCCCTCACCGCCTCCGCGGGGTTGTCACGCACCGGCACCGTGGTGAACGAGATGTTCTTCGGCGGGACCTTCTTCAGCTCCAGGGCGACGTCCTTGAGCGTGCTCACACTGCCGATGCCGGTGTCCACGGTCAGCGCCTCGGTGGCGGCCTCGGCCAGCTTCACCAGCTTGGTGGGGCTGGTGAGGGTGTCGCTCGAGGACATCTTGCGCATCAGCGAGGCCAGGAAGTGCTGCTGCACCTTGATCCGGTCGAGGTCGCCCTCGTTGCCGAAACTGTGCCGGGTCCGGACGAAGGCGAGGGCCTGTTCGCCCTCCACCGTCGACTCGCCCGCGGGCAGCTTCAGCTTCGACTGCTTGTCGTCCACCGCGTGTTCCACGCACACGTCGACGCCGTCGACCGCCGAGGTGAGCGTCTTGACCGCGTTGAAGTCGGCCATCATGAAGTGGTCGGGCTTGATGCCGGTGGCCTTCTCCACCGTGCGCATCGCGCAGCCCGGGTCCCGGCCGCCCTCACCGAGGCTCCGGTTGAAGCGGGCACCCTGCAGCCCGGGGATCACCTTCTCCGTCCCGTCCTCCATCTGGGTGGGGCAGTCGGGGATGTCGACTATGAGGTCGCGCGGGATGCTGAGCGCGGTGGCGTTCGTGCGGTCCTCGGAGACGTGCAGCAGAATCGTGGTGTCGGCGTGCCCCGCGCTGCCGGCGTCGCCGTAGCCCTCGTTGCCCGAGCCGGTGCGCCTGTCGGTGCCGAGAACGAGGATGTCGAAGGCCTCGTCCCTGCTGAAACTGCCCGAGCCCGCGTCGCCGACGTCGGTCGTGTCGACGTTGCCCTCGAGATGCTTCAGATAGACGTAGCCGGCCGTGCCGGTGGCGAGCACCACGAACGCCGTCGTCCCGCCGATCCACAGCAGGGCCTTCCTCGCCCGGAGCCCGCGCTGCCCCGGCCGGCCTCCGCGCCGTCCGGGCGGCGGCTCGGGCGTGCCGCGCCGTCGCGGCGGCGGCACCTCGCGGCCGGGCGCCCGCGGGGGGCTGCCGGGCATGCCACCGTGGGGGCGGCCCCTGCCGCCGGGGCCGGCCGGGCGGTCCGTGGGGCGCGGGAAGGTTCCGCGGGGTCCGGGGACGGACGACTGCGATGCGGAAGGGCCCAGTCGCAGTTCGTACTCACCGGTGGCCGGATTGAGTACCCATTGGTCTGCGGGGTCGGCTCTGTCCGCCCGCCCACGGCCCTGCGCGTCCACGCTCGTCCGATCCTCCGTCGGGGCCACACGGCACCCTCCCCCCTCCGGAGGGTGTCCGCGCGTACTGGTTCGCCACCGTGCGCGCGACGCCGGAACGGTCCTCGCGGCCGGGGCACTGGAGCGTTCACAGTAGCCGCCGATCCGGGCGGGACGGGACCTCAGTGACGAATTCCTCGGGCGCGAAAAGGGGTAAACCGCCCTATTGGGTGGGGAAATGACGGCGTGAGGTCACTCCCTCCGCAGGGCGCGCGCCCCGCGGGCGCGCCGGCACCCCGCGTCGCGTCACCCCGCGTCGCGTCACTCCGCGCACTCGACCTTGTCCGCCGTGGACTTCTCGATGTCGTCCGGCGCCTTGGACGGAGTGGTGAGGGAGACGCCCGCACCCTTGAAGTCCTCGCCGAGGGTCAGCGTCATCGCGGGCGCCCCCTGGGAGTTGGTGACGCTCTCGCCGGGCTTCATCCCCGAGCCGGAGAGGCCGAGCAGGTCGGCGAGGCGGCGGGCCTGGTCGGCCTGGTCGGGCGCGTACTCGAGGGTGGTCCTCTTCAGTGTCTCGTCCGCGTTGCCGGCGTTCTCCGACCTGCTCACGCCCTCCTCCACCTGGAGCCAGGTGAGCACCTCCTGGGCGCTGCCCGCCGGGGCGCCGCCGTTGAGGACCTGTACCCGCACCTCGGAGGCCGCTGCCTTGGTGCCCTCGAGGCGGGCGGCGACGGCGGCCTTCTCCTTCTTCTCCTGCTGCTTGACCTCGGTGAACGACACGTCGTTCTTGATCAGGTCCAGGATCTCCGGGGCCTTGGACTCGTCCACGACGACGGTCGCCCTCACCGCCTCCGCGGGGTTGTCGACCACCGGCAGCGTGGTGAAGGTCAGGTTCTTGGTGTTGAGCTTGCCCAGCTCCAGACCGAGATCCTTCAGCTTGTTGATGCTGTCCAGCTGGGAGTCGACGGTGAGTGCCTCGGTTCCCGCCTCCGCCAGCTTGATCATCTTCGACGGGCTGGTCAGCGTGTCACTCGACTTGAGCTGCCTCATCAGCGCGCCGAGGAACTGCTGCTGCACCTTGATTCGGTCGAGGTCGCCCTGGTTGCCCCAGGCGTGGCGGGTGCGGACGAAGGCCAGGGCCTGTTCGCCCTCGATGGTGTGCGTCCCGGCGGACAGCTTGAGCTTGGAGTCCTTGTCGTCGACGTCCTGGGCGAGACAGACCTCGACGCCGCCGACCGCCGTGGTGAGCGTCTTGATCGCGTTGAAGTCGGCCACCATGAAGTTGTCCGGCGTGATCCCGGTCAGCTCGGTGACGGTCCGCATGGTGCAGCTCGGTGTGCGGTCGCTCTGGCCGAGGCTGGTGTTGAAGCGGGCCCCGGCGGAGCCCGGGATGACCTTCTCCGTCCCGTTCTTCATCTGGGTGGGGCAGTCGGGGATGTCGACTATGAGGTCGCGCGGGATGCTGAGCGCGGTGGCGTTCGTACGGTCCTTGGAGACGTGCAGCAGGAGCGTGGTGTCGGCGTGTCCGACGCTGCCCGCGTCGCCGTAGCTCTCGTTGCCCTCGCCGGTGCGCTTGTCGGTGCCGATCAGCAGGATGTTGATGGCCTTGTCCTTCTGGAAGCCACCGGTGCTCGCGCCGTCGTCGGAGACGGCGTTGATGTTGTCGTTGAGGTGCTCCAGGTACAGATAGCCGCCCAGGGCGGTGGCGAGCACCACGAACGCCGTCGTCCCGCCGGTCCACACCAGGGCCTTCCTGGCCTTCGACTTCTTCTTCACCGGCCGGCGCCCGCACCTGCCCGGCAAAGGCTCCTCCGGCGCGCCGCGGCGCCTGCGCGGCGGCCCCTCGCGCTCGGTCGTCCCGGGTCCGGACGCCCTGCGGCCGGCGGGCCGCTCCGCCGCGCGCCCGGGGGCGTCGCCGCGGCCGCGTGGCGCACCCGCGCCGGAGGCCTTGCCGGCACCCGCGCCGCCACCCGGCCCCCCGCCGGAGGAGCGCGGTCCGCGAGGGGAGGGGACCGGCTGCTGCGGTGCGGAACTGCTCAGTCGCAGTTCGTAATCACCGGTTTCCGGGTTGAGTACCCACTGGTCTGCGGGGTCCATGTCGTTGCCCCGCCCACGGCCTTGCGCGTCCACGGTCGTTTGAATCCTCCGTCGGTGCCACGCGGCGCCTTTCCCCTCCCAGGCGCTCGGTCGGTCCTCGGTGTGCGCATGGAGAGTCGAAATCCTGGGAACGCATGCACCGGGAGCGCACACACTAACGGCACGGAACGGCCTCCGGCGACGCCGGTGGCGTATTCCACATCCTCACAACTGGGCAATTCGTGCATATCCCTTGACGGGGCTTCACGGTCTGGGAGTCACCTGAGAGCCGGCTTTACGCGCAGGTGTCCTCGGCGGCCGTGTTCCCGGAGAACGTCGGCGCGGGGGAGGCCGCTTCGGCCACTTCCTCCGGCTGTTCCCCGGATTCGTTCCGGGTGACCTTTGCGTCACCCTCCGTGTTTTCGTCGTCCGGATTTCCGGACGGCGCGCCGGACCCGGACCCGGCGCCGGTGGCGCTGCCCCGGCCCTGTGCGACCGTGACCGGCGCGTCCCTGCGCAACCGCTCGAACAGGGCCTCCGCCTCGGGCTGTGAAAGCTGGTCCCGATTGGCGTCGTTCGTGTACGGCTCCCGGGGGACGGTGAGGAATTGCACGCGTTCCGCGGGGATGTCGCGCAGTCCGCGGACGAGTTCGTACAAACCCCGCAGGCTGGCCAGTCCCGGGTCGGTCGTCAGTGCCGAAGTGGCCGCGTCCAGCACGGGATACAGCTTGGCCGGATTGAGCAGAACGTCATTGCCGCTCGCCTTGTTGACGAGTGCCCCGAGGAACCGCTGCTGGCGCTCCATACGGTGCGTATCGCTTCCGTCACCGAGGGACTTGCGGGCGCGGACATAACCGAGGGCCTGTTCCCCGTCCAGCGTCACCCGGCCCGCGGGCAGCTTCAGTTCGGCCGCCTTGTCGTCAATGGGTTCACGCAGACACACCTCGACGCCGTCGACCGCCTCGACCATCTTCTTGAACCCCTGGAAGTCCACGACGACGTGATGGTCGACGCGAATGCCGGTGAGTTTCTCCACGGTGCGGATCGCGCAGGCGGAACCGCCCCATTCGAAGGCCTGGTTGAACATCGCGAACACGGGCTCGGTGCGGCCGCCGCCCCGGCGCAGACAGCCCGGCACGTCCACCATCAGGTCCCGGGGAAGGGACACCGCGGTGGCGCTGCCCCGGCCCGCCGGCAGGTGCAACAGGATCGCGGTGTCGGACCGCTCCGTCCCCGGGTCCCGGCCGTAGCGGGCGTTCTCCTCCCCGGAGCGTGAGTCCGAGCCGATCAGCAGGATGTTCCGGGCGTCCCTGACCAGTGCGGTCGGCCGTTCCTTCTCGAACCGCGCCAGCTCGGCCGCGGCCGCCTCGTCCGGCGTGATGTTCCCGTCGAGCTTCACGTACACCGCCCACCCGGCCGCGGCGGCCACGACGAGCAGGGCCGCGCCACCGAGCCCGGCGCCCAGCATCCACCGCCGTCGCCTGTGCCGCGGGAGCCCCGCCCCGCTGGCCGAGGCTCCCGCCCCCGGCCCGAGGGCACCCCCGCCCGCCGGGTCCGCGGGGGACGTGCCTGCGGTGTCACTCATGACCGGTCCACCCCCTCACGGCGTACGGGACGGCTTGCGGCGGCATGCGGGACCGCGGGCCGGCGTACGGGCGCACGGGGCGGCGTACGGACGTACGGGCGTCGGGGAGTGGCGTGCCGCTGGTACGACGATGACCCGGATGCGCGGCGGGGGCGGGCGCTGCGCATCCGAACGGGGGAAGGGGCCCGGCGGACGGGGGACGGCCCGGCGGGGCCGGTTCGGGCGACCGGTCCGGGCCGGGGGCGCGGCTGGGTGCGAGGGCGGGGCGGCCGTCAGCGGGCGATGACGGTGACCCGCTCGCTCTCGACCCGCCTGTCCAGGGCGTCGCCCCCGAGCCGGTCCAGGTTCCGGCACAGCACCACCGAACCGCCGGTCGCCAGCGGTCCGTACAGGCCCGCGCGCAGACCCTCCCAGGTGTCGTACGGCAGCCCCGACAGGATGCGCGAGACCGGTCCGGTCAGCCCGAGGTCCGTCGCCTCCGCGCGGGCCCGCTGCACCACCTCGGCCCCGGTGAACTCCCGGCCCGCCACGATCAGCGCCGGTGCCTCGGGGTCGACCGGCGCGTACGGCGCGAACCGGTCGCCCTGCCCCGGGACCTCCACGGCGTAGTCGGCGAAGCCCTCCGGAGGCTGCGGGAACCGTCCGCCGAGCGGCCTGAGGGCCAGCGCGACCCGTGCGCCCGAGCAGGCCCGCGCGGCCTCCAGCGCGTCCGGCCCGCTCACCACCACATCGGCCGCCGCCGGGTCGCCGGACACGTCCGCGACCACGCCCACCGACGCGCACGCCAGCAGCCACACGGCGGTCTGCCAGTGCGCGGGCAGCAGCAGCGCCACGCGGTCACCGGGCTCGGAGGCCAGTTCGTCCTGCAGCAGGTTCGCGGTCTTGGCCACCCAATTGGCGAAGGTGGCCACGGACAATTCGACGCGTTCGCCCGTGGCGTCGTCGTAGAAGGTCACCAGGGGGCGTCCCGGGTCCGCGGCGAGGGCGGAACCCAGCAGGTCGGCGGGGGTGCGGTCGGTGGCGTTCACCCGCGCAAGCGTACGCGGACACGGCGGCGCGCACCGGGCGCCCGGGGCACCGGTTCGGCGCAACAGGCCCCGACAGTCCGTCAATTCCCCGATGGACAGATGTGTGCGGCCATGCCCAAGCTCAGGGGCATGCGTAGACCTTTCGCTTCCTCCGTCGGTGTCACCTGCGCGGCCGCACTCGCCCTGCCCCTGGCCCCGTCCGCCGTCGCGGCGGACGCGGGCCGGACGGCGCCGGCGGCCACCCGCGCAGCGGTGACGACCGGGGCCGGCACCCCCGGCAGCACCCAGTCGCTGCCCCTGCGGCCCCTCGACCCCGAACGCGCCTCCGACGCCGCCACGTTCGGCCTCGCCCCGCGGTCCGTACGGCACTTCTCCCTCGTCGGTGTCGTCTGGGACGACCCCGACGCCGAACTCCACGGCCGGGTCCAGGTCCGCGTCCGCGCGGCGGACACCGGCGCCTGGTCCGGCTGGCAGGACGTCGAGACCCACAACGCCGACCACGCGGCCGACCCCGGGACCGCGGAACGCGCCTCGGGCCGGGTCCGCGGCGCCACCGCACCGCTGTGGGTGGGCGCGTCGGACGGCGTGGAGATCCGGGTCCGGGCGGAGACCGGACCGGACGCGGAGCCGGAGGCCGGGTCCGGGCCCACCGGCTCCACCGCCGGGGAAGGGGCCCGGGAAGGCTCCGAGGAGTCCGCCCCGCTGCTGCCCTCCGGGATGCGCCTCGAACTCGTCGACCCGGGGGAGGACGCCCCGCCCGAGGACAGCCCTGCCGGGAGCCCCGCGGAAAGCTCCGGAGGGCTCTCGGAGGAGAGCTCCGAGGAGAACACCGGCCGGAACCCCGTCGACGGCTCCACGGGCCCCGCGGCGGAGGCCCCCCGAACCGGTGTGATGAGCGCCGGGGCGGCCGCCGCATCGGCCGCCAACGCCCCGCTCGTGCCCCTGGGGGCCACCGGGATCCCGGCGCTGACCCGGGCGGAGACCGAGGAGGAGTACCACGTCCTGCGCGGCACCGAGGCGGCCGGACAGCGGGCGGATCCGCACATCGGCCCGCGGCCCGGCATCGTCACACGCAGCGGGTGGGGTGCGGACGAGAGCCTGCGGGAGAAGGAGTTCGTGTACACCGACAAGGTGGGCGCGGCCTTCGTGCACCACAGCGCCTCCGGCAACACCTACACGTGCGCGGAGGCCCCTTCCGTCATCCGCGGCATCTACCGCTACCACACGGCGAGCATGGGATGGCGGGACATCGGCTACAACTTCCTCGTCGACAAGTGCGGGAAGATCTACGAGGGGCGGGCCGGGGGAGTGGCCGCCCCGGTCATGGGCGCGCACACCCTGGGATTCAACAGCGGCACCATGGGCGTGGCGGTTCTCGGCACCTTCGACACCACGGGTCCGCCGGCCGCCGCGGTGACCGGCGTCGCCCAGCTCACCGCGTGGAAGCTCGGACTGCACGGCATGGATCCGAGCGCGAAGACATACCTGACGTCCGACGGTGGCAATCTCTACGCAAAAGGCACGAAGGTGCGACTGAACGTGATCTCCGGTCACCGGGACGGGTTCAACACCGTGTGCCCAGGGGGGAAGCTCTACGGCGAGCTCGGCACCGTCCGCTCCGCGGCGGCCGGTTACCAGGGCCGCTGAGAGCGGCGGACCGCCGGGCCCGCGTCCCCTCCCGCCGGAGACACCGCCGTCGAAACCACCGTGCGACGGTCTGCATACACTGGCCGGCCGAAAGACAGTTCGGCCGGTCCCGGCAGGAAGCAGAGACGACAGGTGACAGAAGCGATCCTCCTGGTCGGCGGCAAGGGCACACGGTTGCGCCCGCTCACGGTGCACACACCGAAGCCCATGGTCCGGGCGGCCGGAGTGCCCTTCCTCACGCACCAGCTGGCGAGAGCGAGAGCGAGAGCGGCGGGCGTCGAGCACATCGTCCTGGCCACGTCCTATCTGGCCGAGGTCTTCGAACCGTACTTCGGCGACGGGGCGTCGCTGGGCCTGCACATCGAGTACGTGACGGAGGAGGAGCCGCTCGGCACCGGCGGCGCCATCCGCAACGTCGCCTCCCGGCTGCACTCCGGCCCCGACGAACCGGTGCTGATCTTCAACGGCGACATCCTCACGGGCCTGGACATCCGGGCGCTGGTGCACACCCACGAGGTGACGGGCGCCGACGTCTCGCTGCATCTGACGAAGGTGACGGACCCGAGGGCGTACGGCCTGGTCCCCACCGACGGCACGGGCCGCGTCCTGGCGTTCCTGGAGAAACCGCAGACACCCGAGGAGATCGTCACCGACCAGATCAACGCGGGGGCGTACGTCTTCCGCCGCTCGGTCATCGACACGATCCCCACGGGCCGGCCGGTGTCGGTGGAGCGGGAGACGTTCCCGGGACTGCTGGCGGCCGGAGCCCACCTTCAGGGCCTGGTCGACTCCACGTACTGGCTGGACCTCGGTACCCCGGCGGCCTTCGTCCGGGGCTCCGCGGACCTGGTACTGGGCCGCGCCCCGTCCCCGGCGGTCCCGGGACGCTGCGGCGACCGGCTGGTCCTGCCGACGGCGAGGGTGGCACCGGACGCCAAGCTGGCGGGCGGGACCGTGGTGGGCGAGGGCGCGTTCGTGGCGGAGGGCGCGCGCGTCTTCGGCAGCACGATCCTGCCGGGCGCGGTCATCGAACCCGGCGCGGTCGTCACCGACTCACTGATCGGCACGCGTGCGCGGGTGGGGGAGCGGTCGGTCCTCACCGGGACGGTGATAGGCGACGGCGCGGTCGTCGGCGCCCGCAACGAACTCCGGGACGGGGTCAGGGTCTGGTGCGACGCGCGGATCCCGGCGGGGTCGGTGCGGTTCTCCTCGGACGAGTAGCCGAGGCGTCGGCAGGGGGCACGGGGACCGCACAGGGGGACCGGACGGCTGAGCGGCCCGGGCCTCACAGCCGTCCGATGTCCCAGCGCGGCATCTTCGGTGCCCGCCGTGCCGGCGTCCGTCCGCTCAGCAGGACCAGTCGCGCCGCCCGGTGCCGCTGACCGGCATACGGCTCCAGCAGTTCCAGCATCGCCGCGTCGTCCGCGTCCCGGTTCCCGGCCAGCGCCCACCCCACGATGCCCGGCAGGTGCAGGTCCCCCGTGGTCACCTCGTCCGGCGCGCCGTGACTGCGCTGCACCGTCTCCGCCGACGTCCACGGCCCGATGCCCGGCACCAGTTCCAGTCGTGCCCGTGCCGCCGCCGGAGCCATCCCGGCCGCCTCCTCCAGCCGCGCCGCGACCCGCACCGCCCGCAGCACCGTGGACGCCCGCTTGTCGTCGACACCGGCCCGGTGCCACTCCCAGGAGGGGATCAGCGCCCAGGTCCGGGGCGACGGCATCACCGCCATCCGCTCGGGCGCGGGCCCGGGGGCCGGCTCCCCGTACGTGCGGACCAGCAGCCGCCACGCCCGGTACGCCTCACCGGTGGTGACCTTCTGCTCCAGGACCGACGGGATCAACGACTCCAGCACCAGCCCGGTCCGGGCCAGCCGCAGCCCCGGCCTGCGGTGCCGGGTGAGTGCCAGCAGCTTGTGCCGGGGGACGAACGCGGCCGGGTCGTCGGCGGCGCCGAGCAACTCGGGCAGCCGGTCCAGGAGCCACCCGGCCCCCGGCCCCCACGCCTCGCCCCGCACCTCGCCGCCGTGCCGCGTCACCCGCAGCGTGCCCGGCCCGGCGGGTGTCAGGCTCGTCCGCCACACGGAGCCGTCCGGCAGCGTGCGCAGCGTCGGGTCCGCGGACCCGCGCCGCAGCGGCCCGAGGACCAGCCCGAGGTCCAGCGGGCCGTCCGGCACCCACGTCCGGACCGAGGGCGGGCCGGCCGGGACCGGTGCCTGTCGCGGCACCCCCGCCGGCTCGACGGCCCGCCCGTCCCGCACGGTCGTACGAGCGGGGCGGGGGACAGGCCGGGGGGCGGGCCGGGGAGCGAAACGTCCTGCCACGGAGGGCTCCCGGGGGTAGGGGCGGAGGGGGGAGTGGTGGAGCGGTGCGGAGGCAGGGGAAGGCGGGGTGCCTACGAGGGTAGGCGCCCCGCCCTCCCGCCCGGTTCATCGCACGGCGATGAACGCGCCCGCGTCCCGTTCCGGCCGCGGCCGGGGTTCCCCGGCGGGGTGGCCCACCGCCACCGCGCCCATCGGGTCCCAGCCCGTCGGCAGGTCCAGGACCTCGCGGACCACGTCCCGGCAGAACATCGTCGACGACACCCAGGCCGAGCCCAGCCGCTCACCGGCCAGGGCGACCAGGAAGTTCTGCACGCCGGCACCCGTCGCGACCACGAACATCTCCCGCTCCGCGCCGTCCCGCCGCGCGTCCCCGTAGGTGTGCGAGCCCTCCATGACCAGGCAGGGCACGACCAGGCAGGGCACGTCGCGCAGGACGTCGCCGCGGCGGACCCGCCTGGCGACGGACTCCTCCGACCTGCCGTCCCGGCGCAGGTCCGCGATCCAGGCGTCCCGCATCGCGTCGAGCAGCCGGGTCCGGGACTCCTGCGACTCCAGCAGGACGAACCGCCACGGGGTGGTGTGGTGCGGGGCCGGAGCCGTCACGGCCGCGGCCACCGCGCGGCGCACCGCCCCCGGGTCGACCGGCTCGTCGGTGAAGGCCCGTACCGTGCGGCGCTGGGTCACCGCCTGCCGTACCGCCTCCGAGGTACCGAGCCGGAACATGTCGTCGCGGGAGTCGCGGACCACGGCCCGCGCGCCCCCGCCGTGCTCGCCGTCGGCCGTCACCAGGGCGGACAGACCGCGTACGACGGCCACCGGCAGGCCCGCGGCCTTGCCCTTGACCAGGTCGCCCGCCGCGGCGAGCTCGTCGGCGGTGGCGACCACGGTGGCGCCCAGCGGATTGCCGTACGCGTCCGTCCCGCCGCGCAGGTCGTCCAGGACGTGGACGCCCGCGGCGCCGATCGCCACGTCCGTCAGCCCCGCCCGCCAGGGGCGCCCGAAGGTGTCGGTGACCAGCACGCCGACCGTGACCCCGAGGGTGTCCCGCAGGCCCTCGCGGATCGCCCGCGCGGACGCGTCCGGATCCTCGGGGAGCAACAGCACCGTGCCGGCCGGCGTGTTGGAGGCGTCGACCCCGGCCGCGGCCATGACGAGGCCCTGCCGGTTCTCGACGATGCGCAGCGGGCCGCGCCGGGCCACCACCCGTACCGTCTCCGCGTCGATCGCGGCCTCCCGGTCGGCTGCCTCCCGCAGCCGGCCCTCCGTCTTGGAGACGATCTTGGAGGTGACGAGCAGCACGTCCCCGTCGGCCAGCCCCGGTTCCGCGGCCGCGATCAGCTTCGCGAGGTCGTCCCCCTGCCGGACCTCGGGCAGCCCCGCGACGGCCCACACCCGGTACCCGCCGGACGACGCCGCGCCACCCGCGGGTACCTCGTCGTGCGCACGCGTGCCGTTCACACCGCCTGCACCTCCTCCGCCAGGGCGATCGCCTCCCGGGCCATCCGCGCGGTGGCGTCGATGCCGGTCATCATCAGGGGCACGGCCCGGCAGCGGATGCCCGCCTCCTCGACGTGCTCCACGGCGGCCGCGTCGACCGTGTCGACCAGCCAGCCGTCCAGCAGGCCCGAGCCGTAGTGCTCGGCCACCGCCCGCGCCGTGGATTCGACGCCGACCGCCGCGAGCACCTTGTCGGCCATGCCGCGTACGGGCGCGTCGCCGACGATCGGCGACAGGCCGACCACCGGCATGCCCGCCTCGGCGATCGCCTCCCGGATGCCGGGGACGGAGAGGATCGTGCCGATGGAGACGACCGGGTTGGACGGCGGGAAGAGGATCACGTCGGCCGCGGCGATCGCCTCCAGCACCCCCGGCGCCGGCTTCGCCTGCTCCGCGCCGACCGGCACGACCGCCTCGGCCGGGACCGACGCCCGCAGCCGCACCCAGTACTCCTGGAAGTGGATCGCCCTGCGCGTACCGGAACCCGACGCGGAGCCTGCCGCGGAACCCGGTGCGGAATCCGGCGGGTTCTCCCCGGCCCCGGACCCCGCCGACGGCCCCGCCGCCGGGTCGCCGTCGGGCAGGGTGACGGCGACATGCGTCTCCACGCGGTCGTCGGTCATCGGGATCAGCCGGACGCCCGGCTGCCAGCGCTCGCAGAGGGCCTGGGTCACCGCGCTCAGCGGATAGCCGGCGGCGAGCATCTGCGTCCGCACGATGTGCGTGGCGAAGTCCCGGTCGCCGAGCCCGAACCACCCCGGGCCGACGCCGTACGCCGCCAGTTCCTCCTTGAGCCGGAAGCTCTCGTCGGTCCGCCCCCAGCCCCGCTCCTCGTCGATGCCGCCGCCGAGGGTGTACATCACCGTGTCGAGGTCCGGGCAGACCTTCAGCCCGAAGAGGTGGATGTCGTCCCCGGTGTTGCCGATGACCGTGATGTCCGCGTCCGGCGCGGCCCGCTTCAGACCGCGCAGGAAACGGGCACCGCCGATGCCGCCTGCCAGAACCACAATGCGCATGGGAAACAGTCTGTCAGCCGCCGGGCGGGACGCGGCACCGTGCCGGCCGGTCCGTCACACCGGCGGCCGGGCGGGGGCGTGCGGGGCGGGCCGGGCGGCCGGCGTCCGGGGCTCCGTCCGCGTCCCGGAGTGCGGGGCGGCCGGGTGCATCGGCATCTCGGTCAGGCCCGGGTAGTACACGTGCAGGCTGACCGCCGGTTCCAGCGCGTCATTGACGACCTCGTGCGCGTAGCCCGGCGCGAAGACCCGCTCCGTGCCCGGCGTCAGTGTGCGCGTGCCGCGTGCGGTGCGCTCGGTGAGGGAACCCTGCAGGACGGTCAGGATGCCGGAGGAACGGCCGTGGTCGTGCAGCCCGCTGCCCTGTCCGGGCACCCAGGAGAGCAGCCACACCTCGTAGCCGACGGGGGTCTCCCCCGCGAGGGCGGATCCGGGAGCCCGGGGCACGGCGCGCAGCCGGTGGTACCAGCGGCTGCTCGCGTCGTACCGCACCAGGTGCTCCCACCGGGACCGGTCGGCGGCGAGCGAGCGGGCCAGGCCGACGAACTCGGCGACGGTCGCCGGGTGCTCGCGCGGGGGCTGCAGGAGATGCGGTACTTCGAGGATGTCGCCGGCGATCTGGAGGTCGCTGTCGCTGTTCATGGATGCGGTGGTTCCTCGGAGGAGAAGGGGTCGGGAAGCGGTGGGGAAGCACTCGGGAGGCGGAGGGTGCGGCCGTCGGGCGGGGCCGTGCGGAGAACCGGCCTGTCACGGACGACGTGCCGCGTGTGTCCGGGTCACGGACGGCGGCGGAGAGTGCCCCGGTGGGAGCGGGGGGAACGGCGGTCGGATCGAGGGCGATCCGAAGGGCCGGAGCGCGTGGGGCTCAACAACCGCAACAGCTGCAGCGAGCGCGGGCAGCACCGAGGGACCCGGCGGAGCGGGTCGAGGCGAGTGCCGGGTTCGCGAGCATGCCCACAAGGACAGCGGCTCAGACTTCCGGTGTCAACTCGATGCCCGGATCGTGGGACACGGTTCACCTCATCAGGTCCACCTGCGAGGCGAAAGGTTTGCTCACGTGGTTCCGGGGACACAAGGGGCACACGGTCGGGGGCGCACGTGCCGTTGCGGTCCTGTGATCCGAATGTGATCCGGGTCGCTGTGGCGTCAGCGGGTCAACGGGGTCGAACACCCGGGCGTCCTCCTCCGTGGAGGCTCTGCGCGGGACGGGGCGCCCTGAGGGCCCATCAGAGTGTCAGCATTTATGGCGATTTGAACACTTTCGGCTTGGGCTTGGTTCCGCAGAGTGAATAAGGGGGCCAATAGCAGATCTCGGCTTGACTCGCACGGATCGGCACACTTGTAATTTCACTCGTGTCGTTCGGCCGGAATCGGTAACGGCAGCATCACGGGGACGCGAAAGACGGACGAGGGGCGCGCATGACGGAGCTGGTGGAGCAACTGCTGGTCGACGACGCGGACGAGGAACTCGGCTGGCAGGAGCGCGCGCTGTGCGCCCAGACCGACCCCGAGTCGTTCTTCCCCGAGAAGGGTGGCTCCACCCGGGAGGCCAAGAAGGTCTGCCTCGCCTGTGAAGTGCGCTCCGAGTGCCTCGAATACGCCCTCGCCAACGACGAGCGCTTCGGGATCTGGGGCGGCCTGTCCGAGCGGGAGCGCCGCCGGCTGAAGAAGGCCGCCATCTGAGGGGCGGCGCGTGGCGCACGCCACACCCGTATGTGCGCCTTGTTCTTTGACGCGTCAGACGGCCGGGATGTGCGCACAGTTGACTTGTGGCCCGTCGCGTGTGGTTTGTCCACAGGCGGCGGGCCGCCTTGCTGCCCAGCCGATAGTGTGGTTGCTCGTCCGAGACGCCACGCCGCCCCCACCGGGCACGGGCGTCCCCCACAGTCCACTGAACCGGGGCCCGTACCTCGATGTCCGTGCACAGTCACCCGGCAGCCAGCCAAGACGCCGCTGCCGCACCAGAGTTCCCGCGTCATGTGGTGACCGCGGTCCTCGTCTCCCACGACGGAGCCCGCTGGCTGCCCGACGCGCTCGCCGGGCTACTCGGCCAGGAACGCCCCGTCCAGTTCGCCATGGGCGCCGACACCGGCAGCGCGGACGACTCCGCCCGACTGGTCACCGAAGCCCTCGGCGACGACCACGTCCTGCACCTCGCCCGGCGCACCGGCTTCGGCCAGGCCGTCGATGAGTGCCACCGTGCCGCGCCGGACCTCACCCCGGACGACCTGCCCTACCTGAAACGGCCCAGCGGCTGGGACCCGGTCACGCGCAGCTGGCGCGACGACGCCTACGACCTGCCCGACCTCCCGCACGGGGAACCGGTGCAGTGGCTGTGGCTGCTGCACGACGACTGCGCCCCCGAACCCGACGCGCTGGCCCGGCTGCTGGGCGTCGTGGAGAACGAGTACGAGCTCGGCCGGGACGACGTCGCCGTGGTCGGCCCCAAGCTCCGCGGCTGGTACGACCGCCGGCAACTGCTGGAGGTCGGCGTCTCCATCGCCCCCTCCGGCCGCCGCTGGACCGGGCTGGACCGCCGCGA
Source organism: Streptomyces sp. NBRC 110035 (assembly GCF_000829695.1). Classification (GTDB taxonomy): domain Bacteria; phylum Actinomycetota; class Actinomycetes; order Streptomycetales; family Streptomycetaceae; genus Streptomyces. Next base: position 18,068 of record NZ_BBNN01000029.1, on the reverse strand, counting down.
ACAGGACCAGGGACAGCACGACCAGGTCCGCTCCGTCCTGTCGGTGTCCACCGCCGGCATGCTGATCCGCCGCGACGTCTTCGACGAACTCGGCGGATTCGACCGGCACCTGCCCCTGATGCGGGACGACGTCGACCTGTGCTGGCGCGCGCACGCGGCGGGACACCGGGTGCTCGTCGCCCCCGACGCGGTCGTACGGCACGCCGAGGCCGCCTCCCGCGAGCGCCGCGCCGTCGACTGCGTGGGCCGCACCGCCGCCTCCCCGCACAAGGCGGACAAGGCGGGCGCCGTCCACACTCTGCTCGTCAACACCCGTACCGCCGCACTGCCCTGGGTGCTGCTGCGGCTCGTCCTCGGCACCGTGCTGCGGACCTTCGCCTACCTCGTCGGCAAGGTCCCCGGACAGGCCGTCGACGAGATACGCGGCCTCGTGGGCACCCTGCTGCGGCCCGAACGCATCCTTGCCGGGCGGCGCCACCGCGGCAGCCCGCAGATCGACAAGGGCGAACTGCGGGCGCTGTTCCCGCCCCCCGGCGCGACCGTCCGCGTCACCGTCGAACAGGCCGCGAGCAGCCTCGTCGGCCGCTCCGACCCCGAGACCACCACCGGCGCCGGACGGCATGGCGGCGCCATCGAGTCCGGACCCGGCGGGGACGACGCCGACTTCATCGAGGTCGAGCGGTTCGCCCGGCTCAAGCGGATCGCCCGCAAGCCCGGCCCGGTGCTCTTCCTGCTCCTGCTGCTCGTCTCCCTCGCGGCCTGCCGCGCCCTCCTCGGCAGCGGCGCGCTCGCGGGCGGCGCCCTGCTGCCCGCCCCCGCCGGCTCCGGCGAGCTGTGGGCGCGCTACACGGACGCCTGGCACGCGGTGGGCGCCGGCGGCACCGGCTCCGCACCGCCCTACCTCGCCCTCGTCGCGTCCCTGGCCACCCTGATGCTCGGCTCGACCGGGCTCGCCGTGACGGTCCTGCTCATCGGCTCGGTGCCGCTGGCCGGCCTCACCGCCTACTTCGCCTCCCGCCCGCTCGTCGAGTCCCGGCTGCTGCGCGCCTGGGCCGCCGTCGCCTACGCCTTCCTGCCCGCCGTGGCGGGCGCCCTCGCCGGCGGCCGGATCGGCACCGCCGTCCTCGCCGTGCTGCTGCCGCTGATCGCCCGCGCGGGCACCGCCGCGAGCGGACTCACCAACGACCCCGGCGTCCGCGGCAGCTGGCGCGCGACCTGGGCGTACGCGCTGCTGCTCACCCTCGCCACCGCGTTCACCCCGATCGTGTGGCCCATCGCCCTGTTCCTCGGCCTCGGCGTCCTCGCCCTGCGCAGGTCCGACCTCCTGGCCCACGGGCTCCGCTTCCTGGCCCAGCTCGGCACCCCGCTGCTGGTCCTCGCCCCCTGGTCGCTGTCGCTGCTCCCGCTCGGCTTCTTCCAGGAGGCGGGCCTGGAGTACGGCGCCTCCGCCGCCTCCGCCCTCGACCTGCTCGGCGCGAGCCCCGGCGGCCCCGGCGCGGTCGGCGGACCGGTGCTCGTCGGCATCGTGCTCGCCGCCCTCGCGGCCCTGCTCCGCTCCGAGCGCCTCCTCGCCATCCGCGCCGCCTGGACGGCCGCCCTGGTCGGACTCGTCTTCGCGGTCCTGTCCAACGGCTCCACCTGGGCGGGACCCGCGACCCTCGTCTACGGCATCGCCCTGCTGGCCGCGGCCACGCTCGGCGCCGACGGGGCCCGCGCGCGCGTCGCCGAGCAGAGCTTCGGCTGGCGCCAGCCGGTCGCCGTGCTGATCGCCCTCGCCTGCGCGGTCGGCCCGCTGCTGGCCGCCGCCGGCTGGGTGCTCCGCGGCGCCGACGGACCGCTCGAGCGGCGCGACCCCGTGCAGGTGCCCGCGTTCGTCGCCGAGGAGAGCGGCACCCGCGACCAGGCCCGCACCCTCGTCCTGGACAGTGACTCCGCCGCCCGCGTCGACTACGTACTGGTCCGCGGTTCCGGTGCCCGCATGGGCGACGCCGAGGTCGCCGCCGCGAGCGGTGTGAACACCGGGCTCGACAAGGTCGTCGCCAACCTCGTCGCCGGCTCCGGCGCCGACCAGGCCGACCAGCTCGGCGGATTCGCGGTGCGCTACGTCCTGGTCCACCCGGGCGCGCCCCGCGAGGTCACCCGCGTCCTGGACGCCACGCCCGGCCTGACCCGGCTCAGCCAGCAGGCGGGCGGCGCGCTGTGGCGCGTCGACCAGAACGTGGCCCGCGCGACCATCGTCCCCGCGAAGGGCGACGAGGGCGAGCCCCGGGCCGTGGCCGCCGGACCGGTCGGGATCAGCACCGAGATCCCCGACGGAGCCCAGGGGCGCGTCCTGCGCCTGGCCGACGCCGCGGCCGAGGGCTGGACCGCCACCCTCGACGGCGAGCCGCTGACCCGCACCACGGTCGACGGCTGGGCCCAGGGCTTCCAGCTCCCGGCCGCCGGCGGACAGCTGGCCGTCACCTACGAGGACCCGTTCACCCACACCGTGTGGCTGTGGGCACAGGGGCTGCTCGCCGTCGTCCTCGTCGTGCTCGCGCTGCCCGGCCGGCGCCGCGACGTCGACGACGACCTGCCCGAGGAGCCGGCCGTCCCTGACGAGGCGCTCGTTGGCGACGGCCGTCGCGCCCGCCGCCTGCGTGCCCAGGCGGAGGCGGAAGCCGCGGCCGCCGAGGAAGCAGGCGCCGACGGCGGCGTGACCGAGGGGACGGACGACGGGGCCGACGCCCCGCCGGAGCCGGCTCCCGCGGTCGTTCCGCAGCAGCGGTCCCACGACGCATGGGACGCGTCGAGCTACCCGGACCCGGATCCGGACCCCGGGTACGACGGCGCCCACACCGCCGCCGCCTCGTACCCGCAGGGACAGCAGCAGCCGTCGCAACAGGAGCAGCAACAGCAGTACGCGACGGACGGCTACGGACAGCCGTACCAGGCGGACCCGTACCAGGCCGGCCAGGCCGGCCAGGGTGGCCAGTACGACCCGTACGCCTACGACGGCACGCCCCAGCAGCAGTACGACCCGAGCGCGTACGCCCCGTCGGCGTACGGGCAGGGCTACGAGGGTTACGACGGCTACGACCAGACCTACGCGCAGGGCTACGACGCGTCGTACGACCCCGAGCAGCCGCACCGCCCCCAACCGGGCAGTGAGCGTCCCGACGGGAGCCAGCAGTGAACCGCACCACCCTGTCCCTGATCGCGGGAGCCACCGCGCTCGCCGCCGTCACCGGCTTCGCCGTCCTGACCGCGCCGGACCCCACCGCCGCGGACGACGGCGTCGCGGCGGCGGCCCACCTGCCCGTGGAACGCTCGAGCCTGCTGTGCCCGACGCCCAGCGGCTCCGACCTCGCCGAGACGGCGTACACGTCCTTCACGCCCGTCACGAAGGGCACGGAGAGCGAGGGCAGCGCCCGACTCCAGCCGGCCGCCGCGGGACGGCCCGCGGAGGAAGGCACGGGCGAAGACGCCGAGGAGGGCGCCGAGGAGGGCGAGGGGGAGGAGGCAGCCGGGTCCGCGAAGCCCGAGAAGCCGGTGCTGGAGCACAAGGAGGGGCCCGGCAAGCCGGTCACCGTGGACGCTTCCGGAGCCGAGGCACCCGCGCTCGTCGGTACCGCCGAGGGCCGCTTCGCCCCCGGCTGGACCGTGCAGCAGACCACCGAGGTCGCCGCGGGCACCGGCCGGGGTCTGCAGGGCGTCAACTGCTCCGCCCCGGACACGGAGTTCTGGTTCCCCGGCGCGAGCACCGCGCCCGAGCGCACCGACTACGTCCATCTGACCAACCCCGACGACTCCGCCGCCGTTGTGGACATCGAGATCTACGGCAAGGACGGCGCCCTCGAGACCACGGTGGGGGAGGGCATCACGGTCACCCCGCACTCCTCCGAACCGGTGCTGCTGTCCACGCTCACCGACGAGGAACAGACCGACGTGACGGTCCACGTCGTCGTCCGCAGCGGGCGGGTCGGCGCGGCTGTCCAGGCCCTGGACGACTCGCTCGGCGGTGACTGGCTGGCCGCGTCGGCCGATCCGGCGGGCAGCCTGGTCCTGCCCGGCATCCCCGAGGACGCCACCGCCGTACGCCTGGTCGCCTTCACCCCCGGCGACGTCGACGCCGACCTGAAGGTGCAGCTCGCGTCGCCCTCCGGGCTGATCACACCGGCCGGCAACGAGACGGTTCACGTGAAGGGCGGCATGACGACCGCCGTCGACCTCGGCGACGTCACGCGCGGCGAGGCGGGCTCCCTGGTCCTCACGCCGACGGACGGCCCGGTGCCCGTCGTGGCGGCCGTCCGGGTGCTGCGCGGCAAGGGGGACGGCCAGGAGTCGGCGTTCGTCCCGGCGGCCCGCGAGGTCGGGGTGCGGGCGACGTCCGTCGACAACACGGCCAAGGACAGCACCCTCGCCGTGACCGCGCCCGAGGGCGCCGCCAAGGTCAAGGTCACCGTCTCCGCGGGCAGCGAGGACGGTACGCCGGCGACCGGGACGTACACGATCAAGGCCGGCACCACCCAGAACATCGAGGTTCCGGTCCCGGACGACGTGGAGGGCACGTACGCGCTGACGGTCGAGCCCGAGTCGGACGACACGCCTGTCTACGCCTCACGGACCCTCACCGCCACGAAGGACGGTGTCCCGGCCTTCACGGTCCAGACCCTCCCCGACGACCGGGGCATGGTGGCGGTACCGGAGACGGAGGAGGACCTGTCGGTCCTGCAGAAGTAGGGCCCGCCGACAGGCCGTGGGCCGTCAGTCCTCGCCGTACCGGGGATCCACGGTCTCCGGCGTCAGTCCCAGCAGCTCGGCGACCTGCTCCACGACGACCTCGTGGACCAGCGCCGCCCGCTCGTCGCGTCCCTTGGTGCGGATCTCCACCGGCCGGCGGTAGACCACCACCCGCGCGGGACGCCCCTCGCGGTTCGGCACGGTGTCGCCCAGCGGCACCGGCTCGTCGCTCCATCCCGCTCCGGGCGCGTCCAGGCGCGGGACCTCCAGCACGAGGAAGTCGATGTCGGCCAGCTGCGGCCACCGCCGCTCCAGCCGCTCCACGGAGTCCTGCACCAGGTCCGCGAACGTCTCCGCGCGGCTGGCGGCGAGCGGCACCTGGGGAGGCGCGATCGGCCCGCGCATGCCACGGCCGTGGCGATCACGACGGCGGGGCCCGCGGTCGGCGGCACGGGGCGTCACAGGGGTGTCCATCACGGTGAAGCGTAGTCTCCGCCGGTCCGACGCGCCCGGCCCCCACACGGCTTCCGGGCGCCGGTCCCGCACGGGCCCGGCGCCCGACCCCCACCGGCTTCGGTTCCCGGTTCCCGCAGGGCGTTGTCGCAGGACCGTTCCGGCCAAGGTTCGACTCGACTCCATATCTTTCGCGCATCGGTGATCTCAAGGTATTTGACAGTATTTGTACCAAGTGATGACCGGAGTGGAATCCGCGGATGTTCCGAATGTGAGCGTCGGAGCAGGTCAGAGGTGTGTGCCGGCAGGGGAGCGTGGGGCATTTCAGGCCACGACACGGGGAGGCGCGCAGGCGGGGAGTCGTCGCGGCCCGCTCAAGAGTGCGGTACCGTCCAACATCGTGAGCCCTGTACGTCGCTGTTCGCGCACCGCCTGCGGCCGTCCCGCCGTCGCGACGCTGACGTACGTCTACGCCGACTCGACCGCGGTCCTCGGCCCGCTCGCCACCTACGCCGAACCCCACTGCTACGACCTGTGCGCCGAGCACTCCGAGCGCCTCACCGCACCGCGTGGCTGGGAGGTCGTCCGTCTGCTCGACGGTTCGGCCCCGGCGCGGCCCAGCGGGGACGACCTCGAAGCGCTCGCGGACGCGGTGCGCGAAGCGGCCCGGCCCCAGGAGCGGGCGGCCGGCGGCGGGCGCGGCGCGGACCCGATGGAGGTCGCGCGACGCGGCCACCTGCGCGTGCTCCGCTCTCCCGACAACTGACGCCGCACGACGTGCGCCGGCTCTGCCGCCCGATCCCTGAACAGCCGTCTCCTGTGCGGCCGTTCGCATGGCCGTGCCGCGGTCGTCCGGAGAGGCCGCTCCGTCCTCTCCTTCTCCTTCCGCCCCGCCGGTCCCGGAGGTGAGGCGCCGCACGCCCGTGCGCGCGCCTGTCGGGGACAGGGTCATTCCGAGGACGTAGCGGGATCCCTCCTTCGCATTGCGGAATCCGGGAGGTGTGTCCGTGGACGTCCGGGAACGGGAATCCGTCGCCGGCCCACCCGCTCCGTCCGACCTCGTGGCGGCGCCGCCCCTCGTGATCGTCCCCGTCCTGCTCGGCGGCCCCCGAGGGAAAGCGCATCCGGCAGGCCCGACCGGCCTGCCGCTCGGCAGATGCCCGATCGTGGTGGGGCGGAGCACCTTCGTCCTCGGCCGGATGCTGCCCCGCTGCCGCCCCGCCCCGACGTCCGCCGCTCACCACGAACCGCCCGCAGCGGAGTGTCACCCTCTGCGGGTAGTTTGTGGTGACCGACAGGACCTTCGGAAGGGCTGGCCGTGGCTGCTGATCTGTCACAGATCGTGAAGGCGTACGACGTACGCGGGGTCGTTCCCGACCAGTGGGACGAGTCCCTGGCCGAACTCTTCGGCGCCGCCTTCGCACGGGTGACCGGCGCGAGCGCCATCGTCACCGGGCACGACATGCGGCCCTCCTCGCCCGGCCTGTCGGGCGCCTTCGCCCGCGGCGCCGCGGCGCAGGGCGTCGACGTGACCGAGATCGGCCTCTGCTCCACGGACCAGCTCTACTACGCCTCGGGCGCGCTGGACCTGCCCGGCGCGATGTTCACCGCCTCGCACAACCCGGCCCGGTACAACGGCATCAAGCTGTGCCGCGCGGGCGCCGCGCCGGTCGGCCAGGACACCGGCCTGGCCGAGATCCGCGGACTCGTCGAGAAGTGGAGCGAGTCGGGCGCCCCCGAGCCGGCCGCCACGGCGGGAACCGTGACCCGGCGCGAGACGCTGGACGACTACGCGGCACACCTGCGCTCCCTCGTCGACCTCACCTCCGTCCGCCCGCTGAAGGTCGTCGTCGACGCGGGCAACGGCATGGGCGGGCACACCGTACCCACCGTCCTGGCCGGCCTGCCGCTCACCGTCGTCCCGATGTACTTCGAACTCGACGGCACCTTCCCCCACCACGAGGCCAACCCGCTCGACCCGGCCAACCTCGTCGACCTGCAGCAGCGGGTCCGCGAGGAGGGGGCCGACCTCGGCCTCGCCTTCGACGGCGACGCCGACCGCTGCTTCGTCGTCGACGAGCGCGGCGAGCCGGTCTCCCCGTCCGTGATCACCGCCCTGGTCGCCTCCCGGGAACTCGCCCGCAACGGCGGCAAGGGCACGGTCATCCACAACCTGATCACCTCCTGGTCGGTGCCGGAGGTCGTCGAGGAGAACGGCGGCACTCCGGTACGCACCCGCGTCGGCCACTCCTTCATCAAGGCCGAGATGGCCACCAGCGGCGCGATCTTCGGCGGCGAGCACTCGGCGCACTACTACTTCCGCGACTTCTGGAACGCCGACACGGGCATGCTCGCCGCCCTGCACGTCCTCGCCGCCCTCGGCGGCCAGCAGGGCACCCTGTCCGCCCTGGTCGACCAGTACGACCGCTACGCGGGCTCCGGCGAGATCAACTCCACGGTCGACGACCAGGCGGCCCGCCTCGCCGCGATCAGGGCCGCGTACGAGGGCCGCGACGGCATCACCCTGGACGAACTGGACGGCCTCACCGTCACCGCCGCCGACTGGTGGTTCAACGTCCGCCCCTCCAACACGGAGCCCCTCCTCCGTCTGAACGCGGAGGCTCGCGACCAGGCCACCATGGCCAGAATCCGCGACGAGGCCCTGGCCGTCATCAGAGGCTGACGCCCGGGACGGAGCCGGCCGGCCCAGCGGCCTGCGGAGAGCCCCGTACGGCCCGTCGCACGTCCGTCCCGTACGGCGGGCCGGGACGGCGGCCGTGTCGTCGGGCCCCACGTCCGGGGCCCGACGTGCCGGCGCCCTCCTCCGCCTTGCGTCGCACACACCGGACCCCGCCCACTCCGGCCCGGAAGACGCCGCCGGTCACTTCCGACCGATCCACCGGACGGACCCCGGCCGTCCCGGGCACCGCGTCAGAGGGCTTCCCGGCCCGGAACCGCGACGGCCTGCACCGGGCGGGCCCGGGTCCGAAGGCCCGCGGCCCGGGGCCGCCTGCCCGGTGGCCGGGCCGCCGGCCCTGACCGCGTCCGGCTCTCACGGGCGGGCAGGTCAGGGCGCACCCCGGCGGCCACCGAGCCCCCGCCGGACCGGGGCGCCGGACCCACCCTCCGCCGCCCGCCCGCAGCGCCCCCACCGGCGGTACCCTGACCAGGCACATCCGCATACGCCCGCCCCGAAGGGAACCTGCCCCATGCCGCTGGAAACCGGCCTCCTGGAGATCCTCGCCTGCCCGGCCTGCCATTCCTCCCTCAAGGAGCAGGACAACGAGCTGATCTGCACCGGCCAGGAATGCGGCCTGGCGTACCCGGTCCGCGACGGCATCCCCGTCCTCCTCGTCGACGAGGCCCGCCGCCCCGCGTAAGCGACGATCGGGCGGCCCCGCGCACCGACGCCCGCCGCCCCGCGTACCGACGCCCCGCCGATCGGAGGCTGCCGCCCCATGCTCGACGAATCGCTGCTGGACTCACCGGAGGGCCTCGCCGAGGCCGACCGCCGCGGACTGCTCCGTGGCGCGGCCGAGGCGGGCGCCCGTGTCCGCACCGCCGCACGGTATGCCGCCGAGGCCGGTGTCCACGACCTCAAACCGGACGGCCGGCCCCGCGCCGTCCTCATCGCGGGCCCCGGCGCGGCCGCCACCCAGACCGCCGACCTCCTCGGCACGCTCGCCGGCGCCGGCAGCCCCGTCACCAGGCTCGCGCCCACCGGCGTGGCCCCCGCCGCGGGCGCGCTGCGCTGGGAACTGCCCGGCTGGGCCGGCTCCGTGGACCTGCTCCTGATCGCCACCCCGGACGGCACCGAGCCGGGCCTGTCCCTGCTCACCGAGCAGGCCTACCGCCGCGGCTGCACCGTCGTGGCCGTGGCCCCCGCCCGGACCCCGCTCGCCGACACGGTCAACGGCTCCCACGCCCTGTTCGTCCCCATGGCGACCGCGTCCTACGAGCAGGACGAGGACCTCGCCGCCTCCGCCCCCGGAGTCCTGTGGGCGCTGCTCACCCCACTGCTCGCGCTCCTGGACCGCGCCGGCCTGCTCGCCGCCCCGCCGGACGTCCTGGAGAAGGTCGCCGACCGTCTCGACCGCATCGCCGAACGCTGCGGCCCGGCCATCGCCACCTACAGCAACCCCGCCAAGACCCTGGCCGCGGAACTCGCCGACGCGCTTCCCCTCGTGTGGACCGAGGGCACCTCGGCCGGCCCGGCGGGCCGCCGCTTCGCCGCCACCCTCGCGGAACTGTCCGGCACCCCCGCGGTCGTCGCCGAACTCCCCGAGGCGCTCAGCTCGCACAGCGCCCTGCTGGCAGGCCCGCTCGCCGGCCGCGCCGACCCGGACGACTTCTTCCGCGACCGCGTGGAGGAGGCCCCCGCTCTGCACGCGCGCGCGGTGCTGCTCCGCGACCGCCCGATCGGCGGCCTCACCGCCGCCCCGGCCGCCCGCGAGCTGGCCCTCGGTCACGACACACCGATCAGCGAACTGGAACCGGAGGAGGGCGGCGAACTGGAGACCCTCGCCGAACTGATCGCCGTCACGGATTTCGCCGCCGTTTACCTGGCGCTCACCTCGAGAGCCTGATCATGCGGGGGCAGGACCGGCACGGATGTTCTGACCAGGACTTCCGGGGGCGTCCGCCCCGCGGCGTACGCATGCGCCTCCGCGTGCGCCGCCCCTTCGGCCCGAGCCGAGAACCTGCCGAACGACCCGGAGAGAACCCCATGGACCGCCTCGACAACACCGTCCGCCCCTACGCCTGGGGTTCCACCACCGCCATCGCCCGGCTCCTCGGCGTCGAACCGACCGGCGAGCCGCAGGCCGAGATGTGGATGGGCGCCCACCCCGGCGCGCCCTCGCGCACCGGCCGGGGCACACTCGCCGAGGTCATCGACGCCGACCCGGAGCGGGAACTCGGCGCGGCCTCGGTCGCGAAGTTCGGCCCGCGCCTGCCCTTCCTCCTCAAGCTCCTCGCCGCCGGCGCACCCCTGTCCCTCCAGGTCCACCCCGACCTGGACCAGGCGAAGACCGGATACGCGGACGAGGAGCGACGCGGCATCCCCGCCGACGCCCCGCACCGCACCTACAAGGACGCCAACCACAAACCCGAACTGATCTGCGCCCTCACCGACTTCGACGGCCTCTGCGGCTTCCGCGCCCCGCTGCGCGCCGCCGAACTGCTCGACGCCCTCGGCGTGGACTCCCTCAAGCCGTACGTCGACCTGCTGCACGCGCACCCCGAACAAGCGGCCCTGCGTGAGGTCCTCACCGCCGTCCTCACCGCCGACCGCGACGCAATGGCCCGCACCGTCACCGAAGCGGCCGCCGCCTGCGACCGCCTCGGCGGAGACCACGCCCCGTACGCCGCCATCGCCCACCACTACCCGGGCGACCCCGGCGTCATCGCCGCCATGCTCCTCAACCACGTCCGGCTCCAGCCCGGCGAGGCCCTCTACCTCGGCGCCGGCGTCCCGCACGCCTACCTGAACGGCCTCGGCGTCGAGATCATGGCCAACTCCGACAACGTGCTGCGCTGCGGACTGACCCCCAAGCACGTCGACGTCCCCGAACTCCTGCGCATCGTCCGCTTCGAGGCCGGCGACCCCGGCGTGCTGCGCCCGGAGGCCGCACCCGACGGCGAGGAGCTCTACGACACCCCCATCGACGAGTTCCGGCTCTCCCGCTACGTCCTGCCCGCGGGCGGCGCCACCCACGACCTCACGCGGGCCACCCCCCAGGTCCTGCTCTGCACCGCCGGCTCCGTACGCGCGGGCGAGCACGAACTGTCCCCCGGTACCTCCGTGTTCGTCCCCGCAGGCGAAAAGGTCGAAGTGTCCGGTACCGGAACCCTGTTCAGGGCCACGGTCGTCGTCTGACCGGCCGGTCACGACGATCCGGCACACCGTGGTCCGATCGGGCTGCAACAATGTCCCCCCGTTACAGGACGGTCAACGCCCCGGGCGGTGCAAGAAGACGCCGACCCGGGCCCGTCAACGGCGTACGAAGGGACAACGCGAACACATGAGCGCGTCAGGCGGCACCAAGGCGATCGTTGCGGCACTCGTTGCCAACGCCGCGATCGCGGTAGCGAAGTTCGTGGCGTACCTCTTCAGCGGCTCCTCGTCGATGCTCGCAGAATCCGTGCACTCCGTCGCCGATTCCGGCAACCAGGCCCTGCTGCTGCTCGGCGGCAAGCGGGCCAAGCGGCAGGCCACCCCGCAGCACCCCTTCGGCTACGGCCGCGAGCGCTACATCTACGCCTTCCTCGTCTCCATCGTGCTGTTCTCGGTCGGTGGCCTGTTCGCGCTCTACGAGGGCTACGAGAAGATCAAGCACCCGCACGAGCTGGAGCACTGGTACTGGCCGGTCGGCGTCCTGGTCTTCGCGATCATCGCCGAGACCTTCTCCTTCCGCACGGCCATCAAGGAGTCCAACGCGGTGCGCGGCGACCGCTCCTGGAAGGAGTTCGTCCGCCACGCCAAGGCCCCCGAGCTGCCGGTCGTCCTCCTGGAGGACCTCGGCGCCCTCGTCGGCCTCGTCCTCGCCCTCGGCGGCGTCGGCATGGCCCTGCTCACCGGCGACAGCGTCTGGGACGGCATCGGCACCCTCTGCATCGGCGTCCTGCTGATCCTGATCGCCGTGGTCCTCGCGCTCGAGACGAAGTCCCTGCTGCTCGGCGAGGCGGCGGGCGCCGAGGAGACCCGGAAGATCGAGGCCGCCGTCGTCGACGGCGACACCGTCACCCGCATCATCCACATGCGCACCCTCCACATCGGCCCCGAGGAACTGCTGGTCGCCGCGAAGATCGCCGTACGGCACGACGACACGGCCGCGGAGATCGCCGCCGCCATCGACGCCGCCGAGTCCCGCATCCGCGAGGCCGTCCCGATCGCCCGTGTGATCTACCTGGAGCCCGACATCTACAGCGAGACCGAGGCCGCCAAGGGCGCCGACGCCGCAGCCAGCCCCGGGGGTCCCGCACCGACGGAACACTGAGCCCGCGCCCGTCCGGCCCTGTCGGCCGGGCGCACCCCCTGACCGGACACGACCACCGACCGGTGACGACCGCCGGCCCCGGTGGTCGTGTCCGTTCTCTGCCGTTCTCCGCCGTTCTTCTCCGTTCTTCTCCGCTCAGCGCGGCTCCTTCCCGTCGCCTGCCGTTCGTCGCCCCGTCTCGTCGCCCTCCGTGTTCGGCCTGATGTGTTCGGCAACCGGCTGGGGTCGGCCCCGCCCGTCGGTGTAGCTTGGGACGGAGCCAGACGTCGCTGCTGATGGCGGTCGGGCGGTCCCCTGCGGACCGGCCGAGGGAGAGAGGGCCTCCGACGGACTGCGCTGCGCGCACGCGGGGCATGCCTGTGCCCTCCTCGGGCACTCCTGTGTCCGCCGCCGCGCAGAACAGCCGTACCCACCTCGACCCACACCCCGAGGAGCAGCTCTCCATGACGACTGTCGACACCCGACAGGACTTCAAGGTCGCCGACCTCTCCCTGGCCGCCTTCGGCCGCAAGGAGATCACCCTGGCCGAGCACGAGATGCCGGGCCTGATGGCGATCCGCAAGGAGTACGCCGAGGCACAGCCCCTGGCCGGCGCCCGTGTCACCGGCTCCCTGCACATGACCGTGCAGACCGCCGTCCTCATCGAGACCCTGACCGCCCTCGGCGCTCAGGTCCGCTGGGCGTCCTGCAACATCTTCTCCACCCAGGACCACGCCGCGGCCGCCATCGCCGTCGGCCCGAACGGCACGCCCGAGAACCCGCAGGGCGTCCCCGTCTTCGCCTGGAAGGGCGAGACGCTGGAGGAGTACTGGTGGTGCACCGAGCAGGCGCTGACCTGGCCGGACGCCTCCACCGGCGGCCCGAACATGATCCTGGACGACGGCGGTGACGCCACCCTCCTGGTCCACAAGGGCGTCGAGTACGAGAAGGATGGCAAGGTCCCCTCGGTCGACACCGCCGAGTCCGACGAGCACCGCGTCATCCTCGAACTCCTCACCCGCACGGTGAGCGAGAGCCCGCAGAAGTGGACCCAGCTGGCGTCCGAGATCCGCGGCGTCACCGAGGAGACCACGACCGGCGTCCACCGCCTGTACGAGATGCACCGGGACGGCACCCTCCTGTTCCCGGCGATCAACGTCAACGACGCCGTCACCAAGTCGAAGTTCGACAACAAGTACGGCTGCCGCCACTCCCTCGTCGACGGCCTCAACCGCGCCACCGACACCCTGATCGGCGGCAAGACCGCGGTCGTCTGCGGCTACGGCGACGTCGGCAAGGGATGCGCGGAGTCCCTGCGCGGCCAGGGCGCCCGCGTGATCATCACCGAGATCGACCCGATCTGCGCCCTGCAGGCGGCGATGGACGGCTACCAGGTCACGACGCTGGACGAGGTCGTCGACAAGGCCGACATCTTCGTCACCACGACCGGCAACAAGGACATCATCATGGCCTCGGACATGGCCCGGATGAAGCACCAGGCCATCGTCGGCAACATCGGCCACTTCGACAACGAGATCGACATGGCCGGCCTTGCCAGGACCCCCGGCATCGTCAAGGACGAGATCAAGCCGCAGGTCCACACCTGGACCTACCCCGACGGCAAGGTCCTCATCGTCCTCTCCGAGGGCCGCCTGCTGAACCTGGGCAACGCCACCGGCCACCCGTCGTTCGTGATGTCCAACTCCTTCGCGGACCAGACCCTGGCCCAGATCGAGCTGTTCACCAAGCCCGACGCGTACCCGACCGGCGTCTACGTGCTGCCCAAGCACCTGGACGAGAAGGTGGCCCGGCTGCACCTCGACGCGCTCGGTGTGAAGCTGACCACCCTGCGCCCCGAGCAGGCCGAGTACATCGGTGTGACGGTCGAGGGCCCGTACAAGTCGGACCACTACCGCTACTGAGCCCGGCGCCCGAGCCGACGCCCACCGGGCCGAGGCTCCTGCCACGGTGGGCGTGCCCGTACACGGGCGCGCCCACCGTGGCAGGACCATCCGGGACAGGCCCCCGCACCCCCGTGACGGGGGCCTGTCCCGTTGGCCGGCAGGTGACCGGGCGGACCGGCCCGGCCCGCCCGTCAAGACCCAGGACCCCCATGCCCCGCGGCCGCTATTCGCTCCACGATCCGCACGATCGCACCCCCCTCGCCGAAGAACACTTCCACTGCGCCCCCGGTCCCTCCGGCTGGCGTTACGTCTCCCAGCTCACCGACCCCTCCGGCGATCACCTGGGCTCGGTCGACCTGGCCCTCGACGAACTCGGCCGCCCCGTCCGACTCGAACTGCACGCCGCGAGCTGGCAGGTCCGCGGCGCCGCCCTCGACGGCGTCACCTGGGTCCGTACCGACCCCACCGGAACCCACGCCACCGAAGGCAATGTGCGCGCCCACGCCTTCACCGGCTCCTCACCCGCCTTCCTCATCGCCACCGCCCGTCTCCTGCGCCTCACCCCTTCCGCCCCGGCCACCCGCGTACGCCTCGTGGCCTTCACGGACCCGGTGCTCGCCCCGCTCACCGTGGACCAGTCCTGGACCTTGGTGGAAAGAGAAGCACACGCCACTGACAACGGACCCCTGACCGTGGACGCGTACCAGTTCACAGCCCTGGACACGGGTGAGCGGCACACCGTGCACCTCTCCGGGGACGTGGTCCTCGCGGCCCCCGGCATCGAACTCGAGGACCTCGAGTCACCCCCCTCGGCCCTCGGCTGACCCGACCACCCCGGGCGCCCGCCCCGAAAGCGCCGTACGCCCTACGCCGGCGGCACGAACCCGGTCGACGGCTTCTCGGCCGCAGGCGGGGGAGAAGCCGGAGAAGCCGGAGACGCGGGAACGGAGGGGTACGCGGTGGGCGGAGCCGCCCGATCGACGGGCGGCGGCGCATACGGGCCCGCCGGTCCGAATGCGCCGACCGGTCCGCCGCCCGTGGCCGCCGCTCCACCGACACCGTGCCCGAAGGCACGCCGCGCATCCCGGGCCTGCCGTTCCTGCACCACCGCCGCCAGATACGCCGCCGCCGGCACGCCCTGCGGCACCGGCGCACCCGTCCGGTCCGCCAGGTCGGCCGCCAGCCGCTCCGCCATGGCCTGCCCCACCGGCGGGTCCAGCTGCCGCATCCGTGTCAGGCACTGGCGTACGGCGAGCCACAGCCCGTCCGGCACTGCGGACAGATCGAGCCCCGAGAACCGGCCGGCCAGCCAGGGCGGAGGCGGCGGCACCGAGCCCACGGGCCCGACCGGCAGCCTCTCCCGAACGACGAGGGTCCCGGCGAAGACGTCCCCGAGCCGCCGCCCCCGCGACGACACGAGCGAGGCGATGCACGCGATGACCCCCATCGTCATCAGGATCTCGATCACTCCGATCAGTCCCCGCACCAGCGCATGCCGGAAACGGATCGGCCCACCGTCGTCCCGCAGCACCCGCAGCCCGCAGGCCACCTTCCCGAGCGACCGGCCATGGGTGAGGGTCTCCACCGCGATCGGCCCGCCCACCAGCAACAGCAGAAAGACCGCGAGGAAGATCGCCGTCTGCGCCGCCTGGTCCAGGGAAGACGTGGAAGCCACCAGCGCGATGGTCGCCACGACATAGACCGTCATGGCCGCGGCCAGATCGAGCAGCACGGCCAGCGCCCTGCTGGGCAGCTTCGCGGGGCGCAGCTCCAACGCCACAGCCTCGCCCGTCACCAGCTCACTCACGTCCGCCCGCCCTTCCCCTGCCCTGCCCGGAACACCGCCAGTCTGCCAAGCTGATGGCACATCGCATCGCAGTACGACCAGCCGATCATCCCGTACCGCCAAGCCGGCCGGTCCGTACGACCGACGAAGAGCCCGCGGCGGGAGCCGACGAGCAGCCGAGGAGCAGGCACACCAATGGACCTGGACGTCTTCGTCTCCGCCCACCGCGCGGAGTGGGACCGCCTCGACGCCCTGCTCCGGCGCCGGCGCCGGCTGACCGGCGCCGAGGCCGACGAACTCGTCCTCCTCTACCAGCGCACGGCCACGCACCTCTCGCTGGTCCAGTCCGCAGCTCCCGACCCGCAGCTGACCGGCAGGCTCAGCCAGCTGGTGGCACGCGCGCGTGGCGCCGTGACAGGGACCCGCCGCGCGTCCTGGCGGGACGTCACCCACTTCCTTACGCACAGCTTCCCGGCCGCCGTGTACCGGGCACGCCACTGGTGGGTGCCCACCGCGCTCCTGTCCACCGCGGTCGCGGCCCTCCTCGGCTGGTGGATCGGCACCCACCCCGAAGTCCAGGCATCCATCGCCGCACCCGCCGAGCTGCGCGAGCTCACCCGCCCCGGCGGCCAGTACGAGACGTACTACTCCAGCAACCCCGCGGCCTCGTTCGCCGCCCAGGTCTGGACGAACAACGCGTGGGCCGCCGCCCTCTGCCTGATCCTGGGTGTCTTCCTGGGCCTGCCGGTCATCTGGATCCTCTTCACGAACATGCTCAACCTGGGCGTCGGCTTCGGACTGATGGCCTCCGCCGGGAGGCTCGACACCTTCCTCGGCCTCGTGCTGCCCCACGGCCTCCTCGAACTGACCGCGGTCTTCGTCGCCGCCGGCACCGGCCTGCGCCTCGGCTGGACTCTCGTCGATCCCGGGACACGCCCGCGGCGCAGAGCCCTCGCAGAGGAGGGCCGGGCAGCGCTGGCCATGGCGATCGGCCTCGCGCTGGTCCTCTTCGTCTCCGGTGCGATCGAAGGCTTCGTCACCCCGTCCGGCCTTCCCACCTGGGCCCGCATCACCATCGGAGTCGTCGCGGAGCTGGCCTTCCTGGCCTACGTCTACGTCCTGGGCGGGCGCGCGGCGCAAACCGGTGAGACCGGTGACCTGGAGACGGCCGAACGCAGCGCCGTCGTGCCGACGGCCGCCTGATGTGCGTGGAGCTCCGTTCAGCTGCTAGTCTCCTCTTCGCCCCGCAGGAACCGTTGACACGGACCGAGCGGGGAGGTAGATTTGAACAGTTGCCTGGAGATGGGTTTTGACCCGCAGGGGCAACCGTGAACATCTGACTGCTTCTCGAATACTTCAGAATTCGACGAAGCCCCTCCCGATGAAATCGGAAAAATTCGGCCGGTCAGTCCGGCACGAAACATCTGATAAAGTCGGAGCCGCCGGAAAGGGAAACGCGAAAGCGGAAACCCGGAAGGCGAAACCCCGGGGACATCGGATCGGAAAGATCTGATAGAGTCGGAAACGCAAGACCGAAGGGAAGCGCCCGGAGGAAAGCCCGAGAGGGTGAGTACGAAGGAAGCGTCCGTTCCTTGAGAACTCAACAGCGTGCCAAAAATCAACGCCAGATATGTTGATACCCCGTCTCCGGCCGTTCGGCCGGGACGAGGTTCCTTTGAAACAAACACAGCGAGGACGCTGTGAACGGCCGGGCCCATTCCGCCCGACCGTTCCGCTCTCGTGTGTGCTCTCCCGATCACGGGAAAACATTCACGGAGAGTTTGATCCTGGCTCAGGACGAACGCTGGCGGCGTGCTTAACACATGCAAGTCGAACGATGAACCACTTCGGTGGGGATTAGTGGCGAACGGGTGAGTAACACGTGGGCAATCTGCCCTTCACTCCGGGACAAGCCCTGGAAACGGGGTCTAATACCGGATAACACTTCCACTCGCATGGGTGGGGGTTAAAAGCTCCGGCGGTGAGGGATGAGCCCGCGGCCTATCAGCTTGTTGGTGAGGTAACGGCTCACCAAGGCGACGACGGGTAGCCGGCCTGAGAGGGCGACCGGCCACACTGGGACTGAGACACGGCCCAGACTCCTACGGGAGGCAGCAGTGGGGAATATTGCACAATGGGCGAAAGCCTGATGCAGCGACGCCGCGTGAGGGATGACGGCCTTCGGGTTGTAAACCTCTTTCAGCAGGGAAGAAGCGCAAGTGACGG
>NZ_BBNN01000030.1:221020-253689 GCF_000829695.1 Streptomyces sp. NBRC 110035 | reverse complement strand
CGGTGACGCGCGGGATGCCGTAGGTGCCGTCGGACTCCTTGTGGATCTCCCGGATCCGCCGGGCGAGGCGGGCATCGTCCCGGGCTCGCGCCAGGCGGGCCGGGGCGGCCTTCAGCCACCGGTGGAACCCGGACCTGGAGACCTCCAGGACCCGGCACAGCCGCTTGACGCCGAACGCGCCTCGATGATCATCAACGAACCGGAAACGGCTCACCAGTTGGTCTCGCCGGCGAAATACTTCGCGGCCCTCCGCAGGATCTCCCGTTCGGTTTCCAGCTCCCTGATCCGGGCCCTGAGCTGCTTGTTCTCTTCTATCAGCACATCGTCGGAGGTCACCTCGGCAGTCCGTGCCGCCCGCGGCGAGCCGCTGGTGCCCGCCGCATGGCCCGTCCGGGCCCGCTCGGTGCGCACCCAGTTGCGCAGCGTCTCCCGGCTGATCCCCAGGTCCTTGCCCACGCCCTCGAACGTGTTCTTCGGGTCCGACAGGTACAGCGCGACAGCGTCCGCCTTGAACTCCGCCGAATACACCTTCATCACCATGCGTGACATCTCTTCCTCTGGACCCTCAAGGTCCAGTGTCCAAGGTGTCCACGCTCAGGGGGAAAGACCCATGCCGCCGACTCCGATACCGCCTCTCCCCTTGCCCAGCACAGTCACGCTCCGTATCGGCCGGGCAGGGGGAGCCGCAGGCGTACCGGTTCAGCCGAAGGGCTGACGGCCGCTGCTGTGCCGCGCCGCACGCACGAACTGTCGCGTGAAAGCGAGCACACCAGCAGCACCTTCACCAAGGCGGTACCGACGGACGAGGCGCAGAGGCAAACGGCCGCTGAAGTGCGGCCCGTTGCGCTGGCCGGACGGCACAGGAGAGGTGGCGAGACCGCTCTTGCAGGTCAGGACTCCCACACCGCGACGACGGACGGCCGGGGCACGGTTCCGGGCCCGTCGGGCCAGGCCGAGCCAGGGTTCTCCGTAGTGGCGCCGTCGATTTCACCCGGGTGCTGGGCGGCAATGAGGATGCGGTCGTCGGTGATGATCGGGCCGCAGGTCTCGGCCCCCTTGGGAACGGTCAGGAACTGCTTGACGTGGCCTCGGTGCGGCCCCGTGACCGGGACGGCGAAAAGGCCGTCGTTGGCGCCGAGGGCGGCGCCGTCGGTGGCGAGCCAGAGGTTGCCGTGTTCGTCGAAGGCGATGTTGTCGGGGCAGGAGATCTGGCTGACCTGGCTTTTTTCGAAGCCTGCGAAGTAGGTGGAGGGGTCCTTGGGGTCGCCGCATACCAGCATGAGGCGCCAGGAGAAGGAAGTCGCGGCCGCGTCTGCGCGGCGTTCGTCGAGTTCGAGGATGTGGCCGTGCTTGTTGCCGTTGCGCGGGTTGGCCTCGTCGGGGCCGGTCTTGCCGACTGCTCCTCGGTCCTTGTTGTTGGTGAGCGCGACATAGAGGCGGCCGGTGTGAGGGTGGGGCTCGACGTCTTCGGGGCGGTCCATCTTGGTGGCGCCTGCCTTGTCGGCGGCCAGGCGGGTGAAGACGTAGACCTCGTCGGCGGCCATGCCAGCGACGTGGGAGGTGTTGCCGGTGACGAGCGGGATCCAGGTACCGGAGCCCGCGAAGTCGCCGTCCTCGGGGAGGATGCCGGTGCCGTCGATCTCGGCGATCGGGCTGTCCCCGGTGAACTTGGCGACGTAGAGGGTGCCTTCGTCGAGGAGGCGGAGGTTGTGCTCTCGGGCAGCCCGGCCCTTGCCCTTCTTGAACCGGTGGGTGGAGACGAACTTGTAGAGGTAGTCGAAGCGCTCGTCGTCACCCATGTAGAGGGCGACCCGGCCGTCGCTGGTCAGGCGGGGTTCGGCGGCCTCGTGCTTGAACCGGCCGAGGGCTGTGCGCTTGCGTGGTACGGAGTCGGGGTCGTACGGATCGATCTCGACAATCCAGCCGTGCCGGTTGGCCTCGTTCGGTTCCTTTCCGAGGTCGAAGCGGGGATCGAAGCGTTCCCACTTGCGCTGACTCGCTCCGGACGGCAGGCCGTAGCGGGCCAGGCGCTGCTTGGCCACGGGGTCGGCAACGGCAGCGGCGTTGGCGAAGTACTGGTTGAAGTTCTCCTCGCCGGACAGGACCGTGCCCCACGGGGTGACGCCGCCGCCGCAGTTGTTCAGCGTGCCCAGGACAGTGCGGCCAGCGGGATCGGCGCTGGTCTTGAGAAGGTCGCTGCCAGCCGCCGGGCCGGTGAGCTCGAACGGGGTGGTGGCGGTGATGCGGCGGTTGAGCGCATCACCGCTGATCGGCCGCAGTCGGCCGGAGCGTCGATCGGTGCGGACGCTGAGGACGGTCAGGCCGTGGGCAGCCCAAGCGATCTCGACCTGCTCGCGGGTCGGGTTGGCGGGGTCGTAGCCGAAGAACATGATCTCTTCGTTGGTGTACTCGTGGTTGACCACGAGCAGCTGGTCGCCGTGGCAGTGCGCCGGGAGGTCGAGCAGGGCCATGTAGTCGCAGTTGTAGCCGAACTGGCGGGACTGGGCAGCGACGCTCTGACGGCGGGCGTCGAAGCGGGGCGCACCCCGCAGTACGGGGTCGCCCCAGCGGATGACGACCTGCTGGGCGTAGCCGGCGGGGACGGTCACGGCGTCGGCGGTGTTCGGCGGCACTGCCTCGAAGCGCAGACCGCGAGGCAGGCGGCCCGCACCGCGGTCCGGACCGCGGTGGGCGGCGGGCGTGGTGGCCTTGCCGGACGCCGCCGCGGGTGTGGCGACCGCTGTCCCGGCGGCTGCGGCGAGGGCGAGGACCGCGCCGCTCTTGAGCGCTCCGCGGCGGGACACCTGATGGACGATGTCGCCGAAGTAGGTGTTGAGCGAGCGGTTCGGAGCGTCGTGGGAGCAGGCGTCGCCGCACCGGTAGCGGCAGGTAAGAGCCGAGCGTGCCGTGTTGTGGCTGGGCAGCACGGGCAGGTTCGCTGAGCGGTCTGTGCGGCTTTCGGGCTGTTCGAGCACGAGGTCCTCCACGCGGTGGGATACGGAACGCGGCCTCATATAGGCGGCCATCGATCCGTGACGCTAGGCGCAGCGCGGGCACCGAGGGGCGTCCGGAAAGTGAACGGGAGCCCAACTCCACAAGGAAGGCGGAGCCGAAGGGGCCCCTTGCCCCATGCCCGTGGCGCGCGTTTCGGCCAAGCGGTCGGGGCGACAAAGGCGAGACGTTGACCGGGAAGCGCACCCCGCACGTAAACATCATCATCCGTCTATAGAGATGACTAGCTATCGTTCATACCCGATGGGCCCCTCGTACACCTCTTGTTCATATAGCCAGACTTCGATGAAGGAGTCCGAACGGGGTGCGCTGCGCACCTGATCCAGACAGCCGGGGGGTCCCGGCAGACACGAGGGTCGAGAGTCGTGAACATTTCCACTTCGTTGCGCCGGGCCAAGGCTCCTTTGGCTCTGACGGCTGCTGTGATGCTGGCCGCGAGTGCGTGCGGCGGTGCCGACGCCGGTTCGGGCGGTGAGGGCGGCGACAAGCTGTCCGGGACCGTCAAGGTGGACGGGTCGAGCACGGTGGCCCCGCTGTCCACCGTGGCCGCCCAGCTTTTCCAGCAGGCGAACCCCGGCGTGAAGGTCACGGTCGGCACGTCCGGCACCGGTGGTGGCTTTGAGAAGTTCTGCGCCGGCGAGACCGACATCTCCAACGCCTCCCGAGAGATCAAGGACGAGGAGAAGGCCCTCTGCGAGAAGAAGGGCATCAAGTTCGAGGAGTTCTCGGTCGCCAACGACGGCCTGTCGGTCGTGGTGAACAAGGACAACGACTTCGTCGAGTGCCTGACCGTCGAGCAGCTCAAGAAGATCTGGGAGCCCGGCTCCAAGGTGAACAACTGGAACCAGGTCGACCCGAAGTTCCCGGACCAGAAGATGGAACTGTTCGGCGCGGGCACCGACTCCGGCACCTTCGACTACTTCACGGACGCGATCAACGGTGAGGAAGGCGCCTCGCGCACCGACTACAACCCGAGCGAGGACGACAACGTCACCGTCCGCGGCGTGTCCGGTTCCAAGGGCGGTATCGGCTACTTCGGTCTGTCCTACTTCGAGGAGAACAAGGACAAGCTGAAGGCCCTCAAGATCGACGGCGGTGGCGGCTGTGTCGCCCCCGGTATTGAGACGGTGCAGAACGGCACCTACACGCCGCTGGGCCGGCAGCTGTTCATCTACCCGAAGGCATCCTCTCTGGAGAAGCCCGAGGCTGAGGCGTTCGTCGAGTACTACGTCGAGAACAGCGCCGAGATCGCCGAGAAGGCGCAGTTCGTGCCCCTCAACGCTGAACAGCAGAAGGAGCTGGAGAAGGACCTCGCGACTCTGCGGGAGCAGCACTCCTGATGAGTTCCACCCTCTCTTCACGGCGGGCCGCTTCAGGAAGCCCCGGCTTCCTGAAGCGGTCCCAGCCGCGCTACGGCGAGAAGGTCATCAAGGTCCTCCTGGTGGCCGCCTCCCTGGTCTCGGTGCTGACCACGATCGGCATCGTCATCGCCCTGATTCCCCCTGCCGGCGAGTTCTTCTCCAAGGTCGACTTCGGTGAGTTCATCACCGGAACCAACTGGGCGCCCCTGTTCAAGCCCGCCTCCTTCGGTGTCCTGCCGCTGGTCGGCGGGACCCTGATGGTCACGCTCATCGCCCTGCTGGTGGCGGTCCCGCTGGGCCTGGGTGCCGCGGTGTACCTGAGCGAGTACGCGAACAAGCGCGTCCGGAAGATCTTCAAGCCTCTGCTCGAAGTTCTCGCGGGCATCCCTACGGTCGTGTACGGCTTCTTCGCGCTGAAGGCCATCACTCCGGTCCTGCAGAGCATCTGGCCCGCAGGTGACGGGCCGCAGATCTTCAACGCGCTCGCCGCGGGCTTCGTCATGGGCATCATGATCATCCCCACCATCGCCTCGCTCGCCGAGGACTCGATGAGCGCGGTGCCCCGCGCGCTGCGCGACGGAGCGTTCGCCCTCGGCTCCTCCCGCATGCAGGTCTCCACCCGCGTCGTATTCCCCGCCGCGCTGTCCGGCATCGTCGCGGCCGTCGTCCTCGGTATCTCCCGGGCTCTGGGCGAGACGATGATCGTGGCCATCGCGGCGGGCGGGCAGCCGAACCTGTCCTTCAACCCGCTCGAAGGCATGCAGACGATGACCGCGTTCATTGCCGCAGCCGGCATCGGCGACCTGCCCACCGGCTCGACCGGCTACCAGACCATCTTCGCCGTGGGTGCCCTGTTGTTCGTAATGACGCTGGTGATGAACCTGCTGAGCATCCGTCTGGTGCGCAAGTACCGCGAGGTGTACGAATGAGTTCCAAGGTCATCGACCGCGATGCCACCATCCACGACGACGCTCCCCGGCTGAAGGGCAAGGGGACCCCGCTTCGCGAGCGGGTCTTCCACCTGAGCCTGTGGATCTCGCTCGCCGTCGCCGTCGTCTTCCTCGCCTCGCTGCTCGCCTACGTGCTCAGCGAGGGCTGGTCACGGCTGGACCCGCGGCTGTGGATGAACTTCCCCGACTACATCGACCCGACGCAGGGCGGAGCCCAGTCGGCGATCATGGGCACGGTCTGGGTCATCGGCTTCACCGCCGTCTACTGCCTCCCGACCGGCATCCTCACCGCCATCTACCTGGAGGAGTACGCTGACCCGGACAAGTGGTGGAACCGCGCGATCGAGATCAACATCCAGAACCTGGCCGCCGTGCCCTCGATCGTCTACGGCATCCTCGGCCTCGGCATCATCTCCCGCGGCCTCGGTTTCGGGCAGACCGTGCTGACCGCGTCGCTGACGCTGTCCCTGCTGGTCCTGCCGGTGGTGATCATCTCCTCCCGCGAGGCGATCAGGGCGGTTCCGCAGTCCATCCGGCAGGCGTCGCTCGCCCTGGGCGCCACGCAGTGGCAGACCATCTGGCGCCAGGTCCTGCCCGCGGCCGTCCCCGGCATGGCCACCGGTTCGATCCTGGCCCTGTCCCGTGCCATCGGCGAGGCGGCCCCGCTGCTGCTGCTCGGCGGGCTGACGTTCATCACGTTCAACCCCAGCGGCGTGCAGAGCCAGTTCACCGTTCTGCCGATCCAGATCTTCAACTGGATCAGTCAGTCCCGTGCCGAGTTCGTCTCGCTCGCCTCCGCCGCCATCGTGATCCTGCTGGCGATCCTGCTGGCGATGAACTCCGTGGCGATCTGGCTCCGCAACCGCTACTCCCGCACCTGGTGACCGCCATGACCTCCACACCCTCCGCGACCCGACACCTCGACCCCGCCGACTCTGTGCAGGAGACCGCTATGACCCCTCCCTCCGACGCCACCGGCGGCACGAGGATTCCGCAGGTCGCCTTCCGCAGCGCCCCGTCGCTGAACAGCCCCGTCTTCGAGGTCGGCAGCCTGTCCGTCTTCTACGGCGACCACGAGGCCGTACGCGACGTCAACATGACCATCGGGCACCGGCAGATCACCGCGATGATCGGCCCCTCCGGCTGCGGCAAGTCCACCGTGTTGCGCTGCTTCAACCGCATGAACGACCTCGTCCCCAGCGCCCGCGTGGCCGGCAAGGTCCAGTACCACAACGAGGACCTGTACGGCCGGGACGTCGACCCGATCGAGGTCCGCCGCCGGATCGGCATGGTCTTCCAGAAGCCGAACCCGTTTCCCAAGTCGATCTACGACAACATCGCTTACGGCCCCCGCGTCGGCGGGTTCCAGGGCAACCTGGACGACCTCGTCGAGGAGACCCTCACCCACGCGGCGCTCTGGGACGAGGTCAAGGACAAGCTCAAGACGTCCGCGCTCGCCCTCTCCGGCGGTCAGCAGCAGCGGCTGTGCATCGCCCGCACCATCGCGGTCAAGCCCGAGGTGATCCTGATGGACGAGCCCTGCTCGGCCCTCGACCCGATCGCCACCGCCAAGATCGAAGACCTCATGACGCACCTCGCCCGTGAGTTCACGATCATCGTCGTCACCCACAACATGCAGCAAGCCGCCCGTGTCTCCGACCGCACGGCCTTCTTCACCGCCGACGTCGACGACGCGGGAGTCCGCCACGGACGCCTCGTCGAGTACGACGAGACCGAACGCATCTTCTCCAACCCCTCCGACCAGCGCACCGAGGACTACATCTCGGGCCGCTTCGGCTGACCCCGAAGCCAATGCTGCTCTTTGCGCCGCCACGTAAAGGAGTACCCGGGTGACCCCCGACGCACGACGACCACCGGAGACCGCCGCACGAAGGTCTCCGGACGGCCCGGACGACAGCAAGACCCCGGCCCTGCTGATGGCCGAGCCCGACGAGGAGCTGGCAAAGCAGGCCATGGCTCGCTTCTCGGCCGCAGGCGTGAGCGTGATCGCCTGCCACGACGGCGCCGAGGCCCTGCTTTACGTCGGAGCACAGCACCCCGGCGCCGTACTGCTCGGAGCACCGCTGCCGGTGGTGAACGCCGCAGACGTCACCCGCCTGATCAACCGGCTCAGCCCTGTGCCCGTCATCGTCGGCGCCGGACCGGACGGGACCCAGGAGGCAACCGCCGCCCTCGCCGCGGGTGCCGTCGCCTTCGTGGCGCGGCCCTACCGGATCGAGGAAATCCTCCCCCTCCTCACAGCGGGACTCACACCGGACGACAAGGCGGCCGCAACGCTGGTCGTCGGTGACATCGAGCTTGATCCTGTCGGGTTTCACGTCTACGTACGAGGACGCTCGCTCCAGTTGCCGGTACGTGAATTCATGTTGCTGCGCTACCTCATGGAGAACGTCAACCGGCTCGTCTCCCGACCGGAGCTGACCCAGGTCCTGTGGGGCACCAAGAGCCTGGACAGCAACACCCTCACCGTGCACGTCCGCCGCGTACGGCAACGCCTGCGGGAAGGCGCGGGAAGCTGCTGCACCATCGACGCGATCCGCGGCATGGGCTACCGCCTGGAGTGCAGGCCATCCGATTCCGTGCGGCCACCGCTCTCCTCCTCCCGGCCGGCTGCCAGGGCATAGGCAGCCGTGATGACCGAGAGGCAGGAGGACGACTCGTACATCGACCTGCCTCCCTGGGCAGTGCACTATCCCCGCTGCGGCGCGGTGCACGGGCGGCATCACATTCCTACGATCGGCACGCTCTTTCACCGAAAGCGGTGGTGGCCGGCGAAGGTTCGTGTCCGGTTCCAGGCCACCGGCCAGTCGGCCTCGCGGACGTTCACCACCGACTCGCAGACCATGAGGGAGATCATCGCCGCCCGCACCCTCGCGGAAGCCCGGACGTTGATCTCCCTCTGTCTCACCGATGGGCACCCGTAGCGAGGCGCATCGGCCCGTACACCGGCCGGCGGGCTGCTTGGCGGTGCCCCGCCGGCCGGTTCACATCCTCCGAGGGCCAAAGCGGCTTTCTGCTCGGGGAATTCGGCCGAACGACAACCGCTGAGCTGAGCGCGCTCCCGCGCCCTGGCGGAGCACCGGTGCCTGACCGGCCCTAAAACTCGGCGGGTCACGCAGAGGACGGGGACGACTCGGTCAGCTCTGCCAAGAGGCGGTCGATGCGCATGTGCAGACTGTCCCGCACGGCGCGTGCACTCTCGATGTCAAGGCCACTGAGGTCTGGCAGATCCCAGTTGAGATAGCGGCGGCCAGGACGCACGGGGCAGGCGTCGGCGCAGCCGAGGGTGATCACCAGGTCCGCCGAGTCGACGACCTCGGTGGTGAGCGGCTTGGGAAAATCCTCCCCGGTATCGAGCCCCTGCTCCGTCAGCAGCCGGACCACGACGGGCGAGATGTCGGCCGCAGGCCCCGATCCCGCCGTCATGACCATGACCGCACCGAGCGCACGCCTACGCAGCAGCGCGCCGGCCAGCTGAGAGCGCCCGGCGTTCTCCGTGCAGACGAAGAGCACCGCAGGCGGGGACTCACCGGACAGCCCCTGGGCGCGGGCGAGGCCGCGCAGTCGCTCGTCGGCGAACCGCTCCACGAGGACCGGAAGATGTTGGACGGCACTAGCCCGGTCGGCGAGGAGGGTGGCGCACTCGTTCACGTACTGCGCAACGGTGGCCTGCGAGAAGGCGTGGCGGTGACGCACGGTGAGCCGGGCGGTGATCCGCGCGAGTACCGCGCTGGCGCTCCGCAGGGGCGGGGTGGCCCGGCCGAGTGGCGGCTGCTCATCCATGATTGCGCCCCTCCCGAAGCCGACCTCCAACTATAGGTACCCATCTATATCTGAGTGGATCGATGTGGACGAGAGTGAACGATAAGTGAATTCAAAGTGGCAACCGCCTCAGGTGCCCTGGGAGTGGCCCTCGGGCCCATATGGTGAATAGATGTCCATCACTGCCTACGAGGCGATGAAGACGGTCGTGGACGATGAACCGGCCACATGCGTGTCACAGCTGTCCTGCCTGCTCATCGACCGCGAAGAGGCCGAGCGCATGGCAGGGGCCCTCAAGGCCATCGCCGACCCCACACGGCTGCAGATACTGCGCCTGATCGAACGCTCTCCCGCCCGCGAGGCGTGCGTGTGCGACCTGACCGACTGCCTCGGTCTGCGCCAGCCCACGGTGAGCCACCATCTGAAGATCATGACGGACGCCGGGATCCTCACGCGGGAGCGGCGCGGAACGTGGGCCTGGTTCTCCGTCGACCCCGAAGGGCTTCGTCGGATCCGGGCCATCCTGGAGCCGACGACCGGCTGACAGTCACCCGCCCCGGCCGCGTCGCAGCGTCGGCTCCCTTACGGCTCGCCGCGCATCAGGACAGCGTGCTCACCACATGCCGCACCCGCGAGGCCACCTTCTCCGGCAGCGGGGCGTAGTGGATGCGTGCCAACCCCGCCTGAACCTCCTCACTCGCGGTGTAGGTCAGGAAGGACTTCAGCGCGGGCAGCACGTCGGCCGGGGTGCCGTCGGCGCAGACGATTTCGTAGGTGACCAGCACGATCGGATACGCGCCGGGGGCCCTGGTGCGGTAGTCGAACTCCAGCGTCAGGTCCTGGCCGCTGCCGGCGACCTTGGCGGCGGCGATGCCGGCTGACGCGCTCTGCGCGGAGACCGCGACCGGTTCGGGGGCGCCCGTGTCCAGCTTCACGGTGGGTACGTCCTTGGCCTTGGCGAAGGACAGCTCGAAGTAGCCGATCGAGCCGTTCTGGCTGCTCACCGTCGAGACGACTCCGTCGGAACCGGGTGCTGCATGGCCGCCCCTGGCCTGCCATGCCTTCACCTCTTCGTACGGCCACTCCTCCGGTGCCGCGTCCGCCAGGTAGGCGTTGAAGTTCTGTGTGGTGCCCGAGTTGTCGGAGCGGTGTACGGCGCTGATCTCGGTCTCGGGCAGCCGTGCGCCGGGGTTGAGGCGCTGGATTTCGGGGTCGTTCCACATCGTGATCCGTGAGTCGAAGATCCGAGCGAGCGTCGATGCGTCGATGCGTCGATGACGAGGCTGTCCAGGCCGTCGACGTTGTAGCCGATGGCGACGGGGCCTCCGACCATCGGTAGGTCGATCGCCCTGCTCCCGGGGCACGTGCGGCGGGAGAACTCGACGTCGTCTTCCGACAGCGGGGTGTCGCTGCCGCCGAAATGCGTGGCTCCGCGCAGGAACTGGGCCACCCCTCCGCCGGAACCGATGGGGCTGTAGCGCAGCTGCACCCCAGGGCAAGTTCTCTGGTACCCCTGGAGCCAATGCTTCATCGCGTTCTGCTGGGCGGTCGACCCCGGGCCGGCCACCTTGCCCTCCTCGGCGCAGGTGATGTGGCTCGGCCGTGAGGGGGAAGGGGCGGCTTCACCTCCGCCGCCCCTTCCTCAGGCCGAAAGGAGCAAGGTGCCGGCTGCTATGGCCACGGCGCCTTTCAGCGGAAGGTGTCTGTTCGGCCGTCGATGATGCACCAGTGTTTCCTTCCAGATGGCCGGCCAGCCGGATAGATGCTTGCCGATGTGAACGCCGTGGAGGCAACGCAGCGGAGAACATCAGCTGACGGAGCGCGACTGGATGGATGGCCTGCGCGTGACATGCACGCGCCGCGAGGAAGGCCCCGCCCGGCGCCTCGACTCGGCAGGACGCGGCATGAGGTCAGCATCGCGCGCTTCATCACCGCGCGGGAGGCTCCCCCCGAGGATCGCGGTCGGGCTCGTTCCGCCGAGAGGCTCAGACGGCCGCCGGCGTCATTTCGGGCTCCGCGACCGCTTTGGCGTCGGTGAGGGCCGCGAGGTAGCGCTCGGCGTCCAGGGCTGCCGCGCAGCCGGAGCCCGCGGCGGTGATCGCCTGGCGGTAGGTGTGGTCGACCACGTCTCCCGCACCGAACACACCGGGGATGTTCGTGCGGGCCGAGGGGGCCTCGACCCGCAGGTATCCCTCGTCGTCCAGGTCCAGCTGACCGGTGAAGAGTTCCGTGCGGGGGTCGTGGCCGATCGCGATGAACAGGCCGGTGGCATCGAGGTCGCGCGTCCGTCCGCTGAACGTGTCGCGCAGGACGAGGCCGGACAGTGCGCCGTTCTCCTCCTTGATCTCGGCGATCTCGCTGTCGAAGGCGAAGGAGATCTTGTCGTCGGCGAACGCGCGGCTCTGCATGACCTGGGAGGCCCGCAGCGTGCGCCGGCGGTGGACGACCGTGACGGAGCGGGCGAACCGGGTGAGGAAAGTAGCCTCTTCCATCGCGGTGTCGCCGCCGCCGACGACCACGATGTCGCGGTCGCGGAAGAAGAAGCCGTCGCAGGTCGCGCAGTAGGAGACCCCGCGGCCCGACAGTTCGTCCTCGCGCTCCAGGTTCAGCTTGCGGTGCTGCGATCCGGTGGTCACGATCACGGCGCGGGCCCGGTGGACCGCTCCGCTGCTGTCGGTGACCGTCTTGATGTCACCCGTGAGGTCGACGGCGACGATGTCGTCGGGGACCAGCTCGGCGCCGAAGCGTGTCGCCTGGGCCCGCATGTTGTCCATGAGGTCCGGGCCGACGATGCCCTCGGGGAAGCCGGGGAAGTTCTCCACCTCCGTGGTGTTCATGAGCGCGCCGCCCGCGGTCACCGAGCCTTCGAAGACCAGCGGCTTGAGGTCAGCGCGCGCCGTGTAGAGGGCGGCGGTGTACCCGGCGGGGCCGGAGCCGATGACGATGACGTTCCGGACGTCCGTGTCGGCGCTCACTTGGACGTCTCCGGCGCGATCTCCTTGATCAGGCCCTCGACCATGACCTTGATCTCGTCGCGGATCGGGCGGACCGCTGCCACGCCCTGGCCGGCCGGGTCCTCCAGCTTCCAGTCGAGGTAGCGCTTGCCGGGGAAGACGGGGCAGGTGTCGCCGCAGCCCATGGTGATGCAGACGTCCGACTCCTTGACCGCGTCGACCGTGAGGATCTTCGGGGTCTCGTCGGAGATGTCGATGCCGACCTCGGCCATCGCCTCGACGGCGGCCGGGTTCACGGCGTCACCCGGGTTGGACCCGGCGGAGCGGACCTCCACGCGGTCTCCGGCGAGGTGGGTGAGCCAGGCGGCGGCCATCTGGGAGCGGCCGGCGTTGTGGACACAGACGAACAGAACAGAGGGCTTCTCGGACATCAGGAGGTCTCTCTCGTCAACCGGTTGGATCAGGCACACATGACATCAGCACCCGGTGGCGTCAGTAGCCACTGATGTGAGAGTATCAGCCCATGATGACGTCAGTCGACACTGAACCGATCCGGGTGCTGGGCGATCCGCTCCGGCTCCGGATCGTGACCCTGCTCGCCCGCGAGACGCTGTGCACCACCCACCTGGTGGAGGAGACCGGTGCGAAGCAGACCAACCTCTCCAACCACCTGAGGGTCCTGCGCGAGGCCGGGGTGGTGGAGACCGAACCGTGCGGGCGCTTCACGTACTACAAGCTCCGCCCGGACGTCATCGCCCAGCTCGCCGGCCAGTTCGCCGACCTGGCCGAGTCCGCCCGTACCGCTGCAGAGAACAAGAGGGCCTGTCCGTGACCCCCACGCAAGCACCCGCGATGGCCGAGGAATCCTCGGTCGTGCAGAAGCTGTCCACCCTGGACCGCTTCCTCGCCGTCTGGATCCTTCTGGCCATGGCTCTCGGCCTCGGCCTCGGTCGGCTGATCCCGGGCCTGAACGACGCTCTGGCGAAGGTGGAAGTCGGCGGTATCTCTCTGCCGATCGCCGTCGGTCTGCTGATCATGATGTACCCGGTCCTGGCCAAGGTCCGCTACGACAAGCTCGACGTCGTCACCAGGGACCGCAAGCTGATGGTCTCCTCGCTGGTCATCAACTGGATCATCGGCCCGGCCGTCATGTTCGCCCTGGCCTGGATCTTCCTGCCGGACCTGCCGGAATACCGCACCGGCCTGATCATCGTGGGCCTCGCCCGCTGCATCGCCATGGTCATCATCTGGAACGACCTCGCCTGCGGCGACCGCGAAGCCGCAGCCGTCCTCGTCGCCCTCAACTCCGTATTCCAGGTCATCGCCTTCGGCCTGCTCGGGTGGCTCTACCTCGACCTGCTGCCCGGCTGGCTCGGCCTCGGCGAAGGCGAGACGCTCGACATCTCGATGTGGAAGATCGCCCTCAACGTCGTCATCTTCCTCGGGGTACCCCTGCTCGCCGGCTTCCTGACCCGCCGCCTGGGCGAGAAGAAGATGGGCCGCGAGTCCTACGAGGCGAAGTTCCTGCCGAAGATCGGTCCCTGGGCCCTCTACGGCCTGCTCTTCACGATCATCATCCTCTTCGCCCTCCAGGGGAAGACCATCACCTCGCAGCCGCTGGACGTCGTACGGATCGCGCTTCCGCTCCTGGTGTACTTCGCGATCATGTTCTTCGGCAGCTTCCTGATCGGCAAGGCCATCGGCCTGGCCTACGACCGCACCACGACGCTCGCCTTCACGGCCGCCGGGAACAACTTCGAGCTCGCCATCGCCGTCGCCATCGCCACCTTCGGCGTCACCTCCGGCCAGGCCCTCTCCGGCGTCGTCGGACCGCTCATCGAGGTCCCCGTCCTGATCGCCCTCGTCTACGTGGCCCTGGCCTGGCGCAAGAAGTTCGCCCCCTCCGCGATCACCACCAGCACCACGCAGCGTTGATGCGCCACCTCGGCTCCCGCCTGCATCCCGACGTTCGTCCGACGGCCCGCCTCACCGTCCGGCCGACGGCGGAGGCTGCGCAGCGCAGGGGTGGGGCGGGAGCCGGGACGCCCGACGCTGCCACGGAGGTGACCTGGTGACACGCGCGGTGGATGTGGTGGTGATCGGCGGCGGCCAAGCGGGCCTCGCCATCGGCTACTACCTGCGCCGCCAGAACCTCGACTTCGCCATCCTCGACGCCCAGCCCTCACCGGGCGGCGCGTGGCAGCACGCATGGGACTCGCTCCGCCTGTTCTCCCCGGCCGCGTACTCCTCCCTGCCGGGCTGGCTCATGCCCGCCCAGGACAGGGCGGAGTACCCGGACGCGCACCATGTCGTCGAGTACCTGACCGCGTACGAGGAGCGCTACGCCCTGCCGGTCCAGCGGCCGGTCCGGGTGAAGGCCGTACACCGTGACGGTGACCGGCTGCGGGTGGAGACGGACGTGGGTATCTGGTCCGCCCGTGCGGTCGTCTCGGCTACCGGCACATGGTGGCGGCCCTTTCTTCCCGCCGTACCCGGCCGCGAGACCTTCACCGGCCGTCAGCTCCACACCGTGCAGTACCTCGACCCTGACGAGTTCGCGGGCCGACAGGTCATCGTGGTCGGAGGGGGAAACTCCGGAGCCCAGATCGCCGCCGACCTCGCGCCGCACACCGACCTGACCTGGGTCACCCAACGCCCCGCACGCTTTCTGGCCGACGACATCGACGGCCGCGCACTCTTCGACGCCGCCACGGCCCGCCGCCGCGCCCTGGACACAGGAAGCACCGACACGGGAGGCGTCGCCTCACTCGGCGACATCGTCGCCGTCGCGCCGGTCCGCGCCGCACGGGATGCCGGCCTCCTCAAGGCCCAGCCGATGTTCGCCCGCCTCACCGAGAACGGTGCGGAGTGGGCGGACGGAACCAGAGCGGAAGCCGCAGCAATCATCTGGTGCACCGGCTTTCGCCCCGCCCTCTCCCACCTCGCCCCACTGGGCCTGCGCGGCGAACGCGGCCACATCCCCACCCACGGCACCCGGGCCGTCGACGAACCTCGCCTGCACCTCCTCGGCTACGGCGACTGGACGGGACCCGCCTCGGCCACCCTGATCGGCGTCGGCCGCCCCGCCCGGGACGCCGTCCGCGAGATCGCCGCCCTGCTGCGCTGACGCCTCCCTGGCCGGGCTCAGGGTGCGTCGACGGCTGCGCTGTCCACCCAGCGCGCCAAGACACCGAAGGCCGCGAGCTGCTCCAGAGCCTCGTGCTCCGGCAGCTCCGGCAGCTCCGGCAGCCCGTCCTCATGGCTGTTGGGGTTCCGGATGCCCGCGAAACAGCCCTCGGCGAAGGACATCGCGCCCCGGTGCACCCTACGGAAGGTGTCGCTGCTGTCGTCCGCCATCAGGCGAAGACGGGGCTGACCGGACTTGGCCGCGTCCTTGGAGAACACGCTCTGGAACAGGGCGGTTTCGCTCACGTCGCGGCAGCCGACCTTGTTCTGGGTCTCGGCGTTGACCTTCCGGGCTGCGGCGGTGACCGCCTCACGGAAGTGCCCGCTGCGCCACAGGGACCGGGCCCCGTCCCACATCCCACCGGTGCATGGCCGCCGCGCTGAGCCGAGGCGCGTCGTCCCCGAGCCGCTCACGAACCTCCGCGTCCCGCAGCAGGACGGCGTCGGCGCGCTGGACCGCTTCGCGGTGCTGACACCAGCGGTTGATGGGCTCATTGCGGTCGTCAGGAACCTCGGTACGCCACCGTGGCAGGGCCCGGCCGGAATCTGTTCCACGACCTGGGCACTCGCCACGATCTCGCGGCCTCCGCCGCGGTTGGCCAGTCTGCTACTGAAGATCGTCATGCCGGGCGAGTCGGGCGGCGAGTACAGCTCGATCAGCTTCAGGAAACTTGCCCGCTCGGCCCGGGCCCAGGAGACATTAATGCTCATCAGAGCATCATCCATGCGGCCGCTGACACCGCACAGGCTCCTTTCCCTGCAAGGGTGGTGACTGCTGAGTGCGTCAGGCGGCGGCAGTCAGCAACTGGCCCATGGCCGCGAGGACGGAGGGCTCCACTCGGTAGTAGACCCACGTCCCGCGCCGCTCCGAGGTGAGCAGGCCCGCCTCCCGCAGTTTCTTCAGATGATGGGAGACCGTCGGCTGAGACACGCCCACGTCGGAGATGTCGCAGACGCACGCCTCTCCGCCCTCGTGCGAGGCGACAGCCGAGAAAAGGCGCAGGCGGACAGGGTCACCGAGCGCCTTGAACATCTTCGCCGTCCGCTCGGCTTCCTCCGCGCTCAACGGCCGTTCGGTCAGCGGCGGGCAGCACGGCACGACAACCGGCTCCAGCACGGGCAACGACCTGATTTTCGACATACGCCTATGTTGACACACATCGAATCAGCGGGCGAGAAACTAGCACCCGTCCCCCTGCAGATGCACCGGAGCCGAGCGGAGCAGGGGCCGCCTTGCCTCTGTCCCGCTCACACCCCGGCGCACCGATCGCTCAGAGACCGACGCCGATCGGCGCCTTGCGGATATGGGCAGCCAAGGACGAAACGACGTATTCGGCGTCGCGACCCACGCCACGCAGGGTGTTGGAGGCGAAGGACCGCTGGAATTCCAAGCCCATGTAGACCAGGCCGGGATGGGTCAAGGACAGTCCGCCGCTGTGGAGCGGCATGCCGTCGGCGTCCAGGGCGCCCAGGGCCTTGAGATAGTCCAGGCTGGGCCGGCACCCGGTGGCCAGCAGCACGGTGTCGACCTTCTCGCGGGTGCCGTCGGCCCACACGACCGCTTCGCCCTCAAGCGCTGCGAACATCGCGCGCCGGGCCAGATGTCCGCCCTCCAGTGCCTTCCGGTAGCGACCGCCGTCCAGGACGAGTGTGCCGCCGACGTAGTGGATCAGCCAGGCCGGCGGCAGCTGGTCGAACCCGGTGGACGTCAACCAGTGGTGCACGTCCCGGCCCTCGCGTATCTGCGCGAGGAACTGCACGGGGTTGCGACTGGCGAGCGTCACCTGAGCCACCTCCGCGAGTTCGTAGCCGACCTGGACAGCCGTGTTGCCGCCCCCCACGACAACGACCCGCTTGTCCGTGTACGGCTCGGGGCTGCGGTAACCGGCGGCATGCACCACCTCACCGGCAAAGCCGTCCTGGCCGGGCAGGACCGGCAGGAGTGGATTCCCGAAGGCCCCCGTGGCTGCGACGATTCCGGCCGCACCTATGTTTCGACCGTCAGCGGTGGCCACCCTGAACCCGTCTCCGTCGCGCTCGACTCTGACGACGCGGGTGCGCGTGCGGACCTCGACCTCCAGGCGGTCCGCGTAACGACGAAGGTAATCGACCACCTCGTCCCGATGGGGGTAGCGGTCTCCGTCCCCGCCGAACGGTAGACCGGGCAGGGCACTGAACCTGGCAGGGGAAAACAGCGTAAGGCTGTCGTAGTACCGCGGCCACGAGCCCTCCGCATGATCGGAAGCCTCCAGGACCACGGGCCGAAGGCCCTCTCGTACCAGAGCTTCAGCGGCGGCAAGGCCAGACTGGCCACCACCGATCACCACAACATCGAGCTGCTCCATGGCTCACTCACACCCACTTCAAGTTCGATGAATGTCTAAGTTGACGACTATCAATACAGGTGTCATCCTGGATGCGCAAGCCATCGACAGCCGTCAAAACAATCTGGGGAGTCACCGTGAACGCGCCCGCCACCGCCCTGCCCGCCGTGGTGATCGGAGCAGGCCCCACGGGCCTGGCTGCCGCCGCCCACCTCACCGGACGCGGCATGGAAACCCTGGTCCTGGAAGCCGGTCCCGCAGCGGGCACCGCGGTACGCGAGTGGGGGCACGTACGACTGTTCTCAACATGGTCCGAGCTCGTGGACCCGGCCGCCGAGAAGCTCCTGTCCCCGACCGGCTGGACCACGCCCGACGGCGGCACCTGCCCCTCCGGCGCGGACTGGGCGGAAAAGTACCTCCAGCCGCTCGCCGACGTCCTCGGTGACAGGGTCCGCTACGGCACGACCGTCACCGGTGTCTCCCGCCTCGGCCGCGACCGCATCGTCGACGCGGACCGTGAGCAGCAGCCCTTCACCGTCCGCACCAGGAGCGCGGACGGCACAGAGGCGCGCATCCTCGCTCGGGCAGTGATCGACGCCTCCGGCACCTGGTCCACGCCCAGCCCCATCGGCGCCGACGGACTTCCGGCCCTCGGTGAGCACGCCGCCTCGGCCCGCGTCTCCTACCGCATCCCCGACCTCAAGGACCCCGCCGTGCGCGCCCGGTACGCCGGCAAGCGCACCGCCGTCATCGGCTCCGGCGCCTCCGCATTCACCGCGCTCGCCTCGCTCGCCGACGTCGCCAAGGACGAGCCCGGCACCCACTCCGTCTGGATCCTGCGCCGTGGAATCAGCGGCTCCACCTTCGGCGGGGGAACCGCCGACCAGCTCCCCGCCCGCGGTGCCCTGGGCCTGGCGGCTAAGGCCGCCGTCGACGCCGGGCACGCCGATGCCGTCACCGGTTTCCGCACGGAAGTCATCGAACCCGGTGCCGACGACAGCCTGACCCTGGTGGCCGAGGACGGACGCCGCCTCGACCCGGTGGACGAAGTGATCGTCCTGACCGGCCTGCGCCCTGACCTGTCCTTCCTGTCCGAACTCCGCCTCGGGCTGGACGAGCGCCTTCAGGCGCCCACTGAGCTGGCCCCGCTCATCGACCCGAACCAGCACTCATGCGGCACCGTCTATCCGCACGGACATCGCGAGCTGTCCCACCCCGAGCAGGGCGTGTACCTCGTCGGCATGAAGTCCTACGGCCGCGCCCCCACCTTCCTCGCCATGACCGGATACGAGCAGGTCCGCTCCGTGACCGCCGCTCTCGCGGGTGACATTGAGTCCGCCGACCGCGTCGAACTCACCCTTCCCGAGACCGGAGTCTGCGGCGGCGCCGGACTCTTCGACACCCCTGCCACGGCAGAGACGGACGGCGGAGGCTGCTGCGCCCCTGAGCCCTCCCTGGTCCAGATCGGTACTGCCGCGCCCGCCGGAACCGCGGCCGCCGAGGAGCCCGCGCCGGCCGGTGGCTGCTGCGCGTGACCGAGACCGACGCCCGCGGGGCCGCGACCGGAACAGGAGACCGGTCGCGGCCCCGCGCCGTACTCCCAGCCCTGTGTGCCACACAGATCACCAGCTGGGGCATCGTCTTCTACGCCTTTCCCGTCCTCAACCCGCAGATCACCGAGGACACCGGCTGGTCGACCGGGGCGACCACGGCCGCGTTCTCCCTTGCTCTTCTCGTCTCCGCGTTCGCCGGAATCCGCGTGGGCCGGATCATCGATCACCGCGGTCCCCGCACCGTCATGACGGCCGGCTCCGTCCTCGGCGTGCTGAGCATCCTCACCGTCGCCGCCGCCCCGAACCTGCCGCTTTTCTTCACCGGTTGGGTGCTGGCGGGCTTCGCCATGGCGGCCACCTTCTACCAGCCCGCGTTCGCCGCCATCACCCGCTGGTGGGCCCCCGACCACGTGCGAGCGCTGACCATCGTGACGCTCGCGGGCGGACTGGCGTCGACCTTCTTCGCACCTCTCACCGCAGCGCTGGCCGACGACCTGTCATGGCGCATGACCTACACGGTGCTCGCCGCCATCCTCGCCGCCGTCACGATTCCCGCCCACGCGCTGGCACTCGCAGCCCCCTGGCCTGCAGCACCATCGCCCTCGACGGCCCACGCCGGCCAGTCCGCGAAGACGGCGGCTCGCAGTCGTCCCTTCCGCATGCTCGCGGTGGCACTCACGCTCTCCACGTTCACCGTCTCCGCCGCAGTCGTCGCCCTTGTCCCTCTCCTGCTGGAACGCGGCTACTCCACCAGCGAGGCAGCATGGACACTCGGTCTGGGCGGCGCCGGGCAGACCCTGGGACGCACCCTGTACGCGGCCATCGCCCGCCGCACCGAAGTCACCGCGCGCACGACCACACTGATCGCACTCGGCGGCCTCACCACCGCAGCACTCGCGATCTCCCCCGGCCCATACGCCCTCCTGATCGCTCTCTCGATCGTCGCCGGGATGGTCCGCGGCAACCTCACCCTGCTCCAGGCCACCGCGATCACCGACCGATGGGGCACAACCAGCTACGGCCGTCTGTCGGGGCTCCTCTCGGCGCCGACCACCACTGCCTCCGCCCTCGCCCCCTTCGCCGGTGCCGCACTGGCGATACCGCTGGGCGGCTACCCGCAACTGTTCGGAGCACTGGCAGTTGTCTCCGTGCTTGCCTCCGTAGCCGCGCTCCGGGCAGCTACGGAAAACCCTGTTCCCCGTCAGTAATGGCGACGTCGCACTGAGGGATCCGAGATCGCAGCCGCGTCAGGCCAGAAGACGCCGCAGGACCGACGACCGGAGAACAAGCCACGTGCGGGGGGCGGATCCCCGATAAAGCCAAGCGGGGCGGAGCATCTCGCTCGACGGCCGTGGGACCGCGCACGACGCTCTCCCAGGAAACTGCCGCAAAAGGCCAGGTCAAACGTGTCCAGGGTGCGCTGGCACACTGCGGCAGCGGGCCTGTACCGCACGGCGCGCGGCTAGGGTGCGTTTTGAAAGTGCTGGTCACAGCCACTCGTTGATGGCTGCGGCCAGTACCGTCGCTTCGTAGCGGACGGCGAGCTTGTCGTACCTCGCGGCGACCGCGCGGTGCCGTTTCAGGCGATTGATTCCGCACTCCACAGCGTGGCGCTGCTTGCAGTCGTCCTTGTCGAACTTCGGTGGGCGGCCGCCGTGGGAACCGCGTTTCTTGCGGTTGGCGATCTGGTCGCGCTTCTCCGGGATCGTGCAGCGGATGCCACGTTTGCGCAGGTAGTCGCGGTTCGCGCGGGAGCCGTACGCCTTGTCGGCGCGCACCTTGTCCGGCCGGGTGCGCGGGCGGCCCTGCCTGAGCCGGGGCACCCGGATACGGCCCAGGACCACCTGGAACTGCGGTGAGTCACCGCGCTGTCCAGCCGTGATGACCAGCGCCATCGGCTTCTGGGCCTGCGCGACCGCCAGGTGCAACTTGGTGGTCGGCCCGCCCCGGGACCGTCCGAGCCCGTGGTCATCGGGCTCGGTGAACACACCACCTGGCGGCTCGATCTGCAGATCCCCCTTTTGCGGGCACCGGCCGCGTGCTGGTGGGCGCGGGCGATGGTCGAGTCCACCGAGACGTCCCAGGTGATCAGCCCTTCGGCGTCGGCCCGGGTCTGCAGCTGCTCAAAGATGCGGTGCCAGGTGCCGTCCCGCTGCCAGCGCCGGAACAGACCGTAGACCGTCTCCCACGGGCCGTACCGCTCAGGCACGTCCCGCCACGGAGCACCGGCGCGGGTGCGCCAGCGTATGCCGTCCATCAACTGCCGCTTGGTGTGCACCGGTGGCCGTCCAGGCTTCTTGCCGACCGGGAGCAAGGGCTCCAGCTTCGCCCACTGTGCATTCGTCAGATCATGCCGTCCCACGAAGTGGATCTTGGCACATCAAGATCCACTTCTGAAACGCACCCTAGGTGGTCATCAATGAATCTGGTACAGTTCGTTCGGGTGTGGTCCGATATATCGGTAAGCAGGCCGACGTAGGCGTGTGCGTATACCGCGAACATTTCAGCATCAGGCACCGCCGGTTCGTCAGGCTTGACGAAGCCCCTGCCTTTGATCCACCCCGGGGGCCATTGCCGTCCGTGACCGTTCACCAAGTCCCGAAAGCGTTCCGCCGGGTCGGGATCGTCGAAGGTCTCGTTGCACCACGCACCCGCGCGACCGCCACCGGCCCGCCAGCAGACGATGCGCGAGGCCGCCCCGGAGCTCAGTTCCTTCGTCTTGATATAGGCCATGAGGACAAGCGTACGAGGGGCCCGTGCGGTACCGCGCCTGCCCGACGACTCATCAATCGGGTGTATTTGCAGGTCACGACGTTTCTGCTGGAGTGGGGCGGGTGGGACTCGAACCCACGGCCGACGGATTATGAGTCCGCTGCTCTAACCGGCTGAGCTACCGCCCCAAGCGGCGTGTCGCGCACAGGTGTGCGTGCCGTCTGCCGCAGCATAGCCGCTCATACGATCTCCTGCCTCGATGATCGACCAGGCACGGCCCCCCCCTCGCGACCCCGAGGGCTGCCCCGGGGCCCGCACGGCCGCTCCGGGTGGTGGACCAGGACGCGAACCGGGCATGAAAAAGGACCCCCCACGGGGTCCTCGTTCAGCATGCTCCCCCGACTGGACTCGAACCAGTAACCTGCCGGTTAACAGCCGGCTGCTCTGCCAATTGAGCTACGGAGGACCGAGCTCCCCCGACTGGACTCGAACCAGTAACCTGCCGGTTAACAGCCGGCTGCTCTGCCAATTGAGCTACGGAGGAATGCCTCGTCTGCATCGAACGCACCTGCCTGGGTATTCGCCAGAGGGCGCGCGCTCGCTGCGACACATACATTAGCGCAAGCAGGGGGGTGCTTCGCCAATCGGTACTCCCCGGCGCCGTCGCCGCACCGCACAACCGTGCAGACCTGCACGCAGTCCTACACAAGGGAAGGGTGGCCGCCATGCGTTACCGGCTCACGTTCGTCGCCGGAGTCGTCCTGGGTTACGTGCTGGGCACGAGGGCCGGACGCGAGCGCTACGAGCAGTTGAAGAAGTCGGCGCAGCAGTTCGCGCAGAACCCCGCCGTGCGCAACACCGCGGAGACCGCGGCCCAGCAGGGCCGGGACATCGCGGGCCGGGCGTACCACGTGGTGAGTGACAAGGTCGGCGACCGGATGCCCGACTCGGTCTCGCAGCGGGTGCGCACCCTGCGCGAGCGCAGCGCGCAGGGCGCCGGCGAGGACGACTGGGGCACGAGCAACACCTGACCGGGCCCCGGTGACACCGGCGGGGAGCCCGCGGCGGACCGGCCCGGCGTCGTGATGTCGCCGGGTACGGCAGAATTTTGGCCATGGGGATAGTCGCCGGGTTGGACAGTGCGCCCGATTTCACTCGCATCGTCGTCTGTGACGCGGACAGCGGGACCGTGCTCAAACAGGGGTATGCGCCGCATCCGGTGGACCACCCCCAGGGCACGGGCCGCCCGTCCGACGTCGATCCGCAGAACTGGCTGTACTCGCTGGGCGAGGCGGCGGGCGGCGGTCTGCTCGAGGGCGTCCAGGCCATCGGGGTGTCCGCGCAGGCGAACGCGCTGGTGCCGCTGGACTCCCAGGGCAACACCGTGCGGCCCGCCATGGTCGGTGCCGACAAGCGGACCCAGGTCGCCGCGGCCGATCTGATCGACGCGCTCGGCGGCCGTGCTGCGTGGGCGCAGGCGGTGGGCAGCGTGCCGCAGGCCGCGCACCCGGTGACGAAGCTGCGCTGGCTGGCCCGCACGGAGCCCGAGAACGCGGCGCGCACCGCCGTACTGCTCCAGGCGCACGACTGGCTGGTGTGGCAGCTCCTGGGCCGTCCGGTGCGTCGGACCACCGACCGGGGCGGCGCGTCCGGCACCGGCTACTGGGCGGCGGCGACCGGGAACTACCGGGCCGACCTGGTGGAGCTGGCGCTCGGGCACCCGACCATGCTGCCGGAGGTGATCGGCCCCGCCGAGGCGGCCGGGGCCACCCCGGAGGGGCTGCTGATCTCGGCCGGCACCGGGGAGACGATGGCGGCGGCCTTCGGGCTCGGGATCGGCCTGGGCGACGCGGTGGTGTCGCTGGGCGCGTCCGGCTCGGTCATGGCCGTCCACCCCGAGGCGCTCTACGACCCGGACGGCATGATCACCGCGCTGGCGGACGCCACCGGGATGCACCTGCCCGTCGTCACCACACTGAACGCGGTACGGACCCTGCGCGGGACCGCGGAGCTGCTCGGACTGCCCGACCTGGAGAGCCTGTCCGACCTGGCGATGAAGTCGACGCCGGGCTCGCACGGGCTGGTACTGCTCCCCTATCTGGAGGGCGAGCGGACGCCGAACCTGCCGCACACCGCCGGGACCCTGTCGGGGCTGCGGCGCGAGTCCATGAAGCCGGAGCACCTGGCGCGGGCCGCGTTCGAGGGCATGCTGTGCGGGCTCGCGGACGCGCTGGACGTGATGCGCGGCCGGGGCGTGGAGGTCCGGCGGGTGTTCCTGCTGGGACAGGCCGCGGAGCTGCCCGCCGTGCAGGCGGCGGCGCCCTCCCTGTTCGGGGCGCAGGTGGTGGTGCCGCAGCCCGCGGACTACGCGGCGATCGGCGCGGCCCGGCAGGCGGCGTGGGCGCTCGGGGCGTCCCGGGGCACCCTCGACCCGCGGACGCCGCCCGTCTGGCAGGGCGCGGCGGCGCAGGTGCTGGAGCCGGGCGAGGACCTGGCGGTGGGGCAGGCGGTGCGCCAGCAGTTCGTGTCGGTGCGCGAGCAGACCCACCCGGGGGCGTTCCGGATGTGACCGGACAGGCTGCGAAGGGGGCACCGGCGGCGCGCGGAACCGGATTTAATCGGTTGGAGTAACGCGGGTGGAGTGTCCGACGATAGGGGCCAGGGGCAACCACTGGCCCCCGCCGACCACCCGAGAGATTCAGCGTGCTGATACGACTACTGCGGGCTTACCTGCGGCCGTACAAAAGACCCATCGTCCTTCTGGTGCTGCTGCAGTTCCTGCAGACCTGCGCCACGCTCTACCTGCCCACCCTCAACGCCGGCATCATCGACGAGGGTGTCGTCAAGGGGGACACCGGCTACATCCTGTCCCACGGCGCCCTGATGATCGGCATCTCGCTGGCACAGGTCGTGTGCAACGTCGCTGCCGTGTACTACGGCGCCCGGACCGCGGCGGCGCTCGGGCGGGACGTGCGCGGGGCCGTCTTCGACCGGGTGCAGTCGTTCTCCGCGCGTGAGGTCGGCCACTTCGGCGCGCCCTCGCTGATCACCCGTACGACGAACGACGTCCAGCAGATCCAGATGCTGGCCCTGATGACGTTCACGCTGATGGTGTCGGCACCGATCATGTGTCTGGGCGGCATCGTGATGGCGCTCGGTCTGGACGTCCCGCTGTCCGGGGTGCTGGTCGCGGTGGTGCCGGTGCTGGGCGTCTCGGTGACGCTGATCGTGCGGCGGCTGCGTCCGCTGTTCCGGACCATGCAGGAACGGCTCGACACGGTGAACCGGGTGCTGCGCGAGCAGATCACCGGCAACCGGGTGATCCGGGCGTTCGTCCGGGACGCCTACGAGCAGCGGCGGTTCGGGAGGGCCAACGCCGAGCTGACCGAGGTGTCGCTCGGCACCGGCAATCTGCTGGCGCTGATGTTCCCCGTGGTGATGACGGTGGTGAACCTGTCGTCGATCGCGGTGGTGTGGTTCGGCGCGCACCGGATCGACAGCGGTGGCATGCAGATCGGTGACCTGACCGCGTTCCTCGCCTATCTGATGCAGATCGTCATGGCCGTGATGATGGCCACCTTCATGTTCATGATGGTGCCGCGGGCCGAGGTGTGCGCCGAGCGCGTCCAGGAGGTGCTGGAGACCTCCTCCAGCGTCGTACCGCCCGCCGCGCCCGTCACCGAGCTGCCCCGGCACGGCCATCTGGAGATCCGGGGCGGCGGCTTCCGCTTCCCGGGTGCCGAGGAGCCGGTGCTGAAGTCGGTGGACCTGGTGGCCCGGCCGGGCGAGGTCACCGCCGTCATCGGCTCGACCGGAAGCGGCAAGTCGACGCTGCTCGGACTGGTCCCCCGGCTGTTCGACGCGACCGACGGCGAGGTCCTGGTGGACGGCGTACCCGTCGCGGACCTCGATCCGGCGCTGCTCGCGAGGACGGTCGGAATGGTGCCGCAGAAGCCGTACCTGTTCGCGGGGACGGTGGCGACGAATCTGCGGTACGGCCGTCCGGACGCCACGGACGCCGCGTTGTGGCACGCGCTGGAGGTGGCGCAGGCCAGGGAGTTCGTGGAGCGGCTGGAGGGCGGGCTCGACGCGCCGATCGCGCAGGGCGGGACGAACGTCTCCGGCGGCCAGCGCCAACGGCTCGCGATCGCACGGACGCTGGTGCAGCGTCCCGAGATCTATCTCTTCGACGACTCCTTCTCCGCGCTCGACTACGCGACCGACGCGGCACTGCGGGCGGCCCTGGCCGAGGAGACCGCCGATGCGACGGTGGTGATCGTCGCCCAGCGGGTGGC
Source organism: Streptomyces sp. NBRC 110035 (assembly GCF_000829695.1). Lineage (GTDB taxonomy): Bacteria > Actinomycetota > Actinomycetes > Streptomycetales > Streptomycetaceae > Streptomyces. The sequence continues at coordinate 227,559 of NZ_BBNN01000030.1, read as the reverse complement.
GACCATCCGGGACGCCGACCGGATCGTGGTCCTGGACGGGGGCCGGGTCGCCGGCACCGGCCGGCACCACGAACTGATGGCGGACAACGAGACCTACCGGGAGATCGTGCTCTCCCAGCTGACGGAAGCGGAGGCCGCCTGATGGCCGGGGCCATGGCGCGGGCCGGGGCCGGGGCGGGCCCCGACCACCAGTCGCTGCATTTCAAGGAGTCGGGCACACGGCTCGTCAGGCGGTTCGGGCCGGAACGCCTGACCCTCTACGGGCTGCTGGCCTGCGTGGTGCTGAGCGTGGGGCTCAGCGTGATCGGGCCGAAGATCCTCGGCCGGGCGACCGACCTGGTCTTCGCGGGCATCGTCGGACGGGACATGCCGGCCGGGGCCACCAAGGAGCAGGTGCTGGAGTCGATGCGGGAGCGCGGTGAGGGCGGTGTCGCGGACATGCTCCGCGGCACCGACTTCACGCCGGGCGAGGGCATCGACTTCACGGCCGTGGGCAACGTCCTGTTGCTCGCCCTGGCGGTGTTCGTGGTCGCCGGCCTGCTGATGGCGGTGGCGACGCGGCTGGTCAACGGCGCCGTGAACCGCACCATGTACCGGATGCGTGAGGACGTGCAGACGAAGCTGTCGCGGCTGCCGCTGTCGTACTTCGACAAGCGGCAGCGCGGTGAGGTGCTGAGCCGGGCGACCAACGACATCGACAACCTCGGGCAGACGCTCCAGCAGACGATGGGCCAGCTGATCAACTCGCTGCTGACCATCATCGGGGTGCTGGCGATGATGTTCTACGTGTCCTGGATCCTCGCGCTGGTGGCGCTGGTGACGGTGCCGCTGTCGTTCGTGGTCGCCACCCGCGTGGGCAAGCGGTCGCAGCCGCACTTCGTGCAGCAGTGGCGTACGACGGGAAAGCTCAACGCGCACATCGAGGAGATGTACACCGGACACACCCTGGTGAAGGTGTTCGGGCGCCAGGAGGAGTCGGCGAAGCGGTTCGCCGAGGAGAACGACGCGCTGTACGAGGCCGGTTTCAAGGCGCAGTTCAACAGCGGCGTCATGCAGCCGCTGATGCTCTTCGTGTCGAACCTCAACTACGTGCTGGTGGCGGTCGTCGGCGGGCTGCGGGTCGCGTCGGGCGCGCTGTCCATCGGCGACGTGCAGGCGTTCATCCAGTACTCGCGGCAGTTCTCGATGCCGCTGACGCAGGTCGCCTCGATGGCGAACCTGGTGCAGTCGGGTGTCGCCTCGGCGGAGCGGGTCTTCGAGCTGCTCGACGCCGAGGAGCAGGGGGCCGACCTCTCGCCGGCCGAGAAGCCGGCCGAGCTGCGCGGGCGGGTGGCGCTGGAGCACGTCTCGTTCCGGTACGAGCCGGAGAAACCGCTGATCGAGGACCTGTCGCTCACGGTGGAGCCGGGTCAGACGGTCGCGATCGTCGGCCCGACCGGCGCGGGCAAGACGACGCTGGTGAACCTGCTGATGCGGTTCTACGAGGTGTCCGGCGGGCGCATCACGCTCGACGGCGTCGACATCGCGCGCATGTCCCGGGACGAGCTGCGGGCCGGGGTCGGCATGGTGCTCCAGGACACCTGGCTGTTCGGCGGCACCATCGCGGAGAACATCGCGTACGGCGCCTCGCGGAAGGTCACCCGCGAGGAGATCGAGGAGGCGGCGCGGGCGGCCCACGCCGACCGGTTCGTCCGCACGCTGCCGGACGGGTACGACACGGTGATCGACGACGAGGGCAGCGGGGTCAGCTCCGGTGAGAAGCAGCTCATCACCATCGCGCGGGCGTTCCTGTCCGATCCGGTGATCCTGGTGCTGGACGAGGCGACGAGTTCCGTGGACACCCGGACCGAGGTGCTGATCCAGAAGGGGATGGCCGGACTGGCCCACGGGCGGACGTCGTTCGTCATCGCACACCGGCTCTCCACGATCCGGGACGCGGACACGATCCTCGTCATGGAGAACGGCTCGATCGTCGAACAGGGCGCCCACGAGAAGCTGCTGGCGGCCGGCGGAGCCTACGCCCGGTTGTACCGGGCGCAGTTCGCGCAGGCGGCAGTGGAGGTGGACTGACGGGCCCGTGCCCGGCCGGCGGCGTCACGGCAGCGTGACGCCGCCGGCGCTCAGCCCGTCCCGGCCGTCTCCGTCTGCTTCCTCAGCTGGACGGTGATCACCTCGTCCGGTACGACGCCCGCGCGCTTGTGCGCGGCCAGGCCCTGCCGGCCGAAGACGGCGACGTGGGAGCCACTGCGCACCACCTGGTACCAGAACGCCGTGCCCGACGACTCCCGCTTGTAGGCGACCGCCTCGTCGCCCGGACCGGGGTCGGGGTCGGGGTCGGGGAGGGCGGTGACGGTCGGCCGCAGGCCCAGCTCGTCCTTGTATCCGGTACAGGATTTCGTCGCCTCGCGGACGCGGGTGAGGAGTTCCCCGGCGTCGGCGGCCTTGTCGTAGGCGTACAGCTCGATCGTGGTGGCCTTCGTGTCCGTCTTCGGGTGGACGGAGCGGGCCGCCGCAGCGGCCGGCTCCGGTTCGGGGGAGCGCAGCCGGATGTCCTCCATGGGCTGGCAGACCGCCGGGTCGGCCGGTTCGCCCTTGCTGCCGAGGACGGTGCCCTGTTTGAAGACGGTGAAGGTGTAGTCGGGCAGGTCCGCTTCCGCGACCGCCGCGCTCTCCAGACCGGCCGCGTCCAGCGGGCCGCCCGCCTTCTTCTGTGTCCCCTTCCCCGAGCCCTCGGCCGCGGCACCGGCCCCGCCGTCCGCGGACCCCTCGTCGCCGCCTCCGCAGCCGGCCAGCAGTGCCGCCGTCGCCAGCACCGCCACGACCGCCGGAACCCGCCGTAATCCGTTCACGCGCATTCCCACTCCTCGAAGACCTGTCCCCGGCACATCGGTACCAAGGTCACGTGAGAAGGACGACGGCAGAATGCGGCGGGTTCGGCGTCGGTGAAAACGCGTACTCCCTCTACGCCTGTGGTCCGTGGTGCGCGTGGACCCGAGCCACGAGCGGACGATCGCCGCCATGGCCTCGGCCTCACTCCAGGTAGCCCCGCAGTTGGTCGGCGAAGGTGTGGTCGCGGAGTTTGCCGAGGGTCTTGGACTCGATCTGGCGTATGCGCTCGCGGGTGACGCCGAAGATGCGGCCTATCTCCTCCAGGGTGCGGGGCCGTCCGTCGACCAGGCCGTAGCGGAGTTGGACGACCTTGCGCTCACGCTCCCCCAGCGTCGACAGGACCGCCTCCAGGTGCTCCCTCAGCAGCAGGAACGCGGCCGACTCGACGGGGCTCGCGGCGTCGCCGTCCTCGATGAGGTCGCCGAGGGCGACGTCGTCCTCCTCGCCCACCGGAGCGTGCAGGGAGACGGGTTCCTGGGCGAGCCGCAGCACCTCGCCGACCCGCTCGGGGGTCAGGCCGAGCTGGGCGGCGACCTCGTCCGCGGTGGGTTCACTGCCTCGCTCCTGGAGCATGCGGCGCTGGACGCGGACGACGCGGTTGATGAGTTCGACGACGTGCACGGGGACGCGGATGGTGCGGGCCTGGTCGGCGAGCGCGCGGGACATGGCCTGGCGGATCCACCAGGTGGCGTAGGTGGAGAACTTGTAGCCGCGCGCGTAGTCGAACTTCTCCACGGCCCGGATCAGGCCGAGGTTGCCCTCCTGCACCAGGTCCAGCATGGTCAGCCCGCGGCCCACGTACCGTTTGGCGACGGAGACGACGAGCCGCAGGTTGGCCTCGATCAGCCGCCGCTTGGCCATCCGGCCCATGACGACGAGCCGGTCCAGGTCGAGGGCGAGCCTGCTGTCCAGGTCGGAGGCGAGCCGCAGCTTCTCCTCGGCGAACAGTCCGGCCTCGACACGGCAGGCGAGCTCGACCTCCTCGGCCGCGGTGAGCAGCGGGATGCGGCCGATCTCCCGCAGGTACTGGCGGAACAGGTCCGAGGAGGGGCTGCCTGACTCGGCACGCACCGGCGGCGGGGCCGCCTCCACCGGGTCCACCGGGTCCGCAGGGTCCGCAGGGTCCGCAGGGTCCGCCGGGCCCCCCGGTTCAAGAGCCTCGGACGAGGGTTCGCCCTCCGTCTCGGGGTGATGTGCGGCCCGGCTCTGCGCGGGCACCGCCACCAGGACGTCCGCGTCGGGCCGCGCACCGGCCGTACGCGCGGCGGACTGGGCGAGGGTCTGGATCTGGGTCTGCACCGGGGCGACCTCCAGGATGATCGCTGCCGAGGGGGGGCGGCAGCGGTACTTCGGGGACGGAGTCGGCGGCCTTGCCGCTGTTCGTCCCGTACGCGACGAGCGCAGCCGCGGGGGTCCGCGACCCGTCGGGGACGGGTCGGCCGCGCTCCGAGGACTCGGGCACCGCACCCCAGTGTGGGGTACGGCACATCCTCCCCACGAGAGGCGTGCGACGACTTTTTGCTTCCGCGCGGTGACCCGGCGGTTACGGACTGCCTACAGCGCCGCCGCGCCGTGTTCGCGCAGGGCCTGGTCGTACTGCTGGAGGACCCACAGTTCGTTCTGCACGGAGGCCAGTTCGGCCGGGTCGCCCTGGGAGGCGACGCGGGTCAGCCGGCCGGTGATCTCACGGATGCGGCGCTCGACGGCGCGGCGGCGGACGGTGACCAGCTGGGCGCCCGCGTACGTCTCGTCGACCTCCTTGACGCCCCGGTGCAGCATGATCGCCTCGACGGCGAGTTCGGTGACCATGGCACGGACGGCGTCGTCGGGGGCGGCCTCCCGGACGCGGACCAGATAGTCCTGCGGGTCGGGGACGCCGGATTCGGCGCCGCCCGCGTCCAGGACGGCCTGGCGCACCGCCGCGTACACCGGGGCGGTGAACTCGTCGAGGCCGTACGCGTCGAAGGCCGGGGAGACCAGTTCGGGGCGCTGGAGGGCGAGCTTGAGCAGTTCGCGTTCGGTGGCGAAGACGGGGTTGCGCAGGTTGAGCGCGGGGCCGCGCGGGAGGGCCGGTGCCGGGGCGGAGCCGTACTGCTGCGGGCCACCACCGCCGCCCCCGCCGCGCTGCTGCCGGTCGGGGGCGGGGCCCTTTCCGCCGCGGTCGCGGGCCCAGCGGGCGAGCTGCGCCACCCGCTTGACCACGAACTGGGTGTCGAGGATGCCGAGCATGCCCGCGAGCTGGACGGCGACCTCGTGCTGGGCGCCGCTGTTCTTGATGCGGGCGACGACGGGGGCGGCCTCGTCGAGGGCGGCGGCCCGGCCGGCCGGGGTGTCCAGGTCGTAGCGGCCCACGATGTGGCGCAGCGCGAACTCGAAGAGCGGGGTGCGCGGTTCGGCGAGGTCGGCGACCGCGTCGTCGCCCTTGGCGAGGCGCAGGTCGCAGGGGTCCATGCCGTCGGGCGCGATGGCGATGTAGGTCTCGGCGGCGAATTTCTGGTCGTCCTCGAAGGCGCGCAGGGCTGCCTTCTGTCCGGCCGAGTCACCGTCGAAGGTGAAGATCACTCGGGCCGAGCCGTTGTCCATCAGCAGCCGGCGCAGGATCTTGATGTGGTCGGTGCCGAACGCGGTGCCGCAGGTCGCGATGGCGGTGGTGACCCCGGCCAGGTGGCAGGCCATGACGTCGGTGTACCCCTCGACGACGACCGCGCGGGACGACTTCGCGATGTCCTTCTTCGCCAGGTCGATGCCGTAGAGGACGTGGGACTTCTTGTAGATCGCCGTGTCGGGGGTGTTGAGGTACTTCGGTCCGTTGTCCGACTCGTAGAGCTTGCGGGCGCCGAAGCCGACGACGTCGCCGGCGATGTCGCGGATGGGCCACATCAGGCGGCCGCGGAAGCGGTCGATCGGACCGCGGCGGCCGTCCTGGGAGAGGCCGGAGAGGATCAGCTCCTTGTCGGTGAAGCCCTTGCCGCGCAGGAAGCGGGTGAGGTGGTCCCAGCCCTGGGGGCTGTAGCCGACGGAGAAGTGCTGTGCGGCGCCCTGGTCGAAGCCGCGCTCGGCGAGGAAGGTGCGGCCGGTGTCCGCCTCGGCGGAGGTCGCGAGCTGTTCCGTGTACCACTCGGCGGCGATCTGGTGGGCCTCGACCAGACGGATGCGCTCGCCGCGCTGGTGGGCGGGGTTGTACCCGCCCTCCTCGTAGCGCAGGGTGATGCCGGCCTGGGCGGCGAGCCGCTCGACCGCCTCGGAGAAGGAGAGGTGGTCGATCTTCATCACGAACGTGATGGTGTCGCCGCCCTCCTGGCAGCCGAAGCAGTGGAAGAACCCCTTGCTCGGACTCACCTGGAAGGAGGGCGACTTCTCGTCGTGGAAGGGGCACAGGCCCTTGAGGTTCCCGCCGCCCGCACCCTTGAGCTGGAGGTACTCGGACACCACGGCGTCGATCGGGACCGCGTCCCGTACCGCCTTCACGTCCTCGTCGTTGATCCGCCCAGCCACGCGTGAAGTCTACGGCGGTCCGCCGACAGCCGGCCCCGGGGCACCCGCCCCGCCGGTGTGCGGTTCCCCGTCGGCGGGGTGCGGATGCCCGCGGGGCCGTGTGTCCCGGCCGGCCGACGGAAGTGCCGGCGTCCCCGCCGGCCCACGGGAGCACG
>NZ_BBNN01000030.1:75903-220433 GCF_000829695.1 Streptomyces sp. NBRC 110035 | reverse complement strand
GGGGCGCGGGTGTCCGCCCGGGGGGGGTACGGCACACGGTCCTGCCGGACGGCGGCCACGAGGCCGAGGCCGAACGCCTGAGCGCCGGTGTCCCCGGCCGTCGGGGCGCGCGGCCTCCGCCGGCCGTCAGGGGACCAGGCTTTCCAGTGGGACGCGTGGGTTCGCCAGGGAGTCCGTGTCCACCTGGGTCCGGGAGGTGATCAGCCGCTGGATCGGGGCGGTGACGTCCCACACGTTGACGTTCATGCCGGCCAGCACCCTGCTCTCCTTCACCCAGAAGGCGACGAACTCCCGCTTGCCCGCGTCGCCCCGGATCACGACCTGGTCGTAGGAGCCGGGCGGGGCCCAGCCGGAGTACTCCATGCCCAGGTCGTACTGGTCGCTGAAGAAGTACGGGACCCGGTCGTAGGTGACCTCCCGGCCGAGCATCGCGCGGGCCGCGGCCGGGCCGCCGTTGAGGGCGTTGGCCCAGTGCTCGACGCGCAGCCGGGTGCCGAAGAGGGCGTGCGGGAAGGAGGCGACGTCACCGGCGGCGTGGATGTCGGGGTCGGAGGTGCACAGCCGCTCGTCGACCCGGATGCCGCCGCCGTCCGCGGGGTCGGCGAGGTCCAGGCCCGCCGCCCGGGCGAGGCCGGTGCGCGGGGCGGCACCGATCGCCGCGAGGACCGCGTGCGCCGGGTGCTCCTCGCCGTCGTCGGTGCGGGCGGCGAGGACGACGCCGTCCTGGCCGGTGATCCCGGTGAGGGCGGCGCCGAAGTGGAAGCGGACGCCGTGCCCGCTGTGCAGGTCGGCGAAGAGCTGGCCGAGCTCGGGGCCGAGGACGGAGTGCAGCGGGGTGGGTCCGCGGTGGACGACGGTGACCTCCGCGCCGTACTCGCGGGCCGCCGCGGCGGCCTCCAGGCCGATCCAGCCGGCGCCGGCGATCACCAGGTGGCCGTTGTCCCGGCCGAGGGAGGCCAGGACGCCCTTGAGCCGCTCGGCATGCGCGAGGCGGCGCAGGTGGTGGACGCCGACGAGGTCCGTCCCCGGGATGTCCAGGCGGCGGGGCTCGGAGCCGTTGGCCAGCAGCAGTTTGTCGTAGTGGACGGTGGTGCCGTCCTCGCCGAAGCGGACGGTCTTCGCGGCGCGGTCGACGGCGTCGACGGTCTGGCCGAGGTGCAGCTCGATGTCGTGGCGCGCGTACCAGGCGGGCTCGTGCACGAAGACGCTGTCGCGCTCCTCCTTGCCGAGCAGGAAGCCCTTGGACAGCGGCGGCCGCTCGTACGGGCGGTCCCGTTCGTCGCAGATCAGCAGGACCCGGCCGGTGAATCCCTCCGCCCGCAGCGTCCCGGCCGCCTTCGCGCCCGCCAGGCCGCCTCCGACGATGACGAATGTCTGATCCGCGTCGACCACGTGATGCCTCCTCTTGAGTGCCGCCATGTGCGAGCGTCCCGCACACAGAGTGATGCCGGAAGAGGGAGTGACCCGATCAGGCCACGGAGGGTCACCTTCGGGCAAGCACCCGTCTCCGGTGCCCCCCGGTGCCGTACTCCCTCATGTCTGCTTCACGCCTGCCCAGTGAGGCGGGCGTGGAGCGAGCGGGCCGAGGCGTCGGTGAGGGACGCGATCTGGTCGACGATCACCCGCTTGCGGGCTCGGTCGTCCGGGGCCTGCGCGAACAGGGTGCGGAACTGCGGGTCCAGGCCTTCGGGGGCACGGGCGGTGAGCGCCTCGGCCAGTTCGAGGACGACGATCCGCTGGTCGGCGCGGAGCTGTTCCTGCTCGGCGCGCTGCATGACGTACCGGTCGGCGACCGCCTTGAGGACGGCGCACTCCGTACGGGTGCCCCTGGGGACGACCAGCTCGGCTCCGTAGCGGGTGAGACGGCCCCTGCCGAACTCCTCCCGGGTGGCGCCCTCGGCGGCGAGGCAGAAGCGGCCGATGAGCTGGCTGGTGGCGTCCTTGAGGCGGGCCTGGGCGACCGCTGTGCCGTCGTAGCCGTGCGGCCACCACTCCTGGGCGAGGAGGCGGTCGAGCGCCTCGGCGAGTTCCGCCGGGTCGGTGCCCGCGCCGGCGTACCGGCCGACGGCGACGGCGAAGATCTCCTGCCGTTCGGGCTCAGCGTACAGGCAGTTGGGATCGATGTGGCCGGCGTGCAGGCCGTCCTCCACGTCGTGCACCGAGTAGGCGACGTCGTCGGCCCAGTCCATGACCTGGGCCTCGAAGCAGGTACGGCCCTCGGGGGCACCCTCGCGGACCCAGTCGAAGACGGGGCGGTCGTCCTCGTAGACACCGAACTTCGGGGAGGCCGGGTCGGTGGGGTGGGCCCCTCGCGCCCAGGGGTACTTGGTGGCGGCGTCGAGGGTGGCGCGGGTGAGGTTGAGGCCGACGCTGACGACGTCGCCGCTCTCCGGGTCGGTGAGGAACCGCTTGGGTTCGATGCGGGTGAGCAGGCGCAGCGACTGGGCGTTGCCCTCGAAGCCGCCGCAGTCCTCGGCGAACAGGTTCAGCGCCTGTTCGCCGTTGTGGCCGAAGGCCGGGTGGCCCAGGTCGTGGGAGAGGCAGGCGGCCTCCACGAGGTCCGGGTCGCAGCCGAGGGCGGCACCGAGTTCCCGGCCCACCTGGGCGCATTCGAGGGAGTGGGTGAGGCGGGTGCGGGGGCTGGCGTCCCAGACCGGGCTGGCCGCTCCGGGGGTGACGACCTGCGTCTTGCCGGCCAGGCGGCGCAGGGCCGAGGAATGCAGCACGCGCGCGCGGTCGCGCTGGAAGGCGGTACGCCCGGGACGCTTGTCGGGCTCGGCGGCCCAGCGGGCGGCCGAGCCCGGGTCGTAGCCGGGGGGCGGGGCGTGGTTCTGCCGTGGGTGTGCCTGCGCCTGAGCCGGAGGGCCGGTGGGGGTGCTGGTGCCTGCCATGTCTCGACACTACGGGTACGCGGTGACGGCCGAGGGACGCACGGAGGGCTGCCGCGCCGCGCCGGGCTGCGCGGGGCGCCGGGCGGGGCCGGACGGGCAGTCGGCGGGTACGGGGCTGTCCTGGTCCCGGGCCGGGCCCCGCGCACCCCTGGACGGGGCGCTGTCGTGGACCTCCGTGTCATGCGGGAGTCAGGACGGGCGCCGTGCGGGCCCGGGTGTAGCGGTGGAGGAGGAGGCGGGCCATGGCGGGGTGGGTGCCGAGGGGGGCCGCGGTGACCCAGGGGGAGGCCGCCGCGCACTCCGTGGCGAAGCGGCCGGGTGCGGTGAAGCAGGAGGCGACGGCCACCCGGCGACGGCCTTCGGCCGCGAGGGCGCGCAGGGCCTCGGAGACAGTGGGGGCGGCCGTGGAGGCGTAGGCGGGGACCACGGGGACGCCGAGGCGCTGGGCGAGCAGGTCGGCGGTGCGGGCGGTGTCGGTCCGCGACTCGGGGTCGCGGGACCCGGCGGCGGCCAGCACGACCGCGCTCGCCCGGCGGGTCGCCCCGTCGGCCGGGGTCCGCCAGCCGGCCTCCGTCAGGCGGGCGTGCAGCGCGTCGACGAGCAGCGGGTGCGGGCCGAGCGGGGCGGCCACGCGCGTGGGCAGCGGCGACGCGGCGGCCGTCTCGGGGATGTCCTGCTTGACGTGGTAGCCGCGGCCGAACAGCAGCGGCACCAGTACGGCGGAACCGGTCCCCCGCGCGTGCAGACCGGCGAGGGTGTCGGGAAGGAGCGGCTCGTTCAGCTCGATGTGCCCGAGGTGCACCGGCAGACCGGGGCGGAGCGCGCGGACGCGGTCCAGGAGCGCCCGTACGGTGCTCAGCGCGCGTGGATCACGGCTGCCGTGGGCCACCACGACGAGGGCCGGGGGTGGCGGGAACGGAGGGCGCCGGCCGCTCCCGCCGGACGCCCCGTGCCCGGGCGGCCGGCTGCTGAGCGGGGCCGGGGTCGAGGTCGTGGGGTGCACCGTCATGTCTCCGATCGTCGCCGGGGGGCGTTGCCTGCCCGTTGCGCGGACGTGACGGGTGTTTTCCGGCGGTTCACGGCACGGCCCCCGCCCGGTGTGAGCCCGTTCGAGCTGCGGCTTCACCCCCCGGGTACCCCCGTACCGTGCCGCTGATCACAGCAGACGGCTGAACCGTAGGAGGCGCGAGGGCGTCTTCGACGTCGAGGACCGACCGGGGAGGGCGCCCGTTTCATGCTTCATCTGTTGCTCCGTGTGAGGGCGGGCGCGGCCCGATGGCTCCGCCGGCCGCGTCCGCCTCGCCTGCCGCGCACCCGGGCCGGCCGGCGGCGGCTGGTGCAGGCGGGGATGGTGGCCTGCGTACTGGCGCTGCTGCCGGCGACGTGGATGCGTCTGGCGGCGGAGGGCCGGCTGCACACCACCGCCGACGTGCCCCGCACCGACGTCGCCGTGGTCTTCGGCGCGGGCCTGTGGGACGGGGAGCCGTCGCCGTACCTCGCGCACCGGCTGGACGCGGCGGCCGAGCTGTACCGGGCGGGCAGGATCGGGGTGGTCCTGGTCACCGGCGACAACAGCCGTGAGGAGTACGACGAGCCGGACGCGATGCGCGCCTATCTGACCCGGCACGGCGTGCCCGACGCGCGGATCGTCAGCGACTACGCGGGCTTCGACACCTGGGACTCGTGCGTGCGCGCGAAGAAGATCTTCGGCGTGGACCGGGCCGTGCTGATCAGCCAGGGCTTCCACATCCGGCGCGCGATCACCCTGTGCCAGGCGGCCGGCGTCTCCTCGTACGGCGTCGGCGTCGACGACCGGCACGACGTCACCTGGTACTACGGGGGCACCCGCGAGATCCTCGCCGCGGGCAAGGCGGCCCTGGACGCGGCCTTCCGACCGGACCCGCACTTCCTCGGGCCGAGGGAGGCGGGGGTGGAGCAGGCGCTCGACGGCATCCGTGCCCCGTCGGCGACACCGCGGCCGTAACGCGCGTACTGCGGCATGCCCGCACCACGGCGGACACCACACGCGTCACGGTCACCCTCCCGGCCGAGCAGGCCGCCGAGCCGGGAGAACCCACCGGCAACGTCTCCGGGTACGTCACCGAAGCGGTGGCCCGTCAGCCGCGGCACCAGTTGCCCGGCGCCGACCCGCTGCGCCGGCAGGAAGAGCACGGGCCTTCACCGGGAAGGAGCCGGCCGAGGCCCGCTCCCGGCCTCACCGCGCTCCCCCGCCCCCGGGGAGGTCGCCGTACCGGGCGTGTAACAGGGGCCGGTGCGGTGTGTAACACGTGCGGCGCACGCTGGGCGGTATGCAGAACACCGTGACGTCCACGCACTGCCCGTACTGCGCCCTGCAGTGCGGGATGAATCTGACGCCCGCGCCGGACGGGACCGTCGAGGTGAGCGAGCGCGCGGACTTCCCGGTGAACCGGGGCGCGCTGTGCGGCAAGGGGCGTACGGCGCCGGCGGTGCTGTCCTCCGCCGTGCGGCTGACCTCGCCGTTGGTGCGGTCACGGGAGAGTGGCGAGCTGGTGCCCGCCGGCTGGGACGAGGCGCTGGACCGGATCGCCGAGGGGCTGGGCCGTACGCGCGGTGAGCACGGGGCGGACGCGGTCGGGGTGTTCGGCGGCGGCGGGCTGACGAACGAGAAGGCGTACGCGCTGGGGAAGTTCGCGCGGGTGGTGCTGGGCACCTCCCAGATCGACTACAACGGCCGCTTCTGCATGTCGTCCGCGGCGGCCGCCGGCATCAAGGCGTTCGGGCTGGACCGGGGGCTGCCGTTCCCGCTGGAGGACGTCCCGAGGACCGGCTGCGTGATCCTCGTCGGCTCGAACCCGGCGGAGACCATGCCGCCGGCGCTGCGCTACTTCGCCGAGCTGAAGGAGAACGGCGGCACGCTGATCGTCGTCGACCCGCGCCGGACGAAGACCGCCGAGCTGGCCGATCTGCATCTGGCGCCCCGCCCCGGCACCGACCTCGCGCTGGCGCTGGGCCTGCTGCACCTGGTCGTCGCCGAGGGCCGCAGCGACGAGGCGTACATCCAAGAACGCACCGCCGGCTGGGAGGAGACCCGGGCCGCGGCGATGGCGCACTGGCCGGAGTACGTGGAGCGGATCACCGGCGTGCCGGTGCCCCGGCTTCGGGAGACCGTACGGCTGTTCTGCGAGCCGGAGGCGGCGATGGTGCTCACCGCCCGCGGGCCCGAGCAGCAGGCCAAGGGCACCGACACCGTGGGCGCCTGGATCAACCTGTGCCTGGCGACCGGCCGGGCGGGCCGCCCGCTGTCCGGGTACGGCTGCCTGACCGGTCAGGGCAACGGGCAGGGCGGGCGCGAACACGGCCAGAAGGCCGACCAGTTGCCCGGCTACCGCAAGCTGACCGACCCTGCGGCGCGCGCGCATGTCGCCGGCGTCTGGGGGGTGGACCCCGACTCGCTGCCCGGCCCGGGGCGCAGCGCGTACGAGCTGCTGGACGCGCTGGGCGGGGACATCCGCTCGCTGCTGCTGATGGGCTCCAACCCGGTGGTGTCGGCGCCCCGCGCCGCGCACGTCGAGGAGCGCATCCGGTCGCTGGACTTCCTGGCGGTGTGCGACGTCGTGCTGTCGGAGACGGCCGCGCTCGCCGACGTCGTCCTGCCGGTGACGCAGTGGGCGGAGGAGACGGGCACGACGACCAGCCTGGAGGGCAGGGTCCTGCTGCGGCGGCGCGCGCTGCCCGCGCCGGACGGCGTGCGCAGCGACCTCGAGGTGCTGCACGAGCTGGCCGCCCGGCTCGGCGCCGGGCCGAGCCCCCAGAAGAGGTTCCCGACCGATCCCGAGGAGGTCTTCGAGGAGCTGCGCCGCGCGAGCGCGGGCGGGCCCGCCGACTACTCCGGGATCAGTTACCGGCGGCTCGCGGAGGACAACGGCGTGTTCTGGCCGTGCCCGGCCCCCGGACCCACGCCGTCGGAGGCACCTGGGCCGGCGGACGGTGCCGTGCACCCCGGCACCCCCCGGCTGTTCCTCGACCGGTTCGCCACCGAGGACGGGCGGGCCCGGTTCGTGCCCGTCGCGCACCGCGCGAACGCCGAGGAGCCCGACGACGAGTACCCCGTGCTGCTGACCACCGGCCGGGTAGTGGCGCAGTACCAGTCCGGTGCGCAGACCCGGCGCGTCGACGAGCTGAACGCGGCCGCGCCCGGCCCGTTCGTGCAGTTGCACCCGCGGCTCGCGGAGCGGCTCGGCGCGGCCGAGGGCGATCCGCTGGCCGTGGTGTCCCGGCGGGGCCGGGCGGTGGCACCGGCCCGTATCACCACCGCGATCCGCCCCGACACCGTGTTCATGCCGTTCCACTGGGCGGGCGAGGGCCGCGCGAACACCCTCACCAACCCCGCCCTGGACCCGACGTCGCGGATGCCGGAGTTCAAGGTGTGCGCGGTACGGGTGGAAGTGGAGACGGCGCGGTCCTGAGTTCCGGCCGCTCCACCCGTATCCCGCCGCCTCACCCGTTCACCGGCGCGTGGCGCACCCTTCGGGTTCTTTCCCCCGGCCGGGCCCGCGGCACTGCGGTGACCTGCCGAAACGGGTACGGGCGGGGCTTCGGCGGGAACTTTCTGACACCCATTCACCTCATTTCTGACGTTCCCTCAGGGAGCGGGCCGCGCCCGTCGGCCTTTACCTCGGACTAGCGGGGACGCGACCGACGGCGGCACATGGGGGTGCCGCGGGCGCGGCCCCTCCGTGAGCCCGAGGGAGCATCGATGCGAGGTACCGCCCGGCGGCTGACCAACCTGACCGGACCCGCGCTCGCCGTGGCCGCCGCGGGGCTGTTCGCGGCGCCCGCCGCGTACACCGCCCCCGCGGGACCTCCCCACGGCGACGGCAGGCCGGCCGGAAACCCGGCCAGGAGCCTGGAACTGCGCCCGTCCGTGGTCGTGGCGGGCACGCGGGTGACGGTGGACACCTCGGCGTGCGGCGACGGCGACACGGTCGCGGGCGATGCCACCGCCGTGGGCGCCGGCCGTTTCACGCTGGCACCCCGCGACGACGGTCCCGACGCGGCCGGACGGGACTCGACCGGCCGGTTCCGGGTGCCGCCGGGCGCGCAGCCGGGGACGTACGAGATCGTCGCGACGTGCGAGGCGGGCGGGCAGCGGGTGACCGGTGACCTGGTGGTCAGGCTGACGCCCGCGGCGCAGCAGGTGTACCCCCGGGGCAGTGTGAAGACGGGGGTCGGCGGCGCCCTGGGCACCGACCCCGCGCAGACCGCGGCCGGCGTGACGGCTCTCGCCGTCGCCGCCGCGGGCGGTACCTGGCTCCTGCATCGCCGGGCGAGAGGCGACGGGATCTGACGGGCGCCCCTCCGCCGCCCGTCCGCCGGTACCGCATCCCCTCCCCCTCCGGGTCCGACGCCCCTCGCGGCCCGGAGGGGGCACGGGGCCGACGCTGGAGAGGTCAGTGAGCAATGCACCGCATACGCCGGACATACCGCATACGCCGCATGCCACGCAGGTACGGCCGGGCGACCGGGAGACCGGGCAACACGGTCATAGCGTCGGTGAGCACGCTCACCCTGTGCTGCGGCCTGTGGCTGCTGCACGCGGGAACCGGCACGAGCGCCCCGCCGCAGCCGTCGGCCGCCCAGGCCCACTCCACGGGCCCGGGGCACGGTGCCGGGCAGGTCCCGGCGTCCGCCGCGCTGCCGCCCTCCCCGCCCGACCGGATACGCGTCCCCGCGATCGGTGTGGACGCCCCCCTGACGGGCCTCGGCCTGACGGGCACCGGCAGCCTCGACGTGCCGCCGCCCGAGCGGCCGGACCTGGCCGGCTGGTACGAGGCCGGCACCACACCCGGCGAGAGCGGCACCGCGGTCGTCGCGGGCCATGTCGACAACGCCGAGGGCCCCGCCGTCTTCTACTCCCTGGGCGCCCTGCGCAGGGGCGGCACCGTCGAGGTGGACCGGCGCGACGGCACCACCGCCGTGTTCACCGTGCACGCCGTCGAGGTGTACGACGCCCGGGACTTCCCCGACGGGAAGGTGTACGGCGCGGCAGAGCGCCCGGAGCTGCGGATCATCACCTGCGGCGGAGGCTACTCACGCACCACCGGCTACCAGGGCAACGTCGTCGTCTACGCCCACCTCACCGGCAGCCGCTGAGCCCTCGGACGGTCCCAGCACATTCGCCCTCCCCCACGCGCCCAGCGGTTCCAGCGCCTCGTTGAGCGCCGTGCCCCTGGGCGTCAGGGAGTACTCGCTCGACGTCCAGGAGGGCGCCGCCCGGTCAGCGTCCCGGGTCGAGTGCCGTACGGGCATGGCGGACCGCCTCCTCGGCGGTCAGCCGGGTGCCACGGTCATACGCCTTTGTGAACGCGTCCTCGCCCAGCGCGGCCCGTGCCGACGCGGTGACGCGGTCGACGTCGGCGCGTTCGGCGGGCGGCAGCGGGGCTCCGGCCCGGCGGCGGGTGGCCGCCGCCGCGCCCAGGAGGACGGCCGCGCGGGTGGCGGCGGGGCCGTGACCGGGCAGCGCGGCCGCACCGGCGAGGCCCTCCAGGGAGAGGGCCAGGGCACGGGGCTCCGCGAGGGCGCGGGCGATCTCCAGGCCCTCCAGGTGGTGGGCCGCCGCCCCGCGCGCGTCGCCGCGCAGCTCGGCGACGAAGCCGAGCTCGGCCAGGAGCAGGTGGTCGCCCGCCTGGGAGGAGACATCGGCGTAGCCGTCGCGGATGTGCAGCAGGTGCGCCTCGGCTCCGTCGAGGTCGCCGGAGCGGCGTGCGCCGAGGGCGAGGCCCATCTCGGAGTGGATCTCGCCGTACTTGTAACCCTGTTCGGCGGCGATCCGGCGCGCCTGTTCGTGCAGGCCGCGGGCACGGTCCCAGTCGCGGGCGAGCAGCGCGAGCCGACCGAGCCCGGAGAGCCGCGCGGACACCTCCGCCTCCAGACCCAGCTCCCGGGCCATCCGCAGACCTTCGTACTGGCGACGCTCCGCGTCCTCGTACGCACCCTTGATCTCGGCGAGTGCGGCGAGCGGGGACACGGTTTGCAACTCACCCCAGCGGTCGCCCAGTTCGCAGAAGATCAGGGAGCTGCGCAGCCCGTCACGGCCGAGCCCGACGAGGTCGCCGCGGACCAGCGCGAGCGTCGCGCGCAGGCCGAGCGCGGCGGCGGTGCCCCACTGGTCCTCCGCGGCGGTGAACAGGGTGAGGGCGCGGGTGTTCAGCTCGCTGCCCTCGGCATCGTCACCCGCACTGAACAGTCCGTACGCACAGAGCCACAGGGCACGGGCCCGGCGCACGGGGTCGGGAACGGCGTCACCGGTCGCGATGAGGCCGCGGCTGTCCGCTGTCGTGGTGCGGCCGCCCTCCGGGGTGGCGGCTGCGGTGTGATCCCCGGTGAGCAGTGCGAAGGCGGCGTGGAGGAGGGCGAGTTCAGCGGGGGCGGCGGGACCGGGATCGGCAAGGTCGAAGGAAGCGGACGTCACGGCCAGCACCGCTCCCAGGCTGCTGCGGGCCTCGGTGAGGCGGCCGCGCAGCAGCCACCACCAGGCCAGGGCGGTGGCCAGCCGGACCGCCTCGTCCGGCTCTCCCGCGCCCGCACGGCGCACCGCCTCGTCGAGCGCCGTACGCAGGTTCCCGGCCTCGGCGTCCAGCCGGGCCAGCCAGGGCCGCTGTCCGGCGCCGCGCAACTGCGGCTCGGCATGTTCGGCCAGGGCCCGGTAGTGGCGCAGATGACGGTCCCGTACGGCGGTGAGGTCCTCCATGTCGTGGAGCCGCTCGGTCGCGTACGCGGCGACGGACTCCAGGAGCCGGTAGCGGGGCCCGGTGGGCCCGTCCACCACGACCACCAGGGACCGGTCGACCAACCGGGTGACGAGGTCGAGCACCTCTTCCCGGGCGACGCCGTCACCCGCGCAGACCGCTTCGGCGGCGGCCAGGTCGCAGCCGTCGCTGTGGGCGGCGAGGCGGCGCAGGACGATGCGCTCGGGCGCGCTGAGCAGCTCCCAACTCCAGTCGATCACCGCCCGCAGCGTCTGCTGCCGGGCCGGTGCGCCGCGCTGCCCGAAAGTCAGCACCCGGAAGCGGTCGTTGAGCCGGGCCGCCAGCTCCCTCACTCCCAGGGCCCGTACCCGGGTGGCGGCGAGCTCCAACGCGAGTGGGATGCCGTCGAGCCGGCGGCAGATCTCGGCCACGGCCCGGCGCTCGGGCTCGTCCGGCGCCTGTGGGTCGCGCGGGAAGCCGGGGGTCGCGGCGGCGGCACGCTCCATGAACATCCGGACCGCGTCGGCGGGCGGCAGGGGCTCGACGAGGAACATCGCCTCGCCCGCCAGGCCGAGCGGCTCCTGCCCGGTGGCCAGGACCCGCAGCCCTGGGGCAGTGCGCAGGAGCAGTTCGGTGAGTTCGGCGGCGGCGTCGACGACGTGCTCGCAGTTGTCCAGGACCAGCAGGGTGCGGCGGTCGCGCAGGGCTGCGGCGAGGCGGTGCGGCAAGGAGGGCGTGGGAGGGCCGGTGTCCGGCAGTGAGCGGGGGGCGTCGTCCCGGATGCCGAGGGTGGCGGCGACGACCTGGGCCAGGTCGGCGGAGGTGCCGGCGCGGATGCCGGAGAACTCGACGAGCCATGTTCCGTCGGCCGGTTCACCTGCCTGAGCGCCGTCCCGCTCGGCGGTGGCCGCCGCCACGGCCAGCCGGGTCTTGCCTACGCCGCCGGGACCGGTGAGGGTCACCAGCCTTTTTTCCGCGAGGAGTTGCGAGAGGTCGGCCAGTGCCTGACAGCGGCCGACGAGGGGGGTGAGGGGGACGGGGAGGTTCGTGTGCGGGGCCGGGGCGGTGACCGCTGCGGTGCTCACCGTCTCCGCCGCGGGTGCGAGGTCCGCCACCACCGCCCCGGACCCGCCTCCCGAAGCCCCGTACGCCCCCGTGCTCAGCCCCGGCTCCTGTCGCAGCACCGCCCCGTGCAGGGTGGTCAGTTCGGGGCTCGGATCGACCCCCAGTTCCCCCCCGAGCCGGGTGCGCAGGTCGTCGTACGACGCGAGTGCCTCGCTCTGGCGCCCCGCCGCGTACAGGGCCTTTATCTGAACGGCACGCAGGCGTTCCCGCAGCGGGTGGAGCGCCACGAGGCCGGTCAGTTCCCCGACGAGGAGCGCGTGGTCCCCCGCCTCGAGGCGTGCCTGTGCCTGCTCCTCCAGTACGGACAGCCGCTGTTCCGTGAGCCGCTGGGCGACCCCCCGTGCGAAAGGGCCGTCCGCGAAGTCCGCGTACGCCGGCCCCCGCCACAGCTCCAGGGCCTCGGTGAGCAGCGCGGCCCGGGCGCGGGGGTCCTGGACGGGGCGTGCCTCGGTCACCAGGGCGCAAAAGCGTGCGGCGTCCACCTCGTCGCCGTCGAGCCGCAGCCGGTAGCCGGGGGGCTGGCGCACCACCCGGTCCCGGCCGATGACCCGGCGCAGCTGGGAGATCTTGGCCTGGAGGGCGCCCGCGGGCTTGCCCGGAGGAGTGTCGCCCCACAGGTCGTGGATGAGACGGTCGGCGGAGACCGGTCCCCCGTCGTTCGCGAGCAGGTCCGCCAGCAGGGCCCGGACCTTGGCTTCGGGGACTCTGGCTTCCCGTCCCTCGCCGTCCCACACCACCAGTGGCCCGAGTACCCCAAACCGCATGGGCGCCACCGTACATGTCCGGGGGGACCGGCCCTCGGGCCTCTGGGCACCACCGGCCCGTCCGTCAGCCGTTCCGAAGGTTTCCCGAAGGTTCCCCGAAGCGCCCGGGCACAGAGTCGTCCACGCGGGTGGCACCGCGGCACCGGCGAGGAACGGGCACCCCTGGAGGGAGCGGCAACCATGACCAAGTACGCGCGCAGAGAGGCCCTGGTCGTCGGTGGGGCCACCGGCATCGGCCTGGCCATCGCCAAGCGTCCCGTGGAGGGCGGGGCGACGGTCCTGCTGACCGCCCGCACCGACGAGGAGCGCGCCCACGCGGTCGCCGAACTCGGCTCCGCCGCCCGCGTCGTCGCCCCGTCCGCCGTCGAGACCGCCCTCACCGCACAGGCCCTCACCGCACGAACCGGCACCGGACCCGGGAGCACCGCAAGGAGCGCCGCCGGGGGCGGCGCCGATTTCTTCTTCGCCGATGCCGTTCCCACCGCCCGGCCCCTGCTGCCGCACCTCAAGGACGGCGGTGCGATCGTGCTCACCGCCCCCACCCCGTGCCCCGACGCCGTGACCGCGCTCGCCGCCGAACTCGTCTCCCGGGGCATCCGCGTCAACGCGGTGGCCCCGGGCTGTATCGAGGCGCCGGGCTCCGGTGCCGTGCCCCTGCCGCCGCTCGGCCGCCTCGGCGCCGCCGAAGAGGTGGCCCGGGCCGCGCTGTTCCTGGCCACGGAGGCGACGTTCACCACGGGGGCCAGACTCCCCGTCGACGGCGGGCTCGGCCACCCGTGAACCAGCCGCCCCGCACCACCGCCTTCGCCGCCCGGCCTCCACCGTCCTCGCGAGACCCCGGCGTCCGCCCCACATCCCGCACCCCCCTTACGGAAACCTGGAGCGCACCCCATGAGCACCGCACCCGACACGGCGCCCGCCGCCGCTGCGGCCCCGGACCCGAAGAGCGGAGGCGACGAACAGCAGAAGCTTCCGCTGTTCGCCCTGCTCGCCCTCGCCACCGCCGTCTTCATCACCAGTCTCACCGAGACCCTCCCCGCCGGCCTGCTGCCCGCGATGAGCCAGGACCTGCGGGTCAGCGAGTCCGCGACCGGCCAGACGGTCACGATCTACGCGATCGGCACCGCCCTGACCGCGATCCCGCTCACCGCGGCCACCGCGGGCTGGCGGCGCAAGAGGCTGCTCCTCACGGCCATGGGCGGCTTCGCCCTCGCCAACACCGTGACGGCCGTGTCGTCCGTCTACGAGCTGACGATGGTGGCGCGTTTCGTCGCCGGTGTGGCCGCCGGTCTCGCCTGGGCCCTGCTCGCCGGATACGCCCGCCGTATGGCCCCCGTGCACCTCCAGGGCAAGGCGATGGCCATCGCCATGGCCGGTATCCCCGTCGCGCTCTCCCTCGGCGTGCCCGCCGGTACCTTCCTCGGTGACTGGCTCGGCTGGCGGGTGGCGTTCCTGTCGATGACCGCCCTCACGGTCGTGCTCCTGGTGTGGATCTTCGCGGCCGTACCGGACTTCGCCGGCCAGGGGCGCGGCGAGCGGCCGAAGATGCTGCGTACCCTGCGTATCCCGGGTGTGTCCCCGGTCCTCTTCGTCACGCTGGTCTTCGTGCTGGCCCACACCATCCTGTACGCGTACATCGCCACGTATCTCGAGGACCTGGGACTGGGCGGCTCCACCGGCCTGATCCTCCTGGTCTTCGGCACCGCCTCGCTGGCGAGCATCTGGATCGTCGGCGCGCAGATCAACCGGCGGCTGCGTGGCCTCACCGTCGGCGGCGCCCTGCTCGTCGCCGTCGCCTCGCTGCTCCTGGCCGTCCTTTCCGACACCACCGCCCTCGTCTACGTCGCCGCGGTGCTGTGGGGTCTGGGCTGGGGCGGCGTGCCCACCCTGCTGCAGACTGCCGTCGGTGACGCGGGCGGCGAGTCCGCCGACGCGGCGCAGGCGATGCTCGTCACGCTCTGGAACGTCGCGATGGCGGGCGGCGGCATCGTCGGCGGCATCCTGCTCGACGTGGTCGGCAGCGAGTCCTTCCCCTGGACGGTTCTGCTGCTTCTGCTGCCGGTGATCGCGGTCGTGCTGTACGCCCGGCAGGCGGGCTTCCCCGCCCAGCGGCCGGTGGCCCCGGCCCACGGCGCGGCACCTGACCCGGCCTGACCGCAGCCACAGTTCCGCGCGGGCCCGATGCCGAGCATCGGGCCCGCGCAGCGCGGTCGCCGATGCCCGGGCCGCCGGGCAGAACCCCCGGGCCGTGGTCGTGACCGTGCCGGACAACCCGACCGGCGCGGTCGCCTCGGCCGCCACCGTACGGCGGCTGGCGGAGGCGGCCCGTGAACTGGACCTCGTCATCGTCTCCGACGAGATCTACTGCGACCTGGTGTACGACACCTCCGAGCCGGCCGTCTCCCCGGCCCTGCAGGCGCCCGAGCTGACCGTTGTCACCACCGGTCTCACCAAGAACCTGGCGCTCGGTGGCTGGCGTACAGGAGCGGCCCGGCTGCCCGACAGCGAACCGGGGCGCGCCTTGCACACCCGGCTCGTCGCGGTCGCCAGCCAGATCTGGTCCAGCCCGCCCGCGCCGGTGCAGACGGCGGCCGCGTAGGCGTTCGGGGAGCCGCCGGAGGTCACCGAGCGCATCGCGGCGAGCCGGCGGCTGCACGAGAAGGTGGTGCGCGCAGTCGCCGCCCGCTTCACCGCCGTGGGCGCGGAGCCGGCCCCCGTCGCCGCGACCTGCTACCTCTACCCGGCCTTCGAACCCCTGCGGGAGCACCTGGCCGTCACGCACGGCGTGCACGACGGCGACGCCCTGGCCGGGCTGCTCTCGGAGCGTTACGGGGTCGGCGTACTGCCCGCGAGCGCGTTCGGGGAGTCCGGCCGCCCTCTGCGGATCCGGGCGGCCACCAGCCACTTCTACGGCGACACCGACGAACGGCGCACGGCTGCGCTGGAGGCGGCGGACCCGCTCACCCTGCCGTGGATACGGGAGGCGGTCGACCGGGTCGGCGAGATCCTGGCCGACCTCACGGGCGCGGACGTGCCCACCACCCTCGCCCCTCACTCCTGATTCACCCCAACCCACCTACGCAATGGAGGAGTCACCCATGTCCCACCCTCACCTCCCCGTCCTCTTCGAGGCCATGTACGACGGCGAACGCCACATCGGTTTCGGCCGCCCCGAGGGCGGCGCGCGGCAGACCCTGTACCGGGTGCAGGACGGCCAGGTCGCGGCCGCCTTCATCGCCACGGACGGCTCGGAGGAGGCCTTGCGGTCCGCCCTCACCGAGGGTGCGGAGACCGTCGTCGTCACCGCCGGGGAACCGGAGACGCGGCTGCTGCCTCCGTTGCTGCCGACGGCCACGGGCCATGCGCTGCTGAGCGGTTTCATGGGCACGCACAAGAAGAAGTGGGGCGTTTCAGTTTGGCGCGGGTGCCTTCGATGTCCTTCGGCATCAGTTCGTGGTCGGGGGCTTCGCAGATGTCGCGGGCCCGAAGGGGGCCGGCGGCCCCGTTGAGGAAGGCGAGGACGCGGGGGTCCGGGTGCTCGGGCAGGTCGGGCGCGGAGGCCCGGGCCGGGAGGCGGTCAGCGGGTGCGGTGATGGTCTTCTGGACGGTCGCGAGGTGTTCGAGGCGGGTCCCGGCCTCCCGCAGCCGGCCCCGCATGTCGACGATCTGTGTGCGGAGGTCGTCGGCCGGTGCCCGGGCGGGCGTCGTCCTGCTCCGCGGCGCTCCCCGGTACCGGCCGCTCGCGTCACGGAACGGCGCTGGAGCCCGGCCCGTCCGAAGGGATCACGTCAGCCGGGCCGATCACCGGGTGCGGCACTCAGGCCAGCCACTGCTCGTACGCCATGTTCGCCACCAGGGCGAAGACGACCACCAGCAGGACGATGCGGACGAAGCCGCTGCCCTTCTTCAGGGCCGTGTGGGCGCCGAGGGTGCCGCCCGCCAGGTTGAACACGGCCATCAGGCCCGCCAGCTGCCACAGCACCGCGCCCTGCCAGGCGAACATCGCCAGCGCGCCGGCGTTGGTGCAGCAGTTGACGATCTTCGCGGTGGCGGACGCGGTGACGAGGTCGAGGTGGAGCAGGGCGGTGAGGGCCAGGACCAGGAACGTACCGGTGCCGGGGCCGATGAGGCCGTCGTAGAAGCCGATGCCCAGGCCGCCGAAGCCGATCGCGGCGAGGACGCGGCGGCGGGAGACCGGGCCGGGCTGCGGCGCGGTGCCGAAGCCGGGCCGGAGGATGACGAAGGCGGCCACCGCGAGCAGCACCACCATGATCACCGGCTTGAGGACCTCGGTGCTCATCCCCGCGGCGAGGAAGGCCCCGCCCGACGATCCGGCGAGGGCGGCGAGACCGATGCGTACGGCGGTCCGTACGTCGACGGGTGCCTTGCGGGCGAAGGTCACCGCCGCGCCGGTGGTGCCGACGATGGCGACCGCCTTGTTGGTACCGAGCGCGTGCGCGGCGGGCGTGCCGGCGGGCAGGCCGAGCAGCAGCGCGGGCAGGAGCAGGAGCCCGCCGCCGCCGACCACGGCGTCGATCCAGCCGGCGGCGAGCGCCGCGAGGCAGAGGAGAACGACCGTGGTCAGCGAAATGTCGGGCATGGGCGTGACCCTAGGGAGCGGGTAGTTGTGCCGTCCATCAAGATGAGCTTTTCCTGAGGTTGAGCGTCGTCACAGTGCCGCCCCGCATCACCCCGGCATCACCCCCGCCTCCCCGTCGGCGCCTCCTCACCGCCGCCCCGGCCCGGCGCTCCGAACCCTCACACCCACCCCCCGTCCCCGCTGAGGGCAGCGTTCCGCGCGGGAAACAGACGTGATGCCGCCGGGTAACACCCGCACCGCACGCTCAGGGACATGACCTCGAACGAGCGTGTGGTGGTGATCGGCACCGGCCTGGCGGGCGTGACACTCGCCCGGCGGCTCGGCGGGCTCGGCACACCGGTGACGCTGGTCGGCGAGGAGGAGCACCGCCCGTACAACAGGGTGCTGCTCGCCGAGGTGCTGGCCGGACGCTACAGCCCCGAGCTGATCGCCCTCCCCGCCCCGGCGGCGCCGACGGTGCTGACCCGCGGCCGGGTCACCGGCATCGACCGCGCGGCACGCACCGTCGTCTGCGCGGACGGCACCGGGATCGGCTACGACCGGCTCGTCCTGGCCACCGGCTCCAACCCGGTGCTGCCACCGCTGCGCGGGCTGTTCACCGAGGACCACGCGCTGCCCGAGGGCGTGCACGCGTTCCGCACCATGGACGACTGCCTGGGCCTGGCCAAGGCGGTACGTCCGGGGGCGCGGGCCGTCGTCATCGGCGGCGGACTGCTCGGCGTGTCCGCGGCCCGCGCGCTCGCCGTGCGCGGCGCGCAGGTCGTCCTCGCCCAGCAGTCCGAGCGGCTCATGGAACGCCAGCTCGACCCGGCGGCCTCCCGGCTCGTCCGGCGGCACCTGACGGACCTCGGCGTGGAGGTGCACACCGAGTGCCGGGTGCGGGACGTGCGCTGCGTCGCCGGCGCGGTCCGCTCGGTCGAGATGGCCGACGGGTACGCGCTCGACGCCGACCCGGTCGTCCTGGCCTGCGGGGTGCACCCGCGGGTGGGGCTCGCCCAGGCGGCCGGCCTGGAGGTCCGCAAGGGCATCGTCGTCGACGACGAGCTGCGCACCAGTGACCCCCGCATCCACGCCGTCGGCGACTGCGTCCAGCACGCCGGCACGGTGTACGGACTGGCCGCCCCGGCGCTGGAGCAGGCCGAGGCACTGGCCGCCCTGCTCGCCGGGGACGCGGACGCCCGCTACACCGGCACCCGTTCCCTGACCCGGCTCACCCTCACGGGGCCCGACAGCCCGTTCGACCTCGCCGCGTTCGGCGAGACCGAGGCGCTGCCCGGCGACGACGTCGTCCAGCTCACCGACGCCACCCGGGGCACCTACCGCAAGGTCGTCGTCCGCGGCGACCGGCTGATCGGCGGGGTCCTGGTCGGCGAACTCGGCACGGTCGGCGCGCTCGCCCGCGCGTGGGAGGGAGCAGAGCCGCTCCCCTCCGACGGCGGCCCCCTGCTCCACCTGCTCACCAACGACGGAGGCTCCTGATGACCGCCACCCCGGGGCCCACCCCCACGATCGTGCTCGTCGGCCACGGCATGGTCGGCCAGCGTTTCCTGGAGGCGCTCGCCGAGCGCGGCCTGACCGCCACGCACCGCGTGGTCGTGCTGTGCGAGGAACCGCGTCCGGCGTACGACCGCGTCCAGCTCACCTCGTACTTCTCGGGGCGTACCGCCGAGGACCTGTCCATGACGGACCTGGCGTTCCTCGAGGAACACGGCATCGAGCTGCACATCGGCGACCCGGCCGAGACGGTCGACCGCGAGGCCCGCAGGGTCACCGCCCGCTCGGGGCTGGCCGTCGACTACGACGTCCTGGTGCTGGCCACCGGCTCCTACCCGTTCGTGCCGCCGGTGCCGAACAAGGACGCGGCCGGCTGCTTCGTCTACCGCACCATCGAGGACCTGCTCGCGATCGAGGAGTACGCGAAGAGCAGGGCCACCGTGGGCGCGGTGGTCGGCGGCGGGCTGCTCGGCCTGGAAGCGGCGGGCGCCCTCAAGGGACTCGGACTGACCACGCACATCGTGGAGTTCGCGCCGCGCCTGATGCCGGTGCAGGTCGACGACGGCGGCGGCAGCGCGCTGCTGCGGACCGTCGAGAACATGGGCCTGGCCGTGCACACCGGCACCGGCACGCAGGAGATCGTGGTCGGCGGGGACGGCGCGGTCACCGGCATGAAGCTGTCCGACGGCTCCGAACTCGCCACCGACATGGTGGTGTTCTCCGCCGGTGTCCGCCCCCGCGACCAGCTCGCCCGCGCGTCGGGGCTGGAGGTCGGCGAGCGCGGCGGCATCGCCGTGGACGAGCAGTGCCGCACGCTCACCGACCCGCACGTCTTCGCGATCGGCGAGTGCGCGCTGGCCGCCGACGGCCGGGTGTACGGTCTGGTCGCCCCCGGCTACGAGCAGGCGCAGACCGCCGCCGCGACGATCGCCGCCGACGAGGCGTCGTTCACCGGCGCCGATTTGTCGACCAAGCTGAAGCTGCTCGGCGTGGACGTGGCGTCCTTCGGCGACGCGCACGGCGCCACCGCCGACTGCCTGGACGTCGTCTACTCCGACTCCCGCGCCGGCCTGTACAAGAAGCTGGTCATCGGCAGCGACGGCACGCTGCTCGGCGGCATCCTGATCGGCGACGCGGAGGCGTACGGCACGCTGAAGGCCTTCACCGGCTCGGTCCCGCCCGTCTCCCCCGAGTCCCTGGTCCTGCCCGCCGGGGCCGGCGCCCCCGCCCAGCTCGGCCCGTCCGCGCTGCCGGACGAGGCGGTCGTCTGCTCCTGCCACAACGTCACCAAGGGCACCATCCGCAACGCGGTCACCGAGCGCAGCTGCACCACCGTGCCCGAGGTGAAGAAGTGCACCAAGGCCGGTACCGGCTGCGGCAGTTGCGTGAAGGTGCTCGGCCAGCTGGTCAACGCCGAGCTGGAGGCGGGCGGCATCGAGGTCGACAAGGGCCTGTGCGGCTGCTTCTCGCAGACCCGCGAGGAGCTGTACGAGATCGTCCACGCCCTGCGCGTCACCTCCCACCGGGACCTGCTGGACCGGCACGGCCGCGAGGACGCCCGGGGCGGCGACGGCTGCGAGGTCTGCAAGCCGACGGTCGGCTCGATCATCGCCTCGCTGGCCCCGACGATCGGCGCGAGCGGCTACGTCCTGGACGGCGAACAGGCCGCCCTCCAGGACACCAACGACCACTTCCTCGCCAACCTGCAGAAGAACGGATCGTATTCGGTCGTCCCCCGCATCCCCGGCGGCGAGATCGCCCCGGAGAAGCTGATCGTGATCGGCGAGATCGCCCGCGACTTCGGCCTCTACACGAAGATCACCGGCGGCCAGCGCATCGACATGTTCGGTGCCCGTGTCGAGCAGCTCCCGGTCATCTGGGCCCGCCTGGTGGACGCCGGCTTCGAGTCCGGCCACGCGTACGGCAAGTCGCTGCGCACGGTGAAGTCCTGCGTCGGGCAGACCTGGTGCCGCTACGGCGTGCAGGACTCGGTGCGCATGGCGATCGACCTGGAGCTGCGCTACCGGGGCCTGCGCTCCCCCCACAAGCTGAAGTCGGCGGTCTCCGGCTGCCAGCGCGAGTGCGCCGAGGCCCGGTCGAAGGACTTCGGCGTCATCGCCACCGTGGGCGGCTGGAACCTGTACGTCGGCGGCAACGGCGGCGCCACCCCGCGCCACGCCGACCTGCTCGCACAGGACCTCTCGGACGCCGAACTGGTGCGCCTGATCGACCGGTTCCTGATGTTCTACATCCGCACCGCCGACCGCCTGGAGCGCACCTCGACCTGGCTGGACCGGATCCCGGGCGGCCTGGACCACGTGCGGGACGTCGTCGTACACGACTCGCTCGGCATCTGCGACGAGCTGGAGTCCCTGATGTCCGCCCACGTCGCGTACTACCGCGACGAGTGGGCCGAGACCATCAACGACCCCGAGAAGCTCTCCCGGTTCGTGTCCTTCGTCAACGCCCCCGACACCCCGGACCCGGTGGTCGGCTTCGTCCCCGAACGCGACCAGATGAAGCCCGACCTGCCCCTGCTGAACATCGGCATGCGACCCGCACAGTCCATGGAAGCCGCCCTGGAAGGGAGCGCCCAGCGATGACCCTGGCCCTCGAGACCACCGACCTGAAGGTCCGACTCCAGCTGACCGACGCCTGGTTCACGGTCTGCGACCTGAGCACACTGGTCCCGGGCCGCGGCGTGGCGGCCCTGCTGCCCGACGGCCGGCAGGTCGCCGTCTTCACCGATCGCGACGGCGGCCTGTACGCCGTCGACAACCGCGACCCCTTCACCGGCGCGGCGGTCCTCTCCCGCGGCCTGACCGGCACCCACCGGGGCCGCCCGTTCGTCGCCTCCCCGCTGCTCAAGCAGCGCTTCGACCTGGAGACGGGCCAGTGCCTGGACGACGACACGGTCCGGCTGACGACGTACGAGGTCAAGGCTGCGTGAGCGGATAAGGGTCGGCACTCGGGATGGTCACCCCCCGGCACACCTGCGGTCATGATGTGTCCATGGCGCACCCGTAGGGTCCGTGACCGCACGTCCCCGTCACCGGCCGGTGGCGGGACGGTTCACGGCACCTCCAGGAGCGGCAGTGGAACGTCGTACCTTCCTTCGTGCGAGCGCCATGGGCGGCACCGGCGCGGTCCTCGGCGGCGCGCTCTGGCACAGCGCCGCGTACGCGGCGCCCGCCCAGCCCGGCACGGGCCCCTACGGCGCGCTCGGCGCGGCGGACGCCAACGGGATCGGGCTGCCGGCCGGGTTCACCAGCAGGGTCATCGCCCGTTCCGGCCGGCAGGTCCCGGGCACGTCGTACACCTGGCACAACGCCCCCGACGGCGGCGCCTGTTACGCGGACGGCAGCGGCTGGATCTACGTCTCCAACTCGGAGATCAACCCGTCCGGCGGCGCGGGCGCGGTGCGCTTCTCGGCCACCGGCGCCGTCACGGGCGCGTACCGCATCCTGTCCGGCACCCGGCAGAACTGCGCGGGCGGCAGCACGCCGTGGAACACCTGGCTGTCCTGCGAGGAGGTGGACCGCGGTTACGTCTACGAGACCGACCCGTGGGGGACGAAGGCGGCGGTACGCCGGGACGCGATGGGCCGCTTCAAGCACGAGGCGGCGGCCGCCGACCCGGTCCGCAGGGTGATCTACCTGACCGAGGACGTCTCGGACAGCTGCTTCTACCGCTTCCGGCCGACGACGTGGGGCGACCTGTCCTCCGGCACACTGGAGGTACTGGTGGCGGGCAGCGGCACGAGCGGCCCGGTGAGCTGGGCGAGGGTCCCGGACCCGTCCGGGGCCACCGCGACCCGCAACCAGGTCTCCGGCGCCAAGCGCTTCAACGGCGGCGAGGGCTGCCACTACGCGAACGACACCTGCTGGTTCACGACCAAGGGCGACAACCGCGTCTGGCAGTACAACGCCGCCGCCCAGACGATCGAACTCACCTACGACGACTCCCTGGTGACGGGCGGCTCCGCTCCCCTGACCGGCGTGGACAACGTCACCGGCTCCTCCTCGGGCGACCTCTTCGTGGCCGAGGACGGCGGAAACATGGAGATCTGCGTCATCACGCCCGACGACGTCGTGGCCCCCTTCCTCCGGGTGAGCGGCCAGTCCGGCTCCGAGATCACCGGCCCGGCCTTCTCCCCGGACGGCACCCGCCTGTACTTCTCCAGCCAGCGCGGGACGAGCGGGAGTTCGTCGGGTGGCATCACGTACGAGGTGAGGGGCCCGTTCCGCAGGTAAACGCTCCCGGTTGCCGGCTCATGCCGGTGCACAGAACGCACCGGCATGAGCGGAGAGCTACCGTCCGGTCACGTCACGTTCGCATCACGGGTCCGCGAAACCTCCCCGCCCTCCCCCACCCCTCCCCTACCGTCGGTAGCTCGCACCCGGCAGACCACCCCGGACAGGGGCACACTGCCGGATATCCGCACATAGCTGGGGGACCCCCTGTGAACCTGTCCTGCAAGTCCGCCGCCGTGACCGTCGCCGCGCTCGCACTGGCCACGCTGCCCGTCACCACCGCCGCCGCCCACGAGGGCGTGTTCAAGAACTGCGACGCGGCGTACACCGCCGGGTACTCCAACATCCCGGCCGACAGCGAGCACTACGGCAAGCACCTGGACCGCGACAACGACGGCATCGGCTGCGACAACCCGCCGGCGGGCTTCGTCCCCGCCGACGACAAGGACGACGACAAGGACGACGACACCGCCGCCGGCTCGGACACGGAGTCCGGGGCGCAGAACACCGGCTCGGACACCGGCACCGACCTCGCCGAGACCGGCGGCAACAGCGCCACCCCGTACATCGCGGCGGGCGGCGCGGCCGTCGTCCTGGCGGGCGGCGGGGCGCTGTTCGCGGCACGCCGGCGCCGCAGCACCGACTGAGGCGCTCCGAAACGACGAAATGGCGGCCCCCCGCACGAGGGCGCCGCCATTTCGAGCGCTCGACGGCCGCAGGGATGCCACCCTTCCGGCGGCGCGGCACTCACCCGAAGGCCGGGACCCGCGCCGCCCGGGAAGGCAACTATCCCGACCGTGGTCCGGTCAGCCGGACGAGCAGAGGAAGGAAGCCTTCCCTGTCACCCCCTTGCCCGCCTCAGTCGCTCAGCAAGCGGAATCTGATCGGGCGGCCTCAAGATGAACTTGTCCTTCTGCTCGTCGAAGCAGTCCAGATGGCCACTGATTCGATCACCAACGTGGTAATCGTCCCCATCGTCGACGTACAGGGCGTCAACGAGGCCGACACGGGACAGTCCCAGGTCCACGATCACTCCCCAGCGAAAGTTCCCGGTGCCGCTGTTCCGGGTGGAGGGCCGTGTGGACCCGCGCGTCCTGACCGACGCCGATACGGGAGCTGGAGCGGCACCCGGAGAAACAGGTGTCCCGGGGCCTGTTGCGACCGGGCCCGGTGGGATCAGACACAGGTGCGAGGTCTGTGGAACGGGACTGCCGCCCTGGGACCGGCGGCCGTGCGCAGGCCGACTTCCACCAGGGTCCAGCCGAGGCGGGTCGGAAGGGCTGGAGGCGCCGAGCCGGCCCGGCTGCCACGGCGAGGCGGTACGCGTCGGCTTCGGCACGGAGTTCGGCGGCGCGGAGGTGGTGCAGGGCGAGGCGGGTCTCGGGATGCATCGGGCCGTGGCCTTTCAGTCCGTGGTGAGAGGGAAGGCGCGGGCGCGGATGCGTACTTGGGCGGTGTCGGTGTCGGCGTCGTCTGCGGCCCGGTCGCGGTGGGTTCCGACGAGGGCGTGCATCTTCTCGAGGAGATCCCGGGTCGGTTCGGGCGTCAGGCGCGGCGTCGCGCTGCTCATGTCCCAGGTGCGGTTCCGCTCCTCCGGCCAGGCCGGGCGGTCGTCCAGCCAGGCCGACAGGCCCCGGGCCTGGCTGGACGCGACCTCGTGGAGGTACAGGTCGGCAGCCCCGCGTACGTCCGGGTGGGCGTCGGTGAGCAGCGCGTCGTCGAAACGCAGGCCCTTGTGGACAGCCTTCCACCACCGTTCCCTGCCCTTGCCGCGCTCGGGAGCGTCCTCGATGAAGCCGTGCGCGGCGAGCCGGCGCAGGTGGTAGCTGGTCGCGCCGCTCGACTCGCCCAGCTTCGCGGCGAGCTGGGACGCGATGGCCGGGCCGCCGTGACGCAGGGCGTCCAGCAGCCGCATGCGCAGCGGGTGTGCGAGCCCGCGCAGCGAGCGGGCGTCGAGGCCGCGGACCGGCGGGCCCTGCGGTTCCCGGGACTCGTTCATGTCCACGAGGACAGCGTCGCAAAGGAGTACTTGCAAGTACTTCTTCGCAACTCGTTCGACGGCATGAGAACGGCGGCACCCCCGCACGGGTGCCGCCGTTCTCCTTGTGATCCGGAGCCGTTGCCGATCGGTGAGGGTGGTCGGGTGACAGGCAACGGCTCCGGGGCTGGCGGGTCGGGTCCGCTTCGCCCCGGAGGGGTCAGCGGTGGTCGCTGCCCTTCGAGGTGACCGCCGCGCGGCCGGCCTCCAGGCGGGCGACCGGGATGCGGAACGGGGAGCAGGAGACGTAGTCCAGGCCCACCTCGTGGAAGAAGTGGACGGACTCCGGATCGCCGCCGTGCTCGCCGCAGACGCCGAGCTTGAGGTCGGGGCGGGTGGCGCGGCCGGCCTCGGCGGCGAGCTTCACCAGGGAGCCGACGCCGTCCCGGTCGATCGTCTCGAACGGGGAGACGCCGAAGATGCCCTTCTCCAGGTAGGCCGTGAAGAAGCTGGCCTCCACGTCGTCCCGGCTGAAGCCCCACACCGTCTGGGTGAGGTCGTTCGTGCCGAAGGAGAAGAACTCGGCGGCCTCCGCGATCTGGCCGGCGGTCAGCGCGGCGCGCGGCAGCTCGATCATCGTGCCGATGGCGAGCTTCAGCTTCGTTCCGGTGGCCTCCTCGACCTCCGCGATGACCTGGTCGGCCTCCTCGCGGACGATCTCCAGCTCCTGGACCGTGCCGACCAGCGGGATCATGATCTCGGCGCGCGGGTCGCCCTTGGCCGCCCGGCGCTCGGCCGCCGCCTCGGCGATGGCCCGTACCTGCATGGTGAACAGGCCGGGGATGACCAGACCGAGCCGCACGCCGCGCAGGCCCAGCATCGGGTTCTGCTCGTGCAGCCGGTGGACGGCCTGGAGGAGGCGCAGTTCGTTCTCGTGCGGTTCCTGGCGGGACTCGGCGAGGGCCACGCGGACCGACAGTTCGGTGATGTCGGGCAGGAACTCGTGCAGCGGCGGGTCGAGGAGGCGGACGGTGACCGGGAGGCCGTCCATGCCCTCGAACAGTTCGACGAAGTCCTTCTTCTGCAGCGGCAGCAGTGCCTTGAGGGACTCCTCGCGCTCCTCCTGGGTGTCGGCCAGGATCAGCCGCTCCACCAGCTCGCGCCGGTCACCGAGGAACATGTGCTCGGTGCGGCACAGGCCGATGCCCTGGGCGCCGAAGCGGCGGGCGCGCAGCGCGTCCTCGGCGTTGTCGGCGTTGGCGCGCACGCGCAGCCGGCGCTTGCGGTCGGCGAAGGCCATCATCCGGTGGACGGCCTCGACGAGCTCGTCGGCGTCGTCGGCGCCCGGGTGCATGCGGCCCTCGAAGTACTCCACGACCGGCGACGGCACGACCGGGACCTCACCGAGGTAGACCTTGCCGGTCGAGCCGTCGATGGAAATCAGGTCGCCCTCCTCGACGACGTGCCCGCCGGAGACGGTCATCCGGCGGCGCTTGGTGTCGACCTCGAGCTCCTCGGCGCCGCAGACACAGGTCTTGCCCATGCCGCGCGCGACGACGGCGGCGTGCGAGGTCTTGCCGCCGCGGGAGGTGAGGATGCCCTCGGCGGCGATCATGCCGTCCAGGTCGTCGGGGTTGGTCTCGCGGCGGACCAGGATGACCTTCTCGCCGGAGCGGGACCACTTGACGGCGGTGTACGAGTCGAAGACCGCCTTGCCGACCGCGGCGCCCGGCGAGGCCGCGATGCCGCGTCCGACCTTCTCGACCTTCGTGTCCTCGTCGAAGCGCGGGAACATCAGCTGGGCGAGCTGTGCGCCGGTGACGCGGGTGAGCGCCTCGGCCTCGTCGATCAGCCCCTGGTCGACGAGCTGGGTGGCGATGCGGAAGGCCGCGCCCGCGGTGCGCTTGCCGACGCGGGTCTGGAGCATCCACAACTGGCCGCGCTCGATGGTGAACTCGATGTCGCAGAGGTCCTTGTAGTGGTTCTCCAGCGTCTCCATGATCCGCATCAGCTGGTCGTACGACTTCTTGTCGATCCGCTCCAGCTCCGCGAGCGGCACGGTGTTGCGGATGCCCGCGACCACGTCCTCGCCCTGGGCGTTCTGCAGGTAGTCGCCGTAGACGCCCTGGTGGCCGGAGGCGGGGTCGCGGGTGAAGGCGACGCCGGTGCCCGAGTCGGGGCCGAGGTTGCCGAAGACCATGGAGCAGACGTTGACGGCGGTGCCCAGGTCGTGCGGGATGCGCTCCTGGCGGCGGTAGAGCTTGGCCCGGTCGGTGTTCCAGGAGTCGAAGACCGCGTGGATGGCGAGGTCCATCTGCTCGCGCGGGTCCTGCGGGAAGTCCCGGCCGGCCTCGGTCCTGACGATCTTCTTGAACCTGGTGACCAGCTTCTTGAGGTCGGCGGCCTCCAGCTCGGTGTCGACCTCGACCTTCTTGGCGGCCTTCGCCGCCTCCAGCGCGTCCTCGAACAGCTCACCGTCGACGCCGAGGACGGTCTTGCCGAACATCTGGATGAGGCGCCGGTAGGAGTCCCAGGCGAAGCGGTCGTCGCCGGACTGCCGGGCGAGCCCCTGCACGGACTTGTCGGACAGGCCGATGTTCAGGACGGTGTCCATCATGCCCGGCATGGAGAACTTGGCTCCGGAGCGGACCGACACGAGGAGGGGGTCGTCGCTCCGGCCGAGCTTCTTGCCCATCGCCGCTTCGAGGGCGTCGAGGTGCGCACTCACCTCGTCACGCAGCGCCGCCGGCTCCGTGCCGCTCTCCAGGTAGACCTTGCAGGCTTCCGTGGTGATGGTGAAGCCGGGAGGGACGGGAAGACCCAGATTGGTCATCTCGGCGAGGTTCGCGCCCTTGCCGCCGAGCAGGTCCTTGAGGTCCCTGTTGCCCTCGGTGAAGTCGTAGACGAACTTCACGCCCTCAACGCTGTGACCCTGCTGGCCTACGTGGGGATCTTTGTTTTCCGACACGGGTCTCGACTCCTCGAGGACGCGGTGGCTGCCCTGACGGGCAGGAACATACCCAGATCAAAGGCATCTGGGTACGTCCACACGTGCGTCATGCGCCTGCGACCACTCCGCCGCCACGGGATCGAAAGTCACGGCGTGGCAGGCTCCCGCAGCCGCATGTGTTCATCTCTTGAACACACCGACTCCGAACGAGGCGATCCAGTCGCTCATATGAGCGACAATCAGCACGTCTGATTTCGCTCGATGAACGATCAAGGGGTGGCACCGAGTGCCGCCCTTTGAGAAGTGCAGTCACCCGCAATTCGCTCATCTGAGCGTAACCCTTATCAGGGGTGGCGAGAATCACGCTGCCACAGTCACCGGGATTCCACCATGCGGACGTACCCCGTACGCCTCCCCCGGTGGCCGCCCGGGCGGCCGTGCAGGCGTCTCACCGGGGCTCCACGGACGGCGTGCCCGGCCTCCGCCCCCGGCGTGCCGAACGTACCTCCCGCCGCGCTGAACACGCCGGCCGGTGCGCCCGTACGGAACTACGGCGGATCCGGACCCCCACGCCGGGTCCGCCACCTCACCGGGTTTTGCACGGAAGGACCTCCGGGTGCCTGTCTTCACACGCCTGCGCCGACCGACACGGACGACCGAGGAGAACCGACAGGAGGAAGAGCGCCCGCACCCGGCGGAAGAGACAGCGGAGGCAGAAGAGACGGAGGGCCCGGAAGTCTCGGAAGGCACGGAGGGACAGCGGGGGGAAGCGGCCTCGAGGAAGCTCACCCGCCCCGCCCCGCGCGCCCCGCGCGCCCTGCACGCCCTCCGCTCCCGCTGCGCCCGCCTGCGCGCGCGGCACCCCCGTGCCGCGCGCGCCGCCCGCTGGACCCTGCACGGACTCGCCGCCGCGCTGATCGTCGGCGCGCTCCTGCTGCCGAACACCGCCGGTGCCCTGCGGCCCAGCCGGTTCACCCGGATTCCGGCCGAGGCGATCGTCGGGGCCGTACTGCTGCTCGCCCTGCCGCGCCGGCCGCGGATCGTCGCGGCCGCGCTGTACGGGGCCGGCATCGCCGTGCTGACCGTGCTGAACCTGCTGGACATCGGGTTCAACGAGTACCTGGGCCGGGGCTTCAACGTGGTGCTCGACTGGGGGCTGCTGGACGACGCGGAGCACTACGTGGAGGACTCGATGGGCGGTGCCACCGCCACGGCCGCCGCCGTCGGCGCGGTCGTCCTGGTCCTGCTCCTGGTGGTCGTGATGGCGCTCGCCGCGGTCCGGCTGAGCGGCCTGCTGGCCCGGCACCGTACGCGGGCCACCCGGGGCGCGCTGGTCGCGGGCACGGTGTGGATCACCTGTACCGCCCTCGGCCTGCAGGTGTCCGGTGTACCGGTCGCCTCCGACCGGGCCGCGGCCGCGCTGAAGGTGCAGGGCAAGCGGGTGCGGGACACGCTGCGCGACGAGGCGGCGTTCGAGAAGGTGGCACGCTCGGACCCGTTCGCGGGCACGCCCGCCGACCAGCTCCTGCCCGGCCTGCGCGGCAAGGACGTCGTCATCGCGTTCATCGAGAGCTACGGTCGGACCGCACTGGAGGACCCGGTGACCGCCCCCGGCGTCACCGGCACCCTGGACGCCGGCACCGAGTCGCTCGCCGAGGCGGGGTTCGAGGCGCGCAGCGGCTGGCTGACGTCGTCGACGTTCGGCGGCAGCAGCTGGCTGGGCCACTCGACGGCGCTGTCCGGCCTGTGGATCGACAACCAGCAGCGCTACCGCACCGCCACCGCGAGCGACCGCCTCACCCTCACCAGGGCGTTCGGCAAGTCCGGCGCCTGGGACACCGTAGGCATCGTGCCGGGCGTCCAGAAGGGCTGGCCCGAGGCGAAGTGGTTCGGCCTCGACCAGGTCTACAACGCCTTCCGGCTGGGTTACCGGGGCCCGAAGTTCAGCTGGTCGACGATGCCCGACCAGTACACGCTCGAGGCGTTCCAGCGCCTGGAGCACGGCAGGGAACGCGAGGAGGGCAAGAACCTGATGGCGGAGGTCATCCTGACCTCCAGCCATCAGCCCTGGGCGCCCCTGCCCGAGATGGTCGACTGGGACGAACTCGGCGACGGCTCCGTCTTCGGGCCCGTCCAGAAGGCGGGGAAGGACCCCGGCAGCCTCATGACGGACGCCACCGGGTCCCGTCGGGAGTACGGCAGGTCGGTCGAGTACTCGGTGACCGCCCTCACCCAGTGGCTGGAGCGCTACGGCACCGACGACACCGTCCTCGTCTTCCTCGGCGACCACCAGCCCATCGCCCGGGTCAGCGGTCCGAGGGCGAGCCGGGACGTGCCGGTGACGATCGTCGCCAAGGACCCGAAGGCGCTGGACGACATCGCCGACTGGAACTGGACCGAGGGGCTGAGGCCGGACCAGGACGCGCCCGTGTGGCGGATGGACGCGTTCCGCGACCGCTTCCTGGAGGCCTACGGCTCCGTCCCGTACCCCGCCGGAGGCTGAAACCCGGGGACGGGCCCGCTCAGCCGCCCGACGTGTCCAGTTCGGCGTCCTCGCCGACGCCCGCGCACGCGTACGGGTCCTTCAGCCAGCCGTCCGGCAGCGCCACCCGGTTGTTGCCGGACGTACGGCCGCGGGGGCCGTCCGCACCGGCCGGCCAGGGCTGGTCCAGGTCCAGCTCGTCCAGCCCGGCCCGCAGGGTCTCCAGCGAGGACGTGACGGCGAGCCGCCTGCGCATCTCGGAGCCGACCGCGAAGCCCTTCAGGTACCAGGCGACGTGCTTGCGGAAGTCGATCACCCCGCGGGCCTCGTCGCCGATCCACTCGCCGAGCAGGGCGGCGTGCCGGACCATGACGTCGGCGACCTCGCGCAGCGTGGGCCGGTACAGGTCGCGGCGGCCCTCGAAGGACGCGACCAGGTCGGCGAACAGCCACGGCCGCCCCAGGCAGCCGCGTCCCACCACGACTCCGTCGCAGCCGGTCTCCCGGACCATCCGCAGGGCGTCGTCGGCGGACCAGATGTCGCCGTTGCCGAGCACGGGGATCTCCGGCACGTGCTCCTTGAGCCGGGCGACGGCGTCCCAGTCGGCGGTGCCGCCGTAGTGCTGGGCGGTGGTGCGGCCGTGCAGGGCGACGGCGCTCACCCCCTCCTCGACGGCGATGCGGCCGGCGTCCAGGTAGGTCAGGTGGTCGTCGTCGATGCCCTTGCGCATCTTGATCGTGACCGGCAGGTCCCCGGCGCCGGCGACCGCCTCGCGCAGGATGGAGCGCAGCAGGTTCCGCTTGTAGGGCAGGGCCGAGCCGCCGCCCTTGCGGGTCACCTTCGGTACCGGGCAGCCGAAGTTGAGGTCGATGTGGTCGGCGAGGTCCTCCTCGACGATCATGCGGACGGCCTTGCCGACGGTCACCGGGTCGACGCCGTACAGCTGGATCGAGCGCGGCGTCTCGCTCGCGTCGAACGTGATCAGCTGCATGGTCTTCTCGTTGCGTTCGACCAGCGCCCGGGTGGTGATCATCTCGCTGACGAACAGCCCCTTGCCGCCGCTGAATTCCCTGCAGAGGGTGCGGAAGGGCGCGTTGGTGATCCCGGCCATGGGGGCCAGCACGACGGGCGGCCGGACCGCGTACGGGCCGATCGCCAGGTCGCGGCCCGTCGCCGGGTCGCGCGCGTCCGGGGCCGGGTTCGGGGTGGAGGGGGGCGTGGACATTCCCCCATTGTCCCGCATGCCGAGCACTGCCCGGGGTGCCGCCCGGAGCTTCCCGGGCAGCATCATGTAACGACCATTAGTTAACCGCACTATCGAACCGCGCGTACGATGGTGGCCATGTCCGAGCTCACTCCGCGCCGACGTCTGCTCGTGCTCGCGATCTGCTGCACGAGCCTGCTCCTCGTGAGCCTGGACAACACCGTCCTGAACGTCGCCCTGCCGTCGCTCCAGAGGGACCTGGACGCCAGTACCCCGGGGCTGCAGTGGACCATCGACGCGTACACGCTCGTCCTGGCGTCCCTGCTGATGCTCGCCGGCTCCACGGCGGACCGGATCGGCCGCAGACGGGTCTTCACGGCCGGCCTGGTCGTCTTCACCCTCGGCTCGCTGCTGTGCTCGCTCGCCCCGGACCTGGACGCGCTGGTCGTCTTCCGCATGGTGCAGGCGGTGGGCGGTTCGATGCTCAACCCGGTCGCCATGTCGATCATCACCAACACCTTCACCGACCCGCGCGAACGCGCCCGCGCGATCGGCGCGTGGGGCGCGGTCGTCGGCCTCTCGATGGCGGCGGGGCCGTTGATCGGGGGCCTGCTGGTGGACTCCGTCGGCTGGCGCTCCATCTTCTGGATCAACCTGCCCGTGGGCCTCGCCGCCCTGGTGCTCACCCTGCGCTTCGTCCCGGAGTCGCGGGCGCCGAAGGCCCGCCGCGCCGACCCGGTGGGCCAGCTGCTGGTCGTCGCCCTGTTCGGCTCGCTGACGTACGCGATCATCGAGGCGCCGCACGCGCCGCTCTCCGCCACGGCCCCCTTCGCCGCCGTCGCGCTCGCGTCCCTGACCGCCCTGCTGGTGTACGAGTCACGGCGCCACGAACCCCTCATCGACCTGCGTTTCTTCCGCTCGGCGCCGTTCAGCGGGGCCACGGTGATCGCGGTGAGCGCGTTCGCCGCGCTCGGCGGGTTCCTGTTCCTGTCGACGCTCCACCTGCAGAACGTACGGGGGCTGAGCGCCCTGGAGGCCGGGCTGTGGATGCTCCCCATGGCCCTCCCGACGTTCCTGTGCGCCCCGCTCTCCGGCCGGCTGGTCGGCAGCCGGGGGCCACGGCTGCCGCTGCTGATCGCGGGCGGCGCGATGACGGCGGCCGGGCTCCTCTTCGCCCTCTTCGAGGCCGAGACGTCCAACGCCACGCTGGCCGCCGGGTACGTCCTGTTCGGCGTCGGCTTCGGCTTCGTCAACGCGCCCGTCACCAACACCGCCGTCTCCGGCATGCCCCGCGCCCAGGCCGGGGTGGCCTCGGCGGTGGCCTCCACCAGCCGGCAGCTGGGCCAGACGCTCGGCGTCGCGGTGGTCGGCGCGGTGCTGGCGGCCGGGGTGGGCTCCTCGTCGTACGCGGAGAGTTTCGTGGCGGCCTCGCGGCCCGGCTGGTGGATCCTCACCGCGTGCGGGCTCGCGGTGCTGGTGGTGGGCGCGTCGACCTCGGGCCCCTGGGCACGGGCGACCGCGCGGCGGACGGCCGAGCGGCTGGAGTCGGGGGAGATCCGCGAGGCGGCCGGAGCGGGCGCGTAGCCACGCGCGGCGTTCGCGCACGGGGCCGGGGGCCGGTCCGCCACCGAATTCACCTGCGCCGGGCCCCCGTTGATGTTGTTCTTGCTGCACACTCTGCGTCATGCCCCCGAGCGACACGAGCAAAGTCAGCCGCTGGGACCAGCACGGGCGGGAACACGTCGTGCGGGTCCGGCGCACCGGTGTGCAGCGCACCCTCAGGTGCGGGACCTGTGACTGGCGCGTACACGCCCAGTTCCTGCCCTGGCTGAAGGCGCAGGAGCACCTGGCCCGGGCCCACCAGGCGACGGTGGACCCCACGGGGACGTAGAACCGCCCCGGGCGGCGCGGGAAGCGCTGCCCGGGGCGGCTCCGGGGAAGTCGGCGGTGCGGGGGCCCGTCGGCCGTCAGCAGCCGACCAGGCGGCTCGCCAGGTAGCCCTCGATCTGGTCGAGGGAGATCCGCTCCTGCTTCATGGTGTCGCGCTCGCGCACCGTCACCGCGTTGTCCTCGAGCGTGTCGAAGTCGACCGTGACGCAGAACGGCGTACCGATCTCGTCCTGGCGGCGGTAGCGGCGGCCGATGGCGCCGGCGTCGTCGAACTCGATGTTCCAGTTCTGCCGCAGCGCCTGGGCGAGGCCCTTGGCCTTCGGCGACAGCTCCGGGTTGCGGGAGAGCGGGAGCACCGCGACCTTCACCGGGGCCAGACGCGGGTCGAGGCGCAGCACGGTGCGCTTCTCCAGCTTGCCCTTGGCGTTGGGCGCCTCGTCCTCGATGTACGCGTCGAGCAGGAAGGCGAGCATCGCCCGGCCGACACCGGCCGCCGGCTCGATGACGTACGGGGTCCAGCGCTCGCCGGCCTCCTGGTCGAAGTAGGAGAGGTCCTGGCCGGAGGCCTTGGAGTGGGCGCCGAGGTCGTAGTCGGTTCGGTTGGCGACGCCCTCGAGCTCACCCCACTCGCTGCCGCCGAACTGGAAGCGGTACTCGATGTCGGCGGTGCGCTTGGAGTAGTGGGAGAGCTTCTCCTTCGGGTGCTCGTACCACCGCATGTTCTCCTCGCGCATGCCGAGGCCGGTGTACCAGTTCCAGCGCTGCTGCATCCAGTACTCCTGCCACGTCTCGTCCTCGCCCGGCTTGACGAAGAACTCCATCTCCATCTGCTCGAACTCGCGGGTCCGGAAGATGAAGTTGCCGGGCGTGATCTCGTTGCGGAAGGACTTGCCCATCTGGGCGATGCCGAAGGGCGGCTTGCGGCGCGAAGTGGTCTGCACCTGGCCGAAGTTGGTGAAGATGCCCTGGGCCGTCTCGGGGCGCAGGTAGGCGACGGAGCCGGAGTCCTGCGTGGGGCCGAGGTGGGTGGAGAGCAGACCCGAGAACTGCTTGGGCTCGGTGAACTGGCCCTTGTTGCCGCAGTTGGGGCAGTTGATGTCGGCGAGGCCGTTCTCCGGGGCGCGGCCCTTCTTCTCCTCGTACGCCTCTTCCAGGTGGTCCGCGCGGAACCGCTTGTGGCAGGCGGTGCATTCGGTGAGCGGGTCCGAGAAGGTGGCGACGTGACCGGAGGCGACCCACACCTCGGGGGCCAGGATCACCGACGAGTCGATACCCACGACGTCCTCACGCGACGTCACCATGTAGCGCCACCACTGGCGCTTGAGGTTCTCCTTGAGCTCGACACCCAACGGTCCGTAGTCCCAGGCGGCACGCTGGCCGCCGTAGATCTCACTGCAGGGGAATACGAAGCCTCGGCGCTTGCTCAGGCTGACGATGGTGTCGATCTTGTCGGCGGCCACGGTGCTCTCTTCATTACGACGACGGGCGACGAAGCGAGATTGCTTCCAGCGAAGGACTCAGGCTACCGGCGGGGCCTGCCCCCCGACCAATTCGGGGCCCCGCCCCGCTGTGCCCAGCACCTCTCGTCCAGTTTGTTGACAACGGTTTCCATATTTGTTGAAAATGGGAGTCATGAACGTACGACGACGCCTCATACCCGCCGCAGCGGTGACCGCGGTCACCGCATTCGCCATGGGCACGCTGTCCGCCTGCTCCTCCGACAGCGCCGCCGCGGGCGACACCGGGAAGTTCGACGTCGTCGCCTCCTTCTACCCGATGGCGTTCCTCGCCGAGCAGATCGGCGGCGACCATGTGAACGTCACCAGCCTGACCCAGCCCGGCCAGGAGCCGCACGACCTGGAGATCAGCGCCAAGCAGACCGCGCAGCTCGAGGAGACCGACGCGGCGCTCTACCTCAAGGGCCTGCAGCCCACCATCGACGAGGCCATCGGCCAGTCCGGTGTGAAGACGAAGATCGACGCGGCCACCCTGACCACCCTGGAGACGCACGGCACCGAGGCCGGCGCCCACGAGGACGAGCACGGTCACGAGGACGAGCACGACGACGAACACGCGGACGAGCACGCGGACGAGCACGACGACGAGCACGCGGGCGAGGAAGAAGGCCACAGCCACGAGACCGAGGGCGGCGAGGACCCCCACGTCTGGCTCGACCCGGTCAAGTACGCCGAGATCGCCGAGGGCGTCGGCACGGCCTTCGAGAAGGCCGACCCCGACCACGCCGCCGACTACAAGAAGAACACCGAGGCCCTGGTCGGCAGGCTGAACGAGCTGGACACCTCGTTCGAGACGGGCCTGAAGGACCGCACGTCCGACGTCTTCATCACCACCCACTCCGCCTTCGGCTACCTCGCCGAGCGCTACGGCCTGACCCAGGAGGCCATCAACGGTCTCAGCCCCGAGGCCGAGCCCAGCGCCGCCCGCGTGAAGGAGCTCGCCGAGACGGCCAAGGCCGACGGCGTGACCACCGTGTTCTACGAGACACTGGTGAGCGACGGCACCGCGAAGACGGTCGCGGCCGACGCCGGACTGAAGACGGACGTCCTCGACCCGCTCGAGGGCATCACCGACTCCTCCCGCGGCGACGACTACTTCGAGGTCATGGAGTCCAACCTGAAGGCCCTGCGGACGGCTCTGGGAGCCGCATGACCGGCCGCCCGGCCGACCACCGACCGACCCACCGGAGGGCGGCAGCATGACGACGAAGTCCGACCCCGTCATATCCCTGCGGGGCGTCCACGCCGAGCTGGGCTCGCGCCCCGTCCTCCGCGGCATCGACCTCACCGTGCACCGCGGTGAGGTCGTCGCCCTGCTCGGCGCGAACGGCTCCGGCAAGTCGACGGCCGTGCGCAGCGTCATCGGCCAGGTGCCGGTCGCCGCCGGCGCGATCGAGCTGTTCGGCACCCCGCGGCGCCGCTTCCGCGACTGGGCGCGGGTGGGGTACGTCCCGCAGCGCACCACGGCCGCGGGCGGCGTGCCCGCCACGCTGACCGAAGTGGTCTCCTCCGGCCGGCTCTCCCGCACCCGCTTCGGCGTGTTCCGCAGGACCGACCGCGAGGCCGTACGGCACGCGCTGGGGCTGGTCGGCATGGCGGAACGGGCGAAGGACTCCGTGGACGCGCTCTCCGGCGGCCAGCACCAGCGGGTGCTGATCGCCCGCGCGCTCGCCGCCGAACCCGAGCTGCTGATCCTGGACGAGCCGATGGCGGGCGTCGACCTGGCCAGCCAGGAGGTGCTCGCGACGATCCTGCGCCACCAGGTCGCCCGGGGTGCCACCGTCCTGCTGGTCCTGCACGAGCTGGGCCCGCTGGAACCCCTGATCGACCGGGCGGTCGTCCTGCGCGACGGCTGCGTGACGCACGACGGCCCGCCCCCGGAGGCGGTCGGCCAGCACGCCCTGCCCGGCCACGACCACGTACACCCGCACGCACCGGCGGGCGTCGAACCGATCCGCACGGGACTGCTGAGCTGATTGCTGATGGACCTCCTGAACTACGCCTTCATGCAGCGGGCGCTGCTGGCGGCCGTCCTGGTCGGCATCACCGCCCCCGCGGTCGGCATCTACCTCGTCCAGCGCCGCCAGGCCCTCATGGGCGACGGCATCGGGCACGTCGCGATGACCGGCGTCGGCCTCGGCTTCCTGCTCTCCTGGTCGCCGGTGTGGATGGCGACCCTGGTCTCCGTCGTCGGCGCCGTCCTGATGGAGCTGATCCGCTGGTACGGCAAGGCCCGCGGCGACATCGCCCTCGCGATGCTGTTCTACGGCGGCATGGCGGGCGGCGTGATGTTCACCAACCTCGCCCCGACCGGCTCCAACGCGAACCTCACCTCGTACCTGTTCGGCTCCCTGTCGACGGTCTCCGAGTCCGACGTGACGGCGATCTGCCTCCTGGCCGCGTTCGTGGTGCTGGTCACCGTCGGCCTGCGCCGCCAGCTGTTCGCGGTCAGCCAGGACGAGGAGTTCGCGCGGGTCACGGGCCTGCCGGTACGGTGGTTGAACCTGCTCACCGCGGTCACGGCGGCGGTCACCGTCACCGTCGCGATGCGTGTGGTCGGCCTGCTTCTGGTGAGCGCGCTCATGGTGGTGCCCGTCGCCGCCGCCCAGGCGCTCAGCCGCAGCTTCGCCGCCACCTTCGCCATCGCCGTCGCGATCGGCGTGAGCGTGACCATCGGCGGCACGGTCACCTCGTACTACCAGGACGTGCCGCCCGGGGCGACGATCGTGCTGCTGACGATCGCCGCGTTCATCGTGCCGACCGTGCTGGCCACACCGCTGGCCCGCCGCCGCGCCCGTGCCCTGGCCGCCGCGCGGCCCACCCCGGACCTCGCGGAGTGCGCCGTTCCGGCCGGCCGGAAGCCACCCGGCGACGTCGGCGTCTGACCCGTCTCCGCCCGGCCTGGCACAATGGCCGCGGCAGGGCAGAGGCAGACGTGTGAGGAGGACACCGGTGACCACCGCTGGACCGCCCGTGAAGGGCCGCGCCACCAGGCAGCGGGCCGCTGTGGCGGCTGCGCTCCAGGACGTCGACGAGTTCCGCAGCGCGCAGGAGCTGCACGACATGCTCAAGCACAAGGGCGACTCGGTCGGGCTCACCACGGTCTACCGCACCCTGCAGTCCCTCGCCGACGCCGG
Source organism: Streptomyces sp. NBRC 110035 (assembly GCF_000829695.1). GTDB lineage: Bacteria > Actinomycetota > Actinomycetes > Streptomycetales > Streptomycetaceae > Streptomyces. Next base: position 182,418 of record NZ_BBNN01000030.1, on the reverse strand, counting down.
CGAGGTGGACGTCCTGCGCACCGCCGACGGCGAGTCCGTCTACCGGCGCTGCTCCACCGGCGACCATCACCACCACCTGGTCTGCCGCAGCTGCGGCAAGGCGGTCGAGGTCGAGGGTCCGGCCGTGGAGACCTGGGCGGAGGCCATCGCCGCCGAGCACGGCTACGTCAACGTGGCCCACACCGTGGAGATCTTCGGCACCTGCGCGGAGTGCGCGGCGGCGTCGGGCGGCACCTGAGAACCCGGACACGGGAAGGGGCGCGGAGGTGATCTCCGCGCCCCTTCGCCGTACCCACGCCTTCCCCTACTGCTCCTGCCCGCCCTCCATGGCGAGCAGTTCCTCGTTCGGGATCGCCCCGCCGAAGCGGCGGTCGCGGGAGGCGAACTCCAGGCACGCGCGCCACAGGTCCCGGCGGTCGAAGTCCGGCCACAGGACGTCCTGGAAGACCATCTCGGCGTAGGCGCTCTGCCACAGCAGGTAGTTGGACGTGCGCTGCTCACCGCTCGGCCGCAGGAACAGGTCCACGTCCGGCATGTCCGGGTAGTACATGTAGTGCTGCAGCGTCTTCTCGTTGACCTTCGACGGGTCGAGACGCCCCGCCCTCACGTCCTCGGCCAGCGCCCGCGCCGCGTCGGCGATCTCCGCCCGCCCGCCGTAGTTCATGCAGAAGTACAGCGTCAGCCGGTCGTTGTCCTTGGTCTGCTCCTGGGCGATCTGGAGTTCCTTGGCGACCGACTTCCACAGCTTGGGCATCCGGCCCACCCAGCGCACCCGCACGCCCAGCTCGTCGAGCTCGTCACGGGACTTGCGGATGAAGTCGCGGTTGAAGTTCATCAGGAAGCGCACCTCGTCCGGTGAGCGCTTCCAGTTCTCGGTGGAGAAGGCGTACAGCGAGATGGCGCCGACGCCCATCTCGATCCCGCCCTGGAGCACGTCCAGCACCCGCTCGGCGCCGACCTTGTGCCCCTCGGTGCGCGGCAGGCCCCGCTCCTTGGCCCAGCGGCCGTTGCCGTCCATCACGATCGCCACGTGCTTGGGGACCAGCTCGCCCGGGAACTTCGGGGGCCGCGCGCCGGAGGGGTGCGGTACCGGCGTCCTGTACTCCCGGCGCTGACGCCCCAGGAACCCGCGTACGGCCATGTGCTTCTCGTCTCCTCGTACCGACGTGTCGTGCTTATTTCTCGACGTACCGCAGGGAGCGCAGCCCGCGCTCCAGGTGCCAGTGCAGGTATGCGGACACCAGCCCGCTGCCCTCCCGGACGTACCGCGCCTCGGACGCGTCCGCCGCCTCCCAGTCTCCCGTGAGCAGCGCACCGAGGTGGTCCAGGGCCTGCGGCGAGGGTACGACGCTGCCGGGCACCCGGCAGTCGGCGCAGACGGTCCCGCCGGAGGCGACCGAGAAGAACCGGTTCGGTCCGGGCATCCCGCACCTCGCGCAGTCGCCGAAGCTCGGGGCGTAGCCGTTGACGGCGAGGGAGCGCAGCAGGAACGCGTCGAGGACGAGATGCGGTGTGTGCTCGCCGCGGGCGAGGGTCCGCAGGGCGCCGACGAGCAGCAGGTACTGCTGGACGGCCGGCTCGCCCTCGTGGTCGGTGAACCGCTCGGCGGTCTCCAGCATGGCCGTTCCGGCGGTGTAGCGGGCGTAGTCGGTGACGATCCCGCCGCCGTACGGCGCGATCGTCTCGCTCTGTGTGCACAGCGGGAGGCCGCGCCCGATCAGCTCGCTGTTCTTGGAGAAGAACTGCACGTCCACATGGGAGAACGGTTCGAGGCGTGCGCCGAACTTGGACTTCGTGCGGCGCACGCCCCTCGCCACGGCGCGTACGCGCCCGTGACCGCGGGTGAGCAGCGTGATGATCCGGTCCGCTTCACCCAGCTTCTGGGTGCGCAGCACGATGCCGTCGTCGCGGAACAGACTCATGCGCCCATTCTCGCGTACGCGCGAAGCCGGCGGGCCCCGGGTCCGGCGTCAAGGCAGCTCACCCCGGCTGCGCGCGTTGGCGTACGCGGTCGCCGCGCGCAGCCGCTCGGCGGGGGTCGCCTGCCGCACCGCGACCGGCTCGGCGTCCCACTCCCGGCCCCCGCCGTACGGTCTCAGCTGGATGTAGGGCCCCTCGTGTCCCATCACGATGCCGATCCGCTCGGTCCGGGTGTCCACGACGTACACCCCGACCGGCGGTTTCACTTCGCCACCGCGGCCGCGAGCCGCCGCGCGGTCTCCGCGGAGCACCGCCCCCGCTCGGCGAGCGTGCGGGGCGCCTCCCGCGCAAGACTCACCGGGTCCAGCCCCAGTGACGGCAGAAAAATTCCGGTCTTCACGAGTAACGCCCGCAATTCTTTCACCACGTCCTCCGCTTCTTCGACGCAGAGCGCCGAGTGCCGTTCCTTCACCCTGCTCCCCTCCTTTTCGGCTTTCACGCTTATGCTCCTTGAGGTGCCTGCCGGAACCTACACTCGGAAGAGGTTTGTGCTCCACGGGAAAAGGGCCGCACAAAGGGGCTGGGAAAGGGATCGACAATGGCCAACGGTTCACGCCGGACGGCACGGGAGTTCTCCGGCGCGGAACCGGAGTGACGCCGGGAGGAGCCGGTGTTCACACAGGTGGAGCCGGGGACGCGGGTGTGCGTGCCGGACGGCCGCATCGGGCGATTCGAACAGGCAGTTCGCAAACCCGCCGCGGGACGTGGCCCGGCGGATCGACAGCACACTGCACACCGGCGGCATTCCCGAACGGATGCGGCGCAGCCCCATCAAGGACCAGACGCACACGGAGCACTTTTCACCCGCAGCCGGACCGGAGCGACCGGCGAAGGAAATCCGCGAGTACGTACCGGCGGTGGTTCCCGGACTCCTGCAAACGCGGGAGGACGCGCGGACGATGTTCCCGGCAGGCAACCCGTCGGCCGCCGACGAGCACATCGGGGAACCGGTCAAGGAGCGCCCGGACAGGGCTCAGGTCCTCGGGGCGCCACAGGGCCCGTGCACGGGGTGGCGCTGCACGAGACGGTGCCGCGCGCCTTTGCGGGCGGGCCGGCGATCACGGCCCACCGGCTCGGCCGCACCGCGGCCGTGACGCGGCGGCGCACGGTGCTGTCGCAGACGCCGCCCCTCCCCGCGGGGCGCGCCCCGTCCTGGCCGTCGGGGCGGCGGCCCGGACGGATTTCGTCCGTGTGGTGCGGGTGTACAACCCGTGCGGACGCCGGGTGGTTGTACGGTTGCGTGAGGTTTCACGCCTTAGTGGGTACACAGGGGGAAGCGTGCGGATACGCGGCTTCCCCCTGCGCCGGGTTCCTCCCAACTCCCGCTTTAACGCCAGGCGGTTGGTCCGATCGGAGGATGACCCGGCGATGACGCCGTTGGCATGACGCTTCGGCGGGGCTACAGCCGTGGCGGGCTCCGGGACGGTCTCCTGTGAGGTAGGACCGCGATTCTTTGGAGACCGACGTGACCGCCACCTCGTACGAGTACGGCCCCCACCACACCTACGTCGACCCGTACGCCTTCGACGGGAGCGCCTACGGCGACTTCCCGATCGCGCCGCCGCAGCCGGTGGAGCGGCTGGACATCGGCATCGATCCGCAGGACCGGCGGCGGCTGGAGCTCCACGCGGCCCTGACCGCCGCCGGTATCCCGCCGCTGCCCGAGGACCGCGAGGCCATCGACCGGCTCAGCGCCCTGCCCGGCAACATCAACAGCACGATCCAGCGCTGGCTGCAGCACGCCCTCTGACGCGAGGTGGGACAGGGAACGCGGGGAGGGCGTGGCACCCGTCCCGCGTACGGCAGCTCAGGTGCGGTCGACCATCCAGGTGCCGTCCTCCTCGTCGTCGACCCGCACCTCCAGTTCGCGGATGCCCATCCCCGCCTCCCAGAGCTTCCAGAAACGCTTCATCTGGTCCTGGACATGGTCGGGGTGGGCGATGAGCCGGGTCCTGACGTTGACGTCGCGCAGGTCCTGCTCGATCTCGAAGGACACCTCCTCGTCGTAGACGATGAAGTCGTTGGCGTGGCCGCGCTGGATGTGCGGCGGCAGTTCGGGCAGCACCGCCACACGCACCTCGATGCGCAGTGCCTCCTGCTCGTCGCACAGCCGCAGCAGCCGGTCGTCGAGTCACGGGCGCTCTCCAGCAGGAACAGGCACCGTACGGGCACCCCGTGCTCCTCGATCGCCTGCTTCTGCGCGTCGAGGTAGCGGCCGGCCGGTTCGCTGTTCCAGAACTCCCGGTCGACGGACGTACTGATGGCGCAGATGGACTGCTCCGCGACATGGGTGAGGGTGAGCATCCAGTCGTGGTTCTCCCCGTGGCTCTCCACGCTCAGCCGGGTGAGCGCGGACATGTGCCCGATCACCCGCTGCATCTCCAGCCGGATGAACGAGTAGAGGAGCGGGGATCCGGGCGCCAGGACGTCGGCGAAGCGCTGGGCCAGTTCGGGCAGGCCGTCCATGCGGACCCGGTCCAGCGGCGGGTAGGGCTGCGGGGGCCGGTCCAGTTGGGCGAAACGGCTCTCGACCAGGTGCTTCATGTCCTCGCTGTGCCGGGCGAGACCGGTCCGCAGGTCCTCCGCGTGCCGGGCGAGACCGGTCCGCAGGTCGTCGTCGTACCGCTGGAGGCCGTCTCGCACGGTGTGGTGCACGGTGGCGGCGGTCTCGGCCAGTGCGCGCTCCGCCCGCCGCTTCCGCCCCCGCGCCCCGCGGGGCGGGGCGAGGAGGTACTGGAGGGCCACGGCACCGCCGGCGCAGAGTGCGGCGGCGGCCAGCTGCCTGGCCGCACCGGCGTCCGGGGCCAGCAGCGCGGCGACGCCCCGGACGAGGAGGCCGAGGACCGGCCCGGCCGACAGCCGACGCGTCCACGGGTCCGGATCGGGGGGCTCGTCCGGCACGCTCGTCACGTCCGGTGCGACGGCCGGAGGGGGTGACGCCGTGCCGCCCGGTTCGCCCGGCGGGCCCGCCGGTGCGGGGACCGCCGGGCCGGGGTCGGGCCGGGTGCCCTCGGACTCGGGTGATGGTGCCGTGCTCATCTCGCTCTCCCCCGTTGGGATACACGTCGGATCGGGGTGCGCACCTGTGCGTGGGGCGGGGTCCGGCGGTTGACCGGTGCCCGGTCAGGGCCCCATGGCCCCCCTCCCGGTGGGGGGGGAGGGGATCGCGTGCAGGGTCAGCTGGTCACGGACGCGCTGTACGAGGTTGTGCCACTGCCGGGAGAAGCCGGGCCGTTCCTCCAGCGCGTCCCAGAGCGGGGCCAGGTCCTGCGCGACCCGGGCCCGGGGCATCCACAGATGCAGCAGATGGTCGACGGCGGGCCGCAGCACCCGGACCACGGCGGGATGCTCCTCCGCCGCTCCCGGCCGCTGCGGGCGCCGGGCGGGCGGTGCCCGCAGCGGCCGGATGCCGTCGAGGATGCGGACCACGGTGGTGAGCAGCCAGTCGTGCAGGGCGAGGTCGTCGCAGAGCCCGGCGATCCTGTCGCCGGGGGTGCCCTCGGGCACCCGGAGCCGGACGGTGCGCAGCTCGTCCTCGGCGAGGGTGAACCGTTCGACCGAGGGGCCGGCGCCCGGGTCCGCGGGCAGGGCCACCCAGCGGAGCCGGGTGGGGCGGGACCTCAGGGGCGGCCGGTGGTCGAGCAGGGGGTGGCGCAGCAGCCGGGTGTGCAGTCCGTCCGCGATCAGGCCGACGTCGAGATCGCCGTGCCGCCCGCCGCTCAGCACACCCTCGGCCACCGCCTCGCGGGGCAGCTTCCCGAACGGCTCGACCACCCCTGGCCGTACCAGGTACTGGCCCCACGGCCGCCGGTGGCCCGGACCGCCGGCGGGCACCCTGAAGTACGCGGAGGCCTGCAGCAGGCGCCCCTCGGTGAGGACGGCCCGTGCGGGGACCGTGCCGACGGCGCGGACCCGGGCGCCGTCGGCGCTGGGCAGGGGGCAGTCGACGCCGGTCAGGGTGTCGGGCGAGCGCCCGTAGGGGTTGGGGCGTTCGGAGAGCAGGACGCGTTCGTCGGCGCGCAGTGCCAGGAACTGGGCGGCGGCCCGGCTGTCGAGGGCCTGCAGGACCGGCAGCAGTGAGGTGCGGACCTCGCCGCAGGCGAGCACGACACGCGGGGCGGTCGTTGCCGGCCCCATGTCACGGCCCCGCGTGGAAGACGTAGGAGACGCGGTCGGCGACCGGGTCGGGGACGGTCATCCTCTCGCCGGCGGACCGGCGGGCGACCTGGCTCAGGGCCTCGGGGTCCACCTCGGTCTGGTCGAGGACGACGCGGACGGCGTGCTCGACGGGCAGGAACCGGTTGGGCACCACCGAGCAGGTCCGGTAGGCGGCGAACGGGTCCGCCCGGGGGTTGAGCCGGATCAGCGGGGGCAGTTCGTCCCAGTCCTCGGGGAAGCCGTCGGCGGTGTGCGGCCGGGGCGTCAGGACGGCCTCGCCCCCCGGTGCGCAACAGGCCCAGGCGGGCGAGCTGCCACACCGCGGCGAGGAAGGGGCAGGACCAGGTGCGCTGTCCGTCGGGTGCCTCGCTCCAGAGTTCGACGTCGAGGAAGACGGAGTGGCGGCGGGCCGCGGTCTCCCTGGGCGGCTGCCAGGCGGCGGCGATCACGTGCTGCCGGGTCCAGCGGTGGAAGACGAGCCAGCGGAAGGGCACGTACCGCATCCGGGGGTGGGCGGTGGCCGCCAGGACCATGTCCACGGCGTAGCTGCGGCCGGCGCTGAGGTCCACCACGGTCAGGTCGAACTCGCCGTTCAGCCGGAGCAGGAGGTCGACGCACCGGTCGAGGGTCTCCTCGCCGGTGACGAACTCGCCGCCGCCGGTGTCGCCGGGCAACAGGGCCAGGCGGCCCTTCGGTTCGACGGCGGCGTACGCGGGAGCCTCGCTCAGCTCGTTCCAGAACGCGTCCCAGGCCTCGTCGTAGCCCTTGGGAGACGTCTGCCGCTCCAGGTACTCGACGTTCGGCTGCGCGTACTCGAGCAGGACGATCTTCTCGCACCACGGGAGCATGGCCAGGCCCGGATAGAGGTTCGCGCCCGCGCCGACGTCGACACCCCGCATCGGGTCCGGGACCCCGCCGACGAAGCACCTGCCGAAGTAATCGCGCATCAACCGCACGATCAGCAGATCGACTTCGAGCGGAGTGCGGTAGTTGAGGTCGACGTAGACCTCGGGATCGAACTGCGCCCACGGCGCGTCGGCGTTGCGATCCATCATCGCCCTGTCGTGTTCCCTGTCCCGTCGGTACCGGACAAAACCCTGCCCTCCGCACGCCTGTCCTCGCGGACGTCGGCAGGTGGAGCAGAGTCTGCCGGTATTCGCACGGTAAACCGGTGCAGAACACCAGGAGAGCCGGGAATCCGGCCAGCCCCGGACGAAGAGGCGCACGGCAGGCGCACGTCAGCACTTCGCCGACAAAACACAACTCGCCCTTGCTGGGAGCGAGTTTGACGCCCGCTGTAGCGAGTTGAAGCAACCGGTCGCCACCGGGGCCCTCACTCTCAGGGATGAGCCTCCGCAGGGCTGCCGGTGTTGACGGCTGCGCGTTCGCCTGTCGTCCGCATGTCCACGCATCCGAACGTTCCGCACGTCCCGACTGAGGGTGGCATGACCGCCGAACCGCTGGAGCACGCCCTGGACCGCCGCCGGTTCCCGGGGGAGCCCGGCCCGTTCCCCGATCCGCGGCCTCTGGTCCTGCGGACGGCACAGGAGTCCGACCTGCCCGAGCTCCGACGGCTCGACGAGGCGGTCTTCCAGGAGGTCGCGTACCCCGCGTTCCTGTTCCGCCAGCTCTACGACATGTACGCCGAGCATCTCCTGGTCCTCGACGACGGCGGGGGACGCCTGCGCGGCTACGTCCTGGCCGCGACCACGGCGCTCAACCGGGAGAGCTGGATCCTCGGCCTGTGCGTGGCCGAGGAGCGCCGCCGTCACGGACTGGGCCGGGAGCCGATGGTGGAGGTCCTGGCGCGGCTGCGCGGGAGCGGCATCGAACAGGTCCGGCTGACGATGGAACCCGCCAACCGCGCGGCCATCCTGCTCTACCGGTCCCTGGGCTTTCGCCTCGAGCACCCCGACGCCGGGCTGCGCCGGGACTGCTTCGGCCCCGGTCAGGACCGCCTGGTCATGCACCTCGGGCTCACCGGCCTCCACTGAGCCGGGCCCGGCCAGGGCGGTCGGGACGCGGTCAGGACGGCGTCCGGGCCACCGTCAGCAGGCGGGTCACGTCCGTCGCGCAGAGGGTGAGGGCGGCGCCGACGGTGGCCAGGGTGTCGCGTTCGGCGGGGGTGTAGGGGCCGTCGGCGAGGGCGATGCGGGCACCCTGGAGGAAGATCGATTCGCGGCCGGGGGCGGAGAGGTGCGGGGCCAGCGGGTCGAGGGCCTCGTGCAGTTCGATGGCGAGGCCCGCCGCGCAGGGCTCACCGGTGAAGCGGCCGGTGTCGGCGGCCAGCGCCTCGACGAGGGCCGCCAGCTGGTCCCGTGTGCAGTCGTCGACGCCGGCCGCGCGGACGACGGTCACGGCGGTCTCCAGGGAGGCGCGCGCGCAGGTGCCGCCCGCGGCCAGGACCGCGAGGGCGACGGTGTGCACGGCGTCGCGGAGCATCGCGGAGAAACGGGTGGTGGTGGGGTGGTCCAGGACGTCGGTGCCGAAGTGGCGGCGGCAGGCGGCGCATTCGACGACCGGGCCGGTCGTGCCGCGGGGCGCCACGGGCACGCCGAGGAGGGCGAAGCGGCGCTGTCCGGTCAGCCGCCGGTAGTTGCGGTCGCCGCCGCAGCCGGGGCAGAAGAACTCGCCGTCGCCCACGGCCGTCCACGCGGTCCGGGTACCCAGCAGGCGCGAAAGTCTGGCCACAGCGGCACGGCCGTCGGGTCCCCGTCCTGGCAGCACGTCGCACCTCCACATCGCCCCGGCCTCATCGCCGCGCCCCCGTGATGTTAGCCACATCGGTGAGGCCGAGTCAGCACCCCGGGCGAGACCTTTCCGTGATCTCCACGGGATTTGGCCGGTAAACGACGGGCCCCGCCCGCCGGAGGTGGCGGGCGGGGCCGTCGGAACCCTCGGAGCGGCTGTTCAGCGGGCCGCCCGGTTGACGGCCGAGACGACCGCCTTCAGCGAGGCGCGGGTGGTGTTGGCGTCGATTCCGATGCCCCACAGCACCTTGTCGCCGACGGCGCACTCGATGTACGAGGCGGCCTGCGCCGAGGCGCCCTCGCTCATCGTGTGCTCCTGGTAGTCGAGCAGGCGTACGTCGATGCCGAGGGACTGCAGGGCCTCGAAGAACGCCGAGATCGGGCCGTTGCCGGTGCCGGTCAGCACGGTGTCGACGCCGTCGACGGCGGCCTCGACGGTGAGCGTGTCGACGCCGTCCCGGTCGGTGGTGGACTGGCCGTTCTTGACCTGGACGCGGCCCCAGGGGTTGTCCGGGTTGGGCAGGTACTCGTCCTGGAACACCGACCAGATGTCGGCCGGTGTGACCTCGCCGCCCTCCGCGTCCGTCTTCGCCTGGATGATCTTCGAGAACTCGATCTGCATCCGGCGGGGCAGGTCCAGCTTGTGGTCGTTCTTCAGGACGTAGGCGATGCCGCCCTTGCCGGACTGCGAGTTGACGCGGATGACGGCCTCGTAGGAACGGCCGACGTCCTTGGGGTCGATGGGCAGGTACGGCACCGCCCACTCGATGTCGTCGACGGTGACGCCCCTGGCCTTCGCGTCGGCCTCCATGGCGTCGAAGCCCTTCTTGATGGCGTCCTGGTGGGAGCCGGAGAAGGACGTGTAGACCAGGTCGCCCACGTACGGGTGGCGCGGGTGGACCTCCATCTGGTTGCAGTACTCCCACGTCCGACGGATCTCGTCGATGTCGGAGAAGTCGATCTGCGGGTCGACGCCCTGGGAGAACAGGTTCATGCCCAGGGTGACCAGGTCGACGTTCCCGGTGCGCTCGCCCTGCCCGAACAGACAGCCCTCGACGCGGTCGGCGCCGGCCATCAGGGACAGCTCGGCGGCGGCCACGGCCGTACCGCGGTCGTTGTGCGGGTGGACGGAGAGGCAGACGTGCTCGCGGCGGGACAGGTGGCGGCCCATCCACTCGAAGCGGTCGGCGTGCGTGGACGGCGTGGAACGCTCCACCGTCGCGGGCAGGTTGAGGATGATCTCGCGGCCCGGACCCGGCTGGTGGACGTCCATCACCGCCTCGCAGACCTCCAGCGCGAAGTCCAGCTCGGTGTCGGTGAAGATCTCGGGGCTGTACTGGTAGCCGAAGTGCGTCTCGGGGCCCAGCAGCTTCTCCGCGTACTCCACGACCAGCCGGGTGCCGTCGACGGCGATCTGCTTGATCTCGTCCCTGGAGCCGCGGAAGACGACCCGGCGGAAGACCGGCGCGGTCGCGTTGTACAGGTGCACGGTGGCGCGGTGGGCGCCCTTCAGGGACTCGACCGTCCGCTCGATCAGGTCCTCGCGGGCCTGGGTCAGTACGGAGATCGTGACGTCCTCGGGGATGGCGTCCGGGTCCTCGATGACGGAGCGCACGAAGTCGAAGTCGGTCTGGCCGGAGGCCGGGAAACCGACCTCGATCTCCTTGTAGCCCATCGCGACCAGCAGGTCGAACATCGCGCGCTTGCGGGCGGGCGACATGGGGTCGATCAGGGACTGGTTGCCGTCGCGCAGGTCGGTGGAGAGCCAGCGGGGGGCGGTGGTGATCCGCTTCTCGGGCCAGGTGCGGTCGGGGAGGTCGACCTGCTCGTAACGGCCGTACTTGTGGATCGGCATGGGGCTGGGCTGCTGGCGGTTCGCCATGATGCGTGGGCTCCTCGATGGTCCGCGGTCATCCGGTGGGATCCGGAAGGGACGGCCGACGGCGCAACGCCGAACTCCGCGGGGAGGGGGTCGGCCTCGACTACAGGCCCTCGCCGCGGCGGCTAAGGAGGAGCAGCCCGAAACGCATGATGCTCCGCAGCTTAACCGAGACGCGCTCCCGCGCGAGGTTCCGTATCAGTATGCGGGACCAGAGGGAGGAAGGGGACGAAAAGTGCCGCATACCACTCGAAGGCGCCCCGGGGCGGGAGGGGTGGCACATTCCCCCCGTCACGGTTGAGAATACGGTTGCCGACAGTGACATTCCCGTGACGCAGTGCAAGAGTGCGGAGCATGACGACCCACGGGGGCTTCGAGCCCGTCTTCTGCACCATCGTCCCGCCGCACGTCCTGGACCGGCTCGCGCGGGCCGACGACCCGGCGCTGGCCGGCCCCGCTCGCCGCACCCTCCAGCGCGACGCCTACGAGCGCACCCAGCGCCGCCTGACCACGGTGGTGGGCGCCGCGGCCGTGGCGCCCCCCGCCGGGGCCGAGCCGGGCAGGCCGCACCGGACGGTCCACGACGCCCGGCACCGCACCGCGCTGCCGGGGACGAAGGTCCGCGAGGAGGGCGACGAGCCCGGCAAGGACGCCACCGTCAACCGCGCCTACGCGGGCCTCGGCGCCACCTTCGAGCTGTTCCTCAAGGCCTTCTCCCGCGACTCGATCGACGGCTGTGGCCTGCCGCTGGTCGCGACCGTGCACTACGACCGCGACTACAACAACGCGTTCTGGAACGGCGACCAGATGGTGTTCGGCGACGGGGACGGGGAGATCTTCCTCGACTTCACGATCCCCGTCGACGTCATCGGCCACGAACTCGCGCACGGCGTCACGCAGCACACCGCCAACCTCGACTACTTCGGGCAGTCCGGCGCGCTCAACGAGTCGGTGTCGGACGTCTTCGGCGCCCTCGTCAAGCAGTACACGCTGGGCCAGACCGCCACCGAGGCCGACTGGCTGATCGGCTCCGGGCTGCTCGCCCCGCGGGTGACGGGGGTGGCGCTGCGTTCGATGAAGGCGCCGGGCACGGCGTACGACGACGACGTCCTCGGCAAGGACCCGCAGCCCTCGACGATGGACGACTACGTGCGCACCGGCCGGGACAACGGCGGCGTCCACATCAACTCCGGCATCCCCAACCACGCCTTCTACCAGGCGGCCACCGCCCTCGGGGGCAACGCGTGGGAGCGGGCGGGGCAGGTCTGGTACGACGTGCTGACCGGCGGCGAGCTGGAGCAGGACGCGCAGTTCACGGACTTCGCGACGCTCACGGTGAAGGCGGCACGGGAGCGGTTCGGCGAGGGCGAGGAACTGCTGGCGGTGTCGAAGGCGTGGGAACGGGTGGGGGTGCCGGCGCGGTAGTGGGTGGGGGTGCCGGCGCGGTGGCAGCGGTGTGGGCGTCACGCCCGTTCTCGTACTAGACAGGGACCCATGCGTATTCAGGTGCGGTGTACGGGCGGGTTCGCGGGGATCGAGCGGCGGGCCGAGGTGGACACCTCGGCCCGGGCCGACGCCGCCGACTGGCACGCCCTGGCCGAGCGGGCCCTGGCCGCCGGCCGGGGCACCCCCCCGGCCGGGGTGCCGGACGGCTTCAGCTACCGGATCACGGTGGACGGGCGGTCGGTGTACTGCGCCGACCCCTGGCTGACCGGGGAACAGCGCGCGCTGATCAGCAGAGTGCTCAAGGAGGGAGCGTGATCGACGTTCTGTGCAACCTCCTTCGGCTGCGAGGGCGTTGACTTCTCTCGTGGCCGGTGCGGATGATCCACCCCATGGCGACGACGAACCCGGTCCCCCGCTTCCCGGACGGCTTCCTGTGGGGCGTGTCGACCTCGGCGCACCAGATCGAGGGCGCGGTGGACGCTCGCGAGCCGTCCGTGTGGGACGTGTTCACCTCCGAGCCGGGCCGGGTGCGGGACGGTTCCACGGCGGCGGTGGCCTGCGACCACGTGCACCGGCACCGCGAGGACGTGGCGCTGCTGTCCGGCCTGGGGGTGGACGCGTACCGCTTCTCCGTCTCCTGGCCCCGGGCGCGTGCGCGGGGCGGCCTGGACTTCTACGACCGTCTGGTCGACGACCTGTGTGCCGCGGGCGTACGGCCCGTGCCGACGCTGTTCCACTGGGACCTGCCGGCCGGTCTGGACTGGCTGGATCGGAACACCGCGGAGCGGTTCGCGGAGTACGTGTCCGAGGTCGCCGGGCGCCTCGGCGACCGGGTGAAGCGCTGGATCACCCTCAACGAACCCGCCGAACACACCCTGCTCGGGCATGCGCTGGGCGTCCACGCCCCCGGCCAAAAGCTGCTCTTCGACGCGTTGCCGGTGGCGCACCACCAACTCCTCGCGCACGGAATGGCGGTACGGGCCCTGCGTGCGGCCGGCGCCGGTGACATCGGCATCACCAACTCCCACGGCCCGACCTGGCCGGCCTCCCCCGACCCGGCGGACGTGGCGGCGGCGGACTTCTACGACACGCTCCTGAACCGCCTGTTCGCCGACCCCGTGCTGCTCGGCCGCTATCCGGACGGTCTCGGCGACCTGATGCCCGGCGACGTCGAGGCGGACCTGCGGACCATCGCCGAGCCGGTCGACTGGTACGGCGTCAACTACTACGCGCCGACCCGGGTGGGCGCCCCGCAGGGCACGGAGATCGACTTCGGCGGTGTCCGAATGCCGGCCGAACTCCCCTTCTCCGTGCGGGAGATCGAGGGTTTTCCGGTGACGGATTTCGGCTGGCCGGTGGTCCCCGGGGCCCTGACCGAGCTCCTCACCGGCTTCCGCGACCGCTACGGCGACCGGCTCCCCCCGGTCCTCATCACCGAGAACGGCTGCTCCTACGAGGGCATCGACGACCAGGCCCGCATCACGTACCTCGACGGCCACCTCCGCGCCCTGCACCGGGCACTGGAAGCGGGCGTGGACGTACGCGGCTACTTCGTGTGGTCCCTGATGGACAACTTCGAGTGGGCGGAGGGCTACACCCGTCGCTTCGGCCTGGTCCACGTGGACTTCGAGACCCAGCGGCGCACACCGAAGGCGTCGTACGGCTGGCTGCGCGAGGTGCTGCGCGAGCAGCAGCGGGGCCGGCCGGCCGGCACCTGAGGGACCTGCGGCGCCGAAGGCGCCCGGGTTCACGTCAGAAGCCCGGACGGCGCGTCTGCTTCGGGTCACGCTGCCAGACCTCGGCCACCTCGACATGCGGGTCCGGGCCGCATCGGCATGCGGCTACCGCCGCCCGGCAGGAGCCCCGGCACCACCCCGCGTCAGAAGCCCAGACGGCGCAACTGCTTCGGGTCACGCTGCCAGTCCTTGGCCACCTTGACGTGCAGGTCCAGGAAGACGGGGGTGCCGAGCAGTGCCTCGATCTGCTGGCGGGACTTGATGCCGACGTCCTTCAGACGCTTGCCCTTGGGGCCGATGACGATGCCCTTCTGGCTGGTGCGCTCGATGTAGAGGTTGGCGTGGATGTCGAGGAGGGGCCTGTCGGCGGGGCGGTCCTCGCGGGGCAGCATCTCCTCCACGACCACGGCGATGGAGTGGGGCAGCTCGTCGCGGACGCCTTCCAGGGCGGCCTCGCGGATCAGCTCGGCCACCATGACCATCTCGGGCTCGTCGGTCAGGTCGCCCTCGGGGTAGAGGGCGGGGCCCTCGGGCATCAGCGGGATGAGGAGGTCGGCCAGCAGGTCGACCTGCTGGTTCGCGGTCGCCGACACCGGGACGATCTCCGCCCATTCGATCCCGAGTTCCCTGCCGAGCTGGTCGACGGCGATCAGCTGCTCGGCCAGCGCCTTGCCGTCCACCAGGTCGGTCTTGGTGACGATGGCGGTCTTCGGGGTCTTCCTGATCCCGGCCAGTTCCTTGGCGATGAAGCGGTCGCCGGGGCCGAGCTTCTGGTCCGCGGGAATGCAGAAGCCGATCGCGTCGACCTCGGCCCAGGTGGTGCGGACCACGTCGTTCAGCCGCTCGCCGAGCAGCGTGCGCGGCTTGTGCAGACCGGGGGTGTCGACGAGGATCAGCTGCGCGTCGGGGCGGTGGACGATGCCGCGCACGGTGTGCCGGGTGGTCTGCGGCCGGTTGGAGGTGATCGCCACCTTCTGCCCGACCAGAGCGTTCGTGAGGGTGGACTTGCCCGCGTTGGGGCGGCCCACGAAGCAGGCGAAGCCGGCCCGGTGGACTGCTTCGGCGGGCTGCTCGGATGACTGGGTACGAACGCTCATGCCGCCCATTCTCCCTGATCCCCGGAGCCCCGCCGTACCACCCGCCCGCGGCGGGCCCCGGAGGGCCGGGCACCCCGTGAGATGTCCGGCCCGGGAAACAGGGGGGAGCAGACAGCGGTGGAGCAGCGGTCGAGTGGGGCTCGACCGGGACCGGTCGAAGGATCAGTCGAAGACGAACGGGCCCGGTGACTGCGGTCCCTCCGCCGTGCAGGTGATGGTGATGAAGCCGAACACGGTCATCCGCAGCGAGCCCCCGTACGCCTCCAGGCTGTCGCCGGAGGCCACGGTGCCGTCGAGCGGGCCGACGGAGAGGGGGTCGCCGGTCGCCATGGCCGGGTTCTTCGTGCCGGCGAACCTCACGGTCCCCCCGTTGTTGTTCACCAGCGTGAGAGTGGAGTTGATGGAGTCCTGGCCGAGGGCGACGGGGGCGGTGAACGCGGAGGTGCTGAGGGTGAGGGTGGCGGCCGAGCCGTTCTGGGTCGCCGTGAGGGTGGCCTCGCCACCGCCGAAGCTTCCGCAGTCGGCGGTGATCGTCGCCGTCCCGGGGGCGACCGCGGCGGCGGACGGGGCGAAGGCGAGCCCGCAGACCGCGAGCGCCCCCGCGACCAGTGACGCGCCTGTTCCGATTCGTGTGCCTCTCATGGAATCCGGTTCCCTTTCCGTGGGGGGAAACGCCCGGCAGGTGAGAGCGGTCGTCACGCTGCGCGGGCCGGGGGGACCGACGGACCGCGCCTGACGGCCCGTCGGAACAACGGTTCCATTGATGCGTGGGAGGCAGGGCACGGCAAGGTTGAATTCCGGCCCATTTACCGCCGGTAACACCCGAGGGGGCAGGGCGCTCCAAGGGCTCCGGATCGGGTCAGCCCGCGGTCGACGTCCCCCGGACCGTCCCGTCCGGGCCGGCCAGGACCACCGGGGTCCCGGGGCCGCCGAGGTCGCGTACCGCCGCGCGGTCCGCCTCCGGCACCGAACCGGCGTCCGTCACCACGGCCGCCGCCTCCAGCGACTTCGCCCCGGACGCCACCGCCATCGCCACCGCCGTCTGCAGGGCGGTCAGCTTCAGGGAGTCCAGGTCCACGGTCCCGGCGACATAGGTCCGGCCGTTCTCGTCCCGTACGGCGGCCCCCTCGGGCACACCGTTGCGGGCCCGCGCGGAACGGGCCAGGGTGACGATCTTGAGGTCCTCGGGGTCGAGCGCGCTGCTGTCGGTCATGGCCCGAGCATACGGAGCGCGGCCCCGGGGACGTGCCCCAGGGCCGCCTGCGACGCCGTGTCACGGGACCGCCGGGGCTCCCCTGGCGCGGGGCCGCGCCTCAGCTCCTCACGCGCGGTCGAGGCGGAGGCGTTCGGCGCGGGGGAGGCCGGCGACGACCAGGTCGTAGGAGTCCTCGACCAGTTCCCGGACCAGCCGGTCCGGGAGGCCGCCGTCGACGGTCACCGTGTTCCAGTGCCTCTTGTTCATGTGCCGGCCGGGGACGATCAGCCCGGGGTACTCGGCGCGGAGCCGGACCGCGTCGTCCGGGTCGCACTTGAGGTTGGCCGTCAGGGGCCGCGCGTCCAGGTTCGTCAGGGCGAAGAGCTTGCCCCCGACCTTGAAGACCGAGGTCTCCGGGTTGAACGGGAAGTCCTCCACGGCCGCGCCGAAGGAGAGGCAGAGGGCGCGCAGCCGTACCGGAGTCATACCGACGGCCCCCCTGCCCGCTCGTCCCTCTCGCCCCGCTCCTGCGCCTCCTGCGCCTCGTCCCGGGACGGGTCGGCCTGCTCCCCCGGGTCTCCGGGGGCGACCGGCTCCACCAGCACGGTGACGATCTTGTTCCGGCGGCCGGCCGCAGCCTCCGCCGTCAGCCGCAGCCGGCGCTCGTCGGGGAGTTCGACCACGGCGGACGCGCCCGCGATCGGTACCCGGCCGAGCATCTTGGCGAGCAGTCCGCCGACGGTCTCCACGTCCTCGTCGTCGTACTCCTCCAGTCCGTACAGCTCGCCGAGGTCGGTGATGTCGAGGCGGGCGGTGACCCGGTGGCGCTCCTCGCCCAGTTCCTCGACCGGCGCGATCTCACGGTCGTACTCGTCGGTGATCTCGCCGACGATCTCCTCGAGGATGTCCTCGATGGTGACGATGCCGGCGGTGCCGCCGTACTCGTCGATGACGACGGCGACGTGGTTGCGTTCCTTCTGCATCTCGCGCAGCAGGTCACCGGCGTTCTTGGTGTCGGGCACGAAGTACGCGGGCCGCATCGCCGTGGACACCAGCTCGCTCTCCGCGTCCCGGCTGATGTGCGTCTTGCGGGCCAGGTCCTTGAGGTACACGACGCCGACGATGTCGTCCTCGCTCTCGCCGGTCACCGGCACCCGGGAGAAACCGGAGCGCAGGGCGAGGGTGAGGGCCTGCCGGATGGTCTTGTAGCGCTCGATCATCACCAGGTCGGTGCGCGGGACCATGACCTCGCGGACCAGGGTGTCGCCCAGCTCGAAGACGGAGTGCACCATGCGGCGCTCCTCGTCCTCGATCAGCGACTCCTGCTCGGCGAGGTCGACCAGCGCGCGCAGCTCCGCCTCGGAGGCGAAGGGGCCGCGCCTGAAGCCCTTGCCGGGGGTGAACGCGTTGCCGATGAGGATCAGCAGGTTCGGGACCGGGCCCATGATCCTGGCCAGCGGCAGCAGGACGTACGCCGCCGCCGTGGCCGTGTTCAGGGGGTGCTGGCGGCCGATGGTGCGCGGGGAGACGCCGACGGCGACGTAGGAGACGAGGACCATGACCGCGATGGCGATCAGCAGGGCCTCGGCGGTGCCGTCGAACTCCCGCAGGCAGGCGTAGGTGACCAGCGCGGCGGCGGCCATCTCGCAGCCGACGCGGACCAGCAGGGCCACGTTGAGGTAGCGGGTCGGGTCGGCGGCGAGCTTCGCGAGCCGGGCGCTGCCCCGGCGGCCGGAGCGCGCGGCCTCCTCGGCGCGGAAGGTGGAGACCCGGGCGATGCCCGCCTCCGCGCAGGCGAACAGCCAGGCGACGACGATCAGGGCGATCGCGCCCAGCACGAGGTGCGGGCTCATGACACGGTCGGGGCGGGGGACGGGCCGGTGATGCCCTTCTCCGCGCGCCAGCCGTCGACGATGGCGGCCTGCAGGCCGAACATCTCGGACTTCTCGTCGGGCTCCTCGTGGTCGTAGCCCAGCAGGTGCAGCACACCGTGGACGGTGAGCAGCTGGAGCTCCTCGTCCATGGTGTGCTGCGTCGGCGCCTCGGCGCCCTGCCTGGCGGCGACCTCGGGGCACAGCACGATGTCGCCGAGCAGCCCCTGCGGCGGCTCGGCCTCGTCCTTCGCGGGCGGCCGCAGCTCGTCCATCGGGAACGACATGACGTCCGTCGGTCCCGGCAGGTCCATCCACTGGATGTGGAGCTCTTCCATCGCGGCGGTGTCCACCACGATCACCGAGAGTTCGGAGAGCGGGTGGATGCGCATCCGCGCGAGCGCGTAGCGGGCGATGTCGAGGACCGCCTGCTCGTCGACCTCGGTTCCGGACTCGTTGTTGACGTCGATCGACATCTGCTGCTCGGTCTACTTCCCCTTGTGCCCGGACCTGCCCCGGCCGCTCTCCCGCGTGCCGTTCTCGGTGCCGTGCTCGCTGTCGTACTGCTCGTACGCGTCGACGATACGGCCCACCAGCCGGTGCCGGACGACGTCGTGCGACGACAGCCGGGAGAAGTGGACGTCCTCGACGCCCTCCAGGATGTCCTGCACCTGCCGCAGCCCGGACTTGGTGCCGCTCGGCAGGTCGACCTGGGTGACGTCACCCGTGATGACGATCTTCGAGTCGAACCCGAGCCGGGTGAGGAACATCTTCATCTGCTCGGCGCTGGTGTTCTGCGCCTCGTCCAGGATGATGAAGGCGTCGTTGAGCGTCCGGCCCCGCATGTACGCCAGCGGCGCGACCTCGATGGTCCCGGCCGCCATCAGACGGGGGATGGAGTCGGGGTCGAGCATGTCGTGCAGGGCGTCGTAGAGCGGACGCAGGTACGGGTCGATCTTCTCGTAGAGGGTGCCGGGCAGGAAGCCCAGGCGCTCTCCGGCCTCGACCGCGGGGCGGGTCAGGATGATGCGGTTGACCTGCTTGGACTGCAGGGCCTGCACCGCCTTGGCCATGGCGAGATAGGTCTTGCCCGTACCGGCGGGGCCTATGCCGAAGACGATGGTGTGCTGGTCGATCGCGTCCACGTAGCGCTTCTGGTTGAGCGTCTTGGGACGGATCGTGCGGCCGCGCGAGGACAGGATGTTCTGCGTGAGCACCTGGGCCGGGGTCTCCCGGCCGTCGCCCTCCCCGTCCTCGGCGGTCCTCAGCATCGCGATCGAGCGTTCCACCGCGTCCTCCGTCATCGGCTGTCCGGTGCGGAGCACCAGCATCATCTCGTCGAACAGGCGCGAGACGAGGGCGACCTCCGTGGCGTCGCCGACCGCGCTGATCTCATTGCCCCGGACGTGGATGTCGGCCCCCGGGAAGGCCTTCTCGATCACGCGGAGGAGGGAGTCGCCGGATCCCAGCACGGTCACCATGGGGTGCTTGGCCGGGACGGTGAGCTGTACTCTCGCCTGCTCCTGCGCGGGGGTGTGATCTGTGGGTGTCTGAGTCATGGGCCGGCTCTGAAGGCCTGCGGTTCCTCCTCGTCAGGGCCGCGCAGCTGAGGGCGGCCTCGCGACTCCCAGGGTACGACGCGGGGATGACAACCCTGTAGGCCTTTTCACAGCGGGGTGGCGGCGGTCGGGGACGGGGTGACGTCCCCGACCCGCACCGGCGGGCCGGGGAGGGGCGGCGGGTGGGTCAGGACGACCGGCCGAAGCCGATGGTCGGGACCGCCCGGCGCAGGGGCCAGGGGCGGATCAGGTCGTCGGGAACCAGATCCGCCAGGAACGCGTAGCGCCTGAGCGCGGCCGGGTCCTGGGCCCGTACGGACTGGACCTCGCGCCACCAGGCGGCGATCTCCGACCAGCCGGGCGCCGACAGGGAGCCGCCGAACTCCTGGACGGAGAGGGCCGCGGTCAGGCCGGCGAAGGCGAGACGGTCGGCGAGCGGCCAGCCGGCCAGGCTGCCGGTGACGAAGCCCGCGACGAAGACGTCCCCGGCGCCGGTCGGGTCGAGGGCCTCGACGGCGATGGCCGGCACCTCGGCGCTCTCCCCGGTCCGCCGGTCCACCGCGTACGCCCCGTCCGCGCCGAGGGTGACGACGGCGACCGGCACCTGGTCGGTGAGGGCGTGCGCGGCGGCGCGGGGGCAGTCGGTGCCGGTGTAGCGCATGGCCTCCTGCGCGTTCGGCAGGAAGGCCTCGCAGTGCCGCAGGTCGGGCAGCGCGGCCAGGTCCCAGGCACCGGTGTCGTCCCAGCCGACGTCCCCGAAGACCCGGGTGCCCCGCGCCGCGGCGCGGGCGATCCAGGAGTCGCTGCGGCCCGGGGTGAGGGAGGCGACGGCGGCCCGCGCGCGGGGCGGGCAGGGCGGCAGGTCCGCGCCGGGCGGGAGCCGCTTGCGGGCGGCGGGGCCGGACGGACGGGAGGGCTGCTCCGGGGGCGGCTCGTGACCGTGGGAGACCATCGTGCGCTCCCCCTCGTACGCCATGGAGACCGTGACCGGGGAGTGCCAGCCGGGCACGGTGCGCGAAGGGGAGAGGTCGATGGCCTCGCCCTTCTCCAGGGCGTCCCAGCAGTAGTCCCCGTAGTGGTCGTCGCCGAAGGCGGCCGCGAGGGAGGTGCGCAGGCCGAGGCGGGCCAGGGCGGTGGCCATGTTGGCGACGCCGCCGGGGCTCGACCCCATCCCGCGCGCCCAGGACTCGGTCCCGCACACCGGAGCGGAGTCGAGCCCGGTGAAGACGATGTCGAGGAAGACGGTGCCGGTGAGGTAGACGTCCCAGGGCGGGTCGCCGGGCGCGCGCAGCGCGGCGAGCGGGTCGACATGGGGCATGCAGGACGACCCCGAGCGGACGGCGGCGGTCCGGGGCGCGCTGTCCGGGGCGCCCGTGCCGGCGCCCTCGGTGTTTCCCTCTCCGGCCGACGCGGCCGGCGTGGTGGACGCCCTCACGTTGCGCTCCCTGACCTGGTGCGGTTCTGGCCAGTGTGCACCACGTCGCCGACAACGTGCCGCCCGTCACGCCGGAACCGCCCCCGCCCGGGGCTCCGGCGTGACGGGAGGCCTCTCACCAGCGGGGCACCGTCGGGGTGACCCAGTCGGGATCGGCGATCCGCATGGCCGCCGCGTCGTCGCGGTCGCGGAGTGTGCCGTCGTCCTCCAGCCACCGCCGGTGCAGCGCGGCGAGCCGGTCGTGGTCGAGGGTGACGCCGAGGCCGGGTGCGTCGGACACGCGCACGGCGCCGTCCTCGAAGGTGAGGCGCTCGGTGAGGACGTCCTCGGACTGCCACGGGTAGTGGGAGTCGCAGGCGTGGTGCAGGCCGGGGACGGTGGACGCGACGTGGGTCATCGCGGCGAGACTGATCCCGAGGTGGGTGTTGGAGTGCATGGAGACGTCCACGCCGAAGGCGCGGCAGACGGCGGCGAGGTGGAGCGTGTTGCGCAGCCCGCCCCAGTAGTGGTGGTCGGAGAGGACGACCTGGACGGCGTTCGTGGTGAACGCCTCCCTGATCTCGGAGAAGGTCGTCACGCACATGTTGGTCGCGAGCGGCACACCGGTGCGGGCGGCGACCTCGGCCATGGCGGGGGTGCCGAGCGTCGGGTCCTCCAGGTACTCCAGGAGTCCGCCGATCTCCTCGGCCACCTCGACCGAGGTCTCGACGGACCAGGCGCCGTTGGGGTCGAGCCGCAGCGGGTGGCCGGGGAAGGCCTCGGCCAGGGCACGGACGGCGGCGACCTCCTCCTCGGGCGGGAAGACGCCGCCCTTGAGTTTGAAGGAGCCGAAGCCGTACCGCTCCTTGAGGGCGCGGGCCTGCGCGACGACGCCGGCCGGGTCCAGGGCGGCGCCCCAGTCGTCCTTCTCCGCCGGGACGCCTTCGGGGTGGCCGGCCCATTTGCAGAAGAGGTACGCGCTGTACTCCACGGTGTCGCGGAGCTTGCCGCCGAGCAGGGCGTGCACGGGCAGACCGAGGGTCTTGCCGAGGGCGTCGAGGCAGGCGACCTCGAAGGCGGAGGCGATGGACAGCCGCAGCTTGTCGGCGGTCTGCACGCCGCGCAGTCCGCCGACGTCGACGGCGGTGTCGACCCGGGCGGCCGCGACGGCGACCTCGTCCAGGAGCGCGAACAGCGCGTTCACGTCCGTGACCTTGCGGCCCTCGAGCTGTTCGGCGAAGGGGCGGGCCGGTTCCAGGTACGTGGTGTCGCCGTAGGTCTCCCCCACCCCGGTGGTCCCGTCCGCCGTGACGATCTCGACGATCAGCCGGGGCGTGTACGGCTGGTGGACGCCCTGCGTGTTCAGCAGCGGCGGGTCGGCGACCAGGATCGGTGTGAGCCGCACCTCGGTGACGGTCAGGTCGCGGGCGGTCGGCGCGGCGGGCACGGTCTGCGCGGTCACGGGGCGGCTCCTACGAGGTCCGGGCCGGCGGCGGGCGGGCCCGGGAGGGCGAGAGGGCGGCGAGCGGGGCGCGTACGGGGCCACGGACGGCGTCCGCGCAGCCGGACCGCGGGAGGCCATCCACATAGGGGAACAGAGGTTAGACAGGCGAACAGGGAGCGTCAATGGGGCAGGGGGCAACCGGTCCCGGACCGTCGGCCGGCGGCCCGCGCGGCGACGTCCCCGGCCGTCTCGACGGTGGCCTCGGGCCCGTCGGCGTGGAGGTGGGCCGGCTCCGTGGGGTGCCGGCCCGTTCGGCGGCACCCCACGGAGACCGTGGACGGCCGTCGCGGCGGTCGACGGGGCTGCGCCCCGTGTGCACAGGGATGCTTGCGCCACCCCCGGTCCGCACGCCGGACGCCTGATGCCTGACGGCTGACGGCTGACGGCTCTACGGCGGGACCGCGTGGGGCCTACGGGAAGACGTGCGCCTCCACCTCGGCGAGGTACCTGCTCCGCCGGTCCTCCTCGTCGTCCAGGAAGGCGGCGAGGAAGGAGTTGCGGGCCAGCTCGCGCAGCCGCTCCGGGCCGAGGCCGAGCGTGTCGCGCACCGCGTCGAAGGTGTCGCCCGCGTAGCCGCCGAAGTAGGCCGGGTCGTCGGAGTTCACCGTGCACAGCAGGCCGGCGTCGAGCATCGCGGGCAGCGGATGGTCGGCGAGGGTGTCCACGGCGCGCAGCCGGACGTTCGACAGCGGGCACAGAGTCAGCGGGATCCGGTCCCGCACCAGCCGTGCCACCAGCGCCGGGTCCTCCACGCAGCGCAGCCCGTGGTCGACCCGTTCGACGCCGAGGACGTCCAGCGCCTCGGTGATGTACTCCGGCGGCCCCTCCTCACCGGCGTGCGCCACGCGCCGCAGCCCGAGCGCGGCGGCCGCCTCGTACACCGCACGGAACTTCACGGGCGGGTGGCCGACCTCGGCCGAGTCCAGGCCGACACCGGTGATCCGGTCCAGGTGGGGCCTGGCCGCGTCCAGCGTCGCCAGGGCCGACTCGGCGGACTCGTCCCGCAGGAAGCACATGATCAGCCGGGTCGAGACGCCGTGCCTCTCCTGGCTGCGCCCGAGTGCCCGCCACAACCCCTCGACCACGGTGTCCATGCCGACGCCACGCGCCGTGTGGGCCTGCGGGTCGAAGAAGATCTCCGCGTGCCGCACGCCCTGCGCGGCGGCGCGGGCCAGGTAGGCGTCGGCGAGGTCCTCGAAGTCCCGCTCGGTGCGCAGCACGGTCATGAGTGCGTAGTACAGGTTCAGGAACGACTGGAGGTCCTGGAAGCGGTACGCCTCGCGCAGGGCGTCGGTGTCGGTCCAGGGCAGGTCGACGCCGTTGCGGGCGGCCAGGGCGAAGGCGAGCCCGGGTTCGAGGGTGCCTTCGATGTGAAGGTGCAGTTCGGCTTTGGGTACGGGCATCGAAGCATCGTACGGGCGGCCTCAGCGGCGCTTGGGGAGCGGCACCCGCAGCAGATCGCGGGCCACGGTCAGCTCGCCCTCGTACCCGGCGGCCCGCGCCTGCCGCTCGAACTCCTCCGGGTCGCTGTAGCGCTGGCTGAAGTGGGTGAGCACCAGATGCCGCACGCCTGCGTCCCGTGCCGCCCGGGCCGCCTGGCCGGCCGTCAGGTGACCGTGCTCGACGGCGAGTTCCTCGTCCTCGTCGAGGAACGTGGACTCGATGACGAGCAGGTCGCAGCCCTCGGCGAGCGCGTGCACCCCCTCACAGAGCCGGGTGTCCATGACGAAGGCGAACCGCTGGCCGCGCCGCACCTCGCTGACGTCCTCCAACGCGATCCCGTCGAGCGTGCCCTCGCGCTGGATGCGGCCGACGTCCGGGCCCTTGATGCCGTGCGCGGCGAGCCGGTCGGGCAGCATCCGGCGGCCGTCGGGTTCGACCAGCCGGTAGCCGTACGACTCGACGGGGTGCGACAGCTTCCGCGCCTCCAGGGTGTATCCGGCGGTGCGGGTGAGCGGGCCGTCGGCGGCGACGGGTTCCTCGGTGATGCCGACGGTCTCGCGGTAGGCGGTGGCGTACCGCAGCCGGTCGAAGAAACGCTGCCCGGAGCCCGGGTAGTGGGCGGTGACGGGGTGCGGGACCCGGTCGAGGTTGATGCGCTGGATCACTCCGGCGAGGCCGAGCGAGTGGTCGCCGTGGAAGTGGGTGACGCAGATCCGGTTCAGGTCGTGCGCGGCGACCCCGGCGCGCAGCATCTGGCGCTGGGTGCCCTCGCCGGGGTCGAACAGGATGCCCTCGCCGTCCCAGCGCAGCAGATAGCCGTTGTGGTTGCGGTGGCGGGTGGGCACCTGGCTGGCGGTGCCGAGCACCACCAGTTCGCGTACGGACAAGGAAGCCGCCGCCTATCCGGGGGGCCAGTGGAGACCGCGGCCGCCCAGGACGTGGGCGTGCGCGTGCCAGACGGTCTGGCCGGCGGCGCTGCCGGTGTTGAAGACGGTGCGGTAGCTCTCCAGCTGCTCCTGGTCCGCGACGGCCTGCGTCTCGCGCAGGACGTCCGCCGCGACCCCGGGGGCGGCCGCGGCGAGGGCCGCCGCGTCCTTGTGGTGCACCTTCGGGATCACCAGGATGTGCGTGGGCGCCTGCGGGTTGATGTCGCGGAACGCGACGGTGGTGTCCGTCTCCCGGACGATCGTCGCCGGGGTCTGCCCTGCGGCGATCTTGCAGAACAGACAGTCGTCCTGCGGTTCCCCTGCCATGGCAGGCCCTCCTCGGTGCGTGGTGATCGCGTACGGAGGCATCGTAGTCGCCCCCCGCCGCGGCGGGCAGGCTTCCGGGGACGGGCCCGGACGCCGGGCAGGCGGATGCGCCGCACGCGGGGACACGGGCGACGCCGGGACGGGGGCAGCCCCCGGGGCGGGGGCGGACGCGAGGCGGCGCGGAGACACAAAACCCCGAGGACACGGAGACACAGCGACACCGAAACCCAGGCGGACCCCCGGGACACAAGCGGACCCCCGGGACGCAAGCGGACGCAAGGCGGCGCGGAGACGCGGCGACACAAAACCCCGGGGGCACGGGGGCACGGGGGCACGGGCGACGCCGAAACGCGGGCGGACGCCCGGACGTGCCGCGGCGCCGGGCCGTCTACTCCAGCGTCGGCGGCGTCTTCGCCGGGGTCTCCTCGAGCGCGGCCAGCGCCAGCCGTACCGCCTCGTCCAGCTGGACGTCCCGGCCCGCCGCGTGGTCCTGCGGACGCTGGACGACCTCCACGTCCGGGTCCACGCCGTGGTTCTCCACGCCCCAGCCGTAACCCTCCAGCCAGAAGGCGTACTTGGGCTGGGTGACGAGGGTGTTGTCGACCAGCCGGTAGCGGCTGTCGATGCCGACGACGCCGCCCCAGGTGCGGGTGCCGACGACCGGGCCGATGCCGAGCGCCTTGATCGCCGCGTTGACGATGTCGCCGTCGGAGCCGGAGAACTCGTTGGCGACGGCGACGACCGGACCGCGTGGCGCGTCCTGCGGGTAGCTCTCCGGGCGCATGCCGCGCGGCAGGTCCCAGCCGACGATCCGCCGGGCCAGCTTCTCCACGACGAGCTGGGAGGTGTGGCCGCCGCGGTTCTCCCGGACGTCCACGATCAGGCCCTCGCGGACCACCTCGACCCGCAGGTCCCGGTGGATCTGGGCCCAGCCGGGAGCCTGCATGTCGGGGACGTGGAGGTAGCCGAGCCGGCCGCCGGACAGCTCGTGGACGTACGCCCGCCGGTCGGCGACCCACGCGTGGTAGCGCAGCGGCTCCTCGTCGGCGACGGGGACGACGACCGCGTGCCGCGCCTCGCCGCCGCCTGCCGGGGAGACGGTCAGCTCGACGGGCTTGCCCGCGGTGCCGACCAGCAGAGGGGCCGGTCCGCCCACCGGGTCGACGGGCTGCCCGGCCACGGCGACGATCGCGTCACCGGCGCGGATCGCGACGCCGGGCGCGGCCAGCGGGGAACGGCCCTGGGGGTCGGACGTCTCCGCGGGCAGGATGCGGTCGACGCGCCAGCTGCCGTCCTCGTGGCGGGAGACGTCCGCGCCGAGCAGGCCCTGCCGGGCGCCGCCGCCGAAGCCGCCGCGCCCGGTGACGTAGGCGTGCGAGGTGCCGAGTTCGCCCTGCACCTCCCACAGGAGGTCGACCAGGTCGTCGTGGGTGGCGAGCCGGTCGAGGACGGGCCGGTAGCGGTCGAGGACGGCGTCCCAGTCGAGGCCGTTCATGTCCGGCCGCCAGTAGTTGTCCCGCATGATGCGGCCGGCCTCGTCGAACATCTGCCGCCACTCGGCGGCCGGGTCGATGAACTGGCGGACCCGGTCGAGGTCGACGGTGATGTTGCTGTCGCTGTCGTCGTCGCCCGACGCGCGCCGGTCGCTGGGGACGACCTTGAGCCGGCCGTCGGTCCACAGCAGCACCCGCTTGCCGTCGCCGCTGACCTCGAAGTGGTCGGCGTCCGAGGCCAGGTGCTCGATGCGTGACTGGGCGAGGTCGTAGCGCTCCAGCTCGGTCTTCGGGTCGGGGTCGTCGGGGGTGGCCCGGGAGGCGCCGAGCACGCCGCGCACCGGGTGCCGCAGCCACAGCACCCCGTCCTTGGCGGCACGCAGGTGGGAGTAGCGGGCGGCCACGACCGGGAACGGCACGATCCGGTCGGCGAGCCCCTCCAGGTCGATCCGGGTGGTCGGGGTGCCCTCGCTGTCGGGGGTCTCGTCCCGGTCCGGCGTCTCGAAGGGGCGGCCGTGCCGCTGCGGGCCGAACGGTGACGGGGTCGTCGCGGCGAGGGTGATCAGGTGCGGCCGGGCGCCCTCGACGAAGGCGAGGTCGAAGACGTGCTCGTCGTAGACCGGGTCGAAGGAGCGGGTGGACAGGAACGCGAGGTGCTTGCCGTCGAGGGTGAAGGCGGGCGCGTAGTCCTGGAAGCGCAGCGGGGTCGCCTCGGTGACCTGGAGGTCGGTGGTGCTGGCGATCCTCAGCTGGCTCAGCGGGCGGGGGCCGGGGTGGGACCAGGCGAGCCAGGCGGAGTCGGGTGAGAAGGCCAGCCCGCAGACGTCGCCGTCGGCGCTGCGGTCGACCTCGCGGACCTCGCCGGTCTCCCGCTCGACGAGCAGGACGCGGCCGTCGTGCGAGGCGACCGCGGCGCGGCTGCCGTCCGGCGACATCGCGAGTCCCAGGACCCGGCCGAGTTGTCCGGCGGCGATCCGGCGCGGGGTCGCGCCGGGGGCGAGGCCGGTGGCCGGGGCGAACTCCAGGGCGTCGTCGCCTTCGGCGTCGGTCACCCACACCACCCACTCCTCGCCGTCGGCGCGGAAGGTGTGCGGGCGCCGGGCGCGGACGCCGGGGGTGGCGGCGAGGGCGCGGGCGGGTCCCGACCGGTGGGTGACCCAGTGGACGGTGCCGCGCACGCAGACGGCGCTGCCGCGCGCGGTGTGGTCGGGGGAGGCGGAGCCGAACCAGCGGGCGGCGTTCACCGGGAACGGCGTCAGGTCGACGCGCTGGCCGCCGAGCCGGATGTCGAGCGGACGGGGCTCGGCCCCGTCCAGGTCGTCGAGGGTCCACAGCCGGCCGGCGCTGGAGTAGACGACGCGGGTGCCGTCGGTGGCGGCGTGCCGGGCGTAGAACCCGCCGAGCGGGGTGTGCCGGCGCAGGTCGGACCCGTCGGCGAGGGAGGAGTACAGCGCGCCGGTGCCCTCGTGGT
Source organism: Streptomyces sp. NBRC 110035 (assembly GCF_000829695.1). Lineage (GTDB taxonomy): Bacteria > Actinomycetota > Actinomycetes > Streptomycetales > Streptomycetaceae > Streptomyces. The sequence continues at coordinate 154,169 of NZ_BBNN01000030.1, read as the reverse complement.
CGCTGAGGAAGGCGATCCTGGTTCCCACCCAGATCGGGTACTCGATGTTCCCGTCGAGGTCGGCGTGCAGGCGTACGAACTCGACACGGCCGTCGGCCGTGTTCCCCGCGCCGTCTCCGTCCCCGGACTCCTGCTCGATCCACAACTTGCCCGCCGTGCCGCCCCGGTAGCGCTTCCAGGCGGCGGCCTCGCGGCCCATCGTCGCGGAGAGCAGGACGGTGCGCGGCCCGTGGGCGACGTCGCCGACGGGGCCGTGCGGCAGCGTGGTGGCGGGGCCTCCGTCGAGGGGGACCACACGGGCCCAGGTGCGGCGCAGGCTGGCCTGGCCGTGGGTGCTGAGCGCCAGGACCTTCCCGTCCGGGGTCCAGCCGCGCACCTGGGTCCTGGAGCTGCCCCAGTACGTCAGGCGGCGGCCGGGTCCGCCCTCGACGGGGGCGATGTGCACCTCGGGGGCGCCGTCACGGGTGGAGGTCCAGGCGACGGTGGTGCCGTCGGGCGAGATGCGGGGCATCGTCACCGGCACGTTGTCCGCGCTGGCCCGCCAGGCGCGGCCGCCGTCGAGCGGGGCGAGCCACACGTCGTCCTCGGCGGTGAAGGCGACCAACTCGCCGTGCGGGTGCGGGAACCGGAGATACGCGGCGGAGGCGACCGAAGCAGAGTGTGTCACCCGGTCACCCTACGCAGGCGCGGTCGGCGTGGACAGGGGTTTGGATCACTTGCCCTCGACAGGGCGGCAGGACGGGTACTGGTCGCACCACACGGTCGTCGTGACCGTCACCGTGACGGTGGGCTGCGGGCCGCGGCCCGTGGGCTCGCCCACCGGAGGCGGACTGGTGGCGTCGCAGTCACCCAGGCCGTCGACCCGGAACACCTGCTTGCCGTCCACCTTCGCGGTGATGTCCCCGCGCACGCAGGCGCCGTTGACGGCGTGGGTGATCTTCCCGGTGACGGTGATCTCCTTGCCGTCCTCGGTCTCCCCGTCGCAGTCCACGGTGGCCACCGTGTTCTCGCCCGCGCTCGCGGACCGCGACGACGCGCTCGCGTCGTCCCCGTAGGAGGCGGTGCAGCTGAGCCACCGCACGCCGGTCTTCTGCCGGTTGAGCTCCCGGGTGACCGTCTCGTCGGTCGTGAGCGCCACCGCGGTCGAGCCGACCGAGCCCGGCTCGCACGCCACGGCCCCGCCCACGGCGACCACGGCGAACCCCACGGCCAGTACCGGACGCCGCCACCGTGTCCCGCGCCGGGCCCTCGGCCAACTCCTCGGCCAACTCCTCGTCAGTGCCCCCTTGGACGCCATGGACGGCAGCCTGCCACCGTCACGGACGTGACGGTAGAGCGCATACGGCCACCGCGGGCGCCCCCGCCCCGCCCCCGCTGCCGGGCCTGGTCGGCGCCCCGGTGCACCGGCGTCCCGGCACCTCGGCGGTCCCGGATCAGGACCAGCGGCCCGTACGGGTCAGGAGCACGGCCGTCGCCGCGGTGCCGGCGGTGGAGGTGCGCAGGACGCTGCGGCCCAGGCGGTAGGGCTTGGCGCCGGCCTGCGCGAAGAGCTCCAGCTCCTCCGGCGAGACCCCGCCTTCGGGGCCGACGACCAGCACGATGCTGCCGGAGGAGGGGAGTCCGGCGGTCGCGAGGGGTTCGGTGCCGCTCTCGTGGAGGACGGCGGCGAAGTCGGCTCCGGCGAGAAGTGACGCAACCTGTCGGGTCGTGGCCGCGTCCGCGACCTCCGGGAAGCGTGTCCGGCGGGACTGCTTGCCCGCCTCGCGGGCCGTCGCCCGCCATTTGCCGAGGGACTTCAGCCCGCGCTCGCCCCGCCACTGGGTGACACAGCGCGCCGCCGACCACGGCACGATCGCGTCGACGCCGACCTCGGTCATCGTCTCCACGGCCAGCTCGCCCCTGTCCCCCTTGGGCAGGGCCTGGACGACGGTGAGCCGGGGCGACTCCACGGGCTCCTCGACGACGTCGCCGAGGCGCACGACCAGCCGGTCCCTGCCCTCGGTCGCGGTCACCTCGCCCTCGGCCCGGCGGCCGGCGCCGTCGGTGAGGACGACCTTCTCCCCGGCCCGCAGCCGCTTCACGGAGACGGCGTGCCGTCCCTCGGGGCCGTCGAGCACGTGGTGGCCGAAGCCGTCCGTGCCGAAGTCGTCCACGACGAAGACCGGGGCGGTCATCGGGTACCTCCCGCCGACAGCGCGGTCCGGGTGGCGGTGAGCTCGGCGGCCAGCACCTCCACCAGCTGCCCGGCGGGCAGCTCGCGGGCCATCCGGTGACCCTGTCCCGCCCACAGCGCCATGCCCTGCGGGTCCCCGGCGGTGGCGGCGGCCTTGCGCAGCGGGGCGGTCAGATGGTGGACGTCCGGATAGGCGGCGGGGGCGTAGCGGCCGTGCTCGCGCAGGAAGCGGTTGACCAGGGCGCGGGCCGGGCGTCCGGAGAAGGCGCGGGTCGGTTCGGTGCGGGTGTACAGGGGGTTGGTCAGCGCCTGCTTGTGCAGGACGTGCGCACCGGACTCGTGCGTGGCGAGGAACGCCGTGCCGAGCTGGGCCGCCGAGGCGCCGACCGCCAGGACGGCGGCGATCTGGCTGCCGTGCATGATGCCGCCGGCCGCGACGATCGGGATGTCCACGGCCTCCCGCACCTGGCTGACCAGGGGCAGCAGCCCGATGCCGGAGCAGTCCGTCTCCGGGCAGTCCCGGTGGGTGCCCCGGTGGCCGCCGGCCTCGGCACCCTGCGCTATCACCGCGTCGGCGCCCGCGTCCTGGACGGCCCGCGCCTCGTCGGGGGTGGTGGCGGTGGCCAGCGTGAACGTGCCGGCGCGGCGCAGGGCGTCCAGGACGTCCCGGGCGGGCACGCCGAAGTGGAACGACACCACCGGCACCGGGTTGTCGAGCAGGACGGCGAGTTTGGCGTCGTAGCCGTCGTCGCGGCCGTCGTCGGGGTCGCCCAGCCCGGTGGCGTACCAGGAGGCCTCACCGGCCAGCTGATGGGCGTAGACGCCGACGGCGGCGGGGTCGGGGGTCTCGGGCTGGGGCATGAAGACGTTGACGCCGAAGGGGAACCCGGTCAGCCCGCGCAGCTGTTTGATCTCCTGGTACATCCCGTCCGCGGTCTTGTACCCGGCGGCCAGGAACCCGAGCCCGCCCGCCTCGGACACGGCCGCGGCGAGCTGCGGCACGGCGACTCCGCCCGCCATCGGGGCCTGCACCACGGGGTGCCGGAGGAGGTCGGTGAGGGCCAAGGACATGACGGCATGTTGCCACGTCCTTCGGACATCTCCGAATTCGACCGGGGACGGGTCACCACCCGACCGGGAGTGGGTCCGAAACGGCTCCGGAGCCGATCGCGCCCCTGGCGCGGCCCGCTTCCGGGGGCACCGCGGGGACCTCGTCCGGTCCCCGCGGGAAAGCGCCCGTCAGCGCCCGTTGAAGGCGTCCTTCAGCCGGGAGAACAGGCCCTGCTGGCCCGGCTGGAACTGGCCCAGCGGGCGCTCCTCGCCGCGGAGCTTGGCGAGTTCGCGCAGCAGGCGCTCCTGTTCGGGGTCGAGCTTGCCCGGGGTCTGCACCTCGACGTGCACGATGAGGTCGCCCCGGCCGCCGCCCCGCAGGTGCGTGACGCCCCGGCCGTGCAGCGGGATCGACTGGCCGGACTGCGTGCCGGGCCGGATGTCGACCTCCTCCATGCCGTCCAGCGTCTCCAGCGGCACCTTGGTGCCGAGGGCGGCCGCCGTCATCGGGAGGGTGACCGTGCAGTGCAGGTCGTCGCCGCGCCGCTGGAACATGTTGTGCGGCAGCTCGTGGATCTCGACGTACAGGTCGCCGGCGGGACCGCCGCCGGGGCCGACCTCGCCCTCGCCCGCCAGCTGGATCCGGGTCCCGTTGTCCACACCGGCCGGGATCTTCACCGTCAGGGTGCGGCGGGAGCGGATCCGGCCGTCGCCCGCGCACTCGGGGCACGGGTTCGGGACGACGGTGCCGAAGCCCTGGCACTGCGGGCAGGGGCGCGAGGTCATGACCTGGCCCAGGAAGGACCGGGTGACCTGCGAGACCTCGCCCCGGCCGCGGCACATGTCACAGGTCTGCGCCGTGGTGCCCGGCGCCGCGCCCTCACCGCTGCACGTGGTGCAGACGACCGCCGTGTCGACCTGGATGTCCTTGGTCGTGCCGAACGCGGCCTCGTCCAGCTCGACCTCGAGGCGGATCATCGCGTCCTGGCCGCGGCGGGTGCGCGAGCGCGGACCGCGCTGCGACGCCGTGCCGAAGAACGCGTCCATGATGTCGGAGAAGTTGCCGAAGCCGCCCGCCCCGAAGCCGCCCGCGCCGCCGCCTGCTCCGGCCTGCTGGAGCGGGTCGCCGCCGAGGTCGTAGACCTGCTTCTTCTGCGGATCCGACAGGACCTCGTAGGCGGCGTTGATCTCCTTGAACCGCTCCTGGGTCTTCGGATCCGGGTTGACGTCCGGATGCAGCTCGCGGGCGAGTCGCCGGAAGGCCTTCTTGATCTCTTCCTGCGACGCGTCCCGGCGCACGCCGAGTACGGCGTAATAGTCGGTGGCCACTTACGACTCCGCCAGGATCTGTCCGACGTACCGTGCCACTGCGCGTACCGCTCCCATCGTTCCCGGGTAATCCATGCGGGTCGGTCCGACCACGCCGAGCTTGGCAACCGCCTCGCCGCCCGAACCGTAGCCCACCGACACGACGGACGTGGAGTTGAGTCCCTCATGGGCGTTCTCATGACCGATACGGACGGTCACGCCCGGATCCTTCGCCTCTCCGAGCAGCTTGAGGAGCACGACCTGCTCCTCGAGTGCCTCCAGGACAGGCCGGATCACCAAGGGGAAATCGTGCCCGAAGCGGGTCAGATTGGCGGTGCCGCCGATCATCAACCGCTCCTCGTTCTCCTCGACCAGCGTCTCCAGGAGGGTGGAGAGCACGGTCGAGACCGTACCGCGTTCCTCGGGGTCGAAGGCCTCCGGGAGGTCCTCGACGAGGGACGGTACATCGGTGAAACGGCGGCCCGCGACACGGCTGTTGAGCCGGGCCCGCAGATCCGCCAGGGACGCCTCGCCGACCGGCGCCGGGCAGTCGACCATGCGCTGCTCGACCCGTCCGGTGTCCGTGATCAGCACCAGCATGGCGCGCGCGGGCGCCAGCGGGAGCAGTTCCACGTGCCGCACGGTCGAGCGGGTCAGCGACGGGTACTGCACGACGGCGACCTGCCGGGTGAGCTGCGCGAGCAGCCGCACCGTGCGGGCCACGACGTCGTCCAGGTCGACGGCGCCCTCGAGGAAGTTCTGGATGGCGCGCCGCTCGGGCGCGGTCATCGGTTTGACGCCGGCGAGCTTGTCCACGAAGAGCCGGTAGCCCTTGTCGGTGGGGATGCGCCCGGCGCTGGTGTGCGGCTGGGCGATGAAGCCCTCGTCCTCCAGGGCCGCCATGTCGTTGCGCACGGTGGCCGGGGAGACGCCCAGGTTGTGCCGCTCGGTGAGGGCCTTGGAGCCGACGGGCTCCTCGGTGCCGACGTAGTCCTGGACGATGGCGCGCAGCACCTGGAGCCTGCGTTCACTGAGCATCACGCACACCTCCAAAAGCCGTCCGCCCGGTCCGTTTCCCTGATGCCCTGGCACTCTTCGCACGCGAGTGCCAGACTCCCCGCCCAGTGTACGGCCGGGGGGTACTCCCCGGGCAAGGCCGGTCCCGCGCAAACGCGCCGCGCAGACCCGTGGGCCGTTAGCGTCGCGGTATGACGGTGGCGTGGGAAGAGTCGGGATGGGAAGGGCTGGCGCCGGGGGTGGGGCGGTGCCGGCTTCCGGTGTGGGACTGCACGGTGGGCCTCGTCGTCGGCGCGGACGCGGTGCTGCTCGTGGACGCCGGTTCGTCCCTGCGCGAGGGCGCGCGGTTGCGGGCCGGGGCGCAGTCGCTCGCCGGGCGGCGTGTGACGCATCTCGCGCTCACCCACCCCCACTTCGACCACGTGCTGGGGGCCGCGGTGTTCGCGGGCGCGGAGGTGTTCGGCGCGGTGGGGCTGGACACGGTGCTGGCGCGGGGGCGCGAGGAACTGCTCACGGACGCGGAGCGCCACGGTCTGGACGCGCGGGAGGCCCGGGAGGCGGTGGACGCGCTGGTCCGTCCCCGGCACACGGTGTCCGGCGAGTGGACGCTCGGCCTGGGCGGCGGACGGCGGGCGCTGCTCGCGAACGTGGGCCCGGGCCACACGGCGCACGATCTCGCGGTGCTGGTCACCGGCGAACCGCGGGTGGTGTTCTGCGGCGACCTGGTGGAGGAGTCCGGCGAACCGCAGGCGGGCCCCGACGCCGTCCCGTCGCAGTGGCCGGGCGCCCTGGACCGGCTTCTGGCCCTGGGCGGCGAGGACGCGGTGTACGTTCCCGGCCACGGCGCGGCGGTGGACGCGGCGTTCGTACGGGCCCAGCGCGACGCCCTCGCGGCCCGCTTCGGCGTGTCGTGCTGAATCCTCGGCCGAACGGGGGCCGGCTTCTCCTATCGTCATCAGAATGCGCCCGTACTCTCCCGACCTGACCCCCGAGTGGAAGAAGTCCCGGCCCGTCCCCGAGGTGCCGGCCGAGCCCGGTCTGGTGGTGGAGGAGCCCGGCAGCGGATTCTGCGGCGCGGTGATCCGCTGCGAGGCGGGCACGGTGACCCTGGAGGACCGCTTCGCCAAGCACCGGGTGTTTCCGCTGGAGCCGCGCGGGTTCCTCCTGGAGGGACGCGTGGTGACGCTGGTGCGGCCGGCCGCCGGTCCGTCGCGTCCGGCCCGTACGGCGTCCGGGTCGGTGGCCGTCCCGGGCGCACGCGCGCGCGTGGCACGCGCCGGGCGCATCTACGTCGAGGGGCGCCACGACGCCGAACTGGTCGAGCGGGTGTGGGGCGACGACCTGCGCGTCGAGGGCGTGGTCGTGGAGTACCTGGAGGGCGTCGACGACCTCCAGGCGATCGTCGAGGAGTTCGGTCCGGGCCCGGACGCGCGGCTGGGGGTCCTGGTGGACCACCTGGTGCCGGGTTCGAAGGAGTCGCGCATCGCCGAGGCCGTCACCAGCGAGCACGCCCTGGTGGTGGGCCACCCCTACATCGACATCTGGGAGGCGGTGAAGCCGTCGTCCCTGGGCATCGGGGCGTGGCCCCGCGTCCCGCGCGGCCAGGACTGGAAGACGGGGGTGTGCCGGGCGCTGGGCTGGCGCGTGGCGAACACCGGCGAGGCGTGGCAGCACATCCTCGGTTCGGTGCGCTCGTACAGGGACCTGGAGCCGGCGCTGCTGGGCCGGGTGGAGGAGCTGATCGACTTCGTCACGGAAAACGGTGGGGCCTGACGCCCTGGAAGCTGCCGGATTCACTGGTGTCCAGGCCGATGCCCAGCATGTCGAGCGGCAGCCTACGAACCAGGTCAGGGGCCGGATCCGCGTTCCGCGGCGACTCACTCCGCCGAGTGATCAGTCCACCAGATCCCTGACCACGGCATCCGCCAGCAACCGCCCTCGGAGCCTCAGCACCGCACGCCCCTCCTCGTACGGCTTCCGCTCCAGCAGCCCGTCCGCCAGCGCCCGCCGCGACGCCGCCAGTCCCTCCTCCTTCAGCAGTGACAGCGGCACGCCCTCCCGCAGCCTCAGCTCCAGCAGGATCCGCTCCACCCGCCGGTCCTCGTCCGACAGCAGCTCCCGGCCCGCGCCCGGCGACCGGCCCGACGCCAGCGCCGCCGCGTACGCGCCCGGGTGCTTGACGTTCCACCAGCGGACCCCGCCCACGTGCGAGTGCGCCCCCGGGCCGGCGCCCCACCAGTCGGCGCCCCGCCAGTACAGCTCGTTGTGCAGGCAGCGGCCGGCGTCGGAGGTGGCCCAGTTGGACACCTCGTACCAGTCGAAGCCGGCCTGCGACAGGACCTCCTCGGCGATCAGGTACCGGTCGGCGTGGACGTCGTCGTCGGTCATCGGGACCTCGCCGCGCCGGATGCGCCGGGCCAGCCCGGTGCCCTCCTCGACGATCAGCGCGTACGCCGAGACGTGGTCCGGCCCGGCACCGGTCGCCGCGTCGAGCGAGGCCCGCCAGTCGTCGTCGGACTCGCCGGGGGTGCCGTAGATCAGGTCGAGGTTGACGTGCTCGAAGCCCGCCGCGCGCGCCTCGGCGACGCAGGCCTCCGGGCGGCCGGGGGTGTGCGTGCGGTCGAGGACCTTCAGCACGTGCTGCCGGGCGCTCTGCATGCCGAAGGAGATCCGGTTGAAGCCGCCCGCGCGGAGGGTCTCCAGGTAGGCCGGGTCGACCGACTCCGGGTTCGCCTCCGTCGTCACCTCGGCGTCCGCCGCGAGCCCGAACTCGTCGCGGATCGCGGCCAGCATCCGTACGAGGTCGTCGGCGGCCAGCAGGGTGGGCGTGCCGCCGCCGACGAACACGGTGCGGACCTCGCGCGGGTGGTCGCCGAGCACCTTGCGGGCCAGGCGGACCTCGTCGGTCAGGGTCTCGGCGTAGTGGTCGCGGGAGGCCAGCACGCCCCCGCTGCCGCGCAGCTCGGTGGCGGTGTAGGTGTTGAAGTCGCAGTAGCCGCAGCGGGTCGCGCAGTACGGCACGTGCAGGTAGAACCCGAGGGGGCGGTCCGTGGCACCGGCGAGTGCGGACGCGGGCAGCGCGCCGTCGGCGGGGACGGGCTCGCCGTCGGGGAGAGCGGAAGGCATGTGCTCCATTGTCCCGCACGCGCTCCGGTCCCCTCCCGCGTCGTCGGCGCCCCCGGCGTCACTCCGCCTGGAGCACGAGCAGCGCGAGGTCGTCGGCCGGCGGCCGTGCCCCGAACTCGTGGACGAGCCGGTTGATCCTTTCCGCCGTCAGCCCGGCGTCCAGTCCCGCGCAGCCGGCCAGCGCCGTGGCGAGCCCGTCCCCGTCGTCGAACTGGCGGGAGCCGGAGCGCCGCTCGGTGACGCCGTCGGTGACGCAGAGCAGGGTGTCGCCGGGGCGCAGCTCGAAGGTCTCACTGGTGTAGGTGACGTCCTCGACGACCCCGAGCAGGGTCTGCGGCTGGGCGACGGTACGGACCGTGCCGTCGGGGGCGAGCAGCAGCGGCAGGGGGTGCCCGGCGGAGCCGAGGGTGACGCGGGCGCCGCCGTCGCCCTCGTCGCGGAGGGTGAGCTCGCCGTAGAGCAGGGACAGGAAACGGGTCTGGGGGCCGTCGCCCGGGGCGGAGGGGCGGGCCCCGGCGGCGACGAGGGCGCGGGCGGCGGCGTCGGCGGCCTCGGTGGCGTCGTCGAGGAGCAGTCGGTTGAGGCGGTCGAGGACGTCGGCGACGCGGTAGCCCTCGCGGGCGAGCAGCCGCAGCCAGGGCCGGGCGAGACCGATGACGACGGCCGCCTCGGGCCCTTTGCCCTGGACGTCACCGACGGCGAAGCACCAGCGGCCCTCGCCCGCCTGGAACAGGTCGTAGAAGTCGCCGCTCGGCCCGCCCTTGTCGAGGGGCTCGTGGACGAACGCGGAGCGCACACCGGGGATCTCGGCGACGGCGCCGGGCAGCAGTCCGCGCTGGAGCACCGCGGCGATGGTGGCCTGGCGGGCGTACTGCCGGGCGGCGCCGATGGCGAGCGCCACGCGCCGCCCGAGATCCTCCACCAGTCCGGTGATCTCGTCCGGAAACCGCCCGATCCCGGCCCGCCCGATCACCAGCGTCCCGAGCGGCCGCCCGCCGACGACGAGCCGGTAGGCGAGGGCCGCGCCGGGCGCGGGAACGGAGACCGGCGGCGGGAGGGCGACGGGGGCGGAGACGGAGACGGCACAGTCGTACGCCGGTCCGCCGTCCGGGGCCCCGGGCATGCCGAGGCTTCCCGGCATGCGGAAGCCCTCCGGCCCGCCGAGGCCCTCCGACCCGCCGAGAGCGGCCTCCGGCAGGTCCAGGTCGGCCTCCGGCATCCGGAACGCCTTCTCGGGCCAGGGGTAGTCGAGCGGGCCGGGGGACAACGGGTCGGAGGGCGGTGGCGGATTCTGCCCGAGCACCCGGCTCAGTTCCTCGACGCGGCTCTCGTCGGCGTGCCAGACCCGGGCGAGGCGGGACCCGCCGGCCGGCACGCCCTCGCCCCAGCCGCCGTGACCGCTGCTCTCGTCCTCCAGCCACACGGCGCACCAGTCCGCGAGCCGCGGAACGATCAGCTGCCCGGTGAGCGCGGCGACGAGGTCCTCGTCGAGCTGCCCGGCGAGCAGATCGGAGGCCTCGGCCAGGAACGACAGCGCCCCGCGGCCCAGCCAGGCCCCGTCCCGCCGGTACGGCCGCGCGGCACGCCACGCCTCCCGGCCCCCACCGGGCCCCGGGACCTCGTACGCCCCGTCCGGCTCCGCCTCCCCCGCGTACGCGCCCACGTCGTCGCCCCAGGCGCCCCAGTCGGCCGGGCGCCCCGCACCGCCCGTCACGTCGTCCGGGTCGTCGGGGTCGTCGAGGTCGTCCGGTGCAAGGCCCCTGGCGGGGACACGGGCCCAGACCGTCTTCGTGTGGGCGCCGGGCCGGTACGTGATCCCCCAGGCCTCGGAGAGAGCGGCGACGAGCCGCAGCCCCCGCCCGTACTCATGGCCCTCGGGACTCCCGGAGGGCACCGCGTCCGGCCCGCCGTCGCGCGGGGCGCGGGAGGGGTGCCGGTCGGCGACCTCGACGACGAGCGCGCCGGTGTCCTCCTCCAGCGCGCAGGTGAGCCGTACCTCGGTCCCGGCGTGGACGACGGCGTTGGTGACCAGCTCGCTGGCGATCAGCATGGCGTCGTCGACGGCGCGGGTGGTGAGGTGCTCGACGCCGGGCAGGGCGCGTTCCGTCCACTCGGCGAGCGCCGCCCGCACCAGGGCGCGCGCGGACCCCGGGGCGAGGGAACCGCCGGGCAGGGTCGCGTCCGCCCGCGCACACGCCCGCGCGAACGTCTCGGACGCGGCAGGGGAGGTCTCCCGTTGCGTCGGAATGGCCCCCATGGGCAGCTCCCCGGGCAGTTCGTACGAATACATCTCGATCAATGCCGACAGAGTGACAGACCGACCCCACCCATAAGCAACGGGTTACCGAAGTGGACCACCGAAAGCAGGAACAGCACTCCACATCCGGTCAGGAACTGGCCGAAAACCGATCAGCTTCGCGCAACACCGGAGAGGGAGAAACCCATGGCCCTCGACGGGCGCCGGCAGCACGGGCCCCGGGCAGCCGGCCCGGAGGCCCGCCCCTGCCGACCACCCAGACGAATCAAGGCGGTGCACGCCCCATCGCCGCAGTGGACGGCGCGCCAGGAGTGGGACGGACACGCACCCTCCAGCGCCATCTCGAAGCCTTCGCGGGTGACCACGGCGACGGAGCGTCCCCGGATTCACCCGGCGCATCCTGAGCCGATGTGGGCGAGCACCGCAGCGGCGCCGTCCTCTGCGGCGATGCCGCGGGCGAGTTCAGCCGCGCGGCGGCGGTGGGCCGGATCGGACAGACAGGCAGTGATCCCGGCGCCGAGGGCTTCGGCGGTGAGATCCTGGAACGGCAGGGGTCGGGGAGCGACTCCCAGCCGGTGCAGCCGGGACGCCCAGAACGGCTGGTCGGCCATGACCGGTACGGGCAGGGCGGGTACTCCGGCCCGCAGTCCGGCCGCGGTGGTACCCGCCCCGGCGTGATGGACGACGGCGGCGGTGCGGGGGAACAACCAGTCGTGCGGAAGGTCGCCGACGGCCAGGACGTCGGCGCCGCAGCCGCCCAGTTCGGCCCACCCCGCCTGCACCACCGCGCGTACGCCTGCCCGCTTTACCGCCGCGGCCACCAGCTCGCTGAGCCGTTCCCCCTGCCCCGGTGCCATGCTGCCGAACCCGATGAACACCGGGGGCGGACCGGCCTGGAGGAAGTCGACCAGTTCGGCCGGAGGCTGCCAGCGGTCCGGCCTGGCGGGCCACCAGTAGCCCGCCACGCCCACCCCCGACGGCCAGGCCCCGGGACGCGGCACGACCAGCGGGCTGAAGCCGTGGAGGACCGGCCGGATCTCCTCCGGTGCCGATGGTGCGTCGGCGGGCAGCCCGAGACGGTCGCGCAGCCTGGTCACGGCGCCCGCGAAGACCCCTTTCGCGCGTTCCAGCACGGCCCGGCCGGCCGCGAGGTTCCCCTCCGGGCCCGGGCCGTCGATGTCTCGCGCCCCGGGCAGCGGGAACTCCGCGGTGGCGAACGCCGGTGTGAGGTAGGTGCCGATGACGGGGACGCCGAACGCTTCGCCGGCCGTCCGGCTGAACGGTGCGGGACCGAAGGGGGTGAGCACCAGGTCGGCTCCGGCGGCCACGGCGTCCGCCACTCCGTCGGCGAGGCCGTCCGCGTACGCCCTGGTCATCGCCCGGGCTTCCTCCCGCGAAGCCGCCCGGGACCAGGCTCGGAGCAGCCCCTGCGGGTCTCCCGGCACAGGCCGGTGGTCGAGACCGCACCCGCCGACGAGTGCGCCGAAGGACGGATGAGCGGCCACGGCGACCTGATGGCCCGCGTCCAGCAGGCGCCGCCCCAGACCTGTGAAGGGCGCGACATCTCCCCGTGAGCCGGCGGTGACGATCAGAATACGCATGCGGCGATTCTCCTCGGCGCGCGCCGCCCGGTCACCGTGGCCCGTCGAGGCCCCTCGCCTGCGCCGGAACCCCGTTCGAAAATGGCCACCTTGTCCGGCACCTCGGGGATGCAACGGCGTGATCCACCACAATCAGCTTGAGGATCATGCGAGTTGATAGGTTCAGTTCGACTTGAGCGATCACGACCGAGGGAGTGGAACGTGACCGGCGCGGCCGACCTGCGTCAGACGCTGCGGGACATCGAGGTCTTCGCCGGCGAGCTTCCCGGGTTCGACCCGTCCACTGCGCCGGACACGCCGTTCGAACTGTTCACCGAGTGGTTGCTCAAGGCGTTGAGCGCCGGGGTGCAGGAGCCGCATGCCATGACGCTGGCCACGGCGGACGCCAAGGGTGATCCGACCGCCCGCGTACTCATCCTCAAGGACGTGAGCCTGAGGGCTGGCAATTCGCCTCGGACGCGAGCAGCCTCAAGGGCCGGGACCTCGCCGCCCGCCCTTATGCGGCGCTGACCTTCTACTGGGCACCGCTCGCCCGCCAGGTCCGGGTGCGCGGACCGGTCGTGCGAGAGACCCCAGAACTGTGCGCTGCGGACTTCCTCGCCCGCGGCGCGGGGGCACGGGCGGAAGCCCTGCTCGGTCGGCAATCGCAACCGCTCGCGGATCTGGCCGAAAGGGACGCGCAGGTGGAGGCATCACTCACGCGGATCAAGAGCGAGCCGGACCTCGTGGCGCCCCATTGGACGCTGTACTCAGTGCGCCCGGAGTCGGTGGAGTTCTGGCAGGGCGACAAGCAGCGCCGCCACACCAGGCTCGCCTACCTGTCCTCACCCGACGGGCGGACCAAGCAACTGCTGTGGCCCTGACACCTGTCCGATCTCACTGCCGGGCCGCCGGAAAGCGGCCCTCTCGGACTGTGGGCAGGCCGGACCAATCTCTCTGGGACAAGAGCCCCGGACTCCGTGGAACTCGGGGTGCCGGTAAGAACTCTGTCACCGGCCACAAACGACGCCGGTTGAGCTCTGGACGCTGCTGAAGGACGAGCAGGCACTCGTGGCGGGCAGGAGTGGGGCGGGTTCTACGATGGGCCGGTGAGCGAGAGACTGCCCCCTGCGGGCGTTGACCTTTTCGACGTTGAACGGCTCCTCTTGACCGAAGCTGCGGAGCCGCCGCTGCCGCCCCAGGACGCCGAGGCCCGGGACCGGGTGTGGAACATGGCGGTCCGGGCCAACCCCGCCCTCTTCGACGGGCCTGTGGTGGCGTGTGGGGGACTGGAATGGGCGGGCTCGCGCGTCCTGCGTCTGTCGTGGGTGCGTGTGACCTACCGGCACTACGCCTTGCGTCGCGTTTCCGGCGCCACTGCGCTGCCCTCGTTGTTCGTGAACGTCGTCCAGCCGACCGATGACGGCCGTGTGCTGGTGGCGAGGATGTCGCCCTCCACGGCCACCCCGGGCCGCTGGCAGCTGCCAGGGGGGTCCGTGGAGCCTCCCCAGGGCGGGGCGGTGCTGGACGAGCCGGCACTGGCCGGCCAGGCCGCGCGGGAACTGGTCGAGGAGTTGGGGACCGGTGCGGCACCCGAGGACCTGAAGCTGTGGGTCGTCACCCGCGGCGAGAACGGCAGTGTCGGCCTGACCTACCTCGCTCCGGCCCTTCCCGAGGCAACGCTGCGCGCGGACTTCACCGCTGCCGCGGCAGCCGAATGCGCCCAGGGCCGCGAACCTGAACTCGACGACATCGCCCTGCTGCGCTCACCGGACGAACTGGCTGTTCTGACCGGTCCGCACGCGGGCTACCTGGAGCCGGTCGTCCGCCGTTTCTCCGGGTGCCGCTGAGGTCAGACGCCAGCGAGGAAGTCACGCCCCCGTTCGTCGAGCTCGGCCACGCACCGCAGGCCACGGGCCCGGAAGCGTGCGAGGTCGCCGCGCATACGGGAGACCGCCTTGCGGGTACGGACGGAGCGGACACCGCCCATGTGGTCGATGGCCCGGTGCCAGGTGGCGCACGCCTGCTCGATGCTGCCGCGCTTGAGGTGCATCTCCGCGCCCGCCACCAGGTCCAGGGCAACGATCCGCGCATAGGTGTCCGCCGGGCGGGCCGTGGCGGCCAGCGCGTACTGCTCGGCGGCGGCCCGGTGGTCTCCCAGGGGCTCGTGGACCTTGGCGGTGCGGGAATACACCGACGCGACCGGTGGACCCCAGGCCATCGCCCAGAACGGCATCTCGTCGCCGGGGGCACTGCGGCAGAGCGTGTGCGCGTTCAGCCCGGGCAGGGCATCGCGCAACCGGTGCCCGCAGGAAATCAAACAGGTCGACCGGTTTTATTTTAGCCCACAAGATACCTTCGCTACCATCAAATCACTTACAGAATAGGCCATTTGGCCGGTTAGCAATCATCTGATGTGGTTAAACTGCCCGGTTGGTCGAGACCTCGATGTTGGGGGATGCATGACGCAGGGCGGGCAGAACATGCCGCTGGAGGTTCAGCACATCAGGAAGGCGTTGCTGAAGGAGTTCGGGGAGACCATCTCCATGGACGACTTCGTGAAGAAGGATCCCAAGGAGCGTGAAACTGCTCTGCTGTCGCGGGCGGTCTCGGCGAAGGCGGCCCGGATCCTCACGGACTGCACATCGGAAGAGGCGGCAGCCGGAGTCATCGACGGCCGCGACGACTTCGGCATCGACTGTGTGGCGTTCTCCGCTTCGGGCTCGGAGATCTACCTCGTCCAGGCCAAGTGGAAGGACAAGGGGACGGCCGGCTTCGACACGGAAGCCGCCCTCAAGCTGGTCCACGGGCTCAAGAAGCTCGACAATCGCGACCTCGACCACTTCAACGAGCGACTGCAACTCCTGTCGGACCGCGTGCACGGTGTCCTCCAGCTTCCCACCTGCAAGGTCAACCTGGTCATTGCCCTCATGGGCGACGGCCGCCTCTCCCAGGAGACCCGCGACATCCTGGACGAGGCCGCCCGGGAATTCGGCGGACTCGGCCGGACCGTCGCGTACCGGGTGGTGAGCCAGGCCGACTTCCACCGGGCCGTCCGGGAAGACCTCGAGCCGCAACCGATCACACTCAAGGCGACCATGAACCGCGAGTGGTACGCCCGCGAGACACCGTTCAAGGCGGTGATCGGCGAGGTCAGCGCCGATCAGCTGGCCCGCTGGTACGGCGGCAAGGGCGAGGGTGAGGGGCACGGAGAACGCCTGTACGACCGTAACGTCCGCCGTTCGCTCGGGCTGACCGGAGTCAACCAGACCATGGTCGACTCGATGCTGGAGGACCCGGAGGGCTTCCTCTACCGTCACAACGGCATCACCGTGCAGTGTGACGAGATTGCCCAGGAGTACCCCTTCAAGCGGGCGGTGGGACAGCCGACCGTCCTCACGCTGACCAACGCCAGCGTCGTCAACGGCGCACAGACGGTGACCTCCGCGTTCCGGGCGTACGAGAAGGACGCGGACGCCAGCGGGGAGGCGTACGTGATGGTGCGCGTCATCTCTCTGGACGGGACACCGGAAGGGTTCGGCCGCTCCATCACCAAGGCCACCAACACGCAGAACCACATGGAGCGCCGGGACTTCATCGCGATCGACCCGGTCCAGGGGGAGATCCAAAAGGACTTCCGCATTTCCCTCGACAAGGAGTACGTCTTCCGTCGCGGCGAGCTGGACCCCGCACCCGAGTCGGGCTGTTCGGTCACGGAGGCGGCCACCGCCCTGGCCTGCATGCACCGCGACTCGTCGCTCGCCGTGCGGGTCAAGGGATCGACCAACGCCCTGTGGAGCGAGGGGCCGAGCGGTGCCTACACGCGTCTCTTCGGGCAGCAGCCGAGCGCTCAGCAGATCTGGCGTGCGGTCCAGGTGTTCCGGGTGGTACGTGACGAGCTGACGACGACGCGGGCGAAGCTCACCGGACGCCCGGCCGCTGTCGTGGACAGTGGTGGGCTCCTGGTGGCCCATCTGGTCTTCCAGCGCATCGGGCGGGAACGGTTCGACGATTCCGACAGCGAGTGGGCAGGCGTACTCGCGGATGTCCCGAACCAGGTGAGCGCCGTACTGGCCTGTCTCATCAGCATGGTCGACCACCTCTTCACCCCCAAGAGCTTCGTCACCAGCACCTTCGCGAACGAGGAGCGCTGTGCGCGCCTGGCCTCGGCGGTGCTGGGCACACTGGACCGCGGCGCCGGGCCCGACTCCCCCATGAACCTGGCTGCGCTGTTGAAGACCGCCGGGCGGACACGACAGCGCAGGCCCCAGACCGTGCGGCTGCTGGTCGACCACGACGCGATCGAGGAGGGTACGCGTCTGGAGTACGCCCCCAGCGCCGTCGAGGAACTCGCCATCGGCGCCTGGCTCAACGCCGACCCCCGGCGTCGCCGCGCGAGTTGGGTGAACGACCGCAAGTCGCCGCTCCTCTGGGAAGCCGACGGCAAGCGCTACTCGCCGACGGGGCTGGTCTCCCAGATGTGGAACGAGGCCGACTGGAAGGAGCAGTGGAGCGCGGTCCAGGGGCCCAAGCAGTGGCGGGTGCCGGGTGAGGGAACGCTGGTCGAGATCGCGGAGCGGCTGTGGCAGCGGATCGCAGCCGCGGAGGCGGCCGAGGACGAGCACCTGTCGTAATCGTCGGGCAGAGGGGCGAGGCAGGCAGTTGAGATCACGCGCCGCCTCATCCCGGCGGACTTGGCAGCTCGGCCCATACGGTCTTTCCCGAGGGCGACCGGGGTACGACGCCCCACCGGGCCGCGAGCGCGCTCACGAGGACCAGTCCACGGCCGTGCTCTCCGTCCGGGCAGGGCTCCGGCGCCGGGAAGGGCAGCCGCTCTCCCCTGCTGTCCGCCACCTCGATCCGGAGGGTGCCGGAGCCGCTCTCCTGGGGCCTGACCAGCGTCATCGTGAGCAGGAAGTCCCTGCCGGGCACGCGGCCGTGGGTGACCGCGTTCGCGGCGAGTTCACCCACCACCAGCTCGGCGGCCTCCAGGTATTCGCCGCCCCTGGCCCACCCCCAGTCCGCCAACTGTTGAGCCGCGAGGAGACAAGCAAGCCGTGCTCCGCATCTGGTCGAGCTGAACTGCTGACGGAAGGGGGCGGGCGCGGGAAGTCGGCGGGGCGGACAGGATCGGTCACGGATTTCGTACTTCATGTGACAGAGCGTGGCCGACTGGTCGTACGCCGACCAGAAGAACCACCGGTACAGCACGCACCTGTACCGCTGCTGACGGTTGCGTGTCCGTTCTGACGGGAGCAACCGGGCGGGGGCAGGTGAGTTGGGGGAAGCGTGATGACATCGGGACCCCGTCAGAACGACACCGAAGGCCGCCCCGAGCCCTCGGAGGACGCGGACGGCCTCATCGACCTGAACCGGGCTGTCGGCAGACAGGTCAAACTCCTGCGGGAGCGCGCCGGCCTGACCCAAAAGGAGTTGGGCGACCGGCTGGGGTACGGCGAGGACCAGGTCTCGTCCCTGGAACGGGGCCGCAGAACGCCTCAGCCCGAGTTCCTCGACGCGGCGGACGACCTGCTCGATGCGGGCGGACTCCTGAAGGCGACGAAGGAGGACGTGGCGCGGGCCAAGGCACGTGCACGAGTCCGGCACCCGGCTTGGTTCCGGGACTATGCGCGGCTGGAGGCGGAGGCGGTTGAGGTCAACTTCTACAACAACCATGACGTCCCCGGGCTGTTCCAGACCGAACGGCGAACCCGGGCGCTGTACGAGATGCGGAAGCCCTTACTGACAGAGGAGACCATCGAACAGCGAGTGACCTCAAGGACGGACCGCCAACACATCCTGACCGAATGGCCCCCGCCCATGGTGACTGCCGTGATCGAAGAGGTAGTACTTCGTCGACCGATCGGCGGCCCAGAGGTCCACAAGGAGCAGTTGTCCCGGCTACTCGAACTCGGACGGTTCCGCACAGTCGAGTTGCAGGTGATGCCCACAAACCGATCCGAGCATGCCTGTATGGGCGGTTCTTTCACCTTGCTGACACCAAAGGGAAAGCCTCAGGTGGGGTACACAGAAGTACAGGCTGTCGCACGTCTGGCCACGGACATGGACGAGGTCCGTATTCTGGCCGCACGCTACGGCAGTATCGGGGCCCAGGCACTCACTCCGCGAGAGTCTCTGGCTCTGATCGAGAGGATGCAGACCGACGATGAGTGCTGAGAGCTTCCGACAGCTCGTCTGGCGCAAGAGCAGCTACAGCGGTAACGAGGGGGGCGAGTGCGTGGAGGTCGCGGTCGACACCGTCGTAATCCATGTCCGTGACTCCAAGGACGTGCACCGGCCGCACCTCTCCGTGCGGGCAGACGGTTGGGCCACGTTCGTGGCCTTCGCCGCGGCTGGCTGAGCGAACACGGGGAGGGCTGCTGGGCGCAGTAGCCTCCCACTTCTATCTACGGCAAAGCCTCCGCAACCTCACGGAAGTGCATTGCGGCGGTGTCCAGCAGATCGGCGATCCCGGTGGCGATCTCCTTCGGGGAGCCGAAGTCGTCCACCTCCGGCGCGAGGTTGGCCTTCAGGTCGAAGGTCACGGCCGGGTGGTCCAGCAGCTCGTTCACCGGGTAGCGACGGAAGCGCTCCGACTCGGTGCGTTCGGTGATGTCCCCACCAGGCATACACGCGGCGACGAAGTCGTCGAAGTCGGCCTCCGTGACCGGGTTCCCGGTGTCCGTGCGATGGTTGCCCGTGCGGGCGTCGTAGACCCACAGGTTCTGCGTGACGGGCTGGCCGTTCGGCTTAGGGGTGGACTTGGTGAAGAAGAGGATGTTCGACTTCACTCCCTTGCGGTGGAACATCCCGGTGGGCAGCCGCAGGAGCGTGTGCACGTCGCAGTTCTTCAGCAGCGCGCGCCTTGCGGTGGCTGCCGCGCCTGCGCCGAACAGCACACCGTCGGGCACGAACACCGCAGCCCGCGCCCCTGACCCCAGAGTGACCATGAGGTGCTGGAGGAAGTTGGTGGGGAAGTCTCCGTAGGCAAGGAAGTCGTCGCGCATGGTGGCGTTGGGCACCACGCCGTCGCTTCTGAAGGGCGGGTTGCAGATGGCCACGGTGGGGAGCGTGCTGTCTTCCCGCACCACGGGGACCTTGTGCGTGAGGGTGTCCGCGAGCTTCACCGGCGCGGGGTCAGAGAAAGGGCGGCCCGTGTTGAACAGGATGTTCAGGGTGGCGAGCCGGCACATCTGGGCGTCCAGGTCCGCTCCGGCAATGGCGGCCGGGTCGGTGGACTGCATCTCCTGGTAGGCCGCGATGAGCGTGGAGCCGGTGCCGCAGGCCGGGTCGATGACGATGTCGTCGGGCCCTACGTCGAGGATCTTGACGACAGCGTTCAGGACGGGAAACGGGGTCAGCGTCTGACCGGTGTCGATCTTTCGGTCGATGTCCTCCCGGCAGGCGCGCAGCATGATGGTGAAGGCACGCCCCAGTTCGGTCTGGGGTATGAGCCGCCACTGGTAGTGGTCTATCTGCTCCGTGATCAGCTTGGCGAGTTCGGCCATGCGGCCGAGGTCCCAGGGCTGGGCGTCGCGGAAGACCATGCCGGCGACCCGCCGGTCGGAGCGGCTGGGTGCCTGGTCGTCGAGCTCACGCATGAGATCGGTGAGTCCGCTGTGCAGGGCGTCCCCGCCGAGGTCCGTGAGCTTCGGCCAGGCTCCTTCGGGGGCAACGGACTTGCGGGCGAACCGTCCCGGCCGCTGTGAGCGCTCATGGTCCAGCTTCAGGAAGAGCAGGTAGCCGACGTGCTCCACGAACTGGAGGCGCGTGATGGCACGGGTGCTGGTCTTCTCGTCGTAGAACCTCAGGAGCCGTACGGCAATGTCCTCTCCGGTCCAGAGTCTCTCCGGCGCACCCCCTGCGGCCGTTCCCGTCACGCCGTTGCCGAGCCCGTTGACCATGTTTCACCCAGTCCCTGTGCCTGTCCCGGAACGGCGTGTGGGCCCGTACGCGTGTACGGGCCCACACGCCGTTCCGTCCCGTTTGGCGGAGTGGCCGCCGACGGGACCTCTGGGCCGGGTGGCCAAAGGGGCCGAGAGCCGGACTACCGCTCCTGGTCTGTCTCTTCGGTGGTGCCAGTAGTGGTGCTGTTCGTGGGGTCGCCCTCGACCTGGTCCGTTTCGGGACCGGCGGCCGTGCCCACGGCCTTCTTCAGGGCCTGGGCGACGGCAGTGAACTCGGCGAGAGCGCTTTCCAGTTCATCCACGATCTCCTGAGCGATCACGTCCGGAGGCGCGAGCGGGGCGGAGGAAGCGGAGGCGGACTGAAGCACTGTCAGGTCGAGGTTGACCTTGTCGCGTGCGATCAACTCATCGTACTCATAAGGCTGGAAGCACTCACTGGGCTTCCGGGCCGAGTAGTCCTTGCCTCCGGAGTGGAAGGCGGCGACGAAGTCGTCGAGGTGCTCGCGGCGCAGGGCGCGCTGCTTGAGGGTGAAGCTCTGGTCGGTGCGGAAGTCGTAGACCCAGAGCTGCTTGGTGGCGGGCTTGCCGCCGGGACGGGGCGGGACCTTGTCGAAGAACAGGACGTTCGCCTTGACGCCGTTGGCATAGAAAATGCCGGTGGGCAGCCGCAGCAGCGTGTGGACATTGGTGAGCTCCAGCAGGCGGCGGCGGATCTCCACACCGGCGCCGCCCTCGAACAGGACGTTGTCCGGCAGGACGAGCGCGGCCCGGCCGTTCGTCTTCAGCAGGGTGTAGATGTGCTGGACGAAGTTGAGCTGCTTGTTGGTGGTCTGCGTCCAGAAGTCCTTACGGGCGGTGTAGGCCTCGCCGGTCACCGATCCCACGCCGAAGGGCGGGTTGGCGAGCACGATGTCGTAGAACTTGTGGGGCGACTTCGCAAGGGAGTCCTGGACCGTGATGAGGGGGCGGCCCTCGGAGGTGCCGATGCCGTGCAGAAGCATGTTCATCAGCGCCAGCCGGGCGGTCTCCCGGACCAGTTCGTACCCGGTGATGGCGCCCGTCTGGAGCTTGCGGGCCTGGTCGCCGTAGAGCTCGTCCTCGTAGCGCTCGGCGATGTGGGCGTGCGCGGCGATGAGGAAGCCGCCGGTGCCGCACGCGGGGTCGGTGACCGACTCGCCGGGCTTGGGCTGCACGCAGTCGACCATGGCGTCGATGAGCGGGCGGGGGGTGAAGTACTGGCCGGCTCCGGTCTTGCGGTCCTCGGCACCGCGCTGGAGGAGGCCTTCGTAGGCGTCGCCCTTGAGGTCCTGGTTCTCGCGGGTCCAGGTGTGGGGGTCGATCAGGTCCTTGACAAGCCGGTCCAGGACGGCCGGTTCGTGGATCTTGTTCTGCGCCTTGGTGAAGACCTCGCCGAGCATGGTGCCGCCCTTGCGGCCGAGCTCCCGCAAAATGTGCTCGTAGTGCTCCAAGAGGTCCTCGGCCGACCGGCTGGTGAGGCTGGGCCAGTCCAGGCCCTCGGGGACGAGCGCCTCCTCGGGCTCATTCCTACGAAACCTCGCCGGGCGCTTGGCACGCTCGTCGGCCATCTTCAGGAAGAGGAGGTAGGTCAGCTGCTCGACGTAGTCGAGGGTGGAGACGCCGGAGTGCCGGAGCAGCTCGCAGTACGACCAGAGCCGGTTGACGAGTGTCGAGGTCGTCTCTCCGGCGGACCGGCGGGGAGACGTGGCGCTGTTCACTGGAGCGGGGGTGGTGCTCATGAGGGCAGTTCTTCCTGACCGGGCGGGGTGGAACGGGGCTTGCGTGCGGTGCGCTTACGGGGAGGCTTCGCCTTCTGCTCAGCGCGGATCCGGTCGAGCAGTACTGATGCCGGTTCGTCGGCAGGGTCCTGAGGTACCAGGGCACCGGTGAAGGCCGTGTGGAGGAGGGAGGCGCGGAGGTTCTGGGCTCTCGACAGCGCGCCTTCCGCCATCGCCCGAGCAACCGCCACGCCTTCCAGGTGCATCTCGATCGTTTTCACGAGCTCTTCCTGGATCTCTCGGGGCGGAATCGGCACAGGAAGCAGCTTGATCTTCCGCAGGCTGATCGATGCCAGGTTGACAGACTGAGTGCCGTTGCGGTCACACCAGGCTTTACCGAAGCCGTTTGCATGCCATGCCAAGAGTTTGGGGTGAATTTCTTCGTTGACCACGCGCGCCCGGAACACGTGATTCTGGTGGATGCAGTTGTCGATTTGCCCCTCCCAAACCCAACCACGCCCGAGTTTATCCCTGTCGCCACCTTCATTGAGGAGCACATCGCCATGCTTCAGGCGAAGCACCTCTGCCTTCTCCGGTGGAACACGAATAGTCGTCACCTTGTCCAGCACTATTTCACCGCGCTGAACATTGGCAACGCGCAGATAGGGGACTTCCACATAGTCTGGGTCACCTTGACGCTTACTGTCCTTGGTCACTCCGCCGACTACTGACGCCACCTGCCCCAGTCGTGCCCACTTCCAACCGACGGGAAGATCAGGAATCATCCCGTCGTCGATGTCAGCCTTCACCAATGCAGCGGGAAAGCGTTTGTCCATTTCCAAGCATCCACGAGATCCCAGGCTGGACACCTGCTCGGCCAGCATCACAGCGCTGGAAAGCGCAGTCATTGCCGCTTCCTCGCCTACTTCGAGCCGTGCGATTTGCCGCTCAACCTCGGCAACGATCCGATACTGTTCAGGAATCGGCGGCACAGGAATCTCAAGTGATTCAAGGTAGGGGCGAGGCACACGCCGTTGCCCCACAGCGCCAGACATGTACTGTTCAGCAACCATTCGCACCGAGCGCTGCAGGAGATAGTGCATCAAGTATTCGGGAAGGACAGCCCCCCGACTGCGAAGAACGTGAAATTCGGTGCTACCGAGAGCTCGACCACCAGCCAGCGCCTGCGCCTGCGCAATCTTCCCGTTCTCCATGCACGGCGTAATCTTCGCGAAGAGAACATCGTTCTCCTGGAAGCGAGTCAGGGATTTCCTCTTGAAGTCTCCGTACCGCACCTGCATCGAGGCATCCAGGCGCCCCGTCCCGGCCTCGACCATTGCCATGGGCACCTGAGAGATCAGATCATCGTCTTCGGGCTCCTCGTCGAAGCCGCGAGGATTGACGTCACACAGCTCGGCAACCGTCGCCCGCACCCACCCCGCCGGAAGCTCCCCCGAAGCCCCCTCGGCCCCATCCCCCGCAGCCGCACTCAGCCCCAGCGTCACGCGCCCAGCTCCCTGTCCAGTTCGTCGAGGATTTCTTCCGCCCTCGTCTCGCCGAACTCCGCGAGGAAGCCGTCCGTGCCGTTCCGCTTGATGAACGGGGCGTAGTCGAGGTCGGCGGTGTCGAAGCGTACATGCTTGACCGTGGCGGTGGCGATGTGGTCGAGCCACCAGCGCTCGTTGTCGGTGAAGGTCACACCGGCCTGCTCCTGCCTCGCCAGCCACCCCGCGTACCGCTCCCGTACTGCCTCCCCGTGCGGGCGTGGCCGGTCCGCGCCGTTCTCCGCGCCGCCGTCGAGTTCGTACCGGAGCAGGGCAAGCAGATCGACCGCCGTCCGGGCGCCGGAGCGGTCGGCCGTCACGGCCTCGCCCACCTTCTCGTAGGAACGCCACAGCCGGTCCGCCGTCCAGGCGCGCGGCGGGCGGGCCACGGACCGCGCGAGGTCCTTGAGGCGCCGCAATGCCTCGCGCGGCGGGACCTGCGATCCGGCGGCGAAGGCGAGTGAGAGCGCCGCGATCTCGTCCCGGTGCTCGTCCACGTACACCTTCCAGTCACGGACGGTGTCCCGGGCCGTCGACTCGTCCTCCGCGACCGCGCCGGCGGAAACAAGGGCGTCGCGGCTGGTCTCGTCGTACAGGATGTCCTTCGCGCGGCGCATCTCCAGCAGCCGTTTGCGGAGCGGCGGGTTGGACGCCAGTGGCTGCAGGGCACGGACCACCGCAGCCCTGACGGCCTCGTCCGGGTCGAGCCCGAGCCGTTCCGCGGCTTCCCGGATCTTGGCCTGCTCGTCGACGGCGACGGCCTTGACCATGTTGTGCACGACGGTCTTCAGCGGAACGCCCTCGCTGAGGGTCTCGATCTCCGCCCGTTCCTCGTCCGTCATCTGGAGATCGAGCTTGGCGAGACGCGAGGCCAAAGTGGAGACGCGCGCGTCCTCCACGAGACCCCGCGCGGTGAGACGCAGGAGCTTTTCGAGGTTGAGGTCCTTCTCCGTGTGCTGCTCCAGCGGACCCGCGTCCACCTTCTCCTTGCGGGTCACCCCCACCGCGTCGACGATCACGAAGTGCGTCTTGGGGCCGACGCCCGGCGTGACCCGCTCGAACTCGGTCAGCGACAGGGTTCGGGCGCCCCGGCCCTTCATCTGCTCGAAGTAGGCCCAACTGTTGACGTCCCGCAGGAAC
This sequence comes from Streptomyces sp. NBRC 110035, assembly GCF_000829695.1. GTDB lineage: Bacteria > Actinomycetota > Actinomycetes > Streptomycetales > Streptomycetaceae > Streptomyces. The sequence goes on along the minus strand of NZ_BBNN01000030.1, from coordinate 129,331 downwards.
AGCAGGCACTCCAGCGGCTTGACATCCGTCCCCGTCGCGATCATGTCGACGGTGACCGCGATGCGCAGTTGCGGCAGGTTACGGAAGGCGGAGAGACGTTCGGCGGGTTTCCTCGCCGCGTGGGTGATCTTCGCGCAGAAGTCGTCACCCTTGCCGAAGACGTCCCGGACGACCTCGACGATCTCCTCGGCGTGGTTGTCGTTCTTGGCGAAGATGAGCGTCTTGGGGACGTACATCTCGCCCCACAGCAGTTCGCCGGTCTGCCGGTCGCGTTTGGCGCGCTCGGGGAAGATCTCGCTGAACAGGCGCTCCCGGAAGGTGCGGATCACCGTGCGCAGCTGATCCTTGCTGATCACGCCGACGCCGACTTCCTTGGCGCCGTAGATGACGTCCTCGTCGAAGTCCTCGTAGCGCTGTCGCCGGGTGCGCCGGTCGCGGACGGGGATGATGCCGCGGGCGATGGCGCCGCCCTCCCCCGTTATCCGGGTGAGGATCTCGTACACCTGGAAGTCGACGTTGACGCCGTCGGCGACCGCCTCCTGGTAGGTGTACTCGCTGACCAGGTTGCCGTTGAAGTAGCCGAAGGTCTGGGCGACGGGTGTCGCGGTCAGGCCGACGATCGGCGCGTCGAAGTACTCCAGGACGGAACGCCACTTGCCGTAGATGGAGCGGTGGCACTCGTCGACGACGATCAGGTCGAAGGACTCCGGCGGGATGTTCGCGTTGTAGCCGACGGAGATGTCCGCGGCCACGTCGTAGGAGTGGTCCTCCTCGCCCTCCGCCGAGTCCGGTCGCGGGGGCACGCTCGCGCCCGTGAGCTCCATGTAGAGGCGCTGCACGGTGGAGACGACGACCTTCGCGGACGGATTCATGCCCTCGGCACCGAGGCGCTGCACGTTGTACAGGTCGGCAAAGGTGCGGTTGGTGTCGGGGGTGACGAAGTTCTCGAACTCGGTCTGCGCCTGGGCGCCCAGGTTGTTGCGGTCCACCAGGAACAGCACACGCTCCGCCTGGGCGTGCTTGAGCATCCGGTAGGCGAACGTGACGGCCGTGTACGTCTTGCCTGCTCCGGTCGCCATCTGCACCAGGGAGCGTGACTGACCAGTGCCCTGCTGACCCTTGCCCAACGCGACGGACTTCTCGACCTCGCGCACCGCCTTGATCTGGGCGGGACGGAGCGGGCGTTCGTCGAGGTCAGGCATCCGGTAGCGCAACCGGGCCCGGTAGGACGGGGCTTGCGGGTCCTGCTCCGCCTGACGGATCCACCGGGCCAGGGTGCGGGGCTGGTGGAAGGAGAAGATGCGCCGGGTGCGGGAATCCGGGTCGAGGGCGTTACGGAACCGGGTCTCACCGCCGTCCGAGACATAGCGGAAGGGGAGGGGTGTGCGCCAGGCGATCAGGCGCTGTTGTGCGTCCGTGGGGTGGTCCGCGTACCGGTCGGCCTGTTCCTGGGCGGCGGTGAGGTCGGCGCCCTCCCGCTTGGCCTCGATCACGCCGACCAGTTTGCGCTCCACGTACAGGGCATAGTCGGCGCGGCCGGTCGCGGTGGTCACCTCACGGACGGCGACGCCACTGCCCCGTCGGTCGCCCTGCACGTACAGGTTGAGGTCGGCGCCCGCGTCCTGGACGCTCCAGCCCGCCTCGGTGAGCATCTCGTCCAGGCGTACGCGCACCTGGGCCTCGGTGAGCGGCTCGCGGGCGGCCTGCTCTGCGTTGTCCAGCAGCCGGGCGCGTTCGGCCACTGCTTCGGATGCGGCAGCCGGGCTGGTGGCCCGTGCGTACAGCAGGCGGTTGTCGTCGGCGGACTGTGTCTGCTGGAGGGCCGCGAGCCGGTCGCGCATGGCCTCGACCTGGCGGGCCAGCTCCTCGCGCTCGGCGGTGGCGGCGGCCAGCTCCTGCTCGGCGGCGGTGCGTGCGGTTTGCTCGGCCTGCGCCTGGCTCGCCTGGCCCGCGTAGCTGAGGCGTGCCTCCTGAAGGGCACGACGCGACTCGGCCACCTGCGCGCGCAGCGCACGGTTCTCGGCGGCCGGCGTGCGGTCCGGGTCCGGCGGGACGAAGGTCCGCTGGTCCCGGGAGGCGGTGAGCAGCCGGTAGTACCAGACGCCCAGGCGGTGGCAGGTCCGCAGCGCCCGGAACGCGTCGTCGGGGTCGTCGTAGCCGTCGTGACTGGCCTTGTTGCCCAGCACTCGGACCTCGTGAAAGGCGTTTTTCACGTTGCCGTGCAGGTAGCCCTCTCGGTCCAGAGCCGCCAGCCGCTCGATCTGCTTGCTGCCCGCGTACTGGACCCGGCCCCGGAGAACGAGGTCAGCGGCGAGGGCCTCGCCGAACTGGCGGGACTTGATGAGCGAGGTGTTCGGGTCGGTGAAGACGTAGGCCTCGGCCGCAGTGCCGTAGGCGACGAGCAGCGCCAGATGGTCGTACAGGAATCCGAAGTTGCGGGAATTCCGGGCGAGTTCGGCAAGTCCGGGATCCGGCGTCCGTGCCGCGCCATCTGCACTCATCGGGTGAGTACGCTCTCTCTGATAGCTGTCCGCCCCGAGTCCGTGGTCCGGTTCGTCGAGGGCTCCTGAGGATCTTTGAGCCTAGCGGCCGTCGGCCCGTCAGGCCACGCCTTTACGCACGGGCTTCCTCTGTCACTGCCTTCGCCGGCAGTCCATATGAACCCCTGCGTCCCCCGGAATCCCGTGCCCACGGCCCACCCTGGCGTGCACCTGGCCGCAGTGAGCGGGGAGGCACGGACAGAGGACAACGACGGGGGACCGGGAGACGGCGAGGGGGTGGAGTCCCGGACCCGGCCAGTCGGCCGGGTCCGGGACTCCACCCCCGTCCCGCGCGTCAGACTGTGCCGGTCACGCCTCCCGGGCGCCCGCGTACATCTCGTCGATCAGGTGCTTGTACTGGCGCTCCACCACCGGGCGCTTCAGCTTCAGGCTCGGGGTGATCTCGCCGTGCTCGATGTCGAGGTCGCGGGGCAGGATGCGGAACTTCTTGATGGTCTGCCAGCGCTGGAGGCCCTCGTTGAGCTGCTCGACGTAGCCGCCGACCATCTCGACCGTGGCGGGCGCGGCGACGATCTCCGCGTACGGCTTGCCCTCCAGGCCGTTCTCCTGCGCCCAGGCCGCGAGGGCCGCCTCGTCGAGGGCGATGAGGGCGGTGCAGTAGTTCCGGTCGGCGCCGTGCACCAGGATGTTGGAGACGTACGGGCACACCGCCTTGAACTGGCCCTCGACCTCGGCGGGCGCGATGTACTTGCCGCTGGAGGTCTTGATGAGGTCCTTCTTGCGGTCGGTGATCCGCAGGTAGCCGTCGGGCGACAGCTCGCCGATGTCACCGGTGTGGAACCAGCCGTCGGACTCCAGGACCTCGGCGGTCTTCTCGGGCAGCCCGTGGTAGCCCTCCATGACGCCGGGGCCGCGCAGCAGGATCTCGCCGTCGTCGGCGACGCGCACCTCGGTGCCGGGCAGCGGCTTGCCGACGGTGCCGGTGCGGTAGGCCTCGCCGGGGTTGACGAAGGAGGCCGCGGAGGACTCGGTGAGTCCGTAGCCCTCCAGGATGTGGATCCCGGCGCCGGCGAAGAAGTAGCCGATGTCGGGCGCGAGGGCCGCCGAACCGGAGACGCAGGCGCGCAGGTTGCCGCCGAACGCGTCGCGGATCTTGGCGTAGACCAGCTTGTCGGCGACCTTGTGCTTGGCGGTGAGGCCGAAGGGGGCGCCGGCGGTGCCGGTGCGGCGGAAGTTGTCCTGGGTGACCTTGGCGTACTCGCGGGCCACGCCCGCGGCCCACTGGAAGATCTTGTACTTGGCACCGCCGCCGGCCCGCGCCTTGGCGGCGACCCCGTTGTAGACCTTCTCGAAGATGCGCGGGACGGCCGCCATGTAGGTCGGCCGCACCACCGGCAGGTTCTCGATGATCTTGTCGACGCGGCCGTCGACGGCGGTGACGTGACCGACCTCGATCTGGCCCGAGGTGAGGACCTTGCCGAAGACGTGCGCGAGCGGCAGCCACAGGTACTGCACGTCGTCCGGGTGGACGAGGCCCGTCGCGGCGATCGCCTTCGCCATGTACGCCCAGTTGTCGTGCGGCAGGCGGACGCCCTTGGGGCGGCCGGTGGTGCCCGAGGTGTAGATGAGGGTGGCCAGCTGGTCCTTGGTGATCGCGGCGACCCGCTCCTTGACCAGCCCGGCGTCCTTCTCCAGCCGGGCCGTGCCGCGGCGCTCCAGCTCGGCGAGGCTGATCACCCAGTCGTCCGTCTCGACGCCGGCCGCGTCGATGACCACGACGTGGCCGAGGTGGGGCAGCTCGGCGCGCTTCGCCGCGACCTTGTCGACCTGCTCGGCGTTCTCCGCGATCAGCACCCGACTGTCGGAGTCCGACAGGATGTACGCGGACTCCTCGATGTTCGTCTGCGGGTAGACCGTGGTGGTGGCGGCGCCCGCGCACATGATGCCGAGGTCGGCGAGGACCCATTCGACCCGGGTGGCGGACGCGAGGGCCACCCGCTCCTCCGGGTTCACGCCCAGCTCGATCAGGCCGGCCGCGATGGCGTTCACCCGTTCGGCGGCCTGGGCCCAGGTGAGGGACTTCCAGTCGTCGGGGCCCTCGCCCGAGGCGGACGGGACGGGACAGCGGTACGCCTCGGCGTCCGGTGTGGCGGCGACACGCTCCAGGAAGAGGGTCGCCACGCTCGGCGGCCGGTTCTCGATCAAAGTCTGTGTGTCGCTCAAGACATCCTCCGGGACCCGCGACGGTGCGGCTGGCTCAGATGCGGCTGGTGTACGGCTGACATGCGGGTGGTGTTCGGCCGGTTACGCTGTCGTACCCTTGTTTAACTCGCGAGTAACCGCCGGGCAGGGACAGAGTAGAGGCCCACCGGCGGCTGCGTAAGGGGCCACGGCCTGTCACTTCGTACAGATAATCCCCTGACGGGCGGACGACGAACCCGCCGGGGAACCGCTGCGGAACCGGCGCGGACGCGCCGAGGCCCGTCGTACGCGCGCACGACGGGCCTCGCTCCGCTCCGGGTCTTCGGCGGGCTCTCCCCCGGCAGCCTCCGGTGACCCGCGGTTACTTCCTGGCCTTGCCCGACCCCGCGTTGTCGTCGCTGGAGAGGACGGCGATGAAGGCCTCCTGCGGGACCTCCACGGAGCCCACCATCTTCATCCGCTTCTTGCCCTCCTTCTGCTTCTCCAGCAGCTTGCGCTTGCGCGAGATGTCACCGCCGTAGCACTTGGCGAGGACGTCCTTGCGGATGGCGCGGATGGTCTCGCGGGCGATCACCCGGGAGCCGATGGCGGCCTGCACCGGCACCTCGAAGGCCTGCCGCGGGATCAGCTCCTTGAGCCTGGCGACGAGCCGCACGCCGTAGGCGTACGCCTGGTCCTTGTGGGTGATCGCGGAGAACGCGTCCACCTTGTCGCCGTGCAGCAGGATGTCGACCTTCACCAGGCTGGAGGTCTGCTCGCCGGTGGGCTCGTAGTCGAGGGAGGCGTAGCCGCGGGTCTTGGACTTCAGCTGGTCGAAGAAGTCGAAGACGATCTCGGCGAGCGGGAGGGTGTAGCGGATCTCCACCCGGTCCTCGGAGAGGTAGTCCATACCGAGCAGGACACCGCGCCGGGTCTGGCACAGCTCCATGATCGAGCCGATGAACTCGCTGGGCGCCAGGAGGGTGGCGCGCACGACCGGCTCGTACACCTCGGCGATCTTCCCCTCGGGGAACTCGCTCGGGTTGGTGACGATGTGCTCGGTGCCGTCCTCCATGTCCACGCGGTAGACGACGTTCGGCGCGGTGGCGATCAGGTCGAGCCCGAACTCGCGCTCGAGGCGCTCGCGGATCACGTCGAGGTGCAACAGGCCGAGGAAGCCGACGCGGAAGCCGAAGCCGAGGGCGGCGGAGGTCTCCGGCTCGTAGACCAGGGCGGCGTCGTTGAGCTGGAGCTTGTCCAGCGCCTCGCGCAGCTCGGGGTAGTCGGATCCGTCCAGCGGGTACAGGCCCGAGAACACCATGGGCTTGGGGTCCTTGTAGCCGCCGAGCGCCTCCTCGGCCCCCTTGTGCTGGCTGGTGACGGTGTCACCGACCTTCGACTGGCGGACGTCCTTCACACCGGTGATGAGGTAGCCCACCTCGCCGACGCCGAGGCCGTCGGCGGACAGCATCTCCGGCGAGTTGGTGCCGATCTCCAGCAGCTCGTGCGTCGCGCCCGTGGACATCATCCGGATGCGCTCGCGCTTGTTGAGCTGGCCGTCGATGACCCTGACGTACGTCACGACACCGCGGTAGGAGTCGTACACCGAGTCGAAGATCATCGCGCGGGCCGGGGCGTCCTTGACGCCGACCGGGGCGGGGACGTCGGCGACCACCCTGTCCAGCAGCGCCTCGACACCGAGACCGGTCTTCGCGGACACCTTCAGCACGTCGTCGGGCTCGCAGCCGACCAGGTTGGCGAGCTCCTCGGCGAACTTCTCGGGCTGCGCGGCCGGCAGGTCGATCTTGTTGAGCACCGGGATGATCGTGAGGTCGTTCTCCATCGCCAGGTACAGGTTGGCGAGGGTCTGGGCCTCGATGCCCTGCGCGGCGTCCACCAGGAGGACCGTGCCCTCGCAGGCGGCGAGCGACCGCGACACCTCGTAGGTGAAGTCGACGTGCCCCGGCGTGTCGATCATGTTGAGGATGCGCGTGCTGCCCTTGTCGTCCGTGGGCGCCCACGGCAGCCTCACCGCCTGGGACTTGATCGTGATGCCGCGTTCACGCTCGATGTCCATGCGGTCGAGGTACTGGGCGCGCATCTGCCGCTGATCGACCACACCGGTCAGCTGGAGCATCCGGTCGGCGAGCGTGGACTTGCCGTGGTCGATGTGCGCGATGATGCAGAAGTTGCGGATCAGAGCCGGGTCGGTACGGCTCGGCTCGGGCACGTGGCTGGGGGTCGCGGGCACGCAGGGTCCTGATTCTTGAGGCGTCCGCAGTGTCTGCGGTCTCGGGTCGGATCGGATCGATACGTAGCTTCCATGGTCCCACGGGCGGGGGGCGTGGTGCCCCGGGTGGGGACCGGAGGTCCGGCAGGGGCCGGGCCGGGGCCTGCACCAGGGCCTGTACCGGCGCCCGGCCGGGGCGGGTTTGGGCCGCCCGTCGGGCCGCTGGTACCGTGGGGGGCTGTGTCTCTGTGCCCTCCGGGCGCGGGGCACGTCTCAAGAAATTCACCGGTACGGGACCCGTGCGGCCCCGTACCAGAACCTGTAGAGGCTCATTCGTGGCGAACATCAAGTCCCAGATCAAGCGGAACAAGACCAACGAGAAGGCCCGGCTGCGCAACAAGGCCGTCAAGTCCTCCCTGAAGACCGCGATCCGCAAGGCTCGCGAGGCCGCCGCCGCGGGCGACGCCGAGAAGGCCACCGAGTACCAGCGCGCTGCCGCGCGTCAGCTCGACAAGGCCGTCTCCAAGGGCGTCATCCACAAGAACCAGGCCGCCAACAAGAAGTCGGCGCTGGCTCTGAAGGTCGCGTCCCTCAAGGGCTGAACCACTCGCTGATCTGACCGGATCTGATCCGACCGCCGGAAGGACCCGGGCGGGCCCTCTCTCTCCGCCCCCGACCGGCACCCCGAGCCTGTACGCGGCCTGCGTTCGCCACGCGGGTACGGGCTCCGAGCGTCACCGAGGACCCCGCTCCACCGCCCTTCCCCGGGCGGTGGAGCGGGGTCCTCGGCTTGTCACGGTGCGGGACGTCCGAAGACGACGGCGGGATCTACGCCCTGCCCCTCGACCTGGCCGCGCGTGCGACGGTGACGACCGCCTTCTCCAGGGCGTACCCCGGGTCCTCCCCGCCGCCCTTGACGCCGGCGTCCGCCTCGGCCACCGCCCGCAGGGCGACGGACACGCCGTCGGGGGTCCAGCCCCGCATCTGCTGGCGCACCCGGTCGATCTTCCACGGCGGCATGCCCAGCTCCCGCGCCAGGTCGGCCGGTCTGCCGCCGCGCGCCGACGACAGCTTCCCGATCGCCCGTACGCCCTGGGCCAGCGCGCTCGTGATCAGCACCGGCGCCACCCCCGTCGACAGCGACCAGCGCAACGCCTCCAGCGCCTCCGCCGCCCGGCCCTCGACCGCGCGGTCGGCGACCGTGAAGCTCGACGCCTCGGCCCGCCCGGTGTAGTACCGGCCGACAACCGCCTCGTCGATCGTGCCCTCGATGTCCGCCGCCAGCTGGGACACCGCCGCCGCCAGCTCCCGCAGGTCGCTGCCGATGGCGTCGACCAGCGCCTGGCACGCCTCCGGTGTGGCCGATCTCCCGGTGGCCCGGAACTCGCTCCGTACGAAGGCCAGCCGGTCCGCCGGCTTCGTCATCTTCGGGCAGGCCACCTCCCGCGCCCCGGCCTTGCGCGCCGCGTCGAGCAGGCCCTTGCCCTTGGCGCCGCCCGCGTGCAGCAGGACGAGCGTGATCTCCTCGGCGGGCGTCCCGAGATACGCCTTCACGTCCTTGACGGTGTCGGCCGACAGGTCCTGCGCGTTGCGTACGACCACGACCTTGCGCTCGGCGAAGAGCGAGGGACTGGTCAGCTCGGCGAGGGTGCCGGGCTGGAGCTGGTCCGGGGTGAGGTCGCGCACGTCCGTGTCGGCGTCGGAGGCCTTCGCGGCGGCCACCACCTCCTGCACGGCGCGGTCGAGCAGGAGGTCCTCCTGGCCCACGGCGAGCGTCACCGGGGCGAGAGGGTCGTCTTGAGCTGTCTTCCTGGCCATCGCGACAAGCATCGCACGCACCACTGACGGCGGTGGTTCCTCACGTCACGGTGCCGCCCCCGTCCCACAACGCCGGCCCGGCCTCACGGTGCCGGCTCAGGGTTCTTCCCGCCAGCCCTCCCACTCCGCCGCGAACTCGTCCAGTGCGCCGGGGTCCAGCCGTCGCCTCTCGTCGCGCAGGACGACGAGCCACTGGGCGTCCTCCGCGTCGTCTTCGCCGGCCAGGGCGTCCCGTACGAGCCGCGGCTCCTCGTCGTCGACGCCGAAGCGCTCGCCGAGCTCCTCCGCCACCGCTTCCGCGGCCTCGCGGTCGGGCAGCACCAGCACATGTCTCACATCGCTCACGTCGGCCATTAAAAACCCAGCCGGCTGCGATCAGCCGCCCCGGTGGGGTTTTCTCACCGCCGGCACCTGGGCGAGGCGGATCCCGAACCGGTCCTGGTAGAACGCGAGCACCTCCTCGTCCGTCTCCAACTCCCGCTCCTCACGCGTGCCGTTCGCCGCCGTCGCGGTGACCCGGCGGCCGCTGAGCGTGATCCTCCCCCCGTCCCCGGTGGCCCGTGAGCAGACGAGTGACCGGGTGAAATGCGACTGCGGCGAGGTGCTGTGCCACCACGCCCCGGCCACGAAGTCGCCGAGCGCCCTCGGGCGCCGCTCCAGCCGGTACACCGGCCTCCCGTCCCGCAGCACGTCCAGGTCCGCGACCGGGGCGGGGTCATGACCTCCGCGCGCCCCGGCCGCGTCCGGCGCCGCCTCGACGATCCGGAACGTACCCCCGGGGTCCTCCTGCTCCCCCCGCTCCCCGAACGCCTGCGGCAGCAGGAAGTGCGACCCGAACCCGACATCGGCGAGCAGGTCGCCGCCGTCCTGGGTCCGTACCCGCAGGGCGAGATGGTCGTACGGGATGCCGAGCCGTCCTCCGTCGCCGTACACCCGCGCGGCGAGCAGGGTGACCTCGTACCCGAGGGCGGTGAGCAAGGTGCCGAAGACTCCGTTGAGTTCGTAGCAGAAGCCGCCCCGGCGGCCGCTCACCACCTTGTCCAGCAGTCGTCCCCCGTCGAGCACGATCTCCTCACCGAGGTGGACCGAGAGGTTCTCGAAGGGCACGGTCCGCAGGTGGCGCAGGTGCAGTTCGCGCAGCGCGTCGGCGGTGGGCCGGGCCGGTCGCCCGAGGCCCAGCCGCCGCAGATAGGCGTCGACCGCCGTCGCGTCCGGACCGGCGCCGGTGCCCGCTCGCGTGCCCGCGTCCGGGCGCGCTCCCTCGCCCGCTCCCTTGTCCGTGTCCACGTCCGTGCCCACATCCGTGTGGTCGTGCGTGTGCTCGTGCATGTCGTCGTGCGCGGCTTCCCTCATGCCCTCAGTGTCGCGCCACCCGCAGTTCTCCGTCCCCGGCCTCCCCACCGAGCACGGCGATCGACCCGCCCCGGTCCGTCCGCAGCACCGCGCTACCGGCCTCCCGCAGCGCGGCGAGCGTGCTCGGGGCCGGATGCCCGTACGAGTTGTCGCGCCCCGCGGAGATCAGCGCCAGCCGGGGCGCCGACCGGCGTACGAGGCCCGGATCCTGGTACGCCGAACCGTGGTGGGCGACCTTGAGGACGTCGACGTCCGCCAGCCGCCCCGCCGTGGGCGACCTCGCCAGGGCCCGCTGGGCCGGCGGTTCCATGTCCCCGAGCAGCAGCAGGCGCAGCCCGGCCGTCCGGACGAGCATGGCCACACTGGCGTCGTTCGGCCCCTCCGGGGCCGGGGCCGGGGCCGGGGCCGGCCAAGTGCCGGCCGTGTGACCGGTGTTCGGCGGTGGCCACACCACCTCCCAGGACAGCTCCCCCGTGCGCCGCCGCTCCCCCGCGGTGGCCCGCGTCACCGGCAGGTGCCGGTCCGCCGCGAGTCTCCGGACGAACCGGGCCTGGTCGGCGGGTTCCTCCAGTCCCGTGGCCGCGATGCCGCCCACCGACCGTCCGCGCAGGACGCCGGGCAGGCCCGCCACGTGGTCGGCGTGGAAGTGGGTCAGCACGACCAGCGGGATCCGGGTGACACCGAGGGAGCGCAGACAGCGGTCCACCAGGGCCGGGTCCGGACCGGCGTCCACGACCACCCCGGTGTCCTCGCCCGCCGCCAGCACCATCGCGTCGCCCTGTCCCACGTCGCACATCACCATCCGCCAGTCCGGTGGCGGCCAGCCCGTGACCGCACGGGTCAGCGGTGGCGGCTGCACCACCAGCAGCACCAGGAGCAGGGCGCAGGCCCCGCACCACCAGGGGTGCCGCAGCAGTCTCCGGCCGACCGGCAGGAGTGCCAGGGTGAGCGCCCCGAGCAGCGCCGCCCCGGTCCAGCCGCCCGGCCAGTCGACCCCGGCGCCGGGCAGCGCCGCCCCCGTCCGGGCGATCTGCGCGATCCACTCCACGGGCCAGCTCGCGCACCAGGCGAGCGTCTTCGCCACCGGCAGCGCCGGCAGGGCGGTGGCCAGGGCCAGGAAGCCCAGCACGGTGGCCGGCGCGAGCGCGAACTCGGCGAGGAGGTTGCACGGCACCGCCACCAGGCTCACCCGCGCCGACAGCACGACGACCACCGGCGCGCACACCGCCTGCGCGGCGCCCGCCGCGGCCAGCGCCTCCGCGAGCCGTGGGGGCGTCCCGCGCCGTCGCAGCCCGGCGCTCCAGCGCGGCGCGAGCGTGAGCAGGGCGCCGGTGGCCAGCACGGAGAGCAGGAAGCCGTAACTGCGGGCCAGCCACGGGTCGTAGAGCACCAGCAGCAGGACGGCGGTCGCCAGTGCCGGGATCAGGGACCTGCGGCGGCCGGTGGCGAGCGCGAGCAGGGCGACGGATCCGCAGGCGGCGGCCCGCAGCACGCTCGGATCGGGCCGGCACACGACGACGAAGGCGAGCGAGACCGCCCCGCCGAGCAGCGCGGTCGTGCGCAGCGAGAGGCCGAGGCGGGACGCGAGACCGCGGCGTTCGGCGTACTGCGCCAGCCCCGGCGGGCCGAGGAGCAGGGCGAGGAGGATCGTGAAGTTCGCACCGGACACCGCCAAGGTGTGCGTCAGGTCGGTCTCTTCGAACGCCTCTTCCAGTTCCGGGGTGACGCGGGAGGTGTCGCCCACGACCAGCCCCGGCAGCAGGGCTCGCGCGTCCGCCGACAGGCCGTCGGTCGCCGCCCGCAGACCGGCGCGCAGCCGTCCGGCCAGCCGTTGCGGCGCCGACGGCTCCTCCACCGTCTGCGGCCCGGTCCCGTCGTCCCTGACCCGCAGCACGGCCGCGAACCGGTCACCGCCCGCCGTCGCCGGAGCGAGCCGGCCCTCGACCCGCAGCCGGGTGGACGGCAGCAGCCCGAGCCACGGCGCGTGCTCCCGCGCACCCCCCGCCCGCGCCTGTCCGTCGCCCTGCGGGCCCGGCCGGGCCGAACGCGTGTCGACCGTCATCAGCACCGGGACCCGGGTCACGGCCGCCGCACCGCCCCCCTCCGGTTCCACCCGCCGCACGTCTCCCTCGATGAGCACGGCTGTCGGAGCCGTGTGGCCGGCGCCGGCCCGGGGCCGGGTGAGCCGGGGATCGGCGGTGACCTCGACCTCGGCCGTGACCGGGGCGTACTCCCGCGCCAGCTCCGGCACCGGGCCCCGCCGCAGATCGGCACCGTGCAGGCCCGCCGCTCCGGCGGCAGCGGCGACGCAGAGCAGCACCGCGGCTCCGGACACCCGCGACCGCCCCTGTCCGCGTGGGTGTCCGGGTCCCGCACGTGCCTGCCCCGCAGGTTCCCCCGCACGCGCCTGCCCCGCAGGCCGGGGCTCCGCCCGGCGGTTTCGCGGCGGCAGAAGGACCGCGGCCAGGAGCAGGGAGGCGATCACCGTGCCCGTGACCAGGCCGGGCGGGGCGTGCAGCATCACCGCCGCCGTGGCCCAGGCCGCCAGCGCGGGTGGTACGAGCCGCAGGTCGGCCGGCCCCTCCTGCCGGGGACGGGACACCCCGAGCCGCTTTCCCGAGGCGGCGTGCACGGACAGCCGGGCGGGCGGGTCCGTGGAAACGGGGTGTGCCGTATCCGTCCGCCCAGGGTCCGTCGGGTCCGTCGGGCTGCTCATGGCCGTACGAGATTTCGCAGGTCCGCGAAGCGGCGGTCGCCGATGCCGTTCACTTCCCGCAGTTCGTCCACCGAGCGGAAGCCGCCGTTGCGGGTGCGGTAGTCGAGGATGTGCCGGGCCAGTACGGGGCCGACCCCCGGGAGGCTGTCCAGTTGCTCCAGCGTCGCGGTGCTGAGGGACACGGGTGTCGTGGGCCCGGCCCCCGGTGCCGCTCCGGCCGGACCGCCCGCCGCCGGTGCCGCACCGGCCCCCGCCGCCGGCGCGGGGCCGCCGACGATCACCTGCTCCCCGTCCACGAGGAACCGGGCCCGGTTGAGCCCGTCGGTCCTGGTCCCGGGCCGTACTCCGCCCGCCGCCCGCAGCGCGTCCGCGACCCGTGAGCCGGCCGGGAGACGGTGGACGCCCGGGTCACGGACCTTTCCGCCGACGTCGACCACGATCTCGGGCAGCGCCGTGCCCGCCGCACCCGCGCCCGCAGTGCCCGTGCCGGACCCCGCACTCGTGCCGGCTGTCCCGCCGACGGCCCCCGTCGAGGCGACCGGCGTGCTTCCCGCTCCGTCCCCGGCCTCGGGCACGGCCGCTCCCACCACCTCCGGGGCCCGCACGGGCTGGGTCCGTCCGGTCCAGAAGTGCTGCGCGGCGAACCCCACCGCCAGCACGAGCACCACCGACAGCGCGACCACGCTCCGCCGCTCCAGCCCGCACCGCGTCCGCACCCACAACGGCAACCGCTCCCGCAGCGCGAGCGCCGTGCCCCCGACCGGCCGGCGCTCCCCCGGCGTCACCGGGTCAGGGGCCGGGTCCGGGCCCGGGGCCGGGGCGGCCGGCCCGGGGACCTCCTCCCGCGTCCCCACCTCCCCGACGTCCACATCGCCCCGGGCTGCGACCGGGCTCCTCCCGGACCGCGCCACCGGCTCGTCCTCACCACCCACGGCCCAGCTCGGCACACGCCGGGCCCGCCCGGCGCCTCCGGCGCCCCGGGTGCCTCGCCCGGATCCCTCCCCGAACAGCACCTCCGCCCGACGCCGGAGCTCCTCCGCCGAGGCGTCCCGGTCCCGGCCGCCGCGGAGCCGGTGCCCCCGCCGGGCCTCCCGCCCACCGGACCTCGGTCCCGGCCCCGTACCCCTTGCGGTACCGGCAGTGGCCGGCCGGCGGTGCCGGGCACGTCCGTCGGACGCGGGTGCGCGACCCGGGCCGCTGGTCGCCCCGGCCGAACGTGAAGGTGACGGCGGATGTGAACGTGATCGAAGTGCCATGCCAGGAGGATCGGGCACGGTGCCGCATGCGCGACGATCTTGCCCGATTCCCGTGGATCACTTCCCGGTTGTGGACAACTCCGTCACCTGTACGGCCCCGGTACGGCTCCGGCGCGGCCCCGCCACCGCCTCATCGGGCCGAGACCACGACCCCCAGCAGGCCCGGCCCCGTGTGTGCCCCGATCACCGCGCCGACCTCGCTGACGTGCAGCTCGGTCAGTCCGGGCACCCGCGCCTTCAGCCGGTCCGCGAGAGCCGAGGCACGCTCCGGGGCGGCGAGATGGTGGACGGCGATGTCGACCTCGGCGTCGCCCGCCCGCCCGGCCGCGATCTCCTCCAGGCGGGCGATGGCCTTCGACGCCGTGCGCACCTTCTCCAGGGGTTCGATGCGGCCGTCGGCCAGCTGGAGCAGCGGCTTCACGGCGAGCGCCGACCCCAGCAGGGCCTGCGCGGCCCCGATGCGTCCGCCCCGGCGCAGGTAGTCCAGGGTGTCGACATAGAAGTAGGCGGCGGTGCCCGCTGCCCGTTTCTCCGCGGCCGTGACGGCGTCGTCGACGGTGCCGCCCGTCTCCGCGGCCCCGGCCGCCGCGAGCGCGCAGAATCCGAGCGCCATGGCGATCATGCCGGTGTCCACCACCCGTACCGGCACCGGCGCCTCGCGGGCCGCGACGACCGCCGCGTCGTAGGTGCCGGAGAGTTCGGCGGAAAGGTGGAGGGAGACGATGCCGGTGGCGCCGGCCTCGGCGGCCCGGCGGTAGGTGGCGGCGAAGACCTCGGGGCCGGGCCGGGACGTCGTCACCGGCCGCCGCTTCTGGAGAGCCTGGGCGAGGGAGCGGGTGGAGATCTCGGTGCCCTCTTCGAGCGCGCGGTCGCCGAGGACCACGGTCAGGGGGACCGCCGTGATGCCGTGCCGCTCCATCGTCCGGGCCGGGAGGTAGGCCGTTGAATCGGTGACGATGGCGACATGGCGGGACATGAGCTGGAGGTTACCTGGCGGACCGTCCCCCGGGCAGCTCGGCCCGGCGAGCCGGACGCGGCCGTGGCCGGATCACCGCGTCAGGACGGTGCGCCCGGTCACGTGGTGCTCTCGGGCCGGGGCTTCTTCTGCCAGGGATACGTGGGACGGGGCGCGGCCGGTGCGATCGAGGGCTGCGCCGGCTCGGGCGCGGGCTCCCGCACGGCCTCGGACCGCGACGCCTCCGGCCCGGTCCGGTCGGCCGCCGGGGCGCCGTGGGCGGGCCCGGAGGCGGGCGCGGAGGCGGGCGCGGACTGCGGGTCGGTGGTCGTCCAGTGCCGCAGGGCGCCGGTCTCCACGTCGATCTGGGTACTGAGCGAGTCGAGATCGTCCTCCGCGAAGTGGCGGGCGCGGTCACGGGCCGCCCAGCGCAGGGAGTCCGCCGACCGCGCGATGCGGTGGGTCCGCTCGCGCAGCTCGGGCAGACGCCCGGCGAGGGTGCCACGGTCCGGTTCGGACTCCAGGCGCCTCAGCTCGGCGTCCAGTTCGTGCCCGTGTGCGCTGAGCCGCTCGAAGAGGCCGAGGGACTCCTTGAGGGACTGGTCCTCCGACGCGCCGGACTGCAGCGCGTCCTGAGTGGCGCGCATGGACGTCCGCAGCTTCAGTCTGAGTTGGGCGATCTCGCCGGCCGGGCCGGGCTGGGCGAAGGACTTGACCTTCAGCGTGTGGTCCTCGACCGTGCGGCGGGCCTGGGTGATGTGACGGTCCGCGCTGCGCCTGGCGGCGCCGACGGCCTTCACCGTGGCGTACACGCCCAGCGTGACGAAGAGCACGAAGAGCAGGGCCAGTACTGCGATCACTGCTTCCACGAGACTCCTCCTCCAGGCCCTGGGGCCACCCGTCACACACACCACGCCGTTCTTCAACGGTAAACGCAACGGGCAGGTCCGGAGTTCCGGAAGAACCCCGAACCTGCCCGTAGGGGACTACCCCGAACCAGCGGCCCGCAGTCCGCAGCCCACAGTCCGCGGCCCGACCAGCGCCGGCCCTACGCCGTCACGCCGTCACGCCGTCACGCCGGAACGATGTTCACCAGCTTCGGCGCCCGCACGATCACCTTGCGGATCCCGGCCCCGCCCAGCGCGGCGACGACCTTCTCGTCGGCCAGCGCGGCCTTCTCCAGTTCCGCCTCGGAGATGGACGGCGAGACCTCCAGCCGGGCCTTCACCTTGCCCTTGATCTGGACCACGCAGGTGACGGTCTCGTCGACGACGTACGCCGGATCGGCGACCGGGAAGTCCCGGTGGACGACCGAGTCGGTGTGGCCCAGCGTGCGCCACAGCTCCTCGGCGATGTGCGGGGCCAGCGGCGCCACCAGCAGCACCAGACGTTCGGCGACCGAGCGCGGGACCGGTCCCCCCGTCTTCGTCAGGTGGTTGTTCAGCTCGGTGACCTTGGCGATGGCGGTGTTGAAGCGCATCCCCTCCAGGTCCTGGCGCACCCCGTCGATCGCCTTGTGCAGGGCCCGCAGGGTGGCCACGTCGATGTCGGCGTCCGGGGTGTCGACGACGGTCACCTCGCCGGTGTTCTCGTCGACGATGTTGCGCCACAGCCGCTGCAGCAGCCGGAACTGGCCGACCACCGCGCGGGTGTCCCACGGCCGCGACACGTCCAGGGGGCCCATCGCCATCTCGTACAGGCGCAGTGTGTCGGCCCCGTACTCGGCGCAGATCTCGTCCGGAGTGACCGCGTTCTTCAGGGACTTGCCCATCTTGCCCAGCAGCCGGGAGACCTTCTCGCCCTGGTGGTGGTAGGCACCCTCGTGCTCCTCCACCTCGGCGGCCGGGACCGCGATGCCGCGGCTGTCACGGTAGACGTAGGCCTGGATCATGCCCTGGTTGAACAGCTTGTGGAACGGCTCCGCCGACGACACGTGCCCCAGGTCGTACAGCACCTTCGACCAGAAGCGCGCGTACAGCAGGTGCAGTACGGCGTGCTCGGCGCCGCCCACGTACAGGTCGACGCCACCGTGCGGCATGCCCTCGCGCGGGCCCATCCAGTACTGCTCGATCTGCGGGTCGACCAGCTTCTCGCTGTTGTGCGGGTCCAGGTAGCGCAGCTCGTACCAGCAGGACCCGGCCCAGTTGGGCATGGTGTTGGTCTCGCGCCGGTAGGCGCGCGGGCCGCGGCCGTCACCCAGGTCCAGGGTGACGTCGACCCAGTCCTCGTTGCGCGACAGCGGCGTCTCGGGCCGGGTGTCGGCGTCGTCCGGGTCGAAGGTGCGCGGGGAGTAGTCGTCGACCTCGGGCAGTTCCAGCGGCAGCATCGACTCGGGCAGGGCGTGGGCGGTGCCGTCCTCGTCGTAGACGATCGGGAAGGGCTCGCCCCAGTAGCGCTGCCTGCTGAACAGCCAGTCGCGCAGCCGGAAGTTGACGGTGCCCTCGCCGATGCCCCGGCGCTCCAGCCACTCGGTGATGCGCGCCTTGGCCTCGGCGACGCCCAGGCCGTCCAGGTTCACCTCGTCGTTCGACGAGTTGATGATCCTCGCCTCGTAGGAGGAGAAGGCGTCCTCCCAGGTGGAGGTGTCGGTGCCGCGGCCGTCGGTCGGCTCGACGATGCAGCGGATCGGCAGTTCGAAGGCGCGCGCGAACTCGAAGTCGCGCTGGTCGCCGGCCGGTACGGCCATGATCGCGCCGGTGCCGTAGCCCATCAGGACGTAGTCGGCGATGAAGACGGGCACCTGCTCGCCGTTGACCGGGTTGGTCGCGTACGTGCCGATGAAGACGCCGGTCTTGTCCTTGGCCTCGGCCTGCCGCTCCACGTCGGACTTGGACGCGGCCTGCGCGCGGTACGCGGCGACGGCCTCGGCCGGGGTGGCGTGACCGCCGGTCCACACGTCGTGGGTGCCCTCGGGCCAGGCGGCCGGGGTGAACTTCTCGACCAGCGGGTGCTCGGGCGCCAGCACCATGTAGGTCGCGCCGAACAGGGTGTCGGGGCGGGTGGTGAAGACCGTGATGTTCTCGCCGTCCACGGGGAAGTCGACGCGGGCGCCCTCGGAGCGGCCGATCCAGTTGCGCTGCTGCAGCTTGATGGCCTCGGGCCAGTCCAGGGCGTCCAGGTCCGACAGCAGCCGGTCGGCGTAGGCGGTGATGCGCATGTTCCACTGGCGCAGCTTCGCCTTGAAGACCGGGAAGTTGCCGCGCTCGGAGCGGCCGTCGGCGGTGACCTCCTCGTTGGCCAGTACGGTGCCCAGCCCGGGGCACCAGTTGACCGGCGCGTCGGAGGCGTAGGCCAGCCGGAAGCCGCCCAGGACGTCGGCGCGCTCGGGCCCGCTCAGCTCGCTCCACGCGCGCGTGTGGCCGGGTACGGGGCGCTCACCGGACTCGAACCCGGCGATCAGCTCGGTGATGGGCCGGGCCCGGCCGGCCTCGTCGTCGTACCAGGAGTTGAAGATCTGCAGGAAGATCCACTGGGTCCACTTGTAGTAGTCCGGGTCGATCGTGGCGAACGACCGGCGCCGGTCGTGGCCCAGGCCCAGCCGGCGCAACT
This sequence comes from Streptomyces sp. NBRC 110035, assembly GCF_000829695.1. Classification (GTDB taxonomy): domain Bacteria; phylum Actinomycetota; class Actinomycetes; order Streptomycetales; family Streptomycetaceae; genus Streptomyces. The sequence goes on along the minus strand of NZ_BBNN01000030.1, from coordinate 110,772 downwards.
GGGCCTTCATGTTCTCGATGTTGGCCTCGGTGGACACGCGCGGGTGCGTGCCGGTCTGCACGGCGTACTGTTCGGCGGGCAGGCCGAAGGCGTCGAAGCCCAGGGTGTGCAGGACGTTGTGGCCGGTCATGCGCTGGAACCGGGCGGAGACGTCGGTGGCGATGTACCCCAGGGGGTGACCGACGTGCAGTCCCGCACCCGACGGGTAGGGGAACATGTCCATGATGAACTTCTTGGGCCGGGCCACCGTCTCCGGGGCGCCCGCCAGGTCGCCGCTCGGATTGGGTGCGTCGTACGTGCCCTCGGCGTCCCAGAAGTCCTGCCAGCGTGCCTCGATCTCGGCCGCCAGGGCGGCCGTGTAGCGGTGCGGCGCGGCCACTTCGGGGGTGACCGCGGGGTTCGTCTCGCTCATGATCCTCAAAGCTCCATCGATCGTCTGCGCCCACGGCTGCTGCGACATTCGGAAATGAAAAATCCCCTCGCACAGGAGGGGACGCCGCGCCGATTCCGGCCACTCGGTTCGCTCTTCGACCGTGGTCGGGACTGATCAGCGCGGCTCGCTAAGCAGAAGGCGTACGGCACGCATGGCGCCAGGGTACCGCAGGCCCGGAGCGCGCCGCGACGCGCTGCGCCCCGCCACGGCGGACCACCATCCCTGAATTCCGGTCAAAAATTACTTCGCGTAACGACCCCTAAGGGGCATCACGACAGCCGGATCGTCTTTTGATAACAGCGCAATAACTCAAACCTCGTACTCCCCGGTACGGCGAGGTTTAGAGTGCGGCATGGGACCGCTTCTCCCGAACGTTCGGAGTTCCCCCATGACCCCTCGTCCAGACAGCAGCCCGCCTCCCGCTCAGGGTCGGCCGGCTGCCGGTCGGCCGTACCCGCATTCCGTCGTGCTCCTTCCCGCGCCTTCCGTCGTGACACGAGGAGGCAGGGCGTGAGGCCGGACGACAGCACGGCGGACGACTGGTTCGCCGAGTTCCTCAACTTCGGCGTGGGCGTCCTGTCGCTCGTCTGCCTGAGCTGCTCGGTGATCTGGGGACTCGTGGCCCAGGACCGGATCCTGCTCGGTCCGCGCCAGCGCATCCTGGCGCAGGCGGTGCACCGGACGACCGCGGTCGCCTCGATCGTCTTCCTGCTGGTGCACATCGGCATCAAACTGGCCCTGGACCACACCACCTGGATCGCCGCGGTGATCCCCTTCGGCCTGGCCCTCACCGACGACGAGGCAGCCCTCGGCAGGTCCTTCCTGATCGGCCTGGGCACCCTGGCCGGAATGCTGATGATCTTCGTCGGTGTCACCGGCGTGCTGCGCAACCGCTTCGCCTCGCCGGCCCCCGTCGCGGCCCGCTGGCGCGCCATGCACATGCTGGCCTACCCGGCCTGGTGCGCGGCGCTCGTGCACGGGCTCTACGCGGGTCGAGCGGCGAAACCGGTCTTCCTGGTCCTCTACGGCCTGTCCCTGCTCGGCGTCATGACGGCCCTCGCCCTGCGCGCCTCCCCGCCGCGGGTCAGGCGCAAGGTCGCCGACCGGGTCACCGCCCTGCTCGGCACCGCCGAGCAGCCGGGCCGCGACAGGCTGGACGAGAGCCGGGCCCGCGCCGCCGAGGCGTCGCTTCCCGGGTACGAGGGCGGCGGCAGACGGGACTCCCGGTCCCGTTCCGAGCGTCCCGAACCGGCCTTCGGGCCGCTGTACGAGACCGCCGAACGCCTCGCACCGCCGGCCCCGGACCCGACGAACGGCTTCGCGGCCGCCTACCGCGCGGTCTCCGCCCCGTCCCAGCCGCAGCAACCCCTCCAGCCCCTCCAGCCCGACCGGACCGCCCGCATGGAACTGCCCCCGGACATGCAGCCCACCCAGGCGGTCCCCACCGTGGACGGCCCCTCCAGCACCTCGGGCAGCTGGCCCGTCCCCTCCCCGCCACCGGTCGGCGAGGCCCCGCCGTCGGCCTACGACCCGCTCCAGGACACCGGATACAACATCCCGACCTACGACAATTCGGCCGCCTCCGGCTACGGCTCGAGTGATGTGTACGACACCGGTGAGTCGAACGGCCTCTACACCACGTACAACCCGAGTGACACGTACAACAGCGGTCCCGCCACTGATCCATCTCCCGGTGCGTCGTACGACTTCGACGCACCGGGATCGGGCGAACCTTGGAACACGCCTTCCGGAGGCTTCAAGTGAACGAGGCTCTGCCCGACGTACCCGAAGTCCGCGTCGTCGGGCTTCCCCAGCTCACGTCGGGCTTCGACCTTGTCGAGCGGCTCGATCTGCCCATGCACCTCAAGGTGCACGGGCCGCTCGAGCCCATGGGCGGCGAACAGCTCGCCCAACTCGCTGAACGCATCAACCTCAGGGGACGCGGCGGCGCCGGCTTCCCCTTCCACAAGAAGCTGCGTTCGGTCGCCGAGACGGCGATCAAACGCGGCGTCCGGCCGGTCGTCGTCGTCAACGGCAGCGAGGACGAACCGGCCTGCCGCAAGGACACGGTGATGATCAACCGTGCCCCGCACCTCATCCTGGACGGCGCGCTGCTGTGCGCCGAGGCCATGGGGGCCCGCACGCTCGTGGTGGGGGTCACCCGGGAGTCCACCAAGCGCTCCATGGAGGCCGCGCTCGCCGAACGCGGCCTGAGCAACGGGCGCCGGTCCGCACTGCGCGCCCGCGTGCAGCTCAACCCGGTGCGCATGGTCACGGGCGCCGCGGCCTCGCTGATCCGCTCCATCGACGGTGGCCCCGCGGTCCCGCCGGGCCGCAAGGTCAGCGCCTCGAAGAACGGCGTGGGCGGCGCACCCACCCTGCTCTCCAACGCCGAGACCTTCGCGCAGCTCGCCATCGCCGCCCGCATCGGCCCGGAGCGCTACTGCAACACCGGCCTGTACGACGAGCCGGGCACCGTCATGCTCACGGTCTCCGGGGCGGTCGCCCGCCCCATGGTGATCGAGGTCCCGACGGGCGTGCCGCTGCGCTACGTCCTGCAGCTCGCCGGTGCTCCGCCGATGCCGCAGGGTGTGCTCACCGGCGGCTACCACGGCAAGTGGATCGACGCGGCGACCGTCAACGAGGCGATCGTCTCCCGCAACTCCCTGGACGCGGTGGGCGGCGCGCTCGGCGCGGGCGCGATCCTGCCGATCAGTCAGGACACCTGTCCGCTGGGTGAGTCCCTGATGGTGGCGAAGTGGCTGGCCGAGGAGAGCGCCGGCCAGTGCGGCCCCTGCTACCTGGGGCTGCCGGCCGCCGCACGCGGCCTGGAGGACATCCTCAACGGGGGCGGCCCGGCCGCTCTGGAGGCGGTCAAGCAGGTCGCCAAGAACGTGAAGCGGCGGGGCGCGTGTTCGCACCCGGACGGCTCCGCGATGTTCCTGGAATCGACCGTCAAGGCGTTTACCGACGATCTCGCCGCCCATGTCCTGGGCAACGGCTGCGGGCGCCCCGTTGAGGGCGTGCTGCCGCTCTTCGAGGGGGGCAGGGCCCCTACGGGCATCCCGGGCGGCGGGGAGGAGAACGGCCCCAGCCGCCAGAAGATCTTCGTCGACTGGACGCTGTGCCGGGGACACGGCCTGTGCGCGGACATCCTTCCGGAGGTCTTCCAGCTCGGCGCGGACGGCTTCCCGACCGTCGCCCAGGCACAGGTGCCGCGCCACGCGGAGGCCAAGGCGATGCGCGCGGTGCGCCGCTGCCCGGCGCTGGCCCTGCGCGTCGAGGAGGGGGCGCAGTCCAAGGCGCCCTCCCGCAATCTGCCGGTCCTCTCCCAGGGCCGCGGCCGGCGCGCGCTGGGCCGCTGACACCGCTTCGTGCGGGCCGCCCTCCGGGCGGCCCGCACGGCCGCACGAACCACGCGGCCGCACACCCGACCACACGCAGAGGGCGGACCATCCGATCGGATGATCCGCCCTCTACTGCTGTGGAGCTAAGGAGAATTGAACTCCTGACCTCCTGCATGCCATGCAGGCGCTCTACCAACTGAGCTATAGCCCCAGGTCACATCCCGCCCGGTTGCCCCGGCGGCGACGCCAACATTACACGGTCTTCCGGGCCCCACACCACATCGATTCCGTTCCGCCCGGTTCCGCCCGCATTGTCACGCGGTCACGAACGAATAGAAACGCTTGAGCGTGCAGTGCTCCTCGAGGAGCCGGCCGTAGATCGGTTCGCCTTCGAGCTCGCGGTACGTCTCGATCGGGTCGCCTTTTATGATCAGCGCCTGCGCGCACTCCGCGCACCAGTACTGGTAGTCGGGATTGACCGGCTCCATGTCCCGCACGATCGGAGTCCCGCTGCCGCACCAGTCGCACCTTCGCCTGTGTGCACCCATCGCTCAGCTCCGGCTGCGGCCGCAGGCCGTACACGCGGAGCAGCGGAAGCGGGCAGAGGTCCGTCGTGTCAACACCCCGCCGAAGAGGTGGTCGACCTCCCCGTGGATGCTCGCAGGCATCAACAACTCCCTCCCGTCGGGCCGCGCCCCCTTCCGGTCGTTTGATTCTGCCACGGCCGGACCAGTACGGTCAGCGACGCCGGGGTACCGGTAGGGACACGGCCTGGCCACCTCGTGGAGGCATACGCCTGCCGACCGCTTCCTGCTCAACCGGGAACAACGAAAAACCCGCCCTCGCGGTGAGGACGGGCTCTTCGTCATGTGACGTGTGGAGCTAAGGAGAATTGAACTCCTGACCTCCTGCATGCCATGCAGGCGCTCTACCAACTGAGCTATAGCCCCGAGTGTTCTTCCCGCTCGGCGGGCGAACAAGAAGAACTTTAGCCTGCGGCCTGCCGGAAAGTGAAATCCGGCCCCGGACCGGGCCCCGGACCGCGGCCGGGGGGAGGTCAGTCGTCGTCGCCGAGCACCGGTTCCGGCAGGGTGCCGGCGTTGTGCTCGAGCAGCCGCCAGCCACGGGCGCCCTCGCCGAGGACGGACCAGCAGCAGTTGGTGAGCCCTCCGAGGCTCTCCCAGCTGCGCGGGTCGAGCCCGATCAGCCGGCCGATGGTGGTGCGGATCGTGCCGCCGTGGCTGACCACCACGAGCGTGCCGTCGTCCGGGAGTTTGTCGAGGTGCCGGAGCACCACCGGAGCGGCGCGGTCGGCGACCTCGGTCTCCAGTTCGCCACCGCCCCTGCGCACCGGCTCGCCGCGCTTCCAGGCGGTGTACTCGTCGCCGTGCCTGGCGATGATCTCGTCGTGCGTCAGGCCCTGCCAGACGCCCGCGTAGGTCTCCCGCAGGGCCTCGTCGTGGACCGGCTCCAGACCGGTGAGCGCGGCGAGTTCCGCGGCGGTGTGCGCGGCCCGCTTCAGGTCGGAGGCGATGATCGCGTCGGGCTTGAGGCCGGCCAGGAGGCGGGCGGCCCGGCGGGCCTGGGCGACGCCGGTGTCGGTCAGTTCCACGTCGGTGCTGCCCTGGAAGCGGCGCTCCACGTTCCAGGAGGTCTGGCCGTGCCGCCACAGGATGACGCGGCGGCCCCGGCCTCCGCCGGGGCCGGACACCTCACCGGTGGGGCTCACCGCCACCCACCACCCGGCTCCGCGGCCTCCTCGGCCTCCTTCTGCCGGGCGTGCTCGGCGGCCTTGCCGCGGGTGGCCACGGCGTCCTCGGGCAGCTCCAGCTCGGGGCAGTCCTTCCACAGCCGCTCGAGGGCGTAGAAGACGCGCTCCTCGCTGTGCTGGACGTGGACGACGATGTCGACGTAGTCAAGGAGCACCCAGCGGGCCTCGCGGTCGCCCTCGCGGCGGACCGGCTTGGCGTCGAGCTCCTTGCTGAGCCGCTCCTCGATCTCGTCGACGATCGACTTGACCTGACGGTCGTTGGGCGCGGAGGCCAGCAGGAAGGCGTCGGTGATGGACAGCACGTCACTGACGTCGTAGGCGACGATGTCGTGCGCGAGCTTGTCGGCCGCGGCCTGGGCGGCGGCCTGGACGAGCTCGATGGAACGGTCGGTTGCGGTCACTACAAGGCTTTCGCTCGGCGGTCGTTTGCCTTCAAGGGTCTCACGGACCGCCGGGCGCGCCCCACGCGTTCCGGAGCACCCCCGGCCGGGGGTGCTCCGTGCGGGGTGTCCCGGCCGGTGCCGTGCCGCGGTCCGGTCAGGTGCCCGGCTCGTAGTCCTGGCCCAGGACCACCGAGACCCTGGCGTTCCCGGAGACCTCGCCCTGGGTGACGGACCCGGTGGGCAGTCCGAGGGTCTTGGCGACCTCGGAGGCGTTCTCCTTGTCGGCGTCGTCCGCGTAGACGACCTCGGAGGACGCCGCCGCGGCGGCCGTACCGCCCTTCAGGAAGGTGAAGCCGCCGTTGAGGAGGACGACCCGGGCCTTCTCGGTGTTGTCCTCGACGCCGGTGGCGTTGCGCACCGAGACACTGACGGCGGCGTCCTTGTCGGGGCTCTTCGCGGTGCCGCCGAGCACCTCCTCGACCACGCTGTCGCCCGTCTCCGCCGTGAGTGTGCCGTCCTCCTCGACCGGCAGCAGCGCGGTGCTGTGGTCACCGCCCTTGGCCAGGTCGGCGAGCCGGGCGAGGAAGGAGCCGAGGTCCTTGTCGGTCAGGGGCGGCTCGATGATCTGCCCCAGGGTCTGGATGGTGGTCGTCGCGGCGCCCGCGTCGGACGTCATCTTCCGCAGTACGCCCTGCATGACCTGCCCGAACCGCTCCAGCTGGGCGTTCTGTGCCTCGCCGGAGGCGCGGTGGGTGGCGTAGGCGACGGCCATCTTCCCGGTGAGGGTCTGGCTCTTCCCCTTCTTGACGAGGGGGGCCTCGCCCTTCTTCTCGGCGTCCGGGTCGGGCACGTCGGCGTCGGTGTCGATGTCGATGTTGCCGACCAGGTCGACGAGGTTCTGCAGGTAGGGCGTGTCCAGCCGCCAGGTGCCCTCGATGTCGGTGCCGAGGACCGTGTCGAGGGCGCTCCGGGTACCGCCGGAGCCGTCGTCCTCGACCGACTTGGCGAGCGTGGTGGTGGTGCCGTCGTCGGCGGAGAGGGCGAGGGAGTTGGGCAGCAGGACGGTGCTGCCCTGCTTGGTGGTGGTGTTGTCGACGAGCAGGGCGGTGGCGGTGCCGCCCTCCTTGGTGTCGTGCAGGTGGACGACGATGACGTCCCGCTTCTGGGCGCCCGCGGCCGTCGTGCTGCCCGTGCCGGCGCCGGAGCCGGAGAGGCCGGGGAGCTTCCCGGCGTACCAGAGGTAGCCGACGCCGCCGCCGGCGACCAGGGCGAGGACCACGACCAGGGCGACGATCCGGCTGCGGGCGCGGCGCTTGGCCTCCTCGCGGCGCTCGGTGCGGTTCTCGGTGAACTGCAGCCAGTCGATGACGTCCTCGGAGTCGTCGTCCGGTTCCTCGACGAAGGCGAACTGCTCCGTGCGGTACTCCCGTTCGGGCACCTCGGAGTCGGTGGCCGGGTGGTCCTCACGGTCGTCGTGGCCGTGGGGGCCGTGGGGGCCGTGGGGGCCGGTCGTGTCGTCGGCCGGGCCGGGCTGCTGCGGGATGTGCGCGGTCTGCCCGGCCCGGGGCTGCTGCCCGGTGCCGCCCTGCGCGGTCTGCCCGTGGGAGTCGCCGTGGGGGGCGCCGTACGAATCGCCGTAGGAGTCGTACGGGGTGGTCGTCCCGGCGCCCTGGGAGGTGTCGTAGCCGCCCTGGGTCCCGTAGGGGTCGTAGGAGGACGTCTGCGGCTGCTGCCCGGTACCCGTCCCGGCCCCGTAGGGGTCGTACGGCTGCGGGGCCTGCTGCGGGCCGCCGGTGGCGTACGGGTCGTAGCCGTAACCGCCGCCGTGGCCCTGCTGCTGCCCGTGGTCCTGCCCGTACTGGTCCTGTCCGTACTGGTCCTGCTGACGGTACGGGTCGTACGGCTGCTGCGGGGCCTCCTGGGCGGGCCGGCCCGGTGCCTGGGGGCCGGCCTGGCGGTAGACGGGCCGGCCGTACTCGTCGTAGCCCACGAGCCCGTACGGGTCGTCCCCTGCGTCGCCGTGTCCCGCGTCGTATCGGTCGTTCACCGGTGCCCCTCTCCGCTCACTCGCCGCGGTACAGCTCGCGCTTGGCGATGTAGCGCACGACCCCGTCCGGCACCAGGTACCAGACGGGATCTCCCTTGGCGACTCTCGCACGGCAGTCCGTCGAGGAAATGGCCAGGGCGGGAACCTCGACGAGCGAGACGCCCCCCTCGGGCAGACCCGCGTCGGTCAGATGATGGCCGGGCCTGGTGACGCCCACGAAGTGCGCCAGGGAGAACAGTTCCTCGCTGTCCCGCCAGGTGAGGATCTGCGCGAGGGCGTCGGCGCCGGTGATGAAGAACAGGTCCGTGTCGGGGTTGAGCGCGCGCAGGTCGCGCAGGGTGTCCACGGTGTAGGTGGGCCCGCCGCGGTCGATGTCGATCCGGCTCACCGAGAACTGCGGGTTCTCGACGGTCGCGACGACCGTCATCAGGTAGCGGTCCTCGGCCGCGGAGACCACCCGGTGGCTCTTCTGCCACGGCTGCCCGGTGGGGACGAAGACCACCTCGTCGAGGTGGAACCGCGCGGCGACCTCGCTGGCCGCCACCAGGTGCCCGTGGTGGATCGGGTCGAAGGTGCCGCCCATGACGCCGAGGCGGCGCTTGCCCGGCCGCGGCGGGACGCCGCCCGGTCCGTCGGCGCGGCTCGGCGCCGGACGGCGCCCGGGGGCGCCCGCCGGCCGTCCGCCCGTGTCCTCGGCTCCGGCCCCGGTCGTGACCGCGGCCCCGGCCGGTTCCCCGGCCGCGCCCCTCGCCGGACCGGTAGGCATGTCCTGCTCTCCCATGCGAGCAGACCCTACCGGCCCTTCCTGAACGGTCCGGCCGCCAGGTACACCTCCGGCCACACCCCCAACAGGCCCCGGGAATCTACCGGTCGCGGTTGAAGCGGGTCGTGATCCACAGCAGGAGCATCAGGGCGGCCAGGACGCAGGCGCCCACGAAGTAGGGGTTGAGACTCTCGTGGTTGCCACTGTGCTCTCCGCCCTCGGCGGCGAGGGTGACCAACTGGGCAGCGGTGCTGGGGAAGCTCATCTTCGGCAGTACCTATCGCGTGTGGGCGGGACAAGGACGTCGGCTCATCGTATGCGGGCGCCTTCCCGCCGATCACTCCGACTCCGCCGTTGCGGGCCCCGGCCCCGTCCGCCCGGTCTTCCCGGGCGGCCGGGACCGGCCGGCTCAGGCAACCATCCGGCGGTCCTGGTCGTCCTTCCCGGGGAGCCGGGCGGCTCGGTGACCGTGCTCCACGCGCGGTCTCCCGGCCGTGCCGCTCCTGCGCTCCACCGGTCTGCCGGTCCACGCCTTCTCCGCCTAGGCTGGGCTTCGCCCGGGGCGGGTGAAGGAAGGAACAGAGGACCGCCGAGGGACCGTACTGGCAACCGCGCAGGTCGCAACGGACCGCGAAGGTCACACAGACGCACATGGGGGACACATGTCCGACGGCCATCAGCACAACGGGCACGAGAAGGTGCCGAGCAGGCAGCGCAGGCGTTTCCCCGGAATCTCCTCGCGTGCGTACGAACACCCCGCCGACCGCTCCGCCCTGGTGGCGCTGCGCAAGCTGACCGGTTTCGACACGGTCTTCAAGGCCCTGAGCGGTCTGCTGCCCGAGCGCAGCCTGCGGCTGCTCTTCCTGTCCGACTCGGTGCGCGTCTCGGAACGCCAGTTCGCGCACCTCAACGTCATGCTGCGGGAAGCCTGCTACATCCTGGACCTGGAGAAGGTCCCGCCGATGTACGTGAACCAGGACCCGACGCCGAACGCGATGTGCATCGGCCTGGACGAGCCGATCATCGTGGTCACCACGGGTCTGGTCGAGCTGCTCGACGAGGAGGAGATGCGGGCCGTCGTCGGGCACGAGGTCGGGCACGCGCTGTCCGGTCACTCGGTGTACCGGACCATCCTGCTGTTCCTGACGTCCCTCGCGGTGCGGGTGGCGTGGATCCCGCTGGGCAGCGTCGCGGTCATGGCGATCGTGACGGCGCTGCGCGAGTGGTTCCGCAAGTCGGAGCTGTCCGCGGACCGGGCGGGGCTGCTGGTCGGCCAGGACCTCCAGGCCTCGATGCGCGGTCTGATGAAGATCGCCGGTGGCAACCACCTGCACGAGATGAACGTCGACGCATTCCTGGAGCAGGCCGAGGAGTACGACGCCGGGGGCGACCTGCGCGACTCCGTGCTGAAGATCCTCAACGTGCTGCCCCGCTCCCACCCGTTCACCACCGTCCGGGCCGCAGAGCTGAAGAAGTGGGCGGAGAGCCGCGACCACCAGCGGGTCATGGACGGCCACTACCCGCGCCGCGACGAGGACAAGGACGCCTCGGTACGGGACTCCTGGCGCGACTCCGCGACCAGTTACGCCGGTGATGTGAAGAACTCCAGGGACCCGCTGATGAAGCTGGTCAGCGACATCGCGGGCGGTGCCGGGGACCTGGGCGGCCGGGTCCGTCGCGGCTTCGGCGGCTTCACGTCCTCGGGACCCGGGTCCGCCCAGGGCCCGGGTGGTTCCCGGGGGGCCGAGGGGGGCCCGCGGGAGCCGGGTACCTCCTCGGACCCGGGCACCGGGGACGACCGGCCGCCGCGCGACGGTTCCTGAGGCACGGGCACCACGGGCGTCCGCGTCCGGGCGCGTCACACCGTGGGCTGGGCCCCCGCCGCCAGCGAGCCGCACAGGGCCCGGGTGCCGCCCGTGGCGTACGGGTCGGTGCCGGCGGGGCCGCCCTCCTCGGCCGTGCCGCCCGCCAGCAGGGGACGCAGATGGCCCGCGGAGTCCTCGGCGCAGGAGAGCGGGCCGGCCTGGACGTGGGAGGCGACGAGCTGTGCCTGGTGCAGGCGCAGGTCCTCGCGGTCGAAGCGGAAGTGCAGCTCGCGCCGGACGGTGAAGAGCGACACCCGGGCCCCCGGGTCCGCGCCGGCCGGCCGCAGCGCGTACACCGAGGTGTGGTCCGCGGTGACCTCGAGGATGCCGGAGTCGGCCTCGGACGCCCGCAGGGTGCCCTGGACCCGGATCCTGCGGTCGGCCAGCTCCGCGCGGGAGGGGTCGAAGCGGACGAGCCATCCGGTGGGCGAGTGCCGTCCGTCGGGGGCCGGCCGCCTGAAGCTCCGGTCGAACTGGCCCTGCTGGTCGGCGTCGAGCAGGATGCGTACGGCGCGGGTCTCCCCTCCGGTCAGCACCTCGGGGTCGAGCGCGGACCGGACGATGTAGTCCTTCGCGGTGAGCAGCGCCGTCACGACCTGTCCGTCCGAGAAGTGCGCGGTGTTCCGGGACGCCGGGAGCGTCACTCCCTCGGCGCCGATGCGGAACTGCGCCGCCGGACTGCTGTCGTACAGGTGTTCGAAATCAGTGGTGCCGGGCACCTTGCCCTCGGGGGCGAGCGGGATCACGGTCATGCGCAGCGGCTCGGCGGCCGCCCGGACCGCGGGCGTCCGGTAGGGATGCCGTACGCCCATGTAGACGGCGGTGCCGAAGGCCACGGCGATCAGCACCACGAGGACCAGCGCCTGCCGGGACAGGACCCGGTGCCGGGGCGGCCGGCGGCGTACGGCGGGGGTGTGGTCGGTGATGCGTTCCCGGGCGGAGAACTCCTGGAGGCGGGCAGCACGGACGAAGGTCTCGTCGAAGACGACGGACCGGTACTCGTCCTCGCCGCCTCCGGGGGCCCCCTCGGGTGGCCCTCCGGGCGGGTCCGCAGGTCCTGCCATATCTTCAGAGTAGGTCGCGGTGGGCCCGCGTAAACGCCCTGGCGTGCGCCGGGTTGCGACGGGGTCCCGCCCCGGCCGGTGCCCTGGGCGGACCTGCCGTCGGGCCTGCCGTCACACCTGCCGGTGACCGGTCAGGGGATGCTCGGGATCACCGGGACGTCCGGCGGGGAGTAGTCGGCGGAGGCGGACGGAGCCGCGCCTCCGGCGCCCTGTTCCAGACCGGTCGAGGCGGGCGGTGACACCGGGTCCCGCCGGTTGTCGGCGGAGGACCCCCGGTAGACGGCCGAGAAGGCGAGCGCGACCATGCCGATGCCCATGACGAGGGCGAGCACCCAGGCGACCGGGCGGTGCCAGCGGACCGGTCTGCCGTGGGGCCGCCCGGTGAAGCCGTGGTCGTCCCCGGGGGTGCCGGTCCCGTCGTACGGGTCGCCGACGTCGTCGCTCCGGCGGCGGTCGTACCGCCCTCGGCCCCCGTGCCCGTCGTCGTACCGCTCGGTCTTCGGGCGGGCGCGGTGGGCCTCGGCCTCCGAGGCCTCTGCTCTGGCCCGGGCGGCGGCAAGGAGGCGTTCGACGGCGGTCGGCTCGTGGACCATGGCCGCGCCGATGAAGGCCTCGTCGAACACCACGGAGTCGAACTCTTCGTCCGACACTCCGCGGTCGTGGTCGTCGTCGGGCTCCCCGCCGTCAGGGAACGGCGTGCCCCCCACGTCCTCCGGCACCTCTCCAGAGTAGACCCGAGGGGTCGCTCCGGGCAGGCGGTACGGACATTCGCCCCTCCGCCCCGGAGCCCGGGACGGTGGGCCGACGGGGTCAGCGGCGGACGTGTCCGTCGCCGGTGACGATGTACTTGGTGCTGGTCAGCTCCGGCAGCCCCATCGGCCCCCGGGCGTGGAGCTTCTGGGTGGAGATGCCGATCTCCGCGCCGAAGCCGAACTGGCCGCCGTCGGTGAACCGGGTCGAGGCGTTGACGGCGACGGTGGTGGAGTCCACCAACTGGGTGAACCGGCGGGCCGCCGGCTGCGAGGTGGTGACGATGGCCTCGGTGTGGCCGGAGCTCCACAGCCGGATGTGCTCCACGGCCCGGTCGAGCGAGTCGACGACGGCCGCGGCGATGTCGAGGGAGAGGTACTCGGTCTCCCAGTCCTCCGTGGTGGCCTCCACGACCGTCGCCGCGGAGTCCTTGGCGTACGCCATCACCCGTTCGTCGGCGTGCACGGTGACCCCGGCCCCGGCCAGGGCGTCCAGGGCGCGCGGCAGGAACGCGGGAGCGATGTCCTGGTGGACCAGGAGGGTCTCGGCGGCGTTGCAGACGCCGACCCGCTGGGCCTTGGAGTTGATCAGGATCTCCACGGCGGTGTCGAGGTCGGCGTGGGCGTCGACGTAGACGTGGCAGTTGCCGGTGCCGGTCTCGATGACCGGGACGACCGACTCCTGGACGACCGTGTTGATCAGGGAGGCGCCACCGCGCGGGATGAGGACGTCGACCAGGCCGCGGGCGCGCATCAGGTCGCGCACGCTGTCCCTGCCCTCGCCGGGCACCATCTGTACGGCGTCGGCGGGCAGCCCGGCACCGCCCACGGCGTCGCGCACCACCCTGACCAGCGCGGTGTTCGACCGGTACGCGGAGGACGAGCCGCGCAGCAGGACCGCGTTGCCGGACTTCAGGCACAGGGCGGCGGCGTCGACCGTGACGTTGGGGCGTCCCTCGTAGATGATCCCGACGACGCCGAGCGGCACCCGGACCTGCCGGAGGTCGATGCCGTTGGGCAGGGTGGAGCCGCGGACGACCTCGCCGACCGGGTCGGGCAGCGCGGCCACGTCCCGCACGTCGGAGGCGATCGCGCGCACCCGCTCCGGGGTGAGGGTGAGCCGGTCGATCATGCCCTCGCCGATGCCGGCCTCGCGCGCCTTGGCGACGTCCTGGGCGTTGGCCTCGACGATCTCGCTCGCCCGGACCTCCAGCGCGTCCGCGACGGCGAGCAGCGCGTCGTCCTTCGCCGCGCGCGGCAGCGGCGCGAGGGTGGCGGCGGCCCCCTTGGCCCGGTAGGCGGCCTGGTTGACCGGGGACATCGAGTCGTACGGCGAAAGCGTGGTCATGAGGGAAGGGTAGTGCGGCCGGAGGGCCGGACCACCGTCGTCCCGAACCCCGAGACACGGGGCCCGTCGCCGCCGGCGCGGGGGCCCGTCGCCTCGCGGAGAGCCGGACCGGCCCCTCGTGTCAGAACGGGTGCACCCCCACCGGCGTCGCCGGCGCCGGGCCGTAGCCCGCGGCGATGCGCTGGTGGTAGGTGGCCCGGTCGATGACCTCCAGGCCGACGATCTCCCAGGGCGGCAGTCCCGCGGTCTGCCGGTGCTCGCCCCACAGCCGCAGCGCCACGGCGGCGGCGTCGTGCAGGTCGCGGGCCTCCTCCCAGTAGCGGATCTCCGCGTGGTCGTCGGCGTAGCGGCTGGTCAGCAGGAAGGGGTGGTCGTGGGCGAGCTGTTCCAGGGCGCGGCGGACCTCGACGATCGGGGCCCGGCCGCCGGAGACGCTGAGGGTGACGTGCCACAGGCGCGGGAGGTCGTGGGGCTCGCCGCCCGGGCACCGGTCGCCCGCCGCGACGCTGGTCAGGGCGCGTTCCTCACCGGCCGCGCGGGAGCCGACACCACCGCGGGACGTCGTCGTCCCAGGGCGCACTCGTCTCACGACGGCCTCCTTCACGCACAGGCCGGCCCCGGTGGCCGGGCGGATGTGTCCCCGGGACAAAGTTGAGCAGGCCGCCGGGCGTCGTGGGGCGGTTTCACGGAACGTCCACCACGGGGAGACGGATGATCCGGCACGTTTACGGGTGCAGGACCACCAGATCGTCCCTGTGTACGACCTCGCGTTCGTACGCGGGTCCGAGATCGCGGGCGAGGTCGCGGGTGGAGCGGCCGATCAGCCGGGGGATCTCCTTGGCGTCGAAGTTGACCAGGCCGCGGGCCACCGGCCGCCCCGCGCGGTCCCGCAGCTCGACCGGGTCGCCCGCGCTGAACTCGCCCTCGACGCCCGCGATCCCGGCCGGCAGCAGCGACTTGCGGCGCTCCACGACCGCGCGCACCGCGCCGTCGTCGAGGGTGAGCGAGCCCTGCGGGGTGGACGCGTGCTGGAGCCAGAGCAGCCGGCCGGCGGAGCGCCGGCCGGTGGGGTGGAAGTAGGTGCCGGTGTCCGCGCCGGCGAGGGCGTCACCCGCGTGGACGGTGCTGGTCAGCACGACCGGGACGCCCGCGGCGGCGGCGATCCGGGCGGCCTCGACCTTGGTGGCCATGCCGCCGGTGCCGACGCCCGCCTTCCCGGCGCTGCCGATCTCGACGTGGGCGAGGTCCTCGGGGCCCCGCACCTGCGCGATCCGCACGGTGCCGGGCCGGGCGGGGTCGCCGTCGTACACGCCGTCCACGTCGGAGAGCAGGACCAGCAGGTCGGCCTGGACCAGGTGGGCGACGAGGGCGGCGAGGCGGTCGTTGTCGCCGAAGCGGATCTCGTCGGTGGCGACGGTGTCGTTCTCGTTGACGACCGGGAAGGCGCCCATCGCGAGCAGCTTGTCGAGGGTGCGGGAGGCGTTGCGGTGGTGGGCGCGGCGGCTCATGTCGTCGGAGGTGAGCAGCACCTGGCCGGCGCGGATGCCGTAGCGGGCGAAGGAGGCGGTGTAGCGGGCCATCAGCAGGCCCTGGCCGACGCTGGCGGCGGCCTGCTGGCGGGCGAGGTCGCGCGGTCTCCGGGTGAGACCCAGCGGGGCGAGCCCGGCGGCGATGGCACCGGAGGAGACGAGGACGAGTTCGCGTTCTCCCCCGCTGCGGACTTTCGCGAGGACGTCGACGAGCGCGTCGACCCGGTCGGCGTCCAGTCCGCCCGCCGCGGTCGTCAGCGACGAGGACCCGACCTTGACGACGATCCTGCGGGCCTCGCCCACGGCCTGCCTTGCCCCTGCCACTGTGCCGCCCGTCCCCTCACGCCGTTCGGTCGCCTCGCCCGGCAATCTACGCGAAGCGGGGCGGGGCACGCCCGTCGGTCCAGCCTCCGGACACCCCGTCGTGACCGCTCCCTCACGGACCGCACATGTGAAAAAGATTGCATTGGTTGCCTATAGAAATAAAAGCTTCCGGAAACATATTGTGAACTCCGTGTCACCCAACGCTTCTCGCATACAGCACATCCTCCTCAGATCGGGGAAGAGCCCCTACGACGTCTTCCCGGTCGAGGAAGCCCTCCACCGCGACGTCATCGCCAGCAACGCGGGCAATCTGATCTTCAGCGACGCCACGCACAAGATCCTCGAGACACCGCACACCACGGTGGTCTCCAACGGCATCCGGGCCGACGGGACTCCCGCAGGACGCATCAACGAGGAGTACGACGCCTTCGTCGTACCGCTCGCCAACGCCTTCAGGCCGTCCTTCGAACCGAGCCTGCGGCGGCTGACGCGGCTGATCAGCCAGTTGAAGATCCCGGTGGTCGTCGTCGGCATCGGCGCGCAGGCGGGTCTCGACTACAACCCGGCACGGCTGAAGCCGATGGAACCGGCGGTGCGCGAGTTCGTCTCCGCCGTCCTGGACCGCAGTGCCTCGATCGGTGTGCGCGGCGAGTTCACCGAGAAGTACCTGAACGACCTGGGTTTCAAGGACGTCGACGTCATCGGCTGCCCCTCGCTGTTCATGTACGGCAAGGAACTCGGCGTACGGAAGCGGGCGCAGGAGCTGACCGCCGACTCCCGCATAGCGATCAACGGTTCGCACAACGCGGTCCGCAACCAGGGTCTGGACCGGGTCATCACCCGCACCCACGCCCGCTATCCGAACCTGCGGTTCATAGGCCAGAACCTCAGCGACGCGATGCAGCTGCACTGGCGGGACCTGTCCGACCCGAACGGGAAGGTCACCGGGATGCCGACGCACCCCGACCACCCGATGTACCGGGAGGGCAAGGCCCGCGTCTACATCGACCCGGTGACCTGGATCGACGACCTGCGGGACTTCGACTTCTCCTTCGGTTCCCGCATCCACGGCAACATCGCGGCGCTGCTGGCCGGTACGCCCGCCACCGTGCTGTGCTCGGACTCGCGCACGCTGGAGCTGTGCCGCTACTTCGAGATCCCGCACCACACCCTCGACAAGCTGCCCGAGGACATCGATCCGGCGCGGCTGTACGAGGAGACCGACCTCGGCGCGCTCACCGGCAACCACCAGGAGCGGTTCGAGCGGTTCACGTCGTTCCTCGACCGCAACGGGCTGGACAACACGTTCACGCACGGCGACGGTGGCGCGGCCTACGAGAAGAAGCTGCGCTCGCTGGACTTCCCCGACGGTGTCCGCCCGTGGACCGAGACCGACCCGGCCTCGCTCGTCGCGCGCTTCGGCTGGCTGCACACCCGGGTCAGTGAACTGGACGCGGACAACGCCAGGCTGAAGAAGGAACTGGCCGCCGTCAAGGCGAAGAGCAAGTCCGCGGCCAAGACGGGGGCCAAGACCGGCGCCGCGAAGACCACCGTGGTCGCCCCCGCCTCCGGCTCGGTGTACCGCAGGGCCCGCCGGGTGGTGGGCCGCCCGCTGCGACGCGCCCTCCAGGGCGGGCGCAGGTAGGGCAGGCCCCTCGGGGACCTGGGGGACCTCGGGTCCCCGGGTTCTCCCGGGGCCCTACAGCAAGCGGTCACTCCACACGTTGCGGACACGCGCGTGTCGTCCGGACGTCGGTACGCGTTAACCCGGACGTCCGTCTCCGCGACGTCCCCTGGAGTGACCGCGTGCCCCTGTCCCTGTGCCGATCCGGCCGGCCGTCCCGGTCCGGCCGGCTGTCCCGGTCCCGTCGCCGGCTCACGGCGAGCGTCCGCCGGCGCCGTGCCTCGCCCCGCCCGTCCGGCCGTCCGCTCGTCGCCAAGGTCCTGATGGCGGCCGTCCTGGCCGGTGCCTTCGTGGCGCAGGCGGCCGGGGCCCTGCTCCCCGACGTCCCGCTGCTGCTCGCCGCGACCGCCGTGTCCCTGGCGGTCGAGGGCGTGCTGTACCGGTGGCAGCCCGGCATGCTGTCGCTGCTGGCCACGTCGCACGCGGACGTCACCGTCCGTCATGTACTGCGTGATCTGCTCCTGGTGGTGGGCCTGCTGCGGCTCGGGGAGCACGGCCGGGAGCAGCAGTTCGGGTGGCCGGTCGCCGGTCTGCTCGCCTGCTACGCGCTGCACTGCGCGATCCAGGCGGTGTCCGTACTGGTCCGCCGCACCCGTACGCTGCCGGTGCTGACCCGGAACATCGACGCCTCGGCGCTGCGCCTGTCCCCCGCCCCGGCCGCGCCGCTGCGCCGTCCCGGCCACCGGCTGCTGCTCCTCGGCCTGCCCACGACCGCCGGCCTGGCCACGGCGGCGGTGACCGGGGAGCCCCTGCCCGCGGCGGCCGGGACCGCGGTGTCGGTGGCACTCGCGGCGGCGGGGCTGGGCGCGCTGCTGGTGCGGCTGCTGCCCTCCCGGCGTCCGGCGGGCGAGCAGGAGGTGCTCGACTGGTTCGACGCCTGGCTGGCCGACTACCGGCCCACGGTGGGCCTGTACTTCTCCGGCGGGGTGTCCTCCGCCTACCAGGCCAACATGTGGCTGGAGACGATGAGCAGGCTCGAGGGGCGGCCTGTCGTCATCCTGCGCGAGCGGTTCATGGTGGCGAGGATCGCGGCGACCGACCTCCCCGTCGTGTGCCTGCCGAAGGTGTCCACCCTCATGCGGCTCGAGCACTCCACGCTGCGGGTCCTCATCCATCCGTCGAACTCCGGCAAGACCTCGCAGGTGCTGCGCATCCCCACGATCAAGCACGCCTTCGTCAACCACGGCGAGAGCGACAAGCTGTCCTCCTGCAACCCGTACGCGAAGGCGTACGACGAGGTGTGGGTGGCCGGTCCGCAGGCGCGTGAGCGGTACGCGCGGGCGGCGGTGGGGGTGGAGGACAAGGACGTGGTGGAGATCGGCCGTCCCCAGCTGGACTCCGTGCGCCCCCGGTCGGGCCCGCCGGCCGCCGGTGCCCGCACCACTGTGCTGTACGCGCCGACCTGGGAGGGCTGGGACGGCCACCCGGGCAACACCTCGGTGGTCGCGGCCGGGGAGAACCTGGTACGGGCGCTGCTCGCGGATCCGGCCGTGCGGCTGCTGTACAAGCCGCACCCGCTGACCGGCTCGGTGCAGCCGGCGGCGGGCGCCGCGGACCGGCGCATCCGGGAGCTGATCCGGGCGGCGAGCCGGGAACGGCCCGCGGCGTCCGCGCAACCCGCGCGATCCGCTCCGGAGCTGGAGCGGCTCACGGCGGAGCTGGACCGGCTCACGGCGGCCGGGGTCCGGGAGGGCGCCGACCAGGTGGAGAGGATGCTGGCCCAGTCCGCTCCGCCGCCCGGACGGGCCGAGGCGGTGGCAAGGGCCACGGCGGCCTGGGAGGAGGCGTACTGGGCGTCGCTGCCGGTGGACGAGCACCAGATCGTCACGGGCGTGCGGCCCGCCCTGTACTCCTGCTTCAACGCCGCGGACCTGCTGATCAGCGATGTGTCCAGCGTCATCAGCGACTTCCTCGCCAGTGGCAAGCCGTACGCGGTGGCGAACACCAGCGGGCTGTCCGAGGAGGCCTTCCGCGCCGGGTTCCCGACGGTGGCGGCGGCGACCGTGCTGACCCCCGACGCGGGCGGGGTACCGGCGCTGCTGGAGACGGTCCGGCACCCGGAGAAGGACGAACTGGCGGACGCCCGAGCGGAGTTGAAACTGCGGCTGATGGGCCCCGACGAACCGACGTCCCAGGAGCGCTGCAACGCGGCGCTGCGCGGCCTGTACGCGGCGGCCCTGCACCGCGGGGCGCACGGGGAACAGGCCGGGGCGCAGCGGCATCCGCGCCCTCGGCGGCTCACGGAGGACCTGCTGCCCGGTGTGCCGGGTCAGCCCGGTCTGCCCGGTCAGCGCCGGGATTCCGGTGCCGGCGCGGGAACCGGCACCGCGGCCGACGCCGAGGGGCCCGTCACGCCGCCGTCGCGGTCGGGGCCTCCGGTGTGACCGCATGGGCGCACGGTCCGCGAACTCCTCCAGGTACTCCCCCGTGCCGTCCGTCGAGCCGTCGTCGACGGCGACGGCCTCGACGCGCTTTGGGTCGGTGGTCTGCGCCTCCACCGAGGCGAGGCACTCGACCAGGTACGGCATCGCCTCGTACGCCCCGATGACCACGGTGACATCAGGCTGCGCCACGGTCACGTTTCCCCCTCGTTACGGGATATTTCCCTTTGTATCGCCTCATTCTCTGCCTGTTAGACGTGTGTTCGGGATGGTGGGTTGCCTCGCCCCACCCCACACGTGGCCTACGCCACACCGGTGCTGGAAGAACCTGTCGGTGGTCGCGGACACGACAGGGCTCGGCCCCCGAGGAGTTGCTCCTCGGGGGCCGAGCCCTGTCAGGTGTCCGGAGAGGGGTCCGGGTGTCCGGATCCGGTCAGTTCACCCCGGTGCCGTCCGGCTCGCCGGTGACGGACGCCGGCTGTGCGGGCAGCGCGTCCGCCGGCTCCACGTCCGGGCCGCCGACCGTGACACGGGACTCCTGGCCGAGGTTGCGCGTCTCGGCCTTCCGGGCGAGCTGTGCGACCGCCGCGTTGAACTGGTCGATGGACGTCGGCTCGTCCGGTCCCAGCAGGTAGCGCTTGAGTTCGCCCCGCTCCCCGGCCAGGGGGTCGGCCTCCGGGCTGCGGACCGCCTCGAGCAGTTCGGCCAGCCCGGCCGCGTCGTTGGACAGGATCACCGCGGCGCGCACCGCCGTGTTCTGCCGCTTGAACTCCTCCACGCCCAGCCCGGCCGAGTCGGTGACCGCGTACGGCTTGCCGCTGGCGATGAAGTCGGAGACGACGCTGGAGATGTCGGAGACCATCGCGTCGGACACGTTGAAGCAGTCGTACAGGCGCGGCTCGGCGCCCGTGATGACACGGTGCTCCCAGTCGGGGAAGGAGCTCCAGTAGGCGGTGTTCCACTCGGCGCGCAGCCGGGCGGTCTCCTCGTGCAGGGCCACGTCGATGACGCCGTCGCGGCTGGCCTCGGCCTCGTCGCCCTTGTGGGCGGAGCCGGTCAATTCGGCCAGCCGGGCCTCGATACGGGCCAGTTCGCCCCGCGCCCGGTCCTGTGCCGCCGTGTCGACGGTGAAACGGGGGTCGGCGGCGCGCTCGGCGGCGGCCTCCTCGATCAGCGCGGTGATCCGCTCGTGGGCGGCCTTGGCCTGCGCGCTGCGGGTGCCGGTGAAGGGGTGCGGCTTGTAGAGGACACGGACCGCGGGGTCGGCCGTGATCAGCCGCTTCACGATGTTCTCGCCGGCCAGCAGCAGCGAGGTGTTGCCCGGGTTGTCGTCCCAGCCCTCCCAGGTGGGGGCGTACAGAACCGTCGGGCGGTGTCCCTCCGCGGAGCCCGTGGCCTGCCGGGTCCCGATGGGGGCCAGCTGCGGGCGGCCGACCTCGACGATGTCGTCGTCACGGACGCCGACGTCGGCGATGGCGTAGCGGTCGCGGCCCGCGCGGCCGGCCGTCCACACCTCGTCGTAGACCTTGCTGAACGGGTTGACGCTGGCGAGCTTGTCGCTGTCGCCGTGGCCGATGAAGACGTGCTTCATGGTGGGTACGCGCAGCAGGTGGATGTTCTTGCCGACGTTCGCCGCGTACAGCGCGACCCGCACCGTGGACAGGTCCAGGTTCATCAGGTGCACCCCTCCGGGCACGCAGACGACCGGGGCCGTGGTGGGGGCCAGGTTGTTCAGTATGACCCGCTCGCGCAGGACGACCAGCGGCCGCGTGTCCAGCTGCTCCATGGTCTCCAGCCACATGTTGACCTGGTACGCGGAGTCCTTGGAGCCGGAGAAGTACAGCACGGTCTGCGGCCGGTACTCGCGCAGCCAGTCGTCGACCGCCGCCAGGACCTGGTCGGCCTTCGGCGGTATCCGCCGGCCGCGTACGTAGGGCACCAGGACCAGCACGTACCCGAGGCCCAGGGCGACCGTGATGCCGATGCCGGCGAACCCGACGGCGGCCGAGTCGAGGGCCGCGGCGAGGAGTATGCCGACGACCGCCGCCAGGTCGAGGTGGAGCATCTTCTCCGCGGCGCGGTTCATCAGCGCGCGCGGCGGCGCGTCGGGAATGCGGACGCGGGACGCCAGGTCCACGTTGCGGGTGGCCACCGGCATGCGCCGGCGGTTGCGGATCAGCGTGGTCAGCGCGCCGTGCGGGGCCTGGAGGCCGTAGAACGCGATGAAGCAGGCGATCGCCCCGTAGTAGATCAGGTTGTCCGCCAGGGACAACCGGGCCAGCAGCAGGATCAGCAGCAGCTGCCGGATCAGGAAGCGGATCGACAGGCCCGCCCGCACCTTGCTGAGGCGGTTGACCAGGTAGCTGCCCCTGCGGTGCAGATAGTGGTCCGCCAGGTACGTCACGGCGGCCGCTGCCGCGAAGGCGGGGACGCTCGGGACGAGCGCGGCCAGCATGAGGCAGGGGAAGCCCAGCACCATGAGGGCCGCCGCGGCCAGCTCGGCCGCGCTGCCCACCCGGGCGACGCGAATAGCGGTGGATATCAACGGAGAAACCTGCTCTTGGAGGGTGAGTGCCGGTTTGTGCCTGTTGGTAATTCGTGAGCGACGGATTCAGGCCCCCGCGAGCACCCGCGCAGGAACTGCGTGAACGGGAGGCCGCAGAGGCCTGAATTACCGGAGTCTATTTGCCGTCGATTATTACACGCCGTCCTGACGGTCCAGCACCGACGCCAGCGCCTGCTCGAAACCGCTGGCACGGGCGGCGCCTGCCGTCGGGTCCTGCTGGCGCACGTCGATGACATGGCCGGTGAGCTCGGAGAGCAGCACGTCCAGGGAGGTACGGGCCACCGCCTCGGAGGACAGCAGGCTGCCCGCCGGCTCCTGGCCGAAGGCCTTGGTCCGCATCGGCGTGGCGGTGCGCTCCGGGTTGACGCAGTTGACGCGGACGCCCTCGCCGGCCCACTCGTCGGCCAGGGCCTGGGTGAGGTTGACCATCGCGGCCTTGGTCGAGGAGTAGAGGCTGTACTCGGCGCGCCCCCGGGTGTAGCTGCTGGAGGTGTAGAGCAGCAGCTGGCCCCTGCTCTCGGCGAGGTACTTGTACGCCGACCGTGCGATCTGCACGGGTGCCAGGTAGTTGACCTTCAGCGCCTCCTCGATGGTGGCGTTGTCGGTCTCGGCCAGCTTCCCGATGCGCAGCACACCGGCCGTGTTGACGACGTAGTCGATGCGGCCGGTCTCGGCGTACGCCTTGGACAGCGCGTCGTCGACCTCCTCCGGGTTCTCCACGTGGGTGCCGGTGGTGGAGCGGCCGAGCGCGTACACGGTGGCGCCGTAGGACTCGGCGAGCCCGCAGATGTCCTTGCCGATGCCGTACGAACCGCCGAAGACGACGACCGTCTTGCCGGTGAGCAGCTCGCGGTAGGCGTCCTCCCCCATCTGCTCGGGGGTGGCGGTGGAGGCGAGCTGGAACAGCTTGTCGGCGATGAAGACGTCGACCGGCTGGGTGACCTTCATGTTGTACTCGTCGCCCGCGACGACGTGGATCGGCACGTCGGGCAGGTACTTGAGCACGACCGAGCAGTCGTCCGTGGCCTGGAAGTTGGGGTCGTCGGCGGCGACCTCGTAGGCACGGCGGATCGTGGACAGCTTGAACGCCTGCGGGGTCTGCCCGCGGCGCAGCCGGGAGCGGTCCGGGATCTCGGTGATGAACTCGCCGTCCTCGCCGTGCGTCCGCGTGACGATGATGGTGTCGGCGGACGGGATGGCCACGTCGACGGCCTGGTAGCGCTCCAGGGCGCTCACGCAGTCGTCGATGACACGCTGCGACAGCAGGGGGCGGACGGCGTCGTGGAAGAGGACGTTGCGGTCCTCGCCCTCGGCCAGGCCCTCGCCGAGGGCCGAGATGGCCCGCTCGGTGGTCTCGTTCCGCGTCGAGCCGCCCTCGATGACGCGGGTGACCTTCGTGAAGCCGGCCCTGGCGACGATCTTCTCGACGTCGGGCACATAGCCCGGCGCCATCAGCACGATGATGTCGTCGATCGAGTCGGTGTTCTCGAAGGTGGTCAGGGTGTGCTCGATGACTGCCTTGCCGGCGATCTTCAGCAGCTGCTTGGGGATCGAAAGACCCACCCGCTGGCCGGTGCCACCGGCCAGGATCACTGCGGTGGTACGGGGCTTGGCTACATGCTGGGACACAAGTGACCTACCTTGGGGCGACAGGGAACTTCGAAATGGTCCCACTTGTGGTTACCGCAGTGCAAGGTGAGCGACCTCTGCCGCATATGTGCACGCAACCTGTCATTCACCTGGGGCTCCCGGTACCGGACTGCGGTTTCCGGGACGCCCCCCGAATTGCTGTGAGTGACCCCACAGGAGTCACGCCCTCACCGTTCGTGACGGACGGGACACCTCCGGCGCGTTCAGCGCAGGCGCAGTCGCTTCAGGCAGCGGTGACCGAGGACCTTCACGAGTTCCTTCGACGGTGTCCGGTGGACACTACGCCCCTTGCCGGCGCCGTTCGCCCCGTCGGCGCCGTTCGTCGCGGCGACCGTGGCCAGCACCCCGAACAGGGCCTGCGCGGCCACTTCGGGAGCGAGCCGCGGCTCACCCGCCGGCCCCGCGGACTCCGGTACGCGGGACAGCGGTTCCAGGTCGCCGAGGACCCGCACGCCCATGCCTCCGATCCGCGCGGCCGCCTCGGCGCCGATCCCGGCGGCGGCCTCCAGGGCCCATTGCGGGGTACGGATCTTCACGTCCTGCGGAGTGGGACTGCACGAGTTCTTCATATGTGCGATGGCGCCGTGCCGCACGAGCCTCGAATACAGCTCTTCCGGAAGCTCGTTGCCGCGGAATTCTTTATTAAGATTCCGCAGCATTTCGGTCTCGGCGAGGGTGAGGGAGCGGTTCGCGGTCTCCGGAACCGGCCTGAGCAGTCCCTCGGGGAGTCCGAGCAGCGTCTCGAAGGTGCGCATCAGCGCGTCCCGGTCGCGGTCGTCGACCACCACGACGGTCACCCGGTCCGGCCCGGTCGCCCCGGCCCACCGCTCGACCAGCCGGTCGTGCCGGTGCCGGCGCCAGAAGCTGGGAGTGGGGTTGCCGTACGGGGGCCGGCGGAGCATGTGCTCCAGCCACTGCTCGTAGTCCATGCGCAGCCCGTTCTGCACGTACTGCTGCCACTGCGAGGGCATGATCCGCACCAGGGGACGCAGGGTGACCAGGACGTGCACCCGGTCGCCGCCGAGCTGCTCGACGATCCGGGCGACGGCCGTCTCCTCCTCGGCGTCCGCGAAGAACTCGCTGCTGATCACGGAGGTGCGCTCCCCGGTGGCCCGCACCTGGTCCAGCAGCCGCTGCCAGTGGCGCTCGGTGGGGGCCGTGTCCCCCATCATCGCGGGCCGGGCACAGGCGGCGAGGACGGCCTCGATCGGGTGCCGGCTGTGCGCCGGGAAGTCGACGCCGTGCCGCGCCATCTCCTCCTTCGCGGCGAACAGCGCGCCCTGGACGGCGGTGGTGCCGGTCTTGTGCGGGCCTATGTGCAGCAGGCGGGTGCCGGCGGGCAGCGGGGGGACGGCGGCGCCGACGACCGGGTGTTCTTCTCGCGTACGTTCCGTGTCCATGTCGAGGCATGGTAGGGCAGTTCGCTGAGGATGCCGTGAGACTTGCTGAGGATGCCATGAGAGGAGCCCGGAACCCGCTGGGCTGCCGGTGCGGGAGAGCTGTCCGTCGGCACGGAAGCGGTACCAGTACCGGGTGTCCGGGCGCAGCCCGCGTACGTCGACGTGGACGCTGTGCCCATGGGCGGGCCGGGCCTCTGCCGTGCCCCGGCGGACGATCCACCTGAACCGGGGGTCCTGGGCGATCCGCCGCTCGACGGGGACCGCGCGGTCCGGCATGCCGCCACCGTTCAGGGGGGCGGGGGCCAGCCGGGTCCACAGCACGATGCCGTCGGGATGGGGGCCCCACGCCTTCAAGGCAGTGGGGGAGGGTCACCGGAGGCGACTCCCAGGCTGAACACCCCGTCTGGCAACGGTTTCCGCTCCGCCGCGCGAGCGGTGGCCGGCAGCCGCAGCTGGGTGAAGGCTGTGGCGCCGAGCACGGCGGCGCCGGCGGTCAGAACACGGCGGCGGTCGGGCGGTACTGCTCCGGACATGAGCGGACTCCCCTGCCTCGCATGCGTCTTGGACGCTGGGAAGCCCTCGCTCCGGATGGTCCGCGCACTGAACCCGGAAGGGCACGTGCATGACAAGCAGACGGACAAGAGGAAACCCGCCCCGGCACGGGAACGTCCCGTTGCCCGGGCGGGTCCTCGAGGTGAGCATCGGGCGACGGCCGGGAATCCCGCCGCCGGAGCGGCCCCTTGTCCCCTGCCGGCCCTGCGGACCCTACGACTTGTCGCGGAACGGGTCGAAGTCGTCGTACGCCTGCTCGGCCTCGTCCCGTTCGGCCTGCCGGTCGCGGCGGCGCTGGGCGGCCGGGCGGGGCTCCTCGAAACGGTGGTCCTCGCCGCGCCGGCCGAGCATCTCCGCACCGGCGGTCACCGTCGGCTCCCAGTCGAAGACGACCGCGTTGTCCTCGGGACCGATGGCGACACCGTCGCCGGACCGGGCGCCGGCCTTCATCAGCGCCGCCTCCACACCGACCCGGTTGAGCCGGTCGGCGAGGTAGCCGACGGCCTCGTCGTTGTTGAAGTCGGTCTGGCGGACCCAGCGTTCGGGCTTCTCGCCGCGCACCCGGAACAGGCCCTCGTCCTCGCGGGTGACGGTGAACCCGGCGTCGTCCACGGCCTTCGGCCGGATGACGATGCGTGTGGACTCCTCCTTCGGGCGGGCGGCCCGCGCCTCGGCCACCAGCTGGGCCAGCGCGAACGACAGCTCCCGCAGCCCGAGGTGGGCGACGGCGGACACCGCGAAGACGCGGTAGCCGCGTGCCTCCAGATCGGGGCGCACCATCTCGGCGAGGTCCCTGCCGTCCGGCACGTCGGTCTTGTTGAGGACGACGACCCGGGGACGGTTGTCGAGACCGCCGTACTGCCGCAGCTCCTCCTCGATGATGTCGAGGTCGGAGACGGGGTCGCGGTCGGACTCCAGCGTCGCCGTGTCCAGCACGTGCACGAGCACGCTGCACCGCTCCACGTGCCGCAGGAACTCGAGCCCGAGGCCCTTGCCCTGGCTGGCGCCCGGGATGAGCCCCGGCACGTCGGCGATGGTGTAGACGGTCGAACCGGCGGTGACGACACCCAGGTTGGGCACGAGGGTGGTGAACGGATAGTCGGCGATCTTGGGCTTGGCGGCGGAGAGCACGGAGATCAGCGAGGACTTGCCCGCGCTCGGATAACCGACCAGCGCCACGTCGGCGACGGTCTTCAGCTCCAGGCCGATGTCCCGCAGGTCCCCCGGCTCACCGAGGAGCGCGAACCCGGGCGCCTTGCGCCGCGCGGAGGCGAGGGCGGCGTTCCCGAGCCCGCCCCGGCCGCCCTGGGCGGCGATGTACGAGGTCCCGTGCCCCACCAGGTCGGCGAGCACGTTGCCCGCCTTGTCCAGGACGACGGTCCCGTCCGGCACCGGCAGGACCAGGTCCTGGCCGTCCTTGCCGCTGCGGTTGCCGCCCTCGCCGGGCTTGCCGTTGGTGGCCTTGCGGTGCGGGGAGTGGTGGTAGTCGAGCAGCGTGGTCACGGACTGGTCGACGGTGAGGATCACGTCACCGCCCCGCCCGCCGTTCCCGCCGTCGGGTCCGCCCAGCGGCTTGAACTTCTCACGGTGGACGGAGGCACAGCCGTGACCTCCGCTACCCGCGGCGACATGCAGCTCGACGCGGTCCACGAAGGTGGTCATGTGGGTGCCTCCAGAGACAGTGCGGTGTACGTACGTACGTGTTTCCTGGTTAACACGCGAAAGGCGGACCCGCCTTCCCACCAGGGAAGTGAGGTCCGCCTCGCGAAAGCCTCCGGTCAGGCGACCGGAACGATGTTCACGACCTTGCGGCCACGGTGGGTGCCGAACTGCACCGAACCGGCAGCCAGCGCGAACAGCGTGTCGTCGCCACCACGGCCGACGCCGGCGCCCGGGTGGAAGTGGGTGCCACGCTGGCGGACGAGGATCTCACCCGCGTTGACGACCTGACCGCCGAAGCGCTTCACGCCGAGCCGCTGGGCATTGGAGTCGCGACCGTTCCGGGTGGACGATGCGCCCTTCTTGTGTGCCATCTCTCCTCAGTCCCTTACTTCGCAGCCGTGGGGATCTCAGTGACCTTGATCGCCGTGTACTGCTGGCGGTGGCCCTGACGACGGCGGTAGCCGGTCTTGTTCTTGTAGCGCAGAATGTCGATCTTCTGGCCCTTGTGGTGGTCCACGACCTCGGCCTGGACCTTGACGCCGCCCAGCACCCACGGGTCGCTGGTCACGGAGTCGCCGTCGACGAGGAGCAGGGTCGAGAGCTCGACCGTGTCGCCGACCTTGGCGGTGGAAATCTTGTCAACCTCAACGATGTCGCCGACAGCAACCTTGTGCTGGCGACCACCGCTGCGCACGATGGCGTACACGCGGATCTCTCTCTCACTCGAAGAACGGCACCCCCGCAGGCCAGCCGCCCGACCGTACAGACACGCGGGCAACCTCTCCCGAGCCAGTCCATGCACCCGGGAGGAAGAGGTTTACGGGAATGTGGCGGTCCCGATGGACACGCCGACGGTCAAGGTTACGGGGACGCGACCTGACCGGTCAAACCGGGCCCGGACCGAGCGGTCACGGTGACGGTGGCCGGCCGCGTGCGCGCGGGCCCCGGTGGATCAGCGCGCGAGCAGGTGGGCGCGGCCGAACATGGACGCCGCGGCCCGCGCGGTCGGCGTGCCGGAGTCCAGGTCCGCACCGGCCTCCCGCAGCACCTCGACCACCTCGTCCGCGCCCTTGAACAGGGCGCCGGCGAGGGGGGCCTGGTCCCGGGCGTTGCGCAGGTCCGGGTCGGCGCCGAGCCGGATCAGGGCCCGCACGGTGTCGGCATGACCGTGATAGGCGGCGAGCATGAGCAGGGTGTTGCCGTCCGCGTCGGCCGTGTCCACCGGCAGCCCGTGCTCCACGAACCCCACCAGTTCCTCGGTGTCGCCCTCCCGGGCCAGTTCCATGGCGATGGCCATGACGCGTTCCGTCTGCTCAGGAGTCAGACCGTCACTGCTCATGCGCACCTCTCCTGATCGAGCGGTTCCGCCGGCCGTGCCCGTGGGGCCGGCCGTCGGGCGGTGGCTGTGCCCGCCCCGGCGTGGGCCGCGGAGCGGCGGCCCACGCCGGGCACGGTGCGGGGCGCGGAGCGCGCCCCGCGGACGGGGCTCAGAGGCTGCCGGCGGCCAGGGCCTCGATCGCCTTGCGGACGCCTTCACCGTAGGCCGGGTCGGCCTGGGTGCAGTTGGCGATGTGCCGCTCGACGGTCTGCTGCGACGCGCCGTTGATGGCGCGCGCCGTGTTGGCGAAGAGAACCTGCTGCTGCTCGGGGCTCATCAGGCGGAACAGGTTGCCGGGCTGCTCGAAGTAGTTGTCGTCGTCCTCCCGGAAGTTGAACCGGTCGGCGACGGCGCCCACGGCCTGGCTCGGCTCGCGGTAGGCCGGCTGCTCCGGCCAGCGTCCGTACGAGTTGGGCTCGATGCCCGGGGTGGCTCCCTGGTTGCCGTCGACCCGCATGGCGCCGTCGCGGTGGTAGGTGTTCACCGGGTTCTTCGCGGCGTTGACGGGGATCTGGTGGTGGTTCACGCCGAGGCGGTAGCGCTGGGCGTCACCGTAGGAGAAGAGCCGGCCCTGCAGCATCTTGTCGGGCGAGTAGCTGATGCCCGGAACCACGTTCGCCGGGGTGAAGGCGGCCTGCTCGACGTCCGCGAAGTAGTTCTCGGGGTTGCGGTTGAGCTCCCACTCGCCGACCTCGATCAGCGGGTAGTCCTTCTTCGACCAGACCTTGGTGAGGTCGAAGGGGTGGAAGCGGTAGTTCTCCGCGTCGGCCTCCGGCATGACCTGAATGAACAGCTTCCACTTCGGGAAGTCGCCGTTCTCGATCGCGTCGAAGAGGTCGCGCTGGTGGGACTCGCGGTCCTTGCCGACGAGGGCCTCGGCCTCGGCGTCGGTGAGGTTCTTGATGCCCTGCTGGGTGCGGTGGTGGAACTTGACCCAGAACCGCTCGCCCTCGGCGTTGACCAGGCTGTAGGTGTGCGAGCCGAAGCCGTGCATGTGCCGGTACGAGGCGGGGATGCCGCGGTCGGACATCACGATCGTGATCTGGTGCAGGGCCTCGGGGAGGTTGGTCCAGAAGTCCCAGTTGTTCTCGGCGTCGCGGAGGTTGGTGCGCGGGTCGCGCTTCACCGCGCGGTTGAGGTCCGGGAACTTCAGCGGGTCGCGGAAGAAGAAGACCGGGGTGTTGTTCCCGACCAGGTCCCAGTTGCCCTCGTCCGTGTAGAACTTCAGGGCGAAGCCACGAATGTCGCGCTCGGCGTCGGCCGCGCCGCGCTCACCCGCGACGGTGGAGAACCGGACGAACAGGTCGGTCTTCTTGCCGATCTCGGAGAAGATCTTGGCGCTCGTGTACCGCGTGATGTCGTGGGTCACCGTGAAGGTGCCGAACGCGCCCGAACCCTTGGCGTGCATCCGGCGCTCCGGGATGACCTCACGGTCGAAGTGCGCGAGCTTCTCCAGGAACCAGACGTCCTGCAGGAGCATCGGACCGCGCGGACCGGCCGTCAGGGAGTTCTGGTTGTCGGCAACCGGCGCGCCGGCAGCCGTGGTCAACGGCTTCTGGTTGTTCTCGGTCAAAGCTCGCTCCTCGGTGAGTGGTTCTTCGCTGGGGATCAAGGCCTGCGGTCCTGGCCGTCCGAGTGTCCGCGCAAGCCGCTCCGCGGCCCGCACCGGCACATACCCTACGTTGGACAAGATCTAAGTCAAGGCGGCTTTCAGAACCATACCTGTTCTTGAGATGGGTTCCACCGCTGGTTAGGGTGAGGTGTATGAGTGATCTCTTGAGGAGACTTCGGGAACGCGGCTGGCGCCTGACCGCGCAGCGACGCGTGGTCGCCGAGGTACTCGGCGGAGACCACGTCCACCTGACCGCCGACGAGGTGCACGCGCGCGCCACGGAGCGGCTGCCCGAGATCTCCCGGGCCACGGTCTACAACACCCTGGGCGAACTGGTGGCCCTGGGCGAGCTCACCGAGGTCTCGACCGACCACCGCGCCACGCGCTACGACCCGAACGCGCACCGTCCCCACCACCACCTGCTCTGCGACCGCTGCGGAACGATCCGCGACGTGCACCCGGCGGGCGACGCCCTCTCGGCCCTCCCCGAGTCGGAACGCTTCGGGTACACGGTCTCCGACGTCGAGCTGACATACCGCGGCACCTGTCCGAACTGCGCGGCGTGACGCCGGGGCCGGGCCGGCGTCCGAGGTCCGGCGCGAGGGACGCGGGGCACACGCGTGGAGGCGCGGACACCGGCGCCCGCCGGTGTCCGCGCCTCCACGCGTGCCGCCCTGCCGGGCGGGTCCCGGTCAGTCCTCCGTCGACGCCGTGACCGAGGGCGACGGCTGCTGGGCCGCTGCCGCGGTCTTCTTGGCCGTCGTCTTCTTGGCCGTCGTCTTCTTGGCCGTCGTCTTCTTCGTCGCCGCCTTCTTGGCCGTCGTCTTCTTCGTGGCGGCCTTCTTCGCCGTGGCCTTCTTCGCCGTCGTCTTCTTGGCCGTCGTCTTCTTCGTGGCGGCCTTCTTCGCCGTGGCCTTCTTCGCCGCCGCGCGGGCGGTCCTCCCGGCCGGAACGGTCTCGTCGGCGGCTTCCCCGGCGGCTTCCGCGTCGGTGGTGACCGCTGCCGCCTCGTCCACCGGGGCCGCCTCGTCCGCCGTGGCCGACGGGACGACCACGACGGCCGCCTCCTCGGACGCGGTGGACACGGTCGGCTTGCGCACCGCGCGGCGGCGCGGGCGCGGCGGCGCGGCGGTTTCGGCCGCCGCCTCGGGCACCTGGGCCGACGGCTGCTCGGCCGCCGGCCCGGAGGCCTGCTCCGGCGCCGGCCCGGACTCCGACGGGGCCGCCGTGGGCGCGGTCTCCGCGACCGTCACCACCGCGGCCTCGGCACCCGCCGGGGAACCGGCCGGCGCGGACACCTTGCGGGTGGCCCGACGACGCGTACGGCCCTTGGGCGCGGCCTCCTCGGCGACCGGCGCCTCGGCCGGCGCCTCGACGACCGGGTCCTCGGCGGCGGCCGGTGCGGCGTACGCCTCGGCGGCCGGCTCCGGCTGCACCGGACGCGCGGCCTCCTGCGCGGCCGTCGTGTCCTGAGCCGTCGGCGCCTGGTCCACAAGCTCCTCGGCGGTGGCCGCGCCCGTGGTCCCGACGGCGGCCGGCTCGCGACGGCGCTCCTCACGCCTCGGCGCGCCCGCCGGGGCCGAGGCCCTCCGGCTCGCCCGGCGGCGGCCGCGTCCGCGGGTGGCCGCGGCCTCCGCCTCGGCGGCGCTGCTGTACAGCTCCTCGTCGGGGACGTACTCGGGCGCCGGGAGCGCGACCGGCTCGGCCGCCTCGGCGGCGACCTCGGCCTCCGACTCCTCCTCCGCCTCCTGCTCCGCCGTCGTGACGACGTCGGCCTCGTGGGTGTGCTCCCCGGCCCCGGCCCGCGCCCGCTTCCTGCGCTTGCCGCCGCCTCCGGTGGAGGTGGGCTGGTCCAGGTGGACGAGGACACCGCGTCCGTTGCAGTGGACGCAGGTCTCCGAGAACGACTCCAGCAGACCCTGGCCGACCCGCTTGCGGGTCATCTGCACCAGGCCCAGCGAGGTCACCTCGGCGACCTGGTGCTTCGTACGGTCCCGGCCCAGGCACTCGAGCAGGCGCCGCAGCACCAGGTCCCGGTTGGACTCCAGGACCATGTCGATGAAGTCGATGACGATGATGCCGCCGAGGTCGCGCAGCCGCAGCTGGCGCACGATCTCCTCGGCCGCCTCCAGGTTGTTCCTGGTGACCGTCTCCTCGAGGTTGCCGCCCTGACCGGTGAACTTGCCGGTGTTGACGTCGACGACGACCATCGCCTCGGTCCGGTCGATCACCAGCGAACCGCCACTGGGCAGCCAGACCTTGCGGTCGAGCGCCTTGGCGAGCTGCTCGTCGATCCGGTACGTGGCGAAGACGTCGACCTCGCTGGTCCACTTCTGCAGCCGGTCGGCCAGGTCGGGCGCGACGTGCGCGACGTACCCGTGGACGGTCTCCCAGGCCTCGTCGCCACTGACGACGACCTTGGTGAAGTCCTCGTTGAAGATGTCCCGCACGACCCGGACGGTCATGTCCGGCTCGCCGTACAGCAGCGTCGGCGCGTTCGAGCTGCCGCCGCCCCTGGACTTCTTCTTGATCTCCTCCCACTGCGCCTGCAGCCGCTCGACGTCACGGCGCAGCTCGTCCTCGCTCGCGCCCTCGGCGGCGGTGCGCACGATGACGCCCGCGTCCTCGGGAACGACCTTCTTGAGGATGGTCTTCAGCCGGGCCCGCTCGGTGTCGGGCAGCTTGCGGCTGATGCCGGTCATCGAGCCCTCGGGGACGTACACGAGGTAACGGCCCGGGAGGGAGACCTGGCTGGTCAGACGGGCGCCCTTGTGTCCGATCGGGTCCTTCGTCACCTGCGCGAGGACCGACTGGCCCGACTTCAGCGCGGCCTCGATCCGGCGGGGGCCGTTGGCCATGCCCAGCGCCTCGAAGTTGACCTCGCCGGCGTAGAGCACGGCGTTGCGGCCCTTGCCGATGTCGATGAAGGCGGCCTCCATCGACGGCAGCACGTTCTGCACCTTGCCGAGGTACACGTTGCCGACGTACGAGGTGGCCTGCTCCTTGTTGACGTAGTGCTCGACGAGCACGCCGTCCTCCAGGACGCCGATCTGCGTGCGGTCGCCGTACTGCCGGACCACCATGACGCGCTCGACGGCCTCGCGGCGGGCCAGGAACTCGGCCTCGGTGATGATCGGGACGCGCCGGCGGCCCTGCTCACGGCCTTCCCGGCGGCGCTGCTTCTTCGCCTCCAGGCGGGTGGAGCCCTTGATGGACTGCACCTCGTCCGACGGCCCGGAGGCCTTGCGCGGCTCGCGGACCTCGCGGACCTTGACGACGGTGCGCTCGGGGTCGTCGGTGGAGGCCTCGGCCTCGCTGCCGCCGTCCCCGGCCCGGCGGCGCCTGCGACGACGGCGCCGGCTGCTGCTGGAGCCGCCCGCGGCGCCCGAGTCGTCACGGTCCTCGGCCTGCCCATCGGTGTCCTCCGCGTCGTCGGCGGACTCGTCGGCGGTGTCCTCGGCGTCCTGCTCGGCGTCGGCCCCGGGCTCGTCGGCATCGGCGTCGGCATCCGCGGACTCGCCGCGCCTGCGGCGACGGCCGCCCCGGCGGCGGCGACGACGGGAACCGGCGCCCTCGTTCTCGTCCTGGTCGTCGTCCGCGTGGTCCTCGGCCTGCTCGTCCGCGTCCGCGTCCTCGGCCGCCTCCTCGTCGGTGCGGGCGTCGGGGGCGGGCTCGGTACGGGTGCTGCCGGCTCCGGCGGAAGCGGCCTGTGCGGCCGGTGCCGCGTCGGTCTCGTCCGCGGCTCCCCGGCGACGGCGGCGGCGCCGGGGAGCGGGCTGCTCCTCCGAAAGCGCCTCGGTCGCCTCGGTCGCCTCGGGCTCCACCGGGCCGACGGCCTCGGCGGCCGCTTCTGCGGCGGCCCGCTCCGGGGTCTGGAACTGGGGCTCGGTGAACACCGGAGCCCGGAAGACGGCGACCTCGGGGCGCGCGGGACGCTTCGACGGCTCGGTCTCGGCGCTCCCGGCGGACCCTGCGGCGGGCCGGGCGGGCTCGGCGAATCCGGCGGCGGCCTTGCGGACCGCACGGCGCCGACGGCGCGGAGCGGTGTCGTCCGCGGCGGGCGCCTCGGGGGTCCCGGACGTCGTGGGGGTCTCTCCGGTGGTGTCGGTCACGGGGGTCTTCGCCTCCTCGGCGGGGGAGGCGGCGGTCTCGGCGGACGGAGCGGACGGGCCGTCCTGCGCCGTCTCGGCGGTCGCGGGGGCGGAGGCACGACGCGAGGCACGACGCCGGGTACGACGGGGAGCCGCGTCGTCCTCGACGTCGGCGTCCGGGGCGGCGGTGTCCGTGAGGGGGGCCTCCTCGGCGTCCGAGGTGCCGGCGGCCGGCGGAGCGTCCGCGTCCACGGCGCTCTCCGCAGGCGC
>NZ_BBNN01000030.1:0-75192 GCF_000829695.1 Streptomyces sp. NBRC 110035 | reverse complement strand
GAAACGGCCTCCGCGGTCTCCGCGACGGCCTCCGCGGCGGGCTCGACGGCCGGAGCCTCCGGCGCGGCCGGGGTCCCGGTCGCCGGTACGACGGTCTCGGCGGCCCGCGCCGCCTCCGGCGCGCCCGCGGACGAGGCCGGGCGGCGCGCGACCCGTCGGCGCCTGCGCGGAGCGGCGTCGTCCGCGTCGGCCGGGGTCTCGGCCCGGTCCGCCACCGGCTCGGGGGCCGCGGCCGGCTCGCTCCCGGTGCCTTCCACGGCCTCGAGCTCGTCGTTCTCCTCGAGCGGTTCGAGGGACCGGGCGGCCTCGGCGGCCGGTATGGCCGGGGCGGTCGCCGGGTCCGTCGTGCCGGAGGCCGCCGCGGGCGGGCCGGCCGGCCGGGACGCGGCCCGGCGCCGACGGCGCGGCGGCAGGGTGTCGCTGGGGCTGTTCTCTTCGGAGCCCTTTGTGGGCTCGGTCGGTTCGAGCATGCGGGGGTTTCTCCCGTCAGGCTCCCGGGCGCCGCACCTGGTCCGGCGATGCCGGTGACGTCCGCGGTTCGCGCGGAGCGCGGTTACCGCCGTCCGGGGCGCGGGCGCCGCACGGGAGCTCTCTGTGTCCTGTCTCGCCGGTTCCGTACACCGAATGCGCACGGCCTGGCGAAAGTCTTGTGGTGGGTGCGCTGCCCGACCCGGGTGGCTCCCGAGGTACGAGGGCGGCGCTACGACGTCCGTCCCTACACGGGACCTTCCTTACGCCGGCACCGTCGCGGTGGCAGTGGCACCGGCCGGTTGCGGCTCGGTCGCTGCTGCCTCGCGGTCGGGCGCGAGCGGGTCGGTCACCGTGCCGGTCTCTTCATCGAGCAGCCCCTGCGCCAGCCTGGTCACCGCTGCGGGGACCGGCGGCGCCAGATCGGCCACGGCGCGGAGACCGGACAGGACGTCGTCGGGTCGAACGGCAGGCGTCACGTGCCGAACAACCAGCCGCAGTATCGCACAGGGCCGGCCGGTCGGCCTATCGGCCGGTGAAGAGGGCGTTTCCACACGCTCCAGATCCACGACCGCACAGCGGGCGTCGAACGTACGGACGCCGTTCTTCGTCCGGCGCTGCACCTCGACGGTCCCGGCCGCGTTGAAGGCGTCCACCGCTCGGCGGGCCTCCTCGGGGTCGACCTCGTCCAGCCGCAGCTCCCACACCGAGGCCGTCAGCCGGTCGGCGAGACCCGGGGTGCGGGCCTCGGCCGCCTCCACGATGTCGAGGCCCGTGGGCAGCGACTCGTCGAGGAGCGTTCTGAGCACGTCCGGGTCACGCTCCTGGGTGAGCGCGATCTCGAGGTACTCCGCCTCACTGCCCGTGCCGGTGGGTGCGGCATTGGCGTACGACACCTTCGGGTGCGGCGTGAACCCCGCCGAGTACGCCATCGGCACCTCGGCACGGCGCAGCGCGCGCTCGAAGGCACGCTGGAAGTCACGGTGGCTGGTGAACCGGAGGCGGCCGCGCTTGGTGTAACGCAGTCGGATGCGCTGCACCGCGGGTGCGGGCGGCGGGCCTTCGGGCTGTCGCTTGCCCAGTGTCGTTCAGTCCTTCGTGAGTGCGGTCGTACTGCTACCAAGAGTACGCGTGTCGGCGCCGATAGGTTCCCGCCGGTCCTCGACCGGTGCCGGCCGCCGCCCCCCGACGAGCGTCCGGCGGAGGTCGGCGCGCGCCTGCCGCAGCGTCGCGCGGGCGGAGGCGAGGGACTGCCGTACGGCCCGCCCCACGGCACGGCCCGCCGCGGCGGCGGGCCGCAGCACCACGTCCCGCACCACGTGCCCCACCGGTGTCAGCACATGCGCGTACACCAGGCGCGCCGGTTCCACGACGGTCCACCGGACGAGGGCCCTCACGAACCGCCCCACCGCGAGCGAGACGTACCCGGTGATCCGCCAGGCGTGTCCGAGGGCGCTCCGGATCTCC
This sequence comes from Streptomyces sp. NBRC 110035, assembly GCF_000829695.1. Taxonomy (GTDB): domain Bacteria; phylum Actinomycetota; class Actinomycetes; order Streptomycetales; family Streptomycetaceae; genus Streptomyces. Next base: position 73,257 of record NZ_BBNN01000030.1, on the reverse strand, counting down.
CGCGCGACGACGGCGAGCACCCTCCCCACCGGCGCCAGAACCCAGCGCCACACGGCGAGCAGCGGCAGCACGAGCAGGATCCGGGTGATCCGGTAGAGCCCCGTGCCGACGCCGGTGACGAGCACGTCCACCAGCCGCGCCAGCCCCTTCGCACACCGGACGGCGGCCCGCCCGACGGGCGTGAGCACCCACCTGTACACCCAGGCGCAGGGCACGACGACCAGATACCGCGTGAGCCGGGCGAGGGCCGCGAACACCCCGAGCCCGATCGCGGCACAGACGGCCACGATCCCGCGCAGCACCCACGTCACGCCGTGCCCGAAGGGCGTCAGCACGTGCGCGTACAGCCGCACCAGCGCGTGCCCGAGCGGCACGAGCACGTACCGGTACAGCCGCCCGGCGGGCGCGACGACCGCCAGGTTCCCGAGCCACGCGAGCGCTCTGCCGAGCGGCACGAGGACGTACCGCCACAGCCCGGCCAACGGCCACACGAACACCGCGCGCCCGGCCCACAGCAGCGCCCGCCCGAGCGGACGGAACACGGTGCGCTCCAGCCACCGCGCGGCGACGGCACACGCGTCCCACACCAGCCGCACCGGCAGGACCACGAGGAACACGACGATCCGCACCGGCAGGCGGATCGCCACGACCAGGCACCCCTCGCCCGCGGCGTCCGGCTGCCGCCGCGAGGGCCGCGGTACGGGCGGTGTCGGTCTCCCGGCGTCCGGCTTCTCCAGGTGCATGCAGGTACAGACGCCCCGGCGGGCCGTTCGGATGCACCGGCGCCGGGCCGACGCGTCGCCCCGCCCGCATCGAACACCATCGAATCTACAATGCTGTAGAAAAAAGCTCTGGAGTGTCACCGCCGCGCGAACCCGCCGGCCCGTTCGCACCTCGGGCATGGCGCGCGGCACGAAGGAGCAGATACAGCACGATGAACGACCACCCTGCCCCCAGGGGCGCCACGCCCCGGCCGCCCCGGTCCCGACCCCTGCGTCGCGTCCTGGCGGAGAGGGCCCACGCCCTCACCGAAGCCCGATGGTTCGCCCTGTCCGTCTTCACCCTGATCATCGTCAACGCGGTCCTCCTCGGAGCCGAGACCTACAGCGGGCTCGCCGAGGACTGGCACCGCTGGTTACGCCTCGCCGAACACCTCTGCCTCGCCGCCTTCACCGCCGAGATAGCCGTACGCGCCTGCGCCCACGCCGACCGCCCCCGCGACTTCTTCCGCGACCCCTGGAACGTCTTCGACCTCGCCGTCGTCGCCTGCGCGTTCCTCCCCGTCGTCCGCGAGAACACCACCGTCCTGCGGCTTCTGCGGCTCGCCCGCGTCCTGCGCACCGCCCGTTTCCTGCCCCAACTGCGCATCGTCATCGTGGCGGTGGCCCGCAGCCTGCCCGGCACCGTCAGCTTCCTGCTGGTGGGCGCGCTCCTGCTGTACGTCTACGCCATGGTCGGCTGGGTCTTCTTCGGCGAGGCGAACCCCGGCCAGTACGGCTCCCTCGGCCGCGCCGTCCTCACCCTCTTCCTGCTGATGACCCTGGACGGCCTCGGGGACGCGGTCCACGCGGGCCTGGAGATCTCCCGCTGGAGCATCGTCTACTACGCCTCCTACGTGCTGATCGCCTCGTTCGTCCTGGTCAACGTCCTGATCGGAGTCGTCATCAGCTCCCTGGACGAGGCCCGCGAACTGGAACGCGAACAGTCCCCCGCCCCCGATGCCCTCCCACCCCCCGCCCGGGTTCCGGTTCCCGCCCCGGTCCAGGTCCCGGTCCCGGACCCCGACGTGGACCTGCGCACCCGCATCGCCCTCGCCAGGAAGGCGTTGGACGACCTCGAGGCCGTCCTCCCGCCCCTGCTCACCACTCATCCGCCCGGGCCGGCAGCAGCACGGACACCGGTACCGGCAACGACGTCCGACACCGCACGGCCGTAGCACCGCGTCGCCACCGCGGGCCGCGAACGCCGGTGGGCCCACCCCCGTGTTCGGGAGTGGGCCCGCCGGACGTCTCGTGGACGACGGTTCAGGAGGTCGCCCCGCCGGGAGCCGACGCCGCGTTCTTGACCGTCAGCGGCAGCAACTTCTTACCAGTCGGTCCGATCTGGATACTGGTGTCGAGCTGGGGGCATATGGAAATACGTTCAAAACCGCGCCATGCTCCCCCACATGGGCAAACGAGGACAGCGGCAGCTCGCAACCGCGCGAGCGGCCTACAACGTGGAAGCCGAGTGGACCGAAGCCGACCTTGCGCTGTTGGAGGAGCTGAAGCGGGCCGAGGCCCTGCTTCCCGAGGACGCACCTCGGGCTCTCCTGTCCATCCGCTTATCCGTGTTGACGGACGAGACGACCTCACCGGTGCGGCAGGAGCTTGACCTTCGCATCCTGGCCAGGGAACGAGGGTGCCGAGTCATCGGTGTCGCCTCGGACCTGAACGTGTCGGCGACGAAGGTCCCACCATGGAAGAGGAAGGAGCTGGGTGACTGGCTGAACAACCGTTCCCCCGAGTTCGACGAGATCCTGTTCTGGAAACTCGATCGGTTCGTGCGCCGCCTCTCCGATCTCTCAACGATGATCGAGTGGAGTCTCAAGCGCGGGAAGAACCTGGTCTCGAAGAACGACAGTCTTGACCTCACGACGACCGCCGGGAAGATCATGGTCACGATCATCGGCGGCATCGCCGAGATCGAAGCGGCCAACACCTCCACCCGCGTCACGAGCCTGTGGGACTACGCGAAGACCCAGGAGAACTGGATCATCGGCAAGCCGGCATACGGCTACGTCACGGCCGAGGACGGCACGGGGAAGGTCGTTCTCGCCATCGATCCCGAGGCTCACAAGGCTCTGCACTGGGCCCGACGTATGGCACTTCGAGGACGCTCCGCCATGTTCATGGTGCGGTGCCTGAAGCGGTCCGGCCTCATGAGCCAAGGACTTACGGTGGCGACGCTTGTACGCCGTCTCCGTAACCCCGCTCTGCTCGGCTACCGGGTGGAGGAGGACAAGAACGGTGGGCAACGGCGTTCGAAGCCAGTACTCGGCAGGGATGGCAGGCCGATCAAGGTCGCTCCCCCGATCTTCAGCGAGGAGGAGTTCGCATCCCTCGGTGCGGCTCTCGACAAGCGGATGAAGAAGCAGCCCCCGCGCCGGGTCGGCGGACTCACCCAGTTCCTGGGGGTGCTGCTGTGCGCCGACTGCAAGACGAACATGACCGTTCACATCACGGACAACGTCTTCGGGACCTACCACTACCTACGGTGCCGCAACTGCAAGAGCGGTGGACGTGGCGCACCCAACCCGCAGAGCATCTACGAGCGCTTGGTAGAGGACGTGCTCAAGGTCCTCGGGGACTTCCCTGTGGAAGTTCGCCAGTACGCGGAGGGGGCCGAGGTCCGGAGGGAGATCAAGCGCCTTCAAGACTCCATCGCGCTGTACATGAAGGAGCTCGAACCCGGTGGCCGGTACACGAAGACCCGGTTCACGAAGGAGCAGGCAGAGACAACGCTCGACAAGCTCATCGGGGAACTCGAGGCCATCGCCCCCGAGACGGCTAAGGACCGGTGGGTCAACGTCCACGGTGGGAAGACGTTCCGGGAGCACTGGCAGGAGGGAGGCATGGAGGCCATGGCCGCAGACCTGTACCGGGTCGGGATCCGCTGTGAGGTCACCCGCACGAAGGTGCCCAAGGTACGAGCCCCGAAGGTGCACCTTCGCCTGCTGATCCCGAAGGACGTCCGTGAACGACTTGTGATCCGAGAGGACGACTTCGCGCAGGCCCTCTGACGTAGCCCGGCTCGGACGGACAAGGCCGTCTCCCCTTATATAAGAGAGACGGCCTCTCGTCTCACTCAAACCACGAGGAGGCGTCGAACGGTTCTTCCGTGCCGTCCTCATCCACGATCACGATCTCGCTTTCGATCAGGTTCATGGCCCCGCTGTCCGCGGTCTCTCGCTCAGGCAAGTGAACCGCCCCGGGTGAGGTGGAGACTCGATTCCGTGTAAGGATTCCGAGTCATGGCACGACCCTCGATGTACCCGCCCGAGCTGCGCAAGCGCGCGGTCCGCATGGTCGCGGAGATCCGCGACAACTACCGGAACGAGACGGCCGCGCTGAACGCGGTGATGGAGAAGCTCGGCATCGGTTCGCGCGAGACGCTGCGCAAGTGGATCCGTCAGGACCAGATCGACACCGGGCAGAGGCCGGGGACGACGACCGAGGAGACCGCGCAGGTCAAGGCCCTGAAGAAGGAGATCGCCGAGCTGAAGCGGGCGAACGAGATCCTCAAGGCGGCCTCGGCTTTTTTCGCGGCCGAGCTCGACCGGCCACACACGCGCTCGTAGCGTTCATCGACGAGATGCGGGACCGCTTCGGCGGTGTCGAGCCGATCTGCACCGTGCTGACAGCGCACGGCATCAGCATCGCCCCCTCCACCTACTACGCCGCCAGGAAACGCCAGTTGACACCCGCGCCGCGAACCGTGCGGGACGAGGAACTCAAGGAACGGATCAAGGAGGTCTACGGGTCCAACTACCAGGTCTACGGCGCCAGGAAGGTCTGGCGACAGCTCAACCGCCAGGGCCATGAGGTGGCCCGCTGCACGATCGAGCGCCTCATGCGTGAGCTCGGCATCGCCGACGCCGTCCGCGGCAAGAAGGTGATCACCACGATGCCTGATCCGGCCGCCGCCAGGGCCCCGGACCTGCTCGACCGGGACTTCGTCGCCCCGGCCCCGAACCGGACCTGGGTCGCCGACTTCACCCATGTCGCGGCCTGGTCGGGCGTCGTCTGCGTCGCGTTCGTCGTGGACACCTTCTCCCGTCGCATCGTCGGCTGGTCCGCGTCGATGTCGAAGGAGACCCAACTCGTCCTCGACGCCCTGGACATGGGGCTGTGGCAACGTGACCGCGACGGCCGCCCGCCGACTCCCGGCGAGTTGGTGCACCACTCGGATGCCGGGTCTCAATACACCTCATTTCGCCTCGCCGAACACCTCGACGCGGCCCGCATTGCGGCCTCGATCGGCTCGGTCGGCGACGCGTATGACTGTCAGTCTTTTCGCACCGGATCCCGCAAGGATCGGGTAGTCCCGGCTGAGGCGGTCTGACTCTTGCGTATGACTGACCCCGTGAGTGTCCTGGCGTTGATCTGTCGACCGTCCGGCCGGGCACGCAGCAAGCGCTGCCGCCGGACGGACGTGACCTGATAGGAGCAACGCGTTGATGGAGTCGACGATCGGCCTGTTCAAGACCGAGGTCATCAAGCCGCAGCGGCCGTGGAAGACGCTCTCGCACGTCGAGCTCGCCACCGCGGAGTGGGTCGACTGGTACAACCACCGTCGGCTCCACGGTGAGATAGGGCACATTCCGCCCGTCGAATACGAAGCCAACTACTACCGAGCAACCACGAAACCCCAGCTCACAGCCACCAACTGAGATCTCTAACGAACCCGGGGCGGTTCGGAAGAAGTCCTGGAGCAGGAGTGGTAACTACCTGTGCTACAGCAGCACCGGCGTACTGAACTACAGCGGCGGCACCTTCCAGACGCCGTCCACCAAGTGCTGAAACAAGCAATAACGAGGGCCCTGCCTCCGCGGCGGGGCCCTTTGCTCCCCGCGCCCTGACCCTGGCAAGGATCCCTGTGTTCACCGCGATCTTCCAAGACCACCTCATCTACCTGGCCACATGCGTGCTGGTCGCTCTCATCCTCGGCAGTGCGACGTGGCTGCTCTCTCACCGGCTCGGTAAACCATTCGGTCTGTGGTGGGGCGGGCTTGTCGTCACGCTCACCGGCGTGCTCGGTGTCACCTTCATGGACAGCGGTACAGCCAGCCGGCAATGCGTCATCAACCACAGCCTCGCCGAGCCCTTCCACACCACACAGGGCCTGTGGAACCTCGCCATGACCGTGCCACTCGGGCTCTTCGCGCTTTTCGCAGTACGTAGATTCCTGCCCTCGCTGGTGGGAGTCGTGTCGCTGCCCCTGGCCATCGAGTTCACCCAAGCCACGGTCAACGGCCTGGGCCGCGTATGCGACAGCGCAGATGCCCAGATGAACATCCTCGGCGGCCTGATCGGCCTCGCCATCGCTACTGCGGTGCTGGCCCGACGCGGTGCACTCGGCTGGCATGCCGGAGCCAAGGCATCAGCGATCGCTTCCGCAGTCATCCTCATCCTGGGCGCGGGTGTCGCACGCCCGCTGGTCGCCTTCGCCCACGTGGACGGCACCAGCCTCAAAACCGCAGGCTCTGTGCAGCGTCAGGCCGTAGAGGAAGTGGTCGACGAGGCGTTCGGCGACCACTACAAACTGGGTGACGTATATGAGCAGCCATGCGTGGGAGCACCCTGCACAACCGTCATCTTCAACCTGCTCAGTCGGGACAAGGGACACCCGGAAGCATTTGGCAGTGGCAGCCTGTCGTGGCCGGACAAGGAACACCTGAACGTACTCCTTGTGGACAGCGACCGCCCCAGCGTCATGGGCTATCCCGTGAAGGGCGCCAAGAATCCGTCCACTGAGCAGGAGGCCTACGAGATCGCTGAGCAGTACATGCGCTCCCATTACCCCTGGGCAACGGGAGCATCAGAACATGAAACGCACCGGATGGGTGAAAAAGCAGAACTGGGTTGGATGACTGGTTACCGCTGGGTTCACAATGACGTACTAATGCCCCGAACGCTGGACGTCCAGGTCAGCAGGGCGGGACAAATAGCACAGGTGGACGTCACTCTTGGACCAACGGAGGTCGATCTCCCGGAGGCGAAGCTCGACGCCGAGCAGGCTGAGACGGCAGTGCTCGACGGGCTGGTTGCCCAGGCTCGAGCCAACGGAGATTCCAGCATGGACATCGATCAGGTAAAGGCCCTGTATCGGGCGGAAGCGTTCACCCTCAAGGCGGCCGAGCGAAACGGAATCTGGCGACCCGAGTGGCTCGTGAACCTGACAATGCGCCAAGGCGAGCAGGGCGCTGACTCGGAGTCGTCGATCGAGGCAGACCTGTGGCGGGCCGATGCAGTCGACGGACAGGTCTATGACGGCACCAACGCCCCAGTCAAGGCCGGTTGACCCACATCCCTGGTAAACACCGTTCGATCCGCAGGCCACTCACCTCTGGCGCCCCACCAGTGCAGATCACGACCATGAGAAGAACGCCACCCAAAGCGGCCCTGCCCGGAGATAGTCCGTGCAGGGCCGCCGAAGGTGACCGACAGGTACAGAAAGTGGAAGCCCAGCCCGTCAAGCAAGACCACCGGAACGTTACCCCGGGACTCACCCTTCAGATCCATTGCATTTCGGAACGGAGAGTGGATCACTCTGCAGTTTGCGGCAGCGGCGTTCCCCTGAGCGACTTGTGGCCAAGTGCCCATCTGAGGGCACGGTCTGCGCCGTAACCGCTCAGGTTTGTCGTCGAGAAAGGGAGAGCCGGTGTCTCTTCCTGTCGACGTCCGTGACGGTGACCGAAAGCTCGTCGCCGATCTGTACGACATCCCCCGGAGCCACCCCGGCGCCGAACTCAGCTCAAACAGCCGGGCCAGGCCTTCGATGCCATCCGTAACTTGCACGAAGGCACCGAACGGGACCACCTTGGTCACTCGCCCGCTCAGTCTCTGGCCCACTGTGATGCCATCGGCGAACTCGCCAAGTCGAAGCTGTCTGAGGAACGCCCAGAGTTCCGGGTTCTCGGTGGCTGCCATCGACATCCGTACCCGGTCCGCGTCCGGATCCACGGCGATCACCTCGGCGATGATCCTCCGCCCGACCACAGCGACGTCGGCAAAGCGCTGACGCCAGGAACCGTCCAGCACTCCCACCATCCCGAGCGGGTAGGCGGCAAAGCCATCCAGGATCACCGACGCCTCAGGCCGAGTGGCCGCCGTCACCGTCCCTTGGCAGAGATCACCGACATGGATCGTTGCCAGGAACCGCCTGACGGCCTGATCTGCCGACGTCTCCCCCATGGCGCCAGGCTCTCACGAGAGGCCGGCTAAACCCACTCCACATCGGACTGGATGCCTGCATGGTTGCCCGCCGACGGCAGGGGTGTGCTCGGAACGTCTCGGGCGACCTGCCGAGCCTTTGGCAACCCAAGCGAGCCGAGCGCTGCGGCGACCTCATCCTCTGTGATATCGACCACAGCCTCAGCGATCCGCCGCAGCGCCTCACTCACCCCCGCACACCCCGTTTCAGCTGGTCGGAGCGGACTTCTTGACTGTCAGCGGCAGCAACTTCTTGCCGCTGTCGCTTACTTGTGGCCAAGTGTCCATCTGAGGGCACACGCCGCAGTCGAAGCACGGGGTCCAGCGGCAGTCCTCGACCTCCGTCTCGTCGAGGGCGTCCTGCCAGTCCTCCCAGAGCCACTCCTTGTCGAGGCCGGAGTCGAGGTGGTCCCAGGGGAGGACCTCCTCGTAGGCGCGTTCGCGGGTGGTGTACCAGTCGACGTCCACCCCGAACCGCGCCAGGGACTTGTCGGCGCAGCGCATCCAGCGGTCGTAGGAGAAGTGCTCGCGCCAGCCGTCGAAACGGCCGCCGTCCTCGTAGACCGCGCGGATGACCGCGCCGACGCGGCGGTCGCCGCGGGAGAGCAGGCCCTCGATGATGCCGGGCTTGCCGTCGTGGTAGCGGAAGCCGATGGAGCGGCCGTACTTCTTGTCGCCGCGGATCTTGTCGCGCAGCTTGGTCAGGCGGGCATCCGTCTCCTCGGCCGACAGCTGCGGGGCCCACTGGAAGGGGGTGTGCGGCTTGGGGACGAAGCCGCCGATGGAGACGGTGCAGCGGATGTCGCCCGAGCCGGAGACCTCGCGGCCCTTCTGGATGACGTTCATCGCCATGTCGGCGATCTGGAGGACGTCGTCGTCGGTCTCGGTGGGCAGGCCGCACATGAAGTAGAGCTTCACCTGGCGCCAGCCGTTGCCGTAGGCCGTGGCGACGGTCCTGATCAGGTCGTCCTCGGAGACCATCTTGTTGATGACCTTGCGCATGCGCTCCGAGCCGCCCTCGGGAGCGAAGGTGAGGCCGGAGCGGCGGCCGTTGCGGGTCAGCTCGTTGGCCAGGTCGACGTTGAAGGCGTCGACACGGGTGGAGGGCAGCGAGAGGCCGATCCTGTCCTCTTCGTAGCGGTCGGCGAGGCCCTTGGCAATGTCGCCGATCTCCGAGTGGTCGGCGGAGGAGAGGGACAGGAGGCCGACCTCCTCGAAGCCGGTGGCGCTGAGGCCCTTCTCGACCATGTCGCCGATGCCGGTGATGGAGCGTTCGCGCACCGGGCGGGTGATCATGCCGGCCTGGCAGAAGCGGCAGCCGCGGGTGCAGCCGCGGAAGATCTCCACCGACATGCGTTCGTGGACCGTCTCGGCAAGCGGGACGAGGGGCTGCTTGGGGTAGGGCCACTCGTCGAGGTCCATGACCGTGTGCTTGGAGACGCGCCACGGCACGCCCGACCTGTTCGGTACGACGCGGGCGATCCTGCCGTCGGGGAGGTACTCGACGTCGTAGAAACCGGGGACGTACACGCCGCCGGTCCTGGCCAGGCGGAAGAGGAGTTCCTCGCGGCCGCCGGGGCGGCCCTCCTCCTTCCAGGCGCGGATGATCCGGGTGACCTCGAGGACGGCCTGCTCGCCGTCGCCGATGACGGCGCAGTCGATGAAGTCGGCGATCGGCTCGGGGTTGAACGCGGCGTGGCCGCCGGCCATGACGATCGGGTCGTCCGGGCCGCGGTCCCCGGCCTCGAGCGGGATGCCGGCGAGGTCCAGGGCGGCGAACATGTTGGTGTAGCCGAGCTCGGTGGAGAAACTCAGGCCGAACACGTCGAAGGCCTTGACCGGGCGGTGGCTGTCGACCGTGAACTGGGGGACGTGGTGCTCGCGCATCAGTTCCTCCAGGTCCGGCCAGACGCTGTAGGTGCGCTCGGCGAGGACGCCGTCCTGCTCGTTGAGGACCTCGTAGAGGATCATGACGCCCTGGTTGGGGAGTCCGACCTCGTACGCGTCGGGGTACATGAGCGCCCAGCGGACGTCACAGCTGTCCCAAGGCTTGACCGTGGAGTTGAGCTCTCCGCCGACGTACTGGATCGGCTTCTGCACATGCGGGAGCAGAGCTTCGAGCTGCGGAAACACAGACTCAGCGGCCTCGGCGGCTTCGGCAGGCATCTCGGGAACCTTTGTGTGCGGGCAGGGGGGGCCATCCAGCCTAACCCGGCCTGAGAGGTCCCCCGCACGGTCCGCGGCCGGCCCGGTGTCAGAAGGCGGTGCTGTCCTTGATCCGCTTCCAGGTTTCCGGGAGGTCCGCTTCGACGATCTCGGCCCGGCGTTCCTCGTGTCCGTGGAGCAGACCGTAGGTGAAGGCGCTCTCCCCCGACGCGTGGGCGACGGCGGACAGTTCGCGCAGGGTCTGGCGGGCCATGACGCTGTCCTGGTGGTCGCCGAGCAGGCTCTGGAGCGTCTTCATGTTCTTGACCAGGTCCTTGGCGGGGCCCTTGAGAGCCGGGGCTGCGGCCTCGGCGGCGTAGCGGGCGCGCTTGGACTTCTTGCGGGCTTCGTGCACGGCGACGTCGCGGTCGTGGCCGGGCGGCAGGTCCAGTGCCCGGGTGACGAGGTCGGCCACCTTGGCGAGGTCCTCGCTCACGGCCTTGGCGAGCACCTTCCCCGGGTGGCGGGCGGCCTTCTTCCGCAGGGGCGGGTCGGCCAGCAGGGTGTCGAGGGTGTCGAGCAGGGAGAGGTAGCGGCGGGAGTCGAGGATGGCGGTGACCTCGCTGTGGGCTCCGCGGTGGCCGGCCTCGGACCAGGAGGCCAGCCGTTCGCGGACGGGGCCCAGGACGAGGGTGTCGGGCAGTTCGCCCAGGGCCGAGGTCAGGCGTTCGGCGAGTACCTCCTGGTCGCGGTCCAGGCCGAGTTCGGCGGCCAGCCACTTCAGGTCGACGCCGATCGGGTCGGTGGTCTCCCGGTCCAGGACTGAGCGGAAGGAGCGGAAGGTGCTGCGCAGGCGGCGGGTGGCGACCCGCATGCGGTGCACGGAGTCGGGTACGTCCTGGCGTACGGCGGGGTCGAGATCCACGAGGGCGTCCCGCTGGGCGCGGACGTAGGCGAGGACGTGGTCGCCGGCGTTGACGGGTTTCCCGACCGGTCGGCTGCGGTGCTTGCGCTTCGGTGCCGCGGCCGGGGCGGGTGCGGGAGCGGGGGCGGCTTCCTCGGGGAGACCGGCCGGGGGTGCGGTCTCGGCGAGGGCGCGGGCCAGTTTGGAGGCGGCCTTCGACGGGCGTATGCCCGCCTTGCGGAGCCGTTTGCCGACCTTGTCGAGGAAGGCGGGGTCGCCGTCGTCGGCGAGTTCGACCTCGATCTCGGTCCACCGGGCGGTGCCGCCGTGGCCGGTGAGGCGTTCGGCGCGCACCGTGTCGACGCTGATCTCGGCGAGGAGCCGGCGGTCGGCGTCGAGGAGGTGGCGCAGGTCCCGGTCGGAGCGCAGCCGGACCACGGGCTTCAGTTCGGTGTCGCGGACGCGGGAGCGGACGAGCCGGGCGAGGCTCTCCGGGAGGGTGTCGGAGAGCGGGGCGTGGATCTCGTCGCGCACCCCGGGGGCGACGGGGAACTTCAGGTGCCAGCCGGCGTCGGAGCCGCCGGTGCGTCTGCGCAGGGTGAGGGAGGCGGCGGCGAGGCGCTCGTCGGTGGTGTCGTAGTAGGTGGCGTCGAGGTGGGTCACGCCCCGCTCGACGACGGACTCGACGCCTGGGACGCCGGTCAGGTCGGGGAGTCCGCTGTCACCTGACTCGTACTTGCGCTCGATTTCACGTTTTGTGTCCGCCATGACCCGAATCTACTCGTCGCCGGTGGTTGCACCATCCCGGTTTCCCCGGTCGGTACCGGGAAAACCGGGTCGGTCGAAAAGGCCTGGCGGCCTGGCCCGCCGGCCCCGTCGGGCCGGGCGGGTCACGCGGACAGCGGGCGTTGCAGTCTGATCGACTGCAGGAGGCCCACGGCCAGCCACACCGCGAACATCGACGAGCCGCCGTAGGACACGAACGGCAGGGGCAGACCGGTGACCGGCATGATGCCGAGGGTCATGCCGATGTTCTCGAAGGACTGGAAGGCGAACCAGGCGACGATGCCGGCGGCGACGATGGTGCCGTACAGGTCGGTGGTGTCGCGGGCGATGCGGCAGGCGCGCCACAGGATGACGCCGAGCAGGGCGATGATGAGTCCGCCGCCGACGAAGCCGAGTTCCTCCCCGGCGACGGTGAAGACGAAGTCGGTCTGCTGCTCGGGCACGAACTGGCCGGTGGTCTGCGAGCCCTCGAAGAGCCCGGAGCCGGTGAGACCGCCGGAGCCGATGGCGATGCGGGCCTGGTTGGTGTTGTAGCCGACGCCGGCGGGGTCGAGCTCGGGGTTGGCGAAGGCGGCGAAGCGGTTGATCTGGTACTCGTCGAGCACTCCGAGCTGCCAGACGGTGATCGCGCCGGCCGCGCCGGTGCCGATCAGGCCGAGGACCCACCGGTTGGAGGCGCCGGAGGCGAGCAGGACGCCGAGCACGATGACGACCATGACCATGACCGACCCGAGGTCGGGCATCAGCATCACGATCAGCATGGGGACGGCGGCCAGTCCGAGTGCCTGCAGGACCGTGCGGTGGTCGGGGTAGGGCTTGTCGCCCGCGTCGACCCGGGCGGCGAGGAGCATCGCCATGCCCAGGATGATCGTGAGCTTCACGAACTCGGACGGCTGGATCGAGAAGCCGGCGCCGAGCTGGATCCAGGAGTGGGCGCCGTTGATGGTGGAGCCCAGCGGGGTGAGCACGAGCAGGATCAGCAGCACCGAGGCGCCGTAGAGGACCGGCACGGCGGTGCGCAGGGCGCGGTGGCCGAGCCAGAGCATGGCGATCATCAGGGCCAGGCCGATGCCGGTGTTCAGCCAGTGCCGGACCAGGAAGTAGTACGGGTCGCCCTGGTTGATGTCGGTGCGGTTGCGGGTCGCCGAGTAGACCAGCAGGGAGCCGAGCAGCGACAGGGCGGTCGCCGACAGCAGTATCGGCCAGTCGAGGCGCCGGGCCGGGGAGTCGCGGGCGAGGAGCCGCGTCCAGCCGGCCCGCTCGGGTCCGTATCCGGAGACGTGGAAGCTGTTGACTCCGCCGGTCATGGCGCCGTCCTCCGGCCTGCCGTGCGGCGTGCCCGGACGTCGCCGCGCCGTGCGCCGCGCCGTCCTGCTCCGCCCCGTCCTGCTCCGCCCCGCCGTGCGTCGCGGCGGCGGGTGTCGCGGTTGGCCGGCGGGGGTGTGGTCGTGGTCGCGCCCTGCTCCTGGGGCAGGGCGGGTGCCTGTTCGTCCTCCGCGGCGGCCCGCTGCTCCTTGGCCGGGTCCTCGGCGATCTTCGGGGAGACGATGGTGCCGTCCGTCCTGACCTTGGGCAGCGTCTTCTGCGGGGTGGGCAGCAGTGCCTTCTTCTCGTCGATGACGCCGTCCGGGGAGACCCCGTACAGCGCGTTGTAGACGTTGCGCACGGCGGGGCCCGAGGCGCCGGAGCCGGTACCACCCTGGGAGATCGTCATGACGATCGAGTAGTCCTCGGTGTAGGTGGCGAACCAGGAGGTGGTCTGCTTGCCGTAGACCTCCGCGGTGCCCGTCTTGGCGTGCATCGGGATCTCGTCCTGCGGCCAGCCGCCGAACCGCCAGGCGGCCGTACCGCGGGTGGCGACCCCCTCGAGGGCGCCGTCTATTTCGGCGAGGGTCTTCTTGGTGACCGGCAGCTTGCCCTGTGCCTCGGGTTCGATCTCCGTGACCTTCTTGCCGTCGGGGCTGATGACGGCCTTGCCGACGGTGGGCTGGTGGAGCGTGCCGCCGTTGGAGAGGGCCGCGTAGACGGAGGCCATCTGGATGGGGGTGACGAGGGTGTCGCCCTGGCCGATGGAGTAGTTGACGGAGTCACCGGCGCGCAGGCGGTTTCCTTCGAGGCAGTTCTCGTAGGCGATCTGCTCGACGTAGCTGCCTCCCTTCTTGCCGGACTTGCACCAGGCGTCCTTGTTCGCCTTCCAGTAGTCGAGCTTCCACTGGCGGTCGGGGACACGGCCGGTGACCTCGTTGGGCAGGTCGATGCCGGTCAGTTCGCCGAGGCCGAACTGGTGGGAGGTCTTGTAGAACCAGTCCTGGGCGTTCTTCTTGGGCTTGTTGCCGCCGTCGCGCTTCCACTCCTCGTGGGCGAGGCGGTAGAAGACGGTGTCGCAGGAGACCTCGAGGGCACGGCCGAGGCTGATGGCGCCGTGGTTCTGGGACTCGAAGTTCTTGAAGACCTGGCCGCCGATGGAGTACGAGCTGGAGCACTCGTAGGGCCCGTCGAAGGAGTACCCGGCGTTGACCGCGGCGGCGGTCGGGATGACCTTGAAGATGGAGCCGGGCGCCGACACGCCCTGGATGGCGCGGTTGAGCAGCGGGTAGTTGGAGTCCTTGCCGGTCAGGCTCGCGTAGTCCTTGCCGGAGATGCCGCCGACCCAGGCGTTGGGGTCGTAGCTCGGGTTGGAGGCCATGGCGACGACCCGGCCGGTCTTGGCCTCCATGACGACGATGGCACCGGAGTCGGCCTCGTAGAGGCGGTTGGTGTTGCGGTCCATCTCCTTGCGGGCGGCTTTCATCGCCTCGTTCAGTTCGTACTCGGCGACCCGCTGGACGCGGGCGTCGATGCTGGTGACGAGGTTGGCGCCGGGTTCGGCGGGGTCGGCCTGGGCCTCGCCGATGACGCGGCCGAGGTTGTCGACCTCGTAGCGGGTGACGCCGGCCTTGCCGCGCAGCTCCTTGTCGTACTGGCGCTCGAGGCCGGAGCGGCCGACCTGGTCGGAGCGCAGGTACGGCGAGTCGGTGTCCTGCGCCTTCTGGAGTTCCTCGTCGGTGACGGGCGAGAGGTAGCCGAGGACCTGGGCCGTGTTGGCCTGTCCGGGGGCCGCGTACCGGCGTACGGCCTGGGGTTCGGCGCTGATGCCGGGGAAGTCCTCGGCGCGCTCGCGGATCTGCAGGGCCTGCTTGGCGGTGGCCTCGTCGGTGATGGGGATGGGCTGGTACGGCGAGCCGTTCCAGCAGGGCTGGGGGGTCTCGGCGTCGCACAGCCGGACCTTCTCCATGACGTCCTCGGCGGGCATGCCGAGGACACCGGCGAGCTTGGTGAGGACCGCCTCCCCGTCGTCGCGCATCTTCATCAGCTCGGTGCGGGAGGCGGAGACGACCAGCCGGGTCTCGTTGTCGGCGAGGGCCACTCCGCGGGCGTCCAGGATGGAGCCGCGGACCGCGGGCTGGACGACCTGCTGGACGTGGTTGCCGGAGGCCTCCTTGGCGTACTCGGCGCCTTCGCGGATCTGGAGGTACCACAGGCGCCCGCCGAGGGTGCCGAGGAGGGAGAGGACGAGGACCTGGATGACGACGAGCCGGATCTGCACCCGGGTGCTGCGCCCGGTCTCGGGGATGTTACTCATGGGCACAGCCCATTCCGTTGAGGGTGGTGGCGGGAGACGGGTGGGCGAGGGTCACGCGGCGTCCTCCCCCTCGGTGGGGTGGTGCGGGGTCACAGGCGCTTGACCCCCTTGATGCGGCCGGCCCGCGCCACCCGTGCCCGCGCCGCCTTCGCGCGAAGGCCCCGCTGGGCGCCGATGCGCAGCCCGGTGCCGCCGGAGCTCCAGCCGGAGGCGACGTCACCGGACTTGGCGGAGCTGGTCTCGGCGAGCGGGTCGTTCTCGGCCCGGCGGGCCAGGGCCATGACGCCGGGGACGACGAACGG
Source organism: Streptomyces sp. NBRC 110035 (assembly GCF_000829695.1). Lineage (GTDB taxonomy): Bacteria > Actinomycetota > Actinomycetes > Streptomycetales > Streptomycetaceae > Streptomyces. The sequence goes on along the minus strand of NZ_BBNN01000030.1, from coordinate 57,525 downwards.
GGCGAGCAGCAGGTCGTACAGGGCGGCGCTGAAGAGCAGTCCGCCGAGGCCGACATGGCGGGCGGCGGTGTCACCGACGAGGGCGCCCACGCCGGCGTAGAGCAGGGTGGAGCCGACCGCGGCGGCGACCACCACGGCCATGGGGCCGGTCGCCGATCTCACCTGGCCGGACTCGGGCTTGACCAGTCCGGCGAGGTAGCCGATGACGCACAGCACGAGGGCGTAGCGGCCGACGGCGTGGTCGGCGGGCGGTGCGAGGTCGGCGAGGAGTCCGGCGCCGAAGCCGATGAGGGAGCCGCCGACGTGGCCGTAGACCAGGGCGAGGCCGAGGACGGTGAGCAGGAGCAGGTCGGGGACGGCGCCCGGGAGGTGGAGGCGGGCGAGGACGCTCACCTGGATCACCAGGGCGACGACGATCAGTGAGCTGGAGAGCAGGATCCGGTTGACGCGCATGGGTGACAGCTCCTACTGCTCTTGCTGGTACTGGCCGTCGGCAGGGGCGGACGGGGTGACGGTCACCGTGACGGTCGGGGTGGGCGCCGGCTTCGGCTTCTTGGGCAGCACCGTGTCGCGCGGGTCCTTCTCGGGGGCCTGGACGACGACGCCGACGATGTCGAGCTTGGTGAAGCTGACGAACGGCGTGACGTAGAGGGTGCGGGTGAGGTCACCGCCGGAGGGGTCGACGCGGGAGACGGTGCCGACGGGGACGCCGGGCACGAACGGCTTGTCGGCCTGGGAGCCGAAGGTGACCAGCCGGTCGCCCTTCTTGATCTCTGCCTTGCCGTTGAGGAGTTCGACGCGCAGGGGCCGGTCGCCCTGGCCGGAGGCGAAGCCGAGTTCGTCGCCGGCCTCCATGCGGGTGCCGACGGTGAAGTCGGGGTCGCTGGCGAGCAGCACGGTGGCGGTGTGCGGGCCGACGGTGGTGACCCGGCCGACGAGTCCGTCGCCGTTGAGGACGGTCATGTCGCGCTCGATGCCGTCGCCCGCGCCGACGTCGATGGTGATCGTCCAGGAGAAGCCCTGGGCCGCTCCTATGGCGATGACCTGGGCTCCCTTGATGCCGTACTGGCCCTGGCCGGCGACCTTCAGCATCGTGTCGAGCTGCTTGGCCCTGCTGCGGTTGCGGTCGTCGCTGCCGAGTTCGGCCTTGAGCGCGGCGTTCTCCCGCTCGAGTTCGGCGAGCCGGTCGTGCCGGTCGCCGGAGTCACGGACCGCGGCGACCGCGTTGCCGATCGGGTCGACCGCGCCGGAGACCCCGTTCTCGATCGGGCCGAAGACCGTGGCCGCGGCCTGCCGGGCACCGTCGACCGGTGAATCCTCTCCGCCGCGGATGTCCACCGTGATCAGTGCGAAAGCGGTGGTGATCAGCAGCACCAGGAGCAGCCGGCTCTCTCGTGTGTCCCTCACGTGCGGCGGCCGTGCCTTCCTCGTCGAAACGGGTAGCGAGAACGGAAGTCGTCAGAAGTCTTCGCGAGCCTTCGGAAGCCTTCGGGAACGGTCGGAAAGTATGGGTGGAGCTGGTGTCTTCATATCAACGATCCGCCGTACGAGAGGAGATCGTCCCGTACGGCGGAATCGAGGAGCCGTGTCATCTGCGCGGCTGGGCGTCCAGCACCTGCTGGAGCGCCTCGAACTCCTCGACGCACTTTCCGGAACCGAGCGCCACGCTGTCCAGCGGGTCCTCGGCGATGTGGATGGGCATGCCCGTCTCCCGGCGCAGCCGCTCGTCCAGACCGCGCAGCAGGGCGCCGCCACCGGTCAGCACGATGCCCCGGTCCATGATGTCGCCGGACAGTTCCGGCGGGCACTTGTCGAGGGTGGTCTTGACGGCGTCCACGATCGCGTTGACGGGCTCCTCGATCGCCTTGCGGACCTCGCCGGCGGAGATGACCACGGTCTTGGGCAGCCCGGAGACCAGGTCCCGGCCGCGGATCTCGGTGTGTTCGTCGGAGTCCAGGTCGTACGCAGAACCGATCGTGATCTTGATCTGCTCGGCCGAGCGCTCACCCAGCAGGAGGGAGTACTCCTTCTTGATGTGCTGGATGATCGCGTTGTCCAGTTCGTCGCCCGCGACCCGGATGGACTGGGCGGTGACGATGCCGCCGAGGGAGATGACCGCGACCTCCGTGGTGCCGCCGCCGATGTCCACCACCATGTTGCCCGTGGCCTCGTGGACCGGCAGGCCGGAGCCGATGGCCGCGGCCATGGGCTCCTCGATGATGTGCACCTGGCGGGCGCCGGCCTGGGACGACGCCTCGATGACGGCACGGCGCTCCACCCCCGTGATGCCCGAGGGGACACAGACGACGACCCGCGGACGGGCCAGATACCGCCGCTTGTGGATCTTCAGGATGAAGTAGCGGAGCATCCGCTCGGTGATCTCGAAGTCGGCGATGACGCCGTCCTTCAGGGGGCGGACGGCCACGATGTTGCCGGGGGTGCGCCCGATCATCTTCTTCGCTTCGGCCCCGACCGCGAGGATGCCACCGGTGTTGGTGTTGATCGCGACGACGGACGGCTCATTGAGTACGATCCCGCGGCCTCTGACGTACACCAGCGTGTTGGCGGTCCCGAGGTCGACAGCCATGTCACGGCCGATGAACGACATTGAGTTCCCCATCAGGATTCGTCTGGCCTTCCCACTGGCTTTTGAGGGCTTTTCAGGTAGGCGAGGTGGGTGCGGTGACGCGAAGGGTTCCATCGTAGACGCGCCTTCGCGAACACGGCGCGAGGGTCTTCGCCATTGTCATCGGATGGCGGGTCCCGTTGCTCGTGGAGACGGGCCGTCGGGGGCAGTCGTTCCCCCGAATGCCGTCCGCATGTCGAAAAGGCCCGGGGGCAAAGCCCCCAGACCGTCGTCAGGCGGCCAAAACCGCAGCCCACGGCCGCTACGTGATTGTTATGCGCGGTCTTGGCGGGTGATCTTCGGGTACGGCCCCGGCACACCTGACCCGCTGCGTGCCGTCCACCACCGTGGTGCGCGGTGTGCACGTTCGTCGTGCGCGTTCGTCGTGCACGACGGTTGCTCCACGTACGGCCATACGGGCGATCGACCGGCACGGCCCGCACCCGTGGAGGCGTCACGCGCGGCCGGTGCGGGCGGTGTTGCCCGTGGACGTCAGGCGCGGCCCGGGAAGAAGATCTTCACCTCGCGCTCCGCGGACTCCTCGGAGTCGGAGGCGTGGATCAGGTTCTCCCGGACGATGACGCCGAAGTCCCCGCGGATCGAACCCGGGGCCGCGGCGACCGGGTCGGTCGGACCGGCCAGTTGACGCACGCCCTCGATGACCCGCTCACCCTCGACGATCATCGCCACGACCGGGCCGGAGGCCATGAACTCCATCAGCGGCTCGTAGAACGGGCGGCCGACGTGCTCCGCGTAGTGCTGCTCCAGCGTGGCGCGGTCCAGGGTCCGCTGCTCCAGCGCGGTGAGCCGCCAGCCGGCCTTGCGCTCGATGCGGCTGATGATCTCGCCGGTCAGGCCGCGCCGGACGGCGTCGGGCTTGAGGAGGACGAGGGTGCGCTGGGTCACGGCGGAGCTCCTTATGCATCAAGGGTGGTGCGGGGTTTCGTGAAGGTTACCGGGCGGGACTCCACACCTGTCACACAGCGTCAGGCTGCTCGGCCCGGGTGGCGAACCGGGCCTTCGCCTCGTCCACCTTCCGCCCGAAATGCACCGAGGCCCACCACAGCACCGCGAACATCACGCCCAGGAGGAACATCATCGGGACGAAGACGCCGGAGGCGATCAGCAGGATCTGCAGGGCCCAGCCGAGGGCGACGCCGCCGGGCCGGGTGATCACCCCGCACAGTGCCACGGACAGGAACATGGCGATGCCGCAGACCGTCCACACCGTGCCGGTCGCCAGGTCCGGGTCCTTCATCGCGACCAGTCCGGCGAAACCGATGACGAAGAACTCGCCGATCAGGGTCGACGCGCAGAGTGTACGCACGGTGTCTCAGCCCTTCCCCAGAAGCAGTCGGGCCTCGCCGACGGTGATGACGGAACCGGTGACGAGCACACCGGCGCCGGTGAACTCGCCCTCCTCCTCGGCGAGCGTGATCGCCGCCTCCAGCGCGTCGGGCAGCCGGGGTTCGACCTGGACGCGGTCCTCGCCGAACACCTCGACGGCGATCCCGGCCAGTTCGTCGACGTCCATCGCGCGGTGGCTGGAGTTCTGTGTGACGACGACCTCGGCGAAGACCGGTTCGAAGGCCTCCAGCAGCCCGCGCACGTTCTTGTCGCCGCTCGCGCCGACCACGCCGATGAGCCGGCTGAACTGGAACGCCTCCCCGATCGCCCCGGCCGCGGCCCGCGCGCCCGCCGGGTTGTGGGCGGCGTCCAGCACGACGGCGGGCGACCGGCGTACGACCTCCAGCCGGCCCGGTGAGGCGACGGCGGCGAAGGCCTTGCGGACGGTGTCGATGTCCAGCGGCTCGGCGCGCTGGGCGCCGACGCCGAAGAACGCCTCCACGGCGGCGAGCGCCACGGCGGCGTTGTGCGCCTGGTGGGCGCCGTGCAGCGGCAGGTACACCTCGGGGTACTCGCCGCCCAGGCCGCGCAGGGTCAGCTGCTGGCCGCCGACGGCGACCTGCCGGGCGACGACCCCGAACTCCAGTCCCTCCCGGGCCACGGTCGCGTCGGCCTCGACGGCCTTCTTCAGCAGCACCTGGGCCGCGTCGACCGGCTGCTGGGCCATGATCACCGTCGCGTCCGGCTTGATGATGCCGGCCTTCTCGGTGGCGATCTCGGCGGGCGTGGTGCCGAGCCGGTCGGTGTGGTCGAGGTCGATCGGCATCACCACGGCGACCCCGGCGTCGATCACGTTGGTGGCGTCCCAGCTGCCGCCCATGCCGACCTCGACGACGGCCGCGTCCACCGGCGCGTCGGCGAAGGCGGCGTACGCCATGCCGGTGAGCACCTCGAAGAAGGACAGCCGGTGCTCCTGCTGTGCGTCGACCATCCCGACGTACGGCGCGACGTCCCGGTACGTCTCCACGAACCGCTCGGCGGAGACCGGTGCGCCGTCGAGGCTGATCCGCTCGGTGACCGACTGGACGTGCGGCGAGGTGTAGCGCCCGGTCCGCAGTTCGAAGGCGCCGAGCAGGGCCTCGATCATGCGGGCGGTGGACGTCTTGCCGTTGGTGCCGGTGATGTGGATCGACGGGTACGCGCGCTGCGGCTCGCCCAGGACGTCCATCAGCGCGGCGACCCGGGTCAGGGAGGGCTCCAGCTTGGTCTCGCCCCAGCGGGTCGCCAGTTCCCCCTCGACCTCCCGCAGCGCCTTGTCGACCTCGGGGTCCGCCGGCCGCACGGGCACGCCGGGCTCGGGCGCGCCGCCCTGTGTGCGCAGGGTGCGGCTGCCGGCCTCGATCACCGCGAGGTCGGGGTCCCGGTGCGTCTCGGCCTCGATGATCTCCTCGAAGGGGTCGGGGGAGTCGAGGGGGCGGAGGGGGTCCGGCCGGTCGTCGTGGTCGTCGTGGTTGCCGTTCGGGGGGAGGTCGCTCACGGGGCCAGTCTACGTATCCGCCCGCATCCCTCCCACGGCAGCCGAAAGCCCCCGGAGCCGCTCGGGGACGCTGTCGGTCGACGAATCCGTGACCGTCCCCCCTGCCCGCAGTGACGCCACTCACGGGCAGGACGCCTCCACCATCGGCTGGGACAACCAGCAGGTGACCTGCCCGGACGGAGCGGCCGGCATGCAGTGGCACCCACCCCGGCCCCCTGGCAGCACTCCGCCCCGCCGCACAGCGGCGGGGCGAAGCACCCCGGCCCGAACCGACCAACGGCATCCCGCTCGGGCTCCGGGGGCTTTCGAGGACGGGGGACGGCTGGGGCTACGCCTGCGGGAGCCGCTCCAGCTGGGCCCCGATGCGGGTGATGTCCTCGTCCGCCTTGGCCAGCCGCGCACGGATCTTGTCGACCACGTGGTCGGGGGCCTTCGCCAGGAACGCCTCGTTGCCCAGCTTGGCCTGTGCCTGCTGCCGTTCCTTCTGTGCGGCCGCGAGGTCCTTGGTGAGGCGCTTGCGCTCGGCCTCGAAGTCGATCACCCCGGACAGGTCCAGGGCGACCTCGACGCCCGCCACCGGCAGGGCCGCCGTCGCGGTGAACGCGTCGCCCTCCGGCTGGAGACGCAGCAGCTGCCGGATCGCCGCCTCGTGCGGGGCGAGCGCCGAGCCGTCGAGGGACAGCCGGGCCGGGACCCGCTGGCCGGGCTGCAGGCCCTGGTCGGCGCGGAAGCGGCGGACCTCGGTGATGACGGACTGGAGGGTCGCGATCTCCCGCTCGGCGTCGGCATCCCGGAAGCCGCCCGGTGCGTCGGCACCGGGAACGGACACGGCCTGCGGCCAGTCGGCGACGACGACCGACTCGCCGCCGGTCAGCGTCGTCCACAGCGTCTCGGTGACGAACGGGACCACGGGGTGCAGCAGCCGCAGCGTGACGTCGAGGACCTCACCGAGGACGCGCTTGCCGACCTCGGCCGGCTCCCCGCCCGCCTGGAACGTCGTCTTGGACAGCTCGACGTACCAGTCGAAGACCTCGTCCCACGCGAAGTGGAACAGCGCGTCGGACAGCTTGGCGAACTGGAAGTCGTCGTAGAACGCGTCGACCTCGGCGACCACCGTGTTGAGCCGGGAGAGGATCCAGCGGTCGGTCGGCGACAGCTTCGACGCGTCCGGCAGCGGGCCGTCGACCGTGGCGCCGTTCATCAGCGCGAAGCGGGTCGCGTTCCAGATCTTGTTGGCGAAGTTGCGGGAGCCCTGGACCCAGTCCTCGCCGATCGGCACGTCGGTGCCCGGGTTGGCGCCGCGCGCGAGGGTGAAGCGGAGGGCGTCGGAACCGTACTTGTCCATCCAGTCCAGCGGGTTGACCGTGTTGCCGAAGGACTTCGACATCTTCTTGCCGAACTGGTCGCGGACCATGCCGTGCAGGGCGATGGTGTGGAACGGCGGGGTGCCGTCCATCGCGTACAGGCCGAACATCATCATCCGGGCGACCCAGAAGAAGAGGATGTCGTAGCCGGTGACCAGGACGGAGTTCGGGTAGAACTTCGCGAGCGATTCGGTCTGTTCGGGCCAGCCCAGCGTCGAGAAGGGCCACAGGCCGGAGGAGAACCAGGTGTCGAGGACGTCGGTGTCCTGGTGCCAGCCCTCGCCGCTCGGTGCCTCGTCGTCGGGGCCGACGCAGACGACCTCGCCGTCGGGCCCGTACCAGACGGGGATCCGGTGGCCCCACCACAGCTGGCGCGAGATGCACCAGTCGTGGAGGTTGTCGACCCAGTCGAAGTACCGCTTCTCCATCTCCTGCGGGTGGATGGCGACCCGGCCGTCGCGGACGGCGTCGCCCGCAGCCTTGGCCAGCGGGCCGACCTTGACCCACCACTGCATGGACAGGCGCGGCTCGACGGTGGTCCTGCACCGCGAGCAGTGGCCGACGCTGTGGACGTACGGCCGCTTCTCGGCGACGATCCGGCCCTCGGCGCGCAGCGCGGCGACGATGGCGGAGCGGGCCTCGAGCCGGTCCAGGCCCTGGAAGGGGCCGTGGACGGTGATGACGGCGTGCTCGTCCATCACGGTGAGGGACGGCAGGTCGTGGCGGCGGCCGATCTCGAAGTCGTTCGGGTCGTGCGCCGGGGTCACCTTGACGGCGCCGGTGCCGAACTCGGGGTCGACGTGCTCGTCGGCGACGACCGGGATGGAGCGGTCGGTCAGCGGCAGCCTGATGAGCTTGCCGATCAGGTGCTGGTACCGCTCGTCCCCGGGGTGGACGGCGACGGCCGTGTCGCCGAGCATCGTCTCGGCGCGGGTGGTGGCGACGACGATGGTGTCGTCCCCGTCGCCGTACGTCATGGAGACGAGTTCGCCGTCGTCGTCCTGGTACCCGACCTCGATGTCGGAGATCGCGGTCAGACAGCGCGGGCACCAGTTGATGATCCGCTCGGCGCGGTAGATCAGCTCGTCGTCGTAGAGCCGCTTGAAGATGGTCTGGACGGCCTGGGACAGTCCCTCGTCCATGGTGAAGCGCTCGCGCGACCAGGCGACGCCGTCGCCGAGGCGGCGCATCTGTCCGGAGATCTGGCCGCCGGACTCGCCCTTCCACTGCCAGACCCGCTCGACGAAGGCCTCCCGGCCGAGGTCGTGCCGGGACTTGCCCTCCTTGCCGAGTTCCCGCTCGACGACGTTCTGCGTGGCGATGCCGGCGTGGTCCATGCCGGGCTGCCACAGCGTCTCGAAGCCCTGCATGCGCTTGCGCCGGGTCAGGGCGTCGATGAGGGTGTGCTCGAAGGCGTGCCCGAGGTGCAGGCTGCCCGTGACGTTCGGCGGGGGGATGACGACGGTGTACGGGGGCTTGTCGCTCTTCGCGTCCGCCTCGAAGTAGCCCCGCTCCACCCAGCGCTCGTACAGCGGCCCCTCCACGTCGGCCGGCGCGTACTGGGTCGGCAGTTCGGAGGTGGGCGGCTGCGGCTGCTGAGAGTTCTCGGTCACGAGCCTCAGTTTAGAGGTGTCACGGGCCAGTCCCGAAACGCGTTTCCTTTGTAACGGTGCACCCCCCGGCGGCCTGATCGCGCCGCAGCTGAGACAGGATGTCAGCGACACATAAGCATCTGGAGGGGAACCCAGAACATGAGCTACAACCAGCCGGGCCCGTACGGCGGGCAGCCCCAGCAGCCCGGACCGTACGGTCAGCCGGGTCCCTACGGCCAGCAGCCGCAGGCTCCGCAGCCCGGCTACGGCTACCCGCCCCAGCCCGGTCAGGGCGTCCCGCCGCAGCAGCCCCCGTACGGCCAGGCCCCGTACGGTGCGCCCCAGCCCCCGGCCCCGGGCGGCGGCGCCAAGAAGGCCGGCTGGATCATCGGCGCGGTGGCGGTCGTGGCGGCGATCGGTGTCGGCACGTACTTCGTGATCGGCGGGGGCGGCGGCGCGGGCGGCCCGGAGGACGACGGCCCGCACAAGCTCTCCGCGCCGGAAACGGTCGTCGGCGAGTACACGCGTGTCGGTGAGGGCGGCGAGGACTCGAGCTCCAGCACCACGAAGGACCTGGCCAAGGGCGGCGTGAAGAACGGCAAGTCGGTGGGCGCCCAGTACTCGACGGCCGACTTCGGCGACTACGACCCCGAGAACCCCGACCCGGCCGACATCCCCGGCGAGGAGGAACTGCTCACCGCGAAGGGCGTCACGTTCTTCGGCGCCTACGGCGAGGTCGAGGACCCCGGGGCGGCCGTGGACAACCTGTTCGCCAACATCGAGAAGCAGACCAAGGAGAGCACGTCCAACGAGCTCATGACCGAGCTGGTGGGCGAGCCCGAGGCGGTCGACCTCGGCGGTGCGGTGATGAAGTGCCAGGCGGGCAAGGGCACCAACAACCTCACCCAGAAGGAGACGACCAACTGGTTCTGCATCTGGGCCGACTACAGCACGGTCGCCGTCGTCTCCCCCGGTGACAACACCAAGGACATCACGAAGGACGCCGCCGCGGACATCACCACGAAGCTCCGCGACGACGTGCGCGTGCCCGCGTAGCACGCGGAGCGTGCCCGCGGAGTGCGCGAAAGGGCCCCGGTCGCTCGGCCGAAGCCCTTCCGCCTGTGCGGTCGGCGGCGGTCGCCGCCGCGCCCTACGCCGTCTTCTGCTCGCCCGGTCCGCGGCCGCGGGCGTCGCGCGGGATCAGGGTCGGGTTGACGTTGGAGAGGACCACGTCCGCGGTGATCACCACGCGGGCGACGTCCTTGCGGGACGGGACCTCGTACATGACGCCCTGGAGGACTTCCTCCATGATGGCGCGCAGGCCGCGGGCACCGGTCTGACGGAGGATCGCCTGGTCGGCGATGGCCTCGAGGGCCTCGCGCTCGAAGTCCAGCTCCACGCCGTCGAGTTCGAAGAGGCGCTGGTACTGCTTGACGAGCGCGTTGCGCGGCTCGACGAGGATCTGGAGCAGGGCCTCACGGTCGAGGTTGTGGACCGAGGTGATGACCGGGAGCCGGCCGATGAACTCGGGGATCATGCCGAACTTGACCAGGTCCTCCGGCATGACCTGCTCGAACCGGTCCTTGTCCTCCAGCTCCCGCTTGGAGCGGATGGTGGCGCCGAAGCCGATGCCCTTGGCCCCCGCACGGCCCTCGATGATCTTCTCCAGTCCGGAGAAGGCGCCACCCACGATGAACAGCACGTTCGTCGTGTCGATCTGGATGAACTCCTGGTGCGGGTGCTTGCGGCCGCCCTGCGGCGGGACGGACGCCGTGGTGCCCTCGAGGATCTTCAGCAGGGCCTGCTGGACGCCCTCGCCGCTCACGTCACGCGTGATCGACGGGTTCTCGCTCTTGCGCGCGACCTTGTCGATCTCGTCGATGTAGATGATGCCGGTCTCGGCCTTCTTGACGTCGTAGTCGGCGGCCTGGATCAGCTTCAGCAGGATGTTCTCGACGTCCTCGCCGACGTACCCGGCCTCGGTGAGGGCGGTGGCGTCCGCGATCGCGAACGGGACGTTCAGCATGCGAGCCAGGGTCTGGGCGAGGAGGGTCTTGCCGGAGCCGGTGGGGCCCAGCAGCAGGATGTTGGACTTCGCCAGCTCGATGGCGTCCTCGCGGCCCTGGGCGCCGCCGTTCTCCCCCGCCTGGACCCGCTTGTAGTGGTTGTAGACGGCGACGGAGAGGGCCTTCTTGGCCGATTCCTGACCGACCACGTATCCCTCGAGGAACTCGTAGATCTCGCGGGGCTTGGGCAGTTCCTCCCAGCGGACCTCACTGGTCTCGGCGAGTTCTTCCTCGATGATCTCGTTGCAGAGGTCGATGCACTCGTCGCAGATGTACACACCGGGCCCTGCGATGAGCTTCTTGACCTGCTTCTGGCTCTTGCCGCAGAACGAGCACTTGAGCAGATCGCCGCCGTCACCGATGCGTGCCACGGTGTGCTTCCCCTTCGCCTGGGAGCCGCCTGGACGTCAACGCCCAACGACTCCTGGTGCTGCCTTATGTCCGACGGTACCTTGCCGGGCCCCCCGTTCGGGCCCCCCTCGGCACGGTTCGCTTCGACGCGGACCGTCATGAACCATGCCAAGGGGCGGCAGACAATACAGCCTCCCGGGCCCCACGCGTCAGCGCAGGCTGGAGTTGTCCATCTTCCGGGTGGTGATGATCTGGTCGATCAGACCGTAGCTCAGCGCGTCCTCGGCCGTGAGGATCTTGTCGCGCTCGATGTCCTCGCGGATCTTCTCGACCGGCGTGGTGGAGTGCTTGGCCAGCATGTCCTCGAGCTGCGAACGCATCCGGAGGATCTCGTTGGCGGCGATCTCCAGGTCGGAGACCTGGCCGCGGCCGGTCTCGCTGTACGGCTGGTGGATCAGCACGCGGGCGTTCGGCAGCGCCATGCGCTTGCCGGGCGTACCGGCGGCGAGCAGGACCGCGGCGGCGGAGGCCGCCTGGCCCATGCAGACCGTCTGCACGTCGGGCTTCACGTACTGCATGGTGTCGTAGATCGCCGTGAGGGCGGTGAAGGAGCCGCCGGGGCTGTTGATGTAGATGGAGATGTCCCGGTCGGGGTCCATCGACTCCAGGCACAGCAGCTGCGCCATGACGTCGTTGGCGGAGGCGTCGTCGATCTGCACGCCGAGGAAGATCACGCGCTCCTCGAAGAGCTTCGCGTACGGGTCGTACTCGCGGATGCCCTGGGAGGTGCGCTCGACGAAGCGCGGGATGACGTAGCGGGACTCGGCCGCGGGGCCGGTGTACTCGGCACGGGTGCGGTCGTGCAGGCCGCTGCCGGGGAAGTCGTTCACAGTGTCTCCTGGAAAGGGGCTGAGGCGGTGGGCCGGGGCTGCTGGGGCTGCCACCGGGCCCTCGGAGCCGGTCCGGGCCGGTCCGGGCGGGTCCGCCCGGAGCCGGTCCCCGTCCGGGCGGGTCCGGTGGGGGTCCTACGGGGCCGTGTGGCCCCCGTGGGCCGCTCAGACCGCCCCGGTGCCGCCGCCGCCCGGCATGCCCGCGGCCGTGGGCATGACGTCGTCGATGAGGCCGTACTCCTTGGCCTCGAAGGCGTCGAACCAGCGGTCGCGGTCCGAGTCGCGGGTGATCTGCTCGATCGTCTGGCCGGTGTGCTGCGAGGTGAGCTCGGCCATGCGCCTCTTGGTGTGCAGCAGCCGCTCGGCGTGGATCTTGATGTCCGAGGCCGAGCCGGCCAGGCCGGCGGACGGCTGGTGGATCAGGATCTCCGCGTTCGGCAGCGCGAAGCGCTTGCCGGGCGTGCCCGCGCTGAGCAGGAACTGACCCATCGAGGCCGCGAGGCCCATGGCAATGGTCACCACGTCGTTCTTGATGTACTGCATGGTGTCGTAGATCGCCATGCCGGCGGTGATCGAGCCGCCGGGGCTGTTGATGTAGAGGTAGATGTCCTTGTCCGGCTCGGCGGCAAGGAGCAGCAGCTGTGCGGTGATCTTGTTGGCGATGTCGTCGTCGACCGGCTGGCCGAGGAAGATGATCCGCTCGCCGAGCAGCCGGTTGTAGACCTGGTCGCCGAGGCCACCACCGATGGAAGGCTCGCCGGCGGCTGAAGGCATCAGATTCGTCACGTATCCACCTGCTCGTCTTACGACGGCGCCGGGCCGTCTCACGTGTTCTGCCGGGGCGTGGGGCCGTCCGGCCGTGCTCGCGGACTCCCCTGCCCTCGTACTCATGGACCCTAACGCGCGGGCCCCTTCGGGGAATCCCGGAGCGGGGGGTGTTCGCTGTGAGCGCAGGGTGCCCCGCCGGGTGCGCCGGGTTCCCGCATCGCGGGCGTATCCGCCGGTGGAGATCCGTCAGGGCGCTTCCGACGGGTCTCCGGGGAAGGAGGAGCGGCGCGTCCGGCGGGCCGGGAGGGCGTCGCCGGGCGTCGGGACATCGCGGGGCCCCGGCAGGGAGCGCCTCGGGTCGGGGCGGCCGGTGGCGCCCACGCGGCGGATCCGCACACCGGTACGGCCCCCGCACCCCTGGGGCGGCCGCCCTGCCGTACGACAGACGGGCCCCCGGCATGAATGCCGGGGGCCCGTCGTGTGTCCGTCAGAGGCGATGCGAGGGTCAGCCCTCGGTCTTCTCGTCGGCCTTGGCGTCGGCGGGGGCCTCGTCGGCGTCCGCGGCGGGGGCCTCGGTGCCCTCGCCCTCTTCGTCCTCGTCGTCGAGGTCGACGATCTCGCCGTTGGTGTCCTTGACCACGGCCTTCTCGACCACGGAGGCCAGGGCCTTGCCGCGGGCGACCTCGCCGACCAGGAGCGGAACCTGGCCGCCCTCGACGACCGCCTGGGCGAACTGGTCGGGGGACATGCCGGAGGAGGCCGCACGCCGCATGAGGTGCTCGGTGAGCTCCTCCTGGTTGACGTTGTGCTTCTCCTGGTTGACCAGCTGGTCGAGGACGAACTGGGTCTTGATGCCCTTGACCGCGGCCTCGCGGGTCTCGGCGTCGAACTCCTCGGCGGTCTTGCCCTGGATCTCGAGGTACTTCTCGAGGTCGAGGCCCATCTGGCCGAGCTGGTGGTGCTCGAGGTTGTGCTTACGGGTGTTGACCTCGTCCTCGAGCAGCTTCTCGGGGACGGGGACCTCGACCAGCTCGAGCAGCTTGTCCAGGACGCGCTCCTGGGCCTGCGTGGCCTGGTCGTACTGCTTCATGTTCTCCAGGCGCTTGCGGCTGTCCGCGCGCAGCTCCTCGAGGGTGTCGAACTCGGAGGCCAGCTGCGCGAACTCGTCGTCCAGCTCGGGCAGTTCACGCTTGGCGACCTGGGTGACCTTCACGGTGACCTCGGCCTCCTTGCCCGCCGCGGAGCCGCCCTTGAGCTCGGAGGTGAAGGTGGCCTCCTGGTCGGCCGACAGGCCCGTCACCGCGGCGTCGACGCCGTCCAGCAGCTCGCCGGAGCCGATGGTGTAGGAGACGCCGCTGGCGATGCCGTCCTCGAGGACCTCGCCGTCGACCTTGGCCTCGAGGTCGATCGTGACGACGTCGCCGTCCTCGGCGGCGCGCTCGACCGGGGCGGTGGAGGCGAAGCGCTCACGCAGCTCCTCGACGGCCTTGTCGACGTCCTCCTCGCTGACCTCGACGGCGTCGACCTCGACCTCGATGCCGGAGTAGTCCGGGATCTCGATGGTCGGGCGGATGTCGACCTCGGCGGTGAAGTTCAGCGTCTCGCCGTCCTTCAGCTCCGTGATGTCGACCTCGGGCTGGCCCAGCGGGTTCAGCTCGGCCTCGTTGACCGCGTCGGTGTAGAACTTCGGGAGCGCGTCGTTGACCGCCTCCTCCAGCACCGCACCGCGGCCGAACCGCTGGTCGATGACCCGGGCCGGGACCTTGCCCTTGCGGAAGCCCTTCACCGTGACCTGCTGGTTGATCTTCTTGTACGCCGCGTCGAGGCTGTCCTTGAGCTCCTCGAAGGGCACCTCGACAGTGAGCCGAACCCGAGTCGGGTTCAGGGTCTCCACGGCGCTCTTCACGGTTCGGTCTCCTTGGTGGCTGACTTCTGGGTTTCTGCCGGGACCAGAACGGTCCGGCCGATTCGCAGCCCGGAGACTTCAGACGATGAGCACACGGGCGTGCAGCTTGCATAGTAACGGCAGCGACTACAGCGACCCAAAGCCGATCACTGGCGGTGATCAGGTGACTGGTCGGGGTGGCGGGATTTGAACCCACGGCCTTCCGCTCCCAAAGCGGACGCGCTACCAAGCTGCGCCACACCCCGTCTGGTGCGACACGTAGGGTACATGCCGGCGCCCGGTCGGGACGCCGCATTCACCGGGCGTGGCGCGCGGCCCGGCGCGGCGCCGGGACCGGGACGGGCATCGGGTGTGCGACGAGGGCGCACCACCCGCTACGATGCCTGTCAGTACCGCGGCCCCAGGGCCTGCGGTGCGTGATGTGCGGGCGTAGCTCAATGGTAGAGCCCTAGTCTTCCAAACTAGCTACGCGGGTTCGATTCCCGTCGCCCGCTCCACACGGCGCAGGGCCGGCCGGAGGTTCACTCCTCCGCCGGCCCTGTTCGCGTTCTCGGAGCACCAGCAGGACCGGACACCGGCGGAGGGTGTCAGAAGCTGATCGAGTTGACCATCTCCGCCAGCGAGTTCATGAAGCGGTTGATGGACGGCGCCATGCCGGTGGAGGCGAGGAAGAAACCGAAGAGGATCGCGACGATCGCGGGACCGGCCTTGATGGAGCCGCCTCTGATCAGCACCACGAGGACGATCGCCAACAGCACCACCACAGACAGTGAAATGGCCACAACTGATCACACCCCTGGTCGGTCCGCTCGTCCGGTCCGGGTGACGCATCCCCGCGCGCCCCGCCAGAACCATCGTGCCACCAACAGGGCCGGGCTATGCGGCCAGTGACGCATCATCCGTCTCACATCGACCGCGCCGCGCGTGCGCGCGCCGGCCCCGGAGGAAAACGGACCGGGCGCGACCGGGCGCCGGGCGCGCCCCGTACGAAGCCAACGGCATGATCTTGCACGGCAATTCGGCTCACCACCCGCAGGCGGAATTCGACCGGACCCGTGCCGTATCCACGCAACGCGTCCGCGGCTCTTCCCTTTTGCCGCCTCCGCACCCCGACGAACCACCGGGCAGGCCCCGGAGGAGAAGGGAGCCGGCATCCCGCGGGCTCGCACGATGAGGCATACGCGCTGTTCATCCTGGGGTCAATCAGCACACAACAGGCACACCGGACGCTCTGGAACCCTGCTCGTGCAGTGCGTCGGGTGCGTGCCGGCCGTCACGGCGACAGGGCCGTCGGTATTCGCCGGTCGCGGGTATCCGGAAGGGAGAACCGGAATGACGTGGGATTTCCACGCCTTTCACGGCCGGCTCCAGGGTGCCTCACGTGTTCCGCGCCGCCCCGTCCCCCAGAAGCGCGGCGAGTGCACCGGTCTCCTCCCGGGTTCCCGGCGGGTGGCCCCGGGACGGACCCGCCTCGGCCGGACGGCGGCCGCGGAGCGTCCGGAGCGCCGGGCACCGGCGAGCGGCGGGGCGCGTTCTTCGGCAACGCCGAGGACCCGGCGGTCGTACTGGTGGCCACAGGCCACTTCCGGGAGCCCGTCAAGGGTGGCAGCCGGCCCCCGGAGGCCGCGTACACGGTCGTGTACGCGTGGCACGTGCGGGCCGTCGTTCCGCGTCCGGTCAGGCCGGTCAGGCCGGCCGGTCGCCCGCCACGAGGCCGAGGAGAGTGCGCATCCGCGCGTACTTCTCGGTCAGCCGGGTGCGGGTCTGCCCGTCGAGCACCGCCAGCCGCACCGGATCGGCGTTGTGCGCCAGGTCCGCCTCCTTCACGAGGAGCGCGCCGGGCGTCGCGAGGATGCGGGCCGCGTACACCTCGGGCGGCTCCCCGGACCGTTTGGTGACCGCGAGGACGATGTCCTTGGTCCGCCGGGTCAGTGCCGCTTCCCTGAGCCACTCCTGCGACAGCTTGCCGTCCTCGACGGCGTCGTGCAGCCAGGCCGCCGCGACCTGCTCCTCGTCGCCGCCGCGCGCCGCGACGCCCTCGGCGACGGCCCTCAGGTGCTCGGCGTACGGCACGCCCGCCTTGTCGGTCTGGCCCTCGTGCACGGCGCGGGCGGTGGCCTCGATCTGGGCGGGGGTCAGCAGGTTGCGCGGTGTCCCGGTCACCCTCCCAGTGTCCCTCGCCTGCGACGGTGAGCAGAGCGGAGGACGGCAGAAGAGTGGTGGCACCGAGCCGTGGGGCATCCGGTCAGCGGGTCGCGGCGGCCGTCGGGCCCTCGCGGCAGATCAGCAGGAGCGCCCGGTCGTCGTTGACGTCCTTGGCGACCGCTTCGATGAGGTGCCAGGCCGCTCCGTGGAAGCCGCCGGCGACATAGCGGTCGGCCTCGCCGGTGAGGCGGTCGATGCCTTCGACGATGTCCCGCTCCGACGTCTCCACCAGGCCGTCGGTGAACAGCATCAGCACGTCGCCGGCGCGCAGTGAGCCCTTCACCGGGTCGAACTGGGCGCCGTCGTAGACACCGAGGAGCGGGCCGTCGGCCGTCTTCTCCTCCCATTTGCCGCTGCCCGCGCTGAGTTGGAGGCCCGGCGGATGTCCGGCGGAGTACAGCTCGTAGTCGCCGGAGTCCAGGTCGAGGACGAGGTGGATGGAGGTGGCGAAGCCCTCCTCCCACTCCTGGCGGAGGAGGTAGCCGTTGGCGGCCGGCAGGAAGGCGTGCGGCGGGAGGCTGCCGAGCAGGCCGCCGAAGGCGCCGGACAGCAGCAGGGCACGCGATCCGGCGTCCATGCCCTTGCCGGACACGTCGGTCAGGACGACTTCCAGCGTGCGCCCGCCGTTGGTGCGGGCGGCGACCACGAAGTCGCCCGAGAAGGACTGGCCGCCCGCGGGGCGCAGGGACATCTCCCGGTGCCATCCGCTGGGCAGGGTCGGCAACTGGCTCTGGACGCGGATGCGTTCCCGCAGGTCGAACAGCATGGTGCCGCCCCGCCGCCAGGGTACGCCGACCCGGCTGCGGAACTGGGCGACGACCAGGCCGAAGAAGCCTCCGGCGGCCACCACGAGGACGACGCCGGGGGTGACCCGGGAGGCGCCCTCGGTGTACGGGCCGAGGCGGACGGCCTCCACGATCAGCGCGGTCGCCGCCGCCGCGTACAGGCCGAGCAGGCTCGCCGGGCGCAGCAGCAGCCCGCCGGCGACGATCGGCAGGACCAGGGCGGACGGCGCGAACCACACGGAGTTGGCCAGGGTCGCCACCGCGATGAGCGGGATCGTCAGCAGCAGCCCCGCGAGGGCTATCCAGTCGGAGCCGTCCCCGCGGAAGTAGTCGACGGCGGCCCGGCGCACGCCGACGCGGGCCCGGTGCCACTGCTTCTTCACCCGGGCCGTCAACGTGTCGGCTTCTGCGCGCCTCTCTCGTCCTGCTGCCATCAGTTCGGGACCCTATCCATCGGACCGGCCACTTGGCACGGGAGGTCCTGGTTGTCCCCCGTTGGGGGACCGACTCCACAGTCAACTTCACCGGGGGCCCTCGCGGGGGGCGTCCGGCGGAAAATCTCTAACGGTGTTGGCAGGCGGGGCACCAGAAGAGGTTACGGGCGGCGAGAGGGGCGGTGCGGATCTCACCGCCGCAGAGGTGGCAGGGCTGATGGGCCCGGCGGTAGACGTACACCTCGCCGCCGTGGTCGTCGACGCGCGGCGGGCGGCCCATCGCCTCCGGGGTGTGCTGCGGACTGACGGTGTCGATGCGGTTGTTGCTGACGCCCTCGCGCATCAGCCCGACCAGATCGGTCCAGATCGCGTCCCACTCGGCGGGGGTGATGTCCCGGCCCGCGCGGTAGGGGTCGATGCGGTGCCGGAAGAGGACCTCGGCGCGGTAGACGTTTCCGACGCCGGCGATGACCTTCTGGTCCATGAGAAGTGCGGCGATCGTCGTACGGCTGCGGCTGATCCTGCGGTAGGCGGCGTCCGGTTCGGCGTCCGGGCGCAGGGGGTCGGGGCCCAGGCGGTCGTGTACCGCCCGCTTCTCGGGGCCGGTGATCAGGGCGCAGGTGGTGGGTCCGCGGAGATCGGCGTACGCCGTGGGATGCGCGAGGCGCAGGCGGACGGTGTCCGTGGGCGGGGGCACGGGGGCCGGGCCCAGGGCGACCTTGCCGAAGAGGCCGAGGTGGATGTGGACCCAGGCGGTGTGCTCGGGATCGGGGTCACGGAAGCCGAGGAAGAGGTGCTTGCCGTGGGCGTCGGCGGTGTGCAGGGGGGTGCGGTCGAGGAGGGCGGCGGCGCTGAACTTGCCCTGGGGGCTGGTGACGCGCAGGGGGCCGCCGTCGGCGAAGGCGGCGGCGTAGTCCTCGGCCAGCCGGTGGATGGTGTGGCCCTCCGGCACGGGTCCGGTCCCTTCCTTCTCTGCTCTCTTCCGCCGTCGCCGGCCACCGCCTGCCGGGGCCTGCACATCCGTCCGCCCCGCCGTGGGAGCTGCCGCTCCCCGGCGGGTCGCGTACGGGCCGGCCGGGTACGGGCCGGGCGCCGGCTACTGCTGGGGGTGGTGGGGCGGGATCGGGGGGAGGTCGCCGGTGGTCTCGTAGTCCGCGAGCATGTCGATGCGGCGGCTGTGGCGCTCGTCGCCCGAGAACGGGGTGCCCAGGAAGATCTCGACGAACTTCGTCGCCTCGTCCGTGGTGTGCATGCGCGCACCCACCGCGACCACGTTGGCGTCGTTGTGCGTGCGGCCCAGCGCCGCGGTCTCCTCGCTCCACGCCAGGGCCGCCCGTACGCCCTTGACCTTGTTCGCGGCGATCTGCTCACCGTTGCCGGAGCCGCCGATCACGATGCCGAGGCTGCCGGGGTCGGCGGCGGTCCGCTCGGCCGCGCGCAGGCAGAAGGGCGGGTAGTCGTCCTGGGCGTCGTAGAGGTGGGGCCCGCAGTCGACGGGCTCGTGCCCCACCTCCTCGAGCCACGCGGCGAGGTGGTTCTTGAGTTCGTATCCGGCATGGTCGGAACCGAGGTACACGCGCATGCCCCGAGTGTGACACGGCGGATCGCGCGCGGGAGCGGCGGGGCGGGGCACAGGCACGGGCACGGGCACGGGACGCGAGGGGCGGGACCCGGGGCACCGTGCGCCGGCCGCCGCGGGCCCGGCACGGCGGCGTGCGCCGCCCCGCCCGGCCCCGAGCCGGCGCGGAGCGACCGGCACGACGGGGCCGCGTTCCTCGCGGCCGGGGCGGCCGGGGCGTGGTGGTCGCGGCGGCCACGGCGGCGGGAGGGCCGGCCCGACCCGCCGGCAGGCTCACCGGTGGTCCCGCCCGATGAGCCCCGGGAACACGGAAGGAGGCCGGCCGGGCGCTGTACGCGCGCCCGGCCGGCCTCCTTCCTGCTGTCCGTCCGTGCCGGATCGGCCCGAGGAGTCCTGCCGTCAGCGCTTGTTGACGAACCGCCAGGCGGTGGGGAGCACTCCCATGGCCAGGGCCGCCTTCAGGGCGTCGCCGATGAGGAACGGAGTGAGGCCGGCCGCGACCGCGGCGGAGGCGGACATGCCGGTGGCCAGCGCCAGGTAGGGCACGCCGACGGCGTAGATGACCGCCGAGCCGAGCAGCATGGTGCCCGCCGTCCGCCAGACGGAGCGGTCGGCGCCGCGGCGGGCGAGGGAACCCACCACGACCGCGGCCAGCAGCATGCCGAGGACGTAGCCGAACGACGGCATCCCGATGCCGGACCCGCCCTCGGCGAACCACGGCACGCCGGCGGCGCCCGCCATCGCGTACAGCGCGAGGGCGAACAGACCGCGCCGGGCGCCGAGGGCGGTGCCGACGAGGAGCGCGGCGAAGGTCTGGCCGGTCACCGGGACCGGGGAGCCCGGGACGGGGACGGCGAGCTGGGCGGCGATGCCGGTGAGCGCGGCACCTCCGACGACGAGGGCGACCTCCCGTACGCGGGACGCCGGGACGAGGTCGGCGAGGACCAGGCCGACTCGGGTTCCGCCCTGCTGGGGCAGAGCGGATGGGGCGGCTGCGGTGCTCATGGGGACTCCGCGGAGGTGAGGGCGGTTCGGGACACCGCGACGCTATCCCAGCGCCCTCGCGCCGATCACCGTCAGCGCCCGACAAAGGCTCCGGCGGGCCCGTGGTGGGCTCCGGACAAAGAACTCCCGCCAACCCGGGTACGGGGTGATGCCGGTCACTGAGGTGACGTGGCCTCCCCTACAGGACCCGGCCGGTCGGCGTCTGTAGGGTCCCGCCAAAGCGGCCGGCTCCGGTCGGGCTGGGCGTTCTGGGTGCTGCTGTGCACGGCGGTCGGCCTGGAGGGCATCGGCGCCGCGAAGATCGTCACCGGCTGGCTCCCGGGTACGCCCGAGTGGGCGTGGGTGGCACTGTTCATGGTGGTGTTCTGCGCCACGAACCTCGCGGCCGTGAAGAAGTTCGGCGAGTTCGAGTTCTGGTTCGCGGCACTGAAGGTCGGCGCGATCTCGCTGTTCCTGGTGCTCGGCGTGCTGGCCGTCGCGGGCGTTCTGCCGGGCACCGGCTCCCCCGGCACCTCGAACCTCACCCCGCTGCTCCCGAACGGCGGCGAGGGGCTGGTGATCGGCCTGCTCGCGTCCGTCTTCGCGTACGGCGGCCTGGAGACGGTGACCATCGCCGCGGCGGAGTCGGAGAACCCGGTCAAGGGTGTCGCGAGCGCGGTCCGTACGGCGATGTGGCGGATCGCGCTGTTCTACGTCGGCTCGATGGCGGTCATCGTCGCCCTGGTCCCGTGGGACTCGCCGGCGGTCGTCGAGCAGGGCCCGTACGTCGCCGCCCTGGACCGGCTCGGCATCCCGGGCGCCGGGCAGCTGATGAACGTCGTGGTGCTGGTGGCGCTGCTGTCCGCGATGAACGCCAACATCTACGGCGCCTCGCGCATCGGCTACTCCCTGGTGCGGCGCGGCCAGGGGCCGAAGGTGCTGGGCCTGGTGTCGGCCGGGGTGCCGAGGGTCGCGGTGCCGGCCTCGTCGGTCTTCGGGTTCCTGTGCGTGCTGCTCAGTTACTGGCGGCCCGACGACGTCTTCTCCTGGCTGCTGAACATGATCGGCGCGGTGATCCTCGTCGTCTGGATCTTCATCGCCGTCTCGCAGCTGCGGCTGCGCCGCGTCCTGGAGCGCGAGGCGCCCCAGGAGCTGGTCGTCCGGATGTGGGCGTTCCCGTGGCTGACGTGGATCGCCCTGGCCGGGATGGCCGCCGTCTTCGTCCTGATGGCCCGGGAGCCGGACACGCGCGTGCAGCTGTACTCGACGGGCGGCATGACCCTCCTCCTGGCGGCCGCGGGCTACGTCCGGCAGCGGGCCGGGGCACGCTCCTCCCAGGGCTCGCACACGGACCCGGGGAACCGAACCCCGCGCACACCACTCCTGCTGCTAGCCTGCAGTTGCAAGCAATCTGCAATAAGCATCCTGCCCCCGTGACCGTCTTCTCACCGTTCACCCGGCAGGCGGAAAGACGGAAGCCCCCGCGAGGACTCGACTCGCGGGGGCTTCCGGTATGCGGCATTCCGGGTCAAAGTGCCTCATGACGACAGCCAGGACCAAGAAGTACCCCTGCTCGACATGCGACGCGGAGCAACCGCATCGTCAGCTGAACAGGGCGGAGCAGGAGCAGCTCAAGGAGAGGCTGGGGCGGGCGGGGGTGAACGAGTTCTGGATCTGCGTGAACGTACTGGACCCGGAGTCCGGCAGGCAGTGCCGCAACCTGCGCACGGGGTGGACGGTGAAGCCGTTCCCCAAGCCCATCCGCCTGCCCGAACCGGAGTGACGGTCCCGGTGTCACCCCTGTCCGAAGCGGCCGGCCCCGGAGCGTCCCGTCACAGGTTGCCGAAGTCCGGGCCCTTCGTCCGCGTCCGCTTGATCTCGTAGAAGCCGGGCACGGAGGCCACGGCGAGGGTGCCGTCCCAGAGGCGGGCGGCCTCCTCACCCTTGGGGGCGGGGGTGACGACCGGACCGAAGAAGGCGATCTGCTCGCCGTCGGCGCCGGGCACGGCGATGACCGGGGTGCCGACGTCCTGGCCGACCTTGTCGATGCCCTCCTTGTGGGAGGCGCGCAGCTGGGGCTCGTAGGGGGTGGCGTCCCAGTGGTCCATGAGGGAGCCGGGCAGCCCGGCCTCCTTCAGGCCGGCGGCCACGGCCTCCTTCGTCGGGCCCTCGCCGTCGTTGTGGATGCGGGTGCCGATCGCGGTGTAGAGGTCGCCGAGCACCTCGGCGCCGTGCTCCTCCTGGGCCGCGGCGACGACACGGACGGGGCCCCACGCCTTGGTCGCGAGCATCTCGGCGTACTCCTCGGGCAGTTCGTCGAGCTTGTCCTCGTTGAGAACGGCGAGGCTCATCAGGTGCCAGCGGACCTTGATGTCCCGCACCTTCTCCACCTCCAGCACCCAGCGGGAGGTCATCCAGGCCCAGGGGCACAGCGGGTCGAACCAGAAGTCGACAGGAGTGGTGGTGGACGCGTCCGGCATGTCGCTCCTCGGAAGGGAATCAGGTGCGGGCAATCGCTTCCCCGGGAAACACCCGCGCTCCACCCCTCATTCCCGCCCCTCCCCTTCCCTCCTGCCACGTGTCAGGGGCGCATGGCAGGATCGGTGCTGTACAGACCTGTCGATGTCGACGACGCACGAGACGACGCATGAGGAGTCCGCCTGTGCCCGGTGAGAACCTGACCCGCGACGAGGCCCGGGAGCGGGCCGCACTGTTGTCGGTGGACGGGTACGAGGTGTCCCTCGACCTGCGCACTGCGATCGGCACGGCCGGCGGGGAGGGCGGGGGCGGCGTGGACGGGCCGCGCACGTTCCGCTCGGTGACGACCGTCCGGTTCCGCTGCGCGGAGCCCGGCGCGAGCAGTTTCGCGGACCTGATCGCGCCGAGCGTGACGGCCGTCTCGCTCAACGGGCGGGACCTCGACCCGGGCGAGGTGTTCGACGGCTCCCGGCTGCTCCTCGACGACCTCGCCGCCGACAACGAGCTGATCGTCGACGCGTGGTGCGCGTACTCCCGTACCGGCGAGGGCCTGCACCGCTTCGTCGACCCCGAGGACGGCGAGGTGTACCTCTACACCCAGTACGAGCCGGCCGACGCCCGCCGGGTGTACGCCACCTTCGAACAGCCCGACCTCAAGGCGCCCCACCGCTTCGAGGTGCGGGCCCCCGAGGGCTGGACGGTGTGGAGCAACGGGGTCGGTGAACTCACCGACGGCGTGTGGCGGTTCGCGGAGACCAAGCCGATCTCGACGTACATCACCTGCGTGGTCGCCGGGCCGTACCACTACGTCACCGACTCCTACGAGCGTGAACTGCCCGACGGCACACGGCTGGAGATCCCGCTCGGCGCGATGTGCCGCAAGGGTCTCGCGCCGCACTTCGACGCCGACGACGTCTTCCTGGTGACCAAGCAGGGCCTGGACTTCTTCCACGACCACGTCGACTACCCGTACCCCTTCGGGAAGTACGACCAGGCGTTCGTGCCCGAGTACAACCTGGGCGCGATGGAGAACCCGGGTCTGGTGACCTTCCGGGAGGAGTACATCTTCCGCGGCAAGGTCACCCGGGCGTCCTACGAGGGCCGCGCCAACACGATCCTGCACGAGATGGCGCACATGTGGTTCGGCGACCTGGTCACCATGGAGTGGTGGGACGACCTGTGGCTGAAGGAGTCCTTCGCCGACTTCATGGGCGCCTTCTCGCTCGTGGGCGCCACCCGGTTCACCGACGGCTGGGTCACCTTCGCCAACCGTCGCAAGGCCTGGGCGTACCGCGCGGACCAGCTGCCGTCCACGCACCCGGTCACCGCGGACATCCGCGACCTGCAGGACGCCAAGCTGAACTTCGACGGCATCACGTACGCCAAGGGCGCCTCGGTGCTCAAGCAGCTGGTGGCGTACGTCGGCCAGGACGCTTTCCTGGAGGGCGCCCGGCGCTACTTCAAGCGGCACGCGTACGGCAACACCCGGCTCGGTGATCTGCTGTCGGTCCTCGAGGAGACCAGCGGGCGCGACATGACGGCGTGGTCGCGGGCCTGGCTCCAGACGGCCGGGGTCAACTCCCTGACGCCACAGGTGCTGTTGACCGCGGAGGGCAGGATCGACGAGCTGGCGGTGGTGCAGGAGGCCGCCGAGTCGCTCCCGGAACTGCGCCCGCACCGGGTCGCGGTGGGCCTGTACCGGCGGACGGACGACGGCGCGCTGGAGCGGTACGCGCGCGCCGAGGCGGACGTCGACGGGGCCCGTACGGTCGTCGCGGAACTCGCCGGGGCCGACGCGCCCGAGCTGGTGCTGGTCAACGACGACGACCTCACGTACTGCAAGATCCGCTTCGACGAGACCTCGCTGGCCACGCTCCGCGGACACCTGGGCGCGCTGACCGACCCCCTGGCCCGCGCCCTGTGCTGGTCGGCGCTGTGGAACCTCACCCGGGACGCGCTGCTGCCCGCGCGGGAGTTCGTGGACCTGGTCCTGCGGTTCGGCGGGCGCGAGTCCGACATCGGCGTGCTCCAGATGCTGCACGCCTGGGCCGAGTCGGCGATCGTCCACTACGCGGCGCCCGCCTGGCGGGAGACCGGCGGCCGGCTGCTCGCCGAGGGCGCCCGGCGCGAGCTGGAGGCCGCCGCGCCGGGCAGCGAGCAGCAGCTGGCCTGGGCCCGCTTCTTCGCCCGGTCGGCCGGCGCGCCGGGCGACTTCCAGCTGCTCCAGGAGCTGCTGTCGGGCACGGTGACGGTCGAGGGGCTCGACGTCGACCAGGAACTGCGCTGGGTGTTCCTGGAGCCGCTGGCCGCGCACGGGCTCGCCGACGAGAAGGCGCTGGCCGAGGAGCTGGCCCGGGACGACACCGCCTCCGGCAGGCGTCACCAGGTCCGCTGCCTGGCCGCCCGCCCGTCGGCGGAGGTCAAGGCGGCGGACTGGGACCGGGTCGTGGAGTCGCGGGAGCTGTCCAACTCGCTGGTGGAGGCGACCATCGCCGGTTTCGCCCAGCCCTCGCAGCGGGAGCTGCTCGCCCCGTACGCGGAGAAGTACTTCGCGGTGATCGAGCGGGTGTGGGAGGAGCGGTCGATCCAGATCGGCATGCACGTGGTGCGGGGACTGTTCCCCGAACTGCTGGACTCGCCCGGGACGCTGGACGCGACGGACGCGTGGCTCGCGGCCCACGAGGACGCGCCCCCGGCACTGCGCCGTCTGGTGCTGGAGGCCCGGGACGACCTGGCCCGTGCGCTGCGCGGCCAGGCGTGCGACGCGGCGGCGGGGTGACCGCGGGCGCGTCCCGCAGGACAGGCCCGCGGTCACCCCGCCGGGACGCGCACTCCGCGACCGTTACGAAATTCGGTCAATAACAACCGTGACCCCTGGTCCCACTCGAGCGGACCAGGGGTTTTCGGCATCCGAACACGCGTCCCCCGGGGCAGGCCTGTACCGGATTGCCGACGGGCGTGCAACAGGGCTTCGGGAGCGGCCCCGGCACGGGAGATTGCCGGACATGAACCACGATTTCCCGCTTCCCCCGCTTCCCCCGCTCTCCCCGCGCCCTCTCGGCGCCGGGCCGCGGCGCGTGCTCACGACCGCCCGTCTCCGCTCGCACGGCGTCCCGGCCGCGCAGGCCGACGACCAGTGCCGCCCCGGCGGACCCTGGCAGCTGCTCCTGCCCGGCGTCGTCCTGCTCCACCCCGGTCCGCCGACCAGCGAGGAGCGGCTGCACGCGGTGCTGCTGTACACGGCGCGGGAGCGGTCCCCCGGCAGGTCCGGGCACGTCCCCGACCAGCCCGGCCCGGCGGACCCGACGGCCCCGCACTACGAGGACGCGATGATCACCGGTCTCGCCGCGCTGGCCCTGCACGGCTTCTCCTCCGCTCCCCCGCTGCCCTCCCTGGGCACCATCGACGTACTGGTCCCGCGGCTGCGCCGGCTGCGCTCCACGGGCTGTGTGCGCATCGTCCGCGCCCCGGTGCTGCCGGCCCCCGAGCGACTGGCGGGCGTACCGGTGGCACCGGTCCCGCGGGCACTGGCCGACGCGGTGGCGGGCCTGGCCGACGCGGGCACGGTGCGCAGGCTGCTCACGGAGGCGGTGACCGGCGGCCACTGCGACGCGGCCGCGCTGGTACGGGAACTGACCGCCGCGAGGCTGCTGGACCGGCCGCAGGTGGAGCAGGCGGTGAACTCCCTGGTGGCCGAGGGGCGTGCGCACGCGGAGGACCGCCTGTACCGGATGGTGCGCGAGTACGGTCTGCCCGACCCGCTGTGGAACGTGGACCTGAGCCTGCCGGGCGGCCCCCGCCTCGGCGGCCTGGACGCGTACTGGCCGCAGCAGGCCGTGGCACTCGACCTGGACACCCACCGGGACGACCGCCCGGAGAACCGCCGGGAGAACCGCCGGGACGACGGCATTCCGCGGGCCGAGTACTCCCGCAAGCGGGAGCACCTGGAGCGGCTCGGCATCACGGTCGTGCGGATCGCCCCGCGCAGGCTGCGGGACGCGGCGGAGCAGCAGGCGGCGGTGATCCGTACGGCCCTGATGGCGGCGGACGACCGCGAGCCCGCGGCCTACGTCGTGGTGCTGCCGCGTTGAACCGGCCCCGGGGCAGAGCCCCCGGGCCGTTCGTCCCGACGCGCTCCGCCCCGCCCCGGCCCTACGCCTTGAGCAGGAGCTCCGTGTTGCGGTCCTGGGGGGTTCCGCCGAGGTCGGTGCGGGCGCCGGGGGCGTTGCAGGACAGCTCGCGGTAGAGGGCGGCGAGGCCGGTCTGGGTGAGGTCGCTGTAGTCCGTGCGGGCCGGGGCCGCGGACTCGACCAGGGTGGTGAACAGGGAGAGGGTTCCGTCCTTGTTGTCCACCAGCTCGATGACGCGGGCGAGTTGGGGGAAGTCGACGTGGGAGGCGGTGGAGATCTCCCAGAAGGAACCGGCCGAACCGGTGTGCGGGGTGACGGCGTTGCGGTGGATGTGGCCGTTGACCCAGGCCACCACGTTGGGGTGGCTGCCGAGGAGTTCGACGAGTTCCCCGCCGTCGTGGCGCCGCTCGTCGGGGCGGGCCGGGTCGCGGTGCGTGTTCGTCATCGACTTGCTGGTGTGGTGGCTGAAGACGATCGCGCGGGCGTTCCTGTTGGTGCGCAGTGTCCTTTGCAGCCACAGCAGTTGGGCCGTGCCGAGGGAGCCCGTGTAGTGGCCGCCGGGGTCGGTGGTGTCGAGGCTGATGCCGATGACGTCCTCGGAGACGCGGAACGCGTAGTACTGGGTGCCCGCGTCGAGGTTGGCGGCGGAGTAGCCGTGCCCCACCGGCCCGAACCCGCGGTAGGCGGGATCCAGGTGGGCCTCGACGTACTCGGCGGGCGTGAAGGGGGCGCGCGCCTCGTCGGGGGTCACCGGCCGCATGGCGCGGGCCTGGGACCTGAGGAACGCGCCGTACTGGACGCCCCGCGGGTCGGTGGCCTTCTTGATGGTCTGCCGGAGCTTCTTCGCCTCGGCCGCCCCGAGCTCCATCAGCTTGCGGCCGCCGACGGCGAGTTCGGTGAGGTACGGGTCGCCGTGGGAGGCGTAGCAGCCGAGGGGCATCGCGTCGTGGTTGCCGACGGTGGAGTACCAGGGGAGGTTGAGGCCGGGGCTGTTCACCTCCCGGACGGCCGCGGCGAGGAAGCCGTCGAGGTGCGGGAAGCCGAGTTGTTTGTCGGCGTCGCGGGTGGTGGCGTCCGGCTGCCAGTACTGGCGCAGACCGCTGTTCTGGACGCCCTCGTACTGGCGCGGGTCCCCGCTGTTGGGGGCGATGCGGCCGCCGCTGAGCGCGGTCAGGTACCAGTCCAGTTCGGAGCGGGTGTTGTTGTCGGTGTTGTCGCCGGTGGTCATCGCGAAGTGCAGCGGGGAACCGGTGACGGGGGCGCCGCGCAGGGAGTTGATCCGCTCGACGAGGGAGACCGCGCCGTGCACGGTGAGCGCCTCGTGCGGCCGCCAGGCGTGCACATCGGTGGAGCGCAGGTACTCCAGGCGCAGCGGATGCTGCGTGTCGATCACATGCAGGTCGGTGAGCTGTACGAACGCGGCCAGCGTGGTGCGGCGGTCGTCCCGGCCGGAGCGGGCACCGGCCAGCTCCCCGCGCACCACCCGCCCCCAGCCCGGCCCCTCGGCGAGGCGCCGGTAGCCGGCGCCACCGCCGCCGCGCGGTGCGGACACTCCGGCGACGGTGGTGCCGCGCGTGTACGGGGCGAGCGGGGCGGCCGGCGCCTGCCGGGAGGAGGCCGGTACGGCCTCGTCCGCGGCGGCGTCGGCACTGCCGGCGGCCACGGCCCGGTCGCCGCCGGGCAGCAGGGCGTATCCGGCACCGGCGCAGAGGGCGAGGGCACCGGTGGCGGTGAGGAGGGAACGGCGGTGGAGTGCGGTGGAGCCGGCTACTGGGCGTATGCGCGACATGGCGCTTGTCTCCCCGGGTGCGAACGCATCGGCAGTGACCGCGGGGCGCTCGCCGGTGGTTCGCCGGGTGGACGTCCCGCTCGTACTGGATGCTTGGCAGCGGGAATGGCCTGCGTGTGAACGCGGCGGCAACGCGCGACGCCGATCGCCGTACGTGGATCTTGGACCACCCGGGCCGTCGGCCCGTGCTTCCGCGCCGGTCCGGGACCGGTCACGCCGCGTTCACTTCACGGGGAACCCCAGGAACGCCACCCCTTCGCATTACGGGCATCGCTTCCCATCGGCTCACGAGGTCCAGAGGTTCACGCGCTCCACCCGTCAGCCTTCCGCCTGTCCCACCCGTCCCTCCGCCGGGCGCTCCCGCCACAGCCGCAGCCCGGTGTCGACCAGGCCGACCCTGAGCAGGTCCGCGACGGCGTCCAGGGGCCGCCAGGCGGCCAGTTCGGTGGAGCCGCCGATCTCGCTGCGCAGCTCGCCGCCGACGATCCGCCCCTCGTAGACCAGTCGTACGGCCTGATGGTCGACGGCGCGGTGGAGCCGGAGCGGGCGGCGGGGAAGAGCGCGCCGGACGGAGTCCACGCCGAGCAGTCCGGTGACCTCGACGCGATACCCGGTCTCCTCCTCGACCTCCCGCCGCACGGTGTCGTACGGATCCTCGCCGTGCTCCATGCCACCGCCCGGCAGCACCCACTCCGGATCACCTCCGGGCACCGGGGACCGGGCCAGCAGGAGCCGTCCGTCGCACACCACCACGGCGTAGGCCGCCACCCTCAGGGTCCGCCGCATTCCGGGACGTTACCCCGCGAGCGCCCACGGGGCCCACCCCCGGGCGACTTGCCCGCTTCGACCCCCGACACCCCATAAACGCATCGCGGGTTTTCCCCATACATTCATCTCGATTCAGCCAACCCTCGCCAAACACACACCCCTTGCGTAAGGCTCAACGATCGTCCGGGATCGCATTCCGGACGATCGCGGCCAGGGTCGATCGGCTCCGGTCGCTCCACGATGGTGCCTTTACTTACGAGGGATGCCGATGACCCAGTCCTCCCCGCGCGAACCGCTGTCGGGCGCGAGACGCGCGGCCCGTATCTCCCTGGCCGCCGGCCTCGTCGCCGCGCTCTGTGCGGTCGGGCCGATACCTCTGGCGGCCGCCGCCGACGCGCCGGCCGCCGCACCCGTCGACGGTGACGTCAAGTCCGCGCACGACAAACTCGGTTCGGGCGACGCCGACCTCCTCGCCGAGGCCAAGGCCGACGGCGCCGAGAACGTCACGATGATGATCGCCACCGCCCCCGGCAGGACCGAGCAGGTCGCCGAGGAGCTGAACGCGGTGAAGGGCGGCTCGGTCGGCCGGACCCACGACAGGCTCGGCTACGTCCGCGCCACCGTCCCCACCGCCAAGGCGGACTCGGCCATCGCCGCCGCCGCCAAGCTCTCCACCGTGCACGGCATCGACCTGCGCGACGAGATCCCGCTCGACGACCCGACCCCGGCCGCGGACACCACCGCCAAGGCCAAGGGCAAGGGCGGCTCCGCCACCTACCCGGGCCCCGACGGGCGGACCCCCGCGAAGAACCCGTACAACCCGTCCTTCGAGACGGGCGCCGTCGACTTCGTGAAGAAGAACCGCACGGCGGACGGCCGCGGCGTCACCATCGGCATCCTCGACTCGGGCGTGGACCTGGCCCACCCGGCGCTGCAGAAGACCACCACCGGCGAGCGCAAGATCGTCGACTGGGTGACGGCGACCGACCCGATCGTCGACGGCGACCGGACCTGGCGCCCGATGACCTCCTCGGTCTCCGGCCCGACCTTCACGTACAACGGCACGACCTGGCAGGCCCCCGCCGGTTCGTACCGGGTCAGCACCTTCCTGGAGTCGTACACCACCGGCGGCGACGCGGGCGGCGACGCCAACCGCGACGGCGACACCACCGACTCCTGGGGCGTGCTGTACGACGCCGAGGCGGGCACCGTCCGGGTCGACCTGAACGACAACCAGGACTTCTCCGACGACACCCCGATGAAGCCCTACAAGGACGGCTTCCAGATCGGGTACTTCGGCACCGACGACCCGGCCACCGACGTCGCCGAGCGCCAGCCGTTCGTCGTGGAGATCCGCGAGGACGTCCCGATGGACCCGTACGGCGGGGACTGGGTCGGCAAGACGGCCGACTTCGTCAACATCGGTGTCATCGAAGGCTCGCACGGCTCGCACGTCGCCGGCATCACCGCCGCCAACGGCCTGTTCGGCGGGCAGATGGACGGCGCGGCGCCCGGCGCGAAGCTCGTCTCCTCCCGTGCCTGCACCTGGTCCGGCGGCTGCACCAACGTGGCGCTGACCGAGGGCATGATCGACCTCGTCACCGAGCGCGGTGTCGACATCGTCAACATGTCCATCGGCGGCCTGCCCGCCCTCAACGACGGCAACAACGCCCGCGCCGAGCTGTACACCCGCCTCATCGACACCTACGGCGTCCAGCTGGTGATCTCCGCGGGCAACTCCGGCCCCGGCGCCAACACCATCGGCGACCCGGCCCTGGCCGACAAGGTCATCTCGGTCGGCGCGTCCGTCTCCAGGGAGACCTGGGCCGCCAACTACGGCTCCGTCGTGAAGACGAAGTACGCCATGATGCCGTTCTCCTCCCGCGGCCCGCGGGAGGACGGCGGCTTCACGCCGACGCTGATCGCGCCCGGCGCGGCGATCAACACCATCCAGACCTGGGCGGCGGGCCAGCCGGTCGCCGAGGCGGGCTACGGCCTGCCGGCCGGTTACGGCATGCTCCAGGGCACCTCGATGGCGTCCCCGCAGGCCGCGGGCTCCGCCGCGCTGCTGCTGTCGGCCGCGAAGCAGAAGCGCATCGACCTGACGCCCGCCGAGCTGCGCACCGCCCTCACCTCCACCGCCCGGCACGTCAGGGGCCTGCAGGCCTACGAGGAGGGCGCCGGCCTCATCGACGTCGAGGAGGCCTGGGACTCGATCCGCGACGGGGCCACCGCGCACGAGTACAGCGTGAAGGCGCCGGTCGACACCGCGATCGAGCAGTTCCTGGAGACCCCCGGCTTCGGCACCGGCCTCTACGACCGCGAGGGCGGCCTGAAGGCGGGCCAGAAGAAGACGTACGACATCACCATCACCCGTACGTCCGGTCCCGACCGCGCGATCCGGCACGAGCTCGACCTCGAGAACAACACCGACCGCGTCTTCCGCATCGTCGGCGACGACGACGTGCGGCTGCCGCTGAACGAGCCGGTGACCGTCACGGTCCAGGCCTCGCCCCGGTCGGCCGGCCTCAAGAGCGCCATCCTCGAGGTCGACGACCCGCGCACCGAGGGCGTCGACCGGCAGATCCTGAGCACCGTGGTCGTCTCGGCCCCGCTGGCGCACACCTTCTCCGCCTCCGGCACCGCCCAGCGCAACGCCACGACCTCCTACTTCGTCACCGTGCCCGAGGGCGTGAAGACGCTGGAGATCGCGATGAGCGGGCTGAAGGCCACGAGCCAGACCCGGTTCGTCGCCATCCACCCGTACGGCGTCCCGGCCGACCCGACGTCGACCGTCAACTGCTACCCGAACTACAGCAACCCGGCCAACGCCTGCCGTCCCGACCTGCGTTCGTACGTGAACCCGCAGCCGGGCGTCTGGGAGATCGAGGTCGAGGCGCGCCGCACCTCGCCGTTGCTGAAGAACCCGTACAAGCTGGACGTCGCCGTGCTCGGCGCGGTCTTCGACCCCGAGACCGTGACCGTGCCGGAGGCCGGGGTCGGTACCCCGGCGGACGTCTCCTGGAACGTGACCAACGAGGCCGCCGACCTGGACGGCAAGCTGGTCGGCGGCCCGCTGGGCTCCGCCCTGTCGGACCGTCCGGCCATCGGCACGGGTGACGTCCGCACCACCACGGTCGAGGTGCCCGAGGGCGCGGCGTCGCTCGACGTCGCCATCGGCAACGTCTCCGACGCCTCCGCCGACCTGGACCTCGCGGTCTACGACGCGGCCGGCGCCCTCGTCGGCCAGTCCGCCGACGGCGACTCGGAGGAGTCGGTGTCCGTCGCCGACCCGGCGGCCGGTACGTACACCGTCGAGGTCGTGGGCTACTCCGTCCCGGCCGGTTCCACCGACTACGACTACCGGGACGTGTTCTTCTCCGCCGCGCTCGGCGAGGTCACGGTCGACGGTTCCACGCCGGTGCGGATCGGCACGGGCGAGTCGGCCACCGTCTCCGGCACCGTCACGGCCGCCGCGGCGGCCCCCGAGGGCCGCGAGTTCTTCGGCCAGGTCCAGCTGGTCAACGCGCGCGGCACGGTCGCGGGCACGGGCAGCGTGACGATCGGGAAGGTCGTGCCGTAACCGACGGCCACCAGCGGCAGGGGCGGGCGTCCACGAGGACGCCCGCCCCTTTCGCCGTACGCGCCCCGCGCCCGCGTCGGTCACTCGCAGGTCAGGGTGCGGGAGGCGGGCAGGGCGGCGGTGATGCGCGCCCGCTCGGGGGCGATGCCCTCCTCGCCGACGATCACGGCGTCCGGGACGGTCCCCTCGCGGGGCAGGCCGACCAGGACCTGGTCGCCGGTGCGCAGCCGGGGCCGGCCGGTGGCCCCGGTCAGGAAGGTGACCTCGTCCCGGTCCCCCGCGTTCGTGCCGGGCTCCGGCTCCGGCTTGTAGCCGCGGGTCACCTCCAGCGTGACGCGGTCCCCTCCGGCGCCCGGTACCGGCTCCACCCCGGTCACCGTGCCCTCGGCGACGAGCCGGGCGCAGGCGAGGTGGCGGGGACTGCCGAACAGGTCACCGGCCGGGTCCCCGGCACCCGTGGACCGCTCGTCGCCGGCCGCCTTGTCGGCGGACTCGGCTGCCGAGGAGGCGGTGTCGCCCTGCCCGGGCTGCGCCACGAGCCAGCCCGTACCGAGGACCGCCGCGGCGGCCGCCGCGGCGGCGAGCGCGCCGAGGGCGACCCGCAGCGGGCGACGGGGCGCGCGGCGCGAGGGCAGGGGCGTCACCGGCGCGCGGGGGCCCGTCGTGGGCCTGCCACCGGGGCTGGTAGACGTCCCGGTCACGGCCGCCGGAGCAGCCTCCGGCCCCACGGCCTTCTCTCGCGCTGCCGGCGTCCCCACGGCTGCCAGCGTCTCCCCGATCAGGCCCAGGTGCTTCCTGAGCACGGCGACGTCGGCGGCGGCCGCGTCCCGCGCGGCCGTGAACGCCGGGTCCCGCCGGGCCGCGGCGGGCAGCGGCTCGTCGAGGATCGCGGCCATGAGGGCGTCGACGCCTTCGTACTCGGTGCCGTCGCGCTGAGGGCCGTCGTGCTCGGTGCCGCGCTCGTCGCCGGTGTCGTTCCGGTCGTCGTCGTGGACGGCCACGTCACACCACCTCGTCCTCGTGCAGGCGGGCGCGCAGGGCCCGTACGGCCGTGTGCAGCCGGCTCTTGACCGTGCCTTCGGGCACGCCGAGCTGCTCGGCGATCGAGCGCACCGGCAGGTCGGCGTAGAAGCGCAGCACGACGACCTGGCGCTGGGCGTCGGGCAGCCCGTCCAGGCCGCGGGCGACGGCGAGGGAGAGCAGGCGGGTCTCCTCGTCGGCCGGGGGTCCGGCGGGGCGCAGCGCGGCGAGGCGTTCGCCGAGCCGTTCCTGGCGCCGTCTGGCCCGGTGCCAGTCCATGGCGAGGTGGGAGGCGACGACGGCGGCCCAGGCCGAGACGTCCCGGGGCGCCTCCTGCCCGCTCACGGCACGCTCCAGCAGCCGCAGCCGGACCTGCTGCACCCCGTCCGGCAGGTCGGTCTGCGGCACCCCGCCGAGCGCGAGCACCGCCCGTACCCGGCGTTCCTGCGCCGCGTCCAGCGGGTCGTCGTCCACGGCGCCGGACGCCTGCCGGCCACGCCGGATCCTTCCGCGCAGCACTGCCCACCCCCTCACTCTGTTTCTCCTACGACGCCGGTGCGGCCCGGAACGTTCGCCCGCCGCGCGAATCGGGTGCGAACCGGGGGCGAGCCGGGTGCGAACCGGGCAGAGGCGTACGTCACACCTCCGTGTGAGGGGAGTGGGCCGGGGCAGGGAACCTTGCGGCCGCCGACCCCCGACGACTGAATTCCTGCAGCTCAAGGGGGTGGCGACCGCAGGTCCGCGACCGGCGGGGATGCCGGTGCGTCCCACTGTGCGGGCAGGGGGCGCAAAGAACTGGACAGGCGGGCCGTGGTCGGCCGCATGATGGAAATGCCCCGGCCGGCAGGCAAAGGGCACAGGTACGCCGTATACGTCGTATGACGCAGAACGCAGTGAGGGAGACGTCGTGAGGGTCGGAATCGTCGGAGCCACCGGTCAGGTGGGCACGGTCATGCGCAGCATCCTCAAGGAGCGGAACTTCCCGGTCACGGAGCTGCGCCTGTTCGCCTCGGCCCGCTCGGCGGGGACGGAGCTGGACGGCGTGACGGTGGAGGACGCGTCCACCGCCGACTACACCGGTCTGGACATCGTGCTGTTCTCGGCGGGCGGTACGACGTCGAAGGCGCTGGCCGAGAAGGTCGCCTCGCAGGGCGCGGTCGTGATCGACAACTCGTCCGCGTGGCGCAAGGACCCCGAGGTTCCGCTGGTCGTCTCCGAGGTGAACCCGGACGCGATCGCGAACCGTCCCAAGGGCATCATCGCCAACCCGAACTGCACCACGATGGCCGCGATGCCGGTGCTGCGTCCGCTGCACGACGAGGCGGGCCTGGACGCGCTGGTGGTCGCCACGTACCAGGCGGTGTCCGGTTCCGGTCTCGCGGGCGTGGCGGAGCTGCACGGCCAGACCCAGAAGGTCGTCGCCGACGCCGACAGGCTGACCCACGACGGCGGCGCGGTCGACTTCCCGGAGCCGGCCGTCTACAAGCGCCCCATCGCCTTCAACGTGCTGCCCCTCGCCGGCAACGTCGTGGACGACGGCCTCAACGAGACCGACGAGGAGCAGAAGCTGCGCAACGAGTCCCGCAAGATCCTGGACATCCCCGGCCTGAAGGTCTCCGGCACCTGCGTGCGCGTCCCGGTCTTCTCCGGGCACTCCCTCCAGATCAACGCCCGCTTCGCCCGCCCGATCAGCCCGGAGCGCGCGACCGAGCTGCTGGCCGACGCCCCCGGTGTCGTCGTCACCGACATCCCCACCCCGCTGCAGGCGGCGGGCCAGGACCCGTCCTACGTCGGCCGCATCCGCCGCGACGAGACGGTCGACAACGGCCTGGCCCTCTTCGTCTCCAACGACAACCTCCGCAAGGGCGCGGCCCTGAACGCGGTCCAGATCGCGGAACTGGTGGCGGCCGAGCTCAAGCGGTAACCGACAGCCGTTACGAGGGGGCGTCCGCCGGCCGGCCGGCGGACGCCCCCTCTGCGCATCCTCACAGCGCCAGATGCCGCCGCAGCGCCACGTCGATCTCGGTCATGCGCTGCCGCGGCACGGCGCCGACCCTGTGCATCAGACGTTCCGGCGCAATGGCACGGACCTGCTCGCACTGCACTTTGGAGTCCTTCGGCAGACGGCTCTCCTCCGAGCGCAGAAGAACCTGGAACGTCAGGACGCGAGAGGTGTTGGACGTCAGCGGCGCCACGGTCACAACTCCCCGGTTGTTCCGTACGACGGACTCGTTGGCGGCGTCGTTGGAGACGATCACGGCAGGCCTGACCTTGTTGGCCTCGCTGCCCCGCGCCGGTTCCAGGTCCACCATGTAGATGTCACCACGCCTCATCGGTGATCCCGTCTCCGCTCGCCCGGTCCCACAGCCGGGCATCCTCGCTCCCGTCCCATTCGGCGAAAGCCTCCGTGTACTCCTGCTCGAGCTGCGCCTGCCTGAGCAACTCGATGGCGGCATGTATCACGGCCGACCGGGACTCGGCCTCCGTACGGGCGGCGTACTCGTCGACGAAGGCCAGGTCCTCCTGGGGCAGACTCACACTGATCTTCATACCCTCAATGCTACCCGGGGCAGGAAGTCCAGGGCTACCGTTTTCCGTGCCGTGCCCTTGCCCAAGTAGGAACATCTTGATCCTCGCGTCACAACTGATCAATCACCTCGTCGGCGGCGGACGGGACAGTCACGGCCGGCTGTCTCGCCGCACCTCGTGGAGGAAGCAGCCGTACTCCACCGCGCGGACGTGGACGAGGGCGACGGCCGGGTCGGTGAAGGCCTCCGTGAGGGCGGGTCCGAAGCCGTCCGGGGTGTCCACCAGGCGGCCGCCCAGGATGGTGCCGTCGGAGGCGTGGCGGCGGAGGCGTGGCGGCGGAGGACACGGTGGGCGGCCGTGAAGGGGAGGCCGTCGTCGCCCTGCGGTCCCGCACGCTCCTCGGCGTGGAGGAAGACCGGCCCCCGCTCGTCGTACGGGCCCGGGTCGGCGCCCGTGTGTGCCGCCCAGCGACGCAGAGGGCGTAGGTGACCAGGGTGATCAGCTCTCCCGCTTCGCCGCGGCGCAGGCAGCAGCGGAGCGGGGCGCCGCCCTCGTTGTCGGTGCGGGGGACCGGGGAGCGGCCCGCGTCGTCCATGGTGCGCGGTTCTTTCAGGGCCTGTGCAGGGACGGGGTGGGGGGGTATGGGCCGCTGTCACGGGTTCGGAACCGTGCCCGACCGGGCACGCCACCGGCGGGAAATGGACATCGCGTTCCGAGCCGGTGGCGTGGAAGGATGACGCAACCCACACATAACGAGGAGATGACCGCGTGCCTGGCACAAACCTGACTCGCGAAGAGGCGCAGCAGCGGGCGAAACTGCTGACCGTTGACTCGTACGAGGTCGATCTCGACCTCTCCGGCGCGCAGGAGGGCGGCACCTACCGGTCCGTGACCACGGTGCGCTTCGACGTCTCCGGGGACGGAGGGGACTCCTTCATCGACCTGGTGGCCCCCACCGTCCACGAGGTGACCCTCAACGGGGACCCCCTCGACCCCGCCGGGGTCTTCACGGACTCCCGCATCGCCCTGCCCGGTCTGCTCCCGGGCCGCAACGTCCTGCGGGTGAGCGCCGACTGCGCGTACACCAACACCGGTGAGGGACTGCACCGGTTCGTGGACCCGGTGGACGACCAGGCCTATCTCTACACCCAGTTCGAGGTGCCGGACGCCCGCCGGGTGTTCGCGAGCTTCGAGCAGCCCGACCTCAAGGCGACCTTCCGGTTCACCGTGAAGGCGCCGGACGGCTGGACCGTCGTCTCCAACTCGCCCACCCCCGAACCCCGTGACAACGTCTGGGAGTTCGAGCCGACCCCGCGGATGTCGACGTACGTCACGGCGCTCGTCGTCGGCCCGTACCACTCCGTGCACAGCGTGTACGAGAAGGACGGCCAGTCGGTGCCGCTCGGCATCTACTGCCGGCCCTCGCTCGCCGAGTACCTCGACGCGGACGCGATCTTCGAGGTCACCCGGCAGGGCTTCGAGTGGTTCCAGGAGAAGTTCGACTACCCGTACCCCTTCGGGAAGTACGACCAGCTGTTCGTGCCGGAGTTCAACGCGGGCGCGATGGAGAACGCGGGCGCGGTCACCATCCGCGACCAGTACGTCTTCCGGTCGAAGGTGACGGACGCGGCGTACGAGGGGCGGGCCGCGACGATCCTGCACGAGCTGGCCCACATGTGGTTCGGCGACCTGGTCACCATGGAGTGGTGGAACGACCTGTGGCTGAACGAGTCGTTCGCCACCTACGCCGAGGCCGCCTGCCAGGCGGAGGCGCCGGGCTCGAAGTGGCCGCACTCGTGGACGACGTTCGCGAACTCCATGAAGACCTGGGCCTACCGCCAGGACCAGCTGCCGTCCACGCACCCGATCATGGCCGACATCCGTGACCTGGACGACGTGCTGGTCAACTTCGACGGCATCACGTACGCCAAGGGCGCCTCGGTCCTCAAGCAGTTGGTGGCCTACGTCGGCACGGACGCGTTCTTCAGCGGCGTGCAGGCGTACTTCAAGCGCCACGCGTACGGCAACACGCGCCTGCCCGACCTGCTGAGCGCCCTGGAGGAGACCTCCGGCCGCGACCTGAGCACCTGGTCGCGGAAGTGGCTGGAGACGGCCGGCATCAACGTGCTGCGCCCGGAGATCGAGACGGACGGCCCGGACGGCACGGGAACCATCACCTCCTTCGCCATCCGCCAGGAGGCCCCCGCGCTGCCCGCCGGCGCCAAGGGCGAGCCGGTCCTGCGCCCGCACCGGATCGCGGTCGGCCTGTACGACCTGGACGGGGCGAGCGGCAGGCTGGTGCGCGTCGACCGGGTCGAGCTGGACGTCGACGGCGAGCTGACCGCCGTACCGGAGCTCGTCGGCAGGGCGCGCCCGGACGTCGTGCTGCTCAACGACGACGACCTGTCGTACGCCAAGGTCCGCCTGGACGAGCGGTCGCTGGCCTTCGTCACCGAGCACCTGGGCGACTTCGAGGCGTCCCTGCCGCGCGCGCTGAGCTGGGCGTCGGCCTGGGACATGACCCGCGACGGCGAGCTGGCCACCCGCGACTACCTGTCGCTGGTGTTCTCGGGCATCGGCAAGGAGTCGGACATCGGCGTGGTGCAGTCGCTGCACCGCCAGGTGAAGCTGGCGATCGACCTGTACGCCGCCCCGTCCTCCCGCGAGACGCTGCTCACCCGCTGGACGGAGGCCACGCTGGCCCATCTGCGGGCCGCCGGGGCGGGCAGCGACCACCAGCTGGCGTGGGCGCGCGCGTTCGCCGCGACGGCGCGCAAGCCGGAGCAGCTGGACCTCCTGGAGAGCCTGCTGGACGGCACCCGGACGATCGAGGGCCTGGCCGTCGACACCGAGCTGCGCTGGGCGTTCGTGCAGCGGCTCGCGGCGGTGGGCCGGTTCGACGAGGCGGAGATCGCCTCGGAGTACGAGCGGGACCGTACGGCCGCCGGCGAGCGCCACGCCGCCACCGCGCGCGCCGCCCGGCCGACCGAGGAGGCCAAGGCGGAGGCGTGGGCGTCGGTCGTGGAGTCCGACAAGCTGCCGAACGCGGTCCAGGAGGCGGTCATCGCCGGCTTCGTCCAGACCGACCAGCGCGAGCTGCTGGAGCCGTACACGGACCGGTACTTCGAGGCGCTGGCCGGCGTCTGGGAGTCCCGCTCGCACGAGATGGCCCAGCAGATCGCGGTCGGCCTCTACCCGGCGGTCCAGGTCTTTGACGAGACCCTGGAGAAGACGGACGCCTGGCTGGCCTCCGCCGAACCGACCCCGGCCCTGCGCCGCCTGGTCTCCGAGTCCCGCGCGGGCGTGGAACGCGCCCTGCGCGCCCAGGCCGCGGACGCGGCGGCCGAACGGGCGTAACCCGTACGAGTGCCAGGGGCGCCCGGTGCCGCGCCGGGCGCCCCTGGTGTTCCCTCAGCCCTTCGCCTTCGGGGCAACCGGGCCGGACTCCGGCGCCGCACGAGGAGCCCGACGGCGCCACGCGGGCGCCGCGCCGGGGGTTCAGCGGCCGACGGCGCAGGCGTCCCCGTTGAGCGTGAACCGGGGCGGAGGTGACGCGTCGCCGGTGTGGCCGGCGAGGTAGCCGAGGGTGATGCTCGCGCCCGGAGCGATCGTGGCGTTGTGCGAGGCGTCGGTCGCCTTGATCACGTTGCTTCCCTGGGTCAGGTCCGTGTTCCAGTCGGAGACGACGGTCTGCCCGAGAGTCAGGGGGAACTCCAGCGTCCAGCCGTTCACCGGGGTGCCGCCGGTGTTGGTGACGGTGAGGTCGACCGTCGTGCCGGTACCCCAGGTCGTCACCGTACGGTCCACCCGGCAGGTGGGTTCCTCCCGTGCGAACGACACCCGGTGCAGGCCGCCGGGCAGATCGTTGACCACGTAGAACTCCCCGTCGGCGGTCGTACCGATCGAGGTCACCTGGGTGGGCATCTCCCCGATCTCGGCCTGCTCGTAGCCGCCGCTGCCGTCGGGGCGCAGCGCCCAGACCGTGGACGAGCAGTAGTCGGTGGCGATGTACGTGCCGCCGGCCAGGTCTGCGTACTTCTGGCCGCGGTAGACGTGGCCGCCGATGACCGAGCAGCCGCCGGTGTACGGGGAGTACGTGAAGACCGGCTCGGTGTACGTCTCACCGGGCGCGCAGTCGCCGTCCTCGAATCTCTCCAGCCCCTCGTAGCAGGACCAGCCGAGGTTCAGCCCGCCCTGTCCCGGGGCGAGGTGGTCGATCTCCTCCCACCGGCCCTGGCCGACGTCGCCGATCCACATCGAGCCGTCGGCGTCGTCGAA
The DNA here is from genome assembly GCF_000829695.1 of Streptomyces sp. NBRC 110035. Lineage (GTDB taxonomy): Bacteria > Actinomycetota > Actinomycetes > Streptomycetales > Streptomycetaceae > Streptomyces. Next base: position 16,516 of record NZ_BBNN01000030.1, on the reverse strand, counting down.
GGAGAACCGCCACGGGTTGCGCAGCCCGTACAGCCAGATCTCCTCGCGGGCGCCGTCCGTGTCCACGAAGGGGTTGTCGGCGGGGACGCAGTAGGGAAGCGGGTCGCAGCCACGGCTCACGTCGATCCGCAGGATCTTGCCCAGCAGGGTGTCCAGCCGCTGGCCGGAGCGGAAGGGATCCCCGGAGCCGCCGCCGTCGCCGATGCTCCAGTACAGGTTGCCGTCGGGGCCGAACGCGAGCTGGCCGCCGTTGTGGTTGTTGTACTCGGCGTGTTCCTGGGAGAGCAGGACCTCCAGGCGGGACTCGTCGAGCCGGTAACGGGCGAGGGTGACCGCGCCGTCGGGCCGTGCCGTGTACGCCAGGTACAGGTTCCGGCTGGCGGCGAAGTCGGGCGGGAGGGCGATGCCGAGCAGGCCGCGCTCGTTGCCCGATTCGTCCACGGCCGAGGTGATGTCGACGAGCGGGGCCGCAGCCAGGCCGGTGTCCGGGTGGTAGACCCGGACGGTGCCGGACTTCTCGGTGATGAACAGCCGGTCCGTGCCGTCGTCGGGGCCGACGAGGGCGGTGGGCCGTCTCAGCCCGCGGGCGACCTGGGTGGTGGTCGCGCCGAGCGACGGCAGGGGCACGGTCGGGGCGCCCTTGGCCGTGCCCGTCCGGAGCGGCACGGGATCCGCGGCTGCGGAGGCGGCAGCCCCGGCGGGCCGGGCCGCGGCGGGCAAGGGGGCCAGGACGGTCAGCAGGAGGGCCAGCAGAAGGGGTCCGGTCCAGCGGCGTCGTAGCATGTCGGCTCCAGAAACGAGGACGTGTGCACGGCGGTGGTGCTTCTGGCGCATCTGGTGCTTCTGGTGCTTCTCCGGGCAGCGGGCGCGACCGGTCTCCTGCGGGGTCCGACGCGTGGGAGCGCTCCCGCGGACTCCCAGGCTGCGCGTCGCGGAACAGGGGGGCAACGTTCGTTCACACCACTTTCGCCCCGCGTGGCGCGAACGACACGTCGCTGCTCGCGACCGGGAGACCCGCGCCGCCGCAGTTCTTCACGCCGACACCGGCGCGTCGCGTTCACGCCCTGCGGTGTCCGAGGCCGCCCCCGTGCGCCAGGAGGCCTTCCGCCGGGGCGCCGGCGCGAGCTGGCCCGCCACCGTCGCGCCGAACGCCAGCACCATGCCTGCCAGTTGGAGCGGGGTGAGGGTCTCGCCCAGGGCTGCCCAGCCGAGTACGGCCGCGGTCAGGGGGGAGAGGGGGCCCAGGAAGGTGACCTGGGTGGCGGAGAGGTGGCCCATGCCCCGGAACCAGAGGCAGTACGCGAGGGCCGTGTTCACGAGGGCCAGGTAGAGGTAGCCGCCGACCGCCGGGGCGTCCAGGGCCGGCGGGGCGCCCTCGACGAACAGGGCGAGCGGGGCGATGAGCAGGCCGCCCGCGGTCAGTTGCCAGCCGGTCAGGGCGAGAGGGCCCACGCCCTCCGGGCGTCCCCAGCGTTTCGTCAGCACCGTGCCGGTGGACATGGACGCCGTGGAGGCGAGCGCCGCCGCCACCCCGAGGGGGTCGAGCGCCCCCGCCGCCTTCAGGACGACCAGGCTCACCCCGAGCGCGGCCACCATCCCCGTGAGCAGCGTGCGCGCGGTCGGGCGCCGGCCCAGCAGCGGCCCCGCGAGGCCGGCCACGAACAGCGGGCCCACCGAGCCGACCACCGCCGCCAGGCCGCCGGGCAGACGGTACGCGGAGAGGAACAGCAGCGGGAAGAACGCCCCGATGTTGAGCGCGCCGAGCACCGCCGCCTTCCACCACCACGCGCCCTTCGGCAGCACCCCGGCCGACGCGAGCAGCAGCAGTCCGGCGGGCAGGGCACGCATCAGGCCGGTGAAGAGGGGGCGGTCCGGCGGGAGGAGTTCGGTGGTGACGGCGTACGTGGTGCCCCAGGAGACGGGGGCCAGGGCGGTGAGCAGGATCGCCCTCGTCACCGGTCCTCCCGTCGGCGCGGATCGGGTCGCGGTCACGGTCGGGCGCACCTCTCTCATCAGGTCGACAGAAAGTAGCTTAGCAGCAAGCGACTTACCTTCGAGCTTCTTTCTTGCGGGTGAGCGAGGAGCGGCCGATACTCGACGCCATGAACGCACGCCCCGAGCAGCGCACGGACGGCACGGACGGCAGAGACGGCGGAGACCGCAAGGACCCCGTGGACGCGATCGCCGAGCAGTGGGCCGGCGTCCGGCCCGATCTCGACACCACCGCCATGGAGGTCTTCGGCCGCGTCCACCGGCTCTCGCGCGCCATGGGCGACCGCGTCGAGAAGGCGTACGCGCGGTACGGGATCGCCCGGGGCGAGTTCGACGTCCTCGCCACGCTGCGCCGCGCCGGTGAGCCCTACACGCTCTCGCCCCGCCAGCTCTCCGGCACCCTGATGCTCACCACCGGCGGGATGACCGGCCGCCTCGACAAGCTGGAGCGCGCGGGGCTGCTGCGGCGCTCCCCCGACCCCCACGACCGCCGGGGCCTGCAGGTGACCCTCACCGAACAGGGGCTCGCCGTCGTCGACCAGGCGGTCGGCGCGGGGCTCGCCGTCCAGACCGAGGCCCTGGCCGCCCTCCCCCCGGACCGCGCCCGACAGCTCACCGGCCTGCTCCGCGAGCTGCTCCTCGCGACCGAGCGTTCACAGCCGTAGGAGGGCCCGCGCACGCCGAAGGCGCCGCCCCCGCCCTACCGCGGAACGCGGGTACGGGTGGTGGGGCGGCGCCTTCGGGAAGGGTGCGGGACAACGGCCGGGTCAGGCCTTGGCCTCGGCCGTGGTGCTGATGTTGGAGCTGGTCGTGTCCTTCTTCTTGTGCGACTTGTCGAGGACCATCACCAGGCCCGTGATGGCCAGGAAGAGCACGATCGGGGCCACGACGTACAGCCCCAGCGTCTCGATCACGCTCAGACCCGTGCCGGGGTCGTCGCCGTCGTCGCGGGTGAGCGCGAGCGCGGGGGACGTCATGAGCAGCATCATCAGCGTCGTACCGGCTGCCAGGGCGCCGGCGCGCAGGGCGTTCGTCTTGTCCACGGTGCCAACGTAGCGAACAGCCGCGGGGCCCGCGCGTCCGGGGTGGCCCACGCACCCCCGGCCGGCCTGCGTATGTCCGGTTCCACCCCGTTTCGCCCCCGTGCCTCTCGCCCGTCCGGCCCCGGGCCTCACCCGTCCGGCGGCCCCGGGCCTCGTCCGTCCCGGCTCAGGGCTCGACCGCCCCTCCGGCCGGCCGGCCGGTGCGGGTGCGGACCACGTCGAGCAGCGCGTGCAGTCTCGGGGACGCCGTCAGGTCCTCCAGGGTCATCGGGCGGCCCCGCGCGTCGGCGATCGGCAGGCGCCAGTTCGGGTACTCGTCCCAGGTTCCGGGGAGGTTCTGCGGGCGCCGGTCGCCGACACCGTCGGGGAGCCAGACGCCGATCATCCGGGCGGGGGTGCGCAGCAGGTAGCGGTGGACGGCCTGGACGCGTGCCTCCTCCTCGGTGGTGACGGCGCCCCCCGTGCCGGGGCCGCCGGGGCCCACCGGGCCGCCGGGGCCGTGCAGCAGGCCCAGTTCGGTCAGCAGGTCCAGCCACTCCGCCGTGTCGGCGGCGGCCTCCGCGCGCTCCTCCGACAGGGGGCGGGTGAGCAGGCCGAGGCCGTCGCGGAGCTCGACGTGTTCGCCGGTGAGGCGGGACGCGGTGGGCGGCAGGTCATGGGTGGTGACGGTGGCCAGGCAGTCGGCGCGCCAGGTCTCCGGAGGCAACGGACGGCGGTCGCCCTCCCAGGCCCGTTCGAACCAGAGCACCGACGTCCCGTACACCCCGCGTGCGCGCAGCGCCTCGCGTACGCCGGGCTCGACCGTGCCCAGGTCCTCGCCGATCACCACCGCCCCGGCGCGGGAGGCCTCCAGGACGAGGACGGCGAGCATCGCCTCGGCGTCGTAGCGGACGTACGTGCCCTCGGTGGGCGGCTGCCCCAGGGGCACCCACCAGAGCCGGAACAGACCCATGACGTGGTCGATGCGCAGGGCTCCCGCGTACCGGAACAGGGCCCGGAGCAGGGCGCGGAACGGCGCGTAGCCGCAGGCGGCGAGCCGGTCGGGGCGCCAGGGCGGCAGGCCCCAGTCCTGGCCGCGCGCGTTGAAGGCGTCCGGGGGCGCGCCGACCGACATGCCGGCGGCGAGGGTGTCCTGCTGGGCCCAGGCGTCGGAGCCCCCGGGGTGCACGCCGACCGCGAGGTCGTGGACGATCCCGAGCGGCATCCCGGCCTCGCGCGCGGCGTGCTGGGCCGCCCTGAGCTGGGTGTCGGTGAGCCAGGCCAGCCGGGAGTGGAAGTCGACGCGGGCCATCAGCTCGCGGCGGGCCCGCGCGGTCTCCGGCGAGCGCGGGTCGCGCAGTCCGGCCGGCCAGCCGTGCCAGTCGGGGCCGTGCACCTCGGCGAGCGCGCACCAGGTGGCGTGGTCCTCCAGGGCCTGGCCCTGCTCGGCGAGGAAGTCGCAGTAGGCGGCGTGGCGGCCGGGGCCGAGCGGCACCCCGTCCACGACCGCTTCGAGTGCGGCCTTCTTGGTCGCCCAGACGGCGTCGCGGTCGATCAGCGCGCCCCTGTCCAGCACCGCCTCGCGCAGTTCCGCGGCCCGCCGGAGCAGGTCCGCCATCGGGTCCCCCGGCCGGGCCCCGCCCTCGGCCGCCTTCCCGGCCCCCGCACCGACCGGCACGTACGCGAACTCCGGAACGTCCTCAATCCGCAGATGGACCGGGTCCGGGAAGCGCCGGGAGGACGGACGGTACGGGGACGGGTCGGTCGGGGTGCCGGGGACGGCCGCGTGCAGCGGGTTGATCTGGACGAATCCGGCGCCGAGGGCACGGCCGGCCCAGGCGGCGAGTTCGCCGAGGTCGGCGAGGTCGCCCATGCCCCAGGAGCGGCGGGAGAGGAGCGAGTACAGCTGGACGAGAAGGCCGTACGAGCGGGCCGGGGGCGCGGGCAGCCGGGGCGGGGCGACGATCAGGTGGGCCTCGCCGGTGCGGCCGTCGGGCGCGGTGGCTCTCACCCGGTGCACGCCGGGCGGGAGGCCGGCGGCCGAGACGCGGGTCTCTCCCTGCTCGGTGCGCACGAGCAGCCGGGTGCCCTCGGGGAGCGCGTCCAGGGCGGGCGGCGTGCCGGTGCCCCAGCCGACCACGGTGGGCGGCAGCAGCCGCCCGGCCAGCTCCCGCTCGCGGGCGGCGAGCGCGTCGCGGACGGCCCCGGGGGTTTCCGCGTCCACCCCGAGGGCGGCCAGGGCGAGGGTGACGGCGGTGGCCGAGGCGGCGACGGTGCGGTCCGGCGACGGGTTGTAGGAGGTGGCGACGCCGTGCAGGGCGGCGAGCCGGGAGAGGTCGTCCGGGAGTGCGGAAGTCGGCCCGGAGAACCACCCGGACGGCGGCTCGCAGGACGGCCCGGACGGCGGTGCGGAAGGCGGCGCGGGAAGCTCGGAAGGGTCGGAGGGCGACTCGGAAGGCGGCTCGGCCGGTCCGGGCGCGGCCACTAGGGCTCCGGGACGTACTGCGCCGGGAAGGAGTCGAGTCCGGTGGCGTCCATGGCGGCGTCGGACTCACTGGTCAGGGGGGCGGCGTCGGCCAGCGGGGGCTCGCTGGTGAGGGGTTCGGCGTCGAGCAGCGGGGGCTCGCTGGTGAGCGGGACCCCCGCGCACGGACCCTCCGCGCTGAAGACGCAGGCCTGCAGACCCTCGGCCTCCGCGCTGTGCAGGTCTTCGAAGGCGGCGGACGGCTCCGCCCCGGGTTTGGACATGGGCGGGGCCAGAAGGAACGCGGGTGCAGCAGCCACGGAGGGCCTCCTCGTCGTCACGGTTCGTGTACGGATGCGCCGTTCGGCGCGTTCCTCGCTGCCCCTACCCAGCGGACGCGAAGGCAGGCATACCAATCCGTACAACGTGCTCCTGCTCACATGGTGTTCCCGTTCCCACGTCCCGCATGCGGACAAACCTGCCACAACGGCCACTGCCGTTGACACGCCCGGAGCACAATGGTGGGCTCCGGGCGTGCCAATGGATGATCGGGACGGTTCTGTCTCCTCGGGAGGGGCCTTGCAGCTACGGCGTGGGAAGAGCGCGGTCGCTCTCGCGTTCGCGGTCGTCGCCGGAACTCTGGGCGTCGCGCCCGTCTCGGTGGCGGCGCCGTCCGTTCCCGGGACGACCACGTCCCCCGTTCCCGACCGGGCGGAGGCGGGCCTGGCCGTCTGGCCCCGCCCCCAGTCCCTGCGGGCCGACGGCGCCCCGGTCGCGGTGACCGCCGAGGTCGCGCTGACCGCCGACCCGTCGGCCGACCCCCGTGCCGTCGCCGCCCTGCGGGAGCTGCTGCGGGAAGCCGGCGCACGCCGGTTCACCGCCCCCGGCGGCAAGGCGCCCGCAGGGGCGCTCGTGGTGCGGATGGGCGCGGACCGGCCGGCGGGCTCCCGCCAGCAGGACCTCCGCTCCCTTCCCTCCGGTGGCTACACGCTGACCGTCGGCGAGGAAGCGGTCGCCCTCACCGGGGCGGGCGAGGACGGCCTGTTCCACGCCGTCCAGACGCTGCGTCAGCTCCTGCGCCCCGACGGCACCTTCACCGCCGCCGTCGTACGCGACTGGCCGGGCACCGCCGTGCGCGGCATCACCGAGGGTTTCTACGGCACCCCGTGGACGCACCGGCAGCGGCTGGACCAGCTGGACTTCATGGGCCGCACCAAGCAGAACCGGTACCTGTACGCGCCCGGCGACGACCTCCACCGGCAGGCCCGCTGGCGCGAGCCGTACCCGGACCGGCAGCGCGCCCAGTTCCGGGAGCTGGCGGAGCGGGCCCGGAGCAACCACGTCACGCTCGGCTGGGCGGTGTCGCCGGGCCAGGCGATGTGCTTCGCCTCGGACGACGACCTGCGGGCGCTGACCCGCAAGCTGGACGCGATGTGGGCGCTGGGCTTCCGCGCCTTCCAGCTGCAGTTCCAGGACGTCAGCTACAGCGAGTGGCACTGCGGCGCGGACGCGGACCTCTTCGGCTCCGGCCCGGACGCCGCCGCCCGCGCCCAGGCGTACGTGGCGAACGCGGTGGCCCGCCACCTGGCGGACCGCCACCCCGGTTCCGCCGCCCTGTCGTTGATGCCGACCGAGTACTACGAGGAGGGGTCGACCGAGTACCGGCGGGCCCTCTCGGACGCCCTGGACTCCGGGGTGGAGGTGGCGTGGACCGGGGTCGGGGTGGTGCCGAGCACCATCACCGGCGGCGACCTGGCCGAGGCGCGGCAGGTGTTCGCGCGCCCGCTGGTGACCATGGACAACTACCCGGTCAACGACTTCGCCCCCGGCCGGATCTTCCTCGGCCCCTACCAGGGCCGCGAGCCCGCCGTGGCCGCCGGTTCGGCCGCCCTCCTCTCGAACGCGATGGAGCAGCCCGAGGCGTCCCGCATCCCCCTGTTCACGGCCGCCGACTTCGCCTGGAACCCGCGCGACTACCGCCCCCAGGAGTCCTGGCGGGCCGCGATCGCGGATCTCGCGGGCGGCGACCCCGAGCTGGACGAGGCGTTGTCCGCGCTGGCGGGCAACGACGCGTCCTCGGTCCTCGGCGCCGAGGAGTCGGCGTACCTGCGGCCGCTGCTGAAGGAGTTCTGGCGGACCCGCGCGGACGCCGGCGGCGACGACGGCCGCGCGGCCGAGAAGCGGCTGCGCGCGGCCTTCACGGTGCTGCGCGAACTGCCCGACACCCTGGCCGGCCACCCGCGCACCGCCTCCCTCGCCACCGAGGTCGCCCCCTGGACCGGGCAGCTGGCCCGGTACGGGGAGGCCGGCGTGACCGCGCTGGACATGCTGCGCGCGCAGGAGTCCGACGACGCGGGCGCCGCCTGGACCGCGTACCGGAAGCTGGCCGGGCAGCGGGCGGGACTGAAGCCGGCCCGGGTGACGGTCGGCAAGGGCGTCCTGGACCCGTTCCTGGACCGGGCGCGGAACGCGTACGAGACCTGGGCGGGCATCGGCCGCGAGGCGACCGCCGGGTCCGGCGGCCGGACGGACGACGGCGTGCTCCAGCTGCCCCGGGTCCGGGACCTGAGCACGGTGACGGTCCTGGCCGAGCCAGGCACCACGGGGACCGTCGAGATCCACGCCCCGGGCGCGGGCTGGCGCAGCCTGGGCACGCTGGCCGCGTCCGGCGCCACCGAGCTGCGGGTGGACGGCCCGGCCGGCGCCGTCCGCGTCACCGGCGCGGACGCCTCCCGGATACGGCACGTCGTGCCGTGGTTCACGGACGAGCCCGGCGCCTCGCTGAAGCTGCCGGACCTCGCGGACGGGACCCTGGACACCGACATCGGCGGCACCCGCCGGCTGACGGCCACGCTGGGCTCGCTGCTGCCCGGAAAGGTGCGCGGCAAGGTGACCGTCGAGGCGCCGAAGGGCGTGAAGGTGGGCGTACCGAAGAACACCCTGACCGTCCCGCGCGGCACGCCCGTGGAGGTGCCGGTCGAGGTGACGGTGGCGCCGGGGACACCGGCCCGGTCGTACGAGGTGCGGCTCGGCTTCGGCGGGGCGACCCGGACCCTGACGGTCAACGCCGTCCCGCGCACCGCCGGCCCCGACCTGGCCCGTACCGGCACGGCTACCTCCTCGGCCGACGAGACGCCCGACTTCCCCGCCTCGGCGGCGAACGACGGGGACCCCGCGACGCGCTGGTCGTCCCCGGTCGAGGACGACTCCTGGTGGCAGGTCGAGCTGGAGAGCCCGGTGCGGCTGGGCCGGGTCGACCTGCACTGGCAGGACGCCCACCCGTCGGCGTACCGCGTCGAGGTCTCCGCCGACGGCCACAGCTGGCGCACGGCGGCATCGGTGACGGACAGCGCCGGCGGCCGGGAGACGCTCCGCATGGACGAACCCGCCGTCCGCCACGTCCGCGTCCAGGGCGAGAGCCGCGCGACGCGGTACGGCTACTCGCTGTGGTCGGCGGAGGCGTACGCGGTCGCGGACTGACGGGCGCATTCCACCGGCTGGCAGGGGACCGAACGGAGGGCGCCGGGGGCGAGGCTGCGGTGGAGGGGGACGATGACGATCCGCTCTCCGCTGCGGTGTTTGGCGTGGCTGCCACGGGTGGTGATGTGCTCGAACCCGCCCCGCTCCAGGGCCTTGGCCACCACGGCTCCGGAGAGGCCCGTGGGGACGGCGGGGCTCACGCGGCGCGCCGCACTTCGACGGGGGCCGTGATCACGTCGGTGACCTCGGGGGCGGGGGCGTCCTCGAAGTAGAGCTCCAGCGCTTCGCGAAGGTTCTCCAGAGACTCCTCGACGGTCTCGCCCTGGGAGGTGACCTCGACCTGGAGGCAGCGTGCCACGTACCACTCGCCCTCGTGGGTGATCGCGGCGGTCAGACGCAGTGCGTCAGTGGTCATGTCGTCAGTCTGGCACGCACTGCCCCCGCCGGTCAGCGGCTCTCCCCGCTGTCACCCGCGCCGCGCTGCCCCTGGCACCGGCACTGCTCCTCGCGGGCATCGGCGGCCTGGCGTTCGGCACCGGCTACGGCAACGCTGGCGGCGGCACCGTCTCTGCCCTGGCCCCCCGGCCGCCTACGCGGCCTGCCTCCTGGCCTCGGCAACGGCCCTCCCCCTGCTGAACCGCTCGGCCGACCCGTCCCAACTGCGGTACGCCTGAGCGGCGGCGCGACGGCCATACCCCGGCACCGGGGAACGGAGGTCCGCCGGGGACCGGGGCATGGCCGCCGTGCCGCCGTGCTTGACGCAGGCCAAGACCGCTGCTGCAGTCAGCCCAGCGACGCGGTGAATTCCGCCCAGGTCGCCGCGGCGAGGCACAGTATTGGACCGTCGGGGTCCTTGGAGTCCCGCACGGCCACGGCGTGGGGGGCGTCGAGGGCGACCTCCACGCATTCGCCGGAGGTGTTGCTGTAACTGGACTTCACGAAGTCGAATTCGGGCACCGGTCACATCTCCTGTCGGATGGTGTCGATGAGCCGGACGGAGTCACGAGGCGCAAGGCTCCGCCGGGCCGTGCGGTCGAAGAGGTCGCTGTACTCGCTGCTCGCCGCCTCGTTCTCCACCCACACGCTGGAGGCGATGGTGTCGGCCTGGACCACGTCCACCGCCTCGGTCTCGTCGAACGACAGGATGGTGAACGGGCCCGTGATGCATGGATGTCCTCCTGCGTGGAACGGAAGGACTTGAAGCCGGACGTTCCCGAGTTCGGCCACCTCCAGAAGACGTTCCAGCTGTCGGCGCATCGTCGAGGAGCCACCGATCAGCTGTCGCAGCGCCGCCTCCCAGACCACGGCGTACACGTCGAGCGGGTGTTCCCCCACCAGACGGTCCTGCCTGCGCATCCGGATGTCCACGATCCGCTCGATCTCCGCAGGGTCCTCCCAAGAGCCGACCCTTTCGCTGACCGCCAGCGACCGTGCGTACTCGGGCGTCTGGAACAGTCCCGGCACCAGCGAAAGCTGCCAGGTACGCACCCGACTCGCGGCGTCCTCCATGGCGAGGTACTCGGTCAGCGCACCCGGGTGCGGCGAGTCCTGCCACCATCCCTTCGCCTTGCGCCTCTCACGGTCCAGCCTGGCGAGTTCCAGCAACTGGACCACCGCCTTCTGGTCCGTCAGGCCGTAGAACTCGCACAGCGCACGGATGTCCGGATCACGCATCGGCACCCAGCCGCGTTCCATTTTGACGATCTTGGAGTTGGTGGCGCTGATGACCTCAGCGGCCTGTTGCTGAGTCCTGGCCGCCGCATCCCTCAGACGGAGGAGCTCCCCACCAAGTCTGCGGCCCAGGACAGTTGACGACCGGTTACCCAGTTGCGCAGTTCGTTTCACCCCCACATGGTGCCGGAATCAACTCGACACAGGGAATCATGGAGACAATTGCCTCCGATCCAGTTGCACTCAGTGCGACCGACTCGCTACGTTCAGCACCCGGCCGCTCGCCGTGCGGCCCCGCCCTCGGTGGAAGTGCACCGCCTGCCCCCGCGCAGGCGCGGCAGAGCCACCGCCGCCCGTACCGGGAGACGCGCCCCCATGCCCGTACCCGAACCCTGTGCCGCACCCGAGCCCGGCTCCACGCCCGAACCGGTCCTCCAGGAGGACCTCCTCACCTACACCCCCACCCAGCGCAGCGTCCCGCTCGCCCGGCGCAGAGCGGCCCGGCTCGGCACCGAATGGGGGCAGTCGAACCTGGCCGGGGACGTCGCCCTCGTCGTGTCGGAGCTGATGACCAACGCCCTGCTGCACGGCAGCGTCCGGGGCCGGTTCGTCCGTGTACACATCACCCTCGGCCGGAACACTCTGCGCGTGGAAGTGAGCGACCCGCGTGGCGAGCGGCTACCGCACCCGCGCCCGACCGGAAGCACCGCCGACCAGTTCGGACGCGGACTCCTGCTGGTCGACGCGCTGTCCACACGGTGGGGCTGGGAACCACGGACCGTGGGCAAGACGGTGTATGCCGAGTGGGACGTCCCCGTGCCCCGCCAACCCCCCACAGGAACGGAAGAGATCGCCTAAAAGAGCGTGTTCTTGAAGACGCGGATTGCGGGGTCGGGTGCGGGTGACGGCCTTGGATGCGGCAGTGGCCCCGCCGGAGGCGGGGCCACTGCCGAGGGGTGGCGGTGCGAGGTGAGACGGTCCTGAATCCGAGCAGCCGCTCGGCACAGGGGCCTGTGGATTGCCGGCGAACGGCACCCCATCTCCGATACACGCTCTGGCAGACGCCCCCATAAGCACGAGAAGCACGTGGTTCCGGGTGGTCCCGGTCACGCTCACCGAGCGATGAGTTCCCGCAGTGCCGGGAGTCCTACGGGGGGCGAACGCTGTGGTTGAGTGAAGGAGAAGCCAATGAACAACGACATCTGGCCGATGGTGCATACGGAGCGTGCGGCGCTGATTGATGACCTCGCGCACCTCGATGACGAGCGGTGGGGGCAGCCGTCGCTTTGCGAGGGGTGGACCGTGCATGACGTGGCCGCCCATCTGGTCCACTCGGCTCGGACGACACGCCTTGGTTTCGTGGTCGGCCTTGTCCGGGAGCGGTTCGACTTCGACCGTCAGAACGCACGCGGTGTGGAACGCGAGCGTGGTGCCTCACCGCAGGAGACGTTGCAGCGGCTTCGGCAGGTGGCGTCGCGGAGGTCGACCCCCCCGGCGCCCCTGGACAGCCGGCTCGTCGAGGAGGTCGTCCACGGTGAGGACATCCGCAGGGCACTGGGGCTCACCCACTCCTACCCGCCGGAGGCTGTCACCCGAGCGCTGCGCCTACAAGCTCGTACTCCTGCGTCTTTCGGCGGAGCCAAGGAGCTGACAGCCCGTGTCCGGCTCACGGCAGTGGACACCGACCTGTCCATCGGAGACGGTCCGGAAGTCAGGGGACCCGCGCTTTCCTTGCTGCTGGCCGTCTCCGGGCGACGGGTGGCACTGGAGGATCTTGACGGGCCGGGAATCGCCAGGCTCATGACATCGTGCCGGTGACGCTGCAGTGCGGGTTCAGCTCGCGGACTGGTCCACTTCCACGCCGTCATCCGGCTCGACGGCCCCGACGGCAGCAGCCAGCCCCCGCCGCCGTACGCCACCGTCGCCGTACTCACCAAGGCCGCCCGCGCTGCCGCCGCCGCGCGGGTCCGCGTCACGGTCGCCTCGGATACGGTCGGGGAACGCGAACTCTCCTGGGGCGAACAGTTCGACGTACGTGAGATCGCCGCCTTCGGCGCTGACGCCGAATTCACCGACCAGGCGGTGGCCGCCTGTGCGGCGCAGTACGCCACCAAGTCCGCCGACGTCTCCGGCACCCTCGGCCGTGCCCTGTTCTGCCGCCCCTGCCAGGGACGCGGCGCCACCGTGCTGCCCCACGGCACCCCGCTCCCGTGCACCGCGTGCGACAGCACCGGGCAGGCCCGGCCGCTGTCCCGGCTCGCCGTCGCCCGGCATGTGCGACGGATGATCCGCACCTGCTGGGAACTGGGCAAGCTGCCGGAGTTCGCCCACCTCAAGCTCCGGAAGTGGGCGCACATGCTCGGCTTCCGGGGCCACTTCTCCACCAAGTCCCGCAGCCACTCCACCACCCTCGGCGCGCTGCGCGCCGCCCGCCGCGCCTGGCGCACCGAACAGGCCCGCGTCCACTCCGGACTGCCCGAGTCCGACCCGACGACCACGCTCGTCGTCGGCCGCTGGGACTACCTCGGCTCGGGCTACAGCCCCGGCGTGACCCTCCTCGCCGCCCACGTCCGGCACCGCAAGCAACTGGAACGGCAGTTCGCGGCCGAAGGGGGCTGCTGATGGCCTCACCCCCGACTGCCGTCCTCCACGCGAAGGCGGCGCCGACGCTGGATCTGCTCACGGTGCCCCAGGTGATGGCGCGCCTCCAGCTCGGCTGCTCCGCCGTCTACGACCTGCTCCGCACCCGCCAGCTCGCCTCGATCACCCTCGACCGCGCCCGCCGCATCCCTGCCCACGCGCTGGCCGCCTTCATCCGCACCCGCCTCGACCAGGAAGCCGCCGCCTGATGACCACACACCGCGACACCCCCGCCTCCCGCCGCGTCCGCGCCAACGGCGACGGCGCCGTCTACCAGCGCAAGGACAGCCGCTGGGAAGCCGCCGGACCGGACTCCGCAAAGGCGAACTCCTCGGCCCCCACTGGGAAGACCTCGACCTCAACGCCGGGACGGCCGCCATCCGCCGCTCGCTCCAGCGCCCCCGTACCGGGGGCCTCACTGCGCTGCCCACCAAGACCCTCGCATCTGAACGCCGCATCGCTCTACCGACCGAATGCCTCTACTCCCTCAAGGAGCACAAGGAACAGCAGGACAAGGAACGCGAGACGGCAGGGCCGGACTGGAAAGACAGCGGCCTCGTCTTCACCACCCCGACGGGCGGACCTCTCGACCCGGCCAACCTCACCCGGCGCTTCCGCAGCTTCCTCGACCGATCCGGGCTCCGGCGCATCCGCTTCCACGATCTCCGCCACTCGACCGCCACTCTGCTCCTGGAACAGGGCGTCGACCTCGTCGTGATCAAGGAGCTGTTGGGCCACGCCCACATCGGCGTCACCGCCGGCGTCTACGCCCACGTAAGGCTCCGTCTCCAACGCCAAGCCATCGACACCCTGAACCACGCCCTCGGCCTAACCGACGACGACCCCGACGACCCGCCCGCGACAGCAGCAGTCGTCGGGTCTGTCAATCAAACGGCTCTGTTCCGTAGTCGGTGGTGACGGTGCGTGCTCCTTATTGCAGGAGGATGCGGTGACGGAGGAGGTCGAATCCTGCTCGGCCGTGCATCTGCCGCATGATCTTCTTGGTTCGGGTATTGACGCCCTCGGTCCGGCCGTTGTGGTGGGGCAGGGTGAGGCCGGCGTTCACGGCGGCGCGGTCGAGTTCGAGGCCGTTGCAGAAGCTGTGCAGGTGGGGCAGGCCAGCGGTGCGGACTGCGGCGATCCACTGGGTGAGCTTGTCGTCGTTGGCCTGGGCCGGGGTCAGGAACGCGGCGAACTCGCCGGTGAGTCGGGCGAGTGCGGTCATCTCCGGGCACGCCGCGGCGAGGAGGCCGAGCAGGTCGGTGTCCTTGGTCCACAGGCGCTCGGGGTGGGTGAGCAGGAGCCGGGCGACGCGGCGGGGGGTTGTCACGGGGCGGTCGCCTTCGGCGCGGCCCTGATTGAGGTAGCGGACCAGCAGGTTGGCACTGCCGGTATAGCCCAGTTCCCTGATCTCGTGCAGGAGGTGCGTGACGGGAACGGCCGGGTTGTCGGACCGGCGTCGGCGCAGGTGGTCGCGGTAGGGGTCGACCAGGGTGGGCCGGTAGCGGGGGGCCGATGCGATCCGCGGGCGATTCAGGGATGCGGGCGTAGCGCTTGACGGTGTTCAGGGCAAGGTTCAGTCTGCGGGAGCAGTCGAGCAGGCCGACGCCGAAGTCGAGGAGGGCGTGGACTTTGTGCCAGCGCTCGCGGGTGGTCTGCTCGCGGACGCCGCCGGGCCGGGGCGGGTTGACAGTGGCCCAGCAGGGGGCATGGGCGCGGACCTCGGCCAGGACTTTGTCGCACAGGTTCCGCCACAGATGCCAGCGGTCGCTGACCTGCACCGCGTCGGGCAGGGCCCGGCGGATCGCCTCGGCGTAGGTGGCCGAGCCGTCCCGGCACACGACTTCGATGCCTTTCCTACCGCGCAGCCATGCCTCCAACGTGGCGGCTTCGCGGTCGGGCAGGACATCGATGCGTTCCCCGGTCTCGGCATCGATGATGATCGTGGCGTAGCGGTGCCGGCGGCGCAGGGCGAAGTCATCGACCCCGATCACTCTCGGGATCCGCAGCGTCGGCGGGGGGATTCCTCGCAGCACCCGCAGGGCGGTGGCGAACGATACGGGCACGGCCAGTAACCGGGTGAGCCGGGCGGCCGCCCGGCCGCATAACTCCTTGACCACGCCCGAGACCTGGCTGGTCAGACGCGTGGTGCGGCGCTGAAGTCGCTCGATCAACCCAGGGACTTGCTCGCGGAAGGTCTGCCGCCGACAGCCCAGGACCGGGCAGACCAGACGTCGTACCCGGACGTTGACCACGACTTGGCGGCCATCGACCGGCACATCTGCAACGGTCCGGACGTGGTATCCGTGCACCTTCCCCGTCGGGACCCCGCACATCGGGCAGGGAAAGGGAACATCCCGGGTCCGGGCCAAGGCCCGGATCACCTCGCCGTCGTCCGCCACATCCTCGATGACCAGCGCCGAGAGCCCTGAAAACACCGTTGCCACAAGGGAGTTGATATCTCGCATACAACGTCAACGACGCCCATCACCAGCCGTCACCACCGACTACGGAACAGAGCCGAACGATTTACAGTCCCCAGCACCGGTGGGGTCGGTCGGCTCCATGGCCTTTACCCACCTCCCCGGTGACTGTTCAGGGATTTCAGCTGGTTGTAGGCAGCATCCATGGCCGTCCGGCGAAGAGGTCGTGTAGGGCAGCGAGTGGGTTGATGTCGTGTTTGCGGACGGTGGAGATGTAGGAGCGAATCCGGGCGAAGCGCCTCGCGCCGGTCAGAGTCCTCCAGGATCCGGAGATCTTCTGTTGCACCTTGATCATCCGCAGGTCTCGTTCGGCCTGGTTGTTGTCGAAGGGGACGCCAAAGTTGACCATGTACCGCTGGTACTCCCGGGTGCGGTCACGCAGTCGCTCGGCCAGCGCGCGGGCCTTGGACCGGGGCCCGGTACCGGTATAACCGGTATAGGGGTGGGCTGCGATGCCGCACAACGTGGCCTGGCGGTAGCGGTCCTGGAAGCCGGCCGGCACTTCGGGAGCGAGTGCGTCGTGTCCGTCGGCCAGGGCGAGGGCGACGCCGTCCTTGGCGTCGATCAGGACGTCGATCACCGCCTGGGCCCAGGCCGAGTCGTGGTGCTTGTCCTCGGTCACCGCGATCAGCTCGCGCAGGGCATGCGCGCCGCACAGGGCCGCGGCGTCGCCGTGGACCGTGTAGGAGGCCAGGGCGTCGGTGACCAGGATGCCGGTGAAGGCGGGCAGGACGCCGAGGTCGTCCATGGCCTTTCGGCCGCGC
>NZ_BBNN01000031.1:62946-170127 GCF_000829695.1 Streptomyces sp. NBRC 110035 | reverse complement strand
GTGATGGGAGGTTCGCCCCAGCCAGGCCCTGTTTCGCCCAGAGTCGGGGACCTTCTGGGAGCTGCAGCCGTCGAATGACACAGTCCGGTACGGCCCGAACCGCACTCCGGGTGTCGTCGGCCGGGCCACAGGCCCCGCGAGAACCTCGAATAACGCCCGCACCGGCGCGCTGCCCAGTCGTCGGCGCAGATCACGCAGGGCCTTCGGCGTCGGGGAGGCCACCGGCACTTCGGCCAGCCCGGCCGTCAGCTTGTCCCAGACCAGCCGGTAGCCGACTTCAGGGAACAGACACATCGCGAGCAGGAAGTAGATCCCCACCCGCGAAGGAAGATCACGCAGTCGTCTCTGTACCGAGCGGGTCTCCGCCAGGACCGCGTCGACCAACTCGAACGGCACGACGGCCGTCAGCTCGCCCAGATGCCCGGGCGCGAACCGGCCCGCAGCGACTGTGACCGTACGGGTGATGGCCATCACCGGGGCCGGCAGGACAGGATGAAACGGCAACGGAGCTCCTCAAGTACAAGCTGTCTTGGACGACTGCCTGTACCAACGAGCTCCGTTGTTCTGCGTCGGAAATCCTTCAACTGGCTTGCGTGACCTGCGAAAACGTTAACTACCCGGCCTTGGGGAAAGGCCCGTGTCTGCCTTGCGGCTGCGAAGGTCACGCGGGGAGCATCCCGAGCGGGCCGGAGAGGAAAGGTCCGTGACCGGTGGGAACGTCGCTCCCTGGGTGACGGCGCGAAGACGACGGCGCGAAGGGCGAGCGTCTCCACGGCTTCACGGTCTGCGACACCACCGTCACCGGTGAGGGCCCGGCCGGGGGCTTCGCGCACCGGCTGGCCCTGCGTGGACCCCTGCACCCCGACCGGCGTGGCGAGGACGGTGGACTCCACCGGGGGACCGCCTGCTTCCTCGCCCACCCCTGCGCGCTCACCCATTGCGTCCGACCTCTCGCCCACCGTTGTCGGTGTGCCGACTTCGAGCCTGTGACCAGCTGTTTTCCGAGTTCGCCAAGCACAGGCTTGACCTTGACACGGTGAGAAGCCTTCTACTGGGGCGCAGGAGGTGGTCCCGATCGACACGACCAACGTGACCGCGCAGCACACCCGCTTGATCAACGCTCTGGGGGCCCAGGACTCCTCGGTCCGGCTTCAGGCGGCCCTGGCGGCCGGCTCGGACCCCGACCCCGTCCTCCTGGAGACCCTCGTCGAGCGGTGCGCGGTCGAGCCCGACTTCTTCGTACGGGACATGCTCTCCTGGGCGCTGATCCGCCTCTCGCCGGAGATCACCCTGCCCCGGATCCGCAAGGAGCTGGGCTCCGAGCGCAATCAGGCCCGCAGCCAGGCGCTGCACACGCTCTCCAAGATCAATGACAAGAGCACGTGGGCCTGGATCACCCGCGACATGCTGCGTGACGCCGACGACGAGGTCGCGCGGACCGCGTGGCGCGTGGCGGTCGTCCTCGTGCCCGAGGACGAGAGGAAGGGTCTGGCCGAGGAGCTGGTCCACCAGCTCGGCCGCGGCAACCGCAACGTGCAGCTCAGCCTGAGCCGGGCCTTCGTCGACCTCGGTGAGGTGATCAAGCCCGTCCTGGGGAAGGCCGCGAACCACCCGGACGCGGAGGTGGCGGCGCACGCCCGTGCCACCGAGCTGCTCCGGCAGAACCCGGAGAGCGGTTTCGACGCGGCGATCGAAGAGGCGAAGCGCACGGTCGGGCCCGGCCCGGACCGCGCGGCCGCCTCGGCGGCGGGCATCCGGGCGGGGGAGACCACGGAGTCCGCGGCGGGGGCCGAGCAGACCGGGTCGGCCGACCGGACCCGGGCCGCCGAGTCCGCGGAGAGCCAGGAGAACGCAGGTTGCTGATCGGCGATGTGGCCCGTCGTTCCGGGGTGAGTACCCGGATGCTCCGGCACTACGACGCCATCGGGCTGGTACCGCCGACGGGCCGCACCGTCGGCGGTTACCGTGAGTACTCGGCCGACGACGTCCGCAGGATCTTCCACGTGGAGAGCCTGCGGTCCCTCGGGCTGTCGCTCAAGCAGGTCGGGCGCGCGCTCGAGGATCCGGCCTTCACGCCGTCCGCCCTGGTCAGCGACCTCATCCAGTGGACGGAGGACCGCCTGGCGCGTGAACAGGAGCTGCTGGAGCGGCTCCGGGTGATCGACGCGTCGGCGCCCACCGGCTGGCAGGACGTGCTGCGCGTCGTCGAACTCATGCGGGAACTCAACTCGACCAGCCCCGCGCGCAGGCAACAGGCCGTCCTGACACGGCCGGAAGACGTGTCGGTCCCGGCCGAGCTGCTGGTCGGGGCGGTCCTGGCCGAATCCGACCCCCATGTCGCGGGCGCGTTGCGCTGGGCACTCGCCCGAGCGGGCGGCGAGAGCGTGGCGGCGCTGGCGGCCGTCGCATGCTCGGAGGACGTGGACGTCAGACGGCGCGCGGTGCTGGCGATCGCCGAGATGCCGGACAGCCCGGGGGCGATCGCGGTGCTCGCGGACGCTCTCGGGGACCCGGACGCGGTGGTGCGCGGGCGCGCCGCTCTGGCTCTCGGCGGACAAGGAGTGGCAGCGGCCGGGCCGGTGCTCGTCGGCATGGTGGTGGAGGGCCGCAACGACGTGGACGCGGCCGAGGCTCTGGGAACGCTGTCCAGGGACCCCGTATGCGGAGCCAGGATCGCGACTGCCCTGGCCGACGAACTCGCCGCGCCCACCGCGGACTCGCAGACGCGGATCCGCCTGACCCAGGCGCTGGTCGAACTGGAGGGGACCACTGCGCAGGAGATGCTGCGCCACTTGGCCCACGACCAGGACCGGGCAGTCGCCCTCGTGGCGTCGGCCCTGGCGGGAGTCCCGGACGAGCGAACCGACGACGACTCCTGAAACACATCGGAGAGACGGTCCGCGGCCTTCGCGATCAGAGCCGATCGACTCGCCTGCGGGACCGGAGCCGTGCGGTCGTGGCCGAGCGCCTCCACATCCACCTGCCTCGCGTCCCGCGGACGGCGTTTCCTTGATCATTCCCTTGGGTCCCCGGCTCTCGGGGCCAGGGCATGCCATCGGAACTCCGCAGGTGACCAATGAAGGCATCCGCGCGGTGGCCACCGGTGGGGCTGCGGTCCGTGACCGTGTGCCCGAAGGGGAAGGCGGGCGGGGCGGAGCAGGGCGGACGCGCCTCGCCGGAGGGCCGCCCCGCCCCGCAGCCGTGGCTACGGCCCGGCCGGAGACGGCTGCGGCACCACCGGCTTCGGCAGCAGTGCGATCAGGACGGTGCCGACCACCAGGAAGGCCGTGCCGATCTGGAAGGCCAGCGAGTAGCCCGCGGTGAGCGCCTGCGCGTCGGCGGTCGCTCCCGGGAGCGAGGAGACCCGGTCGGCCGCCGCCGTGGCGAGGACCGTCAGGCCGAGCGCGCCACCCAACTGGCTGGACGTGTTGAGGAGTCCGGAGACGACCCCCTGGTCGTCCGCCGGAACCGAGGAGGTGGCCGCCGTCGTCATCGGCGTCATCAGCAGCCCCGTCCCGAGCATCATCAGGACGCCCGGTCCGAGGAGCGTGCCGACGAAGGTGCCGTGCGCGGTGAGCGTGCTCTGCCAGGCCATTCCGCAGGCCGCGAGCAGGCCGCCCCCCGCGCCGATCAGCCGCTTGTCCACGTGGTTCATCAGCCGGGGAGCCAGTTTGGCTCCCACGATGACCGAGACGGTGTGCGGAAGGAAGCAGAGCCCGGTGCGCACGGGGCCGTACTGGAGCACGTTCTGCATGTACAGGGAGAGGAAGTACCAGACGGAGAAGGTCGCCGCGCCCACGGCCAGCAGAACCATGTTCGCGGCCGACACCGAGCGGATGCGGAAGAGGCGCAGCGGGACGAGGGGTTCGGCGGTCCGCGCCTGGATCCGGACGAAGAGCACCAGGGCCACCAACCCGGCGGCGATCGGCAGCATCGCACGACCGGAGGACCAGCCCTGCGACTCGCTCGCCGTGATCCCGTACGCGAGTGCGGCGACGCCCGAGGTGACCAGGACGGCGCCGGACACGTCGAGCCGCCGCGCGAGGCCGCCGCGGTGCACGGGGAGACAGAGCACGGCGCCCGTCAGCAGCACCACACCGATCGGCACGTTGACCAGCAGCACCCAGCGCCAGGAGAGGTAGTCCGTGAGCAGCCCGCCGACCAGGCCGCCCGCGGCCCCTCCACCCGCGCCGACCGCGGTCCAGGTGCCGATGGCCCGGGTGCGCCGGGCACCGTCGGGGAACGAGGTGGTGAGTATCGACAGGGTGGTCGGCGCGAGCACGGCTCCGCCGAGTCCCTGTACGGCGCGGGCGGTGACGAGTGTCCACGGGCCCTGGGCGAGGCCGCCGGCGAGACTGGCCACGGTGAACACGCCGAGGCCGATCAGGAAGGTCCGCTCCCGGCCGAAGAGGTCGGCGATCCTGCCGCCGAGCAGCAGGAAGCCGGCGAAGGCGAGCACGTAGGCGTTGACCACCCACTGCAGTCCGGCCTCGCTGAGAGCCAGGTCCGAACGGACCGACGGCAACGCCACGTTGACCACGGAGACGTCGAGCACGACGAGGAACTGTCCACCGCACACGACCGCGAGCACCGCCCAGACCGGCGGTACGCGCCCGGGGCCGCCCCGTCCCGTGTGCTGCCGTTCTCCGGGTAAAAGGCTCATGCCGTTCACTCTTCCTGTGCAATCGACCGCGGGGCGCATGGATCCGACCGGCGACCCTGGACCCGGTGCTGCTCCATGCCGATGCGTGAGGGGTGTCGGTCACGCCGGTGGGCCGTCGAGGTGGAAGTGGCAGCCGCAGTCTAGTGCTGCGGCCGGAAGCTTTCACCGGCTCGCGGCGTCCGGCACGGCACCTCGCCGCGTTGTCGCCTCACCCGAGTGCGTCCGGTTCGGTACGCGGGTGACGCTCCGCCGTGCGATGCACCGCACCGGACGCCGTGAGCCTCCGGCATGCCTTTCCGGTCACCGCACCGGAGGCGGTGCGGGGCCCGTTCCGCACGTCCCGCCGGGTGCGGGACCTCGCGGGCGCCCCCGGGCACACCGGTGCGACACGTACGTGTCCGGTGTCCCGGGCGGGAGGTGCGGAGAGTGCTCCCGGGGGTGCCCCTTCCAAGGGGCGACGCCTCCCCGGCTGTGTGGCCGCGCCGACCGGGAACGCGCCAAAGGCACAGCACGGGAACGCCGCAGGTGGCGTGGCGGCCCGCGACTGCCGTGAGCCGTCCGGTCGTCGACGGGCCCGTGGCAACCCTAGCCGAGACGTCACGTGTTCAGGCGGCCGTTCGCGGTCCCGGCCCGTCGGTGGGCCGGGCGCGGTCACCGCCGCGTCGAGCGGGACACCTCTGCGTGCGGGGAGAGCTGGTGACGGACTGGCAGGCGTGATCGAACACCATGGTCACGCACGGATCCGCTGTATTAATCTCGCTCGGGAACGGCCCACGGGAGCCGGGCATTCAGTACATACGGGTCGCCGAGCGGACCGTGCTCAGAAGGACGAGCGAAGGGGCGTCCGAGCCGAGGGCCGTGCCGGGGACGCGGCCGGTCCCCGGGGCCGCACCGGACTCCCTCACGGTTCGATGGAGGGGGCGGCCGTGGAACCGATTCCGCAGCGGACCCCGTCGAGCGGTGCCTCGGCTGCCATCTGACCTGGGAGTGATGCGATGGGCGAGTCCGCCCCTGCTTCGATACCGCCGACCGCCTCCGGCACCGCGAGAGAAGACGGGTTCACCGGCGGCAGAACGGAGAAGTCCCTCACCGTCCTCGACGACGGGAGCCCCGAGCCGGACGCCGCTGCCGGCTGCGGAGGGGCGGCACTGGAACTGAGCGGTGCTGTCAAGCACTTCCCCCTGGGCCGGCGTACCCTCGTGGCACTCGACGGAGTGGACCTCACCGTTGGCAAGGGCGAGTTCGTGAGTCTGCTCGGACCATCCGGCTGCGGTAAGTCCACCGTGCTGCGGCTGCTGGCCGGCCTCGAGGAGACCACAGCGGGACAGGTGCACGTCCACGGCCGTACGCCCGCCGCCCTGGTCAAGGAGCACCGGCTCGGCATCGCCTTCCAGCAGCACGCGTTGCTCCCGTGGGCGAGCATCGCCGAGAACGTCGCCCTGCCCTTCCGGGCCGCAGGGCGCCCGGTGGACCGTGCCAGGATCGCCGAGCTCCTCCGGCTGACCGGACTCGCAGACTTCGCCGACGCACGCCCCCGCCAGCTGTCGGGCGGCATGCGCCAGCGGGCCGCCATCGCCCGCGCACTCGCCCTCGACCCCGAAGTGCTGCTTCTGGACGAGCCGTTCGGCTCGCTGGACGCGGTGACGCGGCGCCGCCTCAACGTCGAACTGGCCCGCATCTGGTCGGAACAGCGCATCACCACCCTCCTGGTGACCCACGACGTGGAAGAGGCCGTGCTGCTCGCCGACCGCGTAGTGGTGCTGACCGGCCGGCCGGGCCGGGTACGGCACGTGGAGCGGATCGGCCTGCCCCGCCCCCGCGACGGCCGACTGACCCGGGAGCCCGGGTTCCACGACATCGTCGACCGGCTCACGGAGCTGCTCGACGGCGACATGGAGAGCGGTACGGGACCCGGCAGGGGCGGCGCCCCGGGACCGACCCACCACCCGGCACCACGGCGGCCGCGATGAGACCCGCACGGACCGGCCGGGTGCGCGACGCCCTGCTGGTGACGGCGGGCGCCGTCCTGGCGATCGCCTCGATGGAGGTGGTGGGCCGCCTGCAGCTCTTCGGCACCAGCTGGCCGCCGCTCAGCGACGTGCTGGACGTCCTGCGCGTCCCGGCCACCCGCGCCCTGCTCGCCAGGGCGCTGGGCGCCACCGCCACCGAGGCCGGGATCGGGCTGCTGGCAGGGACGCTGGCGGCGGCCGCCGTCGCCGCGCTCGGCGTCCTGCTGCCCGTGCTCCAGCCCGGCCTCGACCGGCTGGCCGCCGTCGTCAACGCCATTCCGCTGATCGCCCTCGGTCCCCTGCTGATCGCCCTCGTGGGCCGAGAGGACAGCCCGGCGGTGGTCGCGGCGCTGGCCGTCGGGTTCGTCATGTTCGTCTCCCTCACCTCCGGGCTCGAGGCGGCGAGTCGGGCGCACAGCGACGTGTTCGCCGCCCTCGGTGCGTCCCGGGCCACCACACTGCTGCGGCTGCGGCTGCCCGCCTCGGTGCCGACCGCGCTCGACGGCCTCACCCAGGCGGCTCCGGCAGCCGTTCTCGGCGCCGTCATCGGCGAGTGGTTCGGCGCACCGCGAGGGCTGGGGACGCTCCTGGTCAGCACCATGCAGAACTACCAGACCCTGTTGCTGTGGGCAGCGGGCACGACCGCCGCGCTCCTGGCCATGGCGTCGTACGCGGTGGTGGGCACCGCGCGCTCCCTGATCGCGTGGAGGTTCCAGTGAGCACCCCCGGCGCGCCGCTGCGGCGCCTGACGACGGCGCTGGGAGCGCTGCTCAGCAGGTACTGGACCGTGCTGGCGCTGGTGCTCGCCTGGGAGTCCTGGGTCCGGGTCCGGAACCTGAACGAGATCGTGGTGCCCGCCCCGTACTCCGTGGTGAGCGACATCGTCAACAACCCCTCCGCCTACACGGGCGCGGTCGCGCACACGCTGCTGAACGCGGTCGTCGGGCTGGCCCTCGGCATGGGGCTCGGGGCGTGCTGCGCCGTCGCCGTGTGGTCCTCGCGGGTGCTGGAGGGCCTGCTGACGCCCCTGATGCTGGTCATGCGGTCGGTTCCCGTCGTGGCGATGATCCCTGTCATCGCCTTCGTCGCCGGGTACGGCGCCGCCGCGGTGACCACGGTCACCACCCTGGTCTCGTTCTTCCCCACCTTCGTCATGGTCCTGTCCGGACTGCGGTCGGCCCCGGCCGCGACGACCGACATGTTCACCGTCCTCGGCGCCTCCCGGACCCTGGTCCTGCGCAGACTGCTGCTGCCGCACGCGGTTCCCCAGCTGCTCGTCGCCCTGCGGCTGACGGCTCCCTCGGCGGTGCTGGCCGCGATGCTGGCCGAGTACCTGCTGGGCCGGGAGGGCCTGGGCACGCTCTTCGCCGACGCGACGATCTTCGTGGCACCGCAGCGCGCCTGGGGCGGCGCGCTGATCGCGACCGTGATCTCCACCGCCGGGTTCGTGGCGGCCCGTGGCGTCGAGCGCCGCTACTCCGGCCTGTTCCGTTGACCTTCCCCCGAGCAGGCGACCCGTCCCCGGGCGCCCCGCGTTGTTCTCCTCCCGCTCCACACGAAAGGGCCGCACATGAAGCCCACAGCCCGCAGTTCTTGGCAGAACGAGTCCACGCCCGCCTGGTCCCGCAGGCACTTGCTGAAGGCGGCCGGTGCCACGGGGGCCGTGGCTCTGGGGGGCGGTCTCCTCGCCGGATGCAGTGACGCCGGCAGCGCTCAGGCGTCGTCGTCGACCGACAAGATCCGGGTGGCACTCGGCTGGCTCAAGGACATAGAGTTCGCCGGATTCTGGAACGCGGACGCCTCCGGCTACTACGCCGAGGAGAACCTCAGCGTCGAGTTCCAGGCCGGCGGCCCGAACGCCCCGGACGCCACCGGCCTGCTGGCCAACGGCCAGGCCGACATCGGCGTGCACGCGAACATGCAGATCCTGCTCCAGGCCATCGCGAAGGGCAACGACTTCAGGATGGTCGGGGCCGCTCTCCAGACGAACCCCGGCGGCCTGCTCTCCCTCGCGTCCGATCCGGTGCGCAAGCCCCAGGACCTCGTGGGGGCCAAGGTCCTGGGCCAGGTCGGGGCCAAGCCCCAGCTCAACGCGATCTTCGCCCTCGCCGGCCTGAAGCGGGACTACGAACTCGTCCCCGTCGGATTCACCGTCGACCCGCTCCTGCAGAAGAAGGGGAAGGTCCTCACCTGCTACATGACGGGACAGCCGGTCACCCTGGAATCCAAGCACAAGATGAAACCCGGCAAGGACTTCGTCGCCGTCACCTACGAATCGCTGGGACTGCCCGCCTACGCGACCATCGTGTTCTGCAAGCAGTCGTTCCTGAAGGAGAAGAGGGACGTCATGGAACGGTTCATGCGCGCCACCCTCCGCGGCTGGCAGGACAACACCAAGGACCCCGAGCGCGCGGCGCACCTGGTCGTCGAGAAGTACGGCGCCGACCTCGGCCTCGACCTCTCGGAGCAGATACGCGGGAAC
Source organism: Streptomyces sp. NBRC 110035 (assembly GCF_000829695.1). Lineage (GTDB taxonomy): Bacteria > Actinomycetota > Actinomycetes > Streptomycetales > Streptomycetaceae > Streptomyces. Next base: position 160,973 of record NZ_BBNN01000031.1, on the reverse strand, counting down.
GAGGTCCAGATCACCTTCATGGAGAACGACCTGACCCGCGAGAAGGGCCTCTTCCGCATGGACGCCGAGCGGCTGGACGGGCCCATGTACGCAGGGTTGCGCGCCGCGGGCGTCAAGGACCTGCCGGACGCGCGCGAGGTCATCGACAACAGCGTCCTCGACGCCGTCTACCGGGGCCGCACCCGCGTGTGACGACGTCCCGCGGACGGTGGGGTGCGGGACACGGGAACGTGTCCCGCACCCCACCGGGTGGGACGGGGTGTCAGCGGCCCTCCAGAGCCGCCCGCAGCTCGTCCTCGACCTGCGCGGGGGAGGGCTGCGGGTCGCCGAGCGCGCGGTAGAGGACCTGGAGCGTGCGCTCGTAGTAGTGGTGGTCCAGCGGAACGCCCGCTTCGAAGCTGGCGTACGCCATCTGGTACATCACCGGCATGAACCGGCGCACCTGCTCGGCGCGCTCGGTCGCGGCCGGCCAGCGCTCGCAGATCAGGTGCCAGTTGTCCTCGTAGACCTTCAGGGCCGCGATGTCGTCGGAGGTCGGTGTCGTCAGGCTCTCGACGCCGGGGATGCGGTGCAGGGCGATGGCGACCTCCGGCTGGTGCACCACCCGGTACTTGTGTCCGTGTGCCAGCCTCAGGAAGAAGTCCCAGTCCTCCTCGACGCCCAGCGCCGTGTCGAAGAACGCCCCGGCGGACCGGGGGGAACGGCACACCACGGCCGACGGGGCGAAGTGGTTGGTGACGTCCAGCAGCCCGCGGTCGTAGGGGAACTCCAGCCGAACGAGGACCTCGGCGTCGGCGATCGTCGTACCGGTGACCCGCGTCCGCGCGATGTTGATGTTGACGTAGACGAAGTCGGCCCCGCCCTTCAGCAGGGGAAGGGTGCCGCTCAGGTGCTGTGGGCTGAAGACGTCGTCGTCGTCGAGGAACGCGACGTACTCTCCGCGGGCCACCTCCAGCCCGGCGTTGCGCGCCCCCGACGGCCCGCTCTGGGACGGCTGGTCGATGAGGCGTACGTTCAGGGACCGGCCGGCAGCCTCGACCACGTCATCGACCGGGGTGCCGTGGTCGTTGACCACGATGACCTCGAGCTGCTCACTGTCGAAGTCCAGGGTCTGCACGCTCTGCAGCGCGACGGCCAGGCGTTCCGGACGGTTGTAGGTGGGGATGATGACACTGACCAGCACGGGGGGTTCCTTTCAGAACTTCGGGGCGGCCGCGGGAGAATGCCGTGACGGCCCGGGATCGGACTCGGTGCGCCGGGGAGGACGGTGCCGTCGGCCGAACGAGGTGACGCCGCCCGTCGGCGGCAGGACGTCACCGGCCCGCAGGCGGTCCCGGTGAACCACGCAGCAGAACGGGCGGGTCGATTCGGCTCTCGCCGCCACGCTTTCACCCCGGAACGTCTCCGCCGGCGGTACGGCCCTGCTCGCGCCGAGCCCACCGACCGGGCACACGGCGGGAGTTGAGTCTATAGGTTCGGGGGTTTCCCCGCCTCGGACCCGACGTCCCGGGCAGAGCCCGCCGACGGCGGGCCGGCCGACCGGTGCAGGATGCCGGTGAGGCAGCCCAACGCGCCGGCCGCCCGGACGTACTCGCCGACGTCCACCACCAGGGTCTCCAGACCCGCCGCCTCCAGCCGCCGCCGGGTGCGCGGGCACCCGGCCGGCATGAGGACCCGTCCGGGAGCGAGGGTGACGATGTTGAGGCTGCGGGAGCGCACCACTTCGTCGTCGGGCTCGAACTCGATCAGCTCGTAGTCCCGGGCCCGCAGGGCGGCCCGCAGTTCCCCGCCCGCGGCGGCCGCGTGGACGACCGCCCGCCGCGGGCCGACGGGAACCATCGAGCCGAGCAGGTGCTGCACCCCGGGGCCGAGTGCCACCGCAAGCACCGTCACCCCCTGCTCGCCCAGCACGCCGCGCAGCGCCTCCACCCCGGCCGGGTCGGTGCGGAACCCCGTGCCCACCAGCACCGTCTCCTCGTCGGCCCACAGGGCGTCGGCCCCCTCGAACGACGCCGTCCCCCGGACCGTGTGCAGGATCGGGATCCCTGCCCGGGCCAGCGCCAGCGCCGCGTGGCGTTCCTCCCCGGCCCGCTGCGCCGACGCGGTCCGCCCCAGCACGGCTCCCTCGGGGGTGACCAGGAACAGGTCCCGCAGGAAGACCACGTTGGGCGGAGCGTCCGGCGGCGGGTGTGCCACGTGCACCGTGACCCCCTCCGCCCGGAACGCCTCGGCCACCGCGTCCGTCTGGGCGCGCAGCCGCCCGAGGTCGACCCGGTCCGTCATCAACTGCCCGGCGGCGTCGGTCACCGCCCCGATGCTGTCGGGCGGTCGGGCGATGAGCACGGCCCGCAGGGGGTCGGCCTCCGAGCGGTAGCCGCAGCGTGCCCAGGTCCGGCCCGCGCGGACCTCGGCCGCATGGCTGCCGGACCGGGGCACCCAGCCGGGCCCGCCCAGAGTGCTGGACCGTCCCGGCCGCGGGGAGGAGGTGTCCATGCCGGCGCCCCGGTCAGACCGAGTAGCCGAGGGAGCGGAGCTGGCCGCGCATCTCGTCGGTGACCGTGGTCTGCTCGGACTCCCGCAGGGCGGTGCGGTAGTCGTCGAGCATGGCCAGAAGGTCCGCGCCGTCGTCGTCCGGGACCGGCCGGGGCACACCGTCGGCGTCGAACCGTTCGACGCGCACACGGTCGTACGGCGTCGCCCGCTGGAGCGCCTCGGAGTAGTGCCGGGCCATCCGCACCACCCGGCGGTCCCCGAGATAGGCGGCGTGCCCGACCAGGAAGTGCGGCAGCGGCCCCGGGGTCCGGCCGCTGAGCTGACGCTCCTGGAAGGCGATGAAGTCGTTCAGTTCGACGTTGTAGGACTCGGCGACAGCGGGTGCGTCCCCGCCGAGTACCTCCTCGCCGCGCGCCACGGAGGCCAGGGAACGCCCGTCGAAGACACCCGTGGCGGGTGCGGGGACGCCGGCCAGCTCGAGCACGGTGGGCGCGATGTCCACCGTACGGATACGCCGCTCGTGCGTGCCCGGCTCGACCCCGTCGCCGACGATGATCAGCGGGACCCGCAGGACGCCTTCGGCCATCGAGTTGAAGTGCCCGTTGGTCTGCTCGTCGAACTCCTCGCCGTGGTCGGCGAACAGGACCAGCAGCATCCGCTTGCCGGTCGCGGCGACGCGTTCGGTGAGCCGGTCGAGGAAGGCGCTCAGACGGGTGGCCAGGAAGTGCTCGACTCCGTCGAGGTACAGCTGGAAGAGCCGGTCGTAGGCACCCTGCTGGTGCAGGTACGTGGTGACACGCTTGTACCGCATCAGCAGGTCCGCGTCCTCGGGATCGCGGTAGGTCTCCACCAGCCGGTCGACGAAGGGCAGTTCGTCCGGGAGCCCGGCCTCCAGCTCGGCCACTTTCTCCCGGTAGGCGTCGCCCCCCAGCGTCAGATTGTGGAATCCGTACGGAACGTGAACACTGCCGAAGTGGGCGAGCGCGACGGTACGGTCGGCCGATGCCACGGCCTCGATGAATCCCTCGTCGTCCTCGATGAGATACGTGTCGATGTCCCGGGTGAATCCGAGCTCCTTCCCCAGAATGATGGGGAAGTCGACCTTCATCACCGTGCGACGACCGTCGCGCCGACCGTAGGTGAATACCGAGGGTGCCTTCAAGGAACCGTTGTAAAACTCGTGCAGGCCATTGTGCAGCGGGTACTGGCCGGTGAATATCGCGCCGTGCGAGGCCGCGGTGTAGGGTGCGGCGCTGATCATGTTCGGGAAGTACGCCCCCCGGGACGCCAGCGTGTCCAGCACCGTTGTGTCCACCCGGCGGACGTCCCGGTAGGTGTGCGGCCAGAGCGGGTTCGGGTGCGCGGACAGCGCGTCGCTGCGCAGCGTGTCGACGGACACCAGGACGACGTGGTCGTAGTGGCTCGGCTCATGCACGGGAATGCGCCTCCGTGGGCTCTTCGATGGACTGCGGGGGACGGGGCGGCCGTGTTCGACCGGGGAACGCCGTCGGTTGAACGGCGCTTCGGCAGTCGCGGGGCGCGCAGGGCAGGCCGGGGCGTCAGTCCCCGGCCGCGGCCTGTGCGCCCTTTTCCTCCGCCTGCGGGGGGTAGATCTCCGGGTTTTCCAGGGGCAGCTTCAGCCAGGAGAGCATCTGCCGGAGCTGGTCGTAGGCGGCGAGCCGCGCTTCGTCGGTGCCGGCGCTCTCGGCCCGGGCGACGGGCTCCCAGAGCCGGTGGACCATCACGGGGCCGATCTCGAGCAGGCCGCCGCTGCCCCCGGTGGCCCACCGGGCCAGGACGTACCTGGCGATGGCCCCGACAGGGATGTCCAGGTTGCGGGACATGCCGCGCACGGTGTGCAGCGGGTCGAGCAGGCCGTACCCCACGACGTCCGACTTGAAGTTGGCGTGCGGGTCGTCCTGCGACCAGGTGCCCTGCCAGCGGCGCAGCCGCACCACGTCCTCGCCGTCCTCACCGATCCACGCGTCCACCTCAGGGGGTTCACTCGTCACCCGGGTCTCCCTTCCGGATTCCGGCAGCTCGGGTCGAGTGTTCCTGCGGATACACGGCTGCGCAACGCCCTTTCGGGGCGGCCGGATGTTCACTCCGCCACGCTGTACAGCGGGAACCGGGGCGGGTTCAATCTTGTAGCCACGCCTTTTCCGGTAGCGCTCCGGCGTCTCACCACACCATCTCTGATCCCCTGGGCCATTCATTTCCTTCCGAGTGGTGCCGGGTGAAAAGGAGTAGCGAATGCTGTCCATCGCCAAGGAGTTCCACTTCTCTGCCAGCCACCAATTGGCACACCTGCCGCCCGACCATGTGTGCACCCGGCTGCACGGACACAACTACGTGGTGGTCGTCGAACTCTCCTGCGCGGACGACGAGGTGAACCGTGCGGGATTCGTACGGGACTACCGGGACCTGGACGTGATGAAGAAGTGGATGGACGAGGTCCTGGACCACCGGCATCTCAACGACGTCATGAAGGACCTCCCCCCCTCCGCGGAGAACCTCGCGCGGTGGATCCACGGGAAGTGGTGCGACGAGTTCCCGGAACTGACGGCGGTGCGGGTGTCCGAGACACCGAAGACCTGGGCCACGTACCGGCCGACCCCGTAATCGCAACGACCTGCGGGGAACCGCGGGCCGGGACTCGGACCGCATCTCACGCGTCACCGGACCAACGACGTCCAAGGAGGTGGGGCACATGGACAGGCCGAAGCTCGTCGTCAACGAAATCTTCGGCCCCACCTAGTCCATTCAGGGTGAGGGTCCCTCCACGGGCCGATCGTGCTGCTTCCTGCGCCTCGGCGGCTGCAACCTGACCTGCACCTGGTGTGATACGCCCTACACCTGGGACTGGACGGGGAGTTCGAAGTCCAAAGTGGCGTACCGGCCGGCCGACGAACTGCATCCGATGACCGTCGAGGAGGTGACCGGGCGGCTGACCGCCTTCGGCACCGGGCTCGTGGTCGTCTCCGGCGGCGAACCGCTGAGCCAGCAGACGCGGCTGCTGCCCGTCGTCCGGGCGCTGCGCGCGGCCGGCACCGATGTGGAGATAGAGACCAACGGAACCGTCGTCCCCGCACCGGAGTGGGCGGCCACCGGTGTCCGGTTCAACGTGTCGCCCAAGCTCGCCCACTCCGGGGTCGCCCTGGACAGACGGATCGTGCCCGGCCCGCTCACCGCGTTCAACGCGTTGGCCGGTACGTGCTTCAAGTTCGTGTGCTCCGGACCCGACGACCTCGCCGAAGTGGAAGGACTGGTCCGTACGTACGGACTGGAGAACATCTGGATCATGCCGCGCGGACACGCGCCGGAGGAGATCGCCGAAGGGCTGCGGGCCCTCGCGGATCCGGTCGGCGTCCGCCGATGGAATCTGACCGGGAGGCTGCACGTGACTCTGTGGGGAAACCAGCGGGGGGTATGAATGAGCCAAGACGTCGACGCATCGACACCGCTCCGTCCACCGGACACGGGCCGGCAGCAGCCGGACCCCCTGGAGCGCATTGCCAGGGAACTGCTGCTCGAACTGGGCGAGGATCCGGAGCGTGAGGGACTGCTCGGCACGCCCGCACGCTGGGCACGCTGGTGGCGGGAGTTCATCCGGTACGAGCCCGGCACCCTGGAGACCGTCTTCGAATCCGCCAGCAGCGCCGAGACCATCTCGGTCTCGGGGATCGAGGTCTGGTCCCTGTGCGAGCACCATCTGCTGCCGTTCTCCTGCAAGGTGACCGTCGGCTACCGCCCGCAGGGGCAGGTCCTGGGACTCAGCAAGTTCGCCCGGATCGCCCACCAGCACGCCCACCGCCTGCAGTTGCAGGAACGGCTGACCGCCGACATCGCCGACACCGTGGCCAAGCTCACCGCCTCCGCCGATGTCGCGGTGCTGTGCCGGGGCGAGCACATGTGCATGGCCATGCGGGGCATCCGTACGCCGGCCACGATGACCACGGTCACCTGGCGGGGCTCGTTCGCCGACCCGGCCGTGCGGGCGGAGTTCCTCGCACTTCAGCCGCCATCCGTCACCGGGACGCGTTGACCCGGGCACCCGGTGCAGAGAGGACCGCGACGCCAGATGCACATCACCACGGAGCCCCCGACCGGGCTCAGCTTCGACGATGTCCTGCTGGTACCGCAGCGCACGTCGCTGCGCAGCCGCCGGCATGCCGACCTGACCACGGAACTCCTGCCCGGCCTGCGGCTGCGTGTTCCCGTCGTGTCGGCCAGCACCCAGTGGTGCACCGGTGACCGGATGGCCACGGGCATGGCCCTCAACGGCGGGATCGGCGTCCTGCACCGGATGCAGACCGTCGGCCAGCAGGCGGACCAGCTCCGGGCGGTCAAGACCCACGAGCCGTCCGCCGAGCAGCGGGCGGCCGGGGCCTCGCTGGACGCGGCGGGACGGCTCGCGGTGGGCGCCGCGGTCGGGGTCACGGGGGACTGGCGGGAGCGGGCGGACCGGATGGTGGCCGGGGGAGCCGACCTGCTGGTGGTCGACGTGGCGCACGGCCACAGCGACCAGGTCCTCGAGGCCGTCGCGGAACTGCGTCGGGCGCACCCCCGGGTGAGCCTGATGGCGGGGAACGTCGCCACCGGGGCCGGCACCCGGGACCTCGCCGACGCCGGTGCCGACCTGATCAAGGTCGGCATCGGGCCGGGCGGCGTGTGCACGACCCGGCTGGTGGCGGGCACGGGCGTGCCACAGCTGACCGCCATCCTGGACTGCGCCGCCGAAGGCGCCCGGCACGGGGTGCGGGTGGTGGCCGACGGCGGCATCCGGCAGGCCGGGGACATCGCCAAGGCGCTGGCGGCCGGCGCCTGCGCGGTCATGCTCGGCAGTCTCCTCGCGGGGGCCGAGGAGAGCGAGGCGCTGCCCGTGGAACGCGACGGCCGCGTGTTCAAGACGAGCCGCGGGTTCGTCTCGCTCGGCATGGAACTGACGCTCCGGCGCGCCGCCGGCGAGCGGATCACCGCCGAGGAGGTGGACGACTACGTGCCGGAGGGCGTGGAGGCCACCTTCGCCCACACCGGCTCGCTGACGCGGACCCTGCGGCAGCTGACCGGAGGCGTGCAGTCGGCGCTCAGCTACTCCGGCGCCGCCGGGCTCGACGACTTCCGCGACCGGGCCCGGTTCGTCCGGGTCACCCCGGCCGGCCAGGTCGAGAACACCCCGCACGTGCGCGCCCGCACCGAGCACATCGACATCGACCACGTCGCCGAGGCGGTGAACAGTGAACAGTCCTGAGGCGGTGGGGGACACCGCCGTGGCGGGCGAGCAGCCGGGCATGTGGACCCGGCAGGGGCCCTACGAGCTGAGCTGGGACGACCTGAAGGAGGTCCTCGACCGCATCGTCGAGGCGGTCCGCGCCGACGGCTTCACGCCCGGCGCCGTCCTCGGGGTCGCGCGCGGCGGGCTGCTCGCAGCGAGCTACCTCACCTGCGCTCTCGACGTGCCGGTGATGCACACGGTGCGGGTGCGCCGCACCCGCGACGACAGCCAGTACGCGGCCAAGCGTCCGCCGCTGCTGGAACAGGAGGGGCCGGCGCCCGTGTTCACGGGCCCCGTCCTCGTCGTGGACGACATCGTGGGCACCGGCGCCACCTGGGACGTGGTCCGCTCCCACCTGTCGGCCGCGGGCGTCGCCGCCGCCGACGTGCGGTTCGCGAGCCTGGTCCGCAACCACCGCTGCGGCCATGTGCCGGACTACTGTCCGGCGGTCGTCGACGACTGGGTCGTCTTCCCCTGGGAGCAGGGCTGGGGCCGCACTCCGGGCGTACGGCCCTTCCCGCTGGGCGAGGCCGGGTGAACGGGCAGCCGCCGCCGGACTTCACCGACAGCGGACTGACCCGCGTCACCCCGGCGGAGGCCGGACTGCCCGCCTGCTACGGGGCTGTGGACGTCTACACCTGCGACCGGCCGCTCAGCGCCGAGGTGGAGGTGGCCCGCACCCTGGCCGAGCTGGAGGAGCGGCACGGCGCGCGGCCCACCACCGTCTTCACCCGGATCGAGGACCGTCCCGGAACCCGCGTGCTCGGCCATCCCTATCCGCGGGCGGTCCTGCTTGCGGCGCTGGGCGCGCAGGAGGGCGCCCATCTGACGGAGATGTCGGCCCGGCTGGCCGGGGCGCCGCACCGGGTACGGACCACGACCGGCGGAGGAACCTCCGCGGACGGCACCCCGCCGGGGCTGGAGCAGCTGAAGGGCTTCGACGACCTTCCCGTGCTGCAGCACCGTCCGGGCGACGGCGGACGGTACGTCACCGCCGGGATCGGGGTGACGACCCGGCCGGACGGCTCCGGCGTCAACCTCGGCTTCTACTGTGTACAGGTGGTCTCACCGCGCCGGGCCCGGATCTTCCTCGACCCGCGCACCGACGCCCACCGCAACCTCCGGGAGTGGACGGCGGCCGGCCGGCCCATGCCCCTGTCGGTGTTCCTGGGCGCGAACCCGGTCCACGCCGTCGTGGCGGCCTCCCGGCTCCCCGCCGAGGGCGACGACTACCAGATCGCCTCACGGCTGCTGCGCGAGGACGTCACCGTGCACGGCGCACCGCCGGTCCCCGGCGACGCCACGCACGTCCTCACCGGTCTGGTGCGCGACGAGCGGGAGACGGAGGGCCCGTTCGGCGAGTTCAAGGGCTACTACGTGGAACAGCGGGAAGGGTTCGTCCTCGACCTCACCGGTGTCGCCGCCCGTCCCGACGCGCCGTGGCCGAGCATCGTCGCGGGCGCCGAGTCCGGACTGACCCTGATGAGTTTCCAGAACGAGTACCTGATGTACGCGCACCTGTCCGGACAGGGGTTGCCGGTGCGGTCGGTGCGCTACTCGGTCGAGGCGCGCGGCGAGTTCGTCGTGTCGATCGAGACCGACGCCCCCGACCTGGAACTGGTCCGCGAGGCGATGCGGTTCGACGTGCGGTGCAAGCTCGTCCTGTGCGGACCCGACCTCGGTCACGTCGGGCAGGCCCTGGCCACCCACGGATTCGTCAGTCACCGCGAACCGTACTACCGGAAGGGCAGAATCGAGGGTGAGCGACTGGGCCTCGCGCTGGTCATCCCGCCGAGCGGACGCCCCGTCGAGTACTGACGACGAGTTGAGGACACCCCACACCGTGACCGACCGCTTCTCCCGCATCCTGCCCGTCTCCCTCATGGTGCTGCCCGGCCCGGACGGCACCGTCACCTTCGTGCACCAACTCAAGGGCCCCTACGCCGGCAACTGGCTGCTGCCGGGGGGCGGCATCGAGCCCGGCGAGTCCGCCGGACAGGCGGCCCTGCGCGAGGCGTACGAGGAGACGGGCTGCCGGGTGGCGTCCTGCTCGCCGTTCGCCGTCTACGAGTTCACCGGGCAGTGGGCCGAAGGCCGCTACCACCTGCTGATGTTCGGCTTCCTCGCGCACGGCACCCACCGGGTCCCCGACGGCTTCGAGGGGCACAACGTGGGTGCCGTGCGGCAGGCGCGCCTCGGCGACCTCCCGTTGCACTCGACCGACCTGCAGATCCTGACCGACGCGGGGCTGGCCTCCTTCGGGGAGGCGGAGATCGGCGACGCCCTGGCCGCCGACGGCATCACCATGCACGCCCTGCGGGTGAGCGGGGCCGTGACGGCGCACGCGGCCGCCCCGGGGGGCGGCGGGTGACGTCCCGGCGTCCGGGACGGCGCCGAACCGAATTCATCCGCCCCGGACGCCGGCACAGGGCGTCGCCTCCTCATCGGGCCGGTTCGGGATCTCGAACCCGCCGAAGGTGAATTGACCCGCATTCAAGCCGGTACGGACCCCGTTTGTGGCCGGGGCGGCCGGGAGCCGGATTTCGCTCGGCCGTGCGGTTCCTTGCCCTATCCTTCAGATGGTGGCACGCGAACGGCCGTTTCGTGCTGGGCGATTTGGAGAGAATCTCCGCCGCACGGGCCCGGCGCGGCAGTGGGGATGAGGAAGGCCTGCAGTATGGCGCAAGGTATTCGTTTCGTCCTGCTGGGAGCGGTTCGAGCCTATCGAGGTGACGTCGAAATTCCCGTGGGCCCACCGCAACAACAAGCCATACTCGCGACATTACTTCTGCGCCACGGGCACGCGGTGTCCATGGCCACCCTCGTCGAGGCCCTGTGGGGGCAGAGGCCCCCGGCCCGCGCCGTGACGACCGTACGGACCTATGTCTGGCAGTTGCGCAGACTGCTGGAGACCGACCTGACGCGACCACTGATCATCGTGTCCGTGGGGGACGGCTACCAGATGAAGGTGCCCCAGACGGCGCTGGACACCTGGCACGCCGAGTCGCTGTTGCGTACGGCGACCCGGGCCCGCGCCGCCGGCGACCGGGAGAAGGCGGTCGGGCTGCTGGACCAGGCTCTGCAGCTGTGGCGCGGCGACCCGCTGGTCGGTGTTCCCGGCCCCTTCGCCCAACGGCATCGCGCGCGGCTCGAGGAACTGCGCAACGCCATCCAGGAGGAGCAGTTCGACCTCGCTCTCGCCGGTGGACAGCACAACATGATCATCCCCTCGCTGTTCGAGCTGACGGCCTCCCACCCCCTGCACGAGGGTCCGCACCGACTGCTCATGCGGGCCCTGTACGCGGCGGGCAGGAAGGCGGACGCCCTGGCCGTGTTCAGCGACTTCAGAAGCAGGCTCGTGACGGAGCAGGGCATCGACCCCGGGGCCGACCTGCTGGCGCTGCAACGCAGGATCCTGGAGAGCGATCCGACGCTGCTGGAAGGGGATCCGCCCCCCGACCGGCGCACCGGGCGACGGTCCGGCGCGGCGTGTCCGGCCCTTCCGCGCGGGGACGAGCCGCCGGAGACCGGCCATGGCCCGGCCCTCGCGTGCCGGGAGGGAGACGGTCCCGCGGTGCCGGTCCCCGCGCAACTGCCTCCCGACCTACCGGACTTCACCGGACGGGTGTTCGATGTCGCCCAGCTGTACGACCTGCTCAGTGCGCCGCGCGGCGGGGCGGCGGTCTCGGTGGCGATCAACGGCATGGGCGGTCTCGGCAAGACGGCCCTGGCGTTCCACGTCGCGCACCGCATCCGTGACGCCTACCCGGACGGCCAGTTGGTCGTGAACCTGCACGGCAACGACGACGTCCCCGCCGAACCTGCCGCGGTGCTGGCCGGATTCCTCGTCGCGCTCGGTGTTCCGGCCGACAGGGTCCCCGACACGCTCGACGAACGTCGCAAGCTGTTCCGGTCCGTGCTCTCCGAACGGCGGGTGCTCCTGGTGCTGGACAACGCGCGTGACACGGCCCATGTCCAGGACCTGCTGCCCGGTCCGGGCGACTGCGGAGTCATCGTGACCAGCCGGCGGTCCCTGTTCGGAGCGCCCCTGACCTATCAGTTCGGGCTGAAGGCCTTTTCCCCCGGCGAGGCACTCGACCTGCTCGGTGCGGTGATCGGGCAGTCGCGCCTGACGGCGGAGTGGGCGCAGGCCCAGAAGCTCGTCAAGGCCTGCGCCTACCTGCCGTTGGCCGTCCGGATCGTCGCCGCCCGACTGGCCGCCCGACCCCTGTGGTCCATCGCCACGCTCTCCGCCCGTCTGCGCGAGACGGAGTCCCGGATCGCGGAACTGCACGTCGGAGACATCGATGTCAGTGCGGTGTTCGAGATGAGTCACCGGCAACTCACGGCCGAACAGGCGCGGGTCTTCGGCCTGTTGGCGATGGCGCGGATGCCCGAGACGGGGGTGCCGGCGGCCGCCGCGATGCTGGGACTGGAAGAGGCCGCGACGGAGGAACTGCTGGAGTCGCTGGTCGACGCGGCCATGATGGAGTCGCCCCGGCCCGGCCGGTACCGCTACCAGGACCTGCTCGGCATCTTCGCCCGGCAGCGGGCGCAGGATGCCGAGGCGGGCGACGACGCGCTGCGTCGGCTGCTGATGTTCCTGTCGGCCACGGCGTGCAACGCCTTCGGCCACATGGTGCCGGGCGACACCCTGGCTCAGGTGCTCGGCCCGCTGCCCACGAACGGCCTGCGTTTCCCGGACGTGCACGCGGCACAGGCCTGGAGCACCGAGGAGATGGGCAACATCGCGGCGCTCGCGCTCTGTGTGGCCGACCGGCACACGCCGCGGCGAACCGAGTTGCTCCGCCTCGCCGTCGACCTGCTCATCGCCGTCAGCCCGTTCCACCGGTCCGTGCGCGGCGGGCACCTCCTGACGGCCGTCCGCGCGCTGCTGCGCAGGGCCGAACAGGTCGGCGACCCGCGCACCACCGGCCGGGCGCAGCAGTTGCTGAGCACGCTGGCGCTGCAGGCCGGTTCCCCGGCCGAGGCGGAGCGGCACGCCACAGCCGCGACGGCGGCGGCCCGGCAGGCCCACGACACCGTCATCCTGCGTCAGGCGCTCAACGACCTCGGCCTCGCCGTGCAGTACGCGCACCGCTACGACGAGGCCGTCACGTACTACGACGAGGCCATAGCCCTCGCCCGTGAACTGGGCCACCGGTCCGGCGAGGCGAACACCACCGTCAACGCGGCGCTGGCGCGGCTGCGCAGCGGCCGTGCGGACGAGGCGGTCTCCGCCTGCGCGACGGCGCTCACCCTGCTGCGTGGTCTCGCGGACCACGCCGGTGAGGCCTACGCGCTGTACGTGCTGGGCCTGGCCATGCACGAACAGCAGCGGTACGACGAGGCGTTGGCGCGGTACACCGAATGTCTGGAGATCTGCCGTGCCTTCGACGCGCGGGATCGGGAGGCGTACACGCTCTATCAACTGGCCGAGACGCTCCGGGCGGTCGGTCGCACGGAGGAGGCGGCGGAGCACGCAGCGAGGGCGGTCGACCTGTGCAGCGGGATCGGCTCCGTCCGCGACCACGCACGCGCCCTCATGGTGCTGGGGCGCGTGCGGTCCGGTCTCGGACAGACAGCCTCCGCCCGGCACCACCTGAAACATGCGTGGACGCTCCTCGCAGGTCTCGGCCTGCCGGAGGCAGCCGAGGCCAAGGAGCTCTTCGAGGCCCTGCTGCCGGAAACCACACCCTGATCCCGGGACGTCCGACGGTCAGGTGCGGCGAGCCGGGGCCACTTCACCGGAGCGAACGGGCCGGGTGCTCAGGAGCCCGTGCTGTTCCACGAGTCGTCTTCTTCCTGGGGAGCCCCGTCGCCGACGGCGAATGCGCTGCGCGTACGAAGAACGGTACCTCGTGCGGCTGCGGGAAAACAGGATGTGCGCGTCACGGATATTCCCTCCACGTATGTCATTCAAGCGTTTTTGTGCGGGAGCGACGTGCCCTGTGGGAAGTGACTTTTTTCTACCATGGGGGCCGCGACCCCTACCGCTTGTCCGGTCTTTTCCGGCCCCCTCGGCCGGGAGGCCGCGGAACCGGGGAACCGAGCCGGCCACCCCGCGGGTTCCCGGCCGACGGCGGAGCCTTCTCGTGGCGTCCGCCGGAAGCCGCGGTTACTCCGCCGACCGGGCCGAGACCTCACCGGGCCGTGGGATCCGGCCGAAGGCCACCGCGAGGGCGGCCGCCGCCAGGCACCCCCACAGCAGCCGGATGCCCGGCACGGCCGTGTGTGCCGAGCCCGCGAGGGCGACGGCCACGAGCGGCCCGAAACTGGCTATCGTCGCGCCGAGTTGGTAGGTCACCGCGAGCGCGGAGTAGCGGTGTTCGGGCGGGAACATGTCGATCAGGAGCGCCGAGATGGCCCCGTAGATCGCGGCGTGTCCGATGCCCATGGCCAGGACGAAGGTCAGGACGATCAGCGTCTGGTTGCCCGAGGTCAGCCAGTGCGGCGCCACAAGACCCACCAGCCCGCACACCGCGTATCCGAAGAGGAGGAGGGGACGGCGTCCCAGACGGTCGGACAGCAGACCGGCGACCGGGAGCAGCACCGCCTCCGTGAGCGCGCCGATCAGCAGTCCGTTGAGCACGTCGGTGCCGTGCCCCTGACGCGGGCCCGAGGAGGCGTAGGACAGCAGGTAGACCGAGTAGATGCTGACGGTCATGGCCAGTCCGAGGGAGGCGAACGCGCCACGCAGCACGGGCGTCCAGCCCTGCCGCAGCACACCGGCCAGCGGCACCCTGCGCTGCTCCCCGGCCTGCTGGACGCGCACGAACTCCGGCGACTCCGCCACCTTGAGCCGGACGAACACGCCCACCACCACCAGGAGGACGGAGGCGAGGAACGGCAACCGCCAGCCCCAGGCCATCATCTGGTCCTCCGGCAGTTGGGAGACCAGCTGGAACACCACGGTGCTGCCGAACAGTCCGAGGGGGAAACCGCTCGCGGGGAAACTGGTGAACAGACCGCGGCGGTGGAGGGGCGCGTGCTCGCCGCTCATGAGCACGCCGCCGCCCCACTCGCCGCCGAGGCCGATGCCCTGCACCACCCGCAGCAGCACCAGGAGGACGGGGGCCAGGATGCCGGCCTGTTCGTACGTCGGCAGGACGCCCACGAGGAACGTGGCCGTCCCCATGATGAGCAGGGTCAGGACCAGCATGGACTTGCGGCCGATCCGGTCCCCGAAATGCCCGAAGACGATGCCGCCCAGCGGGCGGGCGACGAATCCGGCGGCATAGGTGGCGAACGAGGCCAGTACACCCGCCGTGGGTGATTGGTTGGGGAAGAACAACGGCCCGAGCACCAGGGCCGCAGCCGTCGAATAGAGATAGAAGTCGTACCACTCGATGGCACTGCCGATGGTGCTGGCCAGGAGAACCCGGCGGGAGACGGTTCGGTCCGTGCCCGCGGGGCTCTTCGCCGGGACTTCGATGCTTTCAGCAGCCTTCAACGCCGGCCTCCGAAGGTCTGCGTGGTTCCGTCACCATGGATCTGTTTCCCTCTTGTCCGTTGCTCGGGAAGCACACGGCGCGAAAGAGACGGCGAGGGGCGCGTGTGCGTGGCTCAGGGCCGGTCCGGCGGGCGCACGGGTGGGGCCGTGGACTCCCGTGGGTCGTCCGGGCGCCGGTCGTCCTCGATCAGCCGGATCACCGCGGTCGGGCAGAGGTGCGCGGCCGTCCGTACCGCGGCGTGCTGCGACGGCGGCGGCACGGCGTCGAGCAGCAGCACCAGACCGTCATCGTCCCGCTGGTCGAACACCTCCGGAGCGGCCTCGACGCACTGCCCGCCGCCACAGCACCTCTCCTCGTCGATCTCGATCCTCACCGTGTTCCTCCCGGTCGTGGTCGGTCGCGCGTGGCGTGGTCCGACGCCAGCGGGCGGCTCACCCCGTCACCATGTGACGGGCAGGGCGTTCACCGAGTAGACAACGTTTTCCTCACGGAAGGAGACCTCCTCCAGAGGAACGGCCAGGCGCAGTCCGGGGAAACGCTGGAAGAGCGCCGGCAGCGCGATCTGCAGTTCGACGCGGGCCAGATACTGGGCGATGCACTTGTGCAGGCCGTGTCCGAAGGCCAGGTGGTTGCGGGATTCCCGGCCGATGTCCAGCTCGTCCGGTGCGTCGAAGGCGCCGGGGTCCCGGTTGGCCACGTGGATCGGGAGGATCAGGCCGTCCCCCTCCCGGACGGTGACGTCCCCGATCTCCACGTCGGCCGTGGCCACCCTGCGCAGTCCGACGTGCACGATCGACAGGTAGCGCAGCAGCTCCTCGATCGCCGCGGGGACGACCTCGGGTTCCGTCACGAACCGGTGCAGCTGGTCGGGGTGACGCAGCAGGGTGATCACGCTCAGGCCGATCATGCTGGCACTGCTCTCGTGCCCGTTGATGACCAGCAGGGCCGCCATGCCGGCGATCTCCTCCTTGGTCAGCTCTCCTGTGCGCAGGCGGTTGACGACCAGATCGCTGAGCATGTCGTCACCGGGGTTGCGCTCCTTCTCCTCGACGAACTGCATCAGGTATTCGGCGATGTCGGTGCGCGCGGAGTACGCCTGGCCCTCGCTCAGGCGCATGTCGCCGATGGTGGCGGAGTTGGCCTGGAAGAGGTCGCGGTCGGCGTGCGGTATGCCGAGGACCTCGCAGATCAGGTGGGAGGGGAGCGGACGGGCGAAGTGGGCGTGCAGATCGGCCGGACGGGGCCGGCGCTCCAGTCCGTCGAGCAGCTCGTGCGTCAGCTCGACGATGCGCGGGCGCATGCGCTCGATGTTCTTGACCATGAAGGTCCTGGTCAGCGTCCGGCGCACCGCGCCGTACTGCGGGGGATCCATCTGGGTGAAGTTGCCGAGGCTCTGCTTCGGCTCCTCGGGGCGGGGCGAGGGAAATCCCTTTTTCGTGATGTCGGAACTCATACGGGTGTCACCGAGCACCGCGCGCATTTCTTCGTAGCGGGTCACCAGCCACGCCGTCTCTCCATTGGCCAGAGCGACGGAGCGAATCGGGCCTTCGGCCCGCCAATCGGCGTATATGGAGGGCGGATCGAGCGGGGAATGGTCTCGATGAAAAGGAAGTGATGGGGCCGTCGAGTTGCTGCCGGTCACGAGGAAAACACCTCCACGCTGGTCTGCTGACGGGAGTCCGAAGGGTCGGGAACAGTGCTTCGCCCACCACCATCGTCCCAGTTCACGAATCCTGGCAAGCCTTTTCGGCCACATCGCCCGAGGGCCCGTTGAAGGTATGGGAAACATTTTACGTAAGTCCGCCGCATGGAAATCCGGGCGTTCGGACGAGGAGATTCCTCACTTGAACCCCGATCTTCCGTGACGGGCCGCCGGCGGAGTCGGGGCCCCGGTTCGCTGTCGGTGGCCGAGGGCGGGCAGGCCCGGGTCCCGTCCCCCGCTCCGCCGTCCGGCTCGGCCGCGGGAGCCCAGGCCGACGCGGGGATCTTCGGGACACGCTGGTGAACGGCCTCGGTGATCATCCTGCCGACCGAGGCCGACCGAGGCCGACCGAGGCCGACCGAGGCCGACCGAGGCCGACCGGGCAGGGCAGCCGGCGTCCGCGCCGGGCGGGCCGGACCGTGAACTCGTGGGTGCCGCCTCGTGGGTGCCGTCCGCGGAATCACGCCGGATGAGGGTCTGCCGACCCCCGGTGTCGTCCGGACGGTGGTCGACGAAGCCCGTCAGGGAGGGCGGTGACCGTGGGTCTTCCGTAGGGCCGGGGCGGCATCCTGCTTGTCCGGGTGGGCGAGGGCCGGCACTCCGTCCGGATCCACGGTCACCCGCCCCCCCCGGAGTCCGGAGCCCGGTCGCAGGCCGGCATCCGGACCCGCCTGCGGACTTCGGGACGTGCGACGCGGATGGCGGCCAGTGCCTTCTCACCCGCAGTGTGGCGATGCCGGCGAGGTGGCCCCCGCCGGACGCGACCGCCGGCGCGAGGTCCGGGAGGACCTTGCCCGGGGCGTGGACGGCCTGCTCCACGCCCCGGGCAAGGTCGAACGCGGTTGCCCGTCGCGGTCAGGGCTTCGGGACCACCGCGGAGGACACGGTCTGCCCGCGCTGTTCGTTCGGGTCGGACCGCAGGTCGTACAGCTCGACCGGGTCCGCGCCGATCGCCCAGATCACCTTCTTGCGGCTGCCGGAGGAGTCGTCCTGGAGCCGGACCGCGGCCAGCGGAGCCAGGTCGGGGTACTGCCCGTCCGCCCGGCGTTCCTCCGGATAGTAGGTCTCGCAGTACGCGGGCCGGGAGGCGCCGTCCGTCCCGCGGCGGAAGAACTCGGTGAGCGACAGACCGTCGACGTCGCCCGCGTCCATGCCCAGCAGGTCCAGCACGGTCGGCGCGATGTCCACCAGCCGTACCTGGGCGTCGACCTCGACGCCGGCCGGCAGCCCCGGTCCGCCGACGACGAGCGGCACGTGCTGGGTGGCGTCGAACAGCAGACAGCCGTGGCCCTCCTCGTACGGGTGGCCCAGGGCACCCGCGTGGTCGTTCGGGTACCACCCCGCCAGGTCCTCGCCGTGGTCGGAGAAGCACACGATCAGGGTGTCCGCCGGAGCGTGCCCCATCTCCTCCATGCCCCGCAGCAGGACCTGGAGGTAGTGGTCGCTGTAGGCCACCTCGCCCTCGTAGGGGTTGGCCGCCTCGGGACAGAAGTCCTCGGGGGGCTCGTACGGCCAGTGGGCGTCGAAGAAGTGGGCGAAGAGGAAGAACGGCCCGTCCTGATGCCGCAGCCACTCCAGGGCGCGCTCCACCACCAGCGGCGCGCGTTTCAGGGCCAGCCCGCGCTTCTTGACGTCCGGGGTCGTCAGCGGGTCGCTCCCGTCGGGCAGGCGCGGGATCTCGTCGTCGTAGTGGTCGAACCCGCGGTCCATTCCGTACCACTTGTTCAGCCCCGGACAGGAGACCACCGCCCCCGTGGCGTAGCCGGCGGACTTCAGCCGCTCGGCCAGCGTGGTCGCCTCCGGGGCGAGCTGCTCGCGCAGGAGGTGGCGGATGCCGTGCCGGGCGGGCTGCAGCCCGGTGAATACGCTCGCATGGCTGGCCGGGGTGAACGGCGCCGACGAGACCGCCTGACGGAAAGTGACTCCGCGGCGCCTGAGCGACTCCACGCCCGGCATCTTGCCCGAGTAGGCGACATCGGCCCGGACGGTATCCAGGGAGACGAACAGGACATTCCGCATTTACTACCCTTCCGCTCGCTACTGATCGGCCATTGATCAGATATTGATGGGCGCCTCGTACCCTGCCTGATGAAGGGGATGTTCCGCTATGCCCCCGCCAACTGAATAGTCCACAAGTGCTGCGCGAGTGGAGGTCCGTTGTCGTCCGAGGCAGAAATTCAACTCGATGTACTGGACGAACCGACGCACATGGTTCCGGTCGATTCGTTATCCATTGAGGATTGCCCTCGCCTCGAAGGGGAAGACCTCCAACATACCCAGCTTCTCCTCGCGTCCGAAACCGTGTTGCCTCCCATCCTCGTCCACCGGCCCACCCTGCGGGTGATCGACGGAATGCACCGGCTGCGGGTCGCCCTGCTGCGAGGGCAGTCGGAGATCGCCGTCCGGTTCTTCGACGGATCGGAAGCCGACGCCTTCGTCCTCGCCGTGCGGAGCAACGCGGTACACGGACTGCCGCTGACCCTGTCGGACCGGACTGCGGCGGCCACCCGCATCGTCATCTCCCATCCGCACTGGTCGGACCGGGCCGTCGCACGGGTCAGCGGCCTGTCGCCGAAGACCGTCGCCGCCATCCGCCGGCGTTCGACCGCGGACACTCCCCCCTTGAACACCCGCGTCGGCCAGGACGGCCGGGTGCGCCCGATCAGCGCCGCGGCCGGGCGGGAGCGGGCCGGCCGGCTGATCGCCGCCAACCCCGGTATTCCGCTGCGGGCCGTCGCCAAGGAAGCCGGCATCTCCGTCGGCACCGCTCACGACGTGCGCGAACGGCTGGCCTCGGGACGCGACCCGGTGCCCGACCGGGAGCGGCGGGGTGCCGGAGCCCGGGCACGCGGCCGCACCGAAACGAACGTGCAGCAGTTGCCTGCCCGCCCCGTCTCTCCCGGTGTGCTGCGCGATCGGGCCCGCAACCCGGCCGTTCTCGTGCACCGGTTGCTCAAGGACCCGTCCCTGCGTTCGACGGAGACCGGTCGTACCTTGCTGAGGCTGCTCGACGCGCAGGCTCACGTCGTGCAAACCTGGGACAGGCTCGTCGATGGCGTCCCTCAGCACTGTTCCGAGATCATCGCTGATCTCGCGAACGAGTATGCCAAGTTCTGGCATGAGTTCGCGGCGCAATCGCACACCGTCGCACACGGCGGTGACCGGCAGATCAGCGGTTGAACACGCAAGGAAAGCCTGCCGAAGAAGGAGTGTCCTGTGGCGCCCAAATCCCTTGCTCTTGAACTGTACGCGAATGCCGATGAACTGGTTGACCACCACTTCATGAACCAGATGCGGGAACAGGACGCGGAGCCGGTCCCGACCGATCCGTCGAAGCCGCGCTTCACGCTCGTCGTAGGCCCGTCACCCTTCACCATGCCGCGCGGCTGGGAATTCTTCCTCACCTCGCCCTACGAGGGCGCCAGCTACATCTCCACGGTGCTGTTCAACGCCGGCTACCCGGTGAAGATCATCGACGTCCGGTACGACCTCGACCCGCTCAAGACGGCGTACGACCAGATCATCGGCGACACCGATGTACTGGGGGTGTGCACCTTCGAGGACAACTTCCCCTTCTGCCGCGAACTGATGGCGAAGGTGCGGGAGTCGGCGCCGGACATGCCCATCATCGTCGGCGGCTCGCTCGCCACCTCCGTGCCGCACGTGTTCATGAAGAACACCGACGCGGACGTCGTCGTCATCAGCGAGGGCGAACTCACCATCCTGGAACTGATGGAGAGCTACACCGCCGGCAAGTGGTCCCGCGATCTGCCCAACATCCGCGGCATCTGCTACCGCACCCCGGAGGGCGAGCCGAAGCGCACCCGGCCGCGGGGCCAGATGATGGACCTCGACGCGCTGCCGAGGATGCGGCTCGACCTGTGGCCCCAGTACCACAGCCCGATGGGCATGCAGCCGCAGATCATCTCCTCCTACAGCCGCGGCTGCAAGATGGACTGCTCCTTCTGCTACCGCACGACTCCCCAGGTCAGGGCGAAGTCACCGGAGAAGATGGACCGGGACATGGACTGGCTCAAGAGCCAGTACGGGATCGACTTCTGCTTCTTCGTCGACCTGACGTTCAGCTCGCACCGCAAACAGACCCTCGAGATCTGCGACGTCATCAAGGACCACGACATCCGCTGGACCTGCCTGACCCGCTGCGCCGACATGGACGTCCCCAGGATCAATGCCATGCGCGACTCCGGCTGCGACATCATCCTCTACGGTGTGGAGTCGCTCGGCACCGACGTGCTGCGCGAGGCGCGCAAGGGCAGCAGCGAGAACCTGACCGTGCGGGCGATGCGCACCACGTTCGACGCCGGGGTGCGGTTCGGCTCCCTGCTCATCGTGGGCCTGCCCAACGAGAGCGAGGAATCGCTCAACCACATGGTCGAGTTCGCCGAGACCTACAACCACGTGACACGTGTGAAGTACCTCTCGGCCATGCCCGGCACCACCGTCTACAAGCAGGCGATCGGCTCGGGCCTGATCCGCTCCGAGATCGACCACCTCAACTGGCTCTCCGTCGAACAGGCCCTGCACGAGGACGAGTTCCTCAACGTCAGCGGTCTGCCGGAGCAGGTCTGCCGGGACGCGTACAAGCGCATCTACGACGCCTACCAGCCCGGCCCGGTCATGGAGTTCCGCCACTTCCCCGAGGGCTTCCAGTACTTCCACCCGCAGCCCGACGACGGTCAGGCGCGCTCCACCGACTACGCCGGCACGAAGTGGCGGAGCGAGTTCAGCTCCGCGGCCGGCCCGCTGGCCCCCGGATCAGACCGGTTCACCCTCGACAAGTGCGCCGACCCGGAGGTCGCGGCGGCGGGCAGCAGCCTGATGGAGTGCGGTGCCAAGCGGATGGAGAAGCTGACCACCGTCGGTGAGGCATGACGGCACCCGGAGCCGAGAGCCCCGTCCTGATCATCGGCACCGAGCGGTCCGGATCGAACCTGCTGCGGCTCATCCTGGAGTCGCACTCACGGATCACCGTTCCGCACCCGCCGCACTTCATGAGGTACCTCGCTCCACTCGCCGGTTCCTACGGGGACCTGGCAGGGGCACACAACCGTGCGCGGGCCGTGGGTGACGCCCTCGGCCTGCTGCACCGGCACATCCACCCGTGGCCGCACCCGGTCCGTGCCGGCCGGATCGTCGCCGAGCCGGCCGGGCCAGGGCTGTTCGGGATCGTCGCGGCGATCTACGAGCAGCACAGGGCCGCCACGGGCAAGGCGCGCTGGGGATGCAAGAGCACGTTCATGGTCGCCCATGTCGCGGACGTGCTGGAGGTCTTCCCCGACGCCCGGTTCGTCTGGCTGGTCCGGGACCCGTGCGACGTCGCCTCCTCGGCGAAGCACGCGGTCTTCGGGCCAAGCCACCCGTACCGGATGGCCCAACTGTGGCGCGCGCAGCAGGAGACGGCGCGCGCCGCGCTCGACGCCCACGGTCCGGGCGTGGTGCACCTGCTGCGCTACGAGGACCTGGTCTCGCGTCCGCAGGAGGAGATCGGCAGGCTCTGCGACTTCCTCGGGGAGAAACCGGAGCCGGACATGCTGCGGCACCACACGTCCGCCGCCGCACGGCAGACGGCCGCTCTCGCCGACGCGTGGCGCAGAGCGGGCCAACCGGTCACCACCGACCGGATCGGAGCCGGCCGGCGCGGTCTGAGCACCCGCGAACGCCTGTGGGTGGACAAGGCGACCGGACCGGTGAAACAGTCGCTCGGCTATCCCGTCGACGCGCGGGCCGCTGCCGTCCCCGATCCGGGTCGGACGGAGCTCGCGCTGCGTTCGGCGTGGCTGCGCGCCGGCATCGAGTACCGCTCGATGCGCGAGGACGGCAACCACCGCGCCCGGCTCCGCCGGGACGCCTACGTCCGGTGGCTGCGGGTGAAGGCCCGGATGCGCGGCGGGCTCCGGGCACCCGTGCACCGCACCGCCCCCGCCGCGCGGCGCGAACCGCTCTGAGACCGGCCCGCGCCTGCCCCTCCCCGGTTCTGCCCCCGCCTCGACCGTGCACGGGGAGAGCCACCACGAGTCGACCGCTTGGAGTCGCGTTGACGATCAGCCGGCACGATGTCACCCACCACTTCGCCCTGCGGGCCGCCACCTACGACCGGTCGAGTTCCTGGTGCACCGACAGTGAACTAGGCGACGTCCTGCTGGACATGACCGCGCCCCGGCCGGAGGACCGGGTGCTCGACGTGGCCTGCGGCACCGGACTGGTGTCCCGCCTCTTCACCGGGCGGGTCGCCGAGGTGGTCGGGGTCGACGTCACCGAGGAGATGGCCGACCAGGCAAAACCGCACCTCAGCCGGCTGGTCGTGGCACCGGCCGAGAACCTGCCCTTCGAGGACGACGAGTTCGACCTGGTCGTGTGCCGCCAGGGCGTGCAGTTCATGGACCTGCCCGCGGCGGTGGAGGAGATGGTCCGGGTGGTGCGGCCCGGCGGCCGCGTCGTGATCATCAACCTGTGCGCGTACGACGAGCGGGACCGCGACGAGTACTTCGAGATCCTGCGGCTGCGCAACCCCGTGCGCAGGCACTTCTTCCTCCCCGCCGACCTGGGCGATCTGCTCCGCAAAGCGGGCTGCGACCGGCAGGAGACCCGTTCGTACGTGTCCGTGGAGGACGTCGACGTCTGGTCGGACAACGGCGCCATCGAGGAGGAGCGCCGGGAGGCGATCCGCGCGGTCTACCGAGGGGCCTCGGCCGGGTTCCGTGCCCTGCACGCCGTCCGCGAGGCCGACGGCCGGTTCGTCGACCACATGCTGTTCATCCTGGCGGCCGGGACCAAACCGCCCGCCCCGGCGGCGTCCTAGGGCGTCGTGCGCACGTCCCGCCTGCCGCTGCCCTTCCACACGGTGCGGCCCGGTCCTCGCACTCCCGCGCGTGACGGGGGCGGGGCCGGCGATCCGACCGGTATGTTCCGCGGCCGTCCCCCGGCTGCGGCCCCGCGGCGCCGTACCCGTCGCTCCCGGCATCCGGGAGAACGGGAACGCCGCCGTGCGGGGACCACACCGGGGGCCTCACAGGAAAACGCACGGACCACATGAACCACATGAACCACACGGACCACATCCGGCCCCCGGGCCGCCCGACAAGGTACGGAGATCCATGGCGCATCTGAGTGACGGTCTCGCCGCCGACCTCCGGTCGGCCATCGCGGCGGAGGCGACGGCCGCCCTGCGATACACCTACTTCGCCCAGATCGCCGAGGTCGAGGGCCACACCGAGATCGGCCAGCTCTTCACGGAGCTGGCCGAGAGCACCCGCTGCGTCGTCCACGGCCATCTGGACGTGCTCCGCGACGCCACCGCCCCCGGCCAACGGAGCGACATCGGGGACACGCCGCTGAACGTGGCCTCCGCGGTGGTCGGCGCGCTCCAGGACGCCGGCGAGCTGTATCCGAGGCTGGCCACCTCCGCCCACGCGGAGGGCCACGCCGACGTGGCCAGCTGGCTCACCACCCTGACCGCGCTGAAGAAGCGGCACACCGCCCGGTTCGACATGGCGCTGACGAATCTGACGGGTACCTCGGGCACGGCCCCCCTTCCGACGCCCCACGGAGCGACCGATGACTGACGACCTTCTCGCCGCCGCCCCGCCGGCGGCGGACCTGCAGTACGACGCCTCCGCCATCGTGGTGTTCTCCGGCCTGCAGGCCGTACGCCGCAACCCCTCCATGTACATCGGCTCCACCGACGCGGACGGTCTGCACCACCTGGTGTACGAACTGCTCGACAACGCCGTGGACGAGTACGAGGCCGGCCACTGCCGTGCGCTGTCGGTGACGCTGCGCGCGGACGGCTCCTGCGCCGTCGAGGACGACGGCCGGGGCATCCCGGTCGACCCCCACCCGGACACCGGCCGGCCCGCCTGCGAGGTGGTGCTCACCACGCTGCACGCCGGCGGAAAGTTCGGCGGCAGCTCCTACGTCCACTCCGCCGGTCTGCACGGCGTCGGTCTGTCCTGCGTCAATGCCCTGGCCCGCTCGCTGCGCGTGGACATCCGCCGCGACGGGGTCCACCACACCCAGGAGTACGTCCGGGGCGAGGCGCGCACCGAACTGACCGACGTCGGCACCACGGAGCGCCGGGGCACCACCATCACCTTCCGCCCCGATCCGGAGATCTTCGACACCTGTGACTTCTCCGCGCGGATCATCGGCGAGCGGCTCCAGGAGATCGCGTTCCTGCACAGCGGGCTCACCGCCCGGCTGGTGGACGAGCGCAGCGGCACGGTGGCCGAGTACAGCTTCGACGGCGGGGTACGGGCCTTCCTCGCCCACCTCAACACCGACGCCCTCGCCGTCCACCCCGAGCCGGTGGTGGTGTCCCACACCGGCGAGACGGTCTCGTTCGACCTCGCCTTCCAGTGGACCGAGGGCTACACCGAGGAACTGCGCAGCTTCGTCAACGGGGTCCGCACCGACCAGGGCGGCGCCCACGTGGACGGCATCCGGGCCGCCCTCGCCGCGGTGATCAACCGGTACGCCACGGCCCACCACCTGCTGGACACCCGCACCGGCGAGCGGATCACCACGGTCGACATCCTCGAAGGGCTCACCGCGGTGGTCTCCCTGCGGATGGTCAGCCCCAAGTTCGACGGACAGACCAAGAAACGGCTGCAGAACCCCGAGGTCAGCAAACTCGTCCAGGACGTCGTGGATGCCGGATTCACCCGGATCATGGAGGCGGACGAGGGCTTCGGCCACCGCGTGGTGGCCCGCGCCCTGGACGCCACACGGGCCCGGCTCGCCGCCCGCCTCGCCAGCCGCACCGCCCGCCACCAGCGGCGCGAGCTGGACATCGACTACGGCGTCTACCAGCGGCAGTTCGGCATCCGGTCGAAGAACTGGCACGACTCGTGCACCTGGCTGACCGACGAGGAACTGCTCGCCAAGCACGCCGAGATGTGCGACGTGCCGGCGGACGCCCGCATGCTCGACGTCTGCTGCGGCAGCGGCGTCGTCGGTGCCTCGTTCAAGGGCAGGGTCGGGGAGATGATCGGCCTGGACCTCACCCCGGAGATGGTCGCGCTGGCCTCGACCCGGCTGGACCGCGTGGACCAGGGCACCGTCTACGACCTGCCCTATCCCGAGGCGTCCTTCGATCTCGTGGTCACCCGCGAGGTGCTGCACCTGCTGCCCCAGCCCGAGCGCCCGGTGTCGGAGATCTTCCGCGTGCTGCGGCCCGGCGGGCAGTTCATCGTCGGCCAGATCGTCCCGTTCGCCGACGAGGACGCCTTCTGGATGTACCGCGTGTTCAAGAAGAAGCAGCCCCTGCTGTACCAGATGTTCCGCGAGGCGGAGTTCCGTTCCCTGCTGGTCGACGCGGGCTTCGTCGACGTGCGGATGACGGAGTACCTGCTGTGGGAGTCCATCGACCAGTGGATCGACACCCACGAGACGACGCCCGCGCACCGCCAGGAGATCCGGAGGCTGTTCTACGAGGCGCCGCGCGAGGTCCGCGAGGTGCATCCGTTCGAGATCCAGCCCGACGGCTCCATCCGCGACCAGTGGCGTTGGTGTGTCTACTCGCTCAGGAAGCCGTGGTGAAACCCGTATGACCCTGCCCGCGCACGCCACCGATGTGTCCGACACGCTCCACAGACTGCACGAGCGGCTTGCGGAGCTGCGCGCCCTGCGCCACAGCGACGTGCGGCGGTTCTCCACGCAGGTCCGCTCCGTCCTGGTGGTCGCCTCCAGCTCGCGCGGAGGGTCCAGCATGGTCACCGAGACCCTGCGTGCCTCACGGGCACTCGTCCACCTCCAGGCGGAGATCAATCCGTTCCTGCGGCTGGCCGGGCTGGGTTTCCCCGACAGCGGCAGCGGCTCGGACCTGCTCGACGCGTCCCACGCGGCGGCGCTCACGCCCGCCGCGCGGGAACTGCTGGACGAGGAGCTGGCGCGGGACATCGGCACGGTGGCCGACCTGCCCGACCCGGAGCAGTTCTCCCTCGACGTGGCGTGGCGGTTCGCCGTGCAGTGGCCGGAGCTGTCGTTCAACCCGCTCACCGTGGCCGAACGGGTGCGTCACATGCCGCCGGGCATCCCCCCGTGGGATCCCGCGGCGGTCACCATGACCGTGCTGCGCGACCTGCACCGGCAAGGCGTGCCGGTCTCTCCCTGGTACTACGACCTGCCACGGGACGTGCTGCGCCACGAGGCGTTCGGCACGCCCTCGCCCCGCGCGCCCGGCCGGCTCCTCGTCGAGGAACCCCCCTTCGTGCTGGCCCGGCCCTGGCGCCGGGCGGAGCCGGCCGACCTGCGCGACAAGACACTCGTGATCAAGACGCCCAGCAACGCCTACCGGCTGGATTTCCTGCGCGCGCTGTTCCCCCAAGCCCGGCTGCGCGTCCTGCACCTGACGCGCAACCCGGCCGCCGCGGTGAACGGCATGTACGACGGCTGGCTGCACAACGGTTTCCACGCCCAGCGGATGACCGTGCCCCTGGCCATCGCCGACTACGTCGAACGATGTCCGGACAACCGCTGGTGGTGGAAGTTCGACCTGCCGCCGGGGTGGCAGCAGTACACCGACGCGCCGCTGCCCCGGGTGTGCGCCTTCCAGTGGCGCAGCAGCCATCAGGCGATCCTGGACGATCTCGAGCGCACCCGCACCGACAGCCTCACCCTGCGGTTCGAGGACCTCATCGGCGGACCGGACGGACGCATCGCGTCGTTCGAGCGGCTGAGCGACTGGCTCGGCATCCCGCTGGAGGACGGGTTCCGGCACGCGGTCCACCACGGCATCGCACCCGTGGTCGCCACCGCGCGCCCCCGGGCCGGCCGCTGGCAGGAACGTGCGGACCTGATCAAGCAGACGCTGGACGCGCCCACCATCCAGGTCGCCGACCGGCTCGGATACGCCGACGCCGACGGCTGGATCTGAACGGTCCACGGCCGGGCTCGTTCGCGTGACGTGGTGGTGCGGGACATCCCGGGCGGTGCAGGCGCCAGGCGCTGATGCGTCCATGACCGGCGCGCCCGGAGTGTTCCGCCGCCGTGTCACCGCTTCCGCGTG
This sequence comes from Streptomyces sp. NBRC 110035, assembly GCF_000829695.1. Lineage (GTDB taxonomy): Bacteria > Actinomycetota > Actinomycetes > Streptomycetales > Streptomycetaceae > Streptomyces. The sequence goes on along the minus strand of NZ_BBNN01000031.1, from coordinate 133,023 downwards.
ACCGCGGTCGAAGGGGGACGAGGGCGAGCCGCCGATGCCTTTCGTGGGGCCCGGCGGACGCCACGGGCCGAACGCGCCGTCGGCCCGTCCGCCACCGCTGCCCCCGCCGCCGTCAGGAAGCGCAGCGTGCAGTCGGTTGCCCCTCCGCCCGGTCCGGGCCGTCCCGCGAGGGAGGGCAGGGCCGCCTTCTGCAGTGGGGCCGTTCGGCCGCCCGCGCCTCACCTCCCGGCCGTGCGCCGAGCCGGTGCGCCCAGCGTGAGTGAAAACGACATCTATACTCATCTGAGCGTTGATCCATGGGTCGGCAGGTGGCAGCCGGCGGCAAAGGCTCTCGGGCTTCCCCGGCGCACGTCACCGCCGGAGCCGCCGGTCCCCCCTGCCCCGACGCACCGGGCCGCACGGGACGGGACGACGCCGAGGGCGGGGAACGGAAGCGTGGAGAAGCAGGAATACGTGGAGAGCCGACGGGGCTCGGCTGCGGACGCGGTGCGTCTCGTCGTGCGCACCCTCGTGTACGTGGTGGTGGGCGGTGGCGCGCTCGTCGTGATCGCCACCATCGCCTCGGTTCTCGGGCCGACGCTCGCCATCGATCTCTACACCCCGCCGGTGGCCGCCTGGTGGACGGTGTTCACGGCGGTCGTCGTACAGGGGATCCCGTTCCTGCTGCTCGGCACCCTGGTCTCGGCGGCCATCGGGGCCTTCGTGTCCGAGCGGGTCTTCAGCAGGCTGCTGCCGCGCAGTCCGGTGCTCGCCGTCCCCGTCGCGGGCGCCGCCGGTGTCGTACTGCCCGGGTGCGAGTGCGCGTCCGTGCCGGTGGCCGGGAGCCTGATGCGGCGCGGGGTGGCTCCGGCGGCCGCGCTCGCCTTCCTCCTCTCGGCGCCCGCCATCAATCCGGTGGTGCTGGTCTCCACCTCCATCGCCTTCCCGGGCAACCCCGGCATCGTGCTGGCGCGGCTCGTCGCGTCGCTCGCCGCCGCCGTCGTCATGGGCTGGCTGTGGGTGCGGTTCGGGCGAAAGGAGTGGCTGCGACTGGCCACAACGCGTACGACGTCCGGGGCGTCCGGGTCCCGTTGGCAGGATTTCGGGGCCGGGCTGCAGCACGACTTCCTGCACGCGGGCGGCTTCCTGGTCGTCGGGGCGGCGGCCGCGGCGACGTTCAACATCGCCGTACCCCGGTCGGTGCTGGACGTCTTCACCGGGTCGGAGTGGCTGTCGGTGCTGCTGCTGGCCGTCCTGGCGGTGGTCCTGTGCGTGTGCAGCGAGGCCGACGCGTTCGTGGCCGCTTCGCTGAGCGGGTTCTCGCCGACGGCGCGGCTGGCGTTCATGGTGGTCGGACCGATGGTGGACCTGAAACTGATGGCGTTGCAGGCGGGCACCTTCGGGCGGGCCTTCGCGGTGCGGTTCTCGGCGGCCACATGGGTCGTCGCGGTGGTGAGCAGTGTGCTCGTGGGGTGGTGGCTGCTGTGAGTCGCTACGGTCCGGCGCTGGTTCTGGTTCTGTGCGGGGGCGCGGTGCTGAGGATCTCGCTGTTCAGCGAGCTGTACCTGCGGTACGTGCAGCAAGGACTGCGGCCGTACCTGATCGCGTCGGGTGTGCTGCTGCTGGTGCTGGGGATCGTCGGTGCGGTCGTCGTGGGCGGGGGAAGCCGCGACGAGGACCGGCACGAGCACGCAGACGGGCACGACCACAGCCGTGGTCCCCGCGTCGCCCGGCTGCTCGTCGTCCCCGCGCTGGCCCTGCTGCTCTTCCCACCGCCCGCCCTCGGCTCGTACAGCGCCGAGCGGGAGGCGGCCGGGTACGCCGCCCAGGGCATCGGTACGTTCCCCGCCCTGCCCGAGGGCGACCCGGTCGATCTCGCTCTCGGCGAGTTCACCTCCCGCGCCCTGTACGACAGTGGCCGGACGATGAAGAACCGCACGATCCGGATGACCGGGTTCGTCACCAAGGACGACGAGGGCGCCTGGTATCTGACCCGGCTCCGCGTCTCCTGCTGCGCCGCCGACGCACGGGCTGACAGGATCGAAATACGTGAGGCCGACGCCCCGGCCGTCGACAGCTGGGTGTCCGTCACCGGCACCTGGGTCCCCAAGGGCAGGCTCGGCACCGACGAGGCGTGGCCGCCCGTGCTCGCCGCCACCGACGTCAGGCACGTCGGGCAGCCCGAGAATCCTTACGAGAAGCGGTAGTTCCCGCGGAGCGGGCGTCGCCGCCCGGCGGGACGCCCGCTTTGCCGCCATGAGCGACGCTGCTGCTCAATTCGGGGGAGGGTCACGCACCGCATCCGAGCGGGGCCGGCCGGGGCGCCGGACCGCCTCCCCGCGAGGCCCGTTGCCTGCGCCCCGTCGACAGGCCGGCGTCACTCTCCGCAATTGAGCAACAGAGTCATGAGCCCGGACGGGGGCGGCGACGACCCGGCGCTCCCCCAGGGGACGGTGTCGTCGCCTCGGGCGGCGCGCAACCGAGGTGGCCCCTCGAGGACAAAGGTGCCGAAGCGCACCGTGAACACCAAGATGGTGGGTACGAGGCCCTGCCCCCCGAGGTGACCGCAGCGACAGCATGGCAGACACCGCACGAGCGTCCCAGGAGAAGCCATGACTCCCACAAGCCGGCACGGCAACGCACTCGGACCGGTTGTCGCAGGCGTCGACGGCTCCGCGTCGTCGCGGGAGGCGGTCCTGTGGGCGGCTGGCGAGGCCGACAGGCGAGGACAGCATCTGAGGCTCGTCCTCGGGGCGGATCTGGACCGGCTCGGCCGCTTCGCCGCGTTCGAGACGACCGAGCGCCTGCGAGAAGCGGGGGGCACACATCTGGCCGAGGCGCACGAGGCGGTTCACGAGCGCTTCCCGGGGCTGCCGGTGGAGCGCGAGCTGAGCAACAAGAACGCGGTGGCGGCTTTGCAGGAGGCGGCCGCACCCGATGCGACCGTCGTCGTCGGCAGCAGAGGTCTGGGGGGCTTCCCCGCTCTGCTGCTCGGCTCCGTGAGTCTGGCTGTCGCCACGCGTTCCTCGGTTCCGGTGGTCGTCGTACGGGGCCGGACCGACCGGCCCGGCACCGGAGTCGTCGCTGCCGCCGTTCGGGACGAGACGGACGCCGACTGGGTGCGGAGGGCGGCCGCCGAGGCGGAGCTGCGCGGGGGAACGCTGCATCTCATCAACGTGTGGAACCCCCTGTCCCACGTCGGGAACATGGTCACCGCGCTCGACGACCCGGGCGACATCACGGAGCAGGGACGGGCCAGGACCGATGCCCTCGCTGCCGTGGTCCACCGGAGCCACCCCGCCCTCACGGTCACCACCGCGACCGGCGCGGGGACCGCGACCGCCGCCGCGCTCATGGACGTCTCCGGTCGCGCCGACCTGCTGGTGATGGGGGTCCGACGGCGGTTCATGGGCTCGGGGCCGGCCCTCGGCCGGCTGGGACACGCTGCTCTGCACCACGCCCGGTGCCCGGTCGAGATCGTGCCCCGGCCGGGTGAGCCGGAGCAGGAGGAATCATGGCGGTAGCGGATGTCCGCAACGAGATCCTTGTCGGGGTGGATCCGAAGAACCCGTCCCGTCCGGCTCTCGCGTGGGCCGCTCAGGCCGCCTTGTCGAGGGGCGGCGACGTGCGTCTTCTGCTGTCCGTACCGCCCCTGCGCGCCACGCGTCACGGGGATGTCCAGCCCCGCCACGAGGCACTGCGGGTGGAAGGCGAGGAAGCCCTGTCGGCTGCCGTGGAGACGACCAGGGCCCTTGCCCCCGACGTCGCGGTGACCGCGGTCCTGTTCGACGGCATGCCCGCTGCGGTGCTGTGCCAGGAGGCGGCGGGACGCGCTCGTCTCGTGGTGGTCGGGTCCCGTCGGCTCACCCGTCCGAAGGACGTGTTCAGCGCCGACTCGGTCGTCGTGCCGGTCAGCGCGCGTGCGGGCTGTCCGGTGGTGGTCGTCCGGGAGACGGAGCACGCCGGACGGACGCCTTTGCCCCTGGTCGTCGGAGTCGACGGCAGCAGCGGTTCCCGGTCGGCCGTCGACTTCGCGGCCCAGGAGGCCGGCCCGCGCGGCGCGACCGTGCACGCCGTGTGGGTGTGGCCGGAGCACGTCGCCCGGCCGACCGGTCGTGGCGACGAGCGGGCCGGTCTTCTCGAGCGGCGCCGGCTCCTCGCGGAAACGGTGGCAGGGCCGGGGGAGCGGTACCCCGATGTGGGGATCACCCAGGAGGTTCTGCGTGGTCATCCCGTTGAGGAACTCGCACGGGTCTCGGCGACGGCTCGGGCCGTCGTGGCGGGGCGCCACGGGCGCGGCGGACACACCGGTATGAGGCTGGGGTCCGTCGTGCACGGGTTGCTCCACCGGGCCGAGTGCCCCGTCGTCGTGGTGCCCCCGGTATGAGGCGCTGCTCGTACCGGACCAGGACCTGCCCGTCCGGCAGCGGTCCGACCGGCTCCGGGCCCGTGCGTTGACGCACTCCCCGGGCGGTGCCCCTCCCGCCGTGCGCCGGAGGAGGCCGGTGCCGTCCAACTGGTCTCGTAAGAAGGGCCGTTCGGCCCGGAGGCCGGGCCGTGCAGCCCCTGCGGCGGGTGCGGGTGACGCGAGACATTGAAGGTGCAACGAGAGTCGTTCACCTCCTGCACCTCGCGTCACCCCGGGAAGGGATGAGCATCATGGCAGTTCACGACGGTTTTCCACGGCGTTCGGGAGTGCGGGTGCCGACTGCGCGCCGGGCGGGCGGGACGGCTCCCGCGTCCGCCGGGCCGACGACCACGGCGGCGGTGGTGGCGTCGGCCGCGGCCGGCGCGTACGTGCTGGCCGGGCTCCGGATCCTGACGGGCTTCGTCTTCCTGTGGGCGTTCCTGGACAAGGCGTTCGGTCTCGGCTATGCCACTGCGTCCGGCCGGGCGTGGGTCGAGGGCGGCTCGCCGACCCAGGGGTTCCTCGGCGGTGTCGCCGTCGGGCCGATGGAGTCGGTCTTCCACGACTGGGCCGGTGCGGCGTGGGCCGACTGGCTGTTCATGCTCGGTCTGCTGGGCATCGGCGCCGCCCTGACCGCGGGCGTCGGCCTGCGGCTCGCCGCGGTCGGCGGCACCGTCATGATGGCGCTGATGTGGGCCGCGGAATGGCCGCCGGCCCGGCACCTGTCGGACGGATCGCCGAGCATGTCGACGAACCCGTTCGTCGACTACCACCTGATCTACGCCGTGGTCCTGATCGCCCTGGCCGCGTCGGGCGCCGGCGCCACCTGGGGCCTGGGCCGGATCTGGGCGCGCCTGCCCCTCGTCGGCCGCCACCGCTGGCTGCTCTGAGGGAGCCGCCCCGTCCGCCGGTCCTCCGGCGGACGCGCGCCCCACGGTCCGGGGTGCCCCCGCCCACCGGCGGGGGCACCCCGGACCCGTCGCTCCTGTCCCCGGCCGGACTGTTCCTGCGGTGTCCCGGGATCCGGGGGCCGAGGGACCCGATGTCCGGATTGTGGCCTTGTGTGCCTGGCTTCACGATGAAGACATGGGTCCCATCCGTCCCGCCGGCCGTTTCGACGCCTTCCGCGCCCTCTCCGACCGGAGTGGAAGAGCCGGTGAGCGTCTGGTCGAGCGTCTGGCCCGGACCGGGGAGAAGTCGGTGGGCGGCCCCGAGACCTGGGCTCCGGCCGTCGCCGCCGTCCTCGGACTGCCCGCAGCCGCCGCGCTGGGGCCGGCCGCCTACTATGCGGACCTCGCCGCCCCGCACGGGCGCCGTCACGTCCGTGTCTGCGCGGCGACGGCATGCTTCGCCGCGCAGGCCGGACGGCACCTCACGCAGGTGGAACAGGAGCTGGGTGTCACCGCGGCCGCAGCCTCACCGGACGGAGAGACGTCGCTGCAGGCCGTCCGCTGTCTGGGGTACTGCTACGCCGGTCCCGCCGCGCTCGACGGAACCACACCGTGCACGGGCCCGACGCTCGCCGCCCAGCTGGGAGGACGCGAACCACCGACGGCTTCGCGGATCCCGGTGACGGACGACACCGGCGACCCGGTGCTGCTGCCCGGCGTGGTCGCCGGTGAGCCGGCGTGGCAGGTGTGGCCGCGGACCGTGACGGCGGGCAGCCCCGACCGTGTTCACTCGGAGGTAGGTGGCCGCCTCCGGGCTGCGCGGACGCGGGGGAGCGGGGTTCCGGGTGTCGGAGAAGTGGGAGGCGTCCGGCCGGGCGCCCGGCACCGTGGTGGTCAACGGAGACGAGGGAGATCCGGTTCCCCGCGAGCGGGGTCAACCGCCTCACCTCCGGACACGCCGACACCGTCACCTCCTGCCCCGAGTGCAAGGTCACGGCGATACGCGTGATCGTTCCATGAGGATGAGGGACCCCGGACGCCGGACAACGGGTGCCACCCCCCCCCGCAGACGCCCGCGGACGGGCCCGCCGAACCGACGGCCCCCACCACCGTGGACGCTCCCGTGGTTCAGACGCTGCCGACCGGGGAGGTCTTCGCGGCGCTGGAGACCTCCCCGCGGGGACTGACGCAGGCGGACGCGGCGGCGCGGCACGGCCGTGTGGGCCCCAACGAGCTGCCGCCCGCGAGCCGCAGACGACTGTGGCGGGAACTGGCGGGCCAGTTCACCGATCTCTTCGCCGTCGTCCTGCTCGTCGCCTCGGCGGTCACCTTCCTGGCCTACGGGCTTCAGGACCCCCGGGACGTGGGCACCCTGCAGCTCGCCGTGGCGATCCTGTGCGTGGTGGTGCTGAACGCCGCCATCGGCTTCGCACAGGAGTACTCCGCCGAGCGGACGGCGGAGTCGTTGCAGGCGACGGTCAGACACACCTGCCGGGTACTGCGCGACGGGGAGAGACAGGAGTTGCCCTCGCAGCGGCTGGTACCCGGGGACGTCGTCGTCCTGGAGGCCGGGGACGCGGTGCCGGCCGACTGCCGTCTCGTGGAAGCGCACGAGGTCTCCGTGAACAACGCGGCTCTGACGGGCGAGAGCGATGCCGTCGGCCGCACAGCCCACCCCGTGGCCGCCGGCCCGGTGCTGGAAGCCCGCAACTGCGTTTTCATGGGCACCGACGTGGTGGCGGGTTCCGCGAAGGCCGTGGTGTTCGCCACCGGCACCGCCACCGAGTTCGGGAAGATCTTCCGGCTCACGGCCACAGTGCACCGCCAACGGACCCCGCTGCAGAGCCAGGTGGCTCTGATGGCGCGCAGGGTCGCGGGGACGGCCCTGGCGATCGGGGCACTGCTGTTCCTGGTACGTCTGCCGGGCAGGCAGCCTTTCGTGGAGACCTTCGTCTTCGCCCTCGGCGTCATGGTCGCACTCGCGTCCCCGAGGGCCTGCCCGCGACCATGTCGGTGTCCCTGGCGATCGGGGTCCGGCGGATGGCCCGGCGGCACGCCCTGGTCAAGCAACTGCTGGCAGTGGAGGCGCTGGGGTCCACCACCGTCGTGTGCACGGACAAGACCGGCACCCTCACCCGGGCCGAGATGACCGTCGTACGGGTGTGGTCCGCAGGGGTGGCGCATGCCGTGACCGGGGTGGGGTACGCGCCCGACGGCGAGGTGGACGACCCGGCGCCGGTGCGCGCTCTGCTGCGGGCTGCGGCCCTGTGCTGCAACGCCCGGCTGGTCCCGCCGTCGAACCGGGCGGGCTGGCGGGTGCTCGGAGACACCACCGAGGGGGCGCTGCTCGTGGCCGCGGCGAAGGCCGGGCTCGACCTGGCCGCCGAGGAGGCCGCAGCACCGCGCGTCGCGGAACACCCCTTCGGCTCCGGCCGCAAGCTCATGAGCACCGTGCACCAGGACAGCGCCGGCGGTGGCTGTCGCGTATACGCCAAGGGCGCGCCGCAGGAACTTCTTGAGCGCTGCAGCGCCGCCGACCGGGCGGGAGAGCGCCGCCTGCTCACCGACGACCTGCGGGCCGAGGTCATCGCCGCGAACGACGCAATGGCCTCCCAGGGGCTGCGCGTCCTGGCAGTGGCCCAGCGGCAGGTGCCCGACCCCCGTCCCGGGCAGAAGGCGGCCGAATCGGAGCTGACGCTGCTGGGTCTCGTCGGAATGCTCGACCCGCCGCGCCCCGAGGTCAGCGGCGCGGTCGCCGACTGCCGACGGGCCCGCATCCGGATCGTGATGGTCACCGGGGACCACCCGCTGACCGCCGAGGCCGTCGCCCGCAGGGTCGGCATCGTCACCGGCCCCGCCCCCACCGTGGTGACCGGTACCGATGTCGAGGCGCTGGACGAGGACGGCCTGGACTTGCTCCTGGAGAGGCCGGGAGAGCTGCTGCTGTGCCGGGTCGGCCCCGAGGACAAGATGCGGGTCGTCGTCGCCCTGCACCGGCGCGGCGAGGTCGTCGCCGTCACCGGCGACGGCGCCAATGACGCCCCGGCCCTCAAGCACGCCGACATCGGCGTGGCGATGGGCGTCTCGGGCACCGACGTCGCCAGAGAAGCCGCGGTGACGGTGCTCCTCGACGACTCGTTCGCCTCCATCGCCGCAGCGGTGCGGCTGGGCCGGTCGGTCTACCAGAACATCCGCAAGTTCCTCGTCTACGTCTTCAGCAGCAACATCGGCGAACTCGGCCCGATCGTGGCCGCGACCCTCGCCGGGTTCCCGCTGGTGCCGATCAGCGCGGTGCAGATCCTCGCCATCGACCTCGGCACCGATGTTCTGCCCGCTCTGGCGCTCGGGGCCGAGCCACCGGAACCCGACGTCATGGACCGCCCGCCACGCTCCCGGCGCGAACGGCTCTTCTCCGCGGCCGTCATGGGCCGCATCCTTTTCCTGGGCGGCATCCAGGCCATCGGCGTGACCGCCGTGTTCTTCTGGCACATCCACGCGTCGGGCATCCCGTGGGCGGACCTCACCGAGGACGATCCCGTCTACCGGAAGGCGGTCACCATGGTGCACGCCGGGATCGTGCTCAGCCAGTTCTTCGTGGCCTTCGCGGTGCGCACCGACCGGCAGAGTCTGCTGCGCGTCGGCCCGCTGTCCAACCCGTGGCTGCCGGCAGCCGGATGCCTCGGCATCGCCCTGATGGCGGGCATCAGCTACCTGCCCCCGCTCCAGGCCCTGTTCCACACCGCCCCGCTGGCCGCGGGCGACTGGGCGCCGTCCTTGCCGGTCTCGGCGCGCTGGTGCTGGCCGCCGAGGAGCGCAGGAAGGCATGGCTGCGCCGACGCGGGCCCGCGGTCCCCGAAGGAGAGGCACGATGAGAGTGATCATCGTCGGCTGCGGGCGGGTCGGGTCGCTGCTCGCCGCCCGCCTCGCCGCCGAAGGCAACGACGTACGCGTCGTGGACCGCGTGGCCAGGAGCCGCAGGCTGCTGCCCACCGGCTTCCCGGGCAGGTTCCACGAGGGCAACGGATACAGCCGTACGGTCCTCGAGGCCGCCGGTATCGAGCACGCGGACGCGTTCGTCGCCGTCGCCCCGGGCGGCAACAGCAACATCGTCAGCGCGCGGACGGCCAAGGAGACCTATCGGGTGCCGATCGTCCTGGCCCGCGTCCACGACCCCCGCCGCGCCGACCTCTACGGCGAGCTCGGCATCCCCACCATCGCCGGCGTCCGCTGGACCGTGCACCGGATCCACCAGATGCTGCTGCACCGCCACCTCACGCCCGAACTGACCTTCGGCAACGGTGAGACACTGCTGATCCGCTCGCAGCTGCCCGACTACCTCGCCGGGCGGCGCCTGACCGAGTTCGGCGTCGACGGCGAGGTGCACGTCGTCGAGGTCACCCGGGCGGGCCGTTCGTTCGTCCCCGCGCACAACACCCCGGCCGAGCCCGGAGATCTGGTCACCTTCGCTGTCGCCGCCACCTCCCTCGGCAGACTGCGCGGCTTCCTGGGCAAGGAGCTGGGCACATGAAAGCCCTCATCGCCGGTGCAGGACGCCTGGGCACCCAGATCGCCCAGGTCCTGGCCGCAGCCCGCAACGACGTCACCCTCGTCGACATCGACGACGACCGGATCGCCGAACTCGAAGGCCGTGTGCCCGCACGCCTCATGGCGGGGGACGCCTGTGATCCCGCCTTCCTCGAGCGCGCCGGAGCACTCACCGCCGACCTCGTCATCGCCACCACCGGCCACGACGAGGACAACCTCGTGACCAGTCTCCTCGCCAAGCGGCACTTCGCCGTTCCCAAGGTCGTGGCGCGGGTCAACGACACGGAGAACACGTGGCTCTTCGACCAGAGATGGGGAGTGGACACCGCGGTCCCCGCCGCCACCCCCCTGATCTCCCTCATCGAGGAAGCCACCGGCGCCACCGACACCGTCGCCCTGCTGCGCCTGAGCAAGGCGGGCGTCGACGCCATCGAAACCGTCATCACGCCGCAGTCCCGCGCCGCAGGCCACACGCTCACCGGGATCGCCCTGCCCGCGGGAACGGTCGTCGCGACCGTCGTCCGCGACGGCCGGCCCACCGTTCCCGCCCCCGAGATGCGGCTGAGGCCCGGCGACGAACTCCTCGTCGTGTCCCACGCCGCAACCGAGCAGGAAATCCGTGCCGCCTTCCAGTAAGGGGTCCTCTCCTCATGAGCGTCCGATCAGGTCGCGCGGTCCGGTGCCGTGCATCTGCACGGCGCGGTGCCGGGCCGCGCGACCCGGGCGGGCACAGGGAAAGGACCCCCGAGGGCCCGGACCCCGCCGAGTGGTCGGGACGCCGCGCGGACGACCTCGGTGAAGCGGGAGCCCCGCACGCCCGGCAGCCGCTGGATCCCGTGCTCCTCCAGGGGCCGCAGCACCCCGTCCGTGCCGGGGCGGTCAGCCCGCCGGCAGCGCCAGCGTGCAGGTCTCTCCCGGTGCGACCGTGACAGCCCGGTCGGCCAGTACCACGCGGATCGGTGACTGTTCCGAATCGGGCACGTCGATCCGCAACCGTCCGCTCCGCAGCCGCACACCGACACCCCAGTGACCGCGATAGCGCAGTGAGAACCCGTACTCGGACAGCGCCGGAAGCGGCACGGGGTCCAGCCACAGCGCGTCCTCACGGGTCTCCAGTCCCGTCAGGCCGCGCTGAACCATGTCGAGGGTCCCGGCCATGGCACCGAGATGGATGCCTTCGCCGGTCGTGCCACCCTGGAGATCGGCGATGTCCGACTCCAGTGCCTCCCGGGAGTACCGCCATGCCTCGGCCCGTCCGACCCGGGCGAGGACCCAGCCGTGGACGAGCCCGCTGAGGGTGGAGCCGTGGCTGGTGCGCCGCAGGTAGTAGTCGACGGTCCTGCGCCAGATCTCGTCGTCCATCGCGTACCCCAGGCGCCGGAACACCTTCCGCAGCTCCGCGGGGGAGAAGAGGTAGCCGAGCATCAGGACGTCAGCCTGTTTGGACGCCTTGTACCGGTTGACCGCGTCGCCCTCGGACTCCAGTATCCGGTCCAGCCTCCGGATGCTGTCGTACCGCTCGCGGTAGCCGTCCCAGTCCAGCTCGGCCAGGTCGCCGTAGCCTTCGAACTGACTGATGACGCCCTGGTGGTACGGCACGCGCAGCCGTCGGGACACCTCCTCCCACTTCAGGAGTTCGTCGCCGTCCAGCCCCATGCGGTCGAACAGTTCCTCCCGGTGCCACGAGGGAAGCCGTCGCACGAGGTCCAGGGCACGGCCGAGGACCCATGCAGCGGTGACGTTGGTGTACGCGTTGTCGTCCAGGCCGGGCCGGACGGAGTCCGGGTAGCCGTCGTGGTACTCGTCGGGGCCCATCACCCCACGGATGCGGTAACGGCCCGTCCCGGGGGCGAACTCCGCCGTGTCCGCCCAGAAGCGGGCGATGTGCAGCAGCATCTCCGCCCCCTTGGTGTGGAGGAACTCGATGTCGCCGGTGGCCTCGCAGTACTGCCACACGTTGTAGGCGACGGCCGAGCCGACGTGGTGCTGGAGCCGGGAGTGATCCGGCAACCAGCGTCCCGAGCGGGGGTTGAGATGCAGTTCCTGGGTCTCCTCACGGCCGTCGCTGCCGCTCTGCCACGGGTACATCGCGCCTGTCCGGCCTGCTGCGGCCGCCGCCCGGCACGCCTGCGGCAGACGCCGGTGCCGGTACGTCAGCAAGGCCCGGGAAACCTCCGGAAAGTGCAGGTTCAGGTACGGCAGCACGAACAGCTCGTCCCAGAACACATGGCCCCGGTACGCCTCGCCGTGCAGCCCCCGGGCCGGCACTCCCACGTCCAGTTCCGCGGTGTGCGGTGACAGTGTCTGCAGGACGTGGAACTGGTGCAGGCGCAGGACACGACCGGCCTCGCCGGGCACCTCGACCTCCGCTCGCCGCCACAACTGCGCCCAGGCGGCGGCGTGGGAGGTCATGAGTGCGGGGAAGTCCGGGGCCACGGTCACCCGGTCGAGGGCCGCATCGAGCGGATTGGAGATCGCCGTGTCGCGTGAGGTGTGCAGTGCCACGGTCTTCTCCACGCCGACGGCCCGGCCCGGCGCGACGCGGACCACGACGCGATGCGCGGCACGCCGAGGGGCGGGACGCGATCCCCGGGAGACGGGCCGCTGTCCGGGGACGGCGGTCCGGGCCGCCATGGCGATCGTGATGTCGGAGGCGCTGGTGCGGCAGCGCAGCCACACCCTGTCGGGCTCTTCCACCCCTGTGGCCACCCGCGTCAGGTGACGGCGGTTGAGAGCCCGGTAACGGTGCACGTTGCCGTTGGTCACACCGCCGTCCAGGGCGGACTCGACCTCGATCTCTCCCGACCAGTCCTCGGCCGTGAAGACCGTCCGCAGCGCGGCCAGATGAGGGTGCCTCATGTGGACGAGGCGGACCTGCTCCACACCCACGACGCCCGCGTCGTCCCGGTAGCGAAGCGTGCGGGTCAGCGTGCCGCGGCGCAGGTCCAGAGTGTGCCGGTGGTCGAGCAGGGCGCAGGTGTCCGGGGAGAACCAGGGTCCCCAAGGTCCGTCGGCGGGACGGCAACGGAACCGCAGGAGCAGCCAGTTCGGCAGGTTGACCAGATCCTCGTTCGCCACCCGCTGCCCCGCCACGGTCGACTCCAGCCGGTTGTAGCAGCCGGCTGCGTAGGTACCCGGGCAGTGCACCACGCCCGCTCTGCTCTCGGGCACCGCGCCGCGGGTGGCGAAGTAGCCGTTGCCGAGGGTGCACAGCGCTTCCCGCAACCGTTCGGCAGCAGGGTCGTACCCCTCGTACTCCCACGTCCACTCCGGCATCCGCGGCGCTCCCTCCTCCTCTCCCACGAGGCGGCCCACAGGACGGCGCTCAGGCCCGCTGAGGGACCACGGCGACCGGGCACTCGGAGTGGTGCAGCAGGGCGTGGGCGGTGCGGCCGAGTTGCAGACCGAAGTGGCCGCGCCGCCGCACAGCGCCGACGACGACCAGGTCGGCTTCGGCTGCCGCGTCCAGGAGAACCCGGTGGGCGGGGCCTTCGACCGGCCTGCGGCGGACCTCGACCCCGGGGTGGTCCCGGAGCTCCTCGTGCAGCGCCTCGGTGAGGTTGGCCGAGGCGCGTTCCTCGCGGGCGCCGGCGGCATCGTCGGCGAGAAGGGGATGGTCCACGTGCTCATGGGCCGGGCGGCGCCAGGCCCGCACGGCATCAAGGGGGCAGCCGCGCGCCTCGGCCTCCCGGAAGGCGAACCGTACCGCGCCCGAGCCCGTGGTCGAGTCGCCGACCCCGACCACCATCCGACCGAAGAGGCCCTGCCGGCTGCGCTCCGAGCCACGGACGACGAGGACCGGACACAACGCGCGGGCCGCCACCGTGAGGCTGACCGAGCCCAGGAGCAGCCCGGTCATCCCGCCTCGCCCGCGTGAGCCCGTGACCAGGGCGAATGCCTCGCGTCCCGCATGCAGCAGCGCGGACACGGCATCGTCGGGCAGCAGGTCGCCCGACACTTTCACCTCGGGATTGCGCAGCCGGGCACGTTCCAGGCTCGAGGCGATGATGTGCTCCGCCATGACCTGTTCGGCGGGGCGATCGGTCCCGAGGGAGGGGAGTGCTCCTTCGTAGCGTTCCCACAAGGAGGCGTGGATGAGGCGCAGGGGCACGCCGAGGCGCGCCGCTTCGTCCACCGCCCAGTCCACTGCCCGAAGGCTGCAGTCCGACCCGTCGACGCCTGTGACCAGCGGGGGTTCCATGGTGTCCCTCACCTTCCGTCCTGTGCGGGCGATGGCAGATCCCCTGCCAATACGGTCGCACTACCCGCGGACCGCCGCAGCCGCAGCGACCGGCTGGAAGCCTTCCCGGCCTCGATGCGTACGACCACCGGGGCCGGCGAACAGGTCCGACGGTTCGCAGAGAGCCGGCACGAAGGCACGTCAGGGCTGGATGTCGAGTACGTCCGCCACCGGTCGGCGTGGTGTGGCGGGGCCTGTGGGGCCGTATCCGAGGCGCAGCACGATCTGTGGGTGGCCCGTACCCGAGACGGGGTCGCGCAGGGGCCAGCGCAGGTCCCCCCACTCGAGGGCCTGGGTGGCGAAGGAACTGGACAGGCCCTCCAGGGTGGCCAGCAGCAGGACGCGCTCCATGGCCTGCCCGGCGCTCAGCCAGTCCTCGGGACCGTCACGGACCGTGCTGAGAACCGCCAGCTGCGGCGTCCGTTCGAACTCGGTGCTGTCACGGCCTGCCACCGGCCTGGGCCCGGCGAAGTCACGCATGGGGGCCTTGCCGCCCCGCTTGCGTGGTCCGAAGGCGTAGCCGGGAACACCGTCCGAGACCTTCTCCCCGGGCGGGACGTCGATGCGGGTCCATCGCGCCAGGTCCTCGTCGCTGCCGCGGTCGGTGAGGTTGCGTGCCTCGGCCTCCTCGAGCAGCCCCAGCACCTCATCGAGGTGCCACGGGGAGGGGAAGGCCAGCATCGCTCCCTCATGGCGTGCGGCGTCGACGAGGGCCGCGCGCACCTCGGGGGGGATCTCCGTCTCGTCGAACGGGAAGCGGCTGCTGTGCCTGCGGGCAATCGCCGGATACAGGGGGGCGAGGTCGCTCTCACCGCTCCCGGGTCCGGCCAGTTGCACCGAGGCGAGCAGCGCCGGGTCGGCCTGGTCGGGCAGCAGGCGGGCCGCCGGGTGCAGGCCTTCGTGGACCGCCGCGACCCGCAGGTTCAGCAGAGCGCCGCCGCAGCCGAGGTGCAGGGCGCGGCTGTCGGGGTCGGCGTGCGGCAGGACGCGGTCGGGATCCGCGCGCAGGTGGAGGGTGTGGCTGCCCCGGACGTAGTGGAATCGCCACGGCTGGACGTTGTGCATCGACGGTGCGGCAGCGGCGTCGCCGACCAGGGCGGCCACACGCTCGTCGGACAGCGGTTCCGGTTCGGGTCGCTGGTTCACCGGGGCCTTCCTTCGCCGGGTCCTGTGGCGCGGACCGGGGGCCGGGCCCGCGGGCCCGGGCGGCGCAACGCGAGCCGTGCGAGGGTGCCCTTCACCGGTCGGCCGGAGTGATGCGGCGTCCGGTCAGACCGGTGGGCCGGATCGACACCCACATCTCGCGTTCGTCCCCGGCCCACGGCGCGGTGTGGGCGTTCTCGTTCAGCCGCCGCATCTCGTCGGGGTCCGTGACCCGTCGCGCGGGGCCGACGGCGAGCACGCTCCAGCCCTGGCTCATGGCCTCGTCCATGTGGTCGACCTCGAAGGCGGTGTCCGATCCCACGGCCGCCGCGGGTACGGAGCCGGGGGTGGTCCGGAAGGCGACCGCGCCGTCGACGACGTCGTAGTTCACCGGGACGACCGCCGGGCCGTCCGCGGTCGACACCGCGACGCGCCCCACCCCGTGTGTGGACAGCAGGGTGCGGCACTCCTCGGGGCCGAGGTCCAGCAGCCGGGGGTGGGCGAGCGCCGTTCCCCGGCCCGGTGGCATGTCGGTGCCGCCGCCGCGCAGGGCGTGGACCGTGGTGTTCAGTGCCGAGGCCAGGTTGACGAGCGTCGCCAGGCTCGGATCGGCCTGGTGTTCCTCGAGGTACGCGAGATACTCGGGCGCCATCCTGGCGCGGCGGGCCGTCTCGGCCCGGGTCAGACCCTGGCGCGCCCGTTCGGTGGCCACCCGCCGGCCGAGGTCGCTGGAGTGGGGCGCACCCACACCGGCACCCGCCCCGGCCGCGCCCGGCGGACGGGACGTTTCCCGGGCCGTGGACTGTTCCCGGGCGGTCGCGGACTCGTGTCCCGGATGCAGGATGTGCGCGTCGGGTCCGGGAAACACGAGCGTCACCGCCTGTGTGTCCGACCAGCGCACGTCGTACGGGGGTGTCCCGTCCTTGTGGTGGAGCCCGACGATCTCGCCGTCGCGCCTGGTGGCGCCGGTCGCCGGGCTTTCGATGACGAGGTGGTCGCCGAGGTGAGCTCGCATGATCGCCGCCCTTTGCTCAGAGTGTTGCCATGTCCAACGTGCCACGCGTGCCGTCCGGCGGCTTGGGCTGTTCGGCCTCCGGGACACGCACCGTGGGAACTCCGTCGCCCGGTTTCCCCGCGAGGCGCCCCGGCCCCTTCGCTCCCGTCGGTCACGTGGGCCAGCCGGAGACCGGGCGGGAGGCCGGCCCCGATGCGCCCATGCCCTCGATGTCGCGTCCGGCGGCGTCCACCAACTGCCGGCCGAGGTCCGCCATGGCCCTGCCCGCCGCCAGTTCGTCGCCGATCTCCGGCACCTCCGTGTCCGCCGGATTACGGTGCGCGGCTCCGTGGCCGGTAAGCACCGTGCTTCCGGTATCGACCACCGCGCGTGCCTTCGTCGTTCCCTCGTCCTCGAAGAGGTGGAGACGAACCTTCCATTCCACGGTGTGCGGCATCGCTGTCCTCCTCGGCGCGGCTCGGTGCGGTCCGGACGCGGTTCGCCCAGGCCTTCCGGGCGTGTCCGGTGCCGACGTGTCCTCCCCGACGCGGCGCCGGCCCCGTGCGGCGAGGGCGGTCAGGGGACCGGGGAGCGCCGCCCGGGGCACGACGGGGCTCCGGGGCCGCCGGGTGGCCGGCGGCACCTCTCTCCCCGCGCTCGCCGAGGGCGGACCCTTCACCGGTGCGCTGCCCGTTCCGCATCGTCGTCTCCAGCAGTGGCCTGCCGGTACCCTCGCCGGGAGAGCGTCGTCACCGGCCGGCCGCCGTATTCACCATCTTGTACGCGGAGCCCTCGTACGGCACGTCGGCCGGGACACCGACGCGAGCGCCGACCGCTTCTCCGGTCACCGCCGGACAGCGGAGAGTCCGGTCACGGGGCCGACCGTCCCCGGTGGGACGGACCTGCGAGCCTTGAGCGGCCGGCCCCGTCGGCGCGGTGCCGGGAACGCGTCGTCATATCTGCGGCACGACCACGACCGGACACGGCGCGTGATGCAACACGGCGTGGTTGATCAGCCCGAGTTGCAGGCCGGAGTGCCCATGTCGCTTCCCGGCCCCCACCACGAGCAGGTCCGCGCCCGACGCGGCCGTCAACAGCGCATGCCGTGCCTGTCCCTCGACCACCCCGCGGTTCACGGGAGTGCCCCGGTACTGCTCCGCAGGGCCCCGCAGGGCGTCGTCGAGCACCTGCGCGGGCGGGCGCCGATGGGCCTCGAGGGCGTACCACGCGCCGGGCGGAGGTTCCGAGGGTGTGCCGATCGGCGCACTCCAGGCGTGTACCGCCACCAGCTCACAGCGCCGTACGTGTGCCTCGCGGAACGCGAACTCCACAGCGGTATCGCTTCCCTCCCCGTCCTCGACACCCACGACGACGTTCCCGAACCGGCCTTCCCGGTGTTCCGCCGAGCCCCGCACCACCACGACCGGGCAGTCGGCCCGTGCCGCCACGGCCAGACCGACCGAACCCAGGAGGAGCCCGGCAAGGTCGCCCTGTCCCCTGGAGCCGAGCACCAGCGCGAACGCGTTGCGGCCCTTGCCGATCAGGGCGGAGGCGGCGTCCTCCTGCAGCACCTCGCTCGACAACCGCACCGCGGGGGCACCCTTCCCGGCACGCTCCGAGGCAGCGCCGATCACGTCGGACGCCTCCTGCTCCGGTGCCGCCGCGTGCACCAGGTGGAGGGGGACCGTGTGCCGGGCCGCCTCGGCGGCAGCCCAGTCCACCGCCTCCAGGCTCGCCTCGGACCCGTCGACGCCGACCACCAGGGGAATCGTCACCGTTCATGTCTCCTCTCGTCCCGAGATCCCGTCCGTCCGGGTTCCACCCCTCCACCGCTGCGCATGCGCCGCGGAAAGGTATGGGGTACTCCTCGACCGAGCAGAAGTGCCGTGCGCGGTGGGCGGGCGCTTCCGGACGGACGAACTCCTTCACGTCGTCCCAGCTTCTTACGAGACGGAGGCACGCGCCATGGAGCCAGCGATCACCGTCGGCCCCGACGGCCCGCCCGGGAGTCCTGCCGCCGGCAGCCGGGCCGCCGCCGAGGGCCGGGCCGCCGTCCACCCGGCACGCCGCCCCGTCACGGTCGTCCCTCATGACTGAGGCGGGCGGCACCGCGTCGCCCCCGCTCGCGGAGATGAGCGAGACCCACACCGCGATCGTGTTCCTCGTCGGCGACCACGCCTACAAGATCAAGAAACCGGTCGATCTGAAGTTCCTGGACTACACCACCGTGGAGGCCCGCCGGACCGCCTGCGAACGCGAGGTCGCTCTCAACCGCCGCTTCGCCGAGGACGTCTACCTGGGCCTGGGAGAGATCCGCAGCCCGCAGACGAAAGCACCCGAGCCCATGGTCGTGATGCGCCGCATGCCGGCGGACCGCCGCCTGTCCCGGCTGGTACGCGAGGGGGCCGCCCTCGACGACGTCCTCCGGGCCGTGGCCCGGCAGCTCGCCGCACACCACACGAACGCGCCCCGCAGCCCGGAGGTGGACGAGCAGGGCACCCGGGACGCGTTGTCCTCCCGGTGGGAGGCGAGCTTCGCACAGGTCCACGCCCTGGCCGGTGATCTCGCCCTCCCCGACGGCACGGACGAGGTCGAGCGGCTGGTGCGCCGCTACCTGGCCGGCCGCGAGCGACTGTTCGACACGCGGGTGGCGCAGGGACGGATCGTCGACGGTCACGGCGACCTGCGCGCCGAGGACGTCTTCTGCCTCGACGACGGCCCCCGCATCCTGGACTGCCTGGAGTTCGACGACCACCTTCGCCACCTCGACGGCCTCGACGACGCCGCCTTCCTCGCCATGGACCTGGAACAACTCGGCGCCCCGAACGCCGCGGCGTACTTTCTCGCCCGGTACAGCGAGTACTCCGGCGACCCGGTGACCCCGTCCCTGTGGCACCACTACGTCGCCTACCGCGCGTTCGTCCGCGCCAAGGTCTCCCTGATCCAAGCACGCCAGGGTGCGCCCACCGCCGAGGCGACGTCCCGGCGACTGGTCACGGGAACGCTGCGTCATCTGCGTGCCTCCACCGTCGGTCTGACACTCGTCGGGGGACTTCCGGGCAGCGGGAAATCCACGCTCTCCGGGGCCCTGGCCGACCGTCTGGGGGTGACGCTGCTCAGCAGCGACCGCCTGCGCAAGGAACTGGCGGGCATCCCGGCCGAACAGTCCGCGGCGGCCGACTACGGTGAGGGGCTGTACACACCGGAGTGGACCGCGAGGACCTACGCCGCCCTGCTGGACCGTGCGTCCACCCTGCTGTCCTCGGGCGAGTCCGTCGTCCTGGACGCCACCTGGTCGGACGCGGGACAACGCGAAGCCGCCCTGCGCGTGGCCGAACGCACCAGCGCGGACCTGGTGGCCCTGTACTGCCGGGTGCCCGGCGACGTATCAGCGGCCCGCCTCGACTCCCGCACCCCCGGCGCGTCGGCATCCGACGCCGACCTCGCCGTTGCCACCGCCATGGCGGCCGAGGCGTCACCGTGGCCCGAGGCCGTCACGGTCGACACCAGTGGCGCCCTGGAGACCGCGGTCGTCCAGGCGTTGGCATCCGTACGCCCGTGGGACACCGGCCAGACCCCGGTCTTCCGTCGTCCCTACATGCTGCCGGACTGACGGGACACGGGGCGGCCCGGCTTTCCGCGTTGCCCGCAGGCCCTTCGAAGGCGACAGTGGAGTGAGGCAGTGAGGGAGTGAGCAACGATGCGAGGACTCGTCTATCACGGTCCTGCACAGACCTCTTGGGACACAGTCCCGGATCCCGCGATCGAGGAGGACACCGATGCGATCGTACGCGTCGACGCGACCACCATCTGCGGAAGTGATCTGCACATTCAGCGGGGAGACCTCCCCGAGGTCAAACCGGGTACGGTCCTCGGCCACGAGGCCGCCGGCGAAGTGGTGGAAGTCGGCCGCGGGGTGCACAACCGGCGGCCCGGACATCAGGTGATCGTGTCGTCCGTCTCGGCCTGCGGACACTGTCCGATGTGCCGCGCCAGCATGTACGGACAGTGCCAGGGCGGCGGTGGATGGGTCCTGGGAAACATGATCAACGGGACGCAGGCCGAGTTCGTTCGCGTCCCCTTCGCCGACTCCTCCACGCACCGCCGGCCCTCCTCCCTTCCCCTGGGCGACGCGGTCCTGCTCGCCGAGCTCCTCCCCACCGCCTACGAGGTCGGGGTGCGCAACGGACACGTGAGCCCGGGGGACACGGTCGTCGTGGTGGGCGCGGGCCCCGTAGGGCTCGCCGCGGTCATCATCGCCCGCCTCTACTCGCCTCGCCGGATCATCGCGGTGGACCTGTCCTCCTCCCGGCTGGAAGCCGCCGCACGCCTGGGTGCCGACGCCGCTGAACTGCCCGGGCGGTTGATCGCCGATCTGTCCGAGGGCCCGGGGGCCGACGTGGTCATCGAGGCCGTCGGCGATCCGGAGAGCTTCCTTCTGTCCACACGTGTCGTGCGCTCGGGAGGGCACATCGCCAACATCGGCATGCCCGGCAGCCCGGTCACGCTGCATCTGGAGGCTCTGTGGCGTAAGAACCTGACGATCAGTACCGGCCAGGTCGACACGTTCTCCACGCCGTGGCTGCTCGACCTCGTGACCTTCGGACGCATCTCGGTCTCCCCGCTCGTCACCCACGTCTTCGGTCTCGACCGGGTGGAGGACGCGTACGAGGTCTTCTCCCGCGGCCCCGACACCGGAGCCCTCAAGGTCATGCTGCGCCGCGAGGCGAAGGCGCCGTCCCGGCAGCCGTATCCCTGATCTCCCCCGTCCTTCTTCCCGCCCCGGCCCAAGAGGCCCCGCGCGCCGCCGCCACCGCGGTGGTGTTCCGCCCGGGCGCCACCACCGGTGACGCCCGGGCCCTGCCCGCCGGCGCAGGACCGCACTCTCGTGCTCGCCCTGTTGCCCTGCCCGCAGGGAAGTCGCGTGGCGCCGGGTGCGCAAGCGGATACCGCCGCGGTGGACCGGCCGGACGGGGCGCGGGGGAGGGCGAGTACACGGGCCGGGCCCCGTGACCCCGTGCGGATGCCGTTGACGGGCCGACCGGCCCGAGCGGCCCTCCGCACTGTCGGACAATCTGGATGTACGGGGTTTTTCCGGCATCGTGCCGGAGCCCGGTAGAGAGCGGAGGAGCGGCATGAAAGGCTACGTTTTCCACGGTCCCGGACAGGCCTCGTGGGAGGAGGTCCCGGACCCGGGCCTCAAGGAGTCCACCGACGTGATCGTCCGCGTCGACGCGGTGACCATCTGCGGGACGGATCTGCACATCCTCAAGGGCGACGTGCCCGGGGTGCGGCCCGGCACCGTGCTGGGGCATGAGGCGGTCGGCGAGATCGTCGAGGTGGGCGGTGACGTGCACACGGTGCGTCCCGGGGACCGGGTGCTGGTCTCCTGCGTCAGTGCCTGCGGGCGGTGCCGCTACTGCCGGGAGGGTGTGTACGGCCAGTGCCGTGGAGGCGGAGGCTGGATTCTCGGTCACCTGGTCGACGGCACCCAGGCCGAATACGTCCGCGTCCCGTACGCCGACCTGTCCGTGCACCCTCTGCCCAGCGCGGTGACCGGTCAGGACGCCGTGCTGCTGGCCGACATCTTCCCCACCGCCTACGAAGTCGGCGTCCTCAACGGGAAGATGCGGCCCGGGGACACCGTGGTCGTCGTCGGGGCCGGTCCCATCGGGCTGGCGGCCGTCGCGATGGCCCGTTTCTTCACGCCCGAGCGGATTGTCGCCGTGGACCTGACCGCCTCCCGGCTGGAAGCCGCGAGGAGCCTGGGCGCGGACGCGGTGGCCGACGCCCGCGAGGAACCCGAGCAGCTGGTCGCCGACCTCACCGAGGGGCTCGGAGCGGATGTCGTCATCGAGGCGGTCGGTGTGCCGGAGGCGTTCGAACAGTGCACGCGCATGGTGCGGCCCGGCGGGCACGTGGCCAATGTCGGTGTGCACGGCAAGCCCGCGACCCTGCACCTGGAAGACCTGTGGATCAAGAACCTGACCATCACCACGGGGCTCGTCGACACCCACTCCACACCGACCCTGCTGCGGATGGCGTCCGCCGGTCGGCTGCCGGCGTCACAGCTGGTCACTCACACCTTCCCGCTGGACCGCATGGAGGAGGCCTACGGCGTCTTCGGCAACGCCGCCGAGACCGGTGCCCTCAAGATCGTGCTCGGTGGGCAACCGCACGATGTCGTCGCGGTGCGGACGACCTGAGAGCGCCCGCGGAGCGGGGCCTCTCGGCTCCTCCCCGTGATGCTCGCACCGGCTTCGAGCCGTACGGCACGAAGCCGGGACCCTCCGGCCCGCGCGGCGGCCTCCTCGCCGTGCCGGCGCTGGTGAGCGTTCTCGGCCTGCGGATGCGGCACGCGGTGGCGTGACGCGGAGCAACACACAGTTCCGGGGCTAGGCCAGGGACAGGAACAGCTTCTCCAGCCGGGCGCGCATCTGTTCGCTGTCCTCGCCGCTTCTGCGGCCGGACTCGATGTCGGTCACGCACTGCTGCAGACCGGTCGCGATGATGGCGAAACCGGCCCGGTCGAGTGCGCGGGAGGCGGCGGCGAGCTGGGTGATGACGTCCTCGCAGTCGCGGCCCTCCTCGATCATCCGGATCACACCGGAGATCTGCCCCTGTGCACGGCGCAAACGGTTCAGTACGGACCTGAGGTCCGCGCCCTCGAGTTCCAGTTCCACGGCCACTCCTCGAAAAATACCCCTGGGGGCACTCTGCGTCCCGGTTCGGGACGGTGTCGACCCTCAAGGATCCCCCATGCCGTGACCGGTCCTCGCACCCCCGTCACCCCCGGAGCCCGCCGGGCGAACGCCTCCACGGCCGGGACGCCGGTGCTCCTCGGCCCCGTGCTCGGCCTGCTCGTGCACCCGGCCTTCCGGCTCCTCGCAGCGGGCACTGCGGCCGGCCCGGTCCTGGTCCTCTGCGCGGTCACTGCCCCGCGCGGTCGCTGAAACCCGCCGCAGCACGCGTTCAGGGCACCCGTGCCAAGGCCATGGGTGCCGTGGAGGTGCGCCGGTGCCGGCCGAACCCGGAGGAAGCCCGCTGAACAGAGGGGGACCGCGCCGGTTGTTTCGCCACCCGTGGGCCGGGCCGCCATCCCCGCACCCTTGCGACGGGGCCGGCTTCCCGCGCACCACCAAGCCGCTCGTGCTCCTCCTCGTGCTCGGACGGCCGTGCGCACCGGATTCCGGCCCGGTCGGGCTGCGCTCCGGCGCACGGTCGTGTGGCGGTGGGCCCGGCCGGCGACCTCCCGTCATTGCGCGCAACCGAGATCGTTTCCCGCTGCGACGAGCATCGAGGGGACCTTCGGACCGTGATGTGGGCCATGGGGCTCCAGCATCCCGGGAGGCGAGGCGGTGAACCGGGAAGTGCCCGGTTTTCGCGGTGGAACGAGCCGGCAAGGAGCCGAGATGAAAATGGAAACGCGCTGTGGGCGCACGGTCGACGTCACCCGTTCCGCGTCACGGGGACTGCCGACCCCCGTGGGGCGCGTCGTCGTGAACACTTCTTGCGCACCGCACGACGAGGGCGAACCCGGGGTTTCGCTGACGGCCGGGGAAGCCCGGGACCTCGCCGGGCTGCTGCTGTCCCAGGCGGCTGCGGTGGACCCCGAACCCGTGGGCCGGCCCGGGGTGGCCGAGGCGGTGCCGACCGGGGGTGACGCTTTCGAGATTCGGATCCGGGGCCATGTCCTGACCGTCGACCCACCGCTGTCGGGCGGAGGAAGGGACACCGCGCCCGCCCCCGTGGAGCTCTTCGTGGCGGCGGTCACCTCCTGCGCGGCGCACTACGCGGGCCGCTATCTCGACCGCCACGGTGTGGGCCGGGACGGCTTGTCCGTCCGAGCGGAGTTCGCCATGGCCGACGAGGGGCCGCCCCGGGTCGGCTCTCTCGCCTTGACCGTCCTGGCCCCCGCCCTGCCGCCGCAGCGGCTGGCCGCTCTGCGCGCGGTGGTCCCCCACTGCACGGTCACGAACACACTGGCGCAAGCGCCGGACGTGGTGCTGGAAGTACGGTGCGGTTTCGGCCGGGTGGCCGCCGAGGACACGGAGGCAGGCTCGGCATGAGCGCCGGTCACCGGCCGGACTCCTGTTCCGGACCGACCACGGTGACAGGGCAGGCCGCGTGCTGGGAGCAGCGCTGGCTGACCGAGCCCAGCATCGCCCGGGCGAAGCCGCCTCGGCCACGACGCCCCACGACGAGGAGCTCGGCTCCTTGTGAGGCCTGGATCAGCACCTCCGACGGGTCGCCCTCGACGAGGTGCTCCCTCAGCCCCGGCGGATGCTCGCTCTGAAAGACGGCGCGCAACTCCTCCGCGAAGCGCTCCCGGGCCTGCTCCAGGTCGAACTCGGGATCGCTCACCGGCCCGCTCCAGCCCATGGCGGACGGCGTGTCCCAGGCATGGATCGCCTCCACGACACCGCCGATGGTACGGGCGTAACGGTCCGCCCACCGCAGAGCCGCGTGGGACGAAGGCGATCCGTCCACGCCCACGACCACCCGAGGTGCCGGATCTGAGGACTGCATGGTCACCTCACTCAGCTGTCATTGTCTGCGGATCTCCACGCTGCCGGGAACGACGCCGACGCGCCAGTGGAGCCATCGGTCACGGACGGTCGAGACGCTCCTGAGCGGACCGGCAGAGCAGGTGGGGGAGTGGAAGCAAGGCGGGTCGGCATCCGTATCGAAGCGCACCCCGGGGACAGTACCTACCTGGTGCGGGCGAGCCCGGCCGCCCACGCCCGCCGTTCACTCCAATGGTGCGCCGGCGTCATCTGTCCACCCGGAGTTCCCCGGCGATGGCCGTCGCCCAGCCGTCGACGGCATGCCAGTCCCGGAAGTCGCCGTACCGGCCGCCCACCAGTTGAAACAGCAGGCGTCCGGTACGGGACGGCTGGTCCCCTTCGACGACACCGGAGAACAGGCGGTGGCTCCGGTACCCCAGACCTGGCGGCAGGCCTTCCTCGATGGCCGGCAGCTCCTTGGCGGCCATGCGGCGCCACGGCCCGCGCAGCGCCGCGGGCATCCCGACGCTGAAGACCCACACGGGACGGGGGGCCAGCACATCCAGGTTCTCCCGCACGAATCGCCTGGCCGGCGGCCCAGCTCTGTTCGTGTACGGCGCTGCCGAGGACGAACGAACGGTAGACGTCGGCGTCCTCCACCTCGGTCATGGGCCTTGCCTCGGCCCTTTGCCCCGCACGGCTCAGGACGGCGGCCGTCCTCTCGGCGATCGTCCGGGTGGAGCCGTGCACGGTCGCGTATCCGACGAGGACGTCCATGCGAGCTCACCTTTCCGTCCTGGTGGGCGCGTTTCCCGGTCCCGCGGCGGCTCACGCCACGAGACCGAAAACCGCGGAGGCCGGGGCCGAGGGCGGAGTCATGCCGGCTCCGCCGGTTCGCGACCGCCCTGGTCGAGCCGGAAGGGGGATACACGTCGGTGAGCAGGGCCGCGTAGGCGGCCACGCGCAGCACCCAGCGGTTCAGCCCGAGCACCAGATCGAACAGACCGCGCGGGTAGCGCCCGGTGGCGGCCAGGGAGACGCCGGCGAACAGGGTGAGCAGCCCGATGAGACCACCGCTGAACCAGCCCACGCGGACGCCGCCGAGAAAGAAGCCCAGGACCAGGTAGTGCGGGACGGCCAGGAGCCACCACTTCACCAGGACGAGGCCGCGGGAGAGCTCTCCGGGGTACGTCAGCTCCCAGCGCGCCGGATAGCCGGGGACGTCGGCGAGCGTGAACGGCGGATAGCGGTCGGTGCCCAGAGCACCGTAGGCGTAATAGGCCACTCGCCAATTCCACCGCAGTACACCGGTGGTGAAATCGAAGAGGGGTCTCGGGTGGCGGCCGGTGAAGAGAATCGCGAAGAACGCCGCCACGCTCGCCCCCGCGAAGGCCACCCACAGGAAGACCAGGACGACGTAGTGCGGGAGGGCGAGCACCCATTTGACCAGCCACAGCCAGCGGGACAGCGGTGTGTCGAGGACCGCGGTCAGCCGGGCGGGGTGGCCGGGCCGTGGCACTCCGGGGAGGCCGCCGAGGGTGTGGAGTGCGAGCTCATGGGGACCGGTCCCTTCGGATGCCGTCGGCCGCGCCGGCCTCACCGGCGCGGAGTGGGGCGGTGCCGTAAAACGGCGCCACGCCTCACCGCGGGTTCCGGGCCCGGCCCGGGTGCCCCGAGCGCGCGCGGCCGAAACGGCGACGGAGGAAGACGGAGCGGCAGGGCGATCACACGCCGTGCCGCCCGCGGCCCACGACCTACCGGGAGAGGGCATGGGGACACGCGGCGGATCGAGGTCTTGATCCTCCGGTCCCCGGGTACCTGCGGGTCGTGCAGGTGAACGACCACACCGAGGAGGAGACGATGAGCACGGTGAAGGAAGCGGTGGACGTCGAGGTTCCCGTCCACACCGCCTACAACCAGTGGACGCAGTTCGAGGAGTTCCCGACCTTCATGGAGGGGGTGGAGGAGGTGCGGCAG
Source organism: Streptomyces sp. NBRC 110035 (assembly GCF_000829695.1). Taxonomy (GTDB): domain Bacteria; phylum Actinomycetota; class Actinomycetes; order Streptomycetales; family Streptomycetaceae; genus Streptomyces. The sequence goes on along the minus strand of NZ_BBNN01000031.1, from coordinate 106,340 downwards.
CTCGACGACCGGCACAACCACTGGGTCACCAGCATCGGCGGGGTGCGGCGCGAGTTCGACACCGAGATCGTCGACCAGCTGCGGGACGACCGGATCACCTGGCGCTCCGTCGACGGCGAGACACGGCAGCGGGGATCGGTCAGGTTCGAGCGGCTGGACGACACCCGCACCAGGGTCGAGCTCACCATGGAGATCGAGCCCTCCGGAGTGGCCGAGAAGGGCGCGGACATGCTCGGTGTCATCGACCGCCGGGTCAAGGGGGACCTGCACCGCTTCAAGGACTTCATCGAGGGCGGCGGTGGCGAGACGGGTGCCTGGCGCGGACGGATCCGGCCGGAGAATCCCGGTTCCACCCTCTGAGGACCCGAGAGGCGCCCGGCAGGGGCGCCCCTCCGCTGTCACCGCCCGGCCGGCCGAGTCGCCCGGCCGGGCGGTGTCACGCGATCAGGGACACCAGCATGCCGATCAGCCCGATCACCACCAGCGCCACCACGGCCATGATCAGAACCAGCGGCACCGGCCCCCAGCCCTTGCGCAGTTCGGGCGGCTCCGGATGGGAGATGCCGTAGGTGCCTCCTTCGGCGGGTGGCGTCTCACCGGGTGGCGTCTCACCGGGTGGCGCAACGCCGCCCGGCTCTGCCCCCGGGGTTCGCCTCGGGTCGGGATCAGGAGTCGTCATGACGGGCACTCCTTTCGGGGCTCGGGTGAGGACGTGGGACGTGACGTGTCACGGGTGGGGCCGGGCGGCGCCGGTGCCGCCGGACCCCGGCGTGACCGGACAGTCGCCGCACGCGTTCGCCGCCGCGGTGGTGGTGTCCGGATCGCCGCCCTCGGCCACCGCGCGTACCACCAGGTCGCAGCCACCGGCCCGCCGGGTCACGGGACCGTCCCTCTACGGTGCGGACGGTGGATTCACCGCCGCCCGGCCCGAGTACCCGTAAACGACTGTTCCCCACGCTGTCGGCCACCCGGAAGCGGCGGGCTCGACGGCCCCGGCGTCGCACGGAGTTCCCGCCATCCGTGGAGACACTTCGGGCCGGGCGTACCGCCTCCCGTTTCGCCCGGCCCGGACGGGGTAGGGCGGGCCAGATGAGGGTCAGCGTGGTGGACGCGGGGTCGCGCACGGTCCGTCTGGTGGTCGCGGACGTGAAGGGCGGTGTTCCGTTGCCGGTGCACACCGCGAAGTGGAAGCTGCGCCTGTCCGAACGGACCGGAGCGGACGGCACCATCGGCGAAGGCGCACTGGAGCAGATGGCCGAGGCGGTGGCCGGGGCGGGGCGTACGGCGCGGCGTTGGAAGGCGGAGGAGCCACTGGCGTTCGGTACCGCCATCGTGCGCAACGCACCCAACCGCGCCGAAGTACTGCGCTTCGTGCGTCAGGAGACCGGCATACCGATGTGCACACTCTCGGGGGAGACCGAGGCCGAACTGACGTTCCTGGCAGCTCGCCGGTGGCTGGGCTGGCGCGCCGGGCCACTGGTCCTTCTCGACATCGGGGGCGGTTCACTGGAAGTGGCCTTCGGACGAGGCCGTTTACCCGAGTTCGCCGCTTCCCTCCCGCTGGGCGCGGGTCGCCTGACCCGTGAGTTCTTCCACGTCGAGGACGCGCCCGCCGAGGCCGAGCTGAAAGCTCTCCGCCGCCGGGTTCGCCATGCGCTGCGGGACGTGGCGGCCCGGATCCGATGGGAGCGCCCGACAACCGCCGTACTCACCTCCCGTACCTTCCAGCAGCTGGCCCGCCTCTGTGGCGCCGCTCCCGGACGCCACGGTCCGTTCAGCCACCGGAGCATGGAGCGCAGGGACCTTCGCGAGGCCATCGGCGTCCTCGCCGCGTTCCCGGTGGACGAACGCGCGCACCTGCCGGGCATCACCGCGCCCCGGGCCGCGCAGAGTCTGGCCGGAGCGGTGGTCGGCCACACCGCGATGAAAGTCATGGGGCTGCGCGAGGCCACGGTCTGCCCGTGGGCCATCCGCGAGGGTGTCATGCTGCGCTGCATCGAGGACGGCCCCGGCTGGTGGACGGAGATCGCCCAGGACTCCGACGCCTTCGCCGCGCAGAAGGACACTCTTCGCCTTGCCGCCGGTCCGCTGGCCGGCTGAGCCGGGGGAGGACGCGCAGAACCCCCGGTGCGGCACCGCTCGGTCCGGCGGTGTGCGGTGAACCCGCCTCCGGGCCCGCGCCTCGACGGTGGCGCGGGCCCGGCTCGCAGGAGCAGGGCGGGGGCACCGGGGACAGGGCGCCGTATGCCTCCGGTGTGCGCGGCCGGGCGGACCGGCTTCCCCCGCTTCCCCACGCGCACGAAGACCGTACGGGCACTCCGGTTGAACGCTGCCGTGCCTGGCGTCCGGGCGGAGGCGTCCGGGCAGGCCCGTCGGACCGTCCGGGGCCCGCCGTTCCACGTGCCCGTCCGGCCCGCCGGCGGCCGGAGCCTGCCCGGTCGCGCCTTCGCGGGCGGCGGCGACGTGCCGGCTATGTCCTCCGCGCGGTTTCTGCGCCCGTCCCCTTCCGCACGCGTGTCCGGCTCGCTCCTCCCGGGTGCAGGCAGGTGACACAGCGGGCCCCTCCTCTCACGTTGCCTGTGTGCGGCCTGCTCCGAACCGGTGAGATGGGAGGGGTGGGACGTGGCCGTACGCCGAGATCGCGGTGATCGGTGCTTGTCTGGTCGTCTCGGCATCCAATCGCACAAGGAGTACCGTCGTGCCGTCACAGAACGCGGACATCTCGTACACCGTGCCCGGGGTGAGCACCCAGGACAGCCGGCGCATCAGCGATTTGCTGCAGATGCGTCTGCACTCCCTCAACGACCTTCATCTGACGCTCAAGCACGTTCACTGGAACGTCGTGGGGCCGCACTTCATCGCCGTGCACGAGATGATCGACCCCCAGGTCGACAAGGTCCGTGCCATGACCGACGACCTCGCCGAGCGGATCTCCACACTCGGCGGCCAGCCCAACGGCACTCCGGGCGCACTGGTGGACCGGCGCACCTGGAACGACTACTCGATCGGCCGGGCGGAGGCGATCGAGCACCTCGGGGCCCTCGATCTGGTGTACACCGCCGTCATCAAGGACCACCGTGAGGCCATGCAGGCCACCGAGACGTCCGATCCCGTCACTCAGGACATGCTCATCGAGCAGTTGCGAGGCCTGGAACTCTTCCAGTGGTTCGTCCGTGCGCACCTGGAGTCCAGTGGTGGCGAGCTCAGCACCCGCGGTGCCACCACGGAGACCGGCGCCGCAGGTCAGGCGGCAGAACAGGCGCGCAGCCAGCCGTGAGGGCCCCGGGGGCGGCACCGGCCGGCCCGGATCACGGGCTCCCGGGGCGCCGGCCGGACGTCAGCCGCTCCTGCCGGACCGCTCCGCCGGCCGGGACCGCCTCAGCCACCGGACGACCACGGCCACGACGGAAACGGCCAGCACAAGACGAGCCGTCCGGGCGACGGCGTCCCCGGGGGCGCCGGTGCAGTGTTCGCACGCCGGTACCACGCGAAGTGTGTGGTCGGCCCCCGCGGGCGGTGGTGGGGCGGCCTCCCCCGCCAGGGACAGCTCCTGCGTGATCCGTTGCCAGACCTGCTCCGGGCGGCCGGTCGGCAGGTCCGGCTCCTCGACGCTGCGTGCGGCTGCCACGACACGTGTCATCCGGTTCAGTTCCCTCCTGCACCGGATGCATACGGCAATGTGCCGCAGGGCGCTGACGTCGTCGCTCGAAACGCCGTTCCCCAGTGCCAGTTCCACCAGGTGCGCGGGCTCGACGTGGTCCACCACAACCTCCTGTTCCCTGTGTTCCGCCTTCTGTTGTCCCGCCCGTACCGGGCGGGAGTCCGCACGCGGATGCGTGCACCCGCTCACTCCCGGACCGGCTCCGCCGTGACGACCACGTTGGCCAGGTAGCCGCCCCGGTCGGGGACGAACGGGGGCGCGCAGGTGATGAGCGTGAGAACCGGGGAACCGGTCCGGCGGAAGACGGAGGACGGAAGATCGTCCTTCGGCACCGTCGTACGCGCGACGATCCGGTAGACAGCCGGTGCGGCGTCGGCCCGGTGCACCTCCACGCGGTCTCCGGGCCGTACGCCGGAGAGTGCCGCGAACTCACCGAGGGCGCCCGAGTCGCTGTCCACGTGTCCGACGAGCACGGCCGAGCCCCGAGAGCTTCCGGGCGCCGGGCCGAAGCGGTACCACCCGGCCACGGTGGGATTCGAGGGGACCGCCAGCGCGCCCTGCCCCGTGACACCGACCGGCCGTACCGGGGCGTCGAGACCCACGTCGCGGACCAGGACGCGCCGGGGCGGCGGAAGCGGGCGCTCGGAGCGATGACCCGGATCCGGGTCCGTCGCGGTGGGACCGGGGTGCTCGGCCGGCCCGGCGGCCCGGGCCGGCACCGCAGGACCGAAATCGGACGGGGGAGCCGCCCGATCCGACGGGGAGGCCGCCAGGGTGAGGACCCCCGCCAGCGCGGAGGCCGTCACCGTGAGACCGCCGAGTCGTCGTCCCTTCTCACCCACGCCGGCCCACTGCCCGGCGTGCCATCAGGAAACCGCCGGTCAGTGTGACCATGCCGCCCGCGGCGGCCCAGGCCAGCCACTGGTCGGAGGAGTTCGCGGCGACGGCGGCGCCGTTGCCGCCCGCGTCGACGCCCTTCGGTGCCGATTCCATGCCGCTGAGCGTCTGGGTCGCCAGCGCCAGGTTCTCGTCCTCGGCGCTGCCCCAGGCGTAGACGATGCTGCTCGTGCCCTCCTCGAGGTCCAGGTCGGCCGGGCCGATCGCCACGGTGTCGGTGCCTGCCAGCACGACGTCGGCCGAAACGGTGCCGGAGTCGACCACGGTGGTGTCCTCCTTCGGGTTCTCCAGGCCCTGGAAGAGCGGCTGCCCGCCCGCCCGGACGTCCACGGCAGGCGCGGCCGCGACATGACGCACCGTGAGCCGTGTCTGGCCGGCGTCCACCTTCGAGACGTCGTTGACGAACGCCGTCAGCTGGGGCTCGCCCTCGGCGGAGAGATGGGCCGCCACGGTGGCGTTCGCCCCGGCGGGCACCTCGATCTCCTTCTCGACGGCAGGGGTGCCGTCGGGGCCCTGTCCGGCCTCGAAGACCTGGATGTCGTAGGTGCCCGCGTCGAGGGACTGCGGGTCGGTCACGGTGCCGGGCTCGAAGTCGCCGAGCAGTTCCTCGCCGTTGGCGTAGACGTCGACGGTCAGGTCGGGAACGCCGTGGAAGACCGACACCATGGCCGGGTCTTCGGCGGAGGGGGCCGCCATGGCGGGTGCGGTGACGCCGAGGGCCAGAGCGCAGGCGCCGGCCGAGGCGGCGAGAGCGAGGGGGGTTCGGGAGGTCATGAGGATCGTCCCTTCGTCGAGAGGTTCCGCCGTTTTGCGGTGTCTCATCCGTGTTTCGTGCGCGGGTGCCGTCGTGGATGCGCGGGACGGGGAATTCCTGTGCGGCTACGCGGCGGACTCGTCGGAGAGGCCCTGCTCCATCGCCTCACGCAGCCGGTGCAGGCCACGCCGGGTGTGGCTCTTCACGGTGCCCAGGGGCATTCCGGTGCGCTCGGAGATCTGGACCTGGGTCAGGTCTTCGTAGAACGCCATGCACAGCACCTCGCGCTGGTGGTGCGGCAGACGGGACAGGGCGTCGACCAGGAGCACCCGGTCCAGGACCTCGTCCGGGGCACTCACCTCCTGGCGGTGCGAACCGGCGTCGTGTGCCACCGAATCGATCACTGTGAGACGTTTCGTCCTGGCTGCCAGGGCGTCGACGATCTTCCGGCGTGTGATACCGACCAGCCAGGCGCCGAGCGGTCCCCGCTCCGGACGGAAGCCGGCCCGTCCGCGCCAGGCGCCGAGAAACACCTGCTGGGTGACGTCCTCGGCCTCGTGGGTGTCGCCGAGCGACCGGGTGGCCATGGTGTGGACGAGTGAGCCCCAGCGCAGGTAGACGGCTGCGAACGCGTTCTCGTCGGCGGCCCGCAGGCCACGGGCCAGTTCGTCCTCGTACGGGATCCTCTGCACGGCCGGGGGGTGGTCATCGGTGGATCGTGTGTTCGTGCTCATGGCACGTTCCTCCTGCCGTGGGAGCAGTGCGGGACGCAAGGCCGCCTGCGGAGCGGACCCGGCGGGCGTGTGCCGTGACCACCGGGCGCGTACCGTCCAGTCTTGTAAGCCGAAACGACACACACAACATGCGTCGGTTGTGCGTCGTAAGGTGGTCGTGTGGGCGTGAACGAGAACGATGTCGATCAGACAGAGGTGCGGCGCGAGGGCGGGCTGACCACCGGCGAGGTGGCGCGGCGTCTCGGGGTGGCACCCACCACGGTCCGGTCGTGGGACCGCCGCTACGGCCTCGGCCCCACCGCACACACCGGTGGCCGGCACCGCCGCTGGACAGCAGGGGATCTGGCACGGCTGGAGCGGATGTGTGCCCTGACGGCGACCGGGGTGCCGCCCGCCGAGGCCGCCCGCCTGGCGCTCGGCGAGGCAGGTCCGGACGCGGCCCCGCGCAAGGAGGAAGCCCTTCCCGTACCGCAGCCGGCGGTCCGCCTCGGCAGGAGGGCCGGCACCGGTCTGCGGCTGGGGGACGTGCGCCAGGAGTGCAGAGGGGTCGCCCGCGCGGCCCTGCGTCTCGACGCCGCCGCTCTCGACGAGCTGCTGAGGGCCGTGATCGAGGAGCACGGCCTGGTCACGGCATGGACGGAGGTGATCATGCCCACGCTGCAGGCGGCCGGCCGCAAGTGGGAGATCTCCGGCGAGAGGTATGTCGAGGTCGAGCACTTCCTGTCCTGGCACGTCTCGGGTGCTCTCCGGCGCCACGCGCCGCCCCTGGCCGCCGCCCGGTCCGGTGCCACCACGGTGCTCGCCTGTGTGCCCGGGGAGAACCACACACTGCCCCTGGAGGTACTGGCGGCCGCACTGGCCGAACGCGGCCTTCCCGTGCGCATGTTCGGCGGTGCGCTGCCCGTCGAGTCACTCGTGACCGCCGTACGCAGGACCGGACCGGCCGCGGTGGGGCTGTGGGCGCAGTCCCGGACCACGGCGAGCCGACCGCTGGCCCAGCATGTCGCCGCGATCGAGTGGGGTGTGCGCGGAGCCCGCCGGAGGCCGCTGGTCCTGACACTCGGGCCCGGCTGGGCCGGGCAGACCGTGTCGGGATCGCCGCATCCGCCGGGGCTGGCGGAGGCTGTCGCGGCGGTGGAGTCGGTCGTGCTCAGGTGACGTGGCTCAGCCTGTCGGGTAGGTGATCGCGGTGGCGCCTGGTCTCATCGGAGGGAACGTGCTCGGGTGGACTTCGTGAGCGTCCGGTCAGGGCGCCCGTGAACGACGCACCGCGAACGACGCGTCCCGTGCCGCAGGGCGCGCCGCAGGGCGAATGCCCACCCCGTTCGTACAGAGGTTCGCGTCCAGGACATCGAAGGACGTCGAAGGAAGAGGAACATGACCACTCAACACGGTCGGAGCCCTGACACGGTCGTCGTCGGAGCGGGTCTCGCCGGTCTGGCCTGCGCTCTGGACCTGTGCCGCGCCGGGCGGCGTGTGGCGCTGCTGGAGGCGTCCGACGGTGTGGGAGGCCGGATGCGCACGGACCGGCGCGAGGGTTTCCTGCTGGACCGGGGATTCCAGGTGTTCAACACCTCGTATCCGCAGGTGAAACGGCGTCTGGACCTGCGGAGTCTGCGGCTGAGGCCGTTCACTCCGGGCATCGTCGCGCACACTTCGACGGGGCCCGTGCACCTCTGCGACCCGACCCGGCGGCCGAAGGCGGCGGGGGCGCTGCTGCCCGGGAGGGTCCTGCCGGCCCGTGACCTGGCCGCGCTGGCCGCACTCACCGCGCGGGACGCCCTCCTGCCCGCCCGCTCCCTCGCACACCGTCCGGACCGCTCCACCGCCGCCGCCCTGACCCGCGCCGGGCTGTCGGCCGCGACGGTCACCGGGATCATGCGCCCGTTCCTGTCCGGCGTCTTCCTGGAGGACCGGATGGAGACCTCGGCGCGCTTCTTCCATCTGGTCTGGCGGAGCATGGTCAGGGGAACGCTCTGCCTGCCCGCCGACGGCATCGGCGCCGTACCCGCCCGACTGGCTGCCGCCCTCCCCGAGGGCGTGCTCCGGCTGGAGACGCCCGTCGCCGGGGTCACCGCCTCGGGGGTGCTCCTGGCGGACGGCAGCGAACTGCCGGCCACGACCGTCGTGGTGGCGACGGAGGCCGCTGCCGCGGCCCGACTGCTGCCGGGCCTGGCCGTGCCGTACGGCCGTACGGTCACCACGTACTACCACGCCGCAGCGCGCACCCCGCTGGCCGAGCCGACCCTGATCGTGGACGCCACCGGCGGAGTGCTGAACACCTGTGTGCTGACCGAGGTCACTCCCACCTACGCGCCGTCCGGCACCGTGCTGGTCTCCAGCTCCGTACTGGGCGGGGACCGGCCCGGGGCGGGTGAGGCCGTGCTCCGGCGCCTGGCCGAGTTGTACGGCACGGACACGAGCGGCTGGCACCAGATCGCCGTGTACACCGTCGAGGGGGCACTGCCCGCGATGGAACCGCCCTGGCCGCTGAGCCGCCCCACGCGGTTCGCCCCGGGCCGGTACGTCTGCGGAGACCACCGGGCGACCGGTTCGGTGCAGGGCGCGCTGGCCTCGGGCACGCGGGCCGCCCGGGAGGTGCTCCGCGCCCCGGCGCGCGGTTGACGGCCGGCCGGACCGTTTCCACCGCATCCAGCGGCGGCCGGTTCGCGGAACACACGGTGGAGAAGCAGAGCTGGTGACCTGCCCCTGCGATCGGGAGCGAGACGTGAACCTCAACGGCGCGCGCGTGCTGGTGGCCGGCGCCACCGGCGTCCTCGGCCAAGCCCTCACCGCCGAACTGGCCGGCAGGGGAGCGCGCCCGGCCCTCGCCGGCCGCGACCCGGCCCGCCTGGCCCGGGCCGCCCAGGCGTACCCGGACGCCCCGACCCTCCTGTTCGACGCCTACGACCCCGCGTCCTGCGCCCGCGCCGTTCACGGCGCAGCGGCCGAACCGGGCGGGCTGGACGCCGTCGTGACGGCCTTCGGATCGGTTGCCTTCGGCCGGGCGCAGGAGACCGGCGACGAAATCGCGGAGTACCTGATGGCGGTCAACGTCCTCGCCCCCGCCGCCTTCTTCCGCGCCGCGCTCGCCGTCATGGAACCCGGCTCTGTGATCGCCGCCGTCACCGGCGTGGTCGCGGAGCGCCCGCAGCCGGGTATGGCCGACTACAGCGCCTCCAAAGCCGCGCTGAGCGCCTGGCTCGGCGCTGCGCGCCGCGAGGCGCGCAGCGCCGGCATCCGGGTCCTGGACATCCGGCCCGGCCATCTGGACACCGGCTTCGCGGACCGGTCCGTCGCGGGCACGGCCCCGCCGATGCCCGCAGGGGGCGACCCCCGCCAGGTCGTCGCAGCCGTCGCCGACGCGATGGAAGCGGACGCCGAGCTGCTGCGCACGGCTGCGGACGGGACACTCCTCGTCGAACGGCGCGCCAGGTGAACCGACCTTCCGACGCACCCGGTGAGACGTCCGACGTGGTCATCGTCGGCGGTGGCGCGTCCGGGCTCAGCCTCGCGCACCGGCTGGCGGCGACCGGTACCCCCGCCACCGTCACCCTGGTGGAGGCACCGGACGGTCCGCGCCGGCCCTCCGAGCGGACCTGGTGCTACTGGGATCAGGACACAGACGACCACGACGAGGCGGTCAGCGCCTCCTGGTCCCTGCTGCGCGTCCACGGTGCCGACGGCGACGCGATCACCCTGGACCCCACTCCGCTGCGCTACCGCATGCTCCGGTCCACGGAGTTCGAACGGCTGGTGCACTCCGTGCTGGCACGCTCCCCCGGCACACGCGTCCTGCGCGCGACGGCGGACACGGTACGCAACACGGCCCACGGAGCGGAGGTCCGCTGCACGACCCCCGACGGCCGCACGCTGACACTGCGCGCCCGCCACGTGTTCGACTCCCGCCCGCGGCGCCCCCTGCCACCGGCCCGGACACAGCTGATGCAGCACTTCCGCGGCTGGTTCGTGCGCACGGACGTGGACCGGTTCGATCCCGCTGTGGCCGACCTGATGGACTTCCGGGTACCGCAGCCGCGCCATGGGCTCGCCTTCGGCTACGTACTGCCGCTGGCGCCGGACCGGGCGCTCGTCGAGTACACCGAGTTCTCCCGCACCCCGCTGACCACGGAGGAGTACGACGCGGCGCTGGCCGACTACAGCCGCGACGTCCTGAGGCTCGGCGCGCTCGCAGTGGAGTCGACGGAGCAGGGCGTCATTCCCATGACGGACGCGCGCTTCGCCCGCCGGACCGGCCCCGCCGTCTTCCGGATCGGGACCGCGGGCGGCGCGACCCGCCCGGCGACCGGCTACACCTTCGCGGCCGTGCAGCGGCAGAGCCGGGCCATCGCCGCCGCCCTGCGCGACGGACGGGCGATCGTACCCCCACCGCACGGGCGGCGGGCACTGGCCATGGACGCGGTGCTGCTACGGGCCCTGGACGCGGGCCGGATCGACGGCCCGGACTTCTTCACCGGCCTCTTCCGCCGCATCCCGCCGGAACGTCTGCTGCGGTTCCTGGACGGGGCAACCTCTCCCTGGGAGGAGTGGGGCATCGGCCTGCGCACCCCCGTCGGCCCCATGCTGCGGACCGCCGTCGAACTCCCCTTCCTGCCCCGCCGATCCCATCCCGACCCACGAACCGGAGACAGGCACCGATGACACTGCTGCGCGACCACGATCTGGCCCGCGCCTTCGACCACGCCTCGCGCACCTACGACCGCCTCACGGCCCTCAACCCCGGTTACCGCACCGACCTCCTGCGTTCAGCGCGGCGGCTCCGCCTGCCCCGGGCCGGCGCCGGTCTGCACGTTCTCGACCTCGGTTGCGGCACCGGCGCCTCCACCCAGGCCCTGCTGCGGGCCGCGCCCCGCGCCCGGATCACGGCAGTCGACGCCTCGTCCGGCATGCTGCGGCGCGCACGGGCCAAACCCTGGCCGGCCCGAGTGCGCTTCCAGCACCTGACGGCCGAGGAGATGGCCAGGGAAGAGAAGGAGCCGTACGACGCGGTCTTCGCCGCCTACCTGTTTCGCAACGTCACCGACCCGGACGCTGTCCTGACATCCGTCCGGTCCCTGCTGCGACCGGGCGGCCGGCTCGCCGTCCACGAGTACAGCCTCAGCGGCTCGGCCGCACACCGGGCCCTGTGGACGACCGTGTGCCAGGGGATGATCATCCCCGCGGGAGCGCTCAGCGGCAACGGCGCCCTCTACCGGCACCTGTGGCGAAGCGTCATCGACTTCGACACCGTCCCCGCCTTCACCGCACGTCTGACGTCCACCGGGTTCACCGACGTGCGTGCCGTACCCGTCGCCGGGTGGCAGACCGGCATCGTGCACACCTTCCTGGCCCGCAACGGTGCGGCCGCGGCGGCGGAGTACGCCCAGTGACCGCCCCCCGCCGCGCGGCTCGACGAGGGCGCGACCGCAAGGCCGAGATCATGATGCCCGCGCCGGGCCGGGCCCGGTTCGCCCCCGGCGACGCTCCGTCCGTGGCCGTGGCCGGGGGAGGTATCGCCGGTCTCGCCGCGGCCACGCTGCTCGCCGAACGGGGCGCCCGCGTGACCCTCTACGAACGGGAGGACTCGCTCGGCGGCCGTCTCGCGGGCTGGCGCACCCGCCTCGCCGACGGTTCCGGGGCGACCATGAGCCGCGGCTTCCATGCCTTCTTCCGCCAGTACTACAACCTGCGTGGCCTCCTGCGGCGGACCGATCCAGGTCTCGACCGTCTCCGGCCGCTGCCCGACTACCCGCTGCGGCACAGCGGCGGGCTGACCGACAGCTTCGCCCGCGTCCCGCGCACACCACCGTTCAGCGCCCTCGGGTTCGTCGCCCTCAGCCCCACCTTCGGCTGGCGCGACCTCGGCGCCATGGACGCACGGGCCGCGCTGCCCCTGCTCGACGTCCGCGTGCCCGAGGTCTACGAACGCTTCGACTCGATCAGCGCGACCCGTTTCCTGGAGCGGGTCCGCTTCCCCGAAGCCGCGCACCATCTCGCGTTCGAGGTGTTCTCGCGCAGCTTCTTCGCCGACCCGCGCGAACTGTCCGCCGCCGAACTGCTGCTGATGTTCCACATCTACTTCCTCGGCTCCGCCGAGGGCCTGCTCTTCGACGTGCCGAGCGAACCCTTTCCCCAGGCACTGTGGGAGCCGCTCGGCGACTACCTCCAGCGCCTCGGAGTCGACATCCGCAGCGGTACACCCGTGCGCGGCGTCCACCCCCGCGACGGCGGGGGTGTCCAGGTGCGGACCGAGACCGGTACCGACCTGCACGAGGCGGCCGTTCTCGCCCTCGACCCCGGAGCGCTGAAGGGGGTCGTCGCGGCGTCACCCGGCCTGGGCACCCCCGCCTGGCGCGACGACGTCGCCGCCCTCGCCACCGCCCCGCCCTTCCTCGTCTCCCGGCTCTGGCTGGACCGGCCGGTGGCCACCGACCGCCCCGGGTTCCTCGGCACCAGCGGATACGACGGCCTCGACAACATCAGCGTCCTGGAACGCTACGAGGGCGAGGCCGCCCGCTGGGCCGCCCGGACCGGCGGCTCGGTGGTGGAACTGCACGCCTACGCCGTCGCCACCGACGCGAAGCCGGACACGGTGCAAAACCGCCTCCTCGACAGCCTGCGCCAGGTCTACCCGGAAACACGGAGCGCGCGGATCCTGGACGCCCGGCACGAGTGGCGTTCCGACTGCCCGCTCTTTCCGGTCGGCTCCCACGCCCGGCGGCCCACCGTGCTGACACCTCACCCCCGGGTGACCCTGGCCGGTGACGCGATCGGCTGCGACCTTCCGGTGGCCCTGATGGAACGCGCCGCCACCACCGGCTTCCTGGCGGCCGGCGCCCTTCTCGCCGACTGGGGTGTCCGGGGCCAGGTGCTGTGGACGGTTCCCCGGGCGGGCCGTTCACCCACGCTGCGGGTGATCGGCGCGCTCGCCGGGACCTGAGTCCGCAGCGCGGGCTCCGTCCCGGTACGGCGGCGCGACGTCGCCGGAACACGGTGGCCGGCGCCCGGGTGAGCCCGGCCACCGGCCGTGTTCACCCCGGGAAGCGCCCGGTGCTGCGCAGCCTCCAACGCCGCTCGGCATAGGCCAGATCGTCACGCCACAGCCGGGCGGCCGTCCGGCGCATCAGCGGGCGCAGCGCGGGCGCGGCGGCCCGTGCCAGGGCGAAGCCCCGCCGGTCCGAGGCGGCGACGACCGCCTCGATCACCGCGGTCCGCGGCCGCTCGTCCGCCTCGCCGGTCAGCGGCGTGGCATGCGTCTCCACCACGGACGTGGCCCCCTCACCCTCGGTGATGTGCATGACGACGGTGCGCGGCTCCGGAGCGGTGAACTCCGCCCGGACCGGCACCACCAGACGGTCGGTCACCCGGAAGGAGACATCGACGACGAAGACGTCGTCCTCCTCGCCCCGTGGCGGCCGGGCCACCGTCAGGTCCACGAACGAGTAGGGATGGAACCAGGAACCGTGCCACGGGTCGAGCCGGTTGGCGACCACGTCCTGCGGTTCGCACCGCCCGACCGCGGTGAACACGGCGTCCACCGCGCTGCCCGCCACCGGCCGTACCGGCACGAAGGGGCGCTCCGACGGCTCTTCGCCGCCGACCGGGTCGAGGCGGACCCACACCAGTACGCCGTCGTCGTGCACCGGGTACGGATCCCAGCCGGCGAACGGCCCGCCGTCCAGGGCCAGTCCGTGCCAGTGACACACCAACTCCCCGCAGACCACCCGGCTGTCCCGCAGGGGTGCACCGAGGTGCGGGCAGGTGCCCGGTCCCGCGCGCAGCTCTCCCGCGTCCGACCGCCACACCACGACCTCGACGCCGCCCACCGTACGGCCGTACGGCGGACCACCGGCGCGCACGTCCCGGGAGGCACCCACGACGAACCAGTTGCCGGACGGACGGGCGGACGCCCGCTTCAACGCGTCGGCGATCAGCGCCGGGCGCGCCTCCCGCCAGGTCGGGGTCTGTGCCGCCCAGCGCGACCGGCGACGTCGCCGCAACGGTGGTGTCCAGCCGGCCCGGTCCGTTCGGTCGCTCACTGCACGGGTCCTTTCCTCCGGAGTGCCGCGTCGCCCGCCCGGGGCATCGCGTGTGAGGCGCGGGTGCGCCACCGCGCGCCGGCGATCTGCACGACTCCTGCGGCGGCCCTCGCCGCACGACGTCCCCGCGACACCACCGCACGACGGTGCAGCACCGCGTACCCCTGATCCGCGATCGCGTCGAGGATGCCGCCGTAGAGCGTGAACGCGGTGCGGATACAGGGGCGCGTCCGCGGGTCGAGCATGGCGATACCGGGTTCCGCCGCCCGGTACACCTTTCGCGTCATGGCCTCGGCGGCGACGAGTGCCGCGCGGATGCGCGGGTCGTGACGCCCGGTGCGGCGGCTCCACTCCAGCAGCGGACGGTCCACGCCGTGTGCGGCGAGCAGGTCCGCCGGCAGGTAGACGCGGCCCCGGTCCAGGTCCTCTCCCACGTCCCGCAGGAAGTTGGTGAGCTGGAACGCCTCCCCCAGGGCCGCCGCGTGCGGCGCCGCCTCCTCCCGGGGCACGACCGTGCCCAGCACCGGCAGCATCTGCAGCCCGATCACCGCGGCCGAGCCGTGCATGTAGGCCCGCAGGTCGCCGTAGGTCGGATAGTCCGTGACGTGCAGGTCACTGAGCATCGAGCCCAGGAAGTCGGCGAACAGCACGTGCTCGATGCCGTACCGGCCGGCGGTGTCGGCCACGGCACGGACCACGGGCTCGTCCCCGCCACCGGTGCGCAGCCCGTGCGCCAGGTCGTCCTCCAGGCGCCGCAGCAGCCGGTCCCGTTCCTGTGGCGTCCGGCGCCCGTCGAGGTCGTCCACGATGTCGTCCGCCCAGCGGGCGAAGCCGTACAGGGCGTGCACTGCGGACCGGCGTTCCACGGGGAGAAGACGGGTGGCCAGGAAGTAGGTCCGGCCGTGCCGGGCGTTGAGCCGCCGGCACTCGGTGTAGGCGGCGCGCAGGGCGGGATCGGCGATTCCGGCGGCGTCCAGTTCACGACGGGTCATGGACACCTTCCGAGGCCGAGGCGACGGCACGGGTGGAGCCCGGCGCCGGACGGGCGCGGGCGGCACCACGGTTTCGGAGGCCGCCGGTGACGCGTGCGGCGGCCAGCTTGCCGCTGATGAGCACCGTCGGCACGCCGACACCCGGGGTGGTGCCGCAGCCGGCCAGCACGACGTTCTCGAGGCCGCGCACCAGATTGCGCGGCCGGAACGGGCCGGTCTGGGCGAAGGTGTGGGAGACCGAGAAGGGGCTGCCCGCCGCATGCCCCTGTGCCGTCCAGTCCAGCGGGGTCACCAGCATTTCCTCCTGGACACTGCCGGCGAACCCCTCCAGGCCCCGCCGCTCCAGCTCGGCGACCAGGCTGTCGCGGTAGCGCGGCCCCAGGTCCCGCCAGGCGGCGGCGGAGGGACCGACATCGGTGTTCGGGCAGGGAGCCAGTACGTAGTGCAGGTGCCTGCCGGACGGCGCCATGTCCGGATCGTGCGCCGTCGGCCGGGTGATCAGCAGGGACGGGTCGCTCATCACCTGCCCCTTGACGGTCAACTCGTCGAAAGTACGTTCCCAGGCCGTACCGAAGGACAGGGTGTGGTGGGCGAGGCCGGGCCAGGTGCGGTCGGTCCCGGCGTGCAGGATCACGGCGGACGGTGAGTGACGCAGTCGTACCGGGCGGCGCGGGGCGCGTCCCAGCAGCCGGTGAGCAGTGGGCAGCTCGCAGGTCAGCACGACCGCGTCGCACGGGATCCGCTCGCCCGACGCGAGCCGCACGGCACGTACACGCCCGGCCGAGCGGTCCAGCGCGGTCGCCTCGGCCGACCAGCGGAACGCGGCACCCGCGCCGGCTGCCGCGTCCGCCATGCCGCGAGGCAGCGCGTGCATGCCGCCCTTGGGGAACCAGACGCCGGCCACGGTGTCCATGTAGGCGATCACCGCATAGGCGGCGAGGGCCCGTGCGGGCGCGACACCGGCGTACAGGGCCTGGAAGGAGAAGACCCGGCGCAGACGCTCGTCGGACAGGAAGCGGCCGATGCGCCTGTCCAGCCGTCCGAACCCGCCCAGCGCCGCCAGACGGGCCAGGTCCGGGTGCAGAAGCCGGAAGGGCGAGTCGAAGTTCGTGTCGATGAAGCGCCGCATCTGGGCCCGGTACAGCTGCTCCAGCCACTCCCGCAGCCCACGGTAGCCCGCCGCCTCGGCCGGCCCCGCGAACCGCCGCACCTCAGCCTCCATCGCCTCGCTGTCGGTGTGGACGTCGAGCGACGTTCCGTCCGCGAAACACGCCCGGTAAGCCGGGTGGAGCGCCATCAGCTCGACGTGGCGGGAGAGGCTGTCGCCCACGGCGGCGAAGGCCTCGTCGGCCAGGTGCGGCATGGTCAGCACCGTGGGGCCGGTGTCCACCTCGTAGCCGCCGAGGCGTACGCGGCCGGCCCGGCCGCCCGGTCCGGAGTCCCGTTCGACGACCGTCACCCTGCGGCCGGCGCCCAGCAGATGCAGGGCACATGCGAGGCCGGACAGTCCTGCACCCACCACGACGACGTGATCCGTCGGCCCCGGTACCGTTCTCACGCGGCCTCCCCGGCACGCTCCAGCGCGACGCCCGAAGCCCGTGCGACCAGCACGGTGAAGTCCCGCCGTACGGCGGACTCGGCGCCGGTTCTCGCGAAGTGCCCCAGGCTCGTCGTCGCCAGCTCCGAGATCCTTCTCTCCACGGCGGCCCGTGCCCCGGTCCGTTCCAGTGCCGCCCGCATCCGTTCCACGCTCTCGTCCGACCGGGAGACCGTGCCGGGGGCGAGTGCTTCGGCGGCCCTCTCGTCACCAGAGGCGTCGGCGAGCCCCAGACCGACCGCGAGCAGGTAGGTGAGCTTGCGCGTCCGCAGGTCGTCGCCGGCCGGCTTGCCCGTCAGGGCCGAGTCGCCGAAGGCGCCGAGGAGGTCGTCGCGGAGCTGGAAGGCCAGACCCGCACACCGTCCGGCGGAGCGCAGCGCGTCCAGGGCGTGGGCCTGCGCGCCGGCCAGGGACGCGCCCAGGGCCAGGGGGCGCTCCACCGTGTACAGGGCGCTCTTGAGCGTGGCGATGCTCAAGGCCTCGTCGACGCAGGACGACCCGGACGCCTGGGCGTGGATGTCCCGGTACTGCCCGGCGACCATCTCGCCGCGCATGGCCCGCCACTCGTGGTGCAGCCGCAGGCCGTGCGGGGAGCCGAGTGCCGTCTCGGTGAGCAGGTCGTCCGCCCAGGCCAGTGCCAGATCGCCGGCCAGCACCGCGGCGGAGGTCGCGAACGCCTCGGGTGAACCGTTCATGCGTGCGGCGCGGTGCATGCGGGCGAGGTCCACGTGCACCGCCGGCGCGCCCCGGCGCAGTGATGACCCGTCCATCACGTCGTCGTGTATGAGAGCGCATGCCTGGACGAGTTCGAGGGCCGCGCCGGTGCGCAGTACCGCCGTTGCGTCGCCCGAACCGCCTGCGGCCCGCCACCCGCACCACGCGAACGCCGTACGCAGCCGCTTCCCGCCCCGCCGGACGAACGCGGTGACCCGGCCGGCGACATCGCGGGCGAAGACCGGATCCACGTCACGGGCCCGGCGCATCCCTTCGTCGAGGACGTGCTCGAGTTCCGCCTCGACGGCCTGGACGGCGTCGAGGGCGGTGAGCGGACCGCTGACGGGCCCAACCGGTTCGGCCGCAGTGGGCCGCAGTTCAAGCATGCACAACCCTTTCTCACTCTCGGTCACCTGCACACCAGTGCTTCCGCGGAGTGCCCCGGTGCGGATGCGCTGATTCCTGCCCGGTGCGGAGCCTGTCCTGGATGACTGTCACTCCGTTGGTGTAGCGGTGGGGGCGTCCCCCGGCGGACGGCAGGGTTCCTGACGGCGGCTCACCCGGGCCACGCGGAGTCCCGGACGACGTCGACGAAGCCGGTACGGCGGAATCCGGGGACGAAGTGCTCCAGGACGTTCGCCTTCACCGTGCCGAAGCCGGTGTCCGGGCGGGCCTGGCCGGCACCGTCCGTACCGGCGGTCTTCTCACTCATGGCTGCCTCCTCGGCGGCGGTGGAACCGTCGGCTCCTGCACCATCCGTCCCCCGAGGGCGCCCGCGTGTGCCACCGGTTGGCCGAAAAACCCTCGAAACGGTCATCCGCGCCGCGGAGCGTGTCACTCGCCGGGGGCCGTGCCGGGGAGTGCCGGCACTCCCCGGCACGGCCGGGCCTCAGCCGATGCGAGCTCCCGCACCGCCGACCCGGACGCGCGGATCACCCGCGCGCAGCGTCACCGTGAGCTCGCCAGGACGGCCCAGGTCCTGGCCCTGGTGCAGGGTGAGGACGGCGTCCTCGGGGACCAGGCCCAGCTCACGGGCGTACGCACCGAACGCGGCGGCCGCGGCGCCGGTCGCCGGGTCCTCGACGACGCCGCCGACGGGGAAGGGGTCACGGACGTGGAAGACGGTGGCCGACTCACGCCACACCAACTGGAGCGTGGTCAGGTCCCAGCGGTGCATCAGGGCTTCCAGGCGCGCGAAGTCGTACGCGAGATCGGCGAGACGGGCGCGCGTGGCCGCCGCGAGGACGAGATGCCGGGCGCCGGCGAAGGCGATACGGGGCGGGAAGCCGGGGTCGAGATCGGTGGCCGGCCAGCGGAGCGCGGCGAGCGCCTCGGCGAGAGTGCCGTCGTCGACCCCCTCGATGTGCGGCTCGACACTGGTGAGCGTGGCCCTGACCGTTCCGCCCTCCTCGGCCACCTCCACCGGCACGGTGCCCGCGCGCGTCGCGAACACCAACTCCCCGGGGCCTGTCCGCTCGGCGAGTGCGACGGCGGTCGCGACGGTGGCGTGCCCGCAGAACGGCACCTCGGCCCGGGGGCTGAAGTAGCGGATGCCGTACGTCCGGCCCTTCCGGCCGTCGAGGCCCTCCGGAGGCGCGGTCAGGAACGCGGACTCCGAGTATCCGAGGCCGGCGGCGATGGCCAGCATGTCGCTGTCGTCCAGGCCGGTGGCGTCCAGAACGACACCGGCGGGGTTTCCGCCGTCGGGGGTGCTCGAGAAGGCGGTGTATCGCAATACCTCGGGCCGCGGCGCATTCTTCGTCATGCTCGCGGCAACGCGGGTCGGGCTCGCGTCCATTCCCGGACGCGGGTGCAGCCGCGGCCGGTCAGTCCAGGAGAGCCGCGACCAGGGTGGCGAACTCGTCCGGGGTGGCGAGGCGGACGCCGAGCTGTTCGGCCTTGGCGCGCTTGGAGCCGGCTCCTTCTCCGGCGACCACGAGAGTGGTCTTCCCGGAGACGCTGGAGGAGGAGCGGCCGCCGGCCCGTTCGACGAGTTCGGTCATCTCGTTGCGGGAGAGCTTCTCCAGGCTTCCGGTCATCGCGCCGGTGACCACCACCGTCATGTCGGCCAGCGGGCGGTCCGCCCCGGTCGCCCCTGCCGTGTCCTGGCCGCCGGGAGCGGCGTCGGCGGCCAGGGGCGGGGTGGCCCCGGGCTCGGTCATGTTGACACCCGCCGCGACGAGTGCGTCGATGAGCGGGGCGAGTTCGGCGAGTTCCGCGACGATCGAGGGTGCCTTCTCCGGCCCGATGCCGTCGACCCGCTGCATCGTTTCGGCGTCGGCGGTGCGGATGTTGTCCATGGTGGCGAAGTACCGGGCGATGCGCCGGGACATGGACCGGCCGGTGCCACGGACGCCGAGCGCGCAGAGCACCCGCGACAACGGCTGTTCCTTGGCCTTGGCGATCGCCGCGAGCAGGTTGTCGGTGCTGGTCTCGCCCATCCGGTCCAGGCCGAGCAACTGGCCGCGTCCGAGGGCGAACACATCGGCGAGATCGGAGACGAGGTCCGCGTCGTCCAGCTGGACGACGCGGGTGGCGCCCAGACCCTCGATGTCGAGCTGGTCGCGCCCCGCGGCGTAGGAGAGCGAGGCGACCAGATGGCAGTTGCGGCCCTGCGCGCACCGCCAGCGCTCCCCGCTGGTGTCGATGTCCGACCCGCAGCGCGGGCACTGCCCGGGAAGACGACGGGCTGTTCCTCGCCGGTGCGCAGGTGGGCGACCGGAGCCTCGATGCGGGGGATGACGTCACCGGCGCGGTGGACCATGACGTGGTCGCCGAGCCGCAGATCGCGGCGGGTGATGTCGGCGGGGTTGTGCAGGGTGGCGTAGGTGATCGTGGAGCCGTCGACGACCACGGGTTCGAGGACTCCGCGCGGGGCGATGATGCCGGTCCGTCCGACGTTCCACTCCACCTCGAGCAGCCGGGTGATCTTCTCCACGGCCGGCAGCTTGTACGCGATCGCCCACCGGGCGCGCGGGAGCCGGAACCGGCGTCACGCCGGTCGGCGGCCAGGTCTGCCCTGATCACGATCCCGTCTGTGCCGAACGGCAGCTCGGCCCGCACCCCGGCGATCTCCTTCACCCGGGCCAGGACCTCCTCCGGCGACTCGGCCACGGAGTCCGGGACCATGGTCGCGGCGCTGGTGTGCACGCCGAGCCCGGCGGTCAGGTTCATCAGTTCGCTGTGCGCGAGCTCCGTCAGCCGCTCGGCGAGGGGAGCGTCGGTGTCGGGCAGCGGCAGCAGTCCGTAGCCGAAGAACGTCATCGGCACCGTGTAGAGCCGGTCCTTCGCCCGCAGGGTGCCCGCGGCCGCGTTGCGCGGATTGGCGAACGGCTGACCGCCGTGGCCCGTGCGGACCTCGTTCGCGTACTCGAACTGGGCGGCCGTCATCAGGACTTCACCACGCACCTCCACGGTGACCGGCTCGGCCAGCCGCTCGGGCAGCCCCACCACGGTACCGATCGCGTGCGAGACGTCCTCCCCGGCCGTCCCGTCCCCCCGGGTGATCAGCCGGGTGAGGCGACCGCCGCTGTAGCGGGCGACGATCGCGAGCCCGTCCAGCTTCGGGCCCACACCGAAGCGGGTGACCTCACGGCCGATCCGCCGGTTCAGGGACGCGGTCCACGCCGTGAACTCCTCCGCCGAGAACACGTTGTCGAGGCTGAGCATCGGCACCGTGTGCGGTACGTCGCCCTCCACCGCGCCGCCGGCCACCTTGCCGCTGGGGGAGTCGGGCAGCACCTCGTCCGGGTGCTGTGCCTCCCAGGCGGCGATCCCGCGCACCAGCCGGCGTAGGTGTCGTCGTCCAACGGCGAGGTGCCGCCGTCGTAGTAGGCGGCCGCCGCGCTCACGGCGTTCTCGACCGCCTGCGCGTAGGCGACGGCATCCCCGATCACTGCTGCGGGAGTAGTCATGACCGGCATCATGCCGCCCACCACTGACAACGGGCCCGGACGCCGGCCCGCACCCCGTCGCCTCGAGGCCGTGACCGGGTCCGGACCGCTGAACCGGGAGTGGTGCACCACCTGCGGGAGGCGGAGGAGGACGGGCTCGTGCACCGGGAGGTCCACGCCGAGGTGCCGCGGCGGCCTCACGCGGCTGAGCGGTTCCGGTGACGCGGTCGCCGTTCCCGTCACCCGACGTGGGTGATCAGGCGCAGGGCGGCCGTGACGGTGTGTCGACGAGATCCGGCCGGCGGGCGGCACGGCGGTCGCCGTCGCGGGAGACCTGAGTGACGGCGCGGTGGTCGACGCGGTCGTGGCCGCCGCGGTCGACGCCTTCGGCGGGATCGACGTCCTGGTCAACAACGCGGGCGTCATGGACAGCATGTCCGCGCCGCTGGACGTCACCGACGCCGAGTGGGAGCGGGTCCTGCGGATCAATCTCACCGCGCCGTTCCTGCTGACACGGGCCGTTCTTCCCCACCTGTTCGCCGCCGGCGGCGGAGCCGTCGTCAACACCGCCTCCGAGGCGGCGCTGCGCGGCAGCGCGGCGGGCACCGCGTACACCGTCTCCAAGCACGGTGTCCTCGGCCTCACCCGCTCCCTCGCCGTGATGTACCGGGACCAGGGCGTCCGCGCCAACGCCATCGTGCCGGGCGGCACGATCACCGGCATCTCGACCGGTCTCGAGATCGACCGGGAGGCCCACGGGCCGGCCGTCGTCGGCCGGTACATGGTCAACATGGGCCGCGTCAGCGAAGCGGAGGAGCAGGCCGCCGTCATCGTCTTCCTCGCCTCCGACGCCGCGAGCAGCATCAACGGCGTCGTCCTGCCGGTGGACAACGGCTGGTCGGCGGTCTGACCGCGCCCGCTCCCGGGGCCGTCCGGACCGGCCCCGTCCGTCGGCGCGGCTACTCCCGCTGTCGTATGCGGCAGGACGGCGCGGCTCGTACGGTGTGGTCGTGACGACCTTCGACCGTCTGCCCACCCGTCTGCGGACGCCGCCCCCGGGGGCCGTGGACGTCCTGGTCGTGGCCGCCGTCGGGCTTTTGACCGCGTCGGACGCGGCGGTGAACGAACCCGGGTACCGGCAGGCGGACCGGTTCACCTGGTTGCTGCTGGTGGTCTCCCTGGTGGCGCTGCTGTGGCGCCGGCGCCGTCCGGTGCTCGTCGCCGTCGTGACCGGGGCGGCCTGCGCGGGCTGGGCCCTCCACGGGCACATCGGGGAACTGCTGAACCTGCCGGTGATCGTGGCGCTGTACACCGTCGCCGTGCTCGGTGACCGGCGGCGCACCCTGTGGACAGGGCTCGTCGCCGCCGCCGTCTCGGGTGCCGTCGCGCTGTCCGTCGGCAAGGACGTGGTGAACCCGCAGGGCCTGCCGGTGCTGGAGATGCTCTGGCCGCTGGTGCCGCTGCTGCTGGGTGAAGTGGTGCGCACCCGGCGGCAGTTGATCGAGGAGTACGCGGACCGGGCCGCCCGCGCGGAGGAGGAGCGGGAGGCCGAGCGGCGCGTACACGAGGAGCGGCTGCGGATCGCCCGCGACCTGCACGATGTCGTCGCGCACTCGGTGACGGCGATGACCGTCCAGGCGGGCGTCGCCCTGGACGCCTTCGGCGTACGGCCCGAGCTGGCCAGGGAAGCGATGCGGCAGGTGCGCGCATCGGGCAAGGACGCGGTACGGGAACTGCGGGCCACGGTCACGGTGCTGCGGAGCGAGGCGGGAGCGCCGGGCGGGACGGACGGTAGGGGCGAGGGGAGGGAACCCGTGCCGGGGCTCGAACGGCTTGCCGACCTGGTGGAACGGTTCGCGGGGGGGTGGTGTCGCGCTCGCGCTCCGACGGGAAGGGGGTACGGACGGGGTGCCGCCCGCGGTCGGCCTGGCCGCGTACCGGATCGTGCAGGAGGCGCTGACGAACGTCGTCCGGCACTCCGGCGCCCGGCACGCCACGGTGTCCGTCGTCCGCCACGACGACCGGCTGGTGGTGGAGGGCGTCGACGACGGGCCTCCGGCGCCGGCGGCTTCGGGCTGCTCGGGACGCGGGAGCGCGCGGCCGCGGCCGGGGGCAGCGTCGACCACGGGCCGCTGGACGGCGGCGGCTTCCGGGTACGGGCCGTCCTGCCCGCCGGTGATGCCGTGGGAGGCGGGTGATGAGCGTGCGCGTGGTCCTCGCGGACGACCAGACCGCCGTACGGGCGGGGTTTCGCGCCCTGCCGGACCTGACCGACGATCTGGTCGTGGTCGCGGAGGCGGCCGACGGGCTCCGGGCGGTGGAGGCGGTGCGGCCGACCCGGCCCGACGTCGTCCTGATGGACATCCGCATGCCCGGTGTCGACGGCATCGAGGCCACCCGCCGTATCGCGGCGGACGCCACGCTGGACGGCGTACGGGTGGTCGTGCTCACCACCTACCGAACCGACGCGTACGTCTTCGAGGCGCTGCGGCACGGCGCGGCCGGCTTCCTGCTCAAGGACATCGACCCGGACGACCTGCGGGCGGCGATCCGCACCGTCGCGGCCGGCCGGAGCCTCCTTGCCCCCGCCGTCACCCGCACGGTGGTGGAGGAGTTCGCCCGGCTCAACGGGCCCGGGGCCGCCGGTGCCGAGCGGCTCTCCGCACTCACGGACCGGGAGCGGGAGGTGATGGCGCTGGTCGCCGCCGGGCTGAGCAACGAGGAGATCGGCGGACGGCTGTTCATGAGCCCGCTCACCGCGAAGACGCATGTCAGCCGCGCGATGACCAAACTGGGGGCACGCGACCGGGCCCAGTTGGTGGTGCTGGCGTACGAGACGGGTCTGGTCAGGGCGGGGGAGCGGTGACCCGGGGAGCGGTGGTGCTGCTCCCGCCGGAGGAGGGACCGGCTCCGGGATGTCCCGGGCGTTCCGGGTCCCTGCCGTCGCAGACATGACCGAAGCACAGGAACTGACGAAACGATACGGAGAACGGACCGCCGCCGACCGGCTGACGTTCACGGTCCTGCCCGGCCGGGCCACCGGTTTCCTGGGCCCCAGCGACGCCGGAAAGTCCACCACGATGCGCCTCGTCCTCGGTCTCGACGCCGCCACCCCGCGCCGCACCACCGTGCTCGCGGCCAAGGCGACCCTGGTCGAGGGTCTCGCGTACGCCGTCGCCCCCGTCTCCTGTCCCCTCGCCTTCGCCGTCGGGGGAACGCCCTGTTCGACGACGGCGCCCACGCCAGGGGCGAGCCGTGGCCCGCCCTGTCCGGCGTCGCCGGCCGCTTCACCGCGGCCGCGCTGCCGGGCCCGGCGATCGGTGTACTCGTCCGTCATTCCGCGGGCGCCGTCACCGCTGCCGTGGGTCTGCTGCTCCTGCCGTCCCTGCTCGGCCCGTTCGTCGGCGACGCCCGGGCCTGGACCGCGGGCGTCTCGCCCACGGCCGCCCTGGAGAAGCTCACCCAGGGCTCCGACGCGACCGCCCGGACCGTCGGCAGTCCCGGCCCCTGGCCGTCCCGCTGCTGACCGCCGGGTGCACGGCGGCGCTGCTCCTGCTCGCGGCCGGGACGTTCCGCGGCCGGGACGCATGACCACCGGTGCCGGAGCGCCGACACCGTCCGGCCGACCGTGCCCCGGGCACGGTCCACCGAAGACGCGGTGCGGGTCCTACGGCACCCCGAGCTCGAACAGCACGTAGCCCGCGTACGACCCGGAGGCCAGTGCCGCCGTGCCGAGCACGGTGGCCAGCGAGGGCAGCCGGAGGCGGCGCATGGCCAGGGCGAGCGGGATCAGGAGGGGGAACAGGGGGAGGAGATGGCGCGAGACATTGCCGAAGTACTGCTGGGTGCCCATCACCATCAGGTACGACAGCACCGTGTACACGACGAGCACGGCGGGTGGGCGCAACCGGACCAGCAGCACGGTGAGGACCGGCACGAGCAGGACCATTCCGACACCGATGACGTCCTCGAAGGGCATCGCGAACAGGTAGTCGAAATGGCCCACGGGGACCGAGGTCAGGACGCCGATGCTGTGCCGGCCGTAGTCGAACGTGTGGCCCCACGCGCCGTCCTGGAGCTTGCTGTACCCGCCCCAGTCGCCCATGCGGTGGCCGACCCAGCCGAGGTAGCCGAGCGTTCCCAGCGGGGCGATCGCCACGGCGAGCAGCGGACGGCGGATGTCCTCCCGCCGCCGGCACACCGCGATCAGCCCGGCGACGGCGAGGGCCGCGACCAGGGTGACGGCGGTCGGCCGAGCGAGCCCGGCGAGGAACGTGAGCAGCCCGGCGACGAGCCAGCGGCGGGTGATGACGGCGTAGCAGGCCCACACGGCCAGAGCCGTGTACAGGGACTCGGAGTACACCGCCCACTCGGCGCCGGAACCCGGCCACACCGCCCACAGGCCGACGGCGGCCAGACCGGCCCGCCGCCCACCCACTCGGGCCGTGACCGCGTGGATCCCGAGCGCCGCGACGAACGAGCAGACGACCGAGACGGTCATCCCGGCGCCGTACGGGCCGAGCCCCGTGACCTCCGAGACCAGCCGCATCAGTGTCGGGTAGAGCGGGAAGAACGCCGCCGAGTTGCCCTTCAGGGTGATCATGCCGGTGGCGCCGGGGACGGGCTCCGGGGCCGGGTCGTAGCCGTGCAGGGCGATCTGCTGGTACCACCAGCCGTCCCAGCTGCCCAGCACGTCCCAGGTGTGGTCGCCGCCGCCGAAGCGGGGATGCTTCCCGCGGAAGTCGCCGGCCGAGTCGAGCAGGTACATGAAGGCGGCGAACCCCACGAGCTTGAGCACGCCGTACGTCGCGAGGACGGGCCCGTGGCGCGCGACGGCCCGCCGCTGCCGCTCCGGAGGGCTTTGGCCGGCGTCCACCGCAGGGGAGACATCGGGCCAGGGCGTCGGATCCGGCGCCCGGTCCGCGGAGTCCGACGGGTCTGCCGGACGGCCGGTCCGGACGGTGCTGCTCATGAGGCGGAGGGTCCTGTCGTACGGCGGGTGCTGCGGCCGGGGAACACCCAGGCCCGAAGGAGGAGGAAGCACAGCAGGGTCGCTGCGAGGTTGGCGAGGACCAGGACCGGCAGTTCCGTGCCGGGACCGGCCCCGGGGGCGGCGCGGTGCAGGACGGCGAGCGCCCCGCTGGTGAGCGCGAGGCCGACCGGGAAGGCGGCCAGCCCTTTGAGCTGGTGCCCGAGCACCCCGTGCCGGCCGCGCACCCCGAAGGTCAGCCGCCGGTTCGCGGCCGTGTTGGCGATCGCGCTGGCCAGCAGGGCGAGCGCGTTGGCGGCCTGGGCGCCGGTGAAGACCCGGAGCGCGGTGTAGAGCAGCAGGTGGCACAGGGTGCTTGCGGCACCGACCGCGGCGAAGCGCAGCAGCTGACCGGCCAGGCCGGGCGGCAACTCCGCGACCCGCTCGAGACCTCCGCCCCGGCGCAGTGCGGTCAACGGCAGCCGGCCGCCGGCCAGGGCACGCCCCAGCCGGGCCATGCCGCGCAGATCCGCCAGCGCCGTGGAGACGATGCGGACCCGGCTGTCGGGATCGTCCACCCAGTCGACCGGCACCTCGTGGATGCGCAGTCCGGCCCGCTCGGCGATCACCAGGAGTTCGGTGTCGAAGAACCATCCCCTGTCCTCCACCAGGGGCAGCAACTGTTCGGCGACGTCCCGGCGTACGGCTTTGAAACCGCACTGCGCGTCGGAGAACCCCACGGCGAGGGTGCCGCGCAGCAGGCCGTTGTAGCAGCGGGAGACGATCTCCCGCTTCGGTCCGCGCACGACCTGGGAGCCGCGCGCCAGCCGGGTGCCGATCGCGAGGTCCGAATGCCCGGAGATCAGCGGGGCCACGAGGGGCAGCAGGGCCGCGAGACCGGTGGAAAGGTCCACGTCCAGGTACGCGAGCACCGGGGCCCGGAGCCGGACCAGGCGGTGTGCAGCGCGCGCCCGCGTCCCTTCTCGGCCAGCCGGATCCAGCACGTACCGGGCAGTTCCCGGGCCAGCCGGGCGGCGATCCGAGGGGTGGCGTCGGTGCTGGCGTTGTCGGCGACGGTGATCCGGAAGGAGTACGGGAACGTCTCCACGAGATGCGCGTGCAGGCGCCGGACGCACCGCTCCAGGTCCTTCTCCTCGTTGTGCACGGGGACGACCAGGTCGAGTACGGGGTTCGGGTGCCCGCCGTCGCTGTCCTTGTCGTCGTTGTCGGCCGGTGCAGGCCGTCCGGCGGTTCTCATGGCTGGTTCACGGTCACTTTGCGGCGTAGGGCAGAATCCCCCATTCCGAGGTGAGCATGCCAATGCGCCCGTGGTGGTGGTCGGAGCGAAGGTCCCGGGGGCGAACGGGGCGCCCGGCCGGGGCAGGGCGGCGCGGTGCTGCGGCTACCCGCTTCCGGCCGACTCGGGGCCGGCCGGGAAGGAGGGCGAGGGCGGAGGCTTCGAGGTGGGCGGGGGTGACGCCGGCGCCGAGGTCGGCTCGCTCCCGCCCGCCGTGGTGGGCGGTGGGGCCGTGGTCGGTGAGCTGCTCCCCGGGGCACCGGTGTCGGCGCCGGTGGTGACGGGCGGGCTCACGGGCGGGTGGGAGGTGCTGGTGGCCGAGCTCGTCGCCGGTGGAGTGGGCGTCGGGACCGCCGGGGGCGACGTCGGACCGGTCGCGGGCGGCGGACGGTGATCGGCAGGCGGCCGGGAGTCGGAGCCGAGGCCGGGCAGCAGGGCGAGTACGGCGCTGAGCCCGGCCACCGCCAGGGCCGAGCCGCCCGCCCGCCACAGCGTCCGGGACCGGTGACGGGCCCGGACGCCCCGGTACAGCCGCTCCCGCTGTTCGGAATCGAAGGGGGCCTGCTGCCGGGGGCCGCGCAGCATGTGCGTCAGCTCCCGCTCGAAGTCGTCCATCGGTTCTCCCCTCATCCCACGGGCCTGACGGCGTCGGACAGGATCTGCCGCAGTCGCGCCACGCCCCGCGACGCGTGGGACCGGGCGGTGCCCACCGGGCAGCCGAGGGCCCGCGCCACCTGGGCCTCGGGCAGGTCCTCGCAGTAACGCAGCACCACCGCGGCCCGCTGCCGGGGCGGCAGCAGGGCCAACGCGGCCTCCAGCCGCGAACGTTCCGCCACGACCGACGACACATCACCCGGATCGGGCCGGTCGGGCAGCTGATCCACCGGACGCTCACCTCACCAGCGCCGCCGGGCGGAACGGGCCGCCAGCCGCACGAGCACCTGCCGGACGTACGCGTCCGGCGCCTGCTCGGCGACCCTCGGCCAGGCGAACCACAGCTTCACCAGGGCCTCCTGCACCAGGTCCTCGGCACGCTGCCGGTCGCCGCCGGTGAGCAGACGCGCGACATGGAGCAGCGCCCCCCAGCGGGCAGCCGCGAACTCGTCGAAGCCGTCTGCCCGAAACCGCTCCATCCTCACCGTCCCGTCCGTTCGAACCCCTACACCCGGACAAAGACGCTGGACCCCGCCCCACGATGCACCCGGGCGCCGTGATCCATCTCACGTGGGGCGAACGAAGGAGCGGGCCGTGAGCTCCACGCCCGCGTGACGCGGTCGATGAGCTCAT
This sequence comes from Streptomyces sp. NBRC 110035, assembly GCF_000829695.1. Lineage (GTDB taxonomy): Bacteria > Actinomycetota > Actinomycetes > Streptomycetales > Streptomycetaceae > Streptomyces. The sequence continues at coordinate 77,506 of NZ_BBNN01000031.1, read as the reverse complement.
GGCCCGCTCCGGAGCGCGCGCGAGGCGCAGGGCGGCGGTGCCGGACGGGTCAGCCTTCCATGCGGTCGCCCTTCGGCCTGCCCCGCTGGTCGGGGGTGCCGTGCGGTGGCGGGCCGAACGGCTGCGGCGAGGTGGCGGGCGAGACGGGGGAGCCCGTGCGGCCCGCGCCCTGCTCGGGACGCAGTGCCCCCGGGTCGCCCGACGTCGGCTCGGAACCCGTGCGCAACTGATCCAGACGGGCCGCCAGCAATTCGATCACCGGGAGGCGGTCGCCGTGCGCACGCTCGTAGTCCAGGACTTCCTCCACCTCGTCCGCGGACAGCGCGCGCACACGGCTCTCCAGGCCGCCGATCGGCAGATGGTCGTAATCGGGCAGCGGCAGGGTCTCGCGTGCGGGGTCTGCCATGGTGCTCACTTCCTTGTTCACGGTGACTACGGTGTGCCACTGCGACGTTCGCGGCAGGAAGACGGTGGGGTCCGCCGGTGGTCAGCGGTGCCCCGGCCCGCCACTGCCGAACGCGCCGCTGCCGCCCTCCTCCCGGCGAGGCCGTTCCTGCGAGGTCACGGGGCGGCTGCCGGAGCTGCCTCCGTGCAGGTCGTGCGGCGTCAGCCGGTCGTCGCTCCGGGGCATCTCGTCGGGCTCCCGGTGTTCCCGGACCTCATGGACCGGGCCCCCCTCAGGCATCCGGGGCTGCTCGTCGGGGCGTGGCCTGGGCGAGTCACCCTGCCCGACCCGCTTGCTGCCGAACGCGAACAGGCCGATCAGCAGGCCCACGACCAGCACGGCCGCCACAACGAGGCCGATGCCCATGATCCCGCGGCTCGCGGCGAGGTCGGCTGCTTCCATCCACGGGGTGTCCGTCGCAGTGTTCGTCATGGTCCGCGGGTACCCCCGGTCCCCCCGGTGAACCCGCCGGGCAGGCAGTCGGCACCAGTGGGTTTCACCGCCCGCGGTGATGGCTACCCGCGCTGGGTGACGACGACATCCGAGCAGGAGCTGTACCGGTATCTCGAGGACCGGTTCGGCTGCGCGCAGGCGTGCGCGGAATGCTCGCGGGCCTGCGCGGTGCGGGCGAGCCTGGTGGATCCCGGTGGCGGCACGCCCCAGGAATCCGTGCGGCGCAAGGGCGTCATCTGCGCGGAGGTGTGCGACGCCACCAGCCGCGTACTGTCCGAGGGCAGTCAGACGGACGAGGAGACCGTCCGGGTCCAGGTCGAATGGTGCCGGCAGGTGTGCCTCGAGGGCGCGCACGCCTTCGACGGGCACCCCGGCGCGGAACGCACGGCCGAGGCATGCCGAACCTGTGCGCAGGCCTGCACGGAGTTCCTCGACACCCTGGCTTCCTCGGCACACTGACGTCACGTACGCGCGCGGCACCGTACAAAATCGGGTGAGACATCGTCATACTGGACGGGCCGGGGGAGGGCGCGTTGGACACTCACGGGGGCGGACGATGAGGGACAGCAGGCTGATCCACGGCCGGTACCGGCTGGTCGATCCGATCGGGCGGGGTGGCATGGGGGAGGTGTGGCGGGCACGCGACGAGTCGCTCGGCAGAGAGGTCGCGGTGAAGTGCCTCAAGCCGGTGGGCGCACAGCACGACCACGCGTTCAGCCGGGTGCTGCGTGAGCGCTTCCGGCGGGAGGCCCGGGTGGCGGCGTCCCTGCAGCACCGCGGGATCACCGTCGTGCACGACTTCGGTGAGTACGACGGTGTCCTGTACCTGGTGATGGAACTGCTCCAGGGCCGTGATCTCAGTCGCCTCCTGGAGGAGAACAAGCAGCATCCGCTGCCGGTCGACGAAGTGGTGGAGATCGCCGAGCAGGTCGCCGCCGCCCTCGCCCACACCCATGACCAGGGCATCGTGCACCGGGACCTGAAGCCCGCCAACATCGTGCGGCTCGCCGACGGGACGGTGAAGATCTGCGACTTCGGCATCGCCCGCCTCGGCCACGACATCGGGTTCACCTCCCGGCTGACCGGCACCGGCGTCGCGATGGGGACCCCGCACTACATGTCACCGGAGCAGATCAGCGGCACCGGCGTCGACCGGCGCAGCGACCTGTACTCCTTCGGCTGCGTGCTCTACGAGATCGCCACCGGGGTACCGCTGTTCGACCTCGACGACGCGTGGGCGATCCTGGTCGGGCACCGTGACACCCCGCCCCGGCCACCGCGCCGAACTGCCCGAGCGCCTCGAGCGGATCATCCTCGACCTGCTGGCCAAGGAACCCGCCGGGCGCCCCGACAGCGCACGCGAACTGGCCCGTCGTGTCGGCGCGTTGCGGGCCGCGTCGGCCCTGCAGCCGGCGCCGGCGGCGGGCCGGGCCGTCGAGACGGCCCAGGCGGTCCCGACGGTGCCGACCGCGGCTCTGGCCGTGGCACCGGTCGCGGTGCCGGACTGGCCGGAGCCCGCCGGCCCGTCCGACGCGGATGACCGTTTCGCCCCGCCGCGCTGGGCCCACCGGCCCGGGCCGGTGGGCAGCACGCCCCGGCTGCCCTCCTGGACACGCGGCATGACCTCCGGCCGCAAGGCGGCCGTCGCCGGACCGCGCAGCACCCCGCCGGACCCGGCGGGCGGGCTCTCCGGCGAGTGGATCGCCCGCCCGGCGGCCGGCCACGGCGGCCCGCCCCCGCCGGACGAGCGGCCCGCCCCGTCGTCCGAGGCGGTGGCCACGCTGGCCGCACGGCACAAGGCCGGCCTGAGCCTCGGCCGCCTCGGCCGCTGGACGGAGGCGGGGGGAAGTGCACCGGGCGGTGGCAGCGGAGCGGGCCCGCCTCCTCGGCCCGGACCACCCCGACAGCCTCGCCAGCCGCTACGAGGCCGCCTTCGCCCTCAGCCGCACCGGCCGCGCCGCCGACGCGCTGCGCGAGTACAAGCACGTGGCCGAGACCCGTATCCGCACGCTCGGTTCCGAGCACCCCGACACGCTCGCCGTCCGCCAGGAGATGGCATACGTACTTGCCCGGCTGGGCCGTCCCTCCGACGCCCACCAGGTGTATCTGTCGGTGCTCTCGGCGCGCGAGCGCACCATGGGCGCCGAGCACCCCGACACCCTGCGCTGCCGGCACAACCTCGCCTTCAACCTCAACAGGCTGGGCCGCCCGGAGGACTCGTACAGCATGGCGTGCGAGGTGGCCGCCGCCCGCGCACGGGTGCTCGGCCCCGAGCACCCGGACACGTTGGTCACCCGCTACGAAGTCGCTTACACCCTGGGGCAGCTGGGGCGGTGGGCGGATGCCCTGGAGACCTACCGGGAGGTCGCCGACGCTCGCGCGCGGGCGCTCGGCCCGGACCACGCCGACACGCTCGCCGCCCGTTACGAGATCGGACTCGGCCGGCTCGGCCGCACCGCACAGGCCCTCGACCTCTACCGCGGCCTGGTCGACGACCGCACCCGGGTCCAGGGCCCCACCCACCCCGAGACCCTGCGCGCCCGGCACGGCCTGGGCGTCAACCTCGGCCGGCTCGGCCGCTGGGCCGAGGCCCTCGCGGAGTCCCGCACGGTGTGCGCGCTGCGCGAGAGCGCCCTCGGCGCCGACCATCCGGACACCCTGGTCAGCCGCCGCGAGGTCGCCGTCGGCCTGGGCTGGCTGGGCCGCTGGGCGGACGCGCTCACCGACTACCGCCGGGTGGCCGACGCCCGTGAGCGCCTCCTCGGAGCGGACCACCGCGACACCCTCGCCGCCCGCAACGACGAGGCCCGGTGCCTGGAGCGGCTCGGGGACGAGGAAGCGGCCGCCGGGCCGCACCGCGAGGCGGTCCCACCGCGGCAGCAGCGGGCGGTGGGCGGAGTGTGACGGACGGCGAAGGACGGGCGGAGGGCACGCAAGCGGAGGGCCTGCCGGTCCGCCGCGCCGGGCAGACGGTCTCCGCGCAGGGACGTCGCCCGCCACCTGGTCGGCACGGATCTTCACATGCTACGAAGAACCATGACCGCACACGAGGGAGCCGGAACCCGGACATACGACGCCGTCATCGTCGGCGGAGGCCACAACGGCCTTGTCGCCGCCGCCTATCTCGCGCGGGCCGGACGCTCCGTGCTGGTGCTGGAGCGTCTCGGCCACACCGGCGGGGCGGCGGTGTCCACCCGGCCCTTCGCCGGTGTCGACGCCCGGCTGTCCCGGTACTCGTACCTGGTCAGCCTGCTGCCCCGGAAGATCGTCCGGGAGCTGGGGCTCGACTTCCGGGTACGCTCCCGCACCGTCTCCTCGTACACCCCCGCCGAACGCGACGGCCGGCCCACCGGGCTGCTGGTCGGCGGCGGTGAGCGGCGCACCCGGGAGGCGTTCGCCCGGCTCACCGGATCCGACCGCGAGTACCGGGCCTGGCAGCGCTTCTACGGTATGACCGGCCGCGTCGCCGAGCGTGTCTTCCCCACGCTCACCGGACCGCTGCCCACCCGCGGGGAACTGCGCCGCGCCGTCGACGACGAGGAGGCCTGGCGAACCCTGTTCGAGGAACCGATCGGTGCCGCCGTCGAGAGGAACTTCACCGACGACCTCGTGCGGGGCGTGGTCCTCACCGACGCCCTCATCGGCACCTTCGCCGACGCCCACGACCCCGCGCTCGAGCAGAACCGCTGCTTTCTCTACCACGTCATCGGCGGCGGCACCGGCGACTGGGACGTGCCGGTCGGCGGCATGGGCGCGCTCACCGACGCGCTGGCCGCCGCCGCGCGCCACGCGGACGCCGTCATCGCCACCGGCCACGAGGTGACACGCATCGACACGGACGGCCGCACCGCCGAGGTCGCCCACCGCACTGCCGACGGCGAGGGCGTCGCAGCCGCCCGGCACGTCCTGGTGAACGCCTCCCCGCGAGAACTGGCCGTCCTGACCGGCGACACACCCCCGGCCCCTGCCGAGGGCGCCCAGCTGAAGGTGAACATGCTGCTCACGCGGCTGCCGAGGCTGCGGGACAGCTCCGTCGACCCGCGCGAGGCGTTCGCCGGGACCTTTCACGTCGCCGAGGGATACGGGCAACTGGCCGCCGCGCACGCCCGGGCCGCCGCCGGTGAGCTGCCCGCCGCTCCGCCCTCCGAGATCTACTGCCACTCACTCACCGACCCGACGATCCTCGGTCCGGAGCTCGCCGCCCAGGGCCACCAGACGCTCACCCTCTTCGGCCTGCACACCCCGGCCCGGCTGTTCGTCCACGACAACGACGCCGTGCGCGAGGAACTCCTCGCCGCGACTCTCGCCCAGCTCGACACCCATCTGGCCGAACCGCTCGCCGACTGCCTGGCGACCGACGCCGACGGGCGCCCGTGCCTGGAGGCCAAGACCCCGCTCGACCTGGACCGCGACCTCGGGCTGCCCGGCGGGAACATCTTCCACCGCGCCCTGGCCTGGCCCCACACCCAGGACGGCACCGGCCGCTGGGGGGTGGAGACCCGGCACGCCAACGTCCTGCTGTGCGGCGCGGGCGCGGTGCGCGGGGGAGGGGTGAGCGGGATACCGGGACACAACGCGGCGATGGCGGTGCTGGAGGCGAGCTGACGGGGCGACCGGACCGGGGACGCGCGGGGCGTTCAGTCGGCGGACCGGGTCCACCCCGCCGCGCGCACCCGTGCCGCGTCCGCCGGACGAGCCTCGTCGAACAGAACGCGGCCGCCCGCCCGGACACGCATTCCGTCCACGTAGGCTCCGCGCCCGACATACAGCCGGTCCGTCGCGTACCGCCAGCGCAGGGTGAGGCTCCGCGCGGTGGGCAGGGCGGCCGTGAGGCCGTGCCAGACCCGGCCCGACCAGCCCGTCGCGGTGCCCGCCGCATGCTGCTCGGGCGCCTTGCCCCGGCGCTCGGTGACGAACGGCACCGGCTGCCAGGCCGTACCGCCGTCCGTCGTGGCCTCCAGGGCGAGGAGGTCGGCGTGCGGCTCGGTGTCCCACCACAGCGCACAGTGCAGCCGTGCGTCGCCGGACGACGTGTCCAGCGCGGGCAGCGTGAGCGTCGCCGTCGTCGAGCCGGCCATCCCGGAGAACCAGGACGTCCGCCCGTCCCGCCCTCCCCGCCCCGGTGCCGGCCCGACCGGCACCGCGCGGGCCAGCTGGTTCGCGGCGGCCACCCGGGGAGCCGAGCCGGAGCGCCAACTGCGGACCGGATGAACCGAGTTGCCCAGAACGACGAGGAACGAGTCGGTCGTCGGGTCGAGCACCAGCGAGGTACCGGTGAACCCGGTGTGGCCCGCCGTGCGCGGAGTGGCCATCGCGCCCATGTACCAGTGCTGGTGGAGCTCGAAGCCCAGACCGTGCTCGTCCCCGGGAAAGCCGGTGTTGAAGTCGGTGAACATCAGCTCCACCGACTCCGGTCCCAGGATGCGTGCCCGGCCGTAGCCGCCGCCGTTGAGCAGGGCCCGCCCGAGGACCGCCAGGTCCCAGGCGCAGGAGAACACGCCCGCGTGGCCGGCGACCCCGTCCAGGCTGTAGGCGTTCTCGTCGTGCACCTCGCCCCACACCAGCCCCCGGTCGAGGCCGGACCAGGGCGGGCGGGCGTCCTCGGTGGCGGCGATCCCCGGCTTCCACGAGGCGGGCGGGTTGTAGCGGGTGCGGTCCATGCCCAGCGGGCCGGTGATCTCGTCCCGCAGGAGGACGTCCAGGGTGCGGCCGGTGACCTTCTCGAGCACCAGCTGGAGCGAGATCAGGTTCAGGTCCGAGTACAGGTACGCCGCTCCGGGCGGGACGGCGGGTGCCTCGTCGAGGACGAGCCGGACACGCTCCGCGTGGGTCGGCGCCCGGTAGAGCGGGATCCAGGCACGGAAACCCGAGGTGTGCGTGAGCAGATGACGGAGCGTCACGCCCTCCTTGCCGGCCCGGCCGAACTCCGGCAGGTACGAGGCGACGGTCGCCTCCAGTTCCAGCGCGCCCCGCTCGATCTGCTGCACCGCGAGGACGGAGGTGAACAGCTTCGACACCGAGGCCAGGTCGAAGACGGTGTCCTCGGTCATGGGGATCTGCCGGTCCGCCGGGAACTCGACGCCGGTGCCGGTCTTCTCGTCGTACGCCCGGTAGCGCACCGCCATGCCGATGGGCCGGTGCAGGGCCACGGTGCCGCCGCGTCCGGCGAGCAGCACCGCACCCGCGTACCAGGGGTGTTCGGGCGGCGGGCGGAGGAACGCCTCTGCGTCGGTGACGAGTTGGTCCAGATGGCCGGCGAGCAGTCCGGCTCGCCGGGCCGACCCGTGCCGCAGAGTCGGGTGCCCGCCACCACCCGCCGCCCCGGCCGCCGATGTCGCCGAAGGCGGTGAAGCGGTCGCGGCCGGACCGGCCGGGAGGGAGGCGAAGGCCAGGGCGCCGCCCAAGGCCAGTGCACGACCGCCGAGCCGACGGCGTGTGATACCGGTCTCAGCTGTGTCCGCACTCGACCCGTCGTCCACCATGGGGGTTCCTCCCGTGTCGTGGCCGCGGCCGGCGGCCTGAAAGATTCTTTCGGGATCGCCTTGCGGGGTGAAACTTTCCTGTCAGGTGCGGGATGTGTCAATGGGGCGTGCGGGGCCGCGCCGTCGAACCGGCCCGGCCGGGAAGCGGGACCCGCCCGGTGCGACGGCCGCTCACCACCGGACGGGCCCGTGCGCGTCGACGCTCGCGCACGCGGACCGCCTTCAGCTCCGGCGAGGACCGGATGTCCTTCTCGCGGAAGCGCGACGTCACCCACGGCTCACCCGGGAACAGCCGGGGCCGGTCACTGGAGTACGGCGAGTTCGGACGTCAACGCATCGTGCCTCCCGGCATCACCGGGGTGAGGGGCGGCCGGGGGTGACAGCGGGTGTCCTCACCGATCGGGGGGCGTGAGCCGGACCGTTCGCGCGGCCTGCCGCCGGCCGGCCCGGTGTCTTGACCTCCCCGGCCGGTGAACCGAGGATCGACTTCCATGGCGCCCGGACGCGCCGGCACGGTCGACGGACTCCTGCGACGCAGCGCCCGCCGCACTCCGGCGCGGGTCGCCGTCGAGTACGGCGACCGCACCTGGACGTACGAGGCGCTGGACACCGCCGTCTCCCGCGCGGCGAGCGTCCTGCTCGGCGCGCGCCCCTCCCTCGGCGACCGGGCCGGTGCCTACGGACACAACTCCGACGCCTATCTGAAGTGTGCTCTTCGTGGACCGGTTGCCGCGCAACGCCGGCGGGAAGATCCTCAAGCGGGAGCTGCGCGACCGTTTCACCGGGTGAGCGCGGCACCCGGCCGGGTGCGAGGCGGCGCGGCTCAGCGCGGACGCAGGTCCACGATCCGCCGGATCTTGCCCACCGACCGCTCCAGCGTCTCCGGATCGACGATCTCCACCCCGACCGACACCCCGATGCCGTCCTTCACGGCCGCCTCGACGGACCGGGCCGCCGCCGCGCGGGTGGCGGTGTCCGCGTCCGGCCGTGCCTCGGCGCGGACCGTGAGGGCGTCCATCCGGCCCTCCCGGGTGAGCCGGAGCTGGAAGTGCGGCGCCACACCCGGTGTGCGCAGCACGATCTCCTCGATCTGGGTGGGGAAGAGGTTCACTCCGCGCAGGATCACCATGTCGTCGCTGCGGCCGGTGACCTTCTCCATCCGCCGGAACGCCGCCCGCGCGGTCCCCGGCAGCAGCCGGGTCAGGTCGCGTGTCCGGTACCGCACGATCGGCATCGCCTCCTTGGTGAGCGAGGTGAAGACCAGTTCGCCCCGCTCGCCCTCCGGCAGTACCCCGCCGGTGACGGGGTCGACGACCTCCGGGAGGAAGTGGTCCTCCCAGAGGTGCAGTCCGTCCTTGGTCTCCACGCACTCCTGTGCGACACCCGGTCCGACGACCTCCGACAGCCCGTACATGTCGACGGCGTCGATGGCGAACCGCTCCTCGATCTCCTGCCGCATCCGCTCCGTCCAGGGCTCGGCGCCGAAGATCCCCACACGCAGGGACGTGCCGCGCGGATCGACGCGCTGCCGCTCGAACTCGTCGAGCAGGGTGAGCATGTAGGACGGCGTCACCATGATCACCGCGGGCTTCAGGTCCTGGATCAGCTGCACCTGCCGGGCCGTCATGCCGCCGGATGCGGGAATCACCGTGCAGCCGAGCCGCTCCGCGCCGTAGTGGGCGCCCAGTCCGCCGGTGAACAGCCCGTAGCCGTAGGCCACATGCACCGTGTCCCCGGGCCGGCCGCCCGCCGCGCGGATCGAACGGGCCACGACGTCCGCCCACATGGACAGGTCGCCCTCGGTGTAGCCGACGACCGTGGGTCGTCCGGTGGTCCCGCTGGAGGCGTGCAGACGGCGGATCCGTTCGCGTGGTACGGCGAACATCCCGTACGGGTAGTGATCCCGCAGGTCCGCCTTGGTGGTGAACGGGAACCGGGACAGGTCGGCGAGGGAGCGGCAGTCGTCCGGGTGGACGCCCGCCCCGTCGAACGACGCCCGGTAGAAAGGCACATGGTCGTAGGCCTGCCGCAAGGAAGCCCGCAGCCGCTCCAGCTGGAGCGCCCGCAGTTCCTCCACGCCGAGCCGTTCCGCCGGGTCGAGCAGGTCCCCCGCCTGAGCCATCAGGAACTTCCCCTCGCTCATCGCGTCCGTCGCGTCCGTCGGGTCAATACGGGCGACCGATCATTCGGTCGCTCCCGCAGGCATCAGTAATCCAGTCCGACCCCGCCCGGGGCAAGGCCCGCCGCATACTTCTTCCGCGCGCCGGGGACGTCGTGAACGGGGGAGAAGAGGGGAGCGGGGCGGGGCCGGGAGGCCTCCGCTCAGCCGGTGGGGACGGACGAGCCACCGCTCCCGCCGCGGCTTCCACCACTGCCCTTGCCCCCCTGCGGCCCGTACGCGGTCATGAAGCGGTCGCGGAACTCGTCCATCCCCCAGGTCGGGGCGTCGGGCGCGGGCTTGAGGCCGTCGGTCCAGTTCCAGTCGGCCACCCGGTCCAGGACCTTCGCGTCGCGGGCGACGATCGTGACCGGCACGTCCTTGCCGGTGCTGCCGGCGGTGACGGTCGGTACCGGCTGGTGGTCGCCGAGAAAGACCAGGACCGTGTCCTCGTCGCCGTACCGCTCCATCCACTCGGTCAGGCTGCGCAGCGAGTACTCGATGGACTTGCGGTACTCGGTGCGCACCTTCTCCGGGGCCTGCCAGACCTCCGCGGGGTCGGTGCCCTCCTCCTTGATCTCGTGGAACACGGAGCCGTCGCCGAGCTCGTCCCAGTCGATCATGCGGGCGTTGGGGGACCACGGGTTGTGGCTGGAGGCGAGGATGATCTCCGCCATGATCGGCCCACGGTCCTTCCTGCCGTGCTCCAGGCGCTCGAAGGCCTCCATGCTGAACTGGTCGGGCACCGGCGTCCAGCTGAAGTACGGGCCCTGGTAACCGAGGTGCTCGGAGTCGTAGATGTGGTCCAGGCCGAAGTACTTGCCCTCCGGCCAGGCCCGCCGCACCCCGGGCACGATGCCGACGGTGCGCCAGTCGCCGGCCTTGCGGAAGTAGCTGGTGAGGGTCATGCGGTCGCTGGTGGTGAGGCTGCGGTAGCGCTGCTGGTTCTTGATCCACAGACCGGACAGGAAGGTGGAGTGGGCGAGCCAGCTGCCCGCGCCCGTCACCGGCGACCTGAGCCAGCCGCTGCGCGACTCGAAACCGGCGGCCTTCAGGGAACCGGTGCCCTCCTTCAGCACCGCGCCGATCGGCTCCGCCATCGCCGGATCGTCGATCGCCACCCGGCCGTAGCTCTCGACGAAGGTGAACAGGACGTCCTTGCCGCGCAGCCCGGTGAACAACTGGTCCGGCGGAGTGTCGGCGAAGGCGTCGACGGCGGCCTGCTGCTCGAAGACCCGCGCGTCCCCGAGCCCCGCGCGCACCTGCTCCAGGCGGTTGCCCAGCATCTCCGCGTTGCCCTTGGTGGCGAGCGGGACACCGGTGATCTGCACGCCCAGGGTGACACAGGTGATCCATGCGACGCCCAGGACCAGGGTGGTGCGGGCGGCGGACGCACGGTGGCGGACCATCAGGTTCGTGATCCGCACCGCCGCCAGCGTCATCAGCACCAGCAGGGCGACGAACAGGACGACCACTCCGATCACGGCGAGGATCTGCCCGCCCCGGCCGAACGACTCCCGGACGAACTCGGCCGCGTCGTCGAGCAGGATCCAGTCGAGCACCAGGTCGAACGGCCGGGCCAGCACCTGGTAGAACCCCATGTCCACCATCTTCAGGACGGTGAGCAGACCGAGGAGGACGCCCGAGACCACCGCCGTGATCCGCCGGGGCCTCGGCGGCAGCGCGAGCAGCAGCGTCGCCAGCAGGACGCCCTCGGCCGGGATGCGGAAGAACGACTCGAGGGACAGCCGCTCCACGCGGTTCGGTACGAGGAGCGCGAACAGCAGCAGCCCTCCGGCCAGGACGGTCGTCCCGACGGTGACGGCACGGGCCGCGCGGGGGTGGCCGGGGCGCCAGCGGTCCCGCCGTGTGGCTGCCTGGCCGTCCGGGGCCTGCTCGGAGGGCCCGGGAGTGCCGGCGGGGGCGGCGGCGGGGTGGCCGGTGGTTCCGGCCGGACCGTCGGCCGGGTCCGCTCCGCTCCCGGTGTGGTCCGACAGCTGACGGGAGCGTGTGAAGAGCTGCACCCGGGGTCCTTCCGCGCGGTACTACGAGGGCATGGCACACCGGGCCCGTGAACGGGCCTGCCCCCACCAGTACGTTCACACGCCATTCCGCGTTCAACCGCGCGGTCCGGAGCCCGTGGTCCCGACCGCGCGGGGCGGACTCCGCCGCCCGGAGTCCGCCGTCGGAGGACCGACGGTCCCGACAGCGGGCCGGGGACCTCCTCCGGTGACGGTCGCGCCGCGCCCGTCCGGCCCTGGACCACGGCCACGTCCGAAGGGAAGGCGAGGGCCTGCTCGACCGTCACCGGACGCGGCTCCCCGCCCACCGGACGCGGCTCCCCGCCCACCGGGCGGGGCCGCCGGACCCCGCGGGGGTCTTCCCGGCAATGTGTCCGGCGGTGTCCCCTCTCCCCCATGCGGCTGGTGGGCGGCCGGCCCCGTCTCCCGAACCGCCCGCGCCACCCCGGGGAAAGCGACTCCTCGCATGACCTGTCGGCGGCCGGAACCGATGGCTAGGCTGGCCGCGGACGACGGAAATCGGGAGGAGCACGGACGTGGCCGAAAGCACCACCCAGCAGCGACCGCTCACCGGCTGGGACAAGCCCGACCTGGATCTGAGCAACGCACAGTGGCAGTCCAGCAGCCGGGGTCTGGGGGATGTCCAGATCGCCTTCGTGGAGGGCTTCATCGCCATGCGGAACAGTGGCCGCCCACAGAGCCCTTCCCTGATCTTCACCCCGGCCGAATGGGGCGCCTTCGTGTCGGGAGCCCGGGAGGGGGAGTTCGACCTGACGTGAGCCGGAGGCGTACGGCTTCGCGGCGCGGGCCCGGACCCGCCGGCCGGTGAGCGGAAGGGCAGCCGGACAGGTGTCGTCGCCGATCTTCTGGACACATGACCGGGGATACCCTTCCGGGACCGGGCCCCGAGCCAGGCCGGCCCGGGAACGTGAGGGCCGTGGTCCGGAAGTGAGGAACCCCATGAGCACCCAGCCGGTCGTCGCGGCGGTCGACGGTTCGGACGACAGTCTGCGCGCCCTGGAGTGGGCCCTCGACGCCGCACACCGGCGCGAGGCTCCGCTGCGGGTGGCGCACGTACGTCAGTACGCCCTCCGGGGCCGGCCCGAGGAGGGGCCCGCCGGACCACCCGCCCCCGAGGACGATCCGGTCATCGCTCTGGTCCGAGGCCTGCTGGAGGGACGGACCGGCCTGCCGGCCGTCGACTTCGTGGCCCTGGACGGTGCTCCCGGTGCCGTCCTGCCCGAACAGGGGGCCACCGCGCAGCTGCTGGTGCTCGGCTCCCGGGGCCGCGGCGGCTTCGCCGGCCTGCTGCTCGGTTCCCACTCCCTTGCCGCGGCCCGGGACGCCGAATGCCCCGTCGTCGTGGTGCCCCGGCCCGGACGGGACACCGGCGCGTCCGCCGAGCCCGCCGGAGCCGGGGTCGTCGTCGGCGTGAACGTCGACAGCCCCGACGAGGCCACCCTGGCCTTCGCCTTCCGTGAGGCTGCCCTGCGTGGCGCCGTGCTCCGGGTCGTCGCCGCTTATCCGTGGCCCCTGCAGACCTGGATGCTGCCGGGGGAGATGCCCGCCCCGCAGATCGACCAGGGCGCCGTCGAGCACGAGACCCGCGTCCTGGCCGATGGCTTCCTCGCCCCGCACCGCGAACGGCACCCCGAGGTCACCGCCGAGGTCCGGGTGCTGCCCGGGGACGCCGCCGGGCACCTGGTCGAGGCGTCCCAGGGCGCCGGTCTGGTCGTCCTGGGACGCCACCGGCGGCGCCTGCTGGCACCGGCCCGCATGATGGGCTCCGTCACTCAGGCCGTCCTGCTCCACGCGGCGAGCCCCGTCGCGGTGGTTCCGCCGGCGCCCCCGGAGGAGTAGTCCGGAGGGAGCCGGGCACCACGGCGGCCACTGGCCCGACCGGGCGGACGTGGCGGGGTCGCCCGGCCGTCCGTCCGCGGTTCCGGGCACGTACCATGGCGGCATGTCGTTCCTCCGCCGCCGCAGCGCCACTCCCGCCGGACCCGACTTCGACGTACTGGCCATGGACCCCGGCGACTGGCCCGGGAACCTGGGCGCCGGGCTGCTGCCCGCCCCTGACGGCACCTGCCAGGGCGTCTTCCTGCGCTACGACCTGTTCGGCGGCCGCGGCCCCGCGATGATCATCGGCAATCTGCCGGAGGGCTCCCCCGCCCGCGAGGTTTCCGAGGGCGAGGTCCCCTTCGAGGTCGCGCAGCTGCTGCTGGCGCTGGAGAACGAAGAGGAGGTCACCGTCGTCGGCACCGAGGACGTGCCCGTCATGCAGGGCGACAACCTGCTCATCGTGCGCCGGGTGAAGCTCTCCGAGAGCCGGATCTCCTGTGTGCAGTTCGACCGCAGCGACAACGTGCTGGTCACCATCGCCGCCTGGGACCGCCCCATCACCGACGACCTGTACACCCTCCTCAAGCCGCTGCCCGCCGAACTGTTCCAGCAGGGCTGACCGGCCCCGTCCGCCGGCGGGAAAGCCGGGAACGAGGGACGGAACCGGATGCCGGGGACGGCCGCCGCTACCCCTGCTTCACCGTCACGTCCGCCGCCCGCACGAAGGCGACCCGGTGACCGAACTGGATCCGGTGGTACAGCTCCTTGCCCCTGACCACCTGGTGCGAGGACCGGTCGAAGGCCACCGCGTACAGGTACTCACCGGGCACCTCGCCCCCGGTTGACGTACTGCTGGCCCTTCGGCAGCGTGTAGGGCAGCGGGGACACCTCCTGGGCGGGCACCCCCTCCGGGTAGGGGCCGGGTCGGGTGGGGGATCCTCGCAACGCGGTCTCCTGGGGGCGATCGGGCGGGACGGGTCGTACGAGCCACAGGGCCGGACGGGTGACTCGTGCAGGGCCTGCGGGTGCGACTGTGCTACCGGCCGGCCGATGATCCGTCAATCATGCCCAGAAGAAGCGCAAATCCCCTCTCGTCCGGAATCCACGGGACTTTCGTGGCGGCGGTCCGGAGACCTGCGGGAAACGCACGGGGACGTGC
>NZ_BBNN01000031.1:0-62323 GCF_000829695.1 Streptomyces sp. NBRC 110035 | reverse complement strand
GCCTGCGGTGCTTCCCGACACGGGAAGCACCGCAGGCCCTCGCACGTCCCCGGAGGGTCAGCGCGTGCCGACCGCCGCGCGCACGGCCTTGCGGGCCATCTGGCAGTCGTCGTGCAGCCGCCGCAGCAGCAGCCGCTGCTCCTCGCCGGACGGCAGCGCACCCGGCCGGGCCGCGTTCGGTGCCACCGGGGGCGCGTCGTGCATCGAACGCTGTACGGCCGTCTCGTAGGTGCGGATCTCACGCGTCAGCACCAGCATCAGGTTCACCAGGAACGCGTCGCGTGAGGCATGGCCCGCCGACTGCGCGATCTGGCTGATCTGCCGGCGCGCCACCGGCGCGTCCCCGAGGACCGCCCACAGCGTCGCCAGGTCGTAGCCCGGCAGGTACCAGCCCGCGTGCTCCCAGTCCACCAGCACGGGACCGGCCGGCGAGATCAGGATGTTGGAGAGCAGCGCGTCGCCGTGGCAGAACTGGCCCATGCCCTGGCGCCCGGCCGCCTGCGCGATGCCGTGGAGCAGCTTCTGCAGATCGTCCATGTCCCGGTCGGTGAGCAGCCCCAGCTCGTGATAGCGGGCGATGCGCGCCGCGTAGTCCAGCGGGGCGTCGAACGTACCGGCGGGCGGGCGCCATGCGTTCAATCGGCAGATCGCGCCGAGCGCCGCCCTGATGTCCGCCCGCGGCGGTGCCTCCACCGGATGCCGCTGCAGGGCCGCCACCCTGCCGGGCATCCGCTCGATGACCAGGGTGCAGTTCTCCGGGTCCGCCGCGATCAGCCGGGGTGCCCGCGCCGGCGGGCGGTGCCGGACGAACGAGCGGTAGACCGCTATCTCGTGCCGGAACCGCTCGGACCAGACGGGCGAGTGATCCGTTAAGCACTTGGCCACCGCGGTGCTCCGTCCTGTCGTACCGACCAGGAGAACGGACCTGCCGTTGCGGCGCAGCACCTGGGCCGGCGCGAACTCCGGGCAGATGCGGTGCACCGACGCGATCGCCGAGCGCAACTGGGCGCCCTGGGGGCCGGACAGGTCGAGCCGCCCGCTGAGCTGCTGGGGGCCGGTGCCCGGGGCACGCCGTGCCGTGCCCGCGCCGAGCACGGGTGTCACCTGGCGTGCGGGGGCGAGGTAGGGGCCGCTGTCCGACGGACGCGGACGGAGCGGCCGGGGCGGTGCGGACACGGAGGACGATGCTGCGTACATGGGCGATACAGATCCCTTCGTGTGCCTGCGACGTCAGCGCCCCACACGGCCCGGTCGCCCAGGCGCATCCTGGGGAATGCCCCGGCGGAGACCGGGTCGTGGTGGCGCATTCCTACTCGACACCCGTTGACCCCTGGCACACCATCTGGCGAACCCTGGCGAACCCTGGCGAATAGTCGTCCGGCACCTTTCACCGGGCTACTGTCAACTCAGCCGAGAACCTGGGGGCTTGACGTGAGCGGACAACCCAACACCCGGCTCTCGGACCTGTTCGGCCTGGCCGGCTGGTCCAAGGGCGAACTCGCGAGGCTGGTCAACCGGCAGGCGGCGGCCATGGGCCATCCCCAGCTGGCGACCGACACCTCCCGGGTGCGGCGGTGGATCGACATGGGAGAGATCCCGCGCGATCCCGTACCGCGGGTGCTGGCGGCCCTGTTCACCGAGCGTCTCGGCCGTGTCGTGACCATCGAGGACCTCGGTCTGGTCCGGCACGGGCGTACGGGGAAACGGCAGAACGGCGGGAAGACGGAACATCCCGACGGAGTGCCGTGGGCGCCCGAGCGGACAGCCGAGGTCCTCACCGAATTCACGGGAATGGACCTCATGCTCAACCGACGAGGCCTGGTGGGCGCGGGCGCCGCGCTCGCCGCGGGATCCGCACTCACCGGCGCCCTGCACGACTGGCTGCACACCGACCCCGCCCTGACCACGGACGCTCACCGGCCCGACCGCCCGGCGCACGCCGACGCCGCCGGAATCGACCGCTACGAGGCCGCGCCCATCGGGTCCCAGGAGATCGAGGAACTCGAGCGCTCCGTGGAGGTGTTCCGCGCCTGGGACGCCGCCCGGGGCGGCGGCCTCCAGCGCAAGGCGGTGGTCGGCCAGCTCAACGAGGTGGGCGGCATGCTCGCCTACGACCACCCACCTCATCTCCAGCGGCGCCTGTGGGGCGTCGCCGCCAACCTCGCCGTCCTCGCCGGGTGGATGTCGCACGACGTCGGCCTGGAACCCACGGCGCAGAAGTACTTCGTCATCGCCGCGCACGCCGCCCGGGAGGGCGGGGACCGGCCGCGCGCGGGGGAGGCACTGTCCCGCGCGGCCCGCCAGATGGTTCACCTGGGCCGGCCCGACGACGCCCTGGACCTGCTGAAACTCGCCCACTCGGGCTCGGGTGGGGAAGTGCTGCCGCGCACCCGCGCGATGTTCCACACCATCGAGGCCTGGGCACAGGCGTCCATGGGCAGAGGGCAGGCGATGCGCCGCACCCTGGGCCGGGCCGAGGACCTGTTCGTCTCCGACCGGGGGAGGGACCGGGAGCCGCCGGACTGGATGCAGACCTTCAAGGACGAGGACCTGTACGGCATGCACGCCCTGGCCTACCGCACGCTGGCCGAGTTCGAACCGGATGCGGCGGTGCACGCCCAGCACTACGCGGAGAAGGCGCTGTCCCTGCGCATCGACGGCCGGGAGCGGTCGAAGATCTTCGACCACCTCTCCATGGCCTCCGCCTGCTTCATCGCAGACGACCCGGAACAGGCCGACCGGTACGCGCGGCTCGCGCTGATGTCGATGGGCTCCAACTCCTCGCGCCGCACCTGGGACCGGCTGCGCGAGATGTACCGGCTCACCGCCGAGTACTCCTCGTATCCCAGGATCCAGGAACTGCGGGAGGAGATCAGGGCGGCCCTGCCGAAGCCCAGGGGCAAGGGGGGCAACAGCGCACGGGCATGAGAAGGGCGGGGCGCCTTGCCCCCACGAGGCGTACGAGGTGGTACGAGCCTCTGCGTCCTACGGGGCCACCCGGGCGACGAGCACACAGGCATCGTCCTCGCGTTCTCCGTCCCCGAACTCCCGCAGGACGGCCAACAGGCAGTCCTGTGCGGTACGGGCCTCCGTGAACTGCGGCGCCAGGCCGGCCAGCCGGCGCACGGACGCGGCCCCGGACCGTCCGGGGACCAGCCCGTCGGTGTGCAGCAGCAGCAGATCGCCGGCCTCGAGGGTCTCCTCGGCCTGCCCGTGGGGGACCGCCGGGGTGGCGCCCGGCCGGATGCCGTCCGGGGCGTCCAGCGCGCGCCCCGTTCCGCCGCGGAACAGCAGCGGGACGGGGTGTCCGGCCTGCGCCCACGCCAGGGAGCGGCTCTCGGGCCGGTAGCGCAGACAGAGGCTGCTGCCGAGGGCGGGCTGCCCGGTGGCGTCCAGTAACCGGTCGAGGCAGGCCATCAGCGGTCCGGGTTCGGTGCCGGACATCGCCATGCCGCGCATGGCGCCGAGCAGCATCGCCATGCCCGAGGCCACGCCGACGCCCTGGCCGGTCAGTGCCCCGGCACTGAGCAGGGTGGTGCCGTCGGACAGTTCGAGGGCGTCGTACCAGTGTCTGCCGGGTGCCGCGCCCGTCGTCGAGGGGAGGTGCCGGGCGGCGACGTCGAGGGTCCGGGGCCCTCTTCGCGTCAGCCGCAGGGAGCCGCGCCACACCGGCAGCACGGCTTCCTGCAGCTCGGCCGCGAGCCGGTGCCCGGTCCGCGCCGCGTCCTGCCCCCGGTGGTGCAGCGAGTCACGGGTCTCGCTGACCGCCCGTCGGCACCGGCGCAGTTCGCTGACGTCCCGCAGCACGGCCCACATCGAGGCGGTGCTGCCGTCGCTCCCGAGGACCGGTTCGCCCATCATGTGCACGGTCCGGACGCTGCCGTCCGGGCGGGACAGCCGGAACTCCCCGTCGATGGGCCGGCCGTCGACGAGGCAGTCCGTGACCATGGCCGTCAGCCTCGGCCGGTCCTCGTCGTGCACCAGCGAGGGCAGTTCGTCGAGGGTGAGCGGCGGCGCGGCCGGATCGCGGTCCAGGATGCGGTACAGCTCCCCGGACCAGCTGGCCTCGTCCGTCAGCAGGTTCCACTCGGCACTGCCGACCCGGCTGAGCAGGGCCCCCCGCCTCGGCGCGGGCGCCGTGGTGGGCGGGGACGGTTCCGCGGGGACGGGCAGTGGGCCGTCCCGCAGTTGCGCCAAGTACTCGTCCAGGTCGTCGAGCTGGTGCAGTGCCAGGTCGTACAGGGCGCGCTGCCAGCGGTCCCGCGGGTCCGAGGTGTCCGCCGGGGTGCCGCGCCGCACGGCGTCCACATCGTCCTTGAGCCGCCGGGTCTGCGAGATGAGCGAGTCGACCGGGCCGCGTCCTGGCGGCTGGGCTGCTGAGCGGTCCGCGGAGAGGTGGGGCGGCATGACGCACTCCGATGTGGGACGGTTCGGGCCGGGGTCGGACGGAGGGACCGTTACGACTGTGGCACAGCCCGCCACGCCCTGTGAGGGATTCGGCAAGACACCTTGAGGTCATGTCCTTGGCATATGCCTCCGTCTTCGCGGAATTACTGAAGGATATGTTCCGGGTGTCGACGTGTTCGGTCAACTCCCTTGATCTGCAAGTGCCTTGGCGAGGTTTTCGACTTGGACTTCCCGCGCGTGCGCATGTTCGACGGATAGGTTTTCCGTTCGCGGCAGCGATCCGTGCGATCCCCGTCCCGGGGTGCCCGGCCGGATTTCGGCCGGGCACCCCGGGACGGTCGGTGGGTGCCTCCCGACGGGACGGGCGACATCCTCCGGTCTCCGTCCGCCCGCAGGCGGCCCTCAGTACCGCAGTACGCCCGCGACCCGGTCCGCGTCCCCGAGGGTGCCGTCCGGGACGAAGCGGACCTCGGCGCCCGTCTCCAGGCACTGCTCGACCAGCTCGTCCACGATGTCCTCGAGGGCGTCCGGGCCCCCGGGATCGGCGGCGACCAGATGCTCGCCCGCCTCGCGCACCGTCACCCGGAAGTTCTCCTCGACGGCCAGCAGCTGGACCCGGCCGTCACGGGTGTTCTGCCACAGCTCGTCGACCCCGGCCGCGAACCTCTTGCGTCCGCGTGCCGTCTCCAGTGCCCGGACGACGGCCTCCGCACTCTTGCGGGCCTCGCTCTCGAGCGCGGGGCGCAGGGCCTGCCACACCGCGTCGGGCGTGCCGTGCGCGAGGCCGCCGTGCTGGACGTGCACCGCGTCGCGGGTCGCGCCGCCGGCCTCGCCCAGCAGGGACAGTGCGGCCGGCTCCCCGGTGACGTACAGGGGCCGCGGATGCCCACGCAGGACCGCGGCCATCGTGGTGTCGGCATCGCGCAGGAACCGTCGGGTGCCTTCGTCCCGGAAGGCGCTCGGCTGATCGCCGACCCGCTCCAGGCGCTCAGGGTCGAAGTTCTCCTCGGCCCGGGTCAGCGGGAAGCCCCCGGAGCGCTCCTCGGTGACCCGGTCCGCGCCGCCGTTCCACAGCGTGGCCCGGTCCGGGGAGACGGACAGCACCCAGAAGGGGCGCTCCGCCGTGTGGGCGGACACCAGGTTGCGGGTGAGGAAGGTGTCCGAGAGCACCACGCGCTCCGGCACCGGACGGGCGAGCGACCACACCTGGTGCTCGCCCGGAGCGGCGAAGATGACCAGGCCGTCCTCGGCGTGTGTCAGATCGACCTCGGCCAGGGCCCGGTCGAGCTGCAGCTCCACTTCCCCGCGCCGGTCCCTGGTGACCGCGGGATCGGCTTCCAGCTGTTTCTTGGCCTTGGCCACCACATTGCGCAGCCGGACCGGATCCTGGGCGTTGAGGGGCTCGCGCCGGTGCGTCGGTGTGAGCACCGACACTGCGGGGTAGGGGCGCGGGCGGCGAAGCTCGGCAAGGGTCGCGGGACTCAGATCGTGCTCCATGACAGCACCATAGAGCCGAATCGCAGACAGGGCATTTGGGGCATCGTTGCGCCGTCCGGGTGCGGGCTCACGGGCGGGTGTCCTCCTCGTCCCCACAGGAGCTGCCGCTGGGCGGCAGGGTGCCGTAGAGAAGGAAGTCGTCGATCGTGCGGTGGACGCATTCGGACGATCCGTAGCCGGTGTGGCCCTCGCCCCGGTTGTCCAGCACCACTGCGGACGGGCCGAGCCGCTCGGCCGTCTCCACCGTCCACCGGTACGGCGTGGCCGGGTCGCCCCGGGTGCCGACCAGCAGCATCTTCGGTGTGTCGAGGTCCCTGACCTCCTCGCGGATGAAGTCGGTCCCCTCGGGACGGCCGTGGCACATCAGGACCTGGGCGAGCCGGTAGCGGCCGAAGACCGGCGAGGCCTCCTCGTAGGCGGTGCGCAGCCGGGCGAGGTCCCGGGTCACCTGCTCGGCGGCCGGGCGGTCGGGATCGTCCGCGCAGTTCACCGCCATCAGCGCGGCCGGCAGGTTGTCCAGGGGCACATCCTCCTCGCCGGCGAGCGGATCGTCGGCGAGGTGCGGCAGGGGGAACGTCACTCCGCCGGTGGCGAAGGCCTCCACCCCGCGTGTGTCCCCGTCCTCCATCAGCTCCGCGAGCGCCCGCTGCAGCAAGGGCCACAGTTCCTTGCTGTAGAGGCCCTGGCCCAGGGCGACCGCGAGGTCCTGGCCGGTGAACTCGTGGCCGAAGTCCGTCGGTACGGGGTCCTCGTCGAGCGAGTCGACCAGTTTCACGACCAACTCCCTTGCCTCGCGCGGGTCCTGACCGAACGGGCAGGCGATGTCCTCGGTGCACCAGGTCAGGAAGTGCTCGAGCGCGGTCTGCTGGCCCCGTACGCTCGCCAGTCCCTGTTCCGCCAGCGGATCGGTCAGCGTGTCCACCCCGTCCAGCACGAACCGGCCCACCTTCCCGGGGAACCGGGCGGCGTACACCGCGGCCAGCCGGGTCCCGTAGGAGAAGCCCAGGTAGTTGAGCTTCTCGTCGCCGATCACCTGCCGCAGGACGTCCAGGTCGTGTGCGACGTTCACGGTACCGATGTGCGGCAGAACCGGGCCCGAGTGCTCGGTGCACTCGGCGGCCACCTCGCGCAGCTGGGCCAGTGTTTTCCGCGGATCGGACATGTCGTCGCCGCCGGTGGCCTCCAGCGCCCGACCAGTGGCCTCCGTGCCGCAGCTGACCGGTGAGGAGCGGCCGACACCGCGCGGGTCGAAGGACACCACGTCGTACTCGTCGGTGAGGCCCATGAACTCCTCGCCGCCGTGGGCGAGTCCGAGCACGCCCGAACCGCCCGGCCCGCCGAAGTTCAGTACCACCGAGCTGCGGGGCCCGCCCGTGCCGCGGTAACGGGCGAGGGCCAGGTCCAGGGCGCCCTTGCCCGGGTCGGCGTAGTCGACCGGGACGGTGATCTTCCCGCACTGCAGGTCCTCGGGCAGGTCCGTGCCCTCGCACGCCGACCATGTGATCTTCTGGTCGTAGAACCGCCCGAGGCCCCGGTCCTCGTCGGCGGCTGCCGCCGGGAGCCCCGCGCCCAGCAGGGCCAGCCCGACCGCCCCGGCGACCGCGCAGCGTCGGAGGGGGAGTCTCATGGAGAGCTTGACCGGCATCGATGCCTCCAGGGGCGCCCCACAGCGGACCGGGAACCGGCGCCCTCGATCACGATACGGGGGGCTCGTCGGCCCCGCCTGTCGGCCGGGGGCGTTCCGCGGCGCCCGGCCCGGGACTCCGGAGTCCTCGGCGGCCGAACCGCCCCGCACCCTCCTCGCCCCGGCCCCCGAGCCGCGCGGACGCGATGCCGTTCCGTCGCCCGGCGCGGGCGGGCACCCCGGCCCTCGCACGCCTGTTCCCGGGGAGACGCGGACGGGTCCGGTGGCCGCACCCTCGTGGTGCCTCCCACCGGACCCGTCGTGGACCCGTGGTCCGTCGTCGGTCCGTGCCTGTCCGTGCGTGCTTGACGGTGCCGACGGTGCTTGGCGTCAGCGGCGGGCCTTCACCCGGTCCAGTGCTGCCACGCCGAAGGCGGCGAGACCGATCTGGATGAGCCACTCGACCCAGTCGACGCCCTTGGTGTCGGCCACGCCGAACGCCGTGGCGATCGCCGAGCCGATGAGCGCGGCGATGATGCCGACGATGATCGTCCACAGAACGCCGATGCGCTGGCGGCCGGGGACCACGAGCCGGCCCAGGACACCGATGACTATGCCGATGACGATGGCGCTGATGATGCCGTCGATCTCCATCTCGCCCCTCCTTCCGGGAACCTCCGCTGCACAGCTTGTGCCCGCAGTCGGCGGAGGCAGTCCCCCGACACCCGGGCCAGGACAGAGGAAGGGCCAGCACAGAGGAAGGCCGGACCGCGGCGGACGCGGTCCGGCCCTGACGGCCTCCTTCCCGGGAGCCCCGCGGGGCTCCCGGTCCTGTCGTCCGGATCATGCCGGGCTCGCGGTCCCGGGCCGCCGGACCCCGCTCCCCGGTCCGGCGGCCCGAAACGGACGAGAACCCTCAGGTCCCAGGGGTGCTCCTGGACGCCGTGACGGCGCACATGATGCCGAGCACCAGGGTCAGGGCACCGATGATGATGTTGTTCCAGATGACGCCTGCGTCCGGATTGGTCCCGACGATCCACGGCGAGACGATCATCCACACGCCGAGGGCGCACATGGCTCCGCTGAGGCCGTACATGCGCGCCGGCGCGGCGGTGAAGCCGAGGGCGAGCAGACCGATCGCGATGCCGACGATCAGGTTGTGGGGCACGAGCGCGGGCTGGCTCGTCGTGTAGTGGAGTATCCAGGGGGACACCGCGCAGTAGAGGCCGAGCAGGAACACCGGTCCGTCCACCAGGACCACATCACGACCGCCGAGCATGCGGTCGTACCGTGCCTGCATTTCCGGAGCATCGGGGTGGCTCGAGATGTCACCACGGGGATGCGAGACGTTGGCCATGAGTCGTCTCTCCTTCGACTGGCAGGCCTCACCGCTTCTGGGTGGTATGCGGCAAGCGCCACGTAGGGTCATTCTGCGCTTATTTTCCCTTTATGTGTAGAGGTCGAGGCCCGTGGTGGTCGAGCGTGCCTTTTGGCTGACGCGTGCGACGCGCGTGGCGGGTCCGGCGGGCCTTCCGGGCGGAGGCGGCGGGCCGGTTCGTCCGACTGGCCTACACCCTTGACTGGTACATACCAATGCGGTTGAGTGTGCCCGACACCCCCCACCACGGCCGCCCCCACCCCGTGGCCGGCTCCGCCGGCGCGCGCGGCGAGATCCCGCTCGGGCATGCCCTCGCCCGGGAGCGGCCGTGTCCCGCAAAGGAGTCGATCCCTTGACGAGACGCCGCATCTCCTCCGTGCTGGCCGCCGCCGTCCTCGCCGCCGGCGCACCCGTGCTGCTCCCCGCCGCGACCGCTTCGGCCGCCCCCGCCGCCGCGTGTTCCAGCTATCCGAACTGGGTGGCCGGGCAGTGGTACAACGCCGGTGACATCGTCCGCTACACCGACGGCCGGGCCTACGTCGCCGAGCACGGCAACCCGGGCTACGACCCCGTCATCAGCACCTGGTACTGGGAGCCGTACTCCTGCGACAACGGCCCCGGAACGCCGGTCGGCAACTTCGTCGTGACCGAGGAGCAGTTCAACCGGATGTTCCCGAACAGGAACCCCTTCTACACCTACAGCGGTCTCACCGCCGCCCTGAGCGCCTACCCCGGCTTCGCCAACACGGGCGGCGACACGGTGAAGAAGCAGGAGGCCGCCGCCTTCCTCGCCAACGCCGGACACGAAACCGGCGGTCTGGTCCACGTGGTGGAACAGAACACCGCCAACTACCCGCACTACTGCGACTGGAGCCAGCCCTACGGCTGCCCGGCCGGCCAGGCCGCCTACTACGGTCGCGGGCCGATCCAGCTGAGCTGGAACTTCAACTACAAGGCCGCGGGTGACGCGTTGGGCCTCGACCTGCTGGGCAACCCCTGGCTGGTGCAGAACGACTCCTCCGTGGCGTGGAAGACGGCGCTGTGGTACTGGAACACCCAGACCGGTCCCGGCTCCATGACCCCGCACAACGCCATGGTCAACCAGGCCGGCTTCGGCCAGACGATCCGCAGTATCAACGGCTCCCTGGAGTGCGACGGCCGCAACCCCGCGCAGGTGCAGAGCAGGGTGACCAAGTACCAGCAGTTCACCCAGATCCTCGGGACGCCGCCCGGCGGCAACCTCTACTGCTGACGCGGGACGGGCGGACATGATGTCATGCCCCTGACCATCTGTGACCCGGCCGCGTGCCGTCCGTGTTCCCCGCGTTCCCGGCGTACATGGACGGCGCGCGGCCGTCCTCCGGACCGAAGGGCACCTGTCATGCGCACCCCCCACGCCCTGCTCGCCGCGACCGTCACGACCACCGCGCTGGTCGCGGCGGTCGTGGCGCCCACCCCCGCCGCCGGGGCCGACGCGGTACCCGCGCCCGGCACCTTCTACGTGCAGAGCGCCGCCACGGGACTGAACGCCGCCGGCTCCGCCGGAGCCGTCGAACAGCACCGGCCCCGGGGCGACGAGGGCCACCAGCAGTGGAACCTGAGGGCGAACGGCGCCACCCACCTCCTGGAGAGCGCGGACACCCCGGGCACCTGTCTCGGCCGCACCGGCGACCGGGCCGGGACCGTTCCCTGTGCCGGCGCCGACGCGGCCTGGGCCGTCGCCCCCGCCGACGGCGACCGTTTCACGCTCGCCGTCCCCGGCACCGGTCGGCACCTCGCGGTCGCCCCCAGGCCCTCCGGCGCCAACCATCCCGCCCGACTCGCCGTCACCGAAGGCTCCTCGGACCTCGCCCACTGGTATCTCACCCCGGTCTCTCCCGTCACCCGGCCCATGCCGCCCCGGAGCAGCCGCACCCTGGACCAGGTCACCTTCCTGGCCTCGCACAACGCCTACGCCAACGGAGTCGACGGCGGCTTCGCCCCGCCCTTCGTCAACCTCTTCCCCAACCAGACACGTGGCATCGAACGCCAACTCGCCGACGGCGTACGAGGATTCATGCTGGACATCCACCAGACCCCGGACGGCGCGATCCTCTGCCACAACAGCTGCACCCTGGTCGGCAGGCCCGTCGCGCTCCGGGTCGACCTCCAGCGCATGGTCGACTTCCTCGAGGCCCATCCCGACCAGGTCGTCACCGTGTTCCTGGAGGACTACGTCGACCCGGGTGTGCTGCGTGCCGAACTCGCCCGCGTCAACGGCCTGTCGGACGTGCTCTACCGGCCGGACCGCACCGGCGTGCGGGAGAACGGCTGGCCGACGATGGCGGACCTGACCGCCGCCGGAAAGCGCCTGCTGATCTTCAGCGACCGCAGCCGCCCCGCCGACCGGTCCGCCGGGCTGACCCGGGACAGCTTCGGCGTCATGTACCAGCGCGAGTGGACCGTCGAGAACCACTGGTCCATGGGCTCGGGCGTCGGAGCCTCCGACTGGTCCTGTTACAGCCGTTGGTACGACGCCGGTACCGACCTCCCGCTCACCCGCACCGAACCGGGGTTCCGTCCCCTCTTCGTCATGAACCACTTCCGGGACGCCCCGGTCGCCGGCACGGCCGGCACGGACAACAGCAAACTCGCCGACCGCGCCCGCAGGTTCTGTCAGCCCGCTGCCCGCAAGAAGCCCAACTTCCTCGCCGTGGACCGCTACGACCTCGGCGACCCGGCGGCCGCCGTCGACGCCCTCAACACGTACACGTATCCGTAACCCCGGCGCGGAACAAGGAGGGGGGTGTCGCGGCGCCGTCGCGACACCCCCTGCGCCGGCCGGACTCCGTTGTGCGTGAGGTGCCGCTCCGGCAGTTCGTGTTCCCCGCACCAGGCCTGCACCGCCCGGGGGCGCACCCGGAAGAACGCGTGGACGGCCCGGTCCGCACGCGGATCCCGTCCGGTCTTCTCCCGGAACGCCTCCGCCGCCGGCGGCACCTCCCGTGCGTCGCACGTCTGCACCACGCCGTCGATCAGGACGACGTCCCGCGTGTCGCCGAAGGCCGGCCGGGTCGCCGGCCAGACGGCCTCGCCGTCCCACACGAACCACAGCGGCACCAGGCAGGGCGGCCCCTCGGGGCCCACCGACGCCACCGAGATGTCCGTCTCCCGCTCCAGGCGGTCCAGGACATCGCTTCTGCGCTGCTCGAGACTCCGTCGCGGTTGCTCGGTGCTCCTCATGCGCGGACGGTAGCCGAGCGGCCTGCCCGGACACCTCGGGCTGCCGTCGTAGGTCCTCCGGCCCAGGGCCGGTGGCGTTGCCGGGAGCGGGACTGGTGCACATCGAAGTTTTACGTATAACCTCTGTCGATCGATCCCACCCGCCGCTTTCCGGAGAGGTCCCGATGAGACGTGTCGCCCTGGTCACCCTGGTCGTCGACGACTACGACGAGGCGATCCGCTTCTACACCGAGGCCCTCGGATTCCACCTGGCCGAGGACACCCCCCGGCCCGACGGCTCCCGCTGGGTCGTCGTCGAACCGGATGCGGGGACCACCGGCACCGGCCTGCTGCTCGCCCGCGCCAAGGACGACGACCAGCGCGCCCGGACCGGTGACCAGACCGGTGGACGCGTCGGTTTCTTCCTGCACACCGACGACTTCGCCCGCGACCACGCCCGGATGACGGCCTCGGGCGTGACCTTCCTGGAAAGACCGCGCCACGAGCCGTACGGCACGGTCGCCGTCTTCCAGGACCTCTACGGCAACCGCTGGGACCTGCTCCAGCCCGCCGGCTGACCCCGCACTCCGACACCGACTCCACCACCGACACCGAACCGCCGAGGAACGTCCGCCCATGACCGTGCCCCGCATCACCCCCGACACCGACACCCTCCGCCGGCTGCCCAAGGCCGTGCTGCACGACCACCTCGACGGAGGGCTGCGTCCCGCCACCCTGGTGGAGCTCGCGGACACGATCGGCCACACCCTGCCCACCACCGACCCGGACGAGCTCGCCGCCTGGTACGTCGAGGCCGCCGGCTCCGGCGACCTGGTGCGCTACATAGCCACCTTCGAGCACACCCTCGCCGTCATGCAGACCCGTGAGGGCCTGCTGCGCACCGCCGAGGAGTACGTGCTCGACCTCGCCGCCGACGGTGTCGTCTACGGCGAGGTCCGCTACGCCCCCGAGCTGATGACGAAGGGCGGACTGACCCTGTCCGAGGTGGTCGAGGCCGTGCAGGAGGGCCTCGCGGCAGGCATGGCCGGGGCCGCCGCCGCGGGGACGCCGGTACGGGTCGGGACGCTGCTGTGCGGCATGCGGATGTTCGACCGGACCCGGGAGGTCGCCGACATGGTGGTGGCGTTCCGGGACGCCGGGGTCGTCGGCTTCGACATCGCCGGTGCCGAGGACGGCTTCCCCGCCGCCGATCACCTGGACGCCTTCGAGCACCTGCGCCGCGAGAGCGTGCCCTTCACCATCCACGCCGGTGAGGCCCACGGCCTGCCCAGCATCCACCAGGCCGTCCAGCTGTGCGGCGCCCAGCGCATCGGTCACGGCGTGCGGATCACCGAGGACATCGTCGACGGCGAGCTCGGACGGCTCGCGGGCTGGGTCCGCGACCGCCGGATCGCGCTCGAGATGTGTCCCACCTCCAACCTCCAGACCGGCGCCGCCGGTTCGATCGCCACGCACCCCGTCACCGCGCTGAAGGACCTCGGCTTCCGGGTCACCCTCAACACCGACAACCGGCTCGTCTCCGGCACCACCATGACCCGTGAGATGTCCCTGCTGGTGGAACAGGCGGGCTGGACCGTCGAAGACCTGCGGGCCGTCACGGTCAACGCCGTCAAGAGCGCGTTCCTCCCGTTCGACGAGCGCAACGCCCTGCTCAGGGACATGGTCCTGCCCGGTTACGACTCCGTACGCTGAAGAAGGCCCCGTACGTAGGCGGCCTGTCCGGCGTGCTGGAGATCGTCGGACAGGACGCTGACCAGGCGCACCCCCGGGCTCACCGGCGGATCCCGGCGCTCGTCCACGATGCGCGCCAGATCCCCGGCGTCCAGTGCGCGCAGGACGTCCAGCGTCTGCTCGTGCACCGCGTCGTAGTAACCGGTGAGCAGGGCGCCCGAGTCGACCCGTACCCCGGCGACCTGCTCCGGGGTGTGGCCGTATCCGGTGTCGTGGCGGGGCAGACCGAGCGCGAACCGCTCCTCGAAGCCCTGGGCGAGCCACACCTGGTCGAGTCCGAAGGCGTCCGCGACATGGTCGTCCTGGATCCGGGTGAGGTGCCAGACGAGCCAGGCGAGGGAGTTGGCTCCCGGGCCCGGAGGGGTGCTCAGCGCGTCGGGGCCGAGCCCGGTCACGGCGGCGTGGACCTCTTCGCGGACACGGCCGTAGCCGTCGATGAGGATGTCCTTGGCAGGCATGTGACCACCCTCGCGCATCCCGCCTCCGTACGCGCGCCGCCCTTGGGCCCACGCCGTCGTCCCCTATGCCTCCCCGCTGTCCAGCAGAGCCATCAGCGCCCGCGCCGCCGGGCTGGTGGCCTCTTCCGCCGGGACCAGCACCACGCTCTCGTACACGGACTCACCGGTGTCCTTCAGCGGCAGCGCGGTCAGTGCCGCGCGTTTGTGCCGGAAGTGCTGGGGGACGACGGCGATGCCGAGGTTCTCGTCGACCAGGTCCAGCAGGCTGTGCACGTCGTTCACCTCCAGCGCGACCGTGCGCCGTACGCCCGCGGCGGCGAACGCGGTGTCGGTGGCGCGGCGCGGGCCCCAGTCGGGATGGAAGTCCACGAACACCTCACCACCCAGGCCGTGCGGGGTCAGCGGAGCCCCGGCCCGCGCCAGCCGGTGATCGGGATGGCAGAGCACGGTCATCGGCTCACTGGTGAGCGCCACCGACCGCAACTGGTCGGGGTCCGTGTGGGTCCGGTAGACGAAGGCCAGATCGAGGCGGCCCGCCGCGACCTCCTCCGCCAGCGCCGCCGAGCCCCACTGCCGCAGCCGGATCTCCACGTCCGGATGGCGCCGCCGGAAATCGGCCAGCAGATCCGCCAGATCCACCCCCGCGATGCACTGCTCGGCGCCCAGGGCGAGCGTGCCCCGCAGCACCCCCTGCACCGCGGCCACCGCCTCGTGCGCCGCCCGTACCTGTGCCAGGATCCGCTCGGCCTCCACCAGCAGCGCCCGCCCGGCCTCCGTGAGCGTCACCCGCCGGGTGGTCCGTACGAACAGCGGTGTCTGCAGCTCGCGCTCCAGGGAGCGGATCGACGCCGACAGGCCCGACTGGGAGACCAGCAGTCGCTCCGCCGCCCGGGTGAAGTGCTGGTCCTCGGCGACGGCGACGAAGTGCTGAAGGTGACGCAGTTCCATGATTGAGAAGCGTATCCGCTGAATTCCATCGGATTCTTCTGTTGGACCGCTGCACGTGGACCGCGACAGAGTGGAGCCCCGGCGCTGGCTCCGGTTCCGGGCCACGGAACCGGACACCCGTGTCGCCCGCCTGTGCGCCAACCTCTCTGGAGTCGCGTTGTACACCCCGCACCCCGACCGTTACGCGGACCTGCCCTACCGGCGCACCGGACGCAGCGGCCTGAAGCTTCCCGCGCTCTCGCTCGGTCTGTGGCACAACTTCGGTCCCGACCGCCCCGCCGACACCCAGCGCGCCATCCTGCGCCGCGCCTTCGACCTCGGCGTCACCCACTTCGACCTCGCCAACAACTACGGCCCGCCCCCCGGCGCCGCCGAGTCCTCCCTCGGCGAGGCCCTGCGCGCGGACTTCGCGCCGTACCGCGACGAGCTGGTGATCTCCACCAAGGCCGGCTACCTGATGTGGCCCGGCCCGTACGGCGAATGGGGCTCGCGCAAGTACCTGTTGTCCTCGCTGGACCAGAGCCTCGACCGGATGGGCCTCGACCACGTCGACATCTTCTACTCGCACCGCTTCGACCCCGACACTCCGCTGGAGGAGACGATGGGGGCCCTGCACTCGGCGGTCCAGCAGGGCAAGGCGCTGTACGTCGGCGTGTCCAACTACTCCGCGGAACAGACCCGCGAGGCCGCCCGCATCCTCGGCGAGCTGGGCACCCCGCTGCTGATCCACCAGCCCCGCTATTCGATGCTCGACCGGCGCCCGGAGGACGAGGGTCTGCTGGACGCCCTGGACGAGCTCCAGGTCGGCTCCATCGCCTATTCCCCGCTGGAGCAGGGTCTGCTGACCGCCCGCTACCTCGACGGCATTCCCGAGGACTCCCGCGCCGCGAGCGACAGCCCGTTCCTGAACACCGACGCCGTCACCGGTGAGCTGGTGGAACGGCTGCGCACGCTGAACGGGATCGCCGCATCCCGCGGCCAGAGCCTCGCGCAGATGGCGCTCGCCTGGGTGCTGCGCGGCACGCGCGTGACCTCGGCCCTGGTCGGGGCGAGCAGCCCGCGGCAGCTGGAGGACAGTGTGGCGGCCACCCGCAACCTCGAATTCGACGCGGAGGAACTGGCCCGCATCGACGCCGCCGTCAAGCAGTAGGGCCGCGCCCGGTCGGGCTCCTCCCGGCCGCGCCGTCACGACACGACGGCGCGGCCGGCACCGTGCCGGGCCCGCTTCCCGGCATGCCGCGTGCACTTGCTGCGACGCCGTGCACCGCAAACACACCGTTCCGGCCAACGGGAGGGGCGAATATGCCAGGAGAGTGGCCGGAAAGGCGTGGTGACAGTGATTCAGCGGTGAACATACTCGACAACGAGAGCGCTTCACCCCGCGCTACGGCGCCCTCACGCACAGCACGCGACCCGCCGGAGAGCAGGCCCGGTCGGCCGACGGGCAACGCAACCGGGGGAGGGAATCGTGCACGACGAGTTCCTGTGTCACGTCACGGCGTACGGAGTCTGCGACGGCCGCCGCATCGGTGTGCCCCTCGGCACGTACCGCGCCCCCACCCTGGCCCTCGCCCTGTGGTGGCTGCGCGACCGCGCCTCCTGGATCGCCGAGCGGCTCGACCCGCGGCCCGAGGCCGAGCACTTACCCCCGGGCGCGCTCGTCCCCGTCGCCGACGGCGTGCCCGACGTACCCGCCGTGCTGCGTTCCTGGTGCGGTGACGTCGCCCGACAGGAGGAGATGGCCGAGGCCCTGGCGGCCGGACGGATGGTGCGCCTCGCCACCGGCGACGACACCACCGAGTACGAACTCCTGGCCGAATCCGTGGATGCCCTGCGGATGCAGCGCGCGGCCCCGGTGCTGGGCGTCCCCGTCGCCTGATCGCCCCGTCCTGCCCCGCCGCCCGCCCGCTCCGGTCAGCCGTCCGGCCGGCCCCGGCGGCGTGTCCTTCGTGCCGCCAGCGCGCCCGCGGAACCGGCCATCAGACCCCACAGGAGGGCCGGCCCCAGCGCGGCCGGCAGGCGTGGTTCCAGCAGGACCTGGCCGGAGAGCCCCGTGCCCAGGTCGCCGATGCCGAGCACGGACAGGCCGAACCGGGCGGAGATCCGGCAGACCAGGCAGATCATCAGCACCGTCAGCGCGAGTGCCACCGCCAGGCGCACGGCGTGCTGCCAGGCCCGGACCCCGGCCGGTGACCGGGCCGCCATCACGAACGCCACGGCCGGCAGCAGAACCGCGTCGAG
Source organism: Streptomyces sp. NBRC 110035 (assembly GCF_000829695.1). Taxonomy (GTDB): domain Bacteria; phylum Actinomycetota; class Actinomycetes; order Streptomycetales; family Streptomycetaceae; genus Streptomyces. The sequence goes on along the minus strand of NZ_BBNN01000031.1, from coordinate 44,817 downwards.
CACCGGCAGCCACCACACCCTGCCGTCGTGCTCGGCGAGCGTGCTCAGGTTCAGCGCCGAGACGTCCCCGGTGCGCAGTACCTCGTCGAGGACGTGCGGCATGGGCAGCCCGAAGGGGCCTTCCACCCTGCCGTCCCAGGTGGCGCCCAGCCCGAGGGTCAGCGCGAGCCAGGTCACGTTGGGCAGTCCGAGCAGGAGTACGGCGAACGTCTCCGCCGGGCGCCCCCGCGTCACCGCGACCGTCAGTGCGATCACGGAGCCGATGACGACGAAGGCGAGCAGCAGGTGCAGCATCGCGTGCGCCGCGGGCCGTACCGCCGTCTGGAACCGGAGCAGCCGGCCCGGCAGCGGAGCGCCGCGCGACACCAGCAGGGCCAGCACCAGGACACCCGCCATCCAGAGCAGGCCGATGAGCACGGTCAGCGGCACGTCGGCGGCGAAGCCGACCTCGGGGGTGACACCGAACAGATCGGCGAGATCGCCCAGGGCGCCTTCCCCGAGGGAGATCTCGAACGTGTGCCGGGCGGCGAACGCCAGCCCGAGCAGGGCGATCACCCAGAGGGCGACGATCCTCGCGGCCCACCCGGCCAGTTCCGGCGCCCCGGCGACGGCCCGGTGGCGCAACGGGCGCAGAAAGGACCGGCCGATGAACAGGGCGCCGGTGAGGGTGACGGACAGCGGCATGACGGTCAGGCCGCCCTCCGTGCCGGCCAGGTCCCCCGCGTCGCCGGCCAGGTGCACCGACCCGCCGACGGCCGTGACGACGGTCGCCGCGAGCACCTTGGGGAAGGAGCCGGCCGGAAGATCCGCGGCACCGGCCGCCCACAGTCCGAGCGCGGCCACGACGCCCATGGTGATCAGCCCGCCCAGCACCGTGACGAGGGCCTGCGCCCAGCCGTGTCGCGCGATCGCCGGGCCGCCGAGGGTGCGTGAACTCACCCCTGCACGCTAAGCAGCCCCCGCACGGGACGCCTGCCGGGAGGTCCGTCCGCGTCGGCTTGCGACGGGTGCGTCACCGGAGCACACCATCAAGCCGTAACGGAGGAATCGCCATGTCTGCATCGGCTTGAGGGCCGTCTCCTGCAGCCGTGCCGGGAAGAAGGGAAGGGCTCGTGAGCGTCGAACCGCCGTCCTCCGGCCGGTCCCACCGGGCCCCTGTCGGACCCCTCGTCCCCGTCGCCCCCGTCGCCCCGGCTCCGGGCCGGCCACGGGCGGGGACGATCCCTCCGGCGAGCCGCCGTCGAGCGGACCCGGGGACAGCGGTCCGGCGACCGGCGAGCCGCCTCCGTCCGATCCTCCGGCGCCGCCACCGGTCGAGTCCGGCACCACGAACGACGCGCCGGACGGCACCACCACCGGGGACCTCACCGCGACGCCACCAGCGGTGCTGCCCGGGGCATGATCCACCGCACCGGCCCTATCCGCGCGCTGCCCTGCGTCCTCGTACCACCAGAGCGTGGTCGCCCAGCCCCAGCAGCCGCCCGGCCGACAGTTCGCCGACCGTCGTCAGGACCGCCTCGATACGGGCGGTGAGCGGATCGAACGCCGCGTCGAGCACGGTGCCGCGCTCCTCGCCGTCCTCGGTGAGCACCCTGCGGCCGATCAGCTCATGATGCGGCGGGGCCGCGTCCGGTGCGCAGGACGGGACCGCGACCAGCATGTCCGGACCGACGGCGTCCAGCGCGCCCCAGGCCGGCGCGATCTCCCTGCGCAGCCGTCCACGCCGTACCCGTACATGTGTGACGGTGCCGGACACCACGTCGACCGTCAGCGTCCGTACGACACCGAGCCTGATCCCCTCGCCCGGGGCCAGCACCGGCAGCCCTCTCACCCGGGAGAAGAGCATCACGGCAGGACGCCCGTCCGCCGGGCGTGGAACGTGCCCGCCCGGGCCACGAAGTCCGGCAGGTCGTCGGTGACGCAGGTGGTGGTGTGCGCGGGGACGACCAGTGACCGGCCGGAGACGGACACCGCCTCGCCGCGCGCCACGTACACCAGGTACCGCCGGTGCCTCGAACCCGGTACCAGATCCCGGTGCGCGGCGATCCGGAAGGCGGCGATCCGGCCGCTGGTACCTCCCTCGACCAGGACATCGCGCACCGTGCCGAGCACGTCGCCCTCGTCGGTGAGGACCTGTGCGCCCAGCAGCCGCCCGCGCAGGGTGTCGCGGCGGGCCACCGACAGGGGCAGGTGGCACAGCGCCTCCGCGTCGCGGACCATGACCGCGTGATGGCCGAGGGAGTGCACCGCCGGCCAGGGCAGGTCCCGGGGCAGGGGGCCCGACAGCAGAGTCCGGCCGGTGAGGGTGAAGCCCGTGATGCACCCGGCCACGGGGTCCAGGACGGTGTCCTTGACGTGGGCGACGGCATCGCCGCCCAGCGTCACCACGGGCAGCGTCGTCAGGGACCGCACCGCCAACAGTTCGCTCATCGGTCACCCTTCCCGCCGCCGTCGTTCCCGCCCGCCTCCGAACCCGGCTCCGGTCCCGCCGGAACCGGGTTCCCGACCTGTGGCACGTCGAACACCGATCAGGGGACTGATGAGCCGGACTCGGGGTACGTGCACCAGTGCAGATCGTCCGGCAGCCCGGCTTCCCAGAGAGAACCGTATGACCAACCACCTGGACGGGGCAGTGATACCGACTGGTTTCGATATACCCGTGGAACCGCTACGGCGGACAGCGCACTTCACCGGCGAGCCGGGATGCATCGCCGAGGCACGTGCCTTCACCACGCTGTTCCTCGAACAGCTCAGGAGCGAGTGGTGCGCCGCGATCGGCGAGCGGGCCGACGGCGCGGCGCTCCTGGTCGTGAGCGAACTGGTCACCAACGCCGACCGGCACAGCAACGGCCCGTACATCCTGGAGCTGGAGGGCACGGGCGAAGCGGTCACCGTCACCGTCTACGACAGCAGCGGCGCACTGCCCCGCGTCTACCCCCGCGACCCGGAGCGCGTCGGCTGCCACGGCCTGGAGATCGTGCGGGCTCTCGCGCGCGACGTCCTCGTCGAGCGGATACCGGTCGGAAAGCGGGTCCGCGCCGTGCTGGGTCTCGACGCCGGCTGAGCGGCATCAGTGGCCGGAGCACCCCTCCGACAGCGCGCCACCGGAAGGTCTGCACACACCAAGGTCTGCACACGGCGGAACAGGCCGGATACGACACGACGAAAGCGGCTGCCGGCCCTCAGGGGCCGGCAGCCGCTTTCGTCGTCCTCCCGTCAGGCGCAGCCCAGCTCGCCCAGCATGCCCTCGCGCAGACGACCGATGATCCGCTTGATCAGCCGGGAGACGTGCATCTGCGAGCACCCGAGCCGTTCACCGATCTCCGCCTGGGTGGCCTCCTCCACGAACCGCATCCGGATGATCTCGCGGTCGCGGTCGCTGAGCTCGGCCATGAGCGGGGCGAGCGCGTGGAAGTCCTCGACGAGCTGCAGCCCCTCCTCCTCCACACCGATGAAGTCGGCCAGCACGGACTCGCCGTTCTCGGGGCCGTCGCCGGTGAGGGCGGCGTCCAGCGACGACGAGTTGTAGCCGTTCGCGGCGAGCCGGCCCTCGTTGACCTGTTCCTCGGTGATGTTCATCAGTGTGGCGAGCTCGGCGACCGTGGGCTCGCGGTCCAGCCGGCTGGCGAGCTCCTCGCGGGCCTTGGCGAGTTCCACCCGCAGCTCCTGGAGCCGGCGCGGCACATGGACCGCCCAGGTGGTGTCACGGAAGAAACGCTTGATCTCGCCCACGATGTACGGCAGCGCGAAGGAGGTGAACTCGACCTCGCGCGACAGCTCGAAACGGTCGATCGCCTTGATCAGACCGATCATGCCGGTCTGGACGATGTCCTCCATGTCGTCGCCGCGGCCGCGGAACCGTCCGGCCGCGAACCGCACCAGCGACATGTTCATCTCGATGAGGGTGTTGCGCGCGTACTGGTACTCGTGCGTGCCCTCCTCGAGCTCCGCCAGGCGACGGAAGAACTGGCGGGAGAGCTCCTTGGCGTCGCGCGGAGCGACGGCCAGGGGGTCGGCGACCCCGGGCAGGCTTCCGTCGCCCGTCCCGGCCTTGGCGTTCTTCTCGACGACCTGCGCCTGCGACCGGATCACGACGGTCTCCATTGCCTCTCCCCACGAAAGTTCGACGGACATGCTCTTGGGTCCTTCGAAGGTGCGGTTACCCAGCCGCAGCCCGAACACTCCTCACGACTTTCGGAAACCTTCGCGGTGACGCACGGTGCCCCCTCTTCACTCAGGGCGGAACGCCACTCCCTTCCCCTGGGAGCCAGGATTCCTACGCTGGAGGGGTGAGCAACCAAGTGCCCCTCGACGCCCGTGACATCCCCCCGCGGCCCGCGCGGGCGCGCCATGCGCCCACGCGTGGCGCCGCCGCTCCGCCGGCCCCCGTTCCCGTCGCTCCCCCTCCCGGAGAGCCGCTGTGGCGCGACCTGGTCGGCGACGTGCTGCGCCGGGAGCGGCTCGCCCAGGAGCGGACGCTGAAGGACGTCGCCGACACGGCCCGGATCTCCATGCCGTATCTGTCGGAGGTGGAGCGGGGCCGCAAGGAGGCCTCGTCGGAGGTTCTCGCGGCCGCCGCCCAGGCCCTCGGCCTGGGCTTGGGCGACCTGCTGTCGCGGGCCCGGGACGAACTCGTCCGCGTCACCGGCCGGCGGGCTCCCCTGGGCCGGGGCACGACCCGCGCCTCGTACGACGGACTGTGCCTGGCCGCCTGACGCGACCGTGCCGGGGCCGGCGCCTCACCCGCCCACCAGGCGCCGGCTCAGTACCTCGTCGGCCAGGCCGTACGCCACGGCCTCCCGCGCGGTGAACACCTTGTCGCGGTCCACGTCCGCCCGCAGCGTCGCCACGTCGTGGTGCGTGTGCCGGGAGAGGACCTCCTCCACCTGGGCACGGATGCGCAGCATCTCCTTGGCCTGGAGCGACAGATCGGAGACCGTGCCCCGGTGCCCGCCCGCGGCGGGCTGCCCGAGGAGCACCCGCGCGTGCTCCAGGACGAACCGGCGCCCCGCGTCGCCGCCGGCCAGCAGCACGGCCGCCGTGGACGCCGCCTGCCCGACGCAGTACGTCGAGATCGGTGCCTGGACGAACGCCATCGTGTCGTAGATCGCCATGAGCGAGGTGTACGAGCCGCCCGGGGAGTTGATGTAGACCGCGATCCCGCTCTCCGGAGCCGACGACTCCAGATGGAGAAGCTGCGCGATGACGACGTTTGCGATCCCGTCGTCGATCTCGGTGCCGAGGAAGATGATCCGCTCGGACAGCAGCCGGCTGAACACGTCGTAGGACCGCTCGCCCCGCGGGGTGCGCTCGACGACGCTCGGAATCGTGTACGTCCCCGTCGTCACAGCCCCGCCCTGCGTCGCGTCGAGGCCGGGCGGACGTCGTCGAGCGACTCCACCACCCGGTCCACCATTCCGTACTCCCTGGCCTCCTCGGCCGTGAACCAGCGGTCGCGGTCGCCGTCCCGGGAGACGGTCTCTGCCGACCGGCCGGTGTGCTCGGCGGTGATCCGCTCGATCGTCCGCTTGGTGAACTCCAGGTTCTCCGCCTGGATCTCGATGTCGGCGGTACTGCCGCCGATCCCGGCGGACGGCTGGTGCATCATGATCCGCGCGTTGGGCAGGGCATACCGCTTGCCCGGCGTGCCCACGCTCAGCAGGAACTGGCCCATGCTGGCGGCGAACCCCATGGCGAGCGTCGAAACGTCGTTGGGGACCAGCCGCATCGTGTCGTAGATCGCCAGGCCTGCGTGCACGGATCCGCCGGGGCTGTTGACGTACAGGCTGATGTCGGCGCGCGGGTCCTCCGCGGACAGGATCAGCAGCTGTGCGCACACCCGGTTGGCGGAGACCTCGTCGACCTGGGTCCCGAGCAGGACGATCCGCCGGGCGAGCAACTGGGCGGCCAGATGGTCGTCGAACCGGGTCGGCGGGGTGTCGCCCTCCTCGGCCCGGGGCAGCGGAACCGGCGGCCGGCCGGCAGGGAACCCGGCCGCGAGGCCGGACGCGGGTCCGGTGGTGAGTCCGGTACTGAGTGGGGACATCGGCGCTCCCGTGGGTGTCGGTGTGCGGCTGTCCGGCGGTGCCCGTGTGTGCCCGGGCCGTTCACCGGTAAGCGGCCGGTGCGACCGCGTGCCTCCACTCTTGACGGGAGACGGGGGCCTGCGGTGGTTTCTCTGCCCGCGGCAGATTCGCCACGGGCAGAGGCCCTCCACCCGGCACCGTGGCCCGCAACGGATCCGCCGTCGCCGATGAGTTCCGGGGGCCGGACCGGTCGACACCGATGACCGCGTTCCACGCCCCCGGGAGGTATCCATGACCACCGACGGATTCACCACGTGTCTCTGGTACGACGGCCGGGCCGAGGAAGCCGCGGACTTCTACGTGTCCGTGTTCAAGAACTCCGGCGTCGGCCGCACCCTCCGGTACACCGAGGCAGGCCCCGGACCCGAGGGCTCCGTTCTCACCGTGGACTTCACGGCCAACGGCCAGCGGTTCGTCGCGCTGAACGGCGGACCCGGGTTCAAGTTCACCGAGGCGATCTCCCCGCAGATCGAATGCGCCGACCAGGGCGAGGCCGACTTCTCCTGGGACAAGCTCGTCGAGGGAGGCGGCGAGCACGGGCCGTGCGACTGGCTCAAGGACCGGTTCGGTGTGTCCTGACAGGCCGTTCCCACCCGGCTGACCGAGCTGATCGCCGACCCGGACCCCCGGAAGGCGGCCCGCGCGATGAAGGCCATGATGGCGATGGGCAAGCTCGACATCGCCGCCCTGGAGAAGGCCTGTGCGGGCGGGTGACCAGGAGGGCGCGGCAGGCGGGACGGTGGGAGGCCCCGCCCCGCCACGCTGCCCGGGACCTTTGCCCGCTGTGTGCCGCCGCCCCGCGCGCCGACCGTCCGTCCCGTCAGCGGGCGCGGGCGTGCTCCCCGACCACCCGGGTGATCTCCCGCGCCATCCGCAGGACGCCGGGCGAGCGGACAGGGCAGGGCTTCGGTGTCGATGTCGTGGGTGCCAGACAGAAATGCAGGTAGTCGTCGTCCCGGTGCAGGGCCGTCCGGTCACGGTCCCGCTGGGTGCAGTACTCGGGATGGGCCCGCTCGTAGGCGGTGCAGGGCAGGTACTGCGACCAGGTGTGGCGCGCCCCCGCCGGACTCACGGCCTTGCCCGCGTCCGCCAGGAGGTCGCCGTCGGCGGCGGCCCGCTTCTCGTAGAGCCCGTTCACCCGGCGGATTCGGTCGGGGGTGATCGGGTCGGGGCCCTGCAACACCCATACGATGCGCGGCGGCCGGGCCGCGCCGGCCGCGGTGATCTGCCGGGTGAGGTGCCGTGCGTCGGCCGCGTACCGCTCGAGGTACCGCTCGTGGGAGGCGTCGTAGGTGACCCCGTCCATGCAGGGGGTGTAACCCCAGGCGTTGCCCCAGAACTGCAGCACCACGTAGTCCGGGCGCAGCGAACGCACCAGCGCCGCCGCCTTGTCCGCCGCCGGGACCAGGGAGCGCTCGGCCGTACCCTCCAGGTAGTCGCACAGGGTGGTGCCCGAGTAGGGCGCACTCGTGTAGCGCGCGCGCAACTCCCCGCGCAGCTCCCGCCCGAGGACCTCCTGGTTCTCCGTCGCGAGCGAGTCGCCGAGGTACAGCACGGTGGGTGGCTCCCCGGCGGCTCCGGCACCGGACGACGACGTGGCACCGGGGGAGGAGCCCTCGGCGGAAGCCTTGCCGGAGGAGGCCGCGTCCGGGGAGGCCGCAGCACGCTGGTGCGTGGTGGCCGATGCCCCGGGTGCGGCCGTCGGTGGTCCGGCGGCCGGCTCGGACGAGGGATCCCCGCACGCACCGAGCAGCACGGCGGCCAGCACCACCCCCACGACCCACGGCTTGCGCATACGTGACTCCCACCCCGCCCGGCCGGAACGGCACCCAGGCAAGCACAGCCCGGCCCGGAGGGGAAAACACGTTTCGGGACGGGCCGTTCACCGGGTCCCGGCCGGTTCGGCGCGCGGACCCGGGCGCGGACGGCGAGCGTGGGGCGAGGACCGACCACGCGGCCGGGCGGCCCGCGCGGCCATGGCATGATCGGGTGCATGCGTGAACGTGTTGTGGCCGCGTGCGACGGGGCCTCCAAGGGCAACCCCGGACCCGCCGCCTGGGCCTGGGTGATCTCCGACGCCTCCGAGAACCCGGTCCGCTGGCAGGCGGGCGCGCTCGGCAGGGCCACCAACAACGTCGCCGAACTCACCGCGCTGGAGCGACTGCTGGCGGCCACCGACCCCGATGTGCCGCTCGAGGTCCGGATGGACTCGCAGTACGCGATGAAGGCCGTCACCACCTGGCTGCCCGGCTGGAAGCGCAACGGCTGGCGGACGGCGGCCGGCAAGCCGGTCGCCAACCGGGAACTGGTCGTCGGCATCGACGGCCTCCTGCAGGGCCGCTCGGTCGAGTTCCGCTACGTCCCCGCCCACCAGGCCGACGGCGACCGCCTCAACGACTTCGCCGACCGCGCCGCCAGCCAGGCGGCCGTCGTCCAGCAGGACGCGGGCAGCGACGCGGGTTCGCCCGAGCCGCCGCCCTCCCCGGACACCCCGCCGGCCGCTGCCGCCAAGCGCAGGTCCTCCGGGGCGATGTCCGGGGCGAAGACGTCGTCCCGGCCGCGTGGAGGCTCCTCGAACCGCACGATCAAGGCGAAGTTCCCGGGCCGCTGCCTGTGCGGCCGGTCCTACGCGGCCGGCGAGCCCATCGCCAAGAACGACAGTGGCTGGGGCCACCCCGAGTGCCGCACGGCCGAGAGCGCCTGAGCACGGCGCACGGGCGACGTCCCGTGCGCCGCTTCCGTGCCCGGGTGACCGAACGCCCCACCGGTCCCGAGGTGTGCCCGCGTGCCGAACCGGCCGTCGGCGTCCGCCGCACAGGCCCGGCTCGTCCCCGGGGCCACAGATGCCGCGCCCGGCCAGGACGGATGGCAGACTGACGCCATGGACGAGCGAACATTCGACAGGTCGGGTCAGCACGCCTCCGTGATCGGTCTCGGTACCTGGCAACTCGGGGCGGACTGGGGGGACGTCGACGACAAGCAGGCCCTTGCGGTTCTGGAGGCCGCCGCCGAGTCGGGGGTCACCTTCTTCGACACCGCCGATGTGTACGGGGACGGACGCAGCGAGCAGACCATCGCGTCGTTCCTGAGCGGACGGCCCGACCTGCACGTACTGGTCGCCACCAAGATGGGCCGCCGGGTCGACCAGATCCCGGAGAACTACGTCCTGGACAACTTCCGCGCGTGGAACGACCGCTCGCGCCGCAACCTCGGCGTCGACCGCGTCGACCTGGTGCAGTTGCACTGCCCGCCGACCCCCGTGTACTCCACCGACGAGGTCTTCGACGCCCTCGACACCCTGGTCGCCGAGGAGCGGATCGCCGCGTACGGGGTCAGCGTGGAGACCTGCGCGGAGGCGCTGACCGCGATCGCCCGGCCGAACGTGGCGAGCGTGCAGATCATCCTCAACCCGTTCCGCATGAAGCCACTGCGCGAGGTGCTCCCGGCGGCCCGCGCGGCGGGCGTCGGCGTCATCGCCCGCGTCCCGCTCGCCTCCGGCCTGCTGTCCGGCAGGTACACCAAGGACACCGTCTTCCCCGAGAACGACCACCGCACCTTCAACCGGCACGGTGAGTCCTTCGACCAGGGCGAGACGTTCTCCGGCGTCGACTACACGACCGGCGTGGAGGCCGCCGCCGAGTTCGCCGCGCTCGCCCCCGAGGGGTACACCCCGGCCCAGCTCGCCCTGCGCTGGATCGTCCGGCAGCCCGGAGTCACCACCGTCATCCCCGGCGCCCGCTCGCCCGAGCAGGCCCGCGCCAACGCGCACGCCGCCCGGCTTCCGGAACTGTCCGAGCAGACGCTCGCCGCGATCGACGACCTGTACGAGCGGCGGATCAAGGAGCAGGTGGAAGGCCGCTGGTGAGGCACCGCCCCGGCAGCCCGGCGGTGAAGGACCGGGCGGACGCCTGCCGGTGACAGAACCGGTGGAAGCCCGCTCATGGGTGACCGCCGGGCGGTAGGAGCCCCGGACGGAGGGCACCCGAGGACGAGACGGACCGAGGCCGTTCCTCACCTCAGGAGGCGCACCGTGTCACACCCGCAGCAGGGCGAGGGCGGCCGCAGGGGCCGCGACGAGACCGAGGAGGAGCGCGCGGACCGGATGTGGCAGGAACTCATCCAGGAAGTCCGCGTCGCGCAGATGGGCGTCCAGATCCTCTTCGGATTTTTGCTGACCGTCGTGTTCACCTCGAAGTACGCCGAGCTGTCCGATGCCGACCAGAAGATCTACATCGTCACGGTCGTCCTCGGGGCCTGCGCCACCGGTGCGCTCATCGGACCCGTCTCCCTGCACCGGCTCGTGTCCGGGCGGCGGGTCAAACCGCAGGCGGTGCGATGGGCGTCCCGGCTGACCATGCTCGGCCTTCTCCTGCTGCTCGCGACCACCACCGCCTCCCTGCTGCTCATCCTGCGCGTCGCCACCGACGACGGATTCGTCCCGTACCTGGTCGCCGGAGTGGTCGTCTGGTACCTGCTGTGCTGGTTCGCACTCCCGATGTGGACCCGGCACCGGCACACGGCACCGTGACCGACGTCGTTCAGTGGCCCGCGAGGACCTCTGTGAGGAAGTCGTCGAGGCGGGTCTCCTCGCTGCCGGGCGGGACCGAGCGGAAGGTGTCGCACAGGAAGTCCCCGACCGTGCCGGCCCACGCGACCACCACCGCGTGGTGCCGGCCGCCGTCGGCGTGGGTCTCACCGAGGAACTCCATCCGCAGCTCCCGCTCCACCCCTCTCGACTCCGGGCGCAGCCGTACGTCACCGGTCCCGACCGGGCGGGTGAGGCCGTCGGCGAGCATCCCGCGGTCGAGCCGCCAGCGTGCCAGGATCCGGCCGTCGTGGCTGAAGGCGAGCGTGACGGCGAACGGGTCGGCGGGGTCGTAGCTCAGGTGCGTGAGCACCGGGAAACGGTCCGTGACGCCCGCCTGGAGCTCCATCACCAAGGTCTTGTGCACTGTCGCGTTCACGGGAGGCCTCCTGGTCGTACCGGCATAGGGACCTCTCCTACCCCGAAGAGGCGGGACATGCCCAGCCGTCCGGGGACTGATCCGCATCACCGTGCCGGTCCGCCGCTCGGCGGTCCCCACCGCTGACCGCCCGACGGTGCGTCGAGTCCGGGTGGCAGGGCATGATCGACCCCATGACTGCTCACCCGCTGCCCACCGGCACCCCCGCAGAGCTGGGCGTCGACGCCTCCGGTGTCCACGCCTTCCTCGACGCCCTCGGCGACGCCCCGGACATCGAGCCGCACAGCCTGATGATCCTGCGCCACGGCCGGCAGGCCGCCACCGGCTGGTGGGCGCCGTACACCCCCGAGCGGCCGCACCTGCTCTACTCGCTCAGCAAGAACTTCACCGCCACCGCCGCCGCCCTCGCGGAGGCCGAGGGGCTGATCGACTTCGACGCCCCGGTGCTCTCGTACTTCCCGGAACTCGAAGCGGACATCACCGACCCGCGCAGCCGGTCGATGCTGGTCCGGCACATCGCGTCGATGGCGAGCGGTCACGTGGCCGACACCGTCGACGTGGCCTACGCGACCGACCCCGCCGAGCCGGTACGCGGATTTCTGCTCCAGCCGCCCGACCACGACCCCGGCACGGTCTTCGCGTACAACCAGCTCTGCACGTACACGCTCGCCGCGATCATGCAGCGGGAGACGGGACAGCGGCTGACCGACTGGCTGCGGCCCCGCCTGCTGGACCCGCTCGGCATCGGCGAGACCCTGTGGGAGCGCGACCGCACCGGCCGTGAGCTGGGCTTCAGCGGGCTGCACGCCACCACCGACGCGATCGCCCGGCTCGGCCTGCTGTACCTCGGCGACGGGGTGTGGGACGGCAAGCGGCTGCTGCCCGAGGGATGGGTCGCCAGGGCCACGCGTGCGCACATACCGACCGCCGGGGCCATGGGGGAGACCGACCGGCAGGACTGGGACCGGGGCTACGGGTTCCAGTTCTGGATGTCCCGGCACGGGTTCCGGGGCGACGGGGCGTACGGCCAGTTCTGCCTCGTGCTGCCCGAGTACGACGCCGTGATCGCCACGACGGCGGCGACCGAGCAGATGCAGCAGTACCTGAACCTGGTCTGGCGGCATCTCGTACCGGCCTTCCACCCCGGCCCGCTCACCGGACGGGACGCCGAGGACCGGGCTCTCGGCGAGCGCCTCGCCCGGCTCGCCCTGCCACCGGCAGCAGGGAGCCCGGTGCCGCCGGGGGGGGCGCGGGACCGGGCCACCGCGCGCCTCACCCCGTACGGCGGGGTCTGCGCGGACCAGCCGACGCTGACCGCCGCCGAGCTGGCACAGGACGCCGGGGACCGCTGGACGCTGAGCCTCGTGGAGGACGGCCACCGCCTCGACCTGCCGCTCGGCGGCACGGGGTGGGCGGTCCAGGACCAGCCCGGACCGGTCGCGGTGAGCGGCGGCTGGGCCGACGACGGCACCCTCGCCGTGGAGGTGGTGTTCCTGGAGACCCCGCACCGCCTCCGGGTCACGTGCTCCCTCGCGGACCGGACCTTCACGGCCCACTGGCGCACCCGCCCGCTGAGCCGGCCGCCCGTGCCCCTGCGCCGGCTGCGCGCACCGCGCGGCTCGGTCTCAGTCTCCGGCCCGGCCGGAGGACGGCCGGAAGGTCCGCAGGAACGTCCGTAGCGCCTCCCGGTTCGCGGGGTCCTCCCAGTCGGCGGCCGGGGTCGTCCAGCGCAGCGAGAAGCCGCGTCCGCCGCCCAGCAGGAACCCGCGGCCGAAGGTGCGTACCCGCAGGCCGTCATCCGTCGAGAGCCACTCCATGTCGGCGGCCTCGCGCCCCTGGTACGTGGCCGCGCGGATCGTGCCGATCCGCTGGTAGCCGGCCGTCCGTTCCAGGGGAGGCTCCACGTCGTCCCGCCACACGGCCACCGGGTCGGCCCCCACCCGCTCGCTGTAGGTGACCGCGAGGGTGCGGGCACCGTCGTCCGTGCCGAAGGTGATGCGGTAGGCGAGGTCAAGGACGCGGGAGGTGTCCACGCGCTCGAAGTCCTCGGGAAGTGCGACGGAGAACCCCTCCGGCGTCCGCAGGACGCGATAACCGGGCGGGAGGTCCCCCCTCCCCGAGGGAGCCGGGGTGGTCGGGGCCGGCGGGGGCGGGGGAGTCGCGGTGGCGGACGGCGCGGGCGTCCTTCGGCCGCCGGGCTCACCGGACGCCCCGGGCCCGGCCGACGGGGCGGGCGGAGCTGCGGCGGAGGCGGGCGGCGCGCTCGGTGTGCCGCCGGCGGACTCGGAGCCGGTGCCGGGCAGCCCCTGGGGGGCCGTGGTGAGCACGGCGACCGCTGCGGTGAGCACGGCCAGAGTGGTGCCGAGGACCGCCGTCCGTCTGTTCCCGCCGCGGCCGAGGTCTCCGAGAAGGGTGGGGTACGGGCGGCGCCGCCGAGGGCGGTTCGGCACGGCGTCGGAGGCGGAGCCGGGGTTCTCCGCGAGGACACGGCCGAGCGCCTCGCGGACCACCTGCCGGGTCAGCCGTTCCACCGGGTCCTTGCGCAGCAGCCCCTGGACGACCTGGGTGAGCGGCCCCGCGCGCAGGGGCGTGCGCAACGGCAGCCGGTCCACCCCCCTCAGCGTGGCCTCCGGCCGCCCCCGGTCACGGAAGGGCGGGCGTCCCTCGACCATCGTGTGGAGGAGCGCGCCCAGCGCCCACAGGTCCGCCCCGGGCCCGGTGTCTTCGCCGCGGGCCTGCTCCGGCGCCGCGTACGACGGCGCCGTGAGCCGCTGGGCCGGACCGGTGCCCGCCAGGCCGAACCCGGTGACCACGACCGGGCCGGTCTCCCGCACGAACACCTGGCCGGGACCGAGTTCGCCGTGCGTCACACCCGCGCTGTGCGCGGCGTCCAGCACGTCGAGCAGTTCCAGCCCGATGCGCGCGGCCCGCACGAAGGGGAACGAGCCCCGCTCGGCCAGGAGTTCACCGAGAGGAGTGCCGTCGACCCAGGCGGCGGCGGTCCACAGGAAACCGTCCTCGTCGACGGAGTCGAGGACGGCGGCGATCCGGCCGGGACACAACCGCGCCACCGTTTCGGTCGTACGCAGGACACGGGAGGGGACGTGGGTGCGGGAGAGGGCGTGGCGCCCGTCCTCGCCCGGATTCCCGGGCAGCGCGACCTGTGTGACCAGGCAGGGGCGGCCCGTCGTGAGGTCGTCGGCGTACCAGCTGACGTGGTGGGTCTCGCGGTGGATGATCTCGACCAGCCGGTACCGCCCGGCGACCGGCCGGTCTGTGGAGACGTGCGTCCTGCCCATGGTCATCCCTCGTCGACGCCGCTGCTTCCCGCCTTTCCCAGTGGTACGCGGGACCGCACGGCCTCCGTTCAAGGGGCGGCGCCCGAATCCCGGCTCCGGCGCATTACTGTCCTTCGGTCAAACCCCGGGTGTGCCCAGGAGCCCGGCCCCGATCCCGGTTCCGCGTCGGGGCAGGGAGCGGACAGGACGTCACGACCGGGTGTCACGACGGCCCGGCCGGAAGGCTCACCGCAGCCCGAAGCGGGACGCCCAGGCGATCATGTCGCCGGTGGTCGCGTTGCCCCCGCACACCACCAGCCCGATCCCTGCCCTCCCACCGACCCGTTCCAGCACTCTTCGCGCGGCGGGCAGCAGAGCCCCCGCGGCCGGCTCCGTCCACACCTTGGCATGGTCCGCCAGGTCGAGCGAACCCCGCACGGCCTCCCGGTCGGGCACCACCAGTACCTCGGTGACCAGCGCCGACACATGCTCGTACGTCAACTGCGACACCGTCGGGGCGCTGAGCGTGGAGACGATCGACGACAGTCCGACCGGCACCGGTCCGCCCGCCGCGAGCGCTTCGGACATCGCCTGGGCGCCCTCGGTCTCCACACCCCAGATCCGGATCCCGGGCCGCCGGGCCCGCAGCGCCGCCGCCACACCGGAGATCAGCCCGCCGCCCCCGATGCTCACCAGGACGTCGGTGAGGTCACCGGCGTCGTCGGCGAACTCCAGTCCCACCGTGCCCTGCCCGGCGACCACCACCGGGTCGTCGAAGGGGTGGACGAGGGTCAGCCCTTCCTGCTGGAGCCGTGCCATCAGCGCGAACGCGCCGTCCATGTCGTCGGTCAGCCGTACCGACGCGCCCGCGCTCTCCGCGACCTCCACGGCCCGCGCGGGCGCCGACCGCGGCATCACCACCGTGGCCTTGACGTCGAGGGCGGCGGCCATGACCGCGACGGCGATCCCGTGGTTCCCGCCGCTCACCGCCACGACCCCGGCGGCCCGCTCCGCCCCGCTCAACGACAACAGCTTCGCCACCGCGCCGCGGGCCTTGAACGAGCCGGTGCGCTGCAACAGTTCCAGCTTCGCCGTGACCGGGACGCCCAGCAGCGCCGACAGCCCGGGGCTCGCTACCGTCGGCGTCCGTACCACGTGTCCGGCGATCCGCCCGGCCGCGGCCTCGATCTCCGGCATCCCGATCACCACAACCACCCTCCCTGGCACGGGGGACATGATCCGCGCCGAGAGGAACCCTGACCCGGCCGGACCACCGGGGTCAACACGGTTCGCCCGGCGGGTCGTACCCGCCGGAGGCGCGGCCGCGCCGGAAGCCGGAGCGGGGGTCCGGGACGGCCCTCAGTGCTGCTGTGCCTTCACCGGCGTGGCCTCACTGGGCCGCACGATGACGTACCCCTCACCCTGCAGCACCAGTTGCACCGCCTCGCCCGAGCCGCCGCGCAGCATCGAGCCGAGCGACTGCGAACGGTGCAGGGTGGTCGACAGGCCCGCCGTCCAGCCCACGATCGCGTCCGTGTCGACGTGGACCGGGTACTGCGGGGACACCGGGAGGACCAGTGGGTCGCCCTCGCACACCAGGCCCAGCAGGCCGTGCCCCGTGAAGACACTGTTGAACAGGCCGCCACCGGTGATGCCGGCACCCTTCACGGTCGCGATGCGGTACGACAGCGTGGAGTCGAAGCACAGGACGTTGCGGCCGTTGACGGTGAACTCGTCGCCGGGATCGACCTGGACGATGAAACAGTTCTGTGCCTCGTGCGCGAACCAGGCCTCGCCCTGCCCCCGCACCGCCATCAGCGGCAGCCCTTCGCCGGTCACCGCGCGCTTGAGCATGCCGCCCACGCCCTGACCCTTGCGCTCGAACTGGAGCCCGCCGCGGTAGGCGATCATCGCGCCCTGCCGGGCGTGCATCTCGCCGTTGACCACGTAGCGGATGCATTTGGCGTTCTCGACCGTCATGCCCGGGGCCGAGGCGGGCTGCACCATGTGCCGGCTGGAAAACAGATCACCCTTCATGCAGGCATCCTCACCCGGAAGGGCCCCCTCCGCCAAGATCCGGCCAGTCCCCGAACACCGAGGAGCTGGATCCGGTACGTACCGGCGGGCCGCCGCCCGCCTGCCGCCCTTTGTGCCGGACGACAGGGCCGACCTCCGCCCCCGGCGGGCGCCGGGGGCGGAGGGGACGGGCGGCCTTTGCCGCCCGGTCGTCGGGCCGGACACGCGGACGGAGCCGGTTCTTCACGGTCCGCTCGTCCGGCACCGGCACCGGCACGAAGACCGGTCCTGCAGCCGGTCCCGGTCCGGCCGGATCTCGCACTCCTCGGGCGAGTCGCCCCGCACCACCCGGCCGGGACCTCGGCCCACCAGCGTCCCGGCGCCACCGGATCCGCCGCGTCCACCACTACCTGCTCCCAGGTCGAAGCCGTGAAGGCGGGTTAGGGAAGACTGGACCGTGCGTAGTGGACACGACACAGGAGGAACCGCATGACACGCCCGATCACGGCAGGGGTCGACGGAACCGGGGAGAGCCTCGCCGGACTGGCCTGGGCGGCGAGGGAAGCGGTCCGCCGGGGACGGCCGTTGCGGGTGGTGCACGCCTGGCGTTTCCAGACGCACGAGACGGTCGACGCAGGCGATGCCGCCACCCAGGAGCGCTGGGTGCGCGACGCGGTGACCGAGTCGGTCCGCCAGGTCACCGAACGGCACTCCGCCCTCGCGGTGACCACCGACGTCCTGGAAGGGGACGCGGTCGAGGCTCTGGCCGGGGCCGCCGCGGACGCCGAGATGCTGGTGCTCGGCTCCCGCGGGCACGGGCGGATCATGGGCTTTCTGGTCGGCTCGGTCGGTCAGCAGGTGATCGTCGAGGCCCGGCGGCCGGTGGTGTTCGTACGGGCCGGGGACACAACGTCCGGCGAGGTCGCCGGGCGGGAGATCGTCGTCGGCCAGCAGGGCGACCCGGAGGACAGCGCGGCCGCGCTGGAGTTCGCCTTCGAGGCCGCCGCCGCGCGGGGGGCCACCCTGCGGGCCGTACGGGCCTGGACCCTGCCGCCGATGTTCGCCTACAGCCCCGACACGCTGCGGCTCATGGACGAGGCGGGGGGCCTGGAGCCGTACGAGCAGAAGTCCCTGGCGGACGCCCTCGCGCCACTGCGTGAGCGCTACCCGCAGGTGCGCGTCGTCGAGCACGTGGAGATGGGCAGCGCCGGGCAGGTGCTGCTGTCGGTGTCCGGCACGGCCCAGCTGCTGGTCGTCGGCCGTCGCGCGCGCCGCAGCGCCGTCGGTGCACGGATCGGCTCGGTCGCCCACGGCGTCCTGCACCACGCGGACTGCCCGGTGGCGGTGGTACCGCACGACTGACCCGGCCGCACCGGTCCTTCCCGGCCGCACCGGTCCTTCCCGGCCGCCGCCCGGTGCGGCCGCCACGCCGACGGAGCCCGGGTCGCCGCCACCCGCCCGGTTCAGTCGGTCGTCGGCCGCAGTGTCTCCCGGGCCTTGGGCAGGATGTCCCTGATGTAGTCCTCGACCGCGGTGTCGAGACCGATGTCGTGCTGGGCCCGCTCGGACAGGTACCAGCGGTGCTCGAGGAGTTCGTGGTAGATCTCGGCCGCGTCCATCGGACCGCGGAGTCCGGGCGGCACGGCACGCACGGTCGGGCGGAAGACCTCCCGCACCCAGCGGTGGGCGAGCACCTCCGGGCGGGCGCCGGGCAGGCCGCCGTCGGGGGTGTGGTCGTCCTGGGTGGCCATCCAGCTCTCCAGGTCGTTCAGCAGTCGCCTGGCCTGGTTCTCCTCGGCGTCCAGCCCGGTCAGGCGCAGCAGCTGGCGCTGGTGGTGC
This sequence comes from Streptomyces sp. NBRC 110035, assembly GCF_000829695.1. Lineage (GTDB taxonomy): Bacteria > Actinomycetota > Actinomycetes > Streptomycetales > Streptomycetaceae > Streptomyces. The sequence continues at coordinate 26,634 of NZ_BBNN01000031.1, read as the reverse complement.
CCGGCGTCGACGACCTTCGGCACGAAGGTGACCGTGTCGCCGTTGGGGGCGTGCTCGATCTGCATCTCGGCCACGTCGAAACCCAGCTCGTTCAGTCGGCGGATCCGGCGCTCGATGTAGTGGTACTTGCCCGCAGGGTAGACGGAGGTGCGGGTCAGCTCGCGCCAGAGGTCCTCGTAGCGGGCGCAGATCTCGGTGCCGAACTCGACGGGGTCCACGGACGGGTGCAGCGCCCCGGAGGCCTCCAGGTCGAGCAGCTCGCCGCTGATGTTCACGCGGGCGAGATCCAGGTCGTACGCGCGCTGGCCGGGGCTCAGCTCCGGGTGCAGCTCACCGGTCTCGGCGTCCACCAGATAGGCGGCGTAGGCGCCCGCGTCCCGCCGGAACAACGTGTTGGACAGCGAGCAGTCGCCCCACGCGAACCCGGCGAGATGCAGCCGCACCAGGAGCACGGCGAGCGCGTCCATCAGCCGGTGCATGGTCGCCGGGCGCAGCGTCGTCTCGAACATCGACCGGTACGGCATCGACCCGCCGAGATGCCGGGTGACCAGCACGCTCTCCAGCGGCTGCCCGTCCGTGCCCGCGCGGCCGGTGACCACGGCGAGCGGGTCCACCGCGGGGATGCCGATCCGGTCCAGGTCGCGCAGCAGCTCGTACTCGCGCAGCGCGGGCCGCCGGGCGAGTTCCTTGACGGCGATCACCTCGTCACCGGCGCGGGCGTAGCGCACCACGTGCCGGGAGATGCCGCGCGGCAGCGGTACCAGGTACCGCTCGGGCCACTCCTGGAGCGGCAGCTGCCAGGGCAGTTCCAGCAGGAGCGCGGGATGCTCCGGGTTGGTCGCGCTGATCTGCAGGGCCATGGCTCGGGTGTCCTCGTTTCCTGGGCGGCCGTCTCCAGTGCGATTGTCACACTGGCGGTCGTCCGCCCAGCCTATTGCGCGCGTTCGCGGGCCTGCTCCGCCGCGTCCTCCAGGGACCCCCGGTGCGCGGAGCCGTTTCCGGGCAGCGTCAGGTCGCCCTCCAGCTCGGCCAGGATGTCCAGTGACTCGACGGCGGCCCGCTCGTGGTGGAACATGCGGGGCAGCAGGTGCGGTCCGTCGATCCGGGAGGTCGGGTGGGAGCTCACCAGGGCGTCGCCGGGCACCACTGCCCCGATGTCCGGGAGAGGGAGGACGCACCGTGCCCGTCGGTGTGGCAGAGGTGTGCACGGGGGCCGGCCGGGCAGGTCCAGCGGGCCGGGCCGCGGGAACGGCTCGGACGCGGCGGCCGGCACGTGCGCCGTGCCGCCGGAGCGCACCACGTGCAGTGCCCAGGGCGGCCCACCCGGCCGTCGGCTGCCGCGCAGCACCTGCCCGACGGTCACCTGGCGCGGGAAGTCCCGGCGGGCGTGGGGGACTTCGGCCTCGTGCGGGTGCACGGGCGTGCCGTGAGCGGCCCGCAGGTACTCGGCGGAGCCCAAGTGGTCCGTGCGGGCGCGGGTGATGAGGACGGCCGCGACCGACTCCGGTGAACCGCCCGCGTCCGCGGGGGAGGCGAGGAGCCGTCCGCGGTCGCCCGGGTACCCGGTGTCGGTCGGTGTGACGGCGTTCCCCTCCTGGAGGACCACCCGGTCGGTGTCCGAGCCGTGCACCAGGTGGGTGCCGTCGGCCGCCTGCCGTACCCCTGCGCGCACGGTCGTCCAGTCCGTCGTCCCGCTCGGAGGCCACCCGGGAAGCAGGTCGGGACGGCGTCGGCGGGGGCGGTTCCGTTCGTGTCGCAACCGGTACGGGCCGGGAACGCGGTGCGCCTCCCGTGCCGGGTGATGAAGGACCCCGGGGAGGCCGGGAGGTTCCCTAAGTCCGGGAAGCTCCTGTCCCCGAGGCCTATGGATGCACTCACGTATCGGATACGTTCATGTATCGAACGGGGGTGGCGGGATGGCCGTGGACGGCAGCACCGGGCGTGTGGCCGGGCGAGTGACCGGACGCCGCCTCCGCACGCGCGCCAACCTGCTCCGGGCGGCGTTCGCCGTGTTCGCGGCCAAGGGCTTCGGGCACGTCGCGATCGAGGAGATCTGCGAGGCCGCCGGATACAGCAGGGGAGCCTTCTACTCGAACTTCGCCACCCTGGACGAACTCTTCTTCGCCCTGTACGCGGAGCGCGCCGAACTCATCGCCGAGCAGGTCTCCGAAGCCCTCGCCGGCGGCGGACCCGACCTCGACGTGCCCGACGCCGTGGACCGCGTCACCGAGGTGCTGCTGCTCGACCGGGACTGGCTGCTGGTGAAGACCGACTTCCTGGTGCGTGCCGCCCGCCACCCGGAGGTTTCCCGCACCCTGCTGGAACACCGTGCCAGGCTGCGCCGCGCCCTCGCGGACCACCTGGGCCGGGCCCGCGGCCGCACCGAACTGCCCGCCGTCCTCGGCACCGCCGACGGCGCCGCGCACGCCGTGGTCGCCGTGTACGACGGAGTCACCACCCAACTGCTCCTGGACGGGGACGTCGAGCACGCCCGCGCCTGGCTCGGGCAACTACTGACGGCGCTGCTCACCGACGGCAGCGCCGAACCGGCCGCGCACCGGCGCGGATGAGGAAGGGACGGTCGTCATGGACGCCGACGTCATCGTCGTCGGAGCGGGTCTCGCGGGCCTGGTCGCGGCCCACGAACTGACCAGCCGGGGCCGCAGGGTCGCCCTCGTCGACCAGGAGAACGCCGCCAACCTCGGCGGGCAGGCCTTCTGGTCCTTCGGCGGGCTGTTCCTCGTCGGCTCACCGGAGCAGCGGCGCCTCGGCGTCAAGGACTCCTTCGACCTCGCCTGGAGCGACTGGCGGGGCAGCGCCGGATTCGACCGGCTCGAGGACGAGGACGCCTGGGCGGTGCGCTGGGCGCGGGCCTACGTCGAATGGGCGGCGGGAGAGAAGCGGTCCTGGCTGACCGGGCACGGCATCTCGTTCCTGCCCACCGTCGGCTGGGCCGAACGAGGTGACCTCCGCGCGGACGGGCACGGCAACAGTGTGCCCCGCTTCCACATCGCCTGGGGCACCGGTACCGGTGTCGTCGAACCCTTCGTCCGCCACGCCCGGCAGGCCTCGCGCGACGGACTGCTCACCTTCCACCACCGGCACCGGGTCGACGAACTGGTGGTCCAGGACGGCACCGCGAGCGGAGTGCGGGGCGTCGTCCTGGCCCCGGACGGCGCCCCGCGCGGCGTCGCCTCCAACCGCGAGGCGGTCGGTGACTTCGAACTCACCGCCCAGGCCGTGATCGTCACCAGCGGTGGTATGGGCGCCGACCACGACATCGTGCGCCGTCACTGGCCCGAGCGGCTCGGCACCCCGCCCCGCGAGATGGTCACCGGGGTCCCCGCCCACGTGGACGGGCGGATGCTCGGCATCAGCGAGCGGGCGGGCGCACGCCTGGTCAACCGGGACCGGATGTGGCACTACACCGAGGGCGTGCGGAACTGGGACCCGGTCTGGCAGGGTCACGGCATCCGCATCCTGCCCGGACCGTCCTCGATGTGGTTCGACGCGCTCGGCCGCCGGCTGCCCGAACCCTGCCTCCCCGGGTACGACACCCTGGGTACGCTCAAGCACCTGCGCACCACCGATGACATCGCCGGGTACGACCACTCCTGGTTCATCCTCACCCAGAAGATCATCGAAAAGGAGTTCGCACTGTCGGGCTCCGAGCAGAACCCCGACATCACCGCCAAGGACCGGGCCGGTTTCCTGCGCGAACGCGTGCTGGGCAGGGGCGCCCCCGGCCCGGTCGACGCCTTCCTGCGCGAGGGCGCGGACTTCGTGTCCGCCCCGACCCTGGAGCAGCTCGTCGACCGGATGAACGCCCTCACCGACAAGCCGCTCCTCGACGCGGCCGCCGTCCGGCGCCAGATCGAGGCCCGCGACCGCCAGCTCGGCCACACCTTCAGCAAGGACGCCCAGGTGCAGGGCATCCGCAACGCCCGCCGCTACATCGGCGACCGCCTCGGCCGCGTGGCCGCCCCGCACCGCATCCTCGACCCCGCGGCCGGCCCCTTGATCGGGGTCAAGCTGCACGTCCTCACCCGCAAGACCCTCGGCGGTATCCAGACCGACCTCGAATCCCGCGCGCTGGACGGCGAGGGCGGGCCCGTCGAAGGGCTGTACGCGGCGGGTGAGGTCGCGGGATTCGGCGGTGGAGGCGTCCACGGCTACAACGCCCTGGAGGGAACCTTCCTCGGCGGCTGCCTCTTCTCGGGGCGCGCGGCGGGCCGGGCGGCGGCCCGGCAGACGGCGTAGCCGGCAGGCGCCGGAGGCGACGGCCGTGTCAGTGGCCGAGGAGGCGGGCCAGCACCTCGGCGTGACTGGTCTTCGGCTCCCTGGCCGCGGTCAGCAGCGTCACGTCGCCCTGTGCGGCCAGCTCCCTTACGTGTTCGAGGAGTTCGACCGCCTCGGGAGTGGTGAGCTCCTTCTCGTAGCGCCCGCGGAACTCCTCGTACGGCCGCTCGCCCGTGTGGTACCAGCGGCGCAGGTCCGCGGACGGGGTCAGCCCCTTGGGCCACTCGTCCACGCGGGCCAGGTCCTTCGCCAGGCCACGCGGCCACAGCCGGTCGACCAGCACACGGGTCCCGTCGTCCGGCTCGGGCGGTTCGTAGACACGGCGCACACGCACGCTCATGACCGGCCCCTTCCCACGCTCTCCCGCGAGCCTAACGCCGCCCACCGGGCCGGGCACGGCGGGGAGACGGGACACGGCACAGGGCTGCCTCAGGCGCGTCGCGCCTTCAGCCGCCGCTTCAGCGCGCGCCGCTCCGTCTCGCTGGTGCCGCCCCACACCCCGAGGGACTGCCCCGACTCCATCGCCCAGTCGAGGCACTGCTGCTGGACGGGGCAGCGTCGGCACACCGCCTTCGCCTGCTCCGTCTGGAGGAGGGCCGGGCCGGAGGTCCCGATCGGGAAGAAGAGGTCGGGATCCTCGTCCCGGCAGGCCGCGCGGGTCCGCCAGTCATCCATGGAAAACCACCTGTGATCCGGAATGGGTACGCATCCTTCGGATGCCTGCTCCGTTACGGGTCACCTGCCGGCGCCGGATGAAACGGCGTCGCCGGTGTCGTGCGTCACCGCGGCCACGCCCGGCCGGCCGACGGCGGACGGGTGACGCCCCCTCACCTCCGCAGCGAGGTGGCCGCAGTTGCCGCCACCGACTCGGCCAACGCCGTCAGGGCCGGGGAGTCCAGTTTCCACTGCTGCCAGTACAGGGGCGCGTCGGCCGTGAGGTCCGGGGCGAAGACGGTGAGCCGACCGGCCCGCAGCAGGGGATCGGCCTGTTTCTCGGGGACCATGCCCCAGCCCAGACCCGCGGCCACCGCCTCGACGAACCCCTCCGAGGTCGGCACGAGGTGCCGGCTCGCGCTCGCCCCCGTGCGGCCACGGGTGAGCCGACGCACGAAGGCGTCCTGGAAGTCGTCCCGCCGGTCGAAGGTCACCACCGGTGCCCGCGGCAGCGTCTCCTCCAGCGGCCCGGCGAGATACCGCGCGGCGAACTCCGGTTCGGCTGCGGGGAGATAGCGCATCCGTCCCAGCAGCCGTACGGAGCAGCCCGGCACCGCGTCCGGCGACGAGGTCACCGCAGCCATCACCGCGCCCTCGCGGAGCAGCGCGGCGGTGTGGGCCTCGTCCTCGCGGCGCAGTTCGAAGCAGAGACGCAGCTCGTCCGGGACGCGGGTGAGGGCCTCGAGGAACCAGGTCGCCAGGGAGTCCGCGTTCACCGCCACCGACACCCGGGTCGGCTCCCCGGCCGAGCTCAGTCCCAGCTCCGCGTACGCGTCCCGCGCCAGCTGTGCCACCTGGCGGGCCAGTCGCACCAGCACCTCGCCCGACTCGGTCGGCCGCACCGGCCGGGTCCGCAGCAGCAGTACCCGTCCCGTGCGCTGCTCCAGCGCCTTCACCCGCTGGCTGACCGCGGAGGGCGTCACATGCAGGGCCGCGGCCGCCGCGTCGAAGGTGCCCTCGTCCACCACGGCGAGCAGGGTCCGCACCTGGTCCAGGGGCAGGTCGTCCATCACGTCGGCTAAGGGTACGTAAGAATCATTAGCTGTACTGCACCAGGGCGCGGCCTCTAACGTCCTCGGCATGACCAGCACCCTGACCACCGCCGCCGCCGGATTCGGCACCGGCCTCTCGCTGATCGTCGCCATCGGTGCCCAGAACGCCTTCGTCCTGCGTCAGGGGGTCCGCCGCGAGGCGGTGCTCGCCGTCGTGGGCATCTGCGCGGTGTCGGACGCGCTGCTCATCGCCCTGGGCGTCGGCGGGGTCGGCGCGCTGGTCGTGGCATGGCCCGGCGCGCTGACCGCGGTCGGCTGGATCGGCGGCGTGTTCCTGCTCGGCTACGGTGCCCTGGCCGCGCGCCGGGCGCTCCGACCGGACGGGGCCGGGCTGAGGGCGGAGGGCGAGGCCGTGACCTCACGCCGCCGTGCCGTGTTCACCTGTCTGGCGATGACCTGGCTCAACCCGCACGTCTACCTCGACACCGTGTTCCTGCTGGGTTCCGTCGCCGCCGACCACGGGCCGCTGCGCTGGACGTTCGGGCTCGGCGCGGTGCTGGCCAGCCTCTGCTGGTTCGCCGTCCTCGGCTTCGGGGCCCGGCTGCTGAGCCGCTTTCTGGCCCGGCCCACCGCCTGGCGGGCCCTGGACGGTCTGGTCGCGGCCACCATGATCGTCCTGGGCTGCACGCTCATCGCCGGAGGCTGAGACACGGGCGGCCCTACGGAATCCCGCGTGTGCGCGTGACCTGCCGGCCCATCAGCCGGACCCGCGTCGCCTCCAGCCGGTGCGCGAGGATCTCGGCGACGCAGCGCACCAGTGTCAGCCCGAGCGCCGGATCCTCCTCACACAGCCGCAGGACGGCCGCCGCGTCGAACTCGTAGGCGCGGACCTGGCTGAAGGCCTCGGCTCCGAAGTCCCACTCGTGGGGCGGGAAAAGCCACGACCAGCCCAGCAGGTCGCCCGCGCCGAGCGTGGCGACCGTGACCCGCTGGAGCTCGTTCACCCGCTGATCCAGTGACACCGCCCCGGAGCGGACGACCCAGAAGCGGTCGGCGGTGGTCCCGGACTCGAAGATCCGGGTGTCCTCGGGGAACGACACCTCCCGTGCGAGCGCCATCAGACGCTCCCGCTGCGGCGGGGGCAGGGCGGTCAGGAGTTTGGTCGCTTTGGTCATGGGACAGGGCTCCTCGCCGGGCAATCGCTACGGGACCTCCGTCCATTGGAGCCGCTGCCGCCGTGCGGGGCACCTCGGCGGGCACGGGCACCGTGTTCCGGGGCACGGGAAGGCCCTGGCTGGACGGGGGAAGCCAGCCAGGGCGGTCAAGAGGTGGCCGGGGAGGACGTTCGTCGGCTCCGTCACCACGTGTGTATGAACGATAAACCATTACTCCGGACCCCCGTCACGGTAAGCGGGGTGCGTGACCTGTTTCACTCCGGCGTGCATTTCGGAACGGTCCGGGGGGTTTGCCGGTGCCATGAGGGGTCAGCCGGAGGGGGGTGACCCCTTTCATCGAACAGGGAGCCGAACAATGTGCGAGGAGCGCATCACCTCAGGCGACAGGGAGCGACCCGACGTAGACCCGCCCCGCAGGGAACCGCCCGGTGCTGTCCGGGCGGCACCCCGGCGCCCCTACCGGCCGGCACAGGTGAGGGAGGCCGTGCAGCGGGCAGTGGGCGAACGCTGCCGCTCCACGCGCACTCCGTGCGACGCCGCCGCCCTGGCGGACGCCCTGCTCGTCGCCTCCGAGCTCACCACGAACGCGATCCTGCACGGCGGCGGCGTCACCGACGTCCGGGTCGACGTCGCCGGACCCGGTGTGGAGGTGTCGGTGAGCGATCGCAGTGCGGAACTGCCCGTCGCGCGGGCGACGGGCCGCCCGCCGGGACGCCTCACACCCGGGGGGCACGGCTGGCCCATCGTCTGCCTCCTGTCCCGCGACATCCGCGTGCGGGACCTGCCCACGGGCGGCAAGTGCATCACCGCCCTGGTACCCCTGACCTGAGCAGCGATCGAACCCTTTTCGCTGATTTGTACAGTAAAGCGGAGTTTGCGCCACCGGTCATCGGGCAGACGGAGGACCGTGCTTCGGACCGGAGGCGCGCCAGCGGGAGAGGCACGACCGCCGTGGCACTCGCACCGGACGTCCCCACAGCCGCCGTCCCACGGCAGACCGCCCATGACACCAACTGTTCGGGAGCGAAACCGCATGCTCATCGACTCGTCCACCGACCGCCCCGACACCCCCGCCCCCACGACCGCCGCCTCCGACGCGGCCACCTCCACGGCCGCGGGCGGCCGCAGGCGCCACGACGACGCCCCCGAGACCGCCGCCCTGTTCAGCCGGCTGGCCTCCCTGGACGACGGCCCCGAACGGGACGCCGTCCGCGACGAACTCGTCACCGCATGGCTGCCCATGGCCCACCGCATCGCCGGACGCTTCCGCGACCGCGGCGAATCCGTCGAGGACCTGCGTCAGGTGGCCGCTCTGGGCCTGGTGAAGGCGGTGGACCGCTTCGACCCGGACCGCGGAGCCTTCGAGAGCTACGCCGTCCCGACCATCACCGGCGAGGTCAAACGGCACTTCCGGGACCGGATGTGGGCCCTGCGGGTGCCCCGCCGGGTACAGGAACTGCGGAACAAGGTACGGATCGCCCGGCGTGACCTCACCCAGACGCCCGGCAGCCCCGAACCCACTCCGGCCGACCTCGCCCGGCACACGGGACTGACCGAGGAGGAGGTCGCAGCCGGACTGGAGGCGCTGGAGAGCTTCAGCACCCTGTCGCTGGACGCGGAGATGTCGCCCGACGACGACGGTTACAGCCTGGCCGACACCCTGGGGGCCTCGGACGCGTCCTACGACGTCGTGGTCGACCGGGAATCCGCCAAGGAGGGCCTGCGTCGCCTGCCGGAACGCGAGCGCACCATCCTGTACATGCGCTTCTTCGAGGACATGACCCAGAGCCGCATAGCCGACCAGCTGGGGATCTCCCAGATGCACGTGTCCCGGCTGATCAGCCGAAGCTGCGCCCGGGTACGCGCCGACGCCATGGGCGGCCGCATGAGGGGAGCACGGAGCCGATGAGTGAATCCGAGATCCCGCCGGACGACGGCCGCCCCGTGGACGTCTACCTCGACCTGCTGAGCATCCGGATGGACACCGAGGACTACCGCCTGCTGCTGCGCGTGGTGGAGCCGGTGCTCCGGGCGATCGAGGAGCACCGGTTGTCCGGCCTCGACCTCGCCCTGGACGGCGGTGACGAGGAGCTGCCCCAGGAAGTCCGCGACGAGGCCGCCCTCGTCATCGCCACGGCCGTCACCGGCCGCATGGACAACGAGGTGGTCGAGCTGGAGGTCGACGAGAGCGGACCGGTCAGAGTGGTCACCGACGCGACGACCGCCGCCGACCCGTCGCGCCTCGACGAGATCGCCGACTACATCAGGCAACGCCACCGGCAGAACGACGAACTACGCGGTATCGCCGAGGCCAGCGGTCTGCCCACCGACTTCTGAGACCCGGCACCCACCCACTCCTGAACCCGGTGCTCACCGGTTTTCGGCCCCGCGCCCCGCCGCCCGGGACCAGCCGTCCACGGCTCCTTGGGCGTCCCCTTCCCCCCGCCGTCCGAGCATGCGGCCTCACTGCGGTCCGTCGCCCGTCAGCGGGACGTCCAGCGGGCGGGCGAGACCCACCACCGCCTCGTCCAGCCGCTCCAGATGCCGCAGGACGCGGCCGGTGATCCGGCCGTAGCGCGACGCGCCGTCCCCGTCGGAACCGCCCAGCAGCGAGGCGAAGCTCGGCCCCGTCCCGATGCCCGCCTTCGTGTCCTCACCCGCGACCCGGGCCGCGATCGTCGAGATGTTGCGCACGGTGCGCGCCGTCGCACCGCGCAGCCGGGGGTCCGCCGCGATCGAGGGATGCGCCGGCAGCAGCTCGGCCGTCGCCGCCAGCGAGCGCGCATGGTACGCACACGTCTCCAGGAGCGCTACGACGTAGCGCGCGGTGTCGCGTCGGCCCCGCAGCGGAGTGACCGGATGGGTGAGCGGCTTGGTCGCGGCGCGCAGCTCGCCCAGCGCCTTGTCCAGTTCCCGCGCCCGGTCCAGCAGATCGGCGGCCGGCCCGCCGCTGAGCTGGTCGACGGCGGCCTCGGTGACCTCGGTGAGCCGCTCCAGCACGGTGCCCAGCAGCTCGTCCGTCCGCTGGTCCGTACGCACCGGCAGTACCAGGAACGCGGCGAACACCCCGCAGGCTGCGCCCAGCGCGGTCTCGGCCACGCGCAGCACCAGCACCTCCCAGCTGTAGGTGTGCAGCAGCGTGTACAGCAGCCCCACCATCGCGGTCACGAAGAACGACATCAGCGTGTACGAGAGGGGTGCCGTGTACGCCATCGCGAAGATCAGCACCAGTATCAGGGCGAACGCCGTCCAGGTGTGCCCGCCCACCAGCCCCGCCAGCGCGATGCCGGCGACGACGCCGAGCAGTGTCCCCAGCAGCCGCCGGTAGCCCTTGACCAGGATCTCGCCCGTCGACTCGGTGTTGATGAAGACGAGCCAGCAGGTCAGGACCGCCCAGTGCCAGCCCTGGGAGGACAGCAGCTCACCGCCGACGACGGCGAGCGACGAGCCCACGGCGACCTGGACGGCTGCCCGGGTGGTGGGCCGCCGCAGCCCTTTGTCCTCCTCCGCCGGTTCGTCCTCCTCGCCGGCGTCGATCGCGGCGTCCTCGGCGTCCAGCTCCTCCCGGGAGCGGGCCGCCGAGGGGGTGTCGTCGGACTCGTCCTGCGGGCCGTCCAGAGCGATCCGCAGGCCCATCACCGCGCGGGACGCCTCGCCGATGGCCCGGAACACGTCCTGGAGAGCCGGGGAACAGGCCGGGAGGTTCTCCTCGTCCCGGTAGGCGAGCAGCCGGTTGCGTACGTGGGCGATCGACGTCCCTTCCACCCCGGGTCCGGCGCGCAGCACCTGGGTGCGCAGGGAGAGCAGATCGCGGCGCAACGCCGCGGTGGCCTCGTCCGGCGCGTCCGTCCGGCCGGCCTCCGGGGCGGGCGCGCCCGGCAGATGCAGCGTCAGCGTGGTGTCCGCGCGTTCCGCGCTGCGGGCGGTCAGCAGCAGCAGGCCGAGCCGCTCCGCGGCGAGCTCGGCGTCCGCGATCCGGCGCTGCACCAGCCGTGCCGACGACGCGTCGGGGGTGCCCCGTTCCAGCCGCGTCTGGATCATCAGGGCCGTCTCGTGCAGTCGTGCGGTGCCCGCGCGGACGTTCGCCAAGGCCTTGTCGACCTCGTCCCCCTCGGCGTCGAGCAGCGCCAGCTGCGCCGTCACGAGCTGTGCCAGCCGGGCCCGGAAGGCCTCGCGCAGACGTGCGAGAAGTCCGGCCGGGACCACGGGAACGACGGCGAACCGCATGACGGCACTGCATCCGAACGCGACGGCCAGCGCCGCCCAGATCCCCGGCAGTCCGTCGGGGGACGCGCCGATGAACAGGGAGGCGAAGTAGACCTGGAAGCCGATCAGCCCGAGCGCGGTTCCGCGGTCGCCGAATCTGCGGGCGTACACCGCGCAGTAGATGAGGACGACGAAGAAGACGTCCCCGGCGGCGGCCCGCTCGCTCAGCACCGCGGCCAGCGACACGGACACGAGGGCCACGGGCAGACCCACGGCGAGCGTGACGGCCTGCGCCCCGCGTTGCTTCTCCCGGATGGCGAAGGTGGCGACCATCGCGGTCATCGCCCCCGCCACCAGCTGGGTGACACCCGCCCCTGTCAGGGCGAGCACGGCCAGCGTCAGCGCGAGGGAGCCCACCGTCCGCAGCCCGGCCGTCATCCGCAGCATCCCGGGATCGGACGCCGCCAGGCGGTCCCGCAGCCGCGTCCGTGCCGAGCGCTCCGCCGCCGCCTTCACGCCGCCGCACCCTCCCCGTCGTTCGCGTTGATCAGGATGCAAGCATGACACGTGCCACCACCGGCCCACCGGGTGGCTCCCACCGGCCGGAACACCGGCCGGAGCACCCGGTCCGGCCGGCTCTCCGAAAAGCGCGGAGCCGCCGCGGAGGCCGGGTCACCGCACGGGCAGTCCCGCCTCCTCGACGTGCGCCCGCACCTGCTCCGGAGCCATGTAGGCATCCGTGTACTCGAAGTCCCGCAGTTTGGCGGGCCGGCGGGCCTGGAAGCCGGTCCGTACGAAATCGTCTCCGGCGATCGAGTTCAGCAGCCAGTTGGTCATGACCCTCGTTTTGGCGACATTGGTGCGCAGCGCCGACCAGTGGTACCCGCGGGCCGCCACCTGGGCGGGCAGGCCCCGCAGCTCCACACCGAGCGGCCTGGAGACGGCGTCGGTACCGCCGAGGTCCACGACCAGCCCGAGGTCCCTGTGGTGGTAGGGCCGAAGCGGCCGGCCGGTCAGCGTCGCGATGATGTTGTCGGCGACCTGCCTGCCCTGGCGCAGGGCGTGCTGCGCGGTCGGCGGGCACACCGCGCCCTCCACACCCTTGGCGTGGTCGGGCACCGCCGCGGCGTCACCGAGGGCGAACACCCCGTCCGCGCCCGGCAGACACATGTCCGCGGTGACCGCGAGCCGCCCGCGGACGGTCTCGGCGCCGAGCGTGGCGATCAGCGGGCTGGCGACCACGCCGGCCGTCCAGATGAGGGTGCGGGTGGGAATCACCCGGCCGTCGGTGAAAGTGACCTCCTCCGGCCCCGCCTTCGCGACGGAGACGCCGAGCGAGATCTCGATGCCGCGCCGGGTGAGGATCTCCTGCGCGCTGCGCCCGAGCTTCTCGCCCAGTTCGGGCATGAGCTTCGGAGCGATGTCGATCAGGTGCCACTTGATCAGCCCCGGGTCCAGCCGCGGGTAGCGCTTGACGGCCGCATGGGTCAGGCGCTGCAGACAGGCGGCGGTCTCGGTGCCCGCGTAGCCGCCGCCGACCACCACGAACTGCAGCCGCGAGGCACGCTCGGCCGGATCGTCGCTCGCGTCGGCGAGATCGAGCTGGGCGATGACGTGGTCGCGGATGTAGGCGGCCTCGGCCAGCGTCTTCATGCCGAACGCGTGGTCCGTCAGCCCCGGGATGTCGAAGGTACGGGTGACACTGCCGGGGGCCAGCACGATGTAGTCGTACGGCTCGTCGAGGATCCGGCCGGTGATGCTGCGGATGACGCAGACCTTGGCCCTCGGATCCACGCCGACGGCCCCGCCCGGGATGATCCGGGTACGGTACTTCGCGCTGCGGCGCAGCGACACGGCGACCGACTGCGGGGTCAGCACACCTGAGGCGACCTGGGGGAGCAGCGGCAGGTAGAGCTGGTAGGAAAGCGGCGTCACCAGGGTGATCTCGGCATCGCCGGGGGAGAGTTTCCGCTCCAGTCGGCGGACGCACTCCACTCCGGCGAAGCCTGCGCCCACCACCAGGATCCTGGGTCGTGTCACGGTGTCCATCCCTTTCTGCGGCTCCGCACGGTCCGCCTCGAGCACACACGGGGCTGCTCCGACGTCGACGCCCTTTCACCTGCCCCTGGATCGCCGCCCTGCACCTTCTTGATCGCAGAGCGTCGCGATCACGGCACATCGCGGTTCACCGGGGCACGCCGTGTCCGGACGCGGACCCGGAACGCGCGCATGTCCAGCACCACGATGCCCGCACCGGCGCCGGAGCGCACCGGGAGACCCGTGCCGAGCGGCGGGCGGTGGGAACCGACGGGCGATCAGCGGTGCAGGTGGCAGAGGAGCAGACAGACGTCGTCGTCGCGTTCGGAGTCGCGCAGAAGAGGGTTCAGGAGGCGGTCCGCCGCGTCCTCCAGGTCCGTGTCGAGCTCCGCGGGGCCGAACGAGCCGAGCGCGTCCGCGAGCCGCCCGATGCCCGAATCGATGCCCTCGACCCGCCGCTCGACCAGCCCGTCCGTGTAGAGCGCCAGCGTCGATCCCGGTGCCACCTGCTCGGTGTGGTCGGCGATCTCCTGTTCCAGCGGGATGCCGAGCATCGCCCCCGGCTTGGCGTCCAGGGTGCGGACCCGCCCGTCGGGCAGCCGCAGCACCGGCGGCGGATGTCCCGCGGCGGCCCACGTGAGCGTGGCCTCGTCCGGGTGGAACCGGGCGATGACCGCCGTGGCGTACAGATGCGGCTGGAGCTGGTGCAGGAAGCCGTGCAGCCGGGTCAGCAGCCGACCGGGGCTGCCGCCGTCGACGGCGTAGGCGCGCAGCGCGGTGCGCAACTGACTCATCATCACCGCCGCGTGCAGCCCGTGCCCGGTCACGTCGCCGACGACCGTGATCAGACTCCCGTCCGGCCGGTGGAAGGCGTCGTACCAGTCGCCGCCGATGTTCATGCCGTGGGTGGCCGGCAGATACCGGGCGGCCAGGCTCATCCCCGGAGTCGTGGGCAGGTCGGTGAGCAGGGCGAGCTGCAGTGTCTCGGCGATGTCCCGGTTGTGCTCGAAGCGGCGGGCGTTGTCGATGGCGATGCCGGCCCGGCGCGCGAGCTCGAGCAGCATCACCGCATCGTCCGGGTCCCAGCGCTCACCGGGCGACGACAGGGTGAGCACACCCAGCGGCGCCTGGCGCGTCAGCAGCGGCACGCACAGCAGCGGCCGGCCGGCATCGAGCTTCGAGGGCGGCTGGTCGTCCACACCGCGCAGTCCGCCGGGATGGTCGGCGGCGTACTGCGGCCGCCCGGTACGGGCCGCGCGCACCGCCGCGGCCGGGCGGGGCGGAGGCCGGTGCGGACCGTCGTCCTCGTCGAACAGCCATACGTCGACCCTGGCCGCGTACCGGGGCACCAGCAGTTCGGGCAGCCGGCGCAGGATCTCGCCGTGGTTCAGAGAGGTGTTCAGCACCGCGCTGGCGTCCGCCAGGAAGGTCAGTCTGCGGCGGGCGTTCTCCGCCTCGTTGCGCGCCCGGCGCTCGGCTGCGAACGCCTCCTGCTGGGCGCGGCCCGCCGCGTCCAGTTCGGCGTGCAGGGCCAGGACGCCCTGGTTCGTCTGGTGCAGTTCCTCCCGGTGGAAGGCGACCAGCGCCTCCTGCTCGGCGAGCCGGTCGAGCACCAGAGCGGTGTCCTCGTCGGCGCTCAGCAGCGACTGGGACAGAACCGCCGGAACGTCGCCGGGCACCGTGTCGCTGTCGCTGTCGCTGTCGCTGTCGGCGCGCGGCCGGTGCACCGGCGAAAAGGGGATCGTCGTCTCCCACGGCCTCTGCCCGGGGACGGACGCGTCCGCCGGGGGCGCCAGGACGGCGTGCAGCGCATCGCCGCCGTCCTTTGTGCGGTGCACGTCGAGAGTGAGCCGCCAGGTGCCGCCCTCGGCGAGGCACTGCCGCAGCCGGACGCCGAGCGCGGCGGCCAGCCGGGCCCGCTCGACGGCCGGTACTCCGTGGCGGGCGGCGAGCCGCGCGAGGGCGGCACGCGCGCGTGCCGCCCCGGTCACGCCACTGATCTGCCATGTGCTCGTCATGAATGGTCCGGTGGAGTGGAGGTCAGTACGGCCACCGCGGTGTCGTCCCGCACCGGACGGGCGGCGCTGCCCGCGTCGCGGATCGTCACGGCGGCCGTCACGGCCGGGTCGGCCGCCGCCGTACCCGGGTCCGACGGCGGGGCCCAGCGGCTGGGCAGGCCGTCGGTGTGAAGGAACAGCACGTTCCCGGCGGACCACTCGAGATCGTCCTCGCGCACGGTGCCGGGCCGGTGGACCCCGACGATGCCGGGCCGTGAGAGCAGGGCCCGCCACCGGTCGCCCTCGCGCAGCCGGGCCCCGACGTTGCCGATCCCGGCGAACCGCAGCCGCCCGGTCCGGGCGTCGAGCTGGGCCACCGCGACGGCCGCGCCCCGGGTCGCGCCCAGCTCCTCATGCAGCAGGCGGAGCGTCTCGGCGGGGCCGAGATGGGGCCGGGCGCGCACCGCCTCCACCGCGGCGGTCGAGGCGCGTGCCGCTTCGAGGCCGTGGCCCAGACCGTCGGCCAGCATCAGGGTGTGCCGGTCCCCGGACCTGACCCACGCCCAGGCGTCCCCCGAGTGGTCGGCCCCGGCGTAGGGGACGTTGACCCCACCCGCACGGATCACGGACACTCCGGGACCGCCGTCACCGCCGGGTGTCGACGGGGCGCCTCTCCCGACGCGGGCCACCGCCACCGTGCCCCGGCCGAGGACGCTGTGCAGGCCGAAGCCGTCCGAGAGCCGCCGACAGGTGCCGAGGCCCGCGCCCAGTGAGCGGGTGGTGCTGAACCCGTCCCGCAGCGCGCCCGCCACATCGGCGATCCCGGGCCCGTGGTCGATCGCGGCGATCTGCACGGCCCGCACCGGGCTGCCCTCGCGCAGCACGGGCGGATCCACGACGTCGACGAGCACCTCGCCGTCCCGCCCGTGCTTGAGCAGGTTGGTGGCCAGCTCCGTCGCCACCAGTGACACCGCCGCGGTGCCCCGCTGGTCGAGACCGGCCAGGGCCGCCGCCTCCTCGGCGGCGACCCTGACGTCCCGTACCCGGGTGGAGTCCCGCACCGGCACGTCCCAGACGCGCGGCATCAGGTCTCCTCCCGTGCGCGGGGCGGCCGGTTCACCCAGGAGGTCACCCGCACGACGGTCCCCGACCCCACCGTGCTCTCGACTTCGAAGTCGTGCACCAGGCGCCGTGCGCCGCCCAGCCCCATCCCCAGCCCGTCGCCGGAGGTGAAGCCGTCCCTGAGCGCCCGTTCGAGGTCGGGAATGCCCGGCCCGGAGTCGCTGAACGTCAGCCTCAGCCCGCTGACGAACCCCGCGGTCACCGGGGAGGCGTCCATCTGCCCGCCCCCGCCGTGCACCAGGGTGTTGCGCGCCAGCTCGCTGGCCGCGGTGACCAGCTTCGTCTGGTCCACCAGGCCGAAGCCGAGCAGGGCGGCGGCCTGCCGCACATGCTGGCGCACCCACACCAGGTCCATGTCCGACCGGATGGGCAGGCAGGCCTCGATCCCCGAGGCGGTGGGCATCACGCGCGCTCCCGGCGCGCACCGCCCGCGCGCGTCGACACGACGGGCTGCTCGAGCAGTGCCATCGCCGCCTGGGTGTCGAGCGCGGTACGCAGTCCCGGCAGCGTCAGCCCCAGCTCCACCAGGGTGATGGCGACCGCCGGCTGCATTCCGGCCACGACGGTCCGCGCGGCCAGCAGCGACGACTGCGCCGCGATCTCGGCGAGCACCCGTCCCAGGAAGGAGTCGACGATCTCCACGCCGGAGATGTCGATCACCACCCCCGTGACCCCGCTGGCCGCGATGGTCTGCGACAGATCCTGCTGGAGCTGCTGGGCCGTGGTGTCGAGCAGGTCGCCCTGGAGCGTCACCAGAAGCACGTTGCCGAGTCTCAGTACCGGAACATGTCCCGCGACCGGGCGGGAGAACGCCTCGCTCACCGGCGGCCCGCACTTCCGGCTGCCGTATGCACGACGTCGACCCCCAGCTCGTGCAGGCAGTAGCCCAGCGCGTCGGCGAGGCTCGCCCGGGTGAGCACGGATCCGAGGTCGAGACCCAGGTGAACCATGGTCTGCGCGATCGCCGGGCGGATGCCGGAGACGACGCACTCCGCGCCCATCAACCGGGCAGCCGCGACCGTCTTCATCAGGTGCTGAGCCACCAGCGAGTCGACCGTCGGCACCCCGGTGATGTCGAGGATCGCGAACCGCGCGTGCTGGTCGACCACCGAGTTGAGCAGGGTCTCCATCACCACCTGGCTGCGGGCGCTGTCGAGCGTCCCGATCAGCGGGACCGCGACGATCCCGTCCCACAGTTTGATGACCGGCGTCGCCACCTCCAGCAGCTGCAGGCGCTGCCGGTCCATCAGCGCCTGCCCCTCGCTCAGCGCGGTCTGCATGGACACCACCCGCAGGGTGCCCATGAGCGTGCTCAGCTCGGCCGTGCACGCCCGCAGCTCCTCGGCGGAGGCCTGCTCCAGGTCTGCGACGAGCAGACTGTCCACCGGCGGCCACAGCGCGGCCAGTTCGTTCGACACCTGCGTGGCGGACAGTCCGGCACGGGTGCGGGCCGCGCTCATCCGCGCCAACTGCTCACGCACACCGGTGAATCCGGCGGCGTCCGAGTCCTCGGCCCGCTGCGCGTCGGCGACCTGGGCCAGGGCGTCGACAACCGCCTTTCCGGCCTCGACCGCTTCATCGCGCGAGAGGGTGAAGACCGTACGGAACAGGGGTTCGTCCGCCCACCGCTGGGCGATCTGCTCACGCCTGCGCCGCAGGAAGTCCCTGACCTCGAGCGTCGGCGTTCCCAGCGGTCCGCCCGCTGCGCGCTCAGGCACCTGTGTCTCCTCGTTGTTGTTGTCCCACCCGGCCCGTGCCGGGCGCCGAAACCGTGTCGCGCCCCGGCCGGACGACTACTCTAACGACGCTCCGGGCCGGTGCGGCAGCCCTTGCCGGAGCCGAGGCCCCGCAGGCGGCGGGCACCACCGGCCGCGCGAGGACGGCGAGGAGGCCCGGCGTGCGGTGTGCCGGACCTCCTCGACCCGGCTCGGGGGCCGGGGGCGTCGCGATGCCGGCCGGTGTTACGTCCTGTGCGCGCCGTCGACCCGCTCCAGTGCCTCCTCGGTGCTCTGGGACACCGGAACCGTGATGCTCACGCCGGTCAGGTCGAGAACGCGGCGCACCGCGGGCACGGGGGAGATGATGTGCACGCTTCCCGGCAGTTCCCGGACCTCCTGGTAGATGCGCAGGACGATGTTCATGCCTGACGAGTCCATGAAGGGGACCGCGGACAGGTCCAGCAGGAAGTGCCGGCGTCCGTGATGCAGCTGGTTGGCCAGGTGATGCTGGAACTCGGTCGCGGTGTCGGCGTCCAGATCGCCCTGCACTGTGAACAGGGCGACATCCTCCCGGACCACGGACACCCCCACGGACAACGGGTTCGGGGCCATGGACAACACATACCTCCCAATCGAGCCGACGGCCGGGTCCGGCCGCACGCGCAGCCGCCTACCCCGGGATCTCCGCTCCATGCCGGAACCTTCCGCACCGGCCCGGGAGGCGGCGTCTTCACATCACGCCCGGCCCGGTGCGGGTTTTGTGACTTCGCCGGCCGAATGCGCCCGCTCCAGAAGGGTAGTTGGCTCCTGTGGAGACGGGCGGGGACCGGAGAGCGGGCCCCGCCCGCTCCGGGATCGTCATCACAGTGGAGGCAAGGAGCAGCGTGCCCATGGACAGCATCTGGTCATACGCGCCGGAGCTGGGTCTTGCCCAGGGGCAGGATCCGGACCTCACGGGATACACCGTCGTCGCGAGCGACGGCAGCACCATCGGCCATGTGGACCGGCAGGCCGACCATCACGCCATGCGGCACCTGGTCGTCGACACCGGCGTCTGGGTGTTCGGCCGGAGTCTCCTCGTACCCGTCGGGGTCCTCGCCACCGTCGACTCCGGCGAGCGCAGGATCACCGTGTCCTGCACCAGGTCCGAGGTGAAGGCCGCGCCCCGGTTCAGGACCGACAGCGAGACCATGGACCCGGGCTACCTCACGACGGTCGGCGACTACTACCGGGCGCTCACCCGGCCCGGGCCCCCGCCCGAGCGCGCTCCCGGCGCCCCGGCCGGATGACCGCCGCCCGGTGATCCCCGCACCGGACGCCGGCCGGCCCACCTCACGGAGCCCGGCCGGCCCGGCGCGGGAGCCACCGGACGCCTGGCCGTCACCAGGGCAGGAACACATGGATGTCCTTGCCGCCCGCGGTGCCGACCACGCTGACCTGATCGCACAGCGTGTGGATCAGATGCCAGCCGATCCCGCCCCCGCCGTGGCTCGGTCTGAAGGGCCGGGGCGTCGGCTCGGTCGTGCTCGTGTCGTGCATCACCACGTGCACCCCGTCGAACGTCCTGCGCAGCCGCATTCCGAACGGTCCCGGCGCGTACTGGACCGCGTTGGCCGCGAGTTCCGTGACCACCAGAAGGATGTCGTCCCAGTGCTCCGGGGCCGTCGGCGGGGAGACGCGGGCCAGTTCGAGGAGGAACTCCTCCGCCACCAGGCGTGCGTCGGTGACGTCGTGCAGCTCCCCGGGGAAGCCGGCGACGCGTTCCGTGATCTCCTCTGCGGCCACTGGCCTGTCCCTGTGCGGCTCGGATGCCATGGTGCCTTCCCTGCCCCGACTTCCACGGGCCAGTCGTTCATGTGTGGTCCGTTCCTTCGTTCTCCTGTGTCTGTGAGTTCCCGGGCAGCCGGACCCTACGCGCCCGTATCCGCGGGTGAGCGGGGGGTGACGGGCAGGTCGCCCCGGGCGGTCAGCGGAAGACGTTGTCCGAGTCGTCCCAGACCGACGGCTCCTCCGGCACCGGCTCCCGATCCGGACGCGAACGGGAGTGGTACATCGCGTCGATCTCCGGCGCGTACCGCTGCACGATCTCGTCCCGGCGCAGCTTCATCGACGGCGTCAGCAGGCCGTTGGTCACGTCGAACGCCTCCGGCAGCACCCGGAACACCCGGATCGACTCCGGACGGGACACACTGCTGTTCGCCGCGGCGACCGCCCGCGCCACCTCCTCCCGCAACGCGTTCTCCTCCCGCGCCTCCCGCGTCGCGGCGTCGCCCGGCAGCGACAGCGCCGCCCGCCAGTGCGCCAGGAAGTCCGGGTCCAGTGTGATCAGCGCCCCCACACAGGGCCGGTCGTCCCCCACCACGACGGCCTGGTGCACGAGCGGGTGCATCCGCAGCCGCTGTTCCAGGGCCGACGGCGCGACACTCTTGCCGCTGCTGGTGATGATGATGTCCTTCTTGCGGCCGGTGATCGTCAGATAGCCCTCCGAGTCCGTCCGGCCGATGTCCCCCGTGGCCAGCCAGCCGCCGGCCAGCGCGGTCAGGGTGGCGGCCTCGTCGCCCACATACCCCTGGAACACCGACGGCCCGCGCACCAGGATCTCCCCGTCGTCGGCGACCCGGATCTCGCTGCCCGGCAGCGCCAGCCCGACGGTGCCGGACTTCTCCCGGCCGAGCGGCTGCATCGTCACACCGCCGCCGGTCTCGGTGAGCCCGTAGCCGTCGTGGACGTAGATGCCGATGCCCTCGTAGAAGAGGGACAGCTCGCGACTGAGCGTCGAGCCGCCCGAGGTGGCCCTGCGTACCCGGCCGCCCAGCGCGGCCCGCAGCCTGCGGTACACCGTCCGCTCGTACAGGGCGTGCTGGAGCCGCAGGTCGAAGCCGGGTCCCGGGCCCCGGCCCAGCCGCTGCCGCTCCACGGCGGCGGCGAAGTCGCGCGCCGTGTCGGCGGCCCGCTCGAACAAAGCTCCGCGGCCCGCCTGCTGGGAGGCGCGCAGGAAGTTCTTGTAGATCTTCTCCAGCAGGGAGGGGACCGCGTACAGATAGGTGGGCCGCAGGGTGCGCAGCGCCGAGGACAGGGCCTCCGAGCCGAGATCGGGCTCGTGCCCCATCAGCAGGCCACCGCGTACGCACAGGCCCTGGATCATCAGCCCGTACACATGGGAGAACGGCAGGAAGGCGAGGACCACGGCCTGCTCACCCGGCTCCGCCGCCGTGTGGGCCCAGCCCTCCAGCAGGACGTCGCACGGGGCGGCCAGGTTGCGGTGGCTCAGCGCGCACCCCCTCGCCTGCCCCGACGTACCGGACGTGTAGGCGACCACGGCCGTGGAGTCCGGCAGCACGATCCGGCGCAGTGAGTCCACCGTGGCCGGAGGCAGGTACTCGCCGCGCGCCACCAGCTGCTCCAGCGCACCCGAGTCCAGCTGCCAGACGTGCCGCAGCCGCGGCAGCGCGGCGCACACGGACCCGACGGTCATCACGCCCTGCTCGTCCTCGACCACCACGGCCACGCAGCCGGAGTCCCTGAGGATCCACTCCACCTGCTCCCGCGACGAGGTCGGATAGATGGGGACGACCTCCGCGCCCACGGTCCACAGCGCGTAGCACAGAACCGTCCACTCGTAACGGGTCCGCGCCATGATCGCCACCCGGTGGCCCGGGGACAGCCCGGAGGCGACCAGCCCTTTGGCCAGGTCGACGACCTGGTCCCGGAACTCCAGAGCGGTGACCTCCTCCCAGGACGCGGAGGCCGGGTCGGCGCGGCGGGCGAGCATCGGCAGGTTCGGGCTCTCGGCCGCCGTCTCGAAGAGACTGTCCGCGAGGCCGCCCGTCAGGGGTGAGGCGGCCTGCGGAGCGAGAGCGAGGTCGCGCATGCACTGCTCCTGACATGTACGGGCTGTGACTCGGCCGACGGGCAGAGTCGTCGGCGGTGCCTGAATCTAGCCGAGCCCGGGCGTTCCGGGGCCGGATCACCGGAACTGTGGCCACACCGATGATGACATCGCCCCGGTGGTCCGACCCCGCCCGTACGGTCCGCCCGTATTCCCCGCCCGTGCCTTCCCTTTCGGCGGTCCGCCCGTACGCCGCCCGTACGCGCCGTGCCCGCGCCGGCTGACGTCCGGGCGCGGGCACGGGGCGGAGGGGCGGGCGGACCGCCGGGCCTCACAGGTCGTGCGGCACCAGCCACACCGTCGCGAGGGGCGGAAGGGTGAGGCCGACACTGCCGTCCTCGGGCTTGACCGGGTCCGGGTTGGTGACGTCACCGCCGCCGTACCGGGCCGAGTCCGTGTTGAGGACCTCCCGCCAGGCGATCACGTCGTCGGGCACACCGAGCCGGTAGCCGTGCCGGACGACGGGGGAGAAGTTCGACACCGAGAGCAGCGGACGGCCCCCGGTGCCGTACCGCAGGAACGCGACCACGTTGTCCTCGGCCGCGTCCACCGCCACCCAGCGGAACCCGTCCGGATCGGTGTCCCGCTGCCACAGCGCGTCCGTCTCCCGGTAGCGGGCGTTGAGATCGCGCACCAGGTCCCGCACCCCGCGGTGGTCGCCCGCGGAGTGGTAGGAGTCGTCCAGCAGCCACCACTCCGGGCCCTGCTCCTGGGACCACTCCGCTCCCTGCGCGAACTCCTGCCCCATGAACAGCAACTGCTTGCCGGGGTGGGCCCACATGAAGCCGAGATAGGCCCGGGTGTTCGCCCGCCGCTGCCACCAGTCGCCGGGCATCTTCGAGACCAGTGACCGCTTGCCGTGCACGACCTCGTCGTGCGAGATCGGCAGCACGTAGTTCTCGCTGTACGCGTACACCATCGAGAACGTCATCCCGTGGTGGTGGTACCTGCGGTGCACCGGCTCGTGGCTCATGTACTCCAGTGAGTCGTGCATCCAGCCCATGTTCCACTTCAGCCCGAACCCCAGGCCGCCGGTGTCGGTGGGCCGGGTCACCCCGCCCCACGCGGTCGACTCCTCCGCGATCGTCACCACACCCGGGCACCGCCGGTAGACGGTCGCGTTCATCTCCTGGAGGAACGCCACCGCCGCCAGGTCCTCCCGGCCACCGTGCGCGTTGGGCTCCCACTGGCCGGAGTCCCGCGAGTAGTCCAGGTAGAGCATCGAGGCGACGGCGTCCACGCGCAGCCCGTCGATGTGGAACTCCTCGCACCAGTACACGGCGTTGGCGACCAGGAAGTTGCGCACCTCGGTCCGGGCGAAGTCGAACGTGTACGTTCCCCAGTCCGGGTGCTCCGCCCGCCGGGAGTCCCCCGGCTCGTACAGGGGGTCCCCGTCGAACCGGGCCAGCGCCCAGTCGTCCTTCGGGAAGTGCGCCGGCACCCAGTCCATGATCACGCCGATGCCGGCCCGGTGCAGGGCGTCGACCAGGTACCGGAAGTCGTCCGGGGTGCCGAGACGGGCCGTGGGCGCGTAGAAACCGGTGACCTGGTAGCCCCAGGACGGGCCGTAGGGGTGCTCGGCGACCGGCATCAGCTCGACATGGGTGAAGCCGAGGTCCTGGACATAGGCCGGCAGCACCTCGGCGAGCTCGCGATACGTAAGACCCGGTCGCCAGGAGGGCAGATGGACCTCGTACACCGAGAACGGCGCCTCGTGCAGGGGCACGTGGGCGCGGCGCTTCATCCACCCGGCGTCGCCCCACGTGTAGTGCGAGGCCGTCACGACCGACGCGGTGTTCGGCGGTTCCTCCGCGAGGCGCGCCATCGGGTCGGCCTTGAGCATCCGACGGCCGTACCGGGAGTGCACCTCGAACTTGTAGCGGGCGCCCTCTCCGATCCCCGGCAGGAACAGTTCCCACACGCCGGACGAGCCGAGCGAACGCATCGGGAACGCCGTGCCGTCCCAGCAGGTGAAGTCGCCGGCGACCCGGACGCCCCGCGCGTTCGGTGCCCACACGGTGAAGCGGGTTCCGGTGACGCCCTGGTGGGTCATGGGGTGGGCGCCGAGCGCCGTCCACAGCTCCTCGTGGCGCCCCTCGCCGATCAGGTGCAGATCGAGTTCGCCGAGCGAGGGCGGCATCCGGTACGGATCGTGCACCTCGACGGCGTCCTCGTCCCCGTAGGCCACCGCCAGCGTGTACGCGGGGACCGCGTCCAGCGGCAGCACTTTGGAGAAGAGGCCGTCCCCCTCCGAGGCGAGCGGGGTGCGCCGGCCGCCGGTGACCACACTCACCGTGCGCGCGAACGGCCGCAGCGCCCGGAAGACGATGCCACCCGGCACCGGGTGCGCGCCGAGCAGCGCGTGCGGATCGTGGTGGGCGCCCGCCAGCAGGCGTCCCCGGTCCTCGGGATCGAGGGCAGGGGCGGTCTTGGGCGTCTTCGGGGCGGACGGGACGGACCCGGCCGACTCGGGCAGCGGGGTGTCGTGCAGGGCCACGGCTTCAGTCTCCTCTCACGGCGAGGCGCTCGATCGCCGCCATGGGTACGGGCAGCCAGTCGGGTCGGTGCCGGGCCTCGTACAGCACCTCGTACACGGCCCGGTCCGTCTCGTAGGCGCGGAGCAGGCCGTGCTTCTTGCGCGGGTCCCAGCCGGCGCGGGCCGCGTAGCCCGCGCAGTAGGCCTCGCGACAGCGGCGCGCCCACTCCGGGCGCCAGGGACGGCGCTGGCGGGCGGCGTAGTCGAACGAGCGCAGCATCCCGGCGATGTCCCGCAGGGGGGAGTGGGCGCTGCGCCGTTCGGAGAGCGGCCGGGACGGCTCGCCCTCGAAGTCGATGACGAACCAGTCCTGTCCGGCCCGCAGTACCTGCCCCAGGTGCAGGTCGCCGTGGATGCGCTGGGCGGGCGGCCCGGGATCACAGGTCGCGAGCGCGGCGAACGCCGCCTTCAGGCCGGGCACGTACGGCTGGAGCACGCGTACGGAGTGCGCGGCGGACGTCAGACGCTCGGTCATCCCCTCCGACGTCAGCCCGCCCTGCCCGGGCCTGCCGACGGGGAACGCCGAGGCGAGCGCCAGGTGCACATCCGCCGTGGCCCGGCCGAGGGCGTGCGACTGCGCGGTGAAGTCGTCACCGGCGGCCAGCGCCTCCAGAGCCAGCGTCCAGCCGTCGGAGGCGTCGCGCAGGAACGGCTGGAGTACACCGAGCGTCGCCTTGAACGGATGCGTGGTGCGCAGCCAGGCCACGGGAGCGGGTACCCGGTGACAGCCCTGCCGGGCCAGCGCGCCCGGCACCTCCAGATCCGGGTTGACACCGGGCTGGATCCGCCGGAAGAGCTTCAGGATGAACTCGTCGCCGTACACCAGGGAGGAGTTGGACTGCTCGGCGTCCAGCAGCCGCGGCACCAGCCCGGCCGGCACCCGCTGGGCCGCGTCGCCCTCGAACCGCAGCGGGCCCACCGCTCGGGGGTGCCGCAGCCGTTCCAGCAGCAACTGCGCCGACCGCGGGTCATGCAGCGCGTCGTAGACCGTGCGCCCGGCCAGCGGCCCGTCCTGCACCCTCCCGATGACCGCCCGGCCCAGACGCGGTGCCGGGTGCTCCCGTACGCCGAGGAGGAGCTGGTAGCAGTCACCGGCCCAGGGCGTGTTCCCGGGCGAGGGCACGCCGCCGTGGCCGGCGTGGACCAGCAGATGGAGACAGTCCGGGAACAACTCGGTCATCGACAGCACGTGGAGGTCGGTGACGGGTCGGTCCTTGCCGGCGAACCAGCGCTGCTCCGGCAGCCACTCGCGCAGCAGCCCGGCGAACGACTGCGTGGGTTCGGCGGTCGTGCTTCGCGGGCACAGGAATGCGGTCTTCGTCATGTGGACGCCTCCTCTCGTCGGCGCACGGTCACAGTCGGCGGCCGGTGCGGGATGCGGCTCGGGCGAGCCGGAACCAGTAGAAGCCGTGGCCCCCGAGGGTGAGCAGGTACGGCAGTTCGCCGACGGCGGGAAAACGCACCCCGCCGAACAGTTCGACCGGGTGACGGCCCTCGAAGGCGCTCAGGTCGAGTTCGGTGGGCTGCGCGAAGCGGGAGAAGTTGTTGACGCAGAGGACCAGGTCGTCCTCGTACTCCCGGAGGAAGGCGAGGACGGCGGGGTTGGAGGAGGGGAGTTCGGTGTAGGTGCCGAGGCCGAAGGCGGGGTTCTGCTTGCGGATCTCGATCATCCGGCGGGTCCAGTGCAGCAGTGAGGAGGGTGAGGCCATGGATGCCTCGACGTTGGTGACCTGGTAGCCGTGGACCGGGTCCATGATCGTGGGCAGGAACAGCCGGCCGGGGTCGGAGGAGGAGAAGCCGGCGTTGCGGTCGGGGGTCCACTGCATGGGGGTGCGGACGGCGTCGCGGTCGCCGAGCCAGATGTTGTCGCCCATGCCGATCTCGTCGCCGTAGTAGAGGATCGGCGAGCCGGGCAGGGACAGCAGCAGGGCGTTGAAGAGTTCGATCTG